>CAVSYM010000001.1:0-221864 GCA_963732165.1 uncultured Acidobacteriaceae bacterium
TTTTTCACTCCGGGCCGGGTTCCGCATGAAGGTTTATCGGGGGTCATTCTACTCGGGTTTCGAGAAAATTTGTCACGTGGCCGTGTTGGCTTTTGCCACAAGCAAAATGGCCAGCAGGTAAAAGAGGAACATCAGAGCAAGATACGTTTTGGCTTGCGGCTTCGCACCTTGAAATTCCTTCCAGGCAAACACGCCCCAGAGCGCGGCCACCATCGGGGCGGATTGGCCGATGGCATAGGAGATGGCCACGCCTGTGAAATTCGCGGCAACGAGATTGAAGACTGTGCCGATTCCCCAAATCGCGCCGCCGAGCAATCCGAGAAGGTGGCCCGAAGCCGGGCCGTGAAAAAACTCGCTAGATGCGCAGGAGGAGGAGCTAAGCGTCGAGAGCTCGGTAGTCCCGCCCCGATCGATTGCTTCCCATCGTTGGGCTGCTCGCCGTCCAAGGCCATGGTGACCGATTCCCCGAGCCATACGCCGGTCCAGGACAGACCCGCGGTCACGCTTCGGGGGAAGGTTGAACGATTCCTGGTCAAATTTCAGGGAAGAGCCGAGGTTGCGCACGGTCAGACCCGCTTTTACTCCTTCCATCGCCTCCCCGAATTCCTTGCCGGGGGAGTAAAGAAGGCCGGCGTCGACCGCGTAAGCGCGAGCCGTGACCGTATCGAGTTTTTCCTGGATCCATTTGCCGGTCAATCCCGCCGACAATTGCGACCCCATGCGGCGGTCTTTATACAAGGCGTGTGGCTAGCTAAAACCCACCGCGGCGTCGTTGGCCCCGACCTGTCCGGTGGGCTGCCCGGAAGCATCGTAGGAATCAAACTTGCCCACGTTCACCATGTCTTTAGTGCCTCGCAAGGAGGTTCCTGCACCTATACAGGACAGGCGAGCACATACGGTCCGGTCCCGTGTTCGGTCGTTTCCCAATATATTCGACTACAACTCCAAGCGAAATTGGTACCCTGACGCCAACCGGCACAAAGCACGTCGAGAGTTCCAGCGACCAGGGAAGCACTTCAACCGCCAACGGTGGTCTTGCAGCAGTCTCCAATGCGATGGGTGCTATGGCGATCCAGTCGTGCTACCTTGTCTGCGGCGGTTCGATCGGTATCAGCTTCAGCAGCAATGGGCAAGGAGGGGGAATTTCCGTCGCGTTCACCGGCCCTACTCCGTTGTGGACTTACACTTCTCCGTACACTAACACCTGTTCAGGATATACGCTGCCACAATTACCGACGAGCGATTGTCCAAATCCTACTTCGAATCCTCCATCCGGAGGCGGCGGCGACAACGAATGGGTATGGAACAATCAATCTTGTACATGGAACGAGGAGCCGAATAACTCACCGATTGTCATTGACACAACAGGGAAAGGATTCCGGTTCTCCGACCCAACTACAGGTCACTACGTCACCTTCGATGTGCGCGGCAATGGGAAGTATGAAAGGGTGTCGTGGCCAAAACCTGACTCGGGCAACGCCTGGCTGGTACTGGACACGGGTGACGGTATCATAAAGGATGGCAAGCAGCTCTTTGGAAACTTCACCCCGCACAGCGACGGCGGCGTCCCCAACAACCACTATGCGAATGGCTTCCTGGCCCTCGGTTGGTACACCAACCCGGCGCAAGGCGGGAGCGGCGATCGAATCATCGATAACCGGAGTGCAATCTGGCCGAAACTCAAACTGTGGATCGACAAGCACTGCTACCTCTACCCGGACTCCCCATGCCAATCAGACCCCAGCGAGCTTCACACATTGGAGTCGTTGGGTATTAACTCGCTTTCCATCGTCTACACCGGCGCATTCAAGACTGACGCGGTCGGCAATCGGTTCAAATACTCCGCTGTGCTCAACCCCGAGGCACATGACACACCGGATACCAAGAACTGGTGCGTGGGTTGCGACCTGACGCAACGATCCAAGGATGGGCGCCTGATGTACGACGTTTTCCTTAAGACCGTGCAATAAAGAGCAACCCAACAGGCACAAACTGCCCTTTAAGACCGGCGAACGGACTTAATGGGCAGTTTGTTACTCGGGGTCGTCTTCCCAGGCTTCATAACTGAGGCTGACCCCGGACGACCTTACCGTTGGCTCAATAGCCTTGGTTTTAAGAAAGCCACGGATCTCTTCGAGTGCTACCTTGGCATCGAACTCAGATTTGGGCGTTGGATCAGAATACGAGCCATGGTGGAGAACTAGTTCGGCCGAATTTCTGGAGATTACGATCACTCCCGCACGAATGGCTCAAGAGAAACCGGCTGGATAAAGATCCGAGCCCCCGGCGCTCTAGGGAGGCGTACGAGATAGTGGCGCGCCGCTCGCTTAAGCAACGAGGTATCGGATTCGCTGCGCGAGCTAGGAGCGGTGGGTGCGTAGGCAAATTGGCGTATTCGTTTGAGAAGAAGCTTGTTAAGCGGTTGTATCAGGTCTTACTTAACAATTGAACTAAGATTTACTTAAGCGGACGAAAGCGGACCCCAAGGCAATGAATACGGACAAACGGAATGTCCGATAACAGATATTCTGTATCGTGAAAGCGTCCAACGAGGAAAATCCCCTTACTCTATTGACCACTTGGCAGATCGGCGCAGACAAACACAGACCGGCTCCCTGTCGGAAAGAGCGTGCCTTAGGTTAGTTGATGAAGGAATTAGTCCGCCCTGACGGCTGAATCGGCTACATCTTGTACCGGCCCAGGTCCTCATCGTTCAGTCCTTCTAGCCAGTTGCGGAGCTGTTCCGCCGTCGGTCCCTCGGCCGAGCCATTGGGATTCAGCTTCGCGCTTGCCATCACGTGTTCTGCCACGTAGATCGGACAATCGGACCTCAGCGCCAGCGCAATCGCGTCTGACGGCCGCGCATCCACCGCAATCCGCTCTCCGCCCTGCTTGAGCCATAAAACTGCGTAGAACGTGTCGTCTTTAATCTCTGTAATTACAATGCGTTCCAGTTCACCATTCAGGTGTTGCATCAGGTTTCGAGTCAGGTCATGGGTCATGGGCCGCGGCGCAGCCATTTTCTCAATCTCAATCGCGATTGCGTTAGCCTCGAAGATTCCCACCCAGATCGGCATCACCGCGTCCGACCCTATGTCCTTGAGAACCACGATCGGCATATTCGTTGCCGGATCCAGCATCAGCCCGCGTATCCTTACCTCCACATCCATGGCTCCCCCTCTCCACCGTCCAATCTACGATGCGCCTTGCCGCACAGCCGACTTCGTACCACGTTCTTCGCGCCCTTAATCCCTGGTCCCTGTCTTTTAGACGGCCTCGCCTGTCAAGCTGTTCGGGAACGCTCCGGTTATCTTCACATTCAGGTAGCTGCCCGGCGCTGGCGCAATCGGCGTTTTCGAAACAAAATTGACAGGCTTGTTTTGGCTGCTGCGTGCTGAAACCTGTCCGCGCGCCGGATTCAGTCCCTCAACCATTACCTCCATTACCTGCCCTATGTGTTTGGAATAGTTAGCCCTTTGTATTTCACGCTGACGGTCAAGCAATACTTGAAGCCTGTTTGATTTCATCAAATCGTCCACTGAATCGATCATCACCAGCGCCGGCGTATTCGGCCGCGCCGAGTACTTGAATGCGAAAACGCAATCATACTCGACTTTTGCCAGCAGGTTCATCGTCTCGATAAAATCGTCCTCGGTCTCGCCCGGAAATCCCACAATAATATCCGTCGAAAGCGAAATCGGCCTCTTCGCCGCCTTCATCCACGAAATCCGCTCCAGGTACCAATCCGGCGTGTACTCCCGCGCCATCATCTTCAGCACCCGCGCCGAACCCGACTGCACCGGCAAATGAACGTGGTCGCAAAGAGTCGGATAGGCCTCGATTGCCTCAACAATGTCCCGCGTAAAGTCCCTGGGGTGGCTGGTCGTAAACCGCACCCGTCTTATGCCCGCCACCTGACCCACCCCTGCCAGAAGCTCGGCAAAGCTCATCTTTCCTTCCGGATCGCGATAGCTGTTTACGTTCTGGCCCAGCAACTGAATCTCGGTAAACCCCAGGTCCGCGATCCGCCTTGCCTCGGCCAGAACCGAAGTCGAAGTCCGGCTCCGCTCCTTACCCCTCGTATACGGCACCACGCAATACGAGCAGAACTTGTCGCACCCCTCAATAATGGTGATGTAGCCCCGGTAAGGATTCTGCCTCGCCGTGAATTCCGTCTCGAAGGTCTCCTCGGTCTGCCGGTCGTCCAGCCCCGTAATCCGGTTCTCGCCCGCCTCCAGCCGCGTCAGCATCTCCGGCAGCTTGCGATACGACGCCGACCCCGACACCAGCGACACGTACGGCGCCCGCTCGAAGATCTTTTCGCCCTCCTGCTGTGCCACGCACCCCAGCACCCCGAACCGTTTGCCCTTCTTGTAAAGTGCCTTGTAATCGTTGAGCCGGTGGAAGACCTTCTGCTCGGCCTTGTCCCTGATCGAGCAGGTGTTGTACAAAATCAGCCCCGCCTCTTCTTCGGTTTCGACCTGCGCGTATCCCTGGTTCAGCAGTGTGCCAATCACCTTCTCTGAGTCGTGCGCATTCATCTGGCAGCCGAAGGTCTCAAGATAAAATGTTTTTCCGGTCGCCATAACAACCCCAGTATACCGTGATGCAGATTACACCGAACGCCAATCCATGCAACCAATTGAACTGCCAGTTTTAGCCTTTAAGGAAGCTGACCCTGCACGAACAGCGGGTGCCCCATCCAAGCTCCGCTTGGGTGGGATACCACGAACCTCAGCCAACCATTCTCAACCACGCAAGACCTCGGGGTTCCCCAGGTCCCTCGCACTTGGGGACCTGGGATACCACAAACCTTGACCGACTCGTTTCAACCCCGGCTCTACTGCTTCCGTATCCCCGCATGAAGATAGGCAATCACCGCCATCATCTGTTCCCTGCTCATCTGGTAGGCAAACGACGGCATCATCCCCTTGCCGTTCATCAAAAGCCGCTCCACATTCGCATCGGTCGCCGACTCGCCGTCCGGCAGCTTCGCCTTGTCAAACAGCCCATGCAAATCCGGAGGAACCTTCTTCAGATTCAGATCGTTCTCCTCATGACAATGCGCGCACCCCGCCTCATACACGCGCTTCCCTTCCTCCTGCTGAGCAGTCAAAGCAGGCTTGGCCCGACACCCACCCAGTGCAACAACCACTCCGAGAATCGCGAAAGCAAAACGCCGAATATAAATTGGATTCAGAATCAAAGGCAGGTCCCAGAAAGGCCGGGCCGGCAAGCGATACCTTCAATGCAGCCCGCCAACCCCTCATCCCCATTTTAGGCCCCACCCCGTTTATCCTATTCCCATGCAACTCCCCACTCGCGACGAGATCCGCTCCGCCCGCGCCCTCGTTTACCGCTTCATGCCGCCCACCCCGCAATACACCTGGCCGCTGCTCAACCAGCGCCTTGGCACTGAAGCCTGGGTCAAGCACGAGAACCACACCCCCATCGGCGCCTTCAAGCTCCGCGGAGCCCTCATCTACCTGAGCTGGCTCAAAGACCAGCGCCCCTCCCTCACCGGCGTCATCGCCGCCACTCGCGGCAACCACGGCCAGGGAGTCGGCCTCGCTGCCCGTGCCCTCTCGCTCAAAGCCGTCATCGTCGTCCCCTTCGGCAACAGCCCTGAGAAAAACGCAGCCATGCTCGCCCAGGGAGTCGAACTCATCGAGCACGGTCACGACTTCCAGGCCTCCCTCGAACACGCCCGCACCCTCGCCGCCGAGCGCTCACTCGAGTTCGTCGATTCCTTCCATCCCCAGCTCGTCCTCGGCACCGCCGGCTATGCCATGGAATTCTTCGAGTCCGTTCCGCCCATTCACACCGTATACGTGCCGGTCGGCATGGGCTCATCCATCTGCGGAATGGTCGCTGCCCGCAACGCCCTCGGCCTCTCAACCGAAATCGTCGGCGTCGTCGCCGACCAGGCCGCCGCCGCCGCTATCAGCTTCGAGCAGCGTCAGGTCGTCGAGGCGCCCGCCAACACTCTCATCGCCGACGGCCTTGCCTGCCGCCGCCCCCACCCCGACGCACTCGACGTCATGCTCGCCAACGTCGCCCGATTCGTCCAGGTATCCGAGGCCGAAATCGCCTCCGCCATGCGCGCCCTCTACACCGACACCCACAACCTCGCCGAAGGTGCCGGCGCAGCCTCTCTCGCCGCGGCACTCCAGCAAAAAGACCAGCTCCGCGATCGCCGCGTCGGCGTCGTCCTCACTGGCGGCAACGTCGACCGCCAAGTCTTCGCCTCAGTCTTGTCCGCGCCGTAGGCGTAGCGGATGTTAGCCCCGCTCTTTAGCGTCACCTATGACGGGCTTCAAAGGTTGCGGAAAAACTCAATTCAAAGGGACGAAGTGTCAGGGCACGACTTCAGTCGTGCCAATAAGGGCAATAAGGAGGCGGGGTTTTAACCACTGCGGGAATGAGTTTTTCCGCAGCCTGTTCATCCCGTACATAAATCAAGCAATAATGTTTAAGACCGTCAGCCCCAACGCACACCCCACGGAGACCGCTTGAACGACCCCCATCACAAACTTACCGACGAAAAGGATGAGCACCTCACCCCGTTCGCCCACCAGGCCTCGAACCGCTGTTTCGGATGCGGCCCCGCCAATCCCGCCGGCCTCCATCTCGAGTTCCAGCTTGCCACCGACCTCTCCGTCGTTTGCCTCGCCCAGGTTTCCGACGATTTCTCGGGCCATCCCGGCTACCTCCATGGCGGCATCATCGCTACCCTGCTCGACGAAGCCATGAGCAAATCCGTCCGCGCCCGCAACGCCCTGGCCATGACCCGCGAGCTCCACGTCGAATATCTGCGCCCCGTCCCTTCCTTAACACCCATCCGCATCGAAGGCCGCATCGTCAAACACGAAGGCCGCAAATTCTGGGCCGAAGCCGCCATCCTCGACGACCACCGAATCCGCCTGGCCAACGCCACCGGCGTCTTCATTGAAATCAAACCCAAAGCAACCTGAGCCACTCCGCCAAATCGAACGCGAGGGCAATCCTGCAGTTGAGGAATTGCGGACTCGCCTCCCGGAGGGAGGCGACGAATTTAGTCCTGGGTAGGCCGCACAAAACGTACCACAGCCCCGTAGGGGCCGCACAAGTCTTGAAAGGGCACCACTGGCAGGTCAGGGATTTACAGACCCCGAAAAAACTCGCCGAGCAGGGTTTTGTACCAGTCTGCCACCGGCATCTCCCCGACCCGTGATGGATGAAACATTGGGCTGCCCCACCCATCGAGCGTTCTTTGCTCGATGGGTGGGATGCCACGAAGCCCAAATTGCAAGCAGTCGGATTTGTTTCCCATCGGGGCGCGAGTTTAGCCTCGCGCCTGAAACTTCTCGATTGATTCCAGCCGCGCCGCGGGTTGGGTCAAATTCTGGATCTTCGCCAACAGATCTGCCGGGTTCACAGGTTTCGCCAGAAGCTCGAAATCGTATCCCCTCGCCTGCGCAGCCTGGAGCAAATGAGACGTGGCGGCTTGTCCTGAAAACAGCAGCACCTTGCAATCCGGGCAATGCTCCCGCATCTGGATCGCCAGTTCGATCCCCGATAACTTCGGCATCACCACATCGGTAATCAGCAGGTCGGGAGCTTCAACTCGTGCCGCCTCCAAAGCCTCCAGCGGCCTGGTAAACGATCTCGCCTGAAAACCTCCGTGGTACCGCAAAATCATCGCCAGGCTTAATGCAATCACTTCCTCATCATCCACTACAAACACGTTCGGTTGTCTGTGTGGCTCAGGCATAACGGGTCCCCTTTTCTTCGGCATTGAAAAACTACTACGACCAAATCCGGCCAGATCTCCCTTGTCATTCGAATCCGAACCAGCGGGCCGGCGGCAATCCTCGGCAATTAAGTTCATGGGAAACATTTCAACCTGTCCGGCCGAGAGGGGATAAATGTCTGATGGTGGAGTTCCGCTGATCTTCATGAGCTCTGCGAGGCGGCATTTTCCCGACTGTCCTCATCACCGCTTCTCTGTCGGGTAATATCGTCAGCCGATCCGCACTTTGCTCCGCCGTAAGGCTCTCTGCCCAACGGCTTTCCGGCCTTTGACTCTCAGCCCTCCAACTCTCTTCCCTGCAACTTTCCTCACTGATCAGCACTTCCCTTATGCCCCACAGCAATGTACGGCGATCGCTGCCCACCGTTACACCACCGGCAACATCGCCTGGGCACAAATTCCCCGAAACCGAAACCACCGGAATTCGCGAGCCCGAAGCTCGAATCCAGCGCGTCAACCGTTCCCTTTCCTTCGCGGGTATTGATTGACACAAGAGGACAAGGTCAAAATCGCCCTGTCGAAAGCGATCGACTGCCTCCCGCATCGAGTAGGTTGAAACAACAATATAACCCGCAGATTGCAAGATCAGGTCGCGTGTGCCCAATAACTGCGGATCGAGGCCGACGGAGAGAACGAGTGTTTGTGGCATGCACATCCCTATGTATTTGCTACTTCAACGCTTTTGCGCGCTGGCCAATCTATCTTCTTACACTTGGACAACGCTCCTGCTTGAGCTTGCGTCCAACTTCGCATCCACCGCATTTTGCGGGTGGACCGGATTCGCTGAAACAGAAAGGCCAGCGTTTTTGTGCGAGCAAAAAACTTTGAAGGTAGAATCGCTGGGCTTTTAGTCTGTTTCGGCCGTGTCGGCAACTTTCAACCACAACCAGTGCAGCCAATTGAGAATTGGCGGCTGTGGGTGAGAATGGTATCTCACGTGCCCTCCGGCGTTATCGTCAGAATAGCGCCCCATTTTTTCACACGTCTGTCGCTTATCGAACAATAACTCTTGCAGTGTGTGCCGGGTGCATGATTAGTATGGTTTCGTCGCACCTCTATTAGAACCCAGCCCGCCCTTCGATCCATACGGCGTCCCGGTCGGCCCTCTTGCGCGTTCAGGTGCAAGCTCTATGCTTTACCGCGCAAAGGAGACTCATGGAACCGGCTAAAGTTCTGCCGCAATATAACAACCGCGTTTTGGCCTCGCTGCCGCAAACCGATATCAAGCTGCTCGCGCCCCATCTTTCCCCGGTAATCCTGAAGACCAATCGAACCCTCCACGATCACGGTCAGCTCATCGATACCGTGTACTTCCTTGAAAGCGGCGTCTGTTCCAGCGTCACCACCATGGCCAGCGGAGTCACCGTCGAAGTGGGCATCACCGGGCGCGACGGCTTTGTGGGCATTCCCGCCGTGCTCGGCACTCGACACTCCCTCAGCCGAAGCTTCATCCAGATTCCCGGATACGGTTTCTGCGTCAAGGCAACAATTTTGCGCCAGCAATATGAGGCATCGAGCGAGCTGCGTCGCCGCCTGATGCGCTTCTTTCAGGGAATGCTTACCCAAACCGCCCAGACCGCCGCGTGCAATCGGGTGCACGAAGTCGAACAGCGCCTCGCCCGCTGGCTGCTGATGTGCCACGACCGCATGCAGAGCGATCATCTGACCATCACGCACGAATTTCTCGCCATGATGCTGGGCACGCGCCGATCCACTGTCACCATCGCAGCCGGAGTGCTGCGCGACGCCGGACTCATCTCCTATTCGCGCCGCCAGGTAACGGTCCAGAATCGCGCAGGCCTCGCCCGCGCCTCGTGCGAATGCTATCAAACCGTCCACGAAGAATTTGTCCGCCTCGGACTTTTTTAGATTTGCCGCCAGCGTCTCCGACCCGCGATGGATGAAACATTGGGGTGCTGCCCCATCCTCGCGACGTATGTAGCGCTGGGCTCCAGCCCGGCTGTCGTGTGGGCGTCCTCGCCCGCACATCGCTTCTGCGGAGCCGCCAATTTTCATCCTCTCTGGGTACCGCAACGCGGCATGCATGACTGCGGTTGTTCTTCGGCGATGTTTCTTAATATGCCGACGACGGCGATCTCAGCGCCTGGGGAACGCCGGGAAATGCAGGTTCAGCCGGTGGCAGATGTAGAGAATCAGGATGGCGCCCAGCGACGAAAAAATCAGGCCGGCTGGATGGTAACGCTCGTTCCTCGGGCGAAAAAAGATGTGGCTCACGCCGCCGCCGAGCACCGATCCAACGACGCCAAGAATAATCGTCCAGGCCAGGGTCATGTGCACATGCATCACCGATTTCCCGATCAGCCCCGCCAGCAGCCCGATAATCAAATACCAGAGTATGTGAAACATCTCTTTCCCTCCGCATTCTGCCTTCAGCCGCAATGCAAGCGTCACCGGCACATCAGCCCGAAGTTTATCGATGCCAAGGGAAAATTAGATGGTCAATTCTATACAGGCGTGGCGAGCTGCCCATTCTAAGTTTTACGATGCAAACCAACCACAGACAAGGGTGTCCCATCCAAGCTCCGCTTGGGTGGGACGAGATACGGCCGACTCGCCCCCAAATTCCCTTGGCTCCTGTCTCTAAAATGTAGCCACAATGAATTCCCAACTCCTCCGCTTCAACAACACCCAACTCCGCGACCCCGCCATCGATGCGTGGATGAATCGGCATGCAGGTGACCTCGGAGACATTGCGCATCACTGGTTTGAGGTGATGCGAAGATGCGGGGACGAGGTGCGGGAGACGCTCCATGACGGCTGTCCGGTTGCCTGTCTCGGCGATGCGCCCTTCGCCTACGTGAATGTATTCACATCGCACGTAAACGTAGGCTTTTTTCACGGAGCGGCGCTGCCCGATCCGAACCGTATACTTGAAGGCTCCGGCAAGCGAATGCGCCACGTAAAGTTGCGCCCCGGAACGTCCACCGACTCCGCTTCCCTCACCCGCCTGATCGAAGCCGCGTACCAGGACATAAAGGCGCGCGTAGAAAACGGGTAGCCGGAAAACACGAATCTCGACACACGGCGCTCGATCAACGAGCAAATCCCCGCTGCGCACCGTTCGCTGTCGACTGTTCACCGTCCGCTGTTCGCTCCCTCCAGCTCGCTTTCCTCCGGCGCGTCGGTGGGGCTCGAAAACTCTTGACTCTGGTAGGACCTTCCCTGAACATGATTGCGAATGACTGTTGCCAAGCTTCTCTTCATATTCCTACTGACGCCGCTCGTTGGCCTTGCATCAACGGGCCAGGCGCAGGCGCCGGGATCGGCCCCGACCAGCAAGGGGGCGCCAGCGGGCAAAGCCGCACCGGATTTGAAAGCGCAGCCGGAGCTGCAAACGCAATCCCAGAAGAGTGCGCCGGCTCCACAGGGGTCGAGCAGCGACAAGACGACGGATCTCGCGAAGGATGACGGAAAAACAGACGGGTATACCTTCACCTTGCACGACCTGCTGTTCTTTCCCGGTATCCTCGCCTTCGTGGGGTCGTTGATTGCCGTCGGTGCAACCTACGGCATTTATCGCAAGACCCGTGCGCTCAGCAACGCGCTGGCCGATCGCACCGTAAGAATTGAGGCACAGAAGCTACTGCTGGAAATCAACAAGCAGTTTGTGTCGAACCCGGAATTACTCGCAATCTACGACGCCGAATTCGACAACCTGCCGAAGGAAAGGCAGGTGGACGCCAAGCTCCGCGGGTCGCTTCGGGCTATGGCCTACATGAAAATCAACGTATTCGAAATTGTGTTCGCCGTTCATCCCAGTGGAACGAATGACGGCCCATGGAAAGCTTATTTCAGCGATACGCTTCAGAATTGCACCCTCGTCCGAAAGGAATTGCGGGATCATGAGAAGCTTTACAACACAGTTCTAGTCAACGCGTTCAAGGCGAGTGAGGAAAGCAAACTTCTAGACAAGGAATACCCCCAATTGGCTGAATATAAAGCGACGGACGGAACCGCAGCGCAGTTGGGCGAGGGACTGGCGAAGAAACTTGACGCTCTCAATTCTTCCCTGTCTGCACCCCTTGACCCGAAGCATCCGCTCGAGGACACGATACGACGCATCGTTGTGGATCAGATGGCAAAGATCGGCAGTGAGGGAGGGGCACCACCGGGGGCCGCGAAGGCCTGAGCCCATTTATCTATTACTGACTTAGAAGCGCCCGCCCGCTCCCACCACCCCGCCGCGCACCGTTCACTTTCCACCGGTCACCGTCCACGGTTCACTCCCCCTCCAGCTCGCTCTCCTCCGGCGCATCGGCGGGGCTTGAGAACTCCATGCGGTATCCGTCGGGGTCGGTCAGCCCGACTACCCACAGATTGTTTCCCACGAACGGACGCTGCCGCGTCTCAATTCCACGCGATTTGAATTCGCGATAAAGCTGGAGCGCGTCTTCGCACTGGAAACAGATATTCACTCCGGTTCCGAGCGGCTCCTTCGGGCGGTGATCGGGCCAGAACTCCTGAAGCATGATGGCCGCATTCCCAAGCTCAAGCCAGCACCAGCGAATTCTGCCGTCGGGCCTGGCGCCACTGCAATCCGAGGCCTGATCGGGAATCCAATAGTTCGTCATCTTGAACCCGAGCCCGTCAACATAGAACTTCAGCGAAGCCTCCATGTTGCTGACTCCGAAAAACGGCACCGCCTGTTTTACGTTTGCGGTTGCGGGGGTTGGGATGGTCATGATGAACCTCGGTGGACGGTGGACGGTGGACGGTGAACGGTGGACGGTGAACGGTGGCCGGTCGCCAGGTAGGCAATAGCCGGCAGCTACAGACCTGGTCCCTCAGTCCTTGTCTTTCTACTCCCTATTCCCCGTTCCCTATTCCCTGCTTTCTTGTTCCCTGCTCTTCTTTGACGCTCACCCCGTAACCTGCTTCGGCGGCGCCAGCACGATGAAGACGATGCCGATGATCAGGAGAACAGCTACTCCGATCAGTTCCCCACGTGGGACCATGTTGAGGTATGCCTGGGTGCCCATCAGCGCGGCATGAGCCAAACTCGACCATGCCGTGAACGCAATCACGCTGCGGCTCGCCGACGGATTGCGGATGGCCAGAAGGAGAAAGACGCCCAGTGTGACGTACAGGCTCATCATCATGGAAAGCGCAGGCTCTTGCCGGATGAACACCACCATGGGATAGCCCAAAGCGATAAAGAGCAATCCCACCACCGCCAGCACGATCTTCAACGCTAATTCGCGATTCATTGAACTCCTCGGAACGGCCGTCTGAAAAGGCGGCTCGGCAACCTGCCAATGCATTCGCCGGCATGCGCCGGCTCTGCGAGGATCATAATCGAGTCAGCGTACTCCCACATCAAAGCGCGCGTAGAAAGCGGCGAACCCGCATTTCCAGCGGGTCGGCGAAAACAGTGCGAGGGCGGGATTCCAAAGGAATCCCGCCCTCGCACGTCAAAGCTGGAAGCTAGGAGCTAGAAGCTAGCAGCTGCCTTAATGAATCATATTGATCGTATCCTGCGCCACCTGGTCGAACGTCGTTACCGCCTTCGAGTCGGCTTCAAACCCGCGCTGCGCAATAATCAGGTCGCTGAACTCCGACGAAATGTTCACGTTCGAGTCTTCGAGCGCCGAATCCTGAATGCCGCCTAATCCGCCCGTCCCCGCAGCGCCAACCGACGCAGTTCCGCTGGCGATCGTGGTCTGGAACTCGCCATCGGCCTGCAGATTCAGCCCTTGCAGATTCGTCATGTTGGCCAGCGCAATCTGCCCGACTACCGCGGTTCCGCTAGTGTAGGTTGCCGTCACCGTTCCATCGGAACCGATGGTGAATCCCGTGCACGTGCCCGCCGCGTTGCCGTCGGCCGTCGTGCCAGACACCGCAGAAGCCTCATCCACCTGGCTGATCGTCGGCGTGCCGCCCGCGCCCAGCAGGTTCCAGTTCAGGTTCAGGTTGGTGGCGCCGTCGGTAAGCGGGTTGGCGAAGTTCAGCGGAATCGACGCGATGTCGCCGGCCGCAGTGCCAACATTCTGCGCCGGGTTCGCGCCCTGCGCTACGCTGATCAGGTTGCCGTTGGGGTCAAAGTTCATCGTCCCGGTAATCGGCGTCGAAACCCCGTTGGCGAAGTCCGCCGCCGGCAGCGCAGCCGAATAGGTCCATGTGCCCGGCGCCGTCTCAGTGTAAGTGACGGTCACGTTGTGGCTCGCGCCCAGCGAATCGTAAACCGAAACCGTGGCCGGGAATGCGGTAGTTGAATCGGAGTCGAGATTCGCCGTCATGCTCATGTTCTGCGTCGCCGCCGGCAGCTGCACCTGGCCCATCAGCGGCACGTTGATCGGCGTCAGCGGCGCGCTCGTATTCACAACCCCGTTCACCGCCGCATAGCCCATCAGCTGAGATCCGCTGTCGGTCACCAGGTTTCCACTCGTGTTCTGCGAAAATCCGCCATTGCGCGTGTAGGCGGTTGCGCCGTCGGTATCCTTCACGATAAAGAAGCCGTTACCGTCAATCGCCATATCCGACGAGCTCATGCCGCTGGTGTTGTACGACCCCTGCGAGAAATCGGTCGAGTTCGACGACACTTGCGTGCCCGCGCCTACCGCGATCGGATCGCCCGACCCGGTCTCGCCCACCTGCTGATAAAACAGGTTCGAGAAGTTTGTGGTTTGCGCCTTGAATGCCGTCGTGTTCATGTTCGACAGATCGTTGGCGATGGTGTTCAGAGCCGTTGAATCGGCCTGAAGCCCGGTTAGCGGAATAAAGAAACTTGCCATGATGGTTCTCCTTCTGCTGAATCTCGAAATCGGTGCGCCCAAAAGAGGGACGGTTGAATGTCAGTTCGCCGCTGGTGTCGCGGCAGCGTGAGTTCGCCCGGCCAGCGCATGGCCAACGCGTCTCGACGCGGGATTCGTCTTCTGCAGGCCGAGATTGCCCTGCATCAGCGTGCCGTGCGCCTTGGTGGCGCTGCTGGCTGCATGTGCGGAGCCAGCCGACGCGATGCCGGTTTTCCCCAGCGCGCCAAGCGACCCCAGCGAAGTCCCGCCGCCAACGTGCATCGCCTGCATAATCTGCGCAGTCTTTGAGCCTGCGGCCGGAGCCGCTGCCGGCGCAGCCTCAGCCGCCTGATTCCCGCTCACCGGATTGGCGCCGCCGGGCACGGCCGGATTGATCGCAGCACCCGACGAGATTGAGCCCGCGTCGCCGCTCGCATCGCCCGACAACGTCTGGTTGATGTCAATCAACTGTTCCAAACTGTTCACCTGCACCAGCTGATTGATGTACTCGTTGGGATCGGTGTCCGCGGTCGGATCCTGATTCTGCATCTCGGTCACCAGCAGCGTAAGAAAGTCATTCGCCGAGATCGTCGATGAGCCGTCCGACGGGTCCGAGTCGCTCGACCCGCTGGCAGCACTTGTGCCCGAAGTTGAAGTATCGAACGGTGTCAGTGAATTCCCTGCCGCCGTCTGCCCCGCTGTCATCGCATGATGAAAGATCGCTGATGCCATGCTGTCCTCCCTGCTCCTTATCAATACCCGCCGGTCTGCCCCGTTCTCTTGCCCTGCCCGTTTGCTCCCCTGCCCACGTGCTTCCCTGGCCGCTTGCTTCCCTCTCCGCACTCTTCCGTGTCCGCTCTTCTGCCGAACTGCCCAGGCAATGCCCAGGTTCAGGCCATCACCGAGATGTACCGCGCTCCAGATCCCGAAAGAATCGCCGGACTCTCACTGCTGCTGCCGTGTGCCGCATGCGCTGATGCAGGCGCAGTGGGCGCGACTGAGCTCACTCCCTGCGCATTCCCCCGGCTGTCCTCACCCGATTGCCGGTGGCCCTGCTGCATTCCTTCGTGTTGCGTTCCCTGGCCCAGGCCCGTGTCGCTTCCCGAGTTCTGCGCCGTGGCCATGGTCAACGTCGCGACCGCGCTGTGCTGCTCCCGGAGGTAGTCATGCAAACCGGCCATGTGCGCGCCCAGCGCCTGCGTTGCGTCGGCCGAACCCGGCACTACCACCGCCGTGATGCCGCCCGCATTCACTCCCGCGCGTACTGAAACCCACCCCAACGCTGGATCTTCAAATCCCGCCTCGGCCTGATGCGGGCCGGCATGAATCCACGTCGGATGCATCGAGTCGCCCGCGCCGTCGAGTGCTGTGAATGTCTCCTGAGTTGAATTGCCTGGGCCAGTCTGAACCCCCGCCGCCGAACCGGAATTCGCAGGCAGCGCTGAAGCCATGTCACGAACTGCCGCCGAGCCCGCCGTTGCACCGTTCAATTGACTGTGAATTATCTCGACCGCGGCCGGGTTCACTAAAGAATCTCCGGTGTGGTCGACTCGTGTACTTTGCGAGCCCGAAGCTGCGCGCCCCGCGGCAATCTGTGACCGGGCCAGCTCGGCAACCGAACCAGATGAAGCCGAACTCACGACTCCGATATCGGGCGCAGATGCCGCTGATGCGTCTGCCGGGACTTCGACAGAAACGCCAACCGATGCTGCACCCGGCTGGCTGCTCGACGCCGGACTCACTGCGCTCGCAGCCAGCGGCTCTACCGTCGCTTCCGGCGCACGATTTGCGATGGCGGAGTGCGATGCGGAGCTTCCGTCAGAAACAGAATCCTGCGCCTCCCGCGGCTGAGCGTCGTCATTCTCAACGAATAGATTCGAGTTTGGCGCCGGTCTTGCCGCCTCTGGACTCCAAACCCGCGGCCCTTTGCTCGCAGACGCATTCGCCGGAGGCGCGTCCGTACTCGCCTTCGATTGATCTGCTACAGGAAGGTGCGAGCCGCCATCGGCAGCAGCCTTAACAAGCATCGCCGGTTGAACGGCCTGAAGGGCCTGCGCCGCGATCGTTGCCGCCGCATCGTTGAGTGAAGGCGGACTGGCCGGCAAATGCGATGTCTTTGCCGTTGCCGGACGATCGGCGTGACTCGATTTGGCGCGTCCGGATAGCGCTCGAACCGAAGCCGCGCTTGAATCCGCTTCGTCCGCGGCCTCGGGACCAGCCTCCTCTTCAGAGAACGACGCCGCATGAGCTAAAGCCGCTGATGCTTGCGCCGGCTTTGTATTCGGCGCCTCGAAGGTCTCCGCCAGTGTCTGGCTTGCCGTATCGATGCGAGGCCAGCTCCCCTGCAATAGCGATGAAACCGATGGCTGGTCCGTTGCGACCGCTTTCTGTCCACCAGCTTCGGCCGACGCAGGCGCTTCTTCGTCAGCCGAGTTGTTGAGGGTCGCGATCATCTGCTGCCAGTTCGCGCGGAAACTTGAAGGAGCGGCGACCCCCGCCGAGGTTGAACTTCCCGAGGTTGAACTTCCATTGAGCCCCGGCGTTCCGGTCCGAATCGACCCGTTCGCCCAATCCCGCCCCGAAGCCCCAATCGCCGCAGCCGTCCCAAACGCACCAGCCGGGCGCGATGACCCAATTGCGCCAGGGGCTCCATTCAATCCCTGCCCTGGAGCCATCCCGACGCCAATTTCGAAACTTGTGGCAACCGTCACGCGAGAGAAACGAGCAGAAACTGTGCCAAAGGTGGGTGGAAGGGGTTAGAAGACTGTCAGGAATTGGGAAGAGGCTTTCCATATCAGGAATGAATCGCCAGCAATTGTAGGAATCTTCTCAAGTAATCTCCGAATCGTTCGAGTCTGCGCGCTTTCCGCGCGCATTCCTCGCCCAAAGATTTCACCGCCTATCCTTATCGATGCGCCCACGCTCAATGCGGCCACCATCGTTGCGCCCACGCTCTTTGAAGCGCAGCCGGTTAAGGTACCAATCGTCGAGAGCCTGCTGTCCGCGTCGAACATTGGTTCGGGCTTCGCGCGCCCGCTCGGTTTCCACGAGCGTTTCAGCCTGCAGCCGGCTGGTTCGCTTGCTAAGGTAATCCTGCCGCAGGCTTGCCACTGCGTCTTTCGTGGCTCGAATTCGTACCGCCAGAGCCGCACGCCCGCGGCCGGCGCTGCGAGACTCCTCCATGCCGGCGATGCGGTCGACAATCTCTCCGCTCTTTGCGCTCGCAACTACCAGGCTGCGGCCGGCGCGTTCTCTCTGTTCGATCGCGCGCAACGCGAGTTCCAGCCGCGCCAGCTCGCCAAGCGCCACGTCCAATGCCCGCCGGCTCTCGTCCTCTTCCATCTGCCGAAATGCCTAAAATGCGCTCCGTCAGCCGTCCCGAACCCATCAATCCCATCGATCCCGTCGCCCCCGTCGCCTATATCTCGGCGGCCAGCGCCGCCAACCGGCCCAGGCAATCGGCAAAACCCACATGCTCGTGCGCGTCCTGGATCATAAACTCGCGCATCGCGCCCCGCGCCGCCAGCGCGCGATCGAGCTCCGCGTCGACGCCCGGTTTGTACGCGCCAATGCGAACCAGGTCCTCCGATCGCGCGACAATTGCCGCAAGCTTGCGCACCAGCGCCGCCTGCTCGCGATGCTCCGCTCCGGCAACAATCGCCATCAACCGGCTGATCGAGTCCATCACCGCGACGGGCGGATACCAGCCTTCGGCCGCGAGCGCGCGAGACAGCACCACGTGCCCGTCGAGCAGCGACCTGACCGCATCGACCAGCGGATCCTGCTGATCGTCACCCTCCATCAACACCGTGTAAAACGCGGTAATCGATCCCTTGCGGAACTGCCCGGCCCGCTCAATCAATCGCGCCAGCCGCGCGAACACCGACGGCGTATAACCCTTGGCCGTCGGCGGCTCGCCGGCCGCCAATCCAATTTCCCGCGCCGCCATGGCATAACGCGTCAATGAATCGAGCACCAGCAGAACGCTCTTGCCCTGTTCGGCAAAAAACTCGGCCACGGTGGTCGCAGCCAGCGCCGCGCGCATTCGCTTCAGCGGCGATTCATCCGACGTCGATACCACCACCACCGACTTCGCGCGCCCTTCCACACCCAATGCATCCTCGAGGAACTCCCCTACCTCTCGGCCCCGCTCGCCCACCAGCCCTACCACCGTCACATCGGCTTCGGTGTTGCGAGTCATCATACCGATCAGCGTGCTTTTTCCCACGCCCGATCCGCCAAAGATGCCCACGCGCTGCCCGCGGCCCACCGTCAGCATGGCGTCGATCACGCGAATGCCGGTGCCGAGCGGCGTCCGGATCGGCGTCCGCTCGAGCGGCGAGTGAAGGGCGCCGTCGAGCGTCATCGAGCGCGTAATCGCCGGCCACTCGCCTCCGTCAATCGGGTGCCCCATGGCATTCAGGACTCGCCCCATAAGCGCCGGGCCCACTTCGATCTCCGGGCTCCTGCTCAGAGCTGCGACCTCATCTCCGTAGCGAATCCCATCGATATCCTCGAGCGGCATCGAGAGCACATTTGTGCCGCGAAAGCCGATGACCTCGGCAAGATGATGCCCGCCCTTGCGGTCGATAATCTCGCAGCACTCGCCCACTGAAGCCATCGGCCCGGTCGATTCAATGGTCTGCCCCACCACCTCCACAACCCGGCCCCGCCAGCGCCAGGGCTGACCACGCTCCAGGCTTGAAAAATAACGGCCCAGCAGCGCAGTCATTCGCTCGCCTCCCGCGATGCCGGCTTCTCTTTCGTAGTTTCACTGCGCACTTCGCCGCCGGCGCGATCGAAAAATCCGCGCTCAATCTCGCCCAGCTGCGAACGAATCCCAAGGTCGACCGTTCCCAGATTGCTTTCGATCACGCAGTCGCCCAGCCGCAACTCTTCCCCGGCCAGCACCTCAGGTTTCACCGCAAGATTTGGCACATACGCGATTGCCTCGCGCCACAGTTCGAGATCCGTTGCCGGCACGCGCAGCCGGACCTCGGTGGTTGCCGAAAGCTGCCCCAATGCCACGCGAACCGCGCCAGTCAACAGCAGCGGATCCATCTGTGCCTCGCGACGAAGGATGCGGGCTGCAACCGCGAGCGCCAGTTTCACGACTTCACTTTCTGCCGCGCGCAGATAGCCGTCCCGGGCAACAGTAAAACTCTCCACCACGCCGGCCATGCGCCGCTCTTCCTGGCGGCGCGCATTGGTCAGTGCCTCACTATCAGCCGTCCGCGCTTCCTCGCGGCCGCGTTCGCGCCCCGCATCGAAGGCCTTGCGCACCTCTTCGGCCAGGCGCTTATCCCAATCGGCATGGTTGTTGAGGTGCGCAGCCGTTCCGGCCCCGGGCGCAGGCTCGCCTTCAGTGTCTCCGTAACCGCTCCACTCCGGCGTCGCGTGATCCGATGAGCTGGGCGGGTACTCGAAGATCTCAACCTGGTTCACCGGTCTCTCCTGATCCTCTCCACCCACCACTCACCGTCCACCGCTCACCGTCCACCGCTCACCGTCCACCGTTTACCGCCCACCGTCCACCGTTCACCACTCGTTCCCATCGATCCGCCCGCACTCCACTCAAGTCGCCGAGGTCAGGCCAGCATCTCGTCGCCGGTTTCGAGTTTCAGAATCACCTTGCCTTCGGCTTCGAGCCGGCGCGCCAGGTTCAAAATCTCCTGCTGGGCCTGCGCCACTTCGCGCGATCGCACCGGGCCCAGAACTTCCATGTCTTCCTTCAACATCTCCACCGCGCGCGAGCTCATCGCCTTGAAGATCTGCGCCCGCAGTTCCTCGTTCGCCCCACGCAGCGCCAGCGCCAGTTGCCGCTTGTCCACGCCCGACACGATCTCGCGAATAGTGGCCGCCGGAACCGTGATCAGGTCTTCAAACGTGAACATCAGGTTGCGGATGCCCAGGGCCAGTTCCGGCTGGCCCTCCTCGATGGTCTCGAGAATCTTCTTGGACTCTTCGGCGTTGAGCCGGTTCAGCAGGTCGGCGACGGCCTTGAAGCCCGAGTAGCTCTTCCGTGCCGCGTCGCCCACGCTCTCCAGCCGGCGATGCAAAACGTGCGCCACCTTCTGCGCCATCTCCGGCGAGAACTGGCGCATCTCGGCCAGCCGCTGGACGGCCACCACTTTGTGTTCCTCGCTCAGGCTGGCCAGCACCATCGACGCCTTACGCGGATCGAGATGGGCCAGCACCAGCGCGATCGTCTGCGGATGTTCCGAGTCGAGCAGCTTGCCCAGCTGCTGCGGGTCGGTGCGCTGCAGCTTCGCCAGGTTGCCCTGCGCAGCCTCCTGCGAGCGGCGCACCAGCATCAGCAGATCGTCGGCGCGCTGCTTTCCGAATGAATCCACCAGCAGCCGGCTGGCGTAGTCGATGCCGCCATGCACCATGAAGCTCTGCGTTTCCAGCAGCTCCCAGAACTCCTCGAGCACGTCGGCCGAGAGCTCGGGTGAAACGCCGCGCAGGTCGGCAAGCTCCTCGGTGATCCTCTCCACGTCGGTCTCCGGCAGCGCTCGCAGAATCTCCTTCGCCAGTTCCTCCCCGACCGCCACCAGCAGGACCGCGGCCTTGCGGATGCCGGAGAGATTCTCCGAGTTCCTGCGCCGTGCTGCACCGTTGGTATCGTTCGACTCTGCCACGTTCGAGCTTCCTTTTGAATCCTGTTAGTCCGAATGAATCCAGCTCTGCAACAGCCGCGAACTCTGCGACGGCTCGCGCTTCATCTGCGATGTCACCTGGTTAAAGATTTCCTGCGATCGCACGCGTTCGGGATCGACCTCGACCGGGGATAACGGCAGCGCGCTCGCAGCCGTCTCACCCGAGGCCAGCTCGCGCGGTTTCCCCCTGCCTGCACCCAATTGAGCCGATGCAACATGCTTCAGCGCCGGCCGCACGCCGAGCATGAGAATGACGAATGTCGCCAGCAGCAGTGCCAGATACTTGACCAGTACCGGCGAATTCTCGGCCGCCGACAAGAACTGCTGCGGTATCGCCGGCGGCGGCGCGGCGCGATTCTGGTCGAAGGAAATATCCTGAACCGTCAGCGCGTCGCCCCGCGTCTGATCGAACCCTACCGCGGCCTGGGCCAGCGCGGTCAGGTTGCGCAGCTCGTCGGCGGTGCGCGGCTGCCATTGGGCGGGCTTGTTCTTGGCTGCCGCCTGCATCATCCGGTCATTCACCACAATGGCCGCCGTAAGCCGGCGAATCCGACCCGGATTCTCGACCGTATGTTTTACCGTTTTCGACACCCCGTAGGTGCCCGACTCGCTCTTCGATGTCTGGGGTGTCGTGGTCTGCTTGGGATAGACCGGCAACGCCTGAGTATTTGGCGCGTTCGATGCCGTCCCCGGAACTCCGGCGGCCACCGGCTCGCCGCCGGTGTTCTGCTCGGTGCGTTGCATCGAAAGCGTCGCTGTCTGATTGGGATCGTAGACCTCCTGCGTCGTATCCGTTGCCGCGTCCTCGTAGTTCAGCGTCACCGAGGCGCGCACGTTGCCCACCCCCGTTACCGGTTCGAGCGTAGCCACCAGCTTGTCTTCGAGGGCCTGCTCCTGGCTCAATTCCATGGCTTCGGCGGTCTTTGGCCCCAGCGGCAGCCGCCCCGCCGCATCCACCAGAACCACATGATCGGGAGTCAGCCCGTCGACCGCCGAGGCCACCAGGTTGCGGATCGCGTCAGCCTCGCCGTCGGCCAGCGAAAGATGCCGCAGCTTGATCACCACCGAGGCCTTGGCCGGCCGCTCTTCGTCGCGAAAGAGCGAATCGTGCGGCATTACAAGGTGCACCCGCGCCGACTCGATGTCGGCGAGCGAGCCAACCGTATGCTCCAGCTCGCCCTCGAGCGCGCGCTGGTAATTCACCTGCTCGTCAAACTCCGAGCCCACCCAGTTTGGTTTGTCGAAAATCTCAAAGCCCAGCCTTCCGCTCTTCACCCCGCCCTTGGCCGCGGCCGCCAGGCGCGCCTTGTCGAGCATCGCCGCCGGAACCCGTATCCCGGTTCCGTCCGGCGTCATGTCGTAGGTGATCTGCGCTGCGGCCAGAATCTGCCCGATCTGCCGCGCATCGTCAGGGTCGAGGCCGGTGTAAAGAGTGCGCCAGTCCGGCCGCGCCATCAGCCAGACAACGGCCCCGATCATTGCCGCTACCAGTAGCCCGCCAACCATCGCGCCGCGGCGCTCGCTCGGCGCCATCCGGGCCCACATCGCCCGCGCCCGTCCCCATCCGCCTGCCACGCGATCCGCCCATTGCGGCTGTCCCGGCATGGCCGGCGCGGTCTTCTCGAGTTGTGCTCCAGGTGCCATTCGTTTCGTGCCCGATCAGGTTCCTTGCCGCCCTCTAAAACTGCATCCCCATTACCTGCTGATAGGCCTGCACGGCCTTGTTGCGAACCGCCAGCGCCATTTCGAAGGTCATGTCCGCCTTCTGCGTTGCGATCATCGCCTGATGAACATCGACGCCGTTCCCCGTCATCAGCCCGGACACGGCTGCGCGGGCCTGAGACTCCAGTTGATCCACCTGGCCCACCGCATCGGTGAGCAGATCGGAGAAAGGAGCCGCCGGCCCGCTCGCGCCGCCTGGAGAGAGTGTTGGAGAGAGCGTGGAAGCGATTCCCGGTGAAAGATTTGGTGAGATATTCGTGGCCAGACTCGACCCGCCGGCAGCCGATGCCGGCCCGGTCAGTCCGGTAAGCGCGGTATTGATTGGAGCGATCGACGGTAGCATTGTGCCTCCTTATTCGGGCAGCCTTGCGCTCTCGGTACCTGTTCGCATTACGACTTCGCAATCTCCAGCGCCGACGAGATCATGCCCTTCTCGGCCTGCACGGCTGAGCTGTTGAGCCCGTAGGCGCGGGTTGCTCCCATCAGGTCAACCATCTCGCTGATGGGGTTGATGTCGGGATATTCTACGTAACCATCCGGTCCCGCATCGGGATGCCCCGGATCGTAGCGGCGCAGCGGCGGCGAAGGATCCTCAACCACCCCGGCAATGTGCACGCCCGGCGCCACAGCGACGCCCCCCGCCGATCCCAGGGCGGAAGGGGTCGAATCCAAAAAGGTGGCGCCCGAAGAGACCAGTCCCGTTCCCGGCGAGATTCCGCCATTCGCGCCGCCCGTTGCGCCGCTGATCGAATCGAGAAACTTCGTATCGCCGCTGTCCGCCGCAAACACCACGTGCTGCCGACGATATGGCCCGCCCGTTGCCGTCCGCGTCGTCTCGGCGTTGGCCATATTGGCTGCCACCACCTCGGCGCGAACCCGCTCCGCCTGCATGGCCTCGCCCGATGCGTCCATCATCCCGAACAGGTTCATCGTTCAAGCTCCTGGCTCGTGGTCCGTAATTCGTGACTCGTGATTCGTGCGTCGTGATCACGATCCACGGTCCACGATCCACGCGTTACTTCCCATCCGAATGAATCGCGTCCATCACGCGCTGATACTCCTGGCGCAGCAGCGCCACGCCGGTTTTGAATCTCAACTGCGCCTCGGCAAGATTCAGGCCCTCGCGATCCATCGAGACATTGTTGCCGTCGGGCCGCGAGACCAGTCCGTCCACATCGGTAACCCGCACCCGTTTCGGTCCCTTGCTCGCGGCCACATCGCTCATCGCCTCGCGCATCTCGGCCTCAAAGTCCATCCCAACCGTCCGGTAACCGGGTGTGTCGATATTGGCCATGTTGGCCGCGGTCAGTTTGGCCTCGGCCGTCGACAGATCGAGAAAGCGCGCAATCTGATCGCTCAGCATTGTTTCAACCTGCATTCTCGAACCCTCCTTCGCGCATCGTCTGCAACCCCATGAACGCTCTAACCGAAGATGCTCCTGCGCCCGCCCGCCTAATTCATCAACCGTCCAAAATCGATCTCGGCCGCGGTCAGCACCGGCGAGTCCCCGGCCAGAATCACTCCCCGCTCGAGAACGTGCTCAAGTTCGCGCACATTCCCCGGCCAGTCGTGCGCCGCCAGCGTGGCCATCGCCGTCTCGTCAATCCGCTTCAACGGGCTCTGGCGTCCCAGCTCCTGCATGAAATGGGCCACAAGCAGCGGCAGATCCTGAGCATGTTCAGAGAGCGCCGGCGTGCGGATAAGAAAAACCGCAAGCCGGTAGTAAAGATCGGAGCGGAACGTGCCTGCCTGCGCATGCTCGGCCAGCGGCCGGTGGGTTGCCGCGATAATCCGCACATCCACCTTCACCGTCTCGTTGTCGCCCACCCGTTGCAGCTCTCCGCACTCCACAAATCGCAGCAGCTTCGATTGCAGCGCCAGCGGCATCTCGCCAATCTCGTCAAGAAACAGCGTCCCGCCGTCCGCAGCTTCGATCCGCCCCATGCGTCCCTGCACCGCGCCGGTAAATGCGCCGCGCGTATGCCCAAACAGTTCGGCCTCAAGCAGCGCTTCTGGAATCGCCGCGCAGTTGATGGCGACAAACGGCTTCCGCGAACGCGTTGACAGCCGATGCAAGGCCTCCGCCACAATCTCTTTGCCCGAGCCGGTCGGACCCTCGATCAGCACCGGCGTAATCCGCGGCGCCACCAGCCGTACGCGCCGGCTGATCTCAAGCATGCACGGCGCATTGCCAACCAGCTCCGGCAGCCGTTCGACAATGGGCTGTCGCTCAGCAGTGGGCTGCCGCTCGACAATCGGCTGACGCTCCGGGTGTGTGGTTGACTCAACCCGGCTCGAGGTCTGCTCCGCGAGCGATGGCGCGGCAAGAGCCTGTAAAGTCTTTGCGGGCTCGTTCGTCAAAACATCCGCTTTCGCCGGCCAGGACGAAATCAATGCGCCCTGCGCCGCTCGCGGAGTCTCGGCCAGCTCAGGAGCCGTGTTCCATGCCGCGGTGTCCGTGTCCTGGCACTGGCGCATCGCGTAAAGAAGCTCCTGCCGGTAGGGACCGCGCGGCCCATCGGTGAGAGCAGTTCCATCGGCGGTTACGATGTCCACATTGGGAAAACTGCCGCGAAAATCTTTGATGAACTCATTCAGATCGAGATCGGGCAGCCACGAATCGACGATGACGGCTTCGAAGGGTGCGGCATCGGCTTCGGCCCATGCCTCGGCGCCGCCCTCGGCCTCGCGCACATTCCAGCGCAGCCCGGTGAGCGTGTGCGCCAGCCGCTGCCGAAAGCTGCGGTCGGCACTGGCGACGAGTGCTGTGCGTTGCCGGATGCGCGGCGCCGCCGGAGGTAGAGGTACTGCAAAAGGCTGCATGAGATTGTCTCCTTAAAAAGTCAAAAGAATGAAAAGTGCGATACCTAGTTGGCGGAGGTGAATGGAGCCGTTGCGGCTTGCAGTTGCCGGCCGCGCAATCGTCGCCGCCAGTTCTGCCTCTGAAGGCACTTGGTAGCCGCGCCCACGTACGGTGCGAATCAACAGCCCCGGCGGCGCGTCCTTCAGCTTGCGGCGCAGATAGTTGATGTACACATCCACAATGTTCGTGGTCTGGGCCGGCTCCATGTTCCACACCGAGTCCAGCAGTTCAACTCGCGAGATGCATTGCCCGCGATTGAGCATCAGGTGCTCCAGCAGCGTGAATTCCTTGTTGGTCAGCACAATCGGTTCTCCCCCGCGCCTGGCGCTGTGTTCCAGCCGGTCAAGCTCCAGGTCGCCCGCGCGCAGCGTAAGCTTGGCATCGCGCTTGCGCCGCAGCAACGCCCTGCACCGTGCGCGCAGTTCGTGCAGGCTGAAGGGCTTCACCATCAGGTCGTCCGCGCCCCGGTCGAGGCAGCGCACCCGCGTATCCACTTCCTGGCGGCCGGTCAACACCAGCACCGGCAAATCGGCATTCAGCGCGCGCATCTCCTCAAGCGCGGTTTCACCGTCCTTCACCGGCATGTTGAGGTCGAGAATCGTGAGATCCGGCAAATCTTCACGGAACGCATCCACGGCTGCGCCTCCGTCGTAAGCCACCCGGATGCGGTGCCCGTCGGCCTCAAGTCCCCTGCTCAGGAACAGGGCCAGCGCCTTGTCGTCTTCGGCAATCAATAACCTCATGAGCGTTTCCTCGTAATCGCGGCCGGGCTGTTCATCTTTACCCGCCGCCTCATCGCCGTCCCGTTAGCAGTTGCTAAAAGTGGGCGCAGTTCCACCTTCTCGCCTGCCAAGAAAGAACTCAAGATAAAGAGGAAGAAATAGGGCGAGGTTTAGTGCAGAAATGAGTCGCGGGAAATCGAGTGCAATTTAGGGCGGAAGAATGCGCAGTCGTGATGGCGGTCACGGAAACTGCAGGCGCCGGTCTCCGGGCCCTCAGAAACCTCGCAGTCGATTCGCGCGCGCCGTACAAACACGACAACATCTTTGCCAGGCCGGGCAGAGTCTTTCCGCGTTTAAATTTCCTCGAATCAACCAAACTGAAAAATCTTAGATACGGACTTTGCAGGCAAGAGTTTGCCGATTTTCTATGCTGTAACCGTTTTCGGGCAAAGATCTGCGGATTCACAAAGTTTACTGATTTATAACTTCCAGATAGCCCACAATACTTCCGAATCTCTTGTGCCTCCTCCTGTGCGTTGTCATCCTGAGGAGCGCAGCGACGAAGGATCTGCGGTTGCCTTTCGGGTTACTTCCGGATAGGCCACGATACGTCCGGAACTGGTAATTCGCGCACACAATCCGGGTTGGTTAATCTAAGTCTCCAGCGAATGGCGCGGTCAGGTGAGCCAAGCGTAAAGGGCCATGCAAATGCCAATGACGTACATCGCGATGAGGACTATCCAGAACTCTAGCTTCTGTCTGTGCTTGGTCCTCTCGCTTACTGATCCACCTTGAACAGAGTTTGCCCATCCGCGACTCATTAGCCAAAGCAGGCACGCCATCACAGGGGGTCCAGCGATCAGTATTGCGAGTTGCTCCCCGATTGGGGCGGCACCGGGTCTCATATCTTCTCCTGTGAGAGTCTATCCCATCTCACGCACACCGTTGGCATTGCAACCATGTCGTTGGTTCCGGGCGAGTGACCGTCTACTCAGAAGTTATCCTCCAGCAACCTCCAATGCAACCGCCGACCCCACACTCGCGGTCATCAACAACTTTTGGAAGCAGCCAAAATATCGCCACTTGGCAAATTCCTGGTGGTTTTCCCAGATCGAGCAGCTTCGCAACACTCAACGCGCCGCCACCTGTTCCCGCCCGCCTGCTTCACTCCCCGCCCCACTCCTGTGCGCTCGATTCTTGTCCGCATACATTCGTTCATCGGCACGCGCCACCAGGTCGTTCAGCAATTCGCCTGGGTTGTGCTCCGCGAGCCCGATCGCCGCATCCACACGCAACTTCACCGGGCCCGAAGGCGCGCGCAGCTCATAGTTTCCGCACACCCATCGGCGCACTCGCTCAATCTGTTGCTCGGCGTCTTTAAGCGATCCGTCGAACACAAGCATGAACTCATCTCCGCCCCATCGCCCGATCGCATCCGTCGAGCGGCACGCGGACTTAAGCTCTCCGGCAAATTGCTTGAGCAGCTCGTCGCCGGCCACATGCCCATGCTGGTCGTTCACCGCCTTAAAGCCGTTCAAATCGGCAATGGCTACGCAAAACTTTGCGCCGCCGGCAATCCGGTCTTCGATCAGCGTCTCAACGCACAGCCTGCTGCGCAGGCCGGTCAGTCCGTCGCGGAACGCAATCTTCTCAGCCTCCTCAAGCTTTGCCTGATAGCGTCGAAACTTCCGTCTTCAGTTCATCGAACGCGGCTTTTCCTTCCTCGTTCATCCGGTCGATTGATCCCTTCAGCTCCACCGCGCTTCTCTCAATCGAGGCGCGGATCTCGGTCAGATCCTCAAGGCTCACAATCTCCTTCAAACGGGTCGTGACACTCTCAATCTGACCAGCGCAGCGCTGGTCTCTGGCTCCCAGCGACTCCGCAGTTCGCGCCATTACCAGCAGCAGTTCCTTCACCTCGCGCGCTTTGCCCTGATAATGCTTCGCGGATTGCCGTCCCCACGTTCCAAGCTCCTCCTTCACTCTAGCTTCCGTCGCGCCCATTGCTTTGGCGCCCATCGTCAGAGCCAGACCCGCCTTCAGATTGGCAAGACGTTCCTTCAAATCGCTGCCCAGCCCCGGACATGCATCGAGACTGCAGTTGCCCATCTCCACCAGCGCAGAGCCATAGGCAGAGAGAGCCGCGCGCACCGTCTCTGTTCCCTCTGGTTCCGGATCAGGGTCGGTTTGCAAATGGTCTGAGTCCAGATACTTCTTGATCGAAATCATCGGCTATCGCACGTGCTCGGAGAATTCGTTCACACGGGCACGCCTCACTCTATCTCCATCGGCAATAGCGGGATCGGCTTCAGCCGGCTCGCGGAAATTGATGAGAATAAGGTAACGATCCCTTACCGCCTTTTGATTCGTCGAAATCATCCCTCTAAAGAGTCGCCTATTCCCCAAAACAGTCATGCCATCACCGGCCCGTCTCATGATACGGTCAATTCGGTTACTGAAGTTTACCCAAACGATTTTGGAGTCATCAGAAAACACTATGGAGACTCGGCGCGCTTCGCCGATTCTAAATAGAAGCAGCATTGATCAGGAGTGGGACGGGTGGATTGGACTAAACTGCCAGATCTTGCAGCGGTGGCACTGCTCACTTGTGCCTTTGCCTCGGTGGCTTACCGCGGCCGCAGTACGGTTTCGGGTCTCTGGCTCACTGGATGGCTGCTCATCGATCTGCATTTCGCCGCCTTTCTCTATCAATCTCAAAACACCTTACTTGATTACCTGTTGACCCTGGTCGGATACGGTTCCCTGGTCTGGGCCGGACTCATCTTTATGTGGGCCTGCGTGCCCTACCGCGATAAGGTTTCCAGCCGCGTGATGCTGGTTGTGCTTCTCTCCGCCAACACCTTGTATCTGGCCTTATCGGTTGCGGCGCCCTCCGGCTCGTGGATGTTTGTCCCGGCTGCGGCTCTTATCGGTGCCGCACCGCTTACGCTCGCGTTGATTACCGCGCGCAGCTTCACCCATCCGCTCCGCTGGGCCCTCATCACAATCTACAGCGCCCTGTCGATTTTTCTCCTGGTCTTTCAATATCGCCCGAATGGCTCCGACCTTGCGCTCAACGCAGTTCTATTCACCGTCTATCTCGGCTGCGGCGTTCACTTCTGGGCAGAATACAAACGCACCACCACCGGCGCTTTCATCACCATTGCAGGTTTCTTTGCCTGGGCATCGGTCTTCGTGGTCGGAACTGGGCTCCAGTATCTCTACCCCAGCGTTCATGTCGAGAGCGAAGTCTGGAACCTGCCCAAATACGTCGTTGCCGTGGGAATGATCCTGCTCCAGCTTGAAGATCAAATCGCGCACAACAAGCACCTGGCGCTTCACGACGAGCTCACCGGCCTGCCCAATCGCCGCCTCTTTGAAGACCGGCTGGTCGGCGCTCTCGAACGCGCACGCCGCTCCGGTACCCACGCGGCGCTGTTGCTGGTCGATCTCGATCATTTCAAACAGGTGAACGACACCGTTGGCCACCACATAGGCGATCTGCTCTTGAAACGAGTAGGCCAGATTTTTGACGGCCGTGTACGCCGATCGGACACCGTCGCGCGCACCGGCGGCGACGAATTTTCCATCATCCTCGAATCTCCCACCTCGCGTGAAATTGCAAGCCTGGTCGGCAGTTCCCTCATCGAGCTTCTTGAGCAGCCATTCGATCTCGAAGGCCATTCTGTGCGCATCGGCGGCAGTGTGGGAATCGCGATCTTCCCTGAAGACGCCTCCGATGCGGCATCGCTGCGCATCGCCGCCGACCTCAGAATGTACGCGAATAAAAACGCCGGCCGAACCGCCGAGCCAAGTCTCCCCGGACCGCTCATCCGGCAGAGATCCTTCCCTTCCATTGACCCACATGGCGAACCGGCTACCAATTAAGCCTTAACCGCTCCGATTCAGCGGGTACTTGAAACCGAATGCATAAGGCCCTCTTTGAAAATGCACGACTGACAGGTCAGGGCTTTAGTGTGCATTTCTCACGGGCGGCCTTAAAGTGTAGCGCCGGTCTCCAGACCGGGGCCCCCGGCGAATGATTTGTATTCGCTGGGGTGGAAGACCGGCTGTACGGTGGGTCTCCAGACCCGCCGACGAGATCGCCCGGCCTCATTTCCTGCTTTATTGCACGCGCTGTGAGATATGCCGGCACTCCGATCCCCGCCTCAACGCAAAAGACCCGAGCATATCGCCCGGGCCTTTTGTTCTTTCAGATTGTTCGATTCTTAATTGCCACCCGGACGCCCACCCGGACGCCGCCGGCGACGGCGACGGTTGTTGTTCTGCTGGGGACGTCCACCACCACCGGCAGGTGCCGCACTTCCCGCAACGACCGGCGCACCGTCGATGCGGTTGAAGTTAGGCTCGGTTGTCTCATCGAACTCTTCTCCGCCCTCTTCTTCGAAGTCATCGCCGCCCTCAATCAGGATCGTGCTCTGATTCGAAACCGGCTGGCGCTCATCGAATTCGTGGCGCGGCCGCGGAGCCTGCGGTGCCGCTTCGCGCGGCGCTGCCTCGCCTTCGCCGCCTTCAACCGGAGTGGTCTGGGCCAGCTTCGCTTTCTGCTCCCTGATGAGCGCCTTGCGGCTCAGCTTGATGCGGTTGCCTTCGAGAGCCAGCACCTTCACCATCACCTGGTCGCCCTCACGCAGTTCGTCCTTCACATCCTTCACGCGATGCTCTGCGATCTCCGAGATGTGCAGCAGTCCATCCGTGCCCGGGAAGATCTCGACAAATGCGCCGAACTCCGCCAGCCGAACCACTTTGCCCAGATACGTTTTGCCAATTTCCGGCACAGCCGTCACATCGTTGATCATCGCCAGCGCCTTCTTCAGGCCCTCGCCGTCGCTCGATGCAACGCTCACCTTGCCGCTGTCATCCACATCGATCTTGGCGCCGGTCTGCTCAACAATCCCGCGAATCGTCGCGCCACCCTTGCCGATCAGGTCGCGAATCTTCTCGACAGGAATCTGCAGCGTCTCAATCCGCGGCGCGTACTGCGACCGCTCCTTCCGCGGTCCATCGAGCGCCGCGTCCATCTTGTCCAGCAGGAACAGCCTTCCGCGCCGCGCCTGCTCCATGGCTTGCGAAAGAATCTCGCGCGTCAGCCCGCCGATCTTGATGTCCATCTGCAGAGCCGTAATTCCTTTGCGCGTTCCGGCTACCTTGAAGTCCATGTCGCCGTAGTGATCTTCTGCGCCGGCAATGTCGGTAAGAATGGCGTAATCGTCGCCCTCCTTCACCAGGCCCATTGCAACGCCGGCCACCGCGCCCTTGAGCGGAATACCCGAGTCAAACAACGCCAGGCTTGCGCCGCACACTGAAGCCATCGACGAAGAACCGTTCGACTCCAGAATGTCCGACACCACACGCATCGAATACGGCGACTCATCTGGCCCAGGCAGCACCGCGGTAATCGCGCGCTCCGCCAAAGCTCCGTGACCAACTTCGCGGCGGCCAACGCCCGTCATGCGGCCGGTTTCGCCCACGCTGAACGGCGGAAAATTGTAATGCAGCATGAAATTCTTCCGCTGCTCGCCCTCGTAACTCTCCAGCCGCTGCCCATCGTCCATGGTGCCCAGCGTTGCCGTCACCAGGGCCTGCGTCTCACCGCGCGTAAATAGCGCCGAACCATGCGTCCGGGGCAGCACCCCGGTCTCAATCGTGATCGGCCGAATCTCATCAAAGGCGCGCCGATCCGGGCGAATGCGTTCCTTCGTCACCTGCTCGCGGAAGATCCGCTCCCGCAGCAGCTCATAATAATGAGCCAGCTTCTTCTTGCCGTCGGCAGCTTCCTCGGCGGGAATCGATGCCGCCAGTTCGTCCTTGATCTGCTTGATCAGCGCATAGCTTTCCGTCTTGCCATGCGTCTTGGTATCCAGCGCATCCTTCAAACGGTCGCCAATCCTGCCCTTCAGGTCGTTGTAGTAGACCTCGTCAACTTCAGGCGCAGTGAACGCGCGCTTCGGCTTGCCGGCCTTCGCCACCAGCTCATCGATCGCGCCCACAATCTTCTTGATCTCGACATGCGCAAACTCGATTGCCGCCAGAATCACTTCCTCGGTCTCTTCTTTCGCGCCCGACTCGATCATCACGATGCCGTCTTTATGGCCCACCACCATGATGTTGAGCGTAGTCAATGCACGCTCGGAATAAGTGGGGTTCACCACAAACTCACCGTTCACCCTGCCCACGCGAACCGCGCCAACCGTAGCGTTGAATGGGATGTCGGACAGAGCCACGGCGCAAGCGGCGCCGTTGATGCCAATCACGTCAGGATCGTTTTCCTTGTCGGCCGAGAACACCAGCGCGATCAACTGCGTTTCATTGCGAAATCCATCGGGAAACAACGGCCGCAAGGGGCGATCGATTTGACGACAGGTCAGAATCTCTTTCTCGCTGGGACGGCCTTCGCGCTTGATAAATCCGCCCGGAATGCGTCCGCCGGCGTATGTGTACTCGCGATAATCCACCGTGAGCGGGAAGAAATCGATACCCTCTCTCGGGTCGGGTGATGCAACTGCGGTTGCCAGGACGACGGTTTCGCCCGTACTCACCAGGGCCGCGCCGCTGGCTTGCTTGGCCATCCGGCCGGTTTCAAATACCAGCCGTTTGCCGCCGGCAAGCTCGACGGCTACTTCATGCTTCGTAGACATAGTGTCCTCGTTTCATTTTTTTCGCTTGGGAAATTTGTATGGGAAATGCGCGCAGGAACCGCCGGCGTCCGCCGTGGTTGTAGCGCCGGTCTCCAGACCGGCTGTACCGCCGGACCCCAGTCCGGCACGCGCAAATTTGAAGGATTGTCACGCCAGTCTGAAAGGCACAGGCTTCAGCGCCCGGCATTTTGAAAGGGCACGACTTTACATGCTGCGGAAAAACTCCATAGGAGCCGCTGTTTTGAAAGGGCACGGATTCATCCGTGCCAATAAGCCGCATAAAACGAGTCGGGGTTTTAACCCCTGCGGAATGGTTTTTCGGGAACTTTAGTCCACTTAATGAGGTTTCCCGCAGCCTGTTTAGTCGTGCCGGCAAAAGTGAAAATTGGAATTGGGCTTTAGCCCCTGAGGGATGTCTCTGGCGGGATTGAATCTCCACGGTTCGTTCAGCCCGCTTTTGGCAACACCCCTGCGCCAGCCCTGGCAGCCTTTGTGAGCCGCCAGGTACACCATGGCCCCAATTTGGTTTGCGAGCAGGGGCCGTGACCAATATCCGGTCTGGGCGCTTCCGGGTCAACGTTGGCTTTCTGCTTACTTGCGGATTCCGAGTTTGCCGATCACGTCCCGGTAGCGGTCCGAATCGTGCGACTTCAGGTAATCCAGCAAACGGCGGCGCTTGCTCACCAGCATCAAAAGCCCACGCCGGGATGCGTGATCCTTTTTGTGGGTCTTGAAATGCTCGGTTAGCTCACCAATACGCTCACTCAGAATCGCGATTTGGACTTCGGGGGATCCGGTGTCGGTATCGTGGGTGCGGAAGCGTTGTATCAGGTCAGATTTCTTTTGAGTCGCCAGCACGGCGTGAATTACTCCTACTTTTTCTCAGATCCACTTCTCAAGTGTCTAAGGTGAGATTAACATGAACCCCACTATAAGGGGAAATTGCGGCGAAGACGAACAGGGCGATCGCATGAAGGCAATCTTGTTAACCCGCCAGATTCGTTTTTTGAGAATTGCCCGTTGCGGGCGGGTTTCCGTCCCGGAAGGACGAGTCGAATTTAGCCCAAGGTGGAGGTTTCGCTCGCAACGGCGGGCGAAACCGGAACCCTGGGGTAGCTTCAGGATCATATTGCGCGCCCTGTAGGGGCGCGGCGAATCCACTACGTGACCGGTATTCGTTTCCCGCGATCGTCCTGCGAAGACGAACCATAGCCCCTGCCCCGTTCGGAGACCTGCGCGTACAATCGTTTCCATCTCCCCAGCACTTCACTTGAGGCTCGATATCGATGCGCCCCAATACCCCCAGCCCGAAACAAAGCGCATGGCTGGTCATTGCCATGCTCGCCTTCGTCGCCATCCCCGCGGGCATCACTCTGCACACCGTCCGCGTCCCCGCCACCATCTCCATTCCCGGCCCCGATCCCACGCCCCACGGCTACACATTCAGCCTTCTCCTCTTCCTCGTTCCCATCGCGGCAATCGGTCTGTGGCTCATGCCCGCCGAAGGCGTCGACATCCCCAAACGCGCCTTCTGGCGAACTATCCTTATCCTCGGCCCGCTCGGTTGCGCTCTCGACTTTTTCTTCGCTTCGCGCTTCTTCACCTTCATCAACAAAGGCGCAACCCTCGGCATCGACACTCCAGTCGTCGGCGGCAGCGTTCCCATTGAAGAATATGTCTTCTATTTCTCAGGCTTCGTCGCCGTGCTCCTCATGTACCTCTGGTTCAACGAGTACTGGCTCTCCGCCTACGCCGTCCCCGACTACGCCAGCGAATCCCGCCAGATTCGCCGCCTGCTCAAATTCCACCCTGCCTCGCTCATCGCCGGCATCGCCCTCATCGCCGTTGCAGTCCTCTACAAGAAATTCCTTTCGCAAGACCCAGCGGGATTCCCCGCCTACTTCACATTCCTCGTCCTGGGCGCCATGGTTCCCTCCGCCAGTCTCTTTGATTCCGCCCGCCGGCTCATCAACTGGCGCGCCTTCAGCCTCACCATCTTCATCATGCTGCTCATCAGCATGTTCTGGGAGGCGACGCTCGCTGTTCCTTACGGCTGGTGGGGTTTTCAGCAGAACCAGATGATGGGCCTGTTTATCGGCGCCTGGGCCGGGCTGCCTGTTGAAGAGGTGTTTGTCTGGCTCGCCGTCACCTACGCAACCACCATCGTCTTCGAGACCGTCAAAATCTGCCTCGCATCGGAGAAGTCTGTGAGAGAGAGCCTTCTCGGAACGCCCGCGAAGGGATAGCCCCGGCAACGGCTGTCTCAATGCGACTAGTAGTTCGCTCGCGCTGCAACCTGTGCCACTGCAGCCGGCGCCTGCAGCCATCAGTGCGCTCCAAACCGGAACAACCGTGCGTCGAAGCGTTCCCTTATCGCCTCTGCGACTTCAAGCTTCTTTGCATCAGGATGCTCTGGGTTCAACAGAACATTCCAGGTGCGGGGCATGATTGCGGACGGTACGCGGGCAAGCGGTGTTTCGCGCGACACAAGCCAAGCTTCGCCAATTTGCCGCGTCACATCCAGGCGATTTTTCCAATCGACATCCGCAAGCGGCAGCAGGTCTTTGCTCGCCAGCTCCTCCGATGCCTCGATCCGAAGCAGATCATAGGTTCGAGGAAGCTGTCCTTCAGTGTCGAGAAGGTGGACGAATCGCTCAAGCATTGCACCCGCCGGACTTTCCGCTAGGTAAACGATGAGTTTTCCCTTGTTATGCCAGCGTGCTGAAGCGAGTTTGGAGCCCGCTCCGCTCAGATCGGGGTAATTGCTGATGCGCCAAAATGTTCTCATTTTGGACGCCGATTGCAACGCTTACCGTTAAGCAAACATTCCCTCGTCGATCTGGATCAGAAACTCTTCAACAGCCTCTTCGCCCTTCTCGGTGCGTAACATCGTCAGCGGTGTTCTCTCGTCAAACCGCCGTTTCGGCCCTAACATCCATCCCCTGCCATCGTCCCGGTCCCCGTAAACCTTCACCGCCAGCTCATACATCTTGGCCACGCGGGCCAGCCGGTCCGATTCTTCCACGCTCAATGGCTCCTTGCGCGCCCGGCGATGCTTCAGCGTCCGAGGAGGAATCACCACTTCCAGCAGTTGCTTGACAGTAATTCCCGAGTAGGCCGAAAACTCGTCCAGCATTGAGAGCGGCAAACCACGCTCGATATCCTTCCAATCAAATGTAAAAGGTGGAGGAGATGCCGGAATATAGGCAGGCTGGCTCATAAGGACATTATGCCACACTTATTGCGGCATATTGTCCCTCTGCTTCCACCCCAGCCCGGATTTCCCCTACCTGGCAATTCCCGGAGCCTGCGGCGTTTATGGGGATCTATTCCCAACTGGGCCGACAAGGCACGATCAATGAGTGCATTGGCCTGCTCTTGCGGTCCAGATCGCTTTGCTCATGACCGCTTCTCGCTCCGGATGCCCGGCAAGCTGACGAATTGTCCGCCGGCATGGGTTAAACAGAAGATTGTCTATAATTCCAAGCACCGATGAATCGTCAAATCGCTTGTTGTCTCACTCAGCAATTTACGTGCGAATGCTTACACCCTTTGTCGCGATGTCCCGCGGGCCGCGGCCTGCATCTGATTCTCCTGCTTACCCTTTTCGGCGCCTGCTCCTGGTCTCAATCGCTTGCGATCAAACGCGTGACGGTGATTGACGCCACTGGCCGCGGCCCCCAGCCCAACATGACGGTGATCGCAGATGGCGATCGCATCGTTGCAGTTGGTCCATGGAGAAAGACACATATCCCAAGAGACGCCGTAGTCGTCGACGGCATAGGCAAGTTTCTCATCCCTGGCTTATGGGATATGCATGTACACGGCGCGTCGGACGTCCGCGCTCCCTGGAGCCACCTTCTTTTTCTGGCTAATGGAGTTGTCGGCGTCCGCGACATGTCAGGTCCGCCTGACGCTCATGCGTGGCGCGCTACGCAGGCTTCCAACGAAGATCCATCGCCGACCATCTACCTTGGCAGCCCCATCATCGATGGTCCAAATCCCGTCTGGCCCGATTCCATTGTTGTCACAGGTGAAGCTCAAGGGCGCGAAATAGTGCGACAACAGCGGGAGCGTGGCGCAGACTTCATTAAGGTCTATAGCAGGCTATCTCGCAATGCCTACTTCGCGATTGCCGACGAGGCTAACAAGTGTGGGATTCCATTCGAAGGACATGTTCCGGAATCGGTGACCGCGGCAGAAGCATCCAACGCCGGCCAGAAAAGCATTGAGCATCTGACACGCCTGGCTGACGCCTGCTCAAAAGAAGAAAAGTCAATCGATACCGAGAGGCAGCGGCAAGAAGCGCTGTTTCGGGCGCCGGGCGCGACAATGGCGCAAAAGATCGACACAGGGAAAAGCATCATTCGCCTCAACATGCGCGTCGTTGAAACCTTTGACGACGCCACCGCGCAGTCCTTGTTTGCGCTGTTCGTGAAAAATAGAACCTGGCAATGTCCCACCCTTACTCTGCTGCGGGCGCAGATCGACGATCCGCTGCCCGCGAATGACCCACGATTGAAATATTTGAGCAGTGAGGTGCGAGCGAAATGGGATGCCGGTTATTACAAGAACGTTCCTCCCGAGCCTCGGGCCTCAATTGTCAAACTGAATAGGCTTCAATTTGACGAATCCATGAGGCTTGTCGGGCTCATGTATCGGGCGGGCGTTCCCATCCTCGCCGGTACTGACACCATGAATCCGCAATGTTTTCCCGGCTTCGGCCTCCATGATGAGCTCGCGCTGCTGGTCGATGCCGGATTATCTCCGCTTGCCGCACTCCAGGCCGCCACTCGAAATGCCGCTGAGTTTATGGGGCAACTAGACCGCCGCGGAACCATTGAGGTTGGCAAGACTGCCGATCTTGTTTTACTCAACAGGGACCCTCTCGCCGACATTCATAACACGCATTCGATTCAGGCGGTCGTGCTCAGAGGCAGGCTCTATCCGCGCGCAGCGCTTGATTCAATGCTGGCGAAGGCGCAGACGCTAACGACCAGCCAGAATGCCGGCGCCTCCGGGAAATGACCTGAATTCTGTCTTCCCAGACAGAAGGTTGAACTGCATCGAAGTGTGTTCGGGACCTGGACAAATACTCAGTCCAATGCAAAACACATTTGATTGCCGGTTTCCGCATAATTGCCATAATCGGCCAATCAGTTCCCGTTCTGATGGTGTGTAAAATATTGCGTTCGTCGCAGCCAATGATGCCCTAGCTTGGTTGACATAACCATTGGTCTTTCCAAAGCTCTCGGTCGCTCGAGTTACGGTCTCTGCTACAGGTGCGGCTTTTGAGCCCAGGCTGGCTCCTGGAGGCGCGATGTTCAGTTCAAATGAGTTCCAGTCTGGCGCAGTTAATTGAGAGTCCAATATTGCGAGCTGGGCTGACCTCGCAGAACGGTAAGAAACCCAGCTGAAGAATAATAGAATACCTCTTAACCCCGCGCCAGATCAGGGCCTCCCCTTACCAACGAGTTTCGCAAGGTTGGCCGGTTATCTCCGCCGAGGCACTCATCGACGGCAGATTAGTAACGGAATGTCGGCTTTCCACCGCTAATCTCGATCCCCAACTCCAGGCACGTAGCGAGTAAAGATAAGTCGTCGACCGTATTCGCCCCCAGGGCTCCTCGTCCCCCTCTATTGTCCTTCCGCCCAGTAATTCGCCCGCGCCACAATCCGCGCCCCGTAATCCACCGCCGTCTTCACTGTGATCGTATGCAGCCCCGGCTTGGGGTTCGACGGACTGAACGTAATCAGATATCTATTCCGCGTATGCGAAGCCGCCTCCACTACCCGCGCCTCAAACTTCTTATCGTTGGTGAACGTGGTGTACTCGCCGCCGCTCATTCCTGCAATCTCTTTGCTCACGTTTTTCTTGAAGGCTTCTACCGCCATGGCCAGCGTCGACAGCATGCTCAGCGTGCGGTCGTCGCCATTGTCGGCGGCATCGTGCAGAAACTCCGCCCGCGCCGGCGAAAACGAAACGCTAAGCACCAGCACGTCCGATTCGCCAATGCTCTTGATCAACTGCACCGGCTTGGTATGTTTGCTGCCGTGGTCGCGCTTCTCGCTCACCACCAGCAGCACCCTCCGATACTCCTTCGGCTCGAGCTCCAGCAGGCTCACGCCGTACGCAATCGTGTCCAGAATCGCCGCGCCCCCATCGCCCGGCTCAAGGTGCCTCAACTCTTTATTGATCTCGTCGCCGGCATGAGTAAAGTCCTGGATCAGGTGCGGCTCGGAATCAAACCCGATCAGCGCAACCCGGCTCTTTGGCTCGGCAAGAAACTCGTCGAGCAGCGGACCAAGGTGCGCCAGCTTGTCGAACTCCAGCACGCTCGCTCCGCCCTCTTCCACAGCCACAACCAACGCCACCGGCGCCGTGTCCATCTCCTCCTGCACGCGAATCTTCTGCGGAACCCCGTCGTCTTCCACAACAAAGTCGCTCGCCTTGAGCCCGTAGATCACGTCGCCGTCTTTCTTCTCGACCAGCGTCGGCACCAGCACCTCGGTTGTAGTCACTTGCACGGTTTGCCCATTGGGAGCCGCGCCCGGCAGAGGCCTGGGCGGCTCAACCGGCGGCAACTGCTGCGCGTACAACGCCACGCCCGCCATCAAGACAAGACATACGGCTGGTGGAGCAAAGAGGATAGGCTTGATCATTTTCTTGTGCGTTATTGCGATGTGTCTGAGGTCCGAAGAAAATGTGGAAATTGTCATCCTGAACGAAGTGAAGAATCCGCGGTTGCTTTTGGGGCACCCACCATTCTCATTCTTTCAGGTGCCGCACCCCGGCATGAGTGACTGCGATTGTTTCGGAAAAACTCCCACATCAATCCATATAGACGGCCAACATCGTGCCCCGCTTCAGTCCTTCCGCCGCGCCTCCCGCTCCACCTGCCCCGTCCACATGAGAAAACTCAAAAGCTCCCACCGCGAAGCCCACACAAAAGCAAAGGTGCTCCCCGCCGTCAGCGTCTCCGCCTTCTTACCTGAAAAAGTCTCGATTCTCCATCGCAGATACGGGCTGCGCCATGGTGTCAGCCGGTAACCGCGAGTTGCATTCCAGATAAATCGCAGCGGCTCGAGCAATCTTTGTCCCCCTCATCAAGAGCATAACGAATAAGGCTCAGATCTCTTCAACTGTCAATCCCCCTGACTCTTCCATCACTCTCCTAGCCATTTGCTTTCAACCGCTTACCAGAAACCCTCCCTTGCCGAGCCTTTCTCGCAATTCGTTATGCTTAATCCAGTGCCACATTAAGGCCTCGAAATCCCGCGACCAGCTCGAACTCCAAACTCCTTCTTTTCACGAGCTTGCCGATTCAAGCTCCTCAAAACAAAGGGATTTGGGGTAGAACCGCGCCCGCAACCATTTTCGATTCAACAGGTTGCCAAAACCACCCCATCGGGTGGCGGGGGTGGGGGGGCACCCTCCGAAAGGGAAAAAACATGTATCGGACTTGCCATCACGTCATGCCCAGCGGCCTCCACTGTCAGTCACCGGCAATGCGCGAGTCGGTCTACTGCTACTTCCACGCGCATCTGCACGGTTCCAGCCGCCGCATGCCTCAGCCACGGATCTCGATCGAGCTTCCGCCCCTCGACAGTACTCAGGCGATACTTCAGAGTCTGGCCAATGTCAGCAACCTCATGCTCGCCCGCAAGATTGGCACCCGGGAGGCCGGCCAGGCCCTCTACGCAATCCAGATGGCCGCCACCCAGCTTAAACGAGAGCGCAAAGCACGCCCGGCTCAGCCGGAAATCGTGCCCTCTTGCTTCCGCCCGATCAAGCATCCGGCAGCAGAATCGATTCCTGACCGCGCAGCCAGCCTCACTCCGGCATCTTGCTGAACAAACTGTTCGACGAAGACTCGAGCTGCGCAATCACATCTTCGAGCGCCGTCTGCTGCGTCTCGTCGAGCGAAAGTTGGGTTGAAACCGTAGGAATGTCCGCTTGCATCAGATTGGTCTGCGCGGCCGTGAGCTGCGTCTGGGAGTTGGTGGTCGCGGTCGAAGCCGCCGTCAGTTGCGTAATCGAGTTGTCGACGGTCACTCGCTGCTGCGAAACGTAATTGAGCGACGAGCTCAGCGCCTCGGTGTCGTCCACCGCCTGGCCGGTGTTCACCGTGCCGCTCGAGTAGTCGGCCACCAGCGCGTTCAGCGCGCCGAATACGCTCACGCCCGCCGTGCCACTGCCCAGAAAAATCTGGTCTCCCGGCACGTTCAGCTGAATCTTCTGCCCGTTGTGCAGTTCAAGGTAGTTGACGTCTTCGTCGCCGGCGTAACTCGTCACAGCCGGCGAACCAACCGCCGAAGTTGAAAACGGCGCCGACCCCGTCTGCCCTCCGGCAAAAATGTACTGACCCTGGTAGCTCGTGTTGGCCAGCGATTGCACCTCGCCCAGAATGCCCGCGATCTGGCTGCCGATCGACTTCACGTCGCTCGCGCTCATGGTGCCGTTGTTGGCGCTCGTCGCCAGCGAAACCGCCTGCGTCAACTCGCTCACCACGCTGCCCAGCGCCGAATCGGCCACCTGCAACTGGCCCGTGACCAGGTTCGAGCTCTCGCGTGAACGAGTCATCCTGCTGAATCTGATTCAGCAGCAGCACATTCTCGCCCGCGCCGACAGGGTTCTGCCCAAGCGACGTGATGCTCACCCCGCTCGAAAGCTCTGAGCTCAGCTGCTGCTCGCTGGCCTGAGTCTGATCGAGTGAGCTCACCAGGTTCGTAATGTAAGTTGGATCAACACGCATAAAACAGCTCCTAGCTTCTAGCTTCTAGCTTCTAGCTTTCAGCTCTTTCGTCTTTGCTGCCAGCTTCCGCTCCTGAAGCTCATCCCTTGGCAGGCACGTTTCTCTCAGCACTGGCCAGCTGGAAGCTAGGAGCTAGCAGCTAGAAGCTGCCTTTACGACACCGACGTCTCGATGCCCAGGTTCAGGACCGAGGTCATCACCGTGTTCAGCATATTGAAGACCTGCGACGCTGCCTGGTAGCTGCTCTCGAGCGTCGACATCGCCGCCGCTTCGTCATTCAGGTTCACGCTGGAGATCGCGTTGTTCTGCGTCTGCAGTTGCGTCACCGAAGCGTTCTGCGCAGTGTTCTCGGTCTGGACCTCTGAGACCGTCGAGCCCAGCGTAGTTACAAAGTTCGAGTAGTAGTCGGTTGGAGTCTGTCCACTCGCGATCTGCTGATTGGCCAGGCCCGCGATCACAATCGCATTCGAGTTGTCACCGGTGCCGTCGCCGAAACCCGCTGCCGAAATCTGGTTGGGGTCGGTCATCGTCACCGTCATGGCTGCTGCGCTGCCCGCTACATTCGCCGGCTGGTTGAAGATGTAGAGTGGCGTCACTCCGCTGCCGACCACTCCGGACGAATTGGTTCCCGTGCCCTCGATGCCGTCCAGATCGGTTCCGGAGTTGTTCGCCGCGTTCACGCTCGTCGAGATGCTGTACGCAAGTTGATCGAGCGAGCCGAGCGCACTGGGAATGTCCTGGTCGCGCGCAGTCAGATAACCGCCCAGCTGTCCGCCGCCCGCAGTGAGTCCGGCAGTTATGTCGTTGCCGCCCAGAAAAAAGTCCGTCACACCGCTCACCGTTCCCGTGGTGAGTTGGTAACTCTGGCTGCCTGAGACCAGCAACTGCCCCGAGGTGGCCGTGATCTCCAGGCCGTTGTTCTGGGTAGTCACCTGGTTGATCCCGATCAATTGCGACAACTGGCTCAAGTCCTGTTGTCGCTCGTCCTCCAGCGTCCCGGCATCGGCATTCGGCGAAGTGGATTCAATCTGCTGGTTGACCTGGGCCAGCGCGCTCGTCAGCGAGTTCACCTGGCCGGCAATCCCCGACGCCTCCTGGTCGATCGCCGACCGCTGCGAGTTGAGGCTGGCCGCGGTGTTCGAAATGTCTCCGGCAAGCGTCGACGCCGCCGAGAGCACGCTCTCGCGCAATGCGTTGTCGCTGGGGTCGCCTTCGAGAGAAGTAAAGGAGCTGAAGAAGCTGGTAATGTCGCTGCCGATGTCGCCCGCGGCTGAACCCGATGAGCCGGAATCGGGCGTGAACAACGCCTGCATCTGATCGAGCGCAGAAAGCCGCGAGCTCGACGAAGATGCCAGCTGCTGCTGCTGATCGAGCCTCTGCTCCAGAATTCGATCGCGCTGCGAAACACCGCCGGTTTGCGTGACGCCTTCGCCGATCGTAATTCCGTTTACCGTGATCGGCGCATTCTCTTCCCAGTTGGGCGTCTCTTCGGTGTAGCCGGTGGTGTTCGCGTTGGCCACATTGTTGGCCACCACGTTCAGCGCCGACTGGTCGGCGTCGAGAGCTCCCGAGATCAGTCCGAAGGCGGAGTTAATTGTTCCCATGCCCGCCCTCCGTATCTCTCGAATTGAAACTCCCGCAACCCTTAGAACTTTCCAGGTATTCTGCCTTACCAGCGCGAATCTCCCGCAGCCGTTCCATGACCTTCAGATTGGCGCGCGTAGCTTCAAGCACCCGGGCAAACACCGCCATTTCACCGCGGGCGGCGCGAGCCTTGTCGACAAACACCCCTCGCTCTTCTTTTGTCGTTGGAACTGGTATCCGCGTCAGCGCCTGGCAGGAGAGCGCCAGTTCCTCGAGCCGCGCAACATCGAGCCGTGCCAGCGCGCGCGTCGCCTCAGTTACCAGCTCTTTCAGTTCCGGCGTGGATGCGTTCGTTCCTGCCGCACCGTTCGCTGCCCTGCTGTCCGTTTCGATCAGCCGCATCGCCCTTCCAACCTTTGTCTCAATGTCACCAGGCTCAATTCGCACCGGCCAGCATGGCGTCAACCATCTTTGCGGCCACTGCCGAGGCTGGTACGCTGTACGTACCTGCGGCCAGTGCGTTCTGCACCGCTGTTACCTTGTCCATGCGAACACCGTCGCCAGTGCTCTCAAGCGAAACTTCGCTTGCAGCGCTGCTCAAGGTGGCATGGTCGCCGGTCAATTCGCTTGCCGCTGCCTGCGATCCGCTTCGCGTCGATGCAGGTGCAGTCGAGGGAGTTTGCACTCCGAGCAACGACCTCAAGCCATCCAGATTGTTGCGCACATCCATATCCATCGCCTCCTGTCCGGGCTATCGGCAGTATTCTCAAATCACTTTAGTCATTTGCGGGTTCTCATCACGGTATTGCCGTGCAAATCTCGGGTTACTGTTCCTGTTTTGCCGTGATTACCAGAATGAGATAGCTGGTTCACAATTCCGTTGGCAATACCAAATCCGCCCCGCTCGCTCAGTGCTTTGCCCAGCGACTCAGACGCAAACTCGCCCAGCGTCCCTCCCGATCCGGCTCCGGAAGCAAGGACTCCGTCTGCGCTCTCATCGTCTCCGGTCAGAGGATCGCTGTCGGTCATGGGCTTCAGTAACTCCTTCATCATCTGCGCCTCAAACTCGTGGGCCGCATGGACAAGCTTTGGCGAAGACCCCTGAGACTGTCCTGCTGCTCGCTCAGCCTGTCCAATTTCCGATCCGCCTGGCAATACTCCAACGATCGCCATCACAGAACCTCCAGGTCAGCCTCGAGCGCGCCGGCTTCTTTCATCGCTTGCAGAATCGAGATCACGTCTCGTGCTCCCGCACCTGTTCTTTGCAATTCCTGGACCAAATCCTCCACCGTGGCGCCTTCCTTCAGATCGATCCGGTTCACCGGCTTGTCTTCCGCCTGCACTTGGGTCTGCTGCACCACCTGGGTCGTGCCCGTTGACAGCGGCCCAGGCTGCGAGACCTCGGTCCGCGAGATCACGTTGATGCTCAGTCCACCATGCAGAATCGAGACCGGCTGCAGCCGCACCGTTCCGCCGATTACCACCGTCCCGGTTCGCTCATTCACCACTACCCTCGCCCTTGGAAAGACATCGACCTCAACCGACTCAACCCTGTCGAGCAGCGCCGCGCGGTCCTCGTCGTGCTCAGGCTCGATTTCAATCCGCCGGCTATCGATAGCGTTTGCCCGTGCCCGACCCAGCGCCTTGTTGATAGCCGCAGCCATCTGTTCGGCGGTATGAAAGTCTGCGTCGTTGAGAACGATGTCGATGGTATTGAGCTGCTTGAGATCGAATGGTACCCGCCGCTCCACCAGCGCCCCGCCGATAACACGTCCGGTAGTGGGATGGTTCAACTGTCGCGAGTTCCCACCCGAGGTGGCCATATACCCGCCCAGCACCAACGCTCCCTGCGCCTGGGCGAAGATTTGCCCGTCCGGTCCATAGAGCGGGGTCATCAGGAGTATCCCGCCTTCAAGCGAGCGAGCGTCGCCGGCCGAGGATACTGTTGCGTCGATCTTCGAGCCGGGCGGGCTGAACGGCGGCAACGTTGCCACCACAAAGACGCCGGCCATGTTCTTCACCTGCATGTTGCTGGCGCTGTTTGAGCCGGTCTGCGGAACCGTTATACCCATCCGCTGCAGCACCGAAACCAAAGTCTGCGAAGGAAAGACCGTTTGCGAGCTATCTCCGGTTCCTCGCAGTCCGACCACTAAACCGTATCCAACCAGTTGGTTGTCGCGGATTCCTTCAATCGATGCGATGTCTTTGATCCGGGCCTTTTCGGTCGAATCCTGCGCCCAGCCGGAAGCGGTTGCAGCCAGGACCGCAAAAAACATGAGAGCAATCAGAAGAAAATGCCCCGATCTCAAATGACCCATCCGGATTCTCAACGATCTGCACATTCTTTGCTCACTGATCCCGGCAATCTTCGCTAACCGATTTCCGGATTCCTCACTCACTGCGCGATCCCGCCCGGCTACTGCTAGAACACCAGCACCTTTTCAAGGAAGCGCACCAGCGGATTCTGCCGGTAAGTTGAGTCGTTCACAATTCCCTTGCCCGTGACCTCAAGCTCCAAATCGGTCATCGCCGTCGAAAGCACCTGGTTCTGGTTGCTCACATCCTCAGGTCGCACCAGGCCTCGAAGCCGTATAAGCTGTGTCTGTTCTGAGAAGGTCAACTGCCGCGTCGCCTGCACCACCAGCATTCCGTTGGGCAGCACGTCAACTACTTCGGCGCCGAAGGTCGTAGCCAGACTGGAATTGGTGGTGCTCTGGCCCTGTGCGGTCAGTCCCGACGAGGCGTTGGCTCCGACCAGGTTCTGCAGACTGTTCGAGGCCTTGAGCGCGCCAAACAACGATGTCAAACCGGAAGCAGCGCTCGACGCGCGCGAGTTTTTCACCTGCCCGTCAGTCGACGCGGCCAGGCTCTCGGTCACCACGATCGAAACCACGTCGTGAATGCGGAAGGCCTTGGCGTCAGTGGCCAGCCGCACCAGGCGCCCGTCGGGGGTCCAGATCGAGCCCAGGGTGCGAACCTCCGCTGCCTGCTGCGCCCGCACCCGGGAGATATAGGTTTCGAGCGCGGTCTCCGGCGGAGTGAGCCTAGCCGCCGCATCGGCAGGATTCTTTTTCTTCGCCCAGGAAGATGGCAGCGACATTGAAATCAACGCAGCCAGAACCATGGCTTTTACGAGAGACGTTTTCATGGCCGCACTCCGGAATCCGGGACCAGTGTTGCGCGCCCGGCAGCAATGGCAACGGCGCGCACCACCCGCCCTCCAATCGAGAGGCGCACGCGGAACTCCGAACCCTCCCGTGCCGGCCCGAGAGCAATCGCTTCCAGAGTCGCATCCACCACCGCCGAGTGTTCCTCGGCGGTCAGCCGGTCTCCAGCACGAATGATTGGAGCCGGAAGCTCGGGTGCTGCATGTGAACCGTTTTCCCGCACTTCATTCCCCGGTTGGATTGAAACGCGCACCGTTGTCTCGTGTCTTACCAGAACCATCCGACCCGGACCGCCTGGATGCCTGGAATCCCGTTCCAGCAGCCAGCATTCTCCGGTCGCGTCGTCATCGATTTCGCGGACGATCTCATCGGTCGCAGGCGGCAAATCCGGTGCGGAAACAACCAGCATGGCGGCGGGGACGTTCCCTCGGCTGGTTTGTGAGGCAGAGGGTGAAGCAGCATAGGCCAGCAACACCACGATGCCGATGGCCGACCCGAATACTCCGATGCGCGATTCGACGTTACAACGCACAGCGCCGCTCCAAATCCCTTACCTGCCGCATGAACCTTAGTGAGTCATGTTATTGACCTGCGAGTACATATCGTCGGCGGCCTTCACCACCTTCGAATTGGCCTCGTAAGCCCGCTGCGCCAGCACCATCTGCACAAACTCCTGCACCACATCCACGTTGGAATTTTCGAGATACCCCTGCTGCAGCGTACCCAACCCCTCGGTTCCACCGGGGTTGCCCAGCACCGGGTCGCCGGAACTCAACGTAGCCTGCAACAGGTTGTTGCCCATGCTTTCGAGACCTCCGGGGTTGGGGAACGTTGCCAGTTGGATCTGCCCGAGCTGCGAGGGATTCTGCTGGCCGGCCAGCGTGGCGTTCACCACGCCGTATTGGGTAATTGTGACCGCGGTTGCATTCGCTGGAACGGTAATCGTGGGAATAATCGGGTCGCCGTCGGTGGTCACTATCGTTCCCTGGTTGTTCAACTGGAATTGGCCGGCCCGGGTGTACGCGATGGTGCCGTCGGGCCGCTGGACCTGGAAAAATCCGGAGCCTTCAATCGCCACATCGAGGGGATTGTCGGTCTCGTTCAGCGAGCCCTGTGTCGTGATCACCTCGGTAGCTGCCGATTTGGTACCCAGACCAATCTGCAATCCTGCCGAGACCGTGTTCTGGCTCTGCGCAGCGCCTGGAGTCACCATATTCTGGTAGACCATGTCCTGAAACTCGAGCCGCAGCTGCCTAAAACCTGTTGTCGACGAGTTAGCCAGGTTATTGGCAATCGTGTCGAGATTCAACTGCTGCGCGCTCATGCCGCTGGCTGCTGTGTAAAGCGCTCGAATCATTTTTTCCCTCGTTTTGGACTTTTTCTTCGTTTTGAACTAGACCAGTGTTTTCCTTGCCTCGGACTAGACATGTGGAAGATCCTCTGAAGCAATCTTGTTGAACTCGGTATGAAAGACGGTGAGCGCCCGCTGCATCATCTCCGCCTGGCGCTGCATCGCGATCAGGTCAACCGTTCCCTGAACCACATCCTGATTGGCCGCCTCGATCGCTCCATGGTGAATCGAAGAGTCACTGGCGGCGACAGCGTTAACATCTTTCGGTGCCACGTAGCGGTTGGCGCCTTCCGGAGTCAGTTCGGCGCCTGCCGGAAAGGCGTAGACGCCCACGCTCGCCACCACTCCGCCGTTTACCGAAAGCGCGCCATCGGAGCCCACTGAGACCTCGCCGGGAGGCACAGCGATCCCCTGGCCCGAGGCTGAGAGCACCGGCTCGCCGGCCGCGGTCACCAACTGGCCGGTGCGGGAGCGGTGAAAGCTGCCGTCGCGGGTGTAACGGATTCCGTTAGCGGTCTGGATGGCAAAGAATCCCTGGCCCTCGATGGCCAGGTCGAGGGGATTTCCCGTTTGCTCGAGCGCCCCCTGCGCCATGCTCAGCCGGTCGCCTCCGAGCAGGCCGAAGTTGTTGAGCGTTTCGCCAAGCTGTGAGTCGAGCGCATCGGGTCCAAGCAGCACGGAGCGAAAGAATTCACGCTCGGCCCGGTATCCCGGCGTCTGGGCGTTGGCGAGATTGGAGGCCGCCGTGTCCAGCGCCTGGGTCCGCGCCACCAATCCCGTCATCGCCGCGTAGTAGCCGCTGTCCATGCAGCCAATGAGTGCAGAAGCAGGACCGAAAGGAGGACGGAGGGATTAGAAGAAACTTGGCTTGCCTGACCGAACGGGCAATATCAGCCACGGCGGACTCAGTCAGCCGGCGTGTGGCTCGCTCCGTAATGCCACGTTCGCCTTGCAAAAGCGCGGCCGATTTACGCCAAAAGCACGCCCGACCTGCGAAAACATTGCCCAGGTTACTGCAGGCCGTCGCAGACAATCGTTACGGCGAACGTCTCTTCCTCAAAACTATAGACGTGATACAGCTGGAACTCCGGCGCCTGGACATGCAGCTTGTAGTCGCGCCCGGTGATCACCGCCGGCACCGAGAGTCCGCAATTGGCGGCAAGCTCCGGCACCTTTCCCTTCCAGGATCCGGCCAGCATGTTGCACACTTCGCCGATCGCGTCCTTCACCGTGTCATCCACTTCGTCGAATTGCATGCCGGTCATGTGTCCGGCAATCTTAAGGGCCGTCTCATAGCTCCCGCGGAAGACACAGGCTCCACTCAACAGGCCGCCAAACCCCACCACCGCAGTAACCGATTCGTCGTGAGAAGCCGGCTTTTCTACCGGCGAGCGCCGGCATTTGACCCCGAGCATCAGCTCGAACACCTCCTCCACGCTCGCATCGAGATTCTTCGGGTCCGCCACCTCCCCAACCGACGCACGCAGTGAAACTGTCATCTTCCGCTCCCTTCCGCCTTTGTCCTGACCGCACATTTCTCCGGCCGCAACAACACGATCGATATCCTGATCGACATCCCGCCCAGGGTGCCGACTCGCTATCGCTCGATTGCCCACGCCGTTCAGCAACAGACCACCTCGCTGGAAACCCAACCGCTGGAAACCCAACCGCTGGAAACCCAACCGCTGGTAACTCAACCCTTGATAAATACACCCTCTCCTCAAGTTGCGTTGAGAAGGGGAAGCACACGCTCCTTGACCTGTTCCGGGGTGAATGGTTTGCGGATATAACCTCGCGCCCCGGCTTCAATCGCCTGCTTCACATGCTCCTCGCTCGATTCGGTGGTGATCATCACCACCGGCACACCGTCGGCCAGTTTCTGCGCGCGAATCTGGCGAAGAAATTCAAGGCCATCCATCGAGGGCATATTGATGTCGGAGAGAATCAGGTCCACGGAACGGGTTCGAAGAACCTCAATCCCCTCGACACCGCTCCCAGCCTCATGAACCTCTTTAAGTTCGAGGCCGGCCTGGCGCAGCGCGCGCTCGACAATTTTGCGCATGACTGAGGAATCGTCAACGATCAGGGCTCGAATCTCGCTCATTCCGTCAATCCTCCATAGGTTGTGTATCGGCAACCGTAATCGAACCTTGAGATGCTGCCGCCGCTCAAAGCAGACTTCGCTCGAAGACCACGGCTCCCTCAATAATCCTCAAGATCGAAACTGCGGGATGACGTGAGGACTCAAGCAATTCCTGGGCGGCTCGAACCTGAAGCGATGGCCCTCAAGTCGCCGCGAAAAACCGAGGTCGCGGCGGTTTCCTCGTGCCAGCGCGACCGTGTTCGGCATCAGGCAGCGCCCGATCGGCGATTCGCGATCCAGTCCCCAATTGTCCTGGTTAATGCGAATTCGAAGACGCAATCACATCGCGGATGTCGCATGCCCGGGGCACTGCCCCGGTTTGCGCCCGCAGCCACATACGCAGCCAGAAGCAGTCATGCACCCGCACCAGTCGCGACTCGACGGGTCGTACGCGTTCGAGAGTCCGCGCCAGCACCCCGGCCAGCGAGGCTTCAGATGAGGCTTCGATCAGTTCGACTGCCGGATATGCAGCCTTGAGCATCGACGCATGAGCGGGACGGAAGGTCGTTCCTGCCACCAGCCCGCACTCCACCCTCAGCCCCGTCATTCGCTCCAACCCCAGCGCCAGCACCAAATCGAGCCGGTCCTCGAAACCCAGGTACAGAATTCGACTGGCCGCCGTGCGCAGTGGCAGCGCGCCAAAGGCGTCGACAAACAATCGAGGCACCAGGGCGGCCAGTCCCTCTATGTCGTGAAGCTCAGCGCTCAACACCGGGCAACTCCACTGAATCCCGAGTGCGCGCGTCACCAGCTGCTCGCTCACCCCTTGGCCGCGTACCAGCCAGTAGCCAAGCCGGCCGCCGCCCGCGGACCGCTGCGCCTCGAGAGCGCTGCGCAACTGGACGCTTGTGATCCATCCCTGCTCGAGCATCGCGAGGCCGAGCGGGATGCGATGGCCGCGCGTCTCACCGCCGTTACTGCGCGCATCCATCTCGCGCCCGAGCGCCGCCTCCACCATTGTCCTCACGCAGGCAGCCGAGCAGCACCATCCCCCTTCGAATATCGGCACTGAGCGGGGGCGAAACAGCTTCAGCCAGCCCGAGGAACAGCCGGGATTGGCACAAGTCGTGAAGATGCCCGCGCGGGCGGCGATTGGGTACGATCGCACGGCAGGCGACAGCGCGCGCTCCGGAACGAAATCTCCAGAAAAGGCGGAGACCAGGCTTCTTTCTCCCGCTGCAGGTTCCGTCCTGCCCCAAGCACGGCGTGTCAGAACAGGCATCGGATACTCTCCAGGCGTTTCTCGGGCGCGGCCACCGCAGTCACCCGCAAGCCAAAATTGCCATTCACCAGAACCACCTCGCCATGGGCCACAATCTTGTCGCCGACGATCAGGTCCACGGGATCGGCGACATGGCGGTCGAGCTGGACCACGTCTCCCGGCCCGAGATCGAGGATCTCGCCCAGCGGCATCTCCCGCGACCCAAAACGAAGGGAGGCCTGGAGCTCGACATCGAGCAGCAATTCGAGCCCCGGGCTTAACCGTGGCGCCGAAGCGCCGGCCGCGGACGACACCGGTTTCGGAAGCGAATCTGCGGCCGTGGCGCTGCGCAAATCCTCGCGCACCAGAACCGGCCAGGCGCGGTCACCCGACCGCAGTTCAAAGGCGCGAGTGACCTTGCTCCCACCGGAGACTTCTTCAAACTTTTCTACCCTGCACTTGGTTCCACTCCTGGCCAGCATCTCCCCGGAAGCGGCATTACAGGTCTCTTTGAGAATCTCGGCCCAGCCCGCCTTCTGGTCCACTCCCTCGCCCATGAGTGGAGCCTCCAGAATCGCTCCGTCGAGCAGGATCGAGAACTGCCCTTCGAAGTCGCCCGAAAGAGTTGCGGCAAAACCAAACGATCCCTGGGCAAACGGCTTGGGCAGCGATTCGGCCAGCTGCGGTTCGCCGGCCAGAGCCTGGGCCAGCAGATCGGCGGCAACCTGCGCCCAGTAATCCAGATAGGTTTTCATAAATTCATCTCCACTCGCTCGCCGGGAACCGGGGCTGTTACCGGGTTCTCAATGCGCGCGGCACGATGCGAGCCCTGCCGGACGGCCATCGCCTGCGCCAGAGTTTCGCCGCTCACGCGCCAGAGCGGCGAGACATTGGCGGCCAGATTCAATCTCAAAACGCTGCCCGGCGCAAGGTTCTCAATATCGCGGGCCCGCACCGAGACCGCGGGCAGATCGAGCGAGCAGCCAAAGTGTATGCCGCGGGCCGCGGATTCGATCCGAGCCCTGGTCTCCACCGCATGGCGGCGGCTGCGCCCCCAGTCGGTGGTGAGCCGGCGCAGTATCGTATTGGCCACCACCGCGGGAAAGGCCAAGTTCAGCAGACCCGAACAGTGCGGCATGCGAATTTCGAAGCTCAGGCACAGTGTTTTCTCAGTAACCGCCATGATGCGGGCGGCCTGGGTCTGCATCTGGCGCCGCTCAAAGCTGAAACTGAGGCCCACGGGCTGCCAGGCCAGCGTCAGCTCGCGGCAAACGATCTCCACCACGCTGCCCAAAATGGATTCCTCGATGTCGGTCAATTCCCTGAGCGGCCCATCCTTGCCCTCGCCTCCCAGAAGCAGATCGATCACCGGCGGAGCGATGGCCAGGTCAAGCTGCAGAATCGAGAGCGCGCCCAGTGGCTCCAACCGTACCGAGGCGACGTAGCTGATCTCCGGGATTCTGAGAAGAAATTCATTAAACTGAATCTGCTCCGCCGATACCAGGTTGACCTGGAACCGCGTCCTGAGCCATGCGGCGAGATTGTGGGTCAGGTTGCGCGCGAACAGGTCGTTCAGCATGCTGATAGCGCGTAGCTGTTCATTCGAGATCTGCCCGGCCGAGGAGAAGTTATATGGAACCACCTTCGCCTTCACTTCGGGCCTGGTTTCATCCGGAGCGGTGCTGCGCGCAGCTTCAAAGAGCGCGTCGATCTCGTCCTGTTTAAGTGTCTTTTCCATCGCATTCATCCTCTCGCGCCGCTATCCCCGCCGCGCCCGCGCGGCTTGAAGCTGCGGACGCTCGAAGGCGCCGCGCGCCGCCAGATCGCGCAACGCGGAGCGCAGGTGAATCACGGCCGAGGCGTGCACCTGGGAGACGCGCGACTCGACCACGCCCAGCGCCAGGCCGATCTCTCTCATGGTCATCTCTTCGAAATAGTAAAGAGTCATTACCAGCCGCTCGCGGTCGGGCAGATTGGCGATGGCGTCGCCTAACCGCCCCTCCATCTCGCTTCTCAGGCAGCAAAAGAGCGGATCCTCGTCGGGGCGGCCCGGGACATAGGCCAGCTCCTCCTCGCCCGAATCCTCGTTGCGCTCCATGTGCAGGGTGCCGATCTCAAGACCCTTCAGATCGCCCAGCAGCTGCTGGTAGGCCTCGAGATCGAGGCCCATCGCGGAGGCCACCTCATGCTCGCCCGGCGCGTGCCCAAGGCGCGCCGTCAGAACCCTGACCGCCTCTTCAACTGCACGGCCCTTGCGCCTGAGCTCGCGCGGGCTCCAGTCCAGGGTCCGCAAACTGTCAAGAATCGCGCCCCGTATGCGGAACTGCGCGTAGCTGCGGAATTGTACTTTTTTGGCCGGGTCGAACTTGGCAAAGGCATCGAGCAATCCCACCACGCCGGCCGAGACCAGGTCTTCGATGTCGACGTGCTGGGGCAGCCGCTCGTGAATCCTGCGGGCGAGAAAGCGAACAATCGGCAAGTGCTCGAGCAGCACCCGCTCCTGTTCGCCAGTCAGCATACCGCCCTCCGACGCCGCCGGCGGATACGCCGCCATAGCGGACGGACGCCGGATAACCTTTGCATTGCTCTGACCAGCTGCCGCCTCGATTCCCATCTTTTCTGCCGCCCCTCGAACTTGTGGAGTTTCCGTTCAAATTTCAGAAAAGCTCGCCTCTCTGAAGAACTCACCGCACCGTTCCGACCGGCCGCAGCCGCACCTCCGGGGGTATCTCTCCCGGAGCAACCACTGCCAGTCTTGGAACCACCGGCTCCAGCCATCGCCTAACGTGATAGCGCGCCGGACTTGAGACAAGGAGCACGGGCAGGGCCGCGCCAGGATTGGAGCCGATAAGCTGCCTCACAGAATCGGCCAGCCGGCGCACCACGGGCGTGCCCGCGCCGGTCTGGGCCGGCAAACGGGTTCCGGCCTCCGGAGAAAGGCTCAACAGAATCTCTTCTTCCAGCCCGTGATCGAGCAGGAGCACCGGCAGCTGGCCCTCGTCGTCCACCAGCGGCCGGATCAGTCTCCGCCGCAGTGCCTGCCGCGACGCCTCGACCAGTGCGACGATGTTTTTGTTTGCCGGAGCGGTCTCGAGCAGAGCTTCAAGAATCGAGCCGAGGTCGCGGATCGAAACCCGCTCCCGCAAAAGTTGCTCGAGAACCCGGCTCACTTCGCCCAGCGAAAGCAGCTTCGGCACCAGTTCCTCGAGCAGCTTGGGGTGACTGTCGTTCAGCGCATCCATCAATCGCTTGATCTCGGCACGGCTGACCAGTTCCCAGGCATGGCTGCGAATCAGCTCGCCCAGATGGGTCGTGATCACCGTGACGGCGTCCACAACCGAGTAGCCGGCGGCAATGGCCTGGTCCTCGATGGCCGACGCGATCCAGATCGCGGGAACCCCGAAGGCCGGCTCCCGCGTTTCTTTTCCGCTCAGCGGCCGCCGTCCGGGTTCGCCCGATACCGCCAGCAGCTGCGAGCCCTCGGTCTGCCAGCGGCCGATCTCGATACCGCGCAGCGAGAAGACATACTCGCGTGGCTTCAATCGGAGATTGTCGGAGATATGGACGGGAGGAATCAGAAATCCCAGCTCGGCCGACAGCTGGCGCCGCAGCGTGCGCACGCGGCCCAGCAACTGGCCGCCCTGTTTTTCGTCGACCAGGGGAATCAGCTGAAATCCGATCTCGAGAGTCAGTTCTTCGAGCCGCAGCAGCCCGGCCATCTCCTCGGCGTTGGCCTGACGGGCCTCGCCCGGTTTTTTCCTCTCCGCCGGACCGGCTTCCTGCCCCGGGGCCGTCGAAGGATGGGCTGCAACCCGCTTTGCAGACCAGAACAAGACGCCGGCGACGGCCAGAAACGACAACTTGGGGATTCCCGGAATCAGGCACATTCCCAGGCAGACCAGGCTGGCAAGATAGAGCGTTGCGGGCCGTGCAAAGAGCTGTTGCCGGATCTCGCCGCCGAGCATTCCGGCCGAGTTCGCGCGGGTCAGTGTGATACCGCCGGCGACTGAAACCAGCAACGATGGAATCAGCGTCACCAGTCCGTCGCCCACGGTCAGCACGGTGTAGGTGCGCGCCGCTTCGCCCAGCTCGATCCCCTGCTGCAGCGTGCCGATCAGCAGGCCGGCGATGATGTTGATGGCGGTAATCAGAATGGTGGCCATCGAGTCGCGCTGGTTGAAGCGCGCTGCGCCATCCATGGCACCATAAAACTCGGCCTCGCGCGCAATCGCCTGCCGCCTGCGCCTGGCTTCCGCTTCATCGATTAGGCCGGCGTTCATGTCGGCGTCGATGGCCATCTGTTTGCCGGGCAGAGCGTCGAGCGTGAAGCGCGCAGTCACCTCCGCGGTACGCACGGCTCCATGAGAAACCACTAAGAATTGAATCGCGACCAGGGCCAGAAATAACACAAAGCCCACCACGTAGTTCCCGCCCACCACAAACTGGCCGAAGGCCTCAATCACGTGGCCTGCGGCAGAGGTCCCCTCCTGGCCATGCAGCAGAATGCGGCGGCTCGAGGCGATGTTGAGCGAGAGCCGGAAGAGCGTCAGAAGCAGGAGCAGCGTGGGGAAGACCGAGAGCTCCACGGCACGTCGAATCTGGATCGCCGAAAGGAATACGATGACCGAGGCAGCCATCGAGAGCGCCAGCAGCAGGTCGAGCACGGCGGCAGGCAGCGGCACCATCATCACAAAGATCACGCTGATAGCGGCCAGGGGGAGCGCGTATTCGCGCACCCGGTCAAGAAGCGAAGAGCGCTTGGCAAGCGTTCCGGCAGCAAGTGCGGCAGTGCTCATTGAGCGCCTCCTCGGAGAGGTGAAGCAGAAGTTGGGTCATGGCCCTGATCGGCCGTGCCCTGATTTGCCGGGCCCTGATCGGCCGAGCCTTGCCCCGGCGGTTTTTGACCGGTCCGGGCGGAGGACTGCATATTGCGCCTTCGTTCGCGCAACTCCTCCTCCACGCGCTGGCGGTAAAGATAGGCAAGGATCGCGGCCACCGCGGCATAAAGATCCGCGGGAATTGACTGGCCTACCTCGACGGTGCGGTAAAGAGAACGCGCCAGCGGCGGATTCTCGACGATTGGCACGCCCGCCCAGCGCGCCTCGGCCTTGATCTCCTCGGCCAGCAGGTTACGTCCCTTGGCCAGCACCCGCGGCGCCTCCATGGTTACGAAGTCGAAGCCCAGAGCCACGGCGTAGTGCGTAGGATTGGTGAGCACGACCGCGGCGCGCGCCACGTCTGCCTTCACGCGGCGGCGGCGCATCTGGCGCTGCAGCCCTTTGATACGGGCGCGAATCTGCGGGCTGCCCTCGGTCTCCTTGTACTCATCGCGCATATCCTGGCGGCTCATCTTCAGGCGCGACTCCCGGCTCTGCCACTCGACAATGTAATCCACCGCCGACCAGGCGAAAAGCAGCCATGCCGCCGTCAGCAAGAGGCCGTAGACGTCGTGGGCCAGCTGCTCGAGCCGCACATTCGAAAACGGCGGGAGCGTCAGCTCGCGGCTGATGCGCTGGATAGCGAAGACCGCAAGGAACGCTGCGGGGATGAGCGATTTGCCGAGACGCGCCGCCGCGCGCAGCGAGAAGAGGTTCTTTGCATTGCTCAGGGGATTGATGCGGTCGAGCTTGAATCCGATCGCGCCGCCATGCACGCTCACGCCGCCGGTCTGCACGATGCCCACCACCAGAGCCGAAGCGGCTACGGCCGCCATCATCGCCGCCGGCGGCAACAGCACCGAGATCGTTAGCCGCCGGATCGCCGCCAGCGTAGGCGCAAGCGTCGAGGGCTCCCACTTCGATGGCGAGCCCAGCAGCAGGAATTCGGCAAAGGAGGTCCGCCACGCCTCGACGCTGCGGCCGCCTGCCACGCCCAGCGCGATTACCCCGGCCAGCATGCCTGCCGCCGCCGAAAGCTCGCGGCTATGCAGCAGATCGCCTTCCTTGCGGGCCTTTTCGCGCCGGTGCTGGGTGGCCTGTTCTGTGCGCTCGCCGGGCATGGGTTAACCTTTCACTCCGGGCGCTGCGATCAGCCTTTCGGCCATATCGAGCAGCGAAGCGAACCGCGCCTCGATGAATCGCGGCCAGAGCGCCAGTGAGCCGCTGAGAATCACAAAACCGGTCAGGGTTTTCATGGGAACGGTCAGCATCATGACCGGCAGTTGCGGGCTGAGCTTGCCCAAAAGCGACACCGAGATCTCAACCAGCAGTGTTGCGGCCAGAATTGGCGCGGCCAGCTCGAGCGCGGCCAGAAAGACGCCGCCAGCGGCGTGCACGATTGCGAGTGCCGTCGGCGCGCCCAGCGCGAAGCTGCCCAGCGGCGCGGTGCGAAAGCTGCGCACCACCGAAGCCAGCAGGATGCGGTCGAGGCCGGCCGTAATTACCACCAGCAATCCCAGGAGTTGAAAAAGGTCGCCCATCAACGGCGTCTGCACTGCGGAGTCGGGATCGAGCAGGTTGACCAGCGAGAAGCTCAACTGCAGGCCAACGATCTGTCCGGCGAAGATCAGCATCTCGGTGAGCAAGGTCAGCGAGAGACCGTAAACCAGCCCTACTGCCAGCTCCCCGATCAGGCCGGAGCAGGTGATCGACGTATGCGCAAGTGGTAACGTCGCAACCACCGGCGCCAGCAGAAACGCCACGGCTCCGGCGAAGACCGCTTTGACGCGGACAGGCAGAGCAGTCGACGAGAAGAAGGGCGCGAAGACGATCATCCCGCTCACCCGCACCAGGGCCAGCGTCATCGCACTCAGAAATGTCGTCCAGTCGGTCATCGTTCAGCTTCTAGCGCCTAGCCTCTAGCTCCTAGCTGTTCGTGCGGTTGCCGACTCGGTTCGTTCTTCCGAAAACGAGCTAGCAGCTAGAAGCTAGGAGCTAGAGGCTGCTCTCCTACCCCAAAAATCTGTGAAAGTCCCCCAGCAGACTCCGCGTGTACGTCGCCATCCGCTCCAGGAACCACGGCATGCCGACCAGCAGGATGAGCGCAATCGCTGCCAGGCGCGGCACGCTGGTGAGCGACTGCTCCTGCAGGCTGGTCAAGGTCTGCACCAGGCTCAATAGAAAGCTCAGCAGCGCCGCCGCAATCAGGATCGGAGCCGACAGAATCATCGCTTCCTTCATCAGCTGGCGCATCAGTTCGGCAACCAGGTCCGGTGTCATCGGGATCCCCTAAAAGCTCTTCAAGAGCGAGTTGGCAAGCAGGTTCCAGCCGTCGACCATCACAAAGAGCAGAATCTTGAGCGGGGTCGAAACTACCACCGGCGGCAGTTGGAACATGCCAATCGAAGTGGTGATCGAAGCGGTGACAATGTCGATCAGCAAAAACGGCAGAAACAGTACCGCGCCAATCGAAAACCCGGCCTTGAGCTCGGAAAGAATGTAAGCCGGCACCACGACCCGCATGGGCAGGTCGTCGGGAGTATTGGGTCGCGGAATCTGCCCGGCTGCGGTAAACAGCGCGAGGTCCTTTTCCCGTGCGTAGCGCAGCAGGAAGTGCTTCACCGGCACGGTGCCGCGCTCGATCGCATCGATGCCGGTAATCTGGCCGGCCCGATAGGGCTCCACGGCCTGCTGATCGACCTGGTTCAGCACTGGCGCCATCAGGAACCAGGACATCATTAGCGCCAGCCCCATCAAAGTCGCGTTCGAGGGCGCGGTCTGTGTTCCCAGCGCCTGGCGCAGGAAGTGAAAGACCACCAGCAGCCGCACCAGCGGCGTCATGGCCATCAGAATTGCAGGCAGCAACGTGATGATGGTCAGAACGAAAAGAATCGTCCACGGCGTCGAGTCGGATGGGTGAAAGCGCGCCTGCAAATCCGGCAGGAGTGGCGCAGGGACCGAGCCGGCGGCAACGCGCACCAGGGCCAGCATCACCATGAGACCCTCGTTGGAAGCTGTGAACTATCTCGGATCGAGCCGCGTGGCGCTCCCGTCGTACGGCCGTCCAGCGCGTAGAATGCAGGTCCGCCGTCAGCCGAGGTTGCCACCAGCAGCCGCCTGCCGTCGGCCTCAACCAGCGCCAGCGACTGGCGCGGCGCGAGCGCAATCCGTTCCAGCAGTTGCAGCCGCGGTTCGTGCCGCCGGGTTGCTCGCAGCCTTTGAAGCAGCAACCCAGCCCAGCCGCCGATAGCCGGTCTAATTCCAGGTTTTTTGTCCGTTTCGCGCAATTCCCTCTCCCGATTCATCTCTATGACCTCCGGTCGCGAGCTCAGACCAGCCTGGTCAGACGCACCACAAGCTCGGTCTCGATTACCTCAAACTCGCTCCAGGCCAGCTGCACCGCGCCGGCGGCCAGCGGCAGATCCACTCCGCTGCTCCATTCGGACTCGACCAGCCGCCCCGGTTCGAGGGAAAGCAGATCGCGGACTCGAAAGCCGCGAAGCGGAATCGAGACATCGAGCTCGACCGGCAGCCGCGCAATCCGGGCTCCAAAGGCGGTGGCATTCGTGACTGTGTTCGCGCTTTCCGGCGACGAGACCGGAACCAGGGCCCGCTCCTGTTGTGTGGCCACGGCGATCTGGGCGCCGGCTGCTTCTTTCTGGTTTTGCCCCGCTGAACCGGAAGCCGTCTGAGTGTGGCCTGGCTGCACATTTGTCATCGCGCCGGGAGCTCTCAGCCCCGCACTCGCCGGACTCGGAATACCCGCTGTTTGGGCTGCAGCCATACACAGCAAGTGGGAGCAGCGGAGGGACCAGAGGTGCGAGAAAAGGATTGGAATGGTCTAAGAATTGCGCGACTATGCCCGCTCGAAGCCCGTCCGCCACTGAAACTGCTTCGCTGTTACACTGAAGATTGCAGCCGGACAACGTTTGGCCTGCCCCTGTGAGGGAGGAAAGCGCCCCGGACCGAGGTCGATGAAAATGCCTGAAGCGAATGGAAATAAAGCAATTACTGGAACGTCACTGCGCCTGAAAGTGGGCTTGGCCGAGATGCTCAAGGGCGGGGTCATCATGGACGTGATGAACGTGGAGCAGGCACGCATCGCCGAAGAGGCTGGAGCGACTTCCGTCATGGCGCTCGAGCGCGTCCCGGCCATGATTCGCGCCGAGGGCGGAGTGGCCCGCATGGCCAAGCCCGGCCTCATCAAGCAAATCATCCAGGCGGTCTCGATTCCGGTGATGGCCAAGGCCCGCATCGGTCATTTTGCCGAGGCCCAGATATTGCAGGAGATCGGCGTCGACTTCATTGATGAAAGCGAAGTGCTCACCCCGGCCGACGAAGCCCATCACATCGACAAGCACGCTTTTACTACGCCTTTTGTCTGTGGAGCGCGCAACCTCGGAGAGGCCCTGCGCCGCATTGCCGAAGGCGCGGCCATGATCCGCACCAAGGGTGAAGCGGGCACCGGCGATGTCGTTCACGCTGTGCAGCACATGCGCCAAATTACAAAAGAGATGCGCCAGCTCACGGTGCTCACCGACCAGGAACTTTACGCTGCGGCCAAGGAGCTTCAGGCGCCCTACGAGCTGGTTCGCATGGTGGCCCAGGCCGGCAAACTGCCCGTGCCCAACTTCTCCGCCGGCGGCATCGCCACGCCAGCCGACGCGGCCCTCATGATGCAACTCGGCGCCGAGGCCATCTTTGTCGGTTCTGGAATCTTTATGAAAGAACGCGCCACGCCACTCGACGTTGAGAACGATCCACGCGAGCGCGAAGAAGCGGTGAGCCGCGCCAAGGCGATTGTCGCAGCCACGACCCACTACAACGACCCCAAGATCCTGGCCGAAGTCTCTGAACAGGTTACGGGAACGATGAAGGGTTTGGCCGCAGCCGCGATAGAAGAGTCGCAACTTCTACAGACACGGGGCTGGTAGCCACTATCGAGTAGGGAACGAAGCCGGAGCCGCCGGGTGCCTCCGGCTTTTATCTTTCAGGTGGAATCGCTTAGTTTATTTCCATTCAAACCCGAAAAATGAAATGACCTCGCCCGAAAGCAAAGCCCGCATTGGTGTCCTCGCCCTCCAGGGTGACTACGCGGCACACGCCGCTGCCCTTGAGGAATCGGGGGCGATCGCCTCCGAGATTCGAAGCGCCGACGAACTCGAAGACATCGACGGCATCATCCTGCCCGGTGGCGAGTCCACCACCATGCTCAAGTTTCTGGAGCGCCGTAATCTCTTTGACTCTTTGGAAGAGTTCTGTCGAAGCAAACCCGTGTTCGGCACCTGCGCCGGAGCGATTCTGCTGGCCCGCGAGGTTCTCAACCCGCCACAACGCTCATTAGGGCTGCTTGATGCAATCATTGAGCGCAACGCCTACGGTCGCCAGATCGACTCCACGATCATCGAGGCCGAAACAAAACTCCCCGGCGGGCCGCTTGAGATGGTATTTATTCGCGCTCCCCGCATCGTCAAAATCGGACCCGAGGTCGAAGTGCTGGCCTCTCGCGAAGGCTTTCCTGCCCTCGTCCGCCAAGGCAAAGTAATGGCGGCGACCTTTCATCCCGAGCTCTCCTCGAACCGCCGCGTCCATCAACTCTTTGTCGGCGCTGTCAAAGCGGCAGCAAAGCCCGCGTAACGTCAAAGCCCGCGTGATCTGATGACGGAGACTTTCCTCAATGCCGCCACGTTTCACTTCTTTACCAATTTGTCCCGCATTCGGAAGCTCCGGGCAGGCCTCTCTTCCGATTCCGGATGCGTCCAACGAAAAGTAAGTGTACCTTTTTGATTAGGGCCTGCATCCCACAGGCTCAAGAGGTCTTGAATGCCGTCGATCTTCACTCCCCTCCCCGCGGAAGTCGATCGGAAATCCCCCGGCACCGGAGGTAAGCCCCCAGTCGACCGGCGCCCAACAGGCGGCGGTGGCGGAGGTGGCGATGACGATTGGCGAAATCCCAGGCGCGGCCCGCGCGAGCAGCTTTACAAGATAAGAGCCTTTGTCTTCTGCGCGTTGGCCGGCGACATGATGTTCTTTGTCGTGCTCGTCATATTGTTTTATGCGCGACAGGCCGACACTCATCTCGATCCCGCGCTCATGCGCCAGGTGGGCGACTGGAAACCTGTCCTGCTACCTCCCATCCTTTTTCTCAACACGGCAACTCTTCTGTTGAGCAGCCTGACCATGGAGGTGGCGCGGCGGCATATCTTTCGCGAGATTGACGTACTGGAAGAGTGGCTTGGCCTGGGCAGGCCCGCATTGCGACGCACGCTTCCGTGGCTAGGCGCCACGCTCGCGCTCGGCGGCCTCTTCCTCGCCGGTCAGTTACTCGCGTGGAAGCAACTGACCGCGCAGGGGTTCGCATTCAATCGCTGGTCGACGCCGGCCAGTTATTTCTTCTATGTTGTTACCGGACTGCACGCAGCTCATCTGGTTGTCGGCGTCCTCGCCCTCATCTTCTGCCTCGTGGCGCTCGGCAAACTGCGACGGGTGGAAGTTCGCCAGATCGCCGTCGACGCCACGGCATGGTTCTGGCATACTATGGGCTTGGCCTGGGTGGTCCTCTTCGCTGTTCTGATGCTCGGCCAGTAGGAGCCTGAATCACGAGCCGCAAACCAGCACTGGCTAGCGCAGAGGCTTTTTCGCTTTCATCCCAATGTGTTTCATTATTTCCGGAGCGTGAGCTCTACGAGTTTTGATTTTTTCCCTACGACCTGGGCCCGTTGAGCCATCGGTGCAGCCGCTCGCCTAGTGTTTGTACTTCAGGGCAGGCAAAGTAAACCTCACGATTAATTGCTATTAGCATTTCGACTGCCTGTAATTCAGGGTCGTGCCGGCTGAATAAGCCGCCTTCGTGGATGTATTGGTCCGCGAGGTAATCAATAGCGTGTCCCAGCTTCTCGATGGCGTGACCGGCCTCTGGGCTGATGCGGCGACGCCGATTCGACCGCACGCCTGCAATTGCTGAGACTGGAGCTCTCTCAACAGTGTGAAACACAGTCGTCGGAGATGTCATCATGGATTTGGTCCTCACCGTCTTCTTCGGCCCTTCGCGCAGCTTTTTCAGATGACGAACGTACTGTGCTTTCCGCCAGCACTCGCGATTATGGCTCGACGTTGATCGGGGGCCAGTGACGAAGCTCACATCTGCTTGCGAAAGGAGCAGGCTATACACAGCTCAGTAGCTTTAACATCCTTCGCGCATAACGGCTTCCATATGATTCGTGGAATCATTAGAGGTTTCTCGCATCAAAGGGGCGTCAGGTTTTTCATTTCATCGCGCCTTGACGGGATGAGGCTGAAAACCTAAGCTCAAACCAGGGCTGCCGGAGCTCGATTCCATAGTTTCTGTCCGTCCGGCGGGCGCAAATTTTCGTTTTTTGGGGGACCAGCTGTGACGATTCCCTATTACTGGCAGTATTTGCCGCTGCTCATGCAGGTTCTCGCCGCCATTCTGCTTGGCGCCTTCATGGTTGTCGCATCCTGGCTGGTTGGCCGGCATCGTAATACAGCGGTGAAACTAGACGCATATGAATGCGGAATCCAGGCCGTCGGCGACGCGCGAGGACGCTTCAGCGTTCGCTTCTATATGGTCGCCGTTCTCTTCATCCTGTTCGACGTTGAAGCGGTCTTTATGATGCCCTGGGCTGTCATCTATCGCAAACTCCCGGCCATCACCGGCCACCGGCTCTTCGGCTTCTGGGAGATGGTTGTCTATCTAGGCTTTGTTGCCGTCGGCCTCTACTACATTGTGCGCAAGGGCGTACTCGACTGGAGCACCGACAAGGCAGACCTCTGAACCGGCTTTTGAAACTGCGCGTTAACCCTGCTGCCCGTTGATTTCGGGCGCAGACCAATCAAGTGCTCACGAATCAAACCATCTCCGCGCCAGGACGCGGGCAGCAAGATTGAAAAGGCAGGCACAGGGAATGACCTCACACCCGGCTCTCATTGGCAGGCAGGCTGTGCTCGAAGGGCTTCCTGATCACCCCGCCATCACGGCCGTCCTCGCCTGGAACGACCAGGCCCTCACCGATGCAAAGTTTGAGTACGACGAGCTCACTCTCACTCTTCCGCGCGAAGAGATTCGCGCCGCCTGCAAAATTCTGCGCCAGGCCGGCTACATCTTTTTTGAAGATATGACGGCGGTCGACTGGTTTCCTGCCTCGCCGCGATTCCAGTTAAGCTACCATCTTCTGTCGCACGCATTGAAGGAGCGCATTCGCGTGCGCGTTCTTGTCAGCGAAGCCGATGCGGCCATTGACTCCATCACCACCGTGTGGCCGGCGGCAAACTTCTACGAGCGCGAAGTCTTCGATCTCTTCGGCGTCCACTTCAACGGCCATCCCGATCTGCGCCGCATCATGATGCCCGACGACTGGAAGGGTCACCCGCTGCGCAAGGACTACCCGGTGGAGGGTTACCGCTGATGGGCGCCGTCGTAACTCCTGAAATCACCAACCTCGGCGGCCAGCACATGGTGCTGAATATGGGGCCGCAGCACCCGGCTACGCACGGCGTGCTTCGCCTGGTGGTCGAAATCGACGGTGAAATCATCGTCAAGATCCGGCCCGAGATCGGATACCTGCACACCGGCATCGAGAAGACCTGCGAGGCCAAGTTCTACCAGCAGGTCATCCCCATGACCGACCGGATCAACTATCTCGATCCGCTGTCGAACAATCTCTGTTACTGTCTCGCCGTCGAGAAACTTTTAGGCCTCGAAATTCCCGAGCGCGCACAATGGATCCGCGTGCTGCTCACCGAGCTCAGCCGCCTCAACTCGCACCTCATCTGGCTGGGCACGCACGCCATGGATATTGGCGCGCTCACCGTCTTTCTCTACACCTTCCGCGAGCGCGAAGAAATTCTTCGCCTCTTTGAAGCGGTAGCCGGTCAGCGCATGATGACCAGCTACTTCCGCATCGGCGGGCTATCGATGGAGCCGCCGCTCGATTACTTCGACCGTGTGCAGGCTTTCATCAAGACCTTCCCCGAGAAGATCGATGAGTATTCGAACCTGCTCACCGGCAATCCGATCTTCATCAACCGGCTCAAGGGTGTCGGCTATCTGTCGCCTGAAGACGCAATCGCACTCGGCGTGACCGGACCCCCGCTGCGCGCATCGGGTGTGGACATCGACCTGCGCCGCGATATGCCCTATTCGGGCTATGAAAAATTCAAGTTCGATGTGCCCATCTCACATGACTGCGACACCTGGGCACGATACGAAGTTCGGCTCATAGAAATGCGCGAAAGCGTGAAGATCATCCAGCAGGCGCTCGACGGCATGCCCGGCGGCCCGGTGAAGGCCGACGCACCCAAGATTGTGCTGCCCGATCGCGAAAAGATGAAGACGCAGATGGAAGCCCTGATCCATCACTTCAAAATCGTGACTGAAGGTTTTGCCGTTCCCGCCGGCGAAGTTTACCAGGGCATGGAATGCGGGCACGGCCAGATGGGCTACTACGTGGTTTCAGACGGCACAGCAAAGCCGTATCGCGTGCACATGCGCTATCCCTCGTTCGCAACGCTGCAGGCGCTGGAGGTGATGTGCAAAGGGCGGCTGATCGCCGACCTGGTGGCCGTGATTGGATCGATCGACATTGTGTTAGGGGAGATTGACCGTTAATGCCCGCATCGGTCCATTCTGTGGAGGCGCTATGGGAGGAGCTTTTTGGCTCCCTCGCTTCCCTGCTCCGCAGCTACACCGCGGTGCACGGCTTGCACACTGGGACACAAGCCGAGATCGACGCAAATGCGCACCGCATCACGGCAACAAACGGAGTGCGCCATCTGAGACTTGAGCGCAGTAACAATACGGTCACCTGGATGCGCGAAAATGGATCTAACGAAGTGCTGGAATTGACCGATCACGGACGGCTGCGCAGCCCTGAGGGTGAGGAGGAGATGGATATGGCCGCCGAAGCGTGGGCGCGGGAACTGATGAACGGAGACCCTGGGAACGGAGAGTCGCCGCGATGAGCCCCGAATCGACGAGCCCAGAGACCATGTCGATCTTTTCGCCCAAGCTTGCCGCGCGCTTTGACGCGCTGGTTCAGAAGTATCCCGTCAAACGTTCGGCGCTCGTCCCAATGCTGCTCTATGCGCAGGACGAGATTGGTTACCTCTCCGATGCGGTGATCGCCGAAGTTGCCGATCGCATCGGTATCACCGAACTCGACGTTCGCAACGTAGCCACTTACTATTCAATGCTGCGCTTCAAGCCCGTCGGGAAATATAACATCCAGGTCTGCACCAACATCAGCTGTATGCTGCGCGGCGCTTATGAAGTCTACGAGCGATTCCAGGAAGAACTCGGCATCGGCCACAAAGGCGTCACGCCGGACGGTGTCTTCTCGCTCGAAGAAGTTGAATGCATCGGCGCATGTTGCTGGGCGCCGGCCATCCAGGTCAATTACGAATTTCACGACGAGCTTTCGCCCGACCACGTAGCCGGAATTCTATCGGGCTATCGTGGTAAAGCCGGGGTCCCCAGCGACGGGTCTTCGTCGATGGGGTGGACATCTCGAACGGAAGGGAGCCGCTGATGCCGCGCCTGGTCTCCCATCCCGATGAGGTCAAAATCATCTCGCGCCGCTTTGGCATGGGCGCGGAAAAAATCGACCGCTACATTGAGCTCGGTGGCTACGAAGCCGCAAAGAAGTGCCTCGCGCAAGGCCCCGAGTGGATTATCAACGAGATGAAGACCAGCGGCCTGCGCGGACGCGGCGGCGCGGGATTTCCGACCGGCATGAAGTGGTCGTTTGTGCCCAAGCAATCGACGAAGCCCAAGTACGTCCTGGTGAACGGCGACGAAAGCGAGCCGGGCACCTGCAAAGACCACCTGATCTTTTTGCACGACCCACATGCGGTCATCGAAGGCACCATCATTGCCGGCCTCGCCATTGGCGCGAAAGTCGGCTTCATTTACCTGCGCGGAGAGTACCGCTATTTACTTGAGATCGTCGAGAAGGCCGTTGCCGACGCTTACGAGCGCGGATTTCTGGGCAAGAACATCTTCGGCTCCGATACTGAATTTCAGGTCATCACTCAAACCGGCGCAGGCGCTTACGAAGTGGGCGAAGAGTCGGCTCTCATGGAATCGCTCGAGGGCAAGCGCGGCGTTCCACGCATCAAGCCGCCGTTCCCTGCTGTCGTCGGACTCTACGGCGGACCAACGGTCATCAACAACGCCGAGACCATAGCCTCGGTGCCGCACATTATTGACATGGGCGGTCAGGCTTACTGTGGGGTCGGCTCGGCGCGCAACGGAGGCACACGCCTCTTCTGCCTCAGCGGCCACATTGAGCGCCCCGGGGTTTACGAACTACCCATGGGCTATAACCTCAAGAAGATGATCTACGAAGTTGGCGGCGGCGTGCGCGGCGGGCGCAAGCTCAAGGCAGTGGTTCCGGGCGGCTCGTCGACTCCCGTGCTGCTGCCTGAAGAGATTGAAAACCTCGGCATGGATTTCGACCAGGTCGGAAAGGCCGGCTCCATGCTTGGCTCTGGCGGAGTAGTGGTGATCGACGACCAAACCTGCATCGTTGAGTTCGCGCTTCGCACCATCAGCTTCTACGCGCACGAGAGCTGCGGCTGGTGCATTCCCTGCCGCGAAGGCACCGACTGGCTGAAGAAATCGCTCACCCGCTTCCACGCAGGATTCGGCGCGGCCAGCGACATCGACAACATCCAGTACCTTGCCGAAAACATGATGGGCCGCACCTTCTGCCCGCTCGGCGACGCGGCCGCAATGCCGACCATCGGCTTCGTCAAGAAGTTCCGCAAGGAGTTTGAAGATCATTTAAACGGCAAGCCGTGCCCGTATGCGAAGCACGTGGAATTGGCCGTGATTTAGCGGACGCTTTCTTGATAAGAGTTACCAAATAAGGGCGCGAAAGAAGCAGTTGATCGTGAGGTTCAATGAAACATTTAGTCAAGAAGGCGGTCCACACAAAGAAGCGGCGTGCTGGACCATCCGCACTGTCCAGGTTAAGAAAGACACCAGGATTTAGAGGGGAAATGATCGGGGAAGCTCAGAAGGATCAGAACCCTGATATTCCTCTATCTAAAATGGGGATTGTTGACAGCGTTCTTAAGAAGATCAAGAGCGAAAAGCCGAAGCCGGCGAACAAGATGAAACGGGCATGAAGGCAAGAGAGATCATCCGCATCCTCGTACAGGATGGCTGGTATTTCCACTCGCAAAAAGGCAGCCACGCGCAGTACAAACACCCGGTGAAGCCGGGACGGGTTACGGTTCCAATGCACGGCAGCAAAGATCTGTCTAAGCCCGACGTTCACAGTATCCTCAAACAAGCGGGGTTGAAATGACAAAACGCTATCTGGTTGTTTACGCAAAGTGCAAAGGCAGCAATTTCTCCGGCCACGCGCCCGATGTGCCCGGCTGCGTCTCCACCGGCGATACGCTAGAAGAGATGGAGGCCATGATGCGCGAGGCGCTCGAGTTTCACCTCTCGGGAATGCTGGAGGATGGCGAGAGCATTCCGGAGCCCACGACGACAGACGTTGAGCTAAAGGACGATGATTTCGAGGACGTGGATTATTTCGTTGTTCAGAAACTCGAAGTGAAAGTTCCGAGTCACGAGCACAACAGCGAATCCGTTCGCGCCGCATAGGACACGAATGCCCGACGTAACCTTCACAGTCGACGGAAAAAAGCTGACGGCCCCGGCCGGAACGTTGCTCATTGAGGCGTGCCGCAAAGCCGGCATTGAAATCCCCGCGTTCTGCTACTATCCCGGCCTCTCGCTGCAGGCTGCATGCCGCATGTGCGTCGTGCGCCAGGAGAAAGTACCCAAGCTGCAGACCGCATGTACCACCACGGTTGCCGAGGGTCAGGTCTTTATCACTGAATCCGCTGAGATCGCTCAGGCGCGCAAAGCCACCATTCAGCTCCTGCTGGGCAATCACCCGCTCGACTGTCCCGTGTGCGACGCCGGCGGCGAATGCGAATTGCAGGACATGACCTTCAAGTACGGCGCCGGCGAAAGCCTCTATGCCGAGGCCAAGCATCATCGCGACGAGCAGCAATGGTCGCCGGCAGTCTTCTACGATCGCCCGCGTTGCATCCTCTGCTACCGCTGCATCCGCATGTGCGGCGAAGGCATGGATGTGTGGGCGCTCGGCGTGCAAAACCGCGGCGCAAGTTCGGTGATCGCGCCGAATGAAGGCAATCAGCTGGACTGCGAACAGTGCGGCATGTGCATCGACGTTTGCCCGGTTGGCGCGCTCACCAGCGGCAGCTATCGCTACAAGACCCGGCCCTGGGAGATGAACCACGTTTCGACCGTCTGCACGCATTGCGCCGACGGCTGCAAAGTTACGCTGGGCGTGCGCCAGGACAACGACGGTTCAGAAATTGTCCGTGCCGATAATCGCGATAAGAGCGGCATCAATCACGACTTTCTCTGCGCCAAAGGCCGCTTTGGCTTCGACTTTGTCGAGAGCGCCGATCGGCTTTCAAAGCCTCTGCTAAGAAACAGCGCTGGGAAACTCGAACCGACCACGTGGGAGCACGCTCTTCGCGTGGCCGGCGCCAGCCTCAAGGATGTTCGCGACTCGCGCGGCGGCGCTGCCATTGGCGTTATCGGCTCGAATCGCACCACCAACGAAGAGAATTACCTGCTGCAGAAGTTCGCGCGCACCGTACTCAAAACCAACAATATCGACCACCAACGCACGACGGATTATCCGGCATTCGCGCGCGCCCTCGCGGGTCACTCCGGCAAAACCGCCGGCCTGCGCGAGATCGGCGCTGCGCCTGCAATCCTGCTCATCGGCGGCAATCCTACTGACGAACACCCGCTGCTTGCGTGGATGCTTCGCACCGACGTGCGCCTGAATCGCGCGCGGCTTTACGTTGCAAATTCGAAACCGATCAAGCTCGAGCGCCAGGCCAAGGCCACTTATCGCGTGCCTGTCGGCGGCTACGCGAGCCTGGCTGCAATGCTCGATGCCGCAACCACCGACTTCGCCAAGGCCATCGCGGCCGAAGAGTCGCTCGTCGTCATCTTCGGCGAAGAGTTCCGCGGCGCAGATGTCGACTCCATCGTCAACTGGGGCCTGAAGCGCGAGAACGTCAAGTTCGCTTATCTGGGCGACCATTCCAACTCGCGCGGTGCAGCCGACATGGGGCTCTTCCCTGACTTGCTTCCGGGCTACGTTTCCGTCACCGCTCCCGGCGCATTCGCTGAGTACCCGAATCTGCCCACCGCTCCCGGCAAATCGTTACCCCAGATGCTTGCCGCGGCAGAGTCCGGCGATCTCGGTGCAATTCTTATCGTGGGCGCAAATCCTGTGGCAAGCCACAAGCTCGATCCCGCTGCGCTCAACAAGACCTTCGTCATCGTGCAAGATCTTTTCCTGACAGAAACAGCCGCGCTGGCCGATGTTGTTCTTCCAGCCGCGAGCCTCTACGAAAAATCGGGCACCGTCACCAGCACCTTTGGAGACGTGCAACTGGTTCGCAAGGCTTCTGACCGCGCCGGAGTCAAGTCCGATCTCGAAATCATCGTGCGTCTGGCAGAAGCCGTGGGCGAGAAGGTGCGCTCGCTGGTATCATTCGGCAAATCGGGTGTCACCGCCGATCTCGGCCAGTCGCGTGGCGCGCAGTCCGGCGAGGCCGACCGTCATTCGGTGTGGCTTGAAGCCAACGGCCTCGAACCCAAACTCAGCCCTTTCGATCCGCTCGCCGTTCTCGACGAGATTAATCGCCTCGTCCCCGGCTACTCACCCGGAACCGATTTCGACCGTCTTAATCTTTTCGCGGGCAACGATGTGCGTTCCGAAGTCGCGCCTGCCGCGGGATTCGTTCCGGTCGCCTCACTCCTCAACTCCGGTGTAATTCTGCCCGCGCACGACAAGCTCTTCACCTCCGGCACATTGGGCCGTTACAGCCGGGGACTCACGCAACTTGAACAGCACCAGGCACACGAACTTGCAGAAACCGCAGCTGACTGAATGGACGGTCGCTGACTTGCTGACTTGCTAACTCGCTGACTTGCTATTTGAAAAGGCCGAGCGCACGTGACGATTCTCGAATTCTTTCTTTGGAGTCTGCTTAAGGTGGCCGTGGTCACGGTGCTGCTGCTCATGGGAGTGGCCTACACCGTGCTGCTTGAGCGCAAGCTCGTCGGCCGCATCCAGAATCGCTGGGGACCGAGCCGCGTTGGTCCTTTCGGTCTTCTGCAGCCTCTTGTCGACGGCGCTAAATCGTTCCTTAAAGAAGATCTGATTCCCACGGCCGTCTACCGACCTCTCTATTTGCTCGCACCCATCATCGCTCTCGGGTGCGCGCTCATCTCCATCGCCGTCATTCCTTTCGGCAGGCCTGGCGCCGGACCGCACGGCGTCGATCTATTCGATATCTCAAACATCAACATCGGCCTGCTTGTCATCCTCGGCGTCACGTCCATCGGCGTCTACGGCATTGCCCTCGCCGGATGGTCATCGAATAACAAGTACTCGCTGCTCGGCGGTCTGCGTTCCTCGGCCCAGCTCATCAGCTATGAGCTCGCCCTCGGCCTCTCACTGGTCGGCATCGTGATGCGCGCCGGCACTTTCAATCTGCGCCAGATCGTGGAGCAGCAGGCCCGGCACGGCATCGGTTCGTGGAACATCTTCGGCGGAATGCAATTCATCGCCTTCTTCATTTACCTGATGGCCGCCTACGCTGAGACCAACCGTTCACCGTTCGATTTACCCGAGGCCGAGAGCGAACTCACCGGCGGCTATCACACCGAATACAGCTCGATGAAGTTCGCCATGTTCTTTATGGCCGAATACGCCAACATGATCAACGTGGGCTGCGTGGCGACTTTGCTTTTTCTCGGCGGCTGGACGGGGCCGTTTGAGAACCTGCTGCCTGCGCCGCAGAGTGCAATCGTTGCCTCGCTGCTCTCGATCTTCTGGTTTGTCTTCAAGGTTTTTTGTTTCCTGTGTCTTTACGTGTGGGTGCGCGGCACGCTGCCCCGCTTCCGCTATGACCAGCTTATGAACTTCGGATGGCGCTTTCTGCTGCCGCTCGCCATCCTTAACATTGTGGGAACCAGCCTGTGGCTGGCTTACCGGTGAGGCGCTGAAGAGCGCGCACTCATTTACAATCGTGAAGGATTTCCGCTTGTCCTTCCCTCAACCCGGCCGGATTCGAACGCCCGGCTCGCGCCATAAGTTCAAATACGATGCATCTGATCCTGTTTATTGTTTTCGCCGTGTGTTGTCTCGCTGGAGCCATTAATCTCCTGCTCCAGACGCATCCCATCAACAGCGCTCTCTCGCTGATTGTGGTTATGACCTCGCTGGCGGTTCTTTACCTGCTGCTCGGCGCGGAGTTTCTCGCCATTGCGCAGATCATCGTCTACGCCGGCGCCATCATGGTGCTCTTCGTTTTTGTGGTGATGCTGCTGAATGCCGGCCGCGAAGAGCGAACCCTCGGCAGCCGCGCCGCGCGTGTCATCGGGCTGCCCGCGGTGGTTGTGCTGCTGGCGCTTTTTGCTACCGTAATCCTGCATACGCGCAATCTGGGAACGGCCGCACTCAACCAGGGCATCACCGATACCAAGGAGCTCAGCGCCGTGCTCTTCCGCGATTTGCTGCTTCCTTTTGAAGTCACATCGATCCTCATCCTCATCGCCATTCTCGGAGCTGTCGCCCTCGCCCGCCTCGGCAACGGAGAAGGGACGGTCTCAAAGTGAGCCTCTTTCAACAAGGCGTGCCTCTCGCGTGGTATCTGCTGCTTAGCGCCGCGCTCTTTTCGCTCGGTGTCATTGGATTCCTGCTCAAGCGCAACATCATCACCGTTTTCATGTCGATTGAGCTCATGCTCAACGCTGTCAACCTTTCCTTTGTCACCTTCGCGCACCAATGGCACGCGGTGAAGGGCCAGATCTTTGTCTTCTTTGTGATGATGGTCGCCGCGGCTGAAGCTGCCGTTGGCCTCGCCATCATCATTGCCGTCTTTCGCGTCCGTAACACACTGTCCGTCGATCGCATCGACCTGATGAAACTATGAACGGATACCCCCATCTTTGGCTGATTCCGCTGCTGCCCCTCGCGGGATTTCTGTTGAACGGAATCCTCGGCGCCCGCTTGCCAAAGTGGCTGGTGACGACGATTGCGCTGTTGGCGCCGCTGGGTGCTTTCGTCGTGGTGCTTTCGAAGACATTAGGCTACTTCGGCGACTTGCCTGCTCCAGCCTTTCAATCCACCGTAGAGACCTTCGGCACCTGGATCAGCCTCGGCACCCTCCACATTGACTTTTCGTTTGCCCTCGACCAACTCTCGCTTGTCATGCTGCTCGTCGTCACCGGCGTTGGCTTCCTCATCCACATCTACTCCGTCGGCTACATGGACGACGATCCCGGCTACGCGCGCTACTTCAGCTACCTGAACCTCTTCCTCTTCTTCATGACCACTCTGGTCCTCGCTGGCAACGTGCTCGTCATGTTCGTCGGCTGGGAGGGCGTCGGTCTCGCGTCGTATCTGCTCATCGGTTTCTGGTTTCAAAAGCCTACCGCCGCCAGCGCGGGCATGAAGGCCTTCGTCGTCAACCGCATCGGCGACTTCGGCTTCCTTATCGGCATCTTTCTGCTGCTCGCCAACTTTGGCACGTTGACCTTCAGCGAGATCGCCACCAAGCTCGCAGCCAGCCCCGCATGGACTGGAGGCATTCTCACCGCGACCTGCCTCTGCCTGCTCGTCGGCGCAACCGGCAAAAGCGCGCAGCTTCCGCTCTACGTCTGGCTGCCCGACGCCATGGAAGGCCCCACGCCAGTCTCCGCGCTCATCCACGCCGCCACCATGGTCACGGCCGGCGTGTACATGATCGCGCGATTCCACTTCCTGTTTGACCGCTCGCCCTTCGCGCTCAGCGTAGTCGCCATCATAGGCGCGGCCACGGCTCTCTTCGCAGCCACCATGGGCCTGGCGCAGAACGACATCAAGCGCGTGCTCGCCTACTCCACCATCTCGCAGCTCGGCTATATGTTCCTCGGCTGCGGAGTCGCGGCCTACTCCGCGGCCATCTTCCACCTGATGACCCACGCCTTCTTCAAGGCGCTGCTCTTCCTCGGCGCGGGCGCGGTAATGCACGCGATGGGCGGCGAACAGGACATGCGCAAGATGGGCGGCCTGCGCAAAAAGATTCCCATCACCTTCTGGACCATGACCGCCGCGGTCCTTGCGATCTCGGGCTTTCCTGGTTTCTCCGGCTTCTTCTCAAAGGACGCGATCCTCGCCGCGGCCTTCCAGCAAGGCGCGCTCGGAAAAGTTCTCTGGGCAGTCGGTGTGCTCACCGCCGGCCTCACCGCACTCTACATGTTCCGCTTGTGGTACCTGACCTTCATCGGTGAATCGCGCAGCCCCGATGTGCACTCTCATGAGAGCCCCTGGTCGATGCTCGGCCCGCTGGTTCTGCTCGCTCTTCTCTCCATCGGCGGCGGCTGGGTATCCATCGGAGGCCGCTTCTACGACTTTCTTGCGCCCGTCACCGGCCCTCGTGCCGAAGCTGGCGCCGGCTCGCTCGAGTACATTTTGATGGCCGTCGCCGTCGGCTTTGGGTTCCTCGGATGGCTTATCGCGCACATGAATTACAAGCCCGGCTCTCGCGCGCGTGACCGCCGAAGCCTTTGCCGCCGAGCCCACCGGTTTCGCCAAGGTTCTCGCCAACAAGTACTACGTCGACGAGATTTACAACGCAGTCTTCGTTCGCCCATTGCTGGTCATCTCTCGTTACATCCTGGGCTGGGTCGTCGATGGCGCAATCCTCGGCGGCGCGGCGTGGCTGCTCGGCGGCATCGCCACTTTCGGCGGAGCGATCCTGCAGCGCTGGCAGTCAGGCAATTTGCGCTCGTATGCGGCCTGGCTCGCTGCCGGAGCTGCCGCAGTACTTCTCTTCGTCTTCCACACTTCAATTGGAACGTACTTAGGCGCGCACGGAATCGACGTGCTCTGGACGGGGCACTGAGAATATGACTTCGCCAATGGCAAATGTCGACCAATCCATTCTCACCCTCATCCTGCTGGTTCCGCTGGCCGGCGCAATCCTCATCGCGCTCCTGCCCGATCAAGTGAAACTGCCCAACTGGATCGCCTTGCTCACGGCCCTCGTCACCTTCGGCCTCACGCTGCATCTGCCCACTCACTTCGTCACCGGTCAAAGCGGATTCCAGTTTGAGTTCACCCGTCTCTGGATCGAGAACCCGGCCATCAACTACCACGTCGGCGTCGACGGCCTCAGCATGTGGCTCGTAGTTCTCGTCGGTCTGCTCGCGCCCATCGGCGTGCTTGCCAGCTGGAACACGATCAAGACACGCCGCAAGATTTATTACTCGCTGTTCCTCGTCCAGCAGACAGCCATGTTCGGCGTATTCATCTCGCTCGACATGATGCTCTACTACGGCTTCTGGGAACTCTCGCTGGTTCCCATGGCCATCCTCATCGCCATGTACGGCCGCAAAGACGGCCCCAAGGCCGCGCTCAAGTTTTTCCTGTTCACATTCATCCCCTCCGCTCCGCTGCTCGTGGCGATCCTGTGGCTCTACGCAAAGACTCACACATTCAACTTCGCCGAACTCCAATTCCAGATTGCCACCGGTGTGCTTCCCGCAAACGCGCTCTTCTGGGTCTCGCTGGCTTTCGTCTTCGCCTTTGCCGTCAAGATTCCCATGTTCCCGCTGCACGGCTGGCTCGCTGACACATTCAATGAAGCACCCGTCGCCATGGCGATGGTTGTGGCCGGCAAGCTCGGCCTCTATTCCATGCTGCGTTTTCACGCCGGGCTCTTCCCTGTCCAGGCCCGTGCACTGGCGCCGCTGCTCATCGTGCTCGCGCTCATCGGCATCCTTTACGGCGCGTGTCTCGCGCTGGTGCAGCGCGACTTCTTCCGCCTGCTGGCCTTCGGCGCCGTCAGCCACTTCAGCCTGGTGATTCTGGCCATTTACGGCCTTACGCTCAACGGCTGGAACGGCGCAGTCTACCAGATTCTGAACATCAGCATTGTTGAAGCCGCAATGTTCGTACTGCTGGGCGCGCTTGAGAGCCGCTACGGTACCAGCCAGATTGCAGACTTCGGCGGCCTGGCCGCGAAACTGCCTCGCACCGCAACTTACTTCGTCATCGCCTCGCTGGCCATGATCGGCCTGCCGCTGCTGAGCGGTTTTATTGGCGAGTTCGTGATTCTCTCCAGCACGTTTACAGGAGTCAGCCGGAGTGCAGCCATCATTGCAGCAATCGGCGTCATCCTCAGCGCAGCATACATGCTTTGGCTCATTCAGCGGCTCTTCTACGGACCGCTTAGCTCAATGTCGGGATCGAAACCGGCGACCGATTTGAGCTTCGGCGAACTCACGGCGCTCACGCCGCTTGTCATACTCATGCTGGTGATGGGCGTTGCGCCTTCGCTCTGGTTCAACACGATTCAGACCGGACCACATCCGCCCAGCACGCAAAGCCCGGTCAAAATCATCCACGTTCTCGAATCGGCAACTCCGGCGACTTCAACATCCCAGGAGGTTCAGCGGTGAATCCCGTGCCCGACATCTACCGCATCCTCCCTGAGGTCATCCTCACGCTCACCGGCGTGGCCGTCATGCTGATTGACGCAACGCTGCCACCCGGCTGGTCGCGACGCAACCTCGGCTGGGTTGCAGCGTTCGGCGCCACAATCGCAATCTGGGCCAGCGTCTGGCAGCTTTCGCTGCCGGAAGGCACCGGTTTCTTCGGTACCGTCGAAACCAGCAACTTCACCGTCTTCTTCCACGTGCTCATCTGCGGAATCGTGCTGGTTGCTCTCTTGCTATCGCTCGATTCCCTGCCCCACAATTCGCACCACCAGGGCGAGTATTACGCTCTCATCGTTTTCGGCGCCGTCGGCATGTGCCTGATGACCTCGGCCATCGAGCTCCTGCTGGTCTTTATCGCGCTCGAGATCTCATCCATCTCCACATACATCCTGGCTGGATACCGCAAACACATGGGGCGCAGTGTTGAAGCCGCTCTCAAGTATTTCCTGCTCGGCTCGTTTGCTACCGCATTCTTTCTCTACGGCATCGCGCTGGTCTTCGGCGCCACCGGCTCGACCGAAATCTACAAGATCGCCCATGCGGTTCCCGGCGCTCAAAACCAGATTCTGGTGATCGCATCTCTCGCGCTCATGCTGGTCGGAATTCTCTTCAAAGTCTCGGCTGCACCCTTCCACATCTGGACCCCCGATGTCTACGAAGGCGCACCGTCGCCCGTTGTCGCGCTGCTCTCTACCGCGCCAAAGGCCGCGGCCTTCGCGCTGCTTATTCGCGTGGTCTACGAGGCCTTTCCAACGCTGCGCTCGCTGTGGGCGCCGCTGCTGTGGGGTGTGGCTGTGCTCTCGATGACGGTCGGCAACCTGGCCGCGCTGCGCCAGCAGAACGTGAAGCGCATGATGGCCTACTCATCCATCGCTCACGCCGGCTACCTGCTTGCGGCCTTCGCCGGCGCTCCCGAGATCGGCATTCCCGCAGCGGCCTTCTACATCGCTGCCTATGCGGCCATGAACGTGGGCATCTTCGCCATCATCACGCTGGTGAGCGGGTACGACGAGCATCTGCCGCTCATCGACGACTATCGCGGATTGCTCTATCGCTCGCCCTTCCTTGGCAGTCTGCTCATCTTCTTCCTCGTCTCGCTCATCGGCATTCCTTTCACCGGCGGGTTCTTCGGCAAGTTCTACTCATTTACGGCTGCGGTAAGCGGCGGGGCGATTGCGCTCGCAATTATCGGTCTGCTCAACTCGGGTATAGCGGCGGCGTATTATCTGCGACTCGCACTGATCGCCGCACAGCGTCCCGATTCCGACGCCGCTGCTCAGCCGCGTTCCCGGGTGGGTGTGACTGCATTAGCTGCCTTGGCATTTACCGCGGCAGCCACGCTGATGCTGGGCATTGTTCCCAACACCGTGCTTCGTGCCGCGCAATCAGGCGCGCAGACCCTTCAGGCTCCGGCTCCCGAGCCCGCAACGGCGGCGGGCGCTGCGGCGGCTACTCCCAGCCAGGAACCGAGCCAGTGAATCTGGAAGGAGCAGAAAAATTCCTACGCGTTGCTCTCGCAGGCTTATGCTACATCGAGTCGCCGGACATTGCCTGCCCCTTCCGTTACAATTTTCATGATGAAGTTAGGCGAAATAGCAAGCCGGCTGGGCGCGGAACTCCGCGGGGACGCGGAGCTGGAAATCACGGGTGTTAAAGGACTTGAGGATGCGGGACCGGGCGATGTCACATTCGTCGCCAATCCTAAATACACGGCCCTCGCCCGAACCACGCGCGCCGGTGCAGTAATTGTTGAACCTGATTTTCAGGAGATATCGGCGGCAACCCTCCGCATCAAAAACCCCTACTTCGCATTCGCTCGCGCGCTAGGCATTTTTTATGCGCCGCCCGCGTATCCACCGGGCATTCATCCCACCGCCGTCGTTCATCCAACTGCCCAGATAGGCCCCGGCGCACACATCGGCGCCTATGCAGTCATCGGCCCCGGCGTAAAACTCGGGCCCAACGCCACCATTTTGCCCCACGTGGTGCTCTACCCCGGCGTTGAGGCGGGCAGTCATTTTTTCGCCCACGCCCACGCGGTGGTGCGCGAGAACTGCGTTCTCGGCGATCACGTGACGCTCGAAAATGGGGTCATCATCGGCGGCGACGGCTTCGGATTTGCCAAGAACAACGAGGGACACTGGGAGAAGATTCCGCAGTCCGGCCCGGTTCGCATCGGCAACCGCGTGGACGTGCAAGCCAACGCCACCATCGATCGTGCAACCGTCGGCGCCACCGAGATCGGGGACGGCACGAAGATCGACAACCTGGTTCAGGTGGGCCACGGGTCGCGAATTGGCTCGAACACGCTGGTCTGCGCGCAGACCGGCCTGGCCGGATCTTCGGTCATCGGCAATGACGTGATTCTTGCCGGACAGGTGGGCATCGCCGGCCATTGCGCGGTGGGTGACGGAGCGATTCTTACCGCGCAATCCGCGGTGTCGCACGATGTGCCGCCGGGTAAGACGATCTCCGGCTCACCGGGATTCGACAATCGGACATGGTTGCGCGCAGTTACGCTCTTCGAGCGGCTGCCGGAACTGTTCAAGCGCCTGCAAAGAGTGGAATCGCAGCTGAAGTCCGAGTCGGCGAAGGAAGATGGCGATGACACGGCCGAGGAAAAGGGTTAGGACAATCAGCTCTCAGGGACAATTCGAAATGAGAAATACGATGTTCCGCGCATTCGTTCCGGCTTTGGTTCTTGCCGCGAGCCTGGCAGTCTCAGGTTGCCACTCTCATCACATTGACAGCAGGATCGAAAATCAAACCGGAGGCGCGATCCATCTGGTCGAAGTCGACTATCCGAGTGCAAGCTTCGGCATCGATAACATGACTCCGGGCCAAGTCTACAGTTATAGATTCAAAGTGCTGGGCTCAGGCGACCTCAAAGTGCAATACACCGACTCCACCGGCAAACAGATACAACGTAAAGGCACGGCTCTCAAAGATGGCGACGAGGGAAAATACGTGATCGTCCTGCTTCCCGATGGGAAGGTTCAATGGGTGCCGTCTCTCGAGCACAAGGACTGAAACGAAAAGCACAGTCTTATACCTGAGGGTCTGGAGACCCCCAGGACAGCCGGTCAGGAGACCGGCGTACGATTCTCACCGCACCATGTTGCCGAACAACGGCGACTGCAGCAGACTGCTGAACTGGTTATCGGTGCTGGTATAGTCGATGGTCAGCTGGCCGGCGCTGGCTGTAATCGAGGTCGCGTTCAGCGCCTGTTTCTCAGTGTCGGTGCTGTTCATCTTGCGCACCATTACCGCCGCGGTCATCAGCGACGACAATGTGGCGGCGGTGAACGGGTCGCCGGTGGCGATGGTCAGGTCAAACTTGACTCCATGCTGAAAGTCCATCGAGTACCACGAGCCCTCGAGCTTTTTGCGCACGGTATCGAAGTCCACTCCGCTACCTGCCGTAGCCGCCGAACCCAGGAGCTGCATCATCATGGTCTGGGTTCCCTTTTCGTCCAGGATGCTCCAAAGCGGATTGGAGTCAACGCTCTGCATCGCGTTCATCATGTTGTTATTGCTGAGCATGCTCGGCGCAATGCCATCGCGCGCATCCAGAGCCTTCATCACGGCCGCCTTCTCGCCAAAGACCATGGTCGAGGGGTCGACGAAGCAAAGCACCATGCCCGCCTTGGTCATGGGATAGATGCTGTTGGCGCGCACAGGAGTCGCCTTGATCTTGTTCTTCTTAAAGCCGGCCAAAATGTCCTGCACGTCGAATTGCCCCTGCGCAATTCCAACCGTGTCGAGCAGTTCGCTGTCAGACTTGGTGCGGAAGAGCGCAAACGCCAACTCGTCGACATCGTGATTGTCGTTCAGTCCCGACTTCTGCAGTGCTTCGTCAAACTGCTTCAGTTCCGGTGGCATGACGCGATTGCGCAAATCCATGGCCGCCGTAGAATTCTGCATGGCCCGATAATCGATCACCACCAGTTGCTGCACGTCGTGGGGAATCGCCCCGCGGGCATCGGTGGAGAGTTGCGCGGCCGGCGCACATGCGGCCCCCGCCGCCAGCACCAGCGCCATTGAAAACTTCAATGCTACTTTCGACAATTCCATCCTCCGGAAAGTCAGCCCCTGCCCCATATTCCGCAGCGGCCGCTTTAAAAAAATGCGCCGGACCCTCGAAGAAAACCCCGGCTTGCCCGCCCTTACTATTCTACTCATCTTTACGCTGCCGCCCCTGGCAGGCCTGCTATTGTTCTCCGGGCCAGCGAAGCGGGGATGCGAGGCGCCGTTCCAGGATTTTAGTCTCCGGATCGAACCTGCTTAATTGACGTATCCATTCACTTTCCCGCTCATAGGCGGCCTCGGGAAGCAGGCCGACAATCTCGCTATCCGCAATGCGCGCCTTGTGTTTCGCGGCCAAGCCCGTAACCTTGCGGTAAACCTGCGAGATGGGTGTGGCCTCAAAATCGGGGATGTTCAGGGAAAGCTGGGCTCGCCCGTGGGCCAGCACGCCGATGGCTCGCACTTCCTTGGTTCCGACCGCCGATCCCCGAATCTCTCTTGCCATGGCTCGCACCAGGGCAACATCGGTAGAGTCAAAGCTCACGTTGTAGGTAACCAGAAATTTGCGCGCCCCCACGGCGCAGGCGCCGGCCGTCGGATGCAGAGCAAGCCCGCCCAGATCGGGACGGCGCGAGGGGTCCCTGCCGACGGATTCCCGCAACCCTTCAAACTGCCCTTTGCGCACATCTTCGAGATTAGCCCTGTCTGGCCGGGCTGCCGCCGCTTCGTAGAAGAACACCGGGACACCGAACCGGCGCCATATCTCGAGGCCGGCCTGCCGGGCCAGCAGCGCGCACTGCTCCAGCCGAATGCCTGAGACCGGCGCAAAAGGAATGACGTCGGCTGCCCCGATACGCGGGTGCGCCCCCTGCTGCCGCGTCAGGTCAATTAGTTCGACGGCCTTGCCGACGCCGCGAATGGCGGCTTCAACAACCGCGGCCGGCGCTCCGGCGATGGTTACAACCGAGCGGTTGTGGTCGGCATCCATCGATAAGTCGAGCAGATACACGCCTTCGCCGCGCATGGCGCACAGTATGGCGTCCATGCGCGCGGCGTCAGTGCCCTCTGAGAAATTGGGCACGCACTCGACGATCGGACCTTCCATCTTTCCCTCGATCTTGCCTGCCCCTTGTCCTTGCCTGCAGTGGCGACGCCAAAGGGGCTCGACCTATGCGGCTACTTCCAAAACGAATACCCCACCTGAATCTGGACGCTGGCATTTACGCCGGGATTACGGTCGCCCAGCGATGCCGATGAAATATGAACACCATTGATGCCCAAATCGATTGACCGCTTGTCGCGGAGGAAGAAGTGTACGCCTCCGCCGCCCTGGGGCGAAAAATTGAAGACGCAGGTGCCGCCGTTAATGCCCAGGCTCTGGTTGGTAAGAATGTTCGGCGGAAACTTGTGCGTGGTGTAAATGAGCCCGCCCGCCGCCTGAAACCACGGTTGAACCCTCCGCGCATGAGTATTGAATTCCCAGCGGAGAATGACCGGCGTAATACTCACGCCGTGAAAGGTACCGCCGCCGAACGGCAGCTCGCACGGCTCAGCCACGCCGTTCTCAATGCAGGTATAGGCCTGTTCATGCGGCGCCGGAGTATAGGCCTGCCATAGCGGCATCACGTTGCCGGCAAACTGGAATTGCCCGCTCCACCAGCTTTTGCCGATGACCGGGGTGAGAATTTTGCCTACTTCAACTCCCGCCATGAAGAACCTGTATTGGTCGCGATTTCCGAAGCCGTTGCCATAGTTCACAAATGGCTCGAGCTGCCAGCTTTGATCGTGGCGGACCTGGGCTACGGGGTTGTCGGCATCGGGCGCACCTGGCATCGTCTTCGCTGTTTCTACATTGTTATAAACGGCGGGTTGCGCCGCGACACCACCAGTCTGCGCAGCAACGGTCATCGCTCCAGCCAGAAAGACCATCAAGAAAAACGAATGATTTCGCTTCAAACTCTTCCCCACCCTTAGTTCCTCTGTTTCCAGTCCCGCAGTGCTTGGAGTTGGTTGCATAAGTCAGCAAAGGAGACGTCAAAACGTCCCTCAGGGGCTAAAGCCCCAGCCTTTATACGTCTTTTGCGGCGCGACTAAAGTCGTGCCCTGATACAAAGCCACGTATGCAACCAGCTCTAGTCCCTGGTCCCTTGGTCCCTCAGTCCCTCAGACCCTGGTCCCTCAGTCCCTTAGTCCCTCAGTCCCTGGTCCCTCAGTCCCTTAGTCCCTCAGTCCCTAGTCCCTCAGTCCCTAGTCCCTCAGTCCCTCAGTCCCTGCTCTTTGTTCTTCCCAAAAAAAGACCGCCACAACCGGGCGGCCTCTTTCCCGTGATCGCCGTTTTTCATTTAGCCTGCCGCGTGCTCCATTTGCTCGGCGTCCATGTCGAAGTTCGAATAGACGTTCTGCACATCGTCAAGCTCTTCGAGAGCCTCAAGCAGCCGGATCATCTGGGCGGCCTGGTTGCCTTCGAGCTTGGTATAGGTCGAGGCCAGCATAGTCACTTCGCTGGCTACGGTCGGAATCCCCGCAGCTTTGATCGCATTTGCGACGGCCTCATGGGAGCCGGGATCGGTAATAATCTCCCAGGTATCGCCCTCGTCGTTCAGATCTTCGCCGCCGTGCTCCAGCACGATATCCATGAGCTGCTCTTCAGTAGCCGCCGACTTCTCGACCGCGATAAGACCCTTCTTCGAGAACATGAATTTGACGCTGCCGCTCTCACCCAGGTTCCCGCCATTTTTGGCAAAGCCGTGGCGAATCTCGCTCACCGCGCGATTGCGGTTGTCAGTGAGTACATCCACTATGATCGCGACCCCACCCGGGCCGTAGCCCTCGAACGTAATTTCGTCATAGCTGACGCCCTCGAGCTCGCCGGTGCCGCGCTGAATGGCCCGCTTGATGTTGTCCTGCGGCATATTCTCGGCCTTGGCGGCGGCTACGGCGGTGCGGAGCCTGGCGTTGGTGTCGGGATTGCCCCCGCCCTTTGCGGCGACTGCAATTTCCTTGAGGAGGCGAGTGAAGATCTTGCCGCGCTTGGCATCGAGCGCGCCCTTTTTGTGCTTGATTGTCGCCCATTTCGAGTGGCCGGACATAACTACCTCAAAAGAAGTGAAAATGGCGGTGTATCTATTACACCCGATCTGTGAGTATATCACTGGGATGGGTGGATTTGCCTCGTTGCGAAGCGTGTCGAGGGGCTCGCTCTATTCGCGGCCAAGCGCACGCGGCCAGCGGCGCAACTCCATAAAATCCAGGCATAAGGCGAGGCTGATCGAGCCGCAGGCACCGAGCAATCCGACCACGTTGACTTGCCCGCTGAAGTGCGTCAACCTGTCCAGGCTGACAAAGAGGACGACCGCGTTCAAGCTGAGCCAGATGCACGCGGTGCGGCGATGCCAGAAGGCCAGGGCGGAAGCCGGCAAGACCGTGAGCCCGTTTAAGACCGCGGCGAACAGATTCGGATACGCTACCGTGATTCCGCGAAGAGCAAGAGGAGCCGTGATAAAGGGCATGCCGCCCAGCAGCATTCCCGCAACCAGCAGGCATCGCAGATTAAACCGCCGTATTAGCGCCTTTTCATCCATCCTACGTTGCCCTTTGGGTACGAGGTTCGCTGGTCGGTTGGCTCGCCAGCGGCCCATGTAAAGTCTTACGCAAACACTTCAGCGTCCTTGAAACGCGCTCCGGCCGCATCCTTCCCCGACACTAACACTTCATTGGACGACGACCGGCCACGGGATCGCAAGGTCGGGATCGTTCCAAACAATGGTCCGCTCACCTGCCGGCGAGTAGTAGTCCGTAACCTTGTAGGCAAAGGCGGCAACTTCACTCAGCACCAGGAAGGCGTGACCAAATCCGGTGGGAATCCAAAGCATGCGGCCGTTTTCGTCACTTAGCTCGACTGCCAGATGCTTGCCGAATGTTCGGGAGTTGCGGCGAAGGTCAATGGCCACATCGAGCACAGCGCCCTGCGTCACCCGCACCAGCTTTCCCTGCGGCTGCATCACCTGGTAGTGGATTCCGCGCAATACATTCTTCTTTGAGTACGAGACGTTGTCCTGGACCCACGCTACTGGAAGGCCGGCTTCGCTCATCAGGCGCTGGTTATAGCTCTCAAAGAAATATCCGCGGGCATCGCGAAAGATTGTCGGCGTGATTACCATCAAACCAGGCAGAGCGGTTTCTTCGAACGTCATTTCTGGTCACTCTTTGCGGCGAAATAAGGTTCTTTCAATAGCGCCAGCAGATATCTCCCGTAGCCGCTCTTGCTGATGGGGGCGGCAAGGCGCTCAAGCTGCACTGCATCGATAAAGCCCTGGCGGAAGGCGATCTCTTCGGGGCAGGCGATATTCAGCCCCTGCCTCCGCTCGATGGTATGCACGAATGTTGCAGCCTCAAGCAGCGACTCGTGCGTGCCGGTATCGAGCCAGGCCATGCCGCGACTCATGATCTCGACATTCAGCTTTCCGGCCTCAAGATAGCAGCGATTCAAATCGGTGATTTCGAGCTCGCCGCGCGCGGAAGGCTTAAGCGACTCGGCATGGCTCACCACATCGCGATCGTAGAAGTAAAGACCGGTCACTGCGTAGCGCGACTTGGGCTGCTTCGGTTTCTCTTCGAGACTCACCGCCCGGCCAGTGCTGTCGAACTCCACCACGCCGTATCGCTCAGGATCCTCAACCGGATAGGCAAATACCGTCGCACCGTCCTCAAGCCTGGCAGCGGCCTGCAACTGTCCTGAGAATCCCTGCCCATAAAAGATGTTGTCGCCGAGGACCAGCGCGCTGGGCTGCCCTGCTATAAATTCGCGCCCGATCAGAAACGCCTGCGCCAACCCGTCGGGGCTGGGCTGGACGGCATAGCTGATCTCCATGCCCCAGCGATTGCCGTTGCCCAGCAATTCGGCAAAGCGGCCCGTGTCCTGCGGCGTTGATATGATCAGGACCTCGCGCAGCCCGGCGAGCATCAGCGTGCTCAGCGGGTAGTAGATCATCGGCTTGTTGTAGACCGGCAGCAGTTGTTTTGATACAACGTGCGTCACGGGATAAAGCCGCGTCCCCGAACCGCCCGCCAGGATGATGCCTTTCATTGGGCGAACCCTTTCTTTTTCTGTGTGACCGGTATTACTCTAAGCGCGACCAAGCCAAGAACCGCTATCAACACTGCACCTGCCAAATTGAACACGGGTGGCGCGACGCATTCGAAGACCGCAATTATGACCCAAAGGATTGGACCGTAGATTAGATGTTTTCTCACGCCGTTTCCTATCGACCAGAAAGCAACGGGAGTAACCAAAGTCGCACATATTGAGCTGAATACAAGAGGGGCGATATAGGCGGAAGAGTTGAGATACGCATTGAAATGGAACTGCCCGTTCCAGTGAACAGCGAAAATGAATCCAAGTGTCATGGAATAGGCCCAAGTCAACGCAGCTGCTAAGAGCAACCTTTTAACAATGCGCATAAAATTCTCTTCGAGACGACTATTGCCTCACCCTCACCCTTCTTGGCTCACAATTCCGCCCGCTCCGCATAGTTCTTTTCAATCCACTCGCGGTAATGGCCTGTCCGAACATTTGAAATCCATTCGCCGTTATTGAGATACCACTCGACAGTCCTGCGCAACCCGCCCTCGAAATCCTGTTCCGGCTTCCAGCCCAGCTCACGATTAATCTTGCCCGCATCGATGGCATATCTCCGGTCGTGTCCCGGCCGGTCGGTCACATACGTGATCAGGCTCGTTCGCTGAGCGCCGCTTTCGAGCCGTGGCCGCAGCTCATCGACAAGATTGCAGATCGCCGTTACCACATCGATGTTTGCCTTCTCACTGTTGCCGCCGACGTTGTAAGTCTCGCCCGGTCGTCCTTTTTCAAGCACCGTCCGAATTGCCGAGCAATGATCTTCGACAAACAGCCAGTCGCGCACATTCTTTCCGTCGCCATAAACCGGCAGCGGCTTTCCCTCGAGCGCATTCAGAATCATGAGCGGAATCAGCTTTTCCGGAAACTGAAACGGCCCGTAATTGTTAGAGCAATTCGTCGTCAGCACCGGCAGGCCGAAAGTGTGGAAGTAAGCCCTTGCCAGGTGATCGGAACCAGCCTTCGATGCCGCATACGGGCTGTTGGGCGCGTAGGGCGTGGTCTCGCTGAAGGCTGGATCGTTGGGACCGAGCGTGCCGTACACCTCGTCAGTGGAGACGTGCAGGAACCTGAAGTCATCGCGATCTTGCTGCGACAAGCTATCAAAATACGAGCGCGCCTGGTCAAGCAACACAAACGTTCCATGCACATTGGTGCGGATAAAAGCTTCAGGAGACGCGATCGACCGGTCCACATGGCTCTCGGCGGCAAAATGCACCACCGCCCTTGGCCGATGCGTCTCAAAGAGCGACTTGACCAGTTCAGCGTCGCAGATATCGCCGCGCACCAGGGCATATCCCGAATCGCCTTCAAGTTCAGCCAGGTTAGCCGGATTGCCCGCATAGGTGAGCAGGTCGAGATTCACGAGCGGCGTTCCCGCCGATTTCGCCGATTTCATCCAGGTCAGCACAAAGTTCGAGCCAATGAATCCCGCCCCGCCTGTGACGAGGATCGTGTTGGATGCGTTCACTTTGCCGGCCACCAGACCATGATACAGACCGCCGGCTGCCGGGCGCGGCCTCTCCTGCTTCTCTCTGCACGAAACGAACTTCTGCGTCATTGACAATTTTTCGTTATATTAAAGAAAGTGCAGTTTCGGGTGCGGCCGGGCTGCTTCGCAACAACTTTTCCGATACCAGGCAAAATGCGGTTTCGAGCATCGAGATCGCACGCTGAACGTGTCTTCTTCCCGACATAAGTTAACCGCACCAGTTTATTTGGAAAAGGCTGCCATGGAATCTAAGAGAAACGGTCTTCGCATTCCGGATCCGCAGGGGTTATATCACCCGCAAAATGAGCACGATGCCTGCGGCATGGGACTTGTGGCAAACATTCGTGGCGAAAAGAGCCACGAGATTATCCGCAAGGGGCTCGAGGTGCTGATCAACCTCACACATCGCGGAGCCGCGGGCTGCGACCCGGAAACCGGCGACGGCGCCGGCCTTCTTATCCAGATTCCTCATGCCTTTTTTGTGCGCGAATGCGGCCAGCTTGGCATCAACCTGCCTGAGGCGGGCGCATACGGCGTGGCCAATTGCTTTCTGCCTGTGGAAAAGCACAGCCGCCTGCGCTGCGAAGGCGTGTTTGAGCGTATCGCCCAGGAAGAGGGCTGCGCCGTTCTTGGCTGGCGCGACACTCCGGTAAACGGCGATGCAATCGGCCGCGAGGCGCGCAACTCTCAGCCATACATCGAACAGCTTTTTGTGCGCCGCCCCGAGGGCCTGGACGAAGAAGCCTTTGAGCGCCTGCTCTATCGCATCCGCCGCAAGACCGAGAACGAGGTCGCCGCTTCAGACATTGACGACAAGGAGACCTTTTACATTCCCTCGTTCTCGTGCCGCACCATCATCTACAAGGGGCTGATGCTGGCCCCGCAGATTGAGAAGTTTTACTTCGAGCTGGCCAATCCGCTGGTGACCAGCGCCCTGGCGCTAGTTCACCAGCGCTTCTCCACCAACACGTTCCCGAGCTGGAAACTCGCGCACCCCTATCGCTACATCTGCCACAACGGCGAAATCAATACGATTCGCGGCAACGTGAGCTGGATGACCGCCCGCCAGTCGATCTTCGAGACACCGCTCTACAACGGCAAGATCGACGACCTCTATCCCATCATCGGTCCCGGCAACTCTGACTCTGCCTCGCTCGACAACGCCGTCGAATTTCTTTACCAGTCCGGCCGTTCCCTGCCCCACGTGATGGCCATGCTTATTCCCGAAGCGTGGGCCGGCAATCCGGACATGGACGAGGACAAGCGCGCCTTTTACGAGTACCACGCCTCGTTGATGGAGCCGTGGGATGGCCCAGCGGCAATCGCATTCACCGACGGCAAGGTGATTGGCGCGACCCTCGATCGCAACGGCCTGCGCCCGGGCCGCTACATCGTGACCAAAGACGATCTGGTTGTGCTTGCCTCAGAGGCCGGCGTCATCGACGTTCCGCCCGAAGATGTGCGCAAGAAAGGCCGCCTGCAGCCCGGCCGCATGTTCCTGGTCGACACCGTGCAGCAGCGCATTATTTCCGACGCGGAGATCAAGAAGGATCTGGCTGCGCGCCAGCCTTATGCCGATTGGCTCAAGTCCGAGCAGGTAACGCTCGACATGCTGCCCGAGCCCAAGCGCGTTATCGCGTCGAACCACGAGACCCTGCTGCGCCGCCAGCGCGCGTGCGGCTACAGCGAAGAGGATCTCCGCATTCTGCTGGCGCCCATGGGCGCCAAGGGCGAGGAACCGATCGGCTCGATGGGCACCGATGTGCCGCTCGCCTGCCTCTCCGATCGTCCGCAGCCGCTCTTCAATTACTTCAAGCAGCTCTTTGCGCAGGTCACCAATCCGCCCATCGACCCCATTCGCGAAGAACTGGTGATGTCGCTCATCAGCTACATCGGCACCGAGCGCAACATTCTGAATGAGGAGCCGGAAAACTGCCACACGCTCAAGCTCCCGCATCCGATTCTCACCAATCGCGATCTTGAAAAGCTGCGTCGCGTCTCTTCCGGCGACTTGCTGGCCACCACGCTTCCCGCGCTGTTTCGCGCTGCAGACGGCGAAAAGGGCCTGAAGCAGGCGCTCGACGACCTGAGCACCCGCGCCGCGCACGCCGTCAATTCCGGCTACACGCTGCTGATTCTTTCCGATCGCGGCGTGGACGCCACCTACGCGCCGGTGCCCAGTTTGCTGGCCATGGCCGCGGTGCACAATCGCCTGGTGCGCGACAAGACCCGCACCCAGGTCGCGCTGATTATTGAAAGCGGCGAGCCGCGCGAGGTGATGCATTTTGCGCTGCTGATTGGCTACGGCGCAAGCGCCATCAATCCCTATCTCGCGATCGAAACCATTCACGATCTGCATCGTCGTGGCCTGATCCCAGAAAAGATAACGGCTGAGTACGCGGAGAAGAATTTCATCAAGGCCATCAACAAGGCGCTGCTGAAGACCTTCTCGAAGATGGGCATCTCGACGCTGCAAAGCTATCGCGGAGCCCAGGTGTTTGAAGCGGTCGGCCTCAATCGTTCGCTGGTTGAAGCGTATTTCCCCGGCACCGCTTCTCGCGTTGAAGGCATCGGGCTTGAGGTGCTGGCTCGCGAAGCGCAGATGAAGCACACCTACGCCTACCAGTCGCTCACCGACTCGGAAACCGACCTGGTGGTGGGCGGCCAATACCAGTACCGCGAGGGCGGCGAGTTCCACCTGCTGAATCCATTCACCATCAGCAAAATTCAACACGCGGTGCGCACCAACAATTTCGCCACGTTCCAGGAATACACCGACTTCATCGACGATCAGAATCGCAACCTGAGCACGCTGCGCGGTCTGTTGCAGCTCAAGTACGCCGAGAAGCCGATCGCGATTGAAGAAGTCGAGCCGGCCAAGGAGATCGTCAAACGCTTCACCACCGGCGCCATGAGCTTCGGCTCCATCAGCAAAGAGGCGCACGAGACTCTGGCCATTGCCATGAACCGTCTCGGCGGCATGTCGAACACCGGCGAGGGCGGCGAAGACGAAGCGCGCTTCAAGCCGGATGCTAACGGCGATTCGAGGCGTAGCGCCGTGAAACAAGTGGCCAGCGGCCGCTTCGGCGTCACAACAAATTACCTCATCAACGCCACCGAGCTGCAAATTAAAATGGCACAGGGCGCAAAGCCCGGCGAGGGCGGCCAATTGCCCGGACACAAGGTCGACGACGTCATCGCCCGCGTCCGCCATTCGATCCCCGGCGTTGGACTCATCTCGCCGCCGCCGCATCACGACATCTACTCGATTGAAGACCTCGCCCAGCTCATCTACGACCTGAAGAACGTGAACCCGCAGGCGCGCATCGCTGTCAAACTCGTCTCTGAAGTTGGCGTGGGCACGGTCGCGGCCGGCGTATCAAAGGCGCACGCCGATGTGGTGCTCATCTCCGGCGATACCGGCGGCACCGGCGCTTCGCCGCTCAGTTCCATCAAGCACGCCGGCCTGCCGTGGGAGCTTGGCCTCGCTGAAACGCAACAGGTCCTGCTGCTGAACGACCTGCGCAGCCGCATCCGCGTGCAGACCGACGGCAAGTTGCAAACCGGCCGCGATGTCGTGATCGCCGCGCTGCTCGGCGCAGAAGAGTTTGGCTTCGCCACAATGCCCCTGATTTCAATGGGCTGCATCATGATGCGCAAGTGTCACTTGAATACTTGCGCCGTGGGCATCGCTACGCAGGACCCGGTCTTGCGCGCGCGCTTTACCGGCACGCCCGAGCACGTCATCAACTTCTTCTTCTTTATCGCCGAGCAGATGCGGCAGCATATGTCGAAGCTGGGCTTCCGCACCGTCGACGAAATGGTGGGCCGCGTCGACCGCATCGACGCCGCTATCGCCGATGCACACTGGAAGGCCAAGGGCATCGATCTTTCGCAGATTCTCTACTCGCCCACGCTGCCCTCGCGCGTGGCGCGCCGCCGCACCCAGGCGCAGGATCACGGCCTCAACCAGGCGCTCGACCACATTCTTATCGAAAAGGCGGCACGAGCACTGGAAACGCAGGAGCCTGTGAAGGCAAGCTTTGCCATTCGCAACGTGCACCGCACTGTGGGCGCGATGCTGGGCGGCCAGATCGCCCGCCGCTACGGCTCAGAAGGTCTTCCAGATGGCACCATCCACTTCAAATTCCGCGGGTCGGCAGGCCAGAGCTTTGGCGCATTCGTTCCTAACGGCGTGACGCTCGAACTCGAGGGCGATACCAACGATTATCTGGGCAAGGGACTCTCAGGCGGACGCATCATCGCCTATCCGCCCAAAACCTCGAGCTTCCTGCCCGAAGAAAGCATCCTGGTTGGCAACGTGGTTCTTTACGGCGCAACCAGCGGCGAGGTCTTCCTGAACGGCATCGCCGGCGAGCGCTTCGCAGTCCGCAATTCCGGCGCGACTGCCGTGGTTGAAGGCGTGGGCGACCACGGTTGCGAGTACATGACCAACGGCCTGGTCATCGTGCTCGGGTCCACCGGCCGCAACTTCGCAGCCGGCATGAGCGGCGGCATTGCCTATGTCTACGACGATCAGGGCGACTTTGGCTCGCGCCGCTGCAACAAGGCCAGCGTCGATCTTGAACCGCTAAGCAGTTCCGAAGATATCGAAACAATTCGCGGCCTGCTCGAGCGGCATCGCGACCTGACCGGCAGCCCGCGCGCCGCATGGGTGCTGGAGCATTGGGCCGATGCGCAGCCTCGGTTCATCAAAGTCTTCCCGCATGAGTACAAGCGCGTTCTGGGAGTAGCGCGCGCCGCCTCGACTGAAGCGGCACATCATCCACCCACTACGGCGCCACCCGTGGCAGCCACCGCGGAGGTGCAGCATGGGTAAGGTCACAGGATTTCTCGAACTCCAACGCGAACAAGCCACGCGTCGCAATCCCGGCGAGCGCATCAAAGACTGGTTCGAAATCTACGAGCCGTTCCCTGAAGAGAAAGCAGCGCGAGCAGGGCGCACGCTGCATGGACTGCGGCGTTCCTTTTTGCCACACCGGCTGCCCGGTCAACAACATCATCCCCGACTGGAACGACCTGGTCTACAACAGCCGCTGGGAAGCGGCGATTCGCCGCCTGCACTCGACCAACAACTTCCCCGAGTTCACCGGCCGCATCTGCCCGGCCCCGTGCGAGGCAGCCTGTGTGCTCGGCATCAATCAGCCGCCAGTGTCCATCAAGCTCATCGAGCGCTCGATTGTGGAGCGCGCGTGGGCCGAGGGCTGGATCCATCCCGAGCCACCCGAGCAGGCCACCGGCAAACTTGTCGCCGTGGTTGGCAGCGGACCTGCGGGTCTCGCGGCCGCACAGCAACTGCGCCGCGCCGGCCACTCCGTAACGGTATTCGAAAAAAACGACCGCATCGGCGGCCTCATGCGTTATGGCATCCCCAACTTCAAACTTGAAAAGCACGTGCTCGATCGCCGCCTTGCGCAGATGGAAGCCGAGGGCGTGAACTTCCAGACCAACGCTCACGTCGGCGGCAACGTTTCAGTCGAATCGCTGCGCGAGAACTACGACGCCATTCTGCTCTGCGGCGGCGCGGAGCATCCTCGCGACCTGCCGATTCCCGGTCGCGAGCTCAATGGAATTCACTTCGCCATGGAGTTTCTGCCCCAGCAGAATCGCCGCAACGAGGGCGACACGGAAGAGGCGCTGCTGGCAAACATGAAGGCTGCAGCTCCCATCCTCGCCACCGGCAAGCACGTCATCATCATCGGCGGCGGCGACACCGGCGCAGACTGCCTGGGCACCAGCCATCGCCAGGGCGCAAAGAGCGTGCATCAGTTTGAGATCATGCCCAAGCCTCCAGCCGAGCGCGCGCCAAGTACGCCGTGGCCGCTGTGGCCTCTGCAGCTTCGCACTGAGAGCGCGCACGAAGAAGGCGGCATCCGCGACTGGAGCATCAACTCAGTGAAATTCACCGGCGACGAAAACGGCAGCGTCAAGCAGCTCCACTGCGTGCGCGTCGGCGCTCCGCCCAAGTTCGAACCCATCGCAGGCTCTGAGTTTACGCTCGACGCCGACCTGGTTCTCCTCGCCATGGGCTTCCTCGGTCCCGTGCGCAAGGGCATGATCGAGCAGTTCGGCCTTGCGCTCGATACGCGCGGGAATGTAGCCACCAACAATTACATGAGCTCGGTTGAGGGAGTCTTCGCTGCCGGCGATATGCGCCGCGGCCAATCGCTCGTGGTCTGGGCCATCAGCGAAGGCCGCAAAGCCGCAGCGGCTGTCGACGCGTACTTGAAAACCAAAGACGCCGAGCTGACCTCATCCCACGTAGCTGCCGCGCGCTAAGAATTCGGCCACTGTCCGCGCGAACGAGGGCGCGGCTTATTCAATGCGCAGGGCCTTTACAGGATCGATGGAGGCGGCGCGCTTGGCGGGAATGATGCCGGCGATTGCGGCTGCAATGCCAAGGGTCACAATAGCGCCGGTCATTACCACCGCGTTGACGCTGGTAATCTCGTAGAGCTGCGACTTGACATAGCGCACGCAAAGCATGGCGACTGGCGCGCCGATCGCAAGCCCTATAACTGCTTGCAGCATGGCGCCGCGCATCACCATGGCAATCACGCGCCCGCGTTCGGCGCCGAGCGCCATGCGGATGCCGATCTCCGGTGTACGCCGAACGACGGTGTACGCAGTGACGCCGTAAAGACCGATGGCGGCGAGCAGCAGGGCCAGCAGGCCGAATAGCGATGTGAGGCGCGCGATGAGACGCTCCTCGGTGAAGCGGTCGTCAATCTGCTGCTGGAATGTCTGGAACTTCACGATAGTCAGGTTAGGGTTGATGTTGGCCAGTGTCTGGCCCACAATCTTTTCAAAGCCGGGGATGGGACGGCTGGTCTGGATCACGATTGCGCCCGCGTACATCGATTGGTCTTTGTCGATGGGATTCTCGGGGTCGTTGGCGATGCCGGCTGGCTGCGTGAGCGGCAGAAAATACATAGCGTGGTTCTTCCAGTAGACGCTGGTGTAGGTGGTGTCTTCCACCACCCCGACAATTTCATGCGCTCCATCCTGGGGAGTTTTGGCCAGACCGGAAAAGCCAAAACGGTGGCCGATGGGATTGCGCTTGCCGAAGAAGGTTTTCACAAATTCCTGGTTGACGACGGCGACGGGCGGCGCGTTGAACGTGTCCTGCGTTTTGAAGCCGCGGCCCATCACCACGTGGGTGCCGACGGAGTCGAAATACTCCGGAGTGGCTTTCACCCAGGATGCGCCTTTATTGGTGTCCGGCTCGCCCTGAATCTTTACGCCAGAGCCCCAGTTGTTCTCCTCCATGGGCGTGTAAGTCGCGAGTCCCACCTTCACAACGCCGGGAATCGCGTGGAAGCTGTCGACGATGGCCTGGTAGAGAGGCTCGACCTCAGTGTTTTTGTACCCGGCCGCCTGTGGATTAATGTGCGCGATATAGCGGTTCGTTGCATCGAGCTTCATGTCCACGTTCTCGGCCTTGTTCAGGCTCTGCGCAAACAGGCCCGCTGCAACCAGCAGCACCAGCGAGAGAGCCGCCTGCAGAACTACCAGTGCGCGCTGCAGGAAGGATGCGCCATGTGCCGTGGTGCGTGCGTTTGAGCGCAGTGCTTCAGCAGGCTGGGCGCGCGCCGCCATCAGCGCCGGGGCCAGGCCAAACAGAACTCCCGTGACCAGCGATAGCCCAAAGGCAAAGCCGATCACCAGCGGCGAAGGCGAGGCATTCACCGGCATGTTGTGCTGGTCAGGGAAGGCGAGCGCCAGCAGCGCGTGTGCTCCGAGATAGGAGATTGCGAGCCCCAGCAATCCGCCCATAGCGGAAAGAAGCACGCTTTCGGTAAGCAGTTGCCTCACGATGCGGCTGCGCTGCGCGCCGAGGGCCGAGCGAATCGAGAGCTCCGCGCGCCGGCTCATGCCGCGGACCAGCAGAAGATTCGCGATGTTGGCGCAGGCCACCAGAAGCACCAGCGCGGCGATCCACTGCAGCAAATTGAGATGGTCCTTGTAATCGTCCTGCATGTTCTGGATGCCGCCGCCGCCCGGTGTCAGCATCACGTGTGTGCGGGGAAGCACCTTTTTGGCGCGCTGATCGGTAAATGTCTTCAGCGTTGCATATTCCTGTTTGAGCAGCGTGCTGGCCTTGGCCTGTAGCGCGGGGACTGAGGTTCCAGGCTTGACGCGGCCGATAATGTAAGCCCACTGCATATCGGGGTCGTTAAAATACGGCGCGCCGATCACCGGGTCCATCGCATTCATCGGCAGAAAATACTTCGGAGGATTGGTGTCGATGCGGTCGCCGTAAAAACCCTTGGGCGCTACGCCGATGATGGTGGCCGGTTTTGTGTTGATGTAAAAGGTGCTGCCCACAACCTTCGGGTCGCCGGCGTAATCCTGTTGCCACGCGTCGTAGCTCATCACGGCAGTAATCGGCGCGCCCTTCTGGTCGTCGCCGTCTGAAAACAGCCGGCCTGCGGCCGGCGAGAGTCCGAACACACGGAAGTAGTTTCCGGAGACGAAGGTGCCCATCACAGATTTGGCCACGGTCTGCGGCCCCGCGCGGCGAACCGTGATCGGCCGCCATGCGTAGCCGGATTCCATAGCCGCAAGCTCTTCAAACTCCGGCAGGCTTTTCTTGAACATGAAATAGGTGTCGGTGGAGAAGAGCGAATAGTCCCCGTTGTCGCTCCAGCCGCCGTTAACGCAGCAATCATCCTGGTCGCCAATGCGGATCAGGCTCCTTGGGTCGGTTACCGGCAGATGATGCAGCAGAATGGCGTTGACCAGCGTGAAGATCGCCGAATTTGCGCCGATGCCGAGCGCCAGCGTGAGCAGAACGGTGACGGCAAAGCCCGGCGTTTTGCGAAGCTGGCGCAGCGCGTAGCTTATATCCTGAAGCAAAACCTGCATCGATCGAACCTCCACACACACTTCCGCTTGCACTCCGGGAAAGCACTTTCCGCTCCAGACTAATTCACTGCCAGCCGCTCGGAATCAACAATTTAGACGTCTCGACATTGCGGATGCGTGTTCGTAGCTGAGAAAGAGTGTTCAAAAGCGGACGTTCCGGGGTAAGCATCTCGAATGACCGTGTAATTCCGAATTCGGGTGCCCTGGATATGCAGCTTCTTTTCGGAATCACCATCCGACCTTGAGACTCGTTGGCGGGTGGCCCGGGTCTTAGGATGCGTCCAACCCACTGATGAATGGGTGCCCCAGAGCCTGCCCTGAGCCTGCCGAAGGGTCCCTCCGTCAACTTTAGTTGCGATCCGGGCCTAGATCGGTTTCACTTGACGAAGCTGTTTCGATAACTGCTGAAAACGCGTTAGCAGGAATTGCATGATTTGGGTGAAGGCTTGGGGCGTCGGAGCGGTTTGCTGCGATGCGGAAATCGCGGTGCGCACGGTGTAGACGGCGCCGCTGTCCGGCTTATCGCGAAAAGCCTGCTCATACTGGTCCCGGGTCCAATTCTGGTTCAGACCCCGCTGCAAAATGTCGGCCGCATCCTCATAATCGGCGGCGCGCGCAACACGGTGGTTGAGGATTAAGTCAACCGATGCGGGCGCGCCAAAAGTCTCGCCGTCGGTCCAGACTGCTGCGATCACTTTGATTCGGTCGGGTGTAGGGCTGAAGGCAAACTCAAAAAGCCCTCGCGAAGTGCCGGCGCCTGGCTCGATGGGATGTAAGCCATCTAAGAGCATGTCCCAGACTTTTTTCGCTTTTCTTGCCGGTTGCGAGGAGGAAGAGATTTCCAAAACCAACGCCCACACCGGTTTGCCACTGAGATTTGTAACCGTGCAGGTAGGACGTCCTTGGCCAGCGGGACTGATCTCAACGCGAAATTCAGGCCGTTCGGCTCTCTTGTTGTGGATAAGCGCGGATGGCGAAAGCATTGCGATGTTCAATGCGCAAAATGCGGCAGCGAGTATTTTCATCGGATTCTCCATCGGTACACACGACCCCGGCCGTTCGGACAGGCTTTGGCGACCACATTCAATGGGAATTGTAATTTCCCGTCTTCTTCGGTCGCTTCAGAATAGCAGGCGTATGATCGGCGTCGGGCGACGAGCCGCCGGAGTAGATCATGGCAATCGTATTTGGATTGAGATCGCGAACAGTGGCGGCTCTGAAAGGGCACGGCTTTACAGGCTGCGGAAAAACCCCTTAGAAGCCGCTGTTTTGAAAGGGCACGGATTCATCCGTGCCGGCTAGCCGCTGAAATTGGGGCGGGGTTTTAACCCCTGCGGGAAGGTGCCATAATCTATCCGGCAGGGACTAAAGTCCGCACTCATTTGGCGAGCTTTATCGGCACGAGTAAACTAGTGCCCTGTTACAAAACCTATCCGAATTGAGTTTTTCCGGCAGTCGGCCCACCCACCCTGGCATCTGGAACTGTGCCCCGTTCATCGCGGCTTTATTGCGATGAGCGGGTCTTCGGGCAAGGCCCCATCGGAGTTGCGGTAGCACCACAGCAGGTGGCCCACCCATCCTGGCATCTGGAACTGTGCCCCGTTCATCGCGGCTTTATTGCGATGAGCGGGTCTTCGGGCAAGGCCCCCATCGGAGTTGCGATAGCACCACCCTCAAAGAAAAGGACTGGCCGCATCCCCCGAACATTACCGACGGAGCAGCTTCAACCACTACGCTTCCGGAATCCGAGGAGTCGTTGAAATCGAGTCGGAGGGCATGGCAAGGACTCGCGTCCCACTGTCGCCGCGGCGACCGATAAAGCCGCGATGAATGGGACACAGACTCCCCTTTTTGCGAAGCTCAGTCGCGTGGCTGGATCGGTGAGTGGGAAACCTGCCTGGGTGATGCAGCATTGCATTGCTGAGGATGGTCCGCGGCCATCTGCAGGCCGTAGATGAGGATGGATGCGCGGCGCGGGCTGATGCGGCCGTTGGCGAGCCCATTCAGGACCTGATGAAGAGTTTGAACGATTCCATTGTTATCGAGCTTCGGCGAAATCTCGATGCGATCTTCGGCCGGGCTCTGCTGGCGGTGAGGAGCGATGCGGCGGCTGTGAGAGTAACAGAAGGCGCAGCCGCGCATGGCTGGTGATTGACAGTGGAGGCCGCTGGGCATGACGTGATGGCAAGTCCGATACATGTTTTTCCCTTTCGGAGGGTGCCCCCCCACCCCCGCCACCCGATGGGGTAGTTTTGGCAACTTGTTGAATCGAAAATAGTTGCGGGCGCGGTTCTACCCCAAATCCCTTTGTTTTGAGGAGCTTGAACGGCAAGCTCGTGAAAAGAAGGAATTTGGAATTCGAGCTGGCCGCGGGATTTCGGGGCCTTAATGTGGCACTGGATTAAGCATAACGAATTGCCAGAAAAACTCGGCAAGTGAGGGTTTCTGGTAAGCGGTTGAAAGCAAATGGCTAGAAGGGTGAATGGGAGAGTCAGGGGGATTGACAGTTGAATTTAAGGGTTGGAACGGGCTGGGTGGATTGGGGTTGTGTCTGTGTTCGGCGAGGGAGGCGGGTTTAGGACGTCGGTTGCTGGAAGGGCGTTTTAGGCACGAATCTGCGGAGTTTCATCTCCACGCTGGGTGCGCCACTCAACGGACCATTTTGGGCACATTCCCTTGCCGGGCTGTAGCGCAATCCTTGACCTGAAAACCCTCTTGATCTTACGTCCAAGGATACGCAGTCTTATTACGGAAATGAGACTGGAATACCAAACCGCGCTGGGACACCTTTATTGGGCTGACTGCCTGGAGTTTCTTGCCACGATCCCAGATCAGAGCGTGGCGACTTTCTTTGCGGACCCTCCATTCAATTTGAAGAAGAACTATGGATCAAAGGGTTCGGATAACATCCCGGACGATCAGTATTTGAGATGGTGCGAGAGCTGGCTGTCAGAAGGAGTCAGGGTGCTCGCTCCCGGCGGAGCGCTATTCCTTTACAACCTTCCGAAATGGCTAATGCCCCTTGGCAGGTTTCTGGGCTCTCTCGATGGCATGACCTTCAAGCATTGGATCGCAGTCGACAAGGCACATAGTCTGCCCATCCCGAATCGCCTCTCAACTAGCCACTACGGCATGTTGTATTTCATCAAAGGCGAAAAGCCACGCGTATTCAACCGCGACGACGTAAGAATTCCAGTTCAGGTGTGCAGACACTGCGGACGCGATGTGAAGGATTATGGCGGGCGAGATGCTGTGAATCTGGCATGTTTAGCGCATCGACGGACTGAGCGCATTCAATTCCAGAGGCGATGGCGGATGATTTCCCGGTTTTCAAACTGAGGTGCCCGCAGTGAAGTAGAGGAGATCGCATGGCAATTGCAATTGAAGATCTGAAGAAGTGGCTGAACACCCTTCCCAAGCGCGGAACCGTGGCAATCGACGAGGGCGGCTTGACGATCGTTTGCCTCGAAGAAAAGGACGCATACATCGAATTGGGCGGCGATCCGGATGTGGGCGCATCTGCGGGTGAATGAGCGACCGATCCTGACGACGAAGCGTGTTGCTAAGACGAAATCTGCCCGGTCCTCTCGATATTAGTCGCCGCGCCACGAGCAGCGGACACCCTCAACGTTCCTGCAGTTCTAGGCACGGGCGCTTCCGTTTGCTACACGCATGTGCCAGTTCAGAACATTGGAATACTCAAGAAAGCTTGTAAGGTCGGCGAGCCCACTTTTTCTGAAGGTGGGCCGAAGGAGCTGCCGAAGAAAAAGGGCGCGTCTTGCCTCGTTTGAAACGATAGAAAACCGAAACAGCTTTGGGTCTGTCAGGAGTACGTCGTTGAAACGCAGGAGACCCGAGTAGACCGAGGTGGAGTGTTCCACCTCAAAGAGGCCTTCAATTGTCTCCCCTCCGCGTGCCACCCAGATTACGTCAATCTCCGACAGTATCCCCTTGACTCTTTCAAATCCGGAGGGGATGCTATTTCTCAATGGGAATCGCTCGGTGAGCGTCCAGTCCATCCCGCCGGCGTCACGTTCCGGCACGTATACTTCGTATTTCTTGGAATGCCCGATGCCCGCAAGCAACGTCTGTACCTGGGTGTGTGTAAGGTTATGGGCCTCTCGCAGTAGCGCGGTATCGAGGCTGCGGGCGATGGCCTCCAGCCCAACGTATCCCTCGACGTTGAAGCGACCTTGACGAGCGACATAGAGCTCCAGCCCATCGTTCCGTGAAAGTAGCTGCACCTTGTACTGGCCGTCGCTCGCAGCTTGTGCATTTTCAAAAACCTCCTCAAAGTCCCCGTATGGCACAAACAGAGGTACTGACCCGTCATCGAGCAGGAAACAGAGAAACGCGTTCTGCCCCTCGAGCTGCCGAAGGTCAACCTCACGGAGTCCGAAAAAGCCGCTGCCTCCGCTATGCACCTTCGAATAACGAATGTAGATTCGAGCGGCATTCTCGCCGATGGTGAAAAGCGATTCGCTTCCGGCTAACTTATGGATCTCTCCGAACCGATTTCTGAGCGTTTCGAGGATTCGGATTTTGTGGAGGTTTGGCACGTCTTGAAAAGTCTAACAGTCTCTTCTGATTTCCAGCCCGCATCTCTTAGACGCTTACGAAAAAGCAGTTTCAGCGGCACCACACCATTTCTTAAGGTGTGATCCTTGGGCCCTTTCCAGACCAAGGACTTTCCGTTCTTATCGGTATACGTAGCGCCTTTCTTGATACTTACGATTCGGGGAATGACCAGGCCCTTATTCGAGTCGGCTGGCCAAGACATACCATTGACGGCATTCTCAATTGCTTCGTGAGCCTTCTTCCAGCCACTCGACTTAGAAATGCCGCCCGCGTCGAACAAAATGAATGTGTTATTCAGCTTCACTGCGACCACCCTCAAAGCTGAATAGCTCGGCAACGGACACTTCGAGCGCATCTGCCAGTTCGTCTAGGTTTTCGAAAGATGGGGAACTCTTCCCGCGTTCAATAAGGCTGAGAAAGTCAACGGAGATCCCGGCCCGTTCCGCAAGCTGCTCCTGAGTCAGGCCGTGCTCACTGCGCAGCTGGCGGACTCTCTGGCCAAATCTCTCCCGAAGCTGCGATGCTTCCTTCAAACCGCGCATATTCGCGAGTTTGCCGTAATAACACTACGAGTTCCACCGAATGTCATTACGGGTCTATCGAAGTTGGTCAGAGCGGGGTGTTGGTAAATAGTAATTTGTAAAGCTATTTTTTTCATATATTTGTAGTGGAAAGTTGGTTCTATTATCGAATACGCCACGGGCGGCGGTCGCCGCAAATTTAGATTGGTCCCCCAATGTTGGCTAGTGTCATGAGAGCTTAGGACCGTGGCTCTGAGGCTTGTGCGTCTTGACCCGCTATTCAGCGATCTGAAGGTCGCAGCTTGCGTCCGCGCTTGAGGGTGCCGGCCGATTCCAGGACGATGGCATGGCGGCGAATTCCTTTCAGGCGGAGGATTCGCCGCGCCCATACAGGGCGCGAAATATGCTCCTGAACCTATCCCAGGGTTCCGGTTTCGCTCGCCGTTGCGAGCGAAACCTGCACCTTGGGCTAAATTCGGCTCGTCCCGCCGGGACGGAAGCCCGGCCGCAACCAGCAGTTCTCAAAAGGTGAATCTGGCGAGTAAACAAGATTACTTTCATGCAATCGCCTGCGGCCGATTCGTGCCGGCCCTCCGGGAAACCCCGGGGACAGACGGGACGTTGCCCAAGCCATTGGTTGGTAACGATAGGCCGGCTGGTGTCCACCCGCCTCCGCCCTGCCTTTGCATCTAATTTCCATCTCCCGGCGCACAATCTTTGTATGGCAAAAACCAGCTCGTTGACAGACTTTGCACCAAAACCGTTGTAAACCGGAGCCCGTAACTCGTTATTCCTGACTATTTTGGCCTCTAAGCCCTTCGATTTCATCGGGTTGCGTCAAAAGGTAAAAGGTTGAAACGTCTCATAATAAACCACTTAACCCCCAAAAGGGGGTATATATCCCCCGGGTGCAGAAACCGGTCGTTCCGGACTCCGCCTGCCCGTGCCGCCGTGTTAGCATTCTCCCCGAACGGCGACCCACAGGAGATGCAGTTTTGAAAACCAGATACCTGGCGCTCCTGCCCCTGCTTCTGTTCGCGGCGCTCGGAGCAAGCCAGCAGACAATGAACACCGATGCAACCCCCACCCGCGCCACTTACCTGAAACTAGCTGCCGAGGTTGACGGAGCGCTCCACAACAACGTTCTCGATCTCTGGTTTCCTCGCTCCATCGACCACGAACACGGCGGCTTCCACTCGCACTTCGGGCGCGACTGGCAGTCGGAGCCAAGCGATGGAAAGTTCTCGGTCTTCCAGGGCCGCATGACCTGGCTCGCGTCGCAGGTCGTTCTGCGCGAGCCCGGCAAGAAGGCCGAGTTCCTGCCCTACGTCCGGCAGGGCCTCGACTTCCTCGAAAACACGATGTGGGACAAGCAGGACGGCGGCTTCTTCTGGGGACTCGACGACGACGGCCGCATCGCGCCCGCGTTCGGCGATCAAAAGCAGCTTTACGGCATCGACTTCGGCATCTACGGCGCCGCCGCTGCCTACCAGGCAACCGGCGACCCGCGCGCACTCGAGCTCGCAAAGAAAGGCTTCAACTGGCTCGACCAGCACGCCCACGACAGCGTGAACGGCGGCTACTTTGAAACGCTCACGCGCGACGGCAAACCCGTGCTGCCGCATGCGCCAAACGGCCAGATCGAAGAAGGACCGATCGGTCCCGTCGGCTACAAGTCGATGAACGCGCACATTCACCTGCTCGAAGCGCTCACCGAGCTCTACCGAGTGTGGCCCGATGCGACTCTTCGCGCCCGCGCCGAAGAGATGCTTTCAGTGGTGCGCGACAAGATCTGCGTCGAACCGGGCGTGATGAATCTCTACTTCGCGAACGACTGGCGCGCGATTCCCGGTCCCGACTCGTACGGACACGACGTGGAGACGGCCTACCTGATGCTCGAAACCGACGAGCTGCTGCATGGCCATGCAAGCGAGAAAACCGAGCGCATGGCGAAGATGCTGGTGGATCACGCGCTCGCCTACGGCTGGGATAAAACGAATGGGGGGTTCTTCGAGAATGGACCGGCCTTTGGCCCGCCAGAAGACACAAGGAAAGAATGGTGGGTGCAATGCGAAGGCTTGAACGCTTTGCTGCTGATGCACCAGCGATACGGAAAGCAAAACCCGATCTACTTTCAACGCTTCCTCGAACAGTGGGCCTTCATCAAGAACCACACGATCGATTCCGAGTACCACGGACTCTTCAACCTCACCACCGCGAAGGGAAAGCCGTTGACCGAGGACAAGGGAAGCATCTGGAAGGCCGGCTACCACGATGGACGGGCATTCTGGAACGTCAGCGCACGGCTGCTCGAACTGGCGCAGAACCCGTAGCGATGTTCACACCATGCCGATTCGATCAATATTGCCAACGTGCGGCCTGACAATCCTGCACGCGACAGCAAGCGAAAATGATGCCGGTCTCGCTCAATACGTGCCGATGTGATCATCCGGCTGAAACTTTTTAGTAGAAATCTTGATACTTGTAGCAGAAATTGTCCAGGGCCGCGCAACCGCAGAGTAGAATTGCGTTTGTTATGGCGGAATCGATCAATCGCCGATCCGAAGAGATCGTCAAGTACCTTCTAAAATCAGGAACTGCCAGCATTGAAGAACTGCTGGCGGTAGCCGGTTCTTCAGCACCCAGTATCCGACGCGATCTTGCGCGGCTTGAGAATCGGGGGTTGATTCGCCGCACTCATGGCGGCGCAGAACTTGCCGAGCCGCTGCTCTACGAACCGTATCGATATGACAGCTCGTTCATCGCGCGCGAGCAGCGACACGCCGCTGAGAAGCGCCGCATCGGTTTGGCCGCCGCAGAGATGATTCTGGAGGGCGAAACAGTCGGTCTCTCTGCGGGCACCACGACGACGCACATCGGTCGAAGTCTTCGTCACCGCGAAAAGATCCAGGTCATCACCAACGCGATCAACATCGGCATGGAGCTTTGCAATCGCACCTCCATCCGCACATTCCTCACCGGCGGCACCATGCCCTGGGCGTGGTCGTTTGCGCTTTCAGGCAATGCAGCGCTGAATTTTCTCGACAGTGTTTACATGGATAAAGTCTTCTTGAGCGTGACCGGTCTCGATGCTGAACGCGGTGCGACATCGCTCGAGAGCGATGAGGCGCTGGTGTATCGCAAGATGCTGAAGCAGACCAAGCAGGTGATCGTGGTGGCCGATTCAAGCAAGTTCGGCAAAGTGAGCCCCGCGATTATTTGCCCGATTAACGAGATTCAGGTTCTCATCACCGACACCAACGCGACTGACGACGCAATCGCACCATTTGAGCGCCAGGGAACGCGCGTCATCAAGGTTTGATCGACTGCGACTAGATTCAGCGTGAAATGCGCTCCATTCTGTAAAAGCACTGCTGCAGGCGATATCACTTTGCGTCACCGCTCCTGCGTCTGGGCAGCCATTTGTTCGTACTCGCTGCGAAGCAATCTGACAGCTTCACGGATATTTGCTTCGAGTTGCATTGCGTCCACGCTATGTCCGTTGGAACCGTTGGAATTCGTCAGCGACCCATGCAGCGAGTACGCACCCGACCGTCGCACCACTTCAACCAGCGACGCCAAACGCAAGCCTCCGCCGGCAATAATCTGGATCCGTCCGCCGGCCTGCTGCTGCAGTCGCCCAATTCGATCAGCTCCCTGCAACACCTTAGCCGCGCCTCCTGAAGTGAGAAGGCCGGAGGCGCCGGTTTCGATTACATGCTCGAGTGCGTCGGCGAGGTCGGGAGTTTCGTCGAATGCGCGATGGAAAGTGGTTTCCAGCGGATGTGCGTATTCCACGAGCGCGCGGGTTCGTTTCAGGTCAACGAGGCGGTCAGGGAGCAACACACCCAGTGCAACTCCGCTGGCACCGGCCGCCTTCGCCTCGTCGATCTGTTTGCGCATCAGATCGAACTCGTGGGCTGTGAAGACGAAATCTCCGGCGCGGGGTCGAATGAGTACATAAATTGGAATGGAAATCGCTCTCGCGCTGGCGGCCATCAACTCCGCAGCCGGGGTGGTTCCTCCTTCAGAAAGCCTCGAGCAGAGCTCAATTCTGTCTGCCCCACCCGACTCCGCAGCAAACGCTGCCGCAACACTCTCGGCACATAATTCAAAAAAGAAAGACGTCATAGGAATTATTGATCGCGATCTCTGATGGATGTTTTGGACGCGGCCCAGGTTAAGGGATTCGACTTCCTGCCGATCATCTCATAGTCGCAAACAGGTCGTTGGGCCGGAAATGAAAACAGCTCACCGTCAAACACCTAACGGTATTTTGCGACCTCTGAGCCTGAAAGACCTCGGTTTTCCACGATTATAACACGGAGAAAGCGTATAAGAACGATAGTATGATCACTTTATTATTTTGTGATCAAAATAGGCATTTTGATAGTGTTCTCAGAGACCCCTTGAGGTAGCGATTGCAAATGCGCTCAGTCGACGAAACTGGAGGGCGAAGTTTCGACGGAACGACGCCTTCATCACCTCAGATATTTGCCGCGAAAAGCGGTTCAATTCGACGTCAGATTCGAGATTGTCATATCAATTATATTATTTACAATAAGTTATGGAAATGGCGCGCGATTGCAAAGCCTGGTACCAAGGCAATGTCGCAATACAGTTTTATTGCGATCTCTAATGGACGAACCCCATCCAAGCCCAGGATAGTCTTTATCCGATCATTATTTTATTTTACAATGAGGCTCCGTCGATACTCGGCTTCAGATCAATAATTTGATCAGTTAATCTGCATTCGTACATCTATATTCTCGTCATTTGCCGATTTTTCGGTTAATATTTGTTGCAATTCAATTTTTGCATGTTTGGATGGATATCAATCAAGAGCAGTTTCGACGACCTGGAACTGTTTTTTGCTCTGCTCAAGGACGGCAGGGGCTGTTGATTAACTCTCATTTTTCCCCCGTTAGCCGCTCAAGAGCTCGAACCATTTTGGCAAGGCTGAACTCTAAACCTGAACTTTTACTGAAGGAGATTCCAGTGAAGCTCAATATACGAATGCTTCTGGACCGACGGGCGGACTGGGCGGAACAGTAGGAACTTTTGGCATGGAGGACGGATCGAATCCCGGACGCTTTGTCGATCTGTCGCTCAAGCTGAACTTCTGGGCCGCGAAGGCTGAGACTGTTGAACCATCAATTAATTCGAGAGCAAGACTGTAACACTGAAGCTCGAGGCCAATGGCTTCGAACTTCATTTTTTGTGTGCCTTGGGCGGAATCATTTTCCAGCGGGTTGGACCGCGGGCGTCTCAGGTTTCTGCAGCCCAGGATTCATTTTGTCCAACAGCTTGGTGTCGGCGGCCTGGGTGAGCGTTCTCGCCTTTTCGAGTTCGGCTGCGGCTGCCTGCCGATTCCCCATGGAGCGATAGAGTCTGCCGAGCCGCCAGTGAACATTCACGTCGTCGGGCGCAATCTTTTCGGCAAGCTTCATTTCGCGCAGCGCATCTTCGATGTGACCGTTGGTGGCATCGATGATTCCGATATCGAGGTGCGCGAGCTCGATCTTCGGGTCGATGCTTATCGCCTTCTCAAGCAGTGGAACCGCTGCGTCGGAACGATCAAGGTGAATTTCAACATCTCCGAGGTATGTGAGTGCCTGCGCGTGACGGGGATCATTGTCCAGCTCGGCTTGCAGCTCGGGAGCGGCTTCAGTGTACTTGCGTTGCCCCCAGAGCAAGTAGCCAAGACCAAAATGCACGTCGGGCAGTTTAGGATCTGCCTTGACTGCAGCGCGAAATTGCACAATCGCGCCTGGAGTGTCCTTGAGCTCATCCGAGGCCTCTCCGGCGAGCATATCGGCCTCAGCGGACTCCGGATTCAACTGAAGGATCACGCGATAGGTGTCCAGAACGTTTTGGTATTGCTTTGACCACAAGTAGCTGTGCGCGAGAGCCAGGAGCAGCTCGAGATTCTGCGGGTCGCGACTTACTGCTTGTTTAAGATACACGGCTGCCTGGGCGAATTGGCCGAGGCTGTAGTGGCTCATGCCGACGAGGATGGCGAGTCGCTGCCTGTCGGGAGAGGACTGCGGCGCGCTCCCTAACAGAGGGCTGAATTCCTGAAGCGCCTTTTTCATTTCGCCCGCTTTGAAATATGCCAGTCCCAGATTCAGCCGCAAACCCGGAATGGATGAATCGAGCGAGAGCGCCTTGCGGTAGAATGGAATGGCGTCTGTGTAGTGCTCCTGTCGCGCCTCCAGCAGACCCATGTGGGCGTATGCTTCCGAGCTGGAAGGATGCACTTTCAAGTATGCGCGCCACGCGATCTCCGCCTCAGTGTTCCTTCCCTGCTGCTCGAGAGCCAGTGCTGTTTGCCGGTCATTCTCCGGCGCTGTGGGGTCCTGCGTCCAGCATGTCGCTGCACAGAGCAACAGAATCACCGCCAGCGGTATGAAGCGAAGCAGGCCGTGTTCTCCACGTCGTACCTCCCGGCTTAAAACCATCCTTGTCATTCAGAGAATCTTCCCGTAAAAAATCACTACAATCATTCTCTCGCGCGCGAAGCAGCGAGTACAAACCGCCGCGCAAGACCTCAGGCAAAAAAAGTGGGCGCGGCAGGGGTTGCCTGTCGCGCCCATTTGGAGCAGTAGGGTTAGAAGGTAATCTTGCCGCCAAGTTCGAATGTTCTCGGATCCTGGGCGCCGGTGACGAATCCAAAGTTGGACTCACTCACGTTGTTATTAAATGCGTTGAATTGGGTGTGGTTGAAAGTGTTGAAACTTTCAGCGCGGAACTCGAAGGCAGCCCGTTCGCTGAAAGTGAAGGACTTGTAGATAGAGGTTGAGAAGTTAGTCCGGCCAGGGCCAACGACGGCATCTTTGCCGGCATTTCCGAAGCCAAGATTCGGGCCGCCATTCCAGGCTGCAACAGGCTGCGAGAAGTTGGCGTTGCTCACCCATTGATAACCTGAAACGCCGCCGACGCTGGTTTTACCCTTGGTATAAGAGGGTCTGCCGGCCAAGTTCGGACGGATGCGATAGTCGCCGCCCAAGCCGACTGTGTCAGCTCCGCCATCGCCGGGCGCCGCGTTGCCTGCCCATGGCAAGCCGGTTTCGGTGATTTCTGTTCCGGCCAGTTCCCAGCCCCCCAGCACCGCATGCGTGGCGCCGCCAGCATGAGCGAAGAAAGGCAGTTTGTATTCGTAGTTGATATTCAGGATCTGACGGCGATCCAGAGAACCAGAACCCTTGTCGTACTTCAGGTTCCAGGGGTTGTAGGATGGGTTGTTGTTATCTACGTCCACGCTGCTTTGCGTGTCGTCGATCTGGTGAGACCAGGTGTAGAAGATGCCGTAGCTCAAACCCCACTTGTTCTCCTGGCGCAATCCAGCTTGCAGGCTGTTGTAGGTGCCGGTCAGCGGGTTCTCCTGAAGCCGGAGTTGTCCGAAGCCAGGATACGTGTCGTTTGCCTGCGATTCTGCTGAAGTGAGGGTGCCGGTTGCGTAGGCTTCACGCGTTGCCAGAGATGTGCTCAGCGGGAAGTTGTTGATGGGTAGCCAGGTGTTCTGGTGCCAGCTCTCATTGCCCACATACTGCACGGTGAGAATTACCGCGGGCGCCAACTCATGCTGGATGCCGAGGCTGTACTCCGCCACTCCCGGGTTTGGATAGTAACTGTTAAGCGAGTTGTATCCCTGAACGAAGGTTGGAGCGCTCGCCGTGCCGCCCGTCTGCCAGTTGGTTGTCGGGCTGGTGAATTCCACGTTGGTGGCCGCAGGTGTGCTGATGAATGGCGGGCCGCCGGCCGCATCATAGATATCGTTGCCCTGGATGCGTTCGTAGAAGGTTCCGAAACCGGCCCGTAAAATGGTCTTGCCCGTGCCGAACAGATCGTACGTGAAGCCGACGCGGGGCATTACCGTCTTGTAGTCTTCCTTGGCCAGGCCGCGGGGTACGCCGTTCTGACCGGCAATTCCGATGCCATTCAAATAGAACGTGCCGATGGAATTGGTAAACAGGCCCGGGCTGTTCGAAGCGAAAGACCCGTCAGAGTTGAAGATGGGCAGAAGCCCGGTTTGATAGAGGGACGGGAAGAAGTTTGAGACCTGGTTGTTGCGCTCCCAGACGTGCGGCAGGGCATCAAAGCGAAAACCATACTGCAGGCTCAACCGCTGGCTCACGTGCCAAGTGTCCATCCCGTAGAACGAGATGTTGTTGTTAACGTAGTGGTTGATGGGATTGGCATTCGACTGGCTGAAGCTGGAGGCAAAGCCCATCAAGAAGTCCAGATAGGAATCGCCCGTGAGCAGAGTCGTTGCGGCATCGTTAAACGTGTAGTCGCCCTCTGAATCCTTGCCGATGACCTGATTCTTGGTGTAACGGTTGTAGCCTGCGCCGAACTTAAAGTTGTGTTTGCCTTGCAAGATCGACAAGCCAAGATTCTCGGCAAAATCCTCGGCGCCGTTGGTCCAGGGATCGTTTCCAGGGCCCCAGTCCGCGCCGCCGTCGGTTTTCCAGGTAATGTCAGGTAGCCGGTTACCCACATCGTTAGCCGCTGCGAAGTAGGTTCCAGTGCCCCAACCTGAGGGCTTGATAAAGTTCCCGCCTTCGGCTGCCACCGGAATGATGGCGATCTTGTTGCCATCGTAGTTTAACGCCGCTTCAACCAGCACATTCTGCGTCAGCGAACCGGTCAGTTTTACCACTGCCATGTAGGAGGGGTTGCTGAAGTTGGAGCCGACTGTCGGGATATTGTCTCCCTGCCACTCCGGAGTCGCCTGCACCGAGTCGTTGGCGTCGTGGATGAAATGTCCCATCAATGCCCACTTGTCGTTGATGTTGTGATCCACGCGGAAAAGTTCTTCACGCACATTGATGGGCAGATGGCCGCCCGTCGGGGTGTAGGTGTCGGTCGACGTGTTGGTTGCAGCCGGCAGGTTCTTGGTGGCATTGAAGGCGCAGCGCATTGGCGTCCAGCAGAGATCCTGGAATCCAGTTGCCCGGGAAGGGTTGACCTGGCACGCAATCGACACCGCCCTGGCAGGCTCCCTTCAGCTTGGCATTGAAATTTGCATCCCCGACCTGAGGAACCAGCACTTGAGTGATCTTGTCATATGCTTGCGGGATATCGAACGTAAAGCCGCTCGCCGATGTAACCTCATCGTCCGCCGGCATCACGTTCACGGGGTTTGTCGCCACGCCGTTCACCATCTTGCGCCACTCTTCGTTGTAGAAGAAGAAGGTCTTGTTCTTCCGCACCGAGTTGTAATGGCCGGGAATATAGAACGGACCGCCGAGATTCGCGCCAAAGATGTTGTAACGGAGCTCCGCCTTGGGCGCCATCTGGCCGCTGTTGTTGTCGAAGTAATTGTGGGCGTCAAGAGCGTCGTTGCGATCGAACTCCCACGCCTCGCCGTGTAACTTCGAGGTACCGCTCTTGATCGACATGGTCACTGCGCCGCCCGAGGCCAGGCCGTAATCCGGAGCGTAGTTACTCGATAACAAATTGAATTCGCCCAGGGCATCCTGCGAAGGCATAACCGACATTTTGCCGCCGGAACCGCGATCGTAGGCTTCACCACCATCAAGAATCCAGATGTTGTGCGCCTGGTTGAGGCCGTTGAAACTGATGGCATAGTTCGCGTTCACAGAGAACGGGTTCTCGGTGTCCGGCAGGTTACCGCTGACGCCTGAACTGAGCGTTGCCAGGCTGATGACGTTGCGGCCATTGGTGGCAAGTTCAGCGATCTGTTGCTGACTGATTAACGTACTGACCACGTTGGTATCTGTTTGCACCGTGAGCGCATCGGCCTCGACGGTAACTGTCTGCGACGTAGTTCCGACAGTCAGAGAGACATCCACTCGAAAGGTTGCCGAAATGTTTACTACGACGCCTTTCCTGGTGTAGGACTCAAAGCCATTGGCAGCCACTTTCATGATGTAGGTGCCGGCGTTAAGACCGGCAATCGCGTACAAGCCGCTTGAGTCGCTGACAGTGCTTCTCGCAATGCCCGTCGCCGGATCGGTTAGTTGGACTGTTGCTCCTGCCACCAGTGCTCCGGACGGGTCCGTGATGATACCGGTAACAGAAGAGTTAGCCTGAGCATACGAATGCGATGCAAAGACTAAGAAGAGTGAGCAGACCGAAAGCATCCACAAAATGCCCCGGCCCTTGTCGGCTGCTAACTTGCACAACCTCGACAAATTTCTATGCGTCATACATCTCCTCCTGCAAGTTTCGAACAAGATCACAGCATGCGAATTGGCGCGTCCAGTTTTCCTGTTTGGAGAGGAACCGATCACGCCGTCTCACGCAGGTAACTCGTTCTGTCGTTGTCAACGACGGTCCCTTCTCACCGGATATCCTCCCGGTGCAGAAAAGCCGCCTCACGAGGCACACTCCAAAGTTACGAAGTGGCTCCGCTAGTCATACAAAGAACAAAGTCTCTCGCTTCACTAAATTGATTTACTTTGCTGCGTCCAAAAGTTAGTCCCCGTGAATGACCGTTGTCAAGCGTTTTCCTTGGGAGCGGTTGCAGTCTGACCATCAGGCGTTTTAACGGTTTACAATCAATCACTTAAGGCTTTATGTATTTTCCAATCTTCGGACAGAATCAGGTGGATTCAGTCTCCGGATCCGAGTTCACAAACTCCGGTAATGGAATGTAAAGGATTTCAGTAACCGTTAACGTTTGATCAACGACCGACCCTCGATTTGGCTCTTCATTTCCATCAGTCACGAGGGCGCGATCGGACCCTCAAGGAGCGGGGCGACAGCGTCTATAAAAAACTGCGGCGGGGTATGCTCTGACGCAAAAAATCCGATACGGACCAGGTTCGTCGCAGTCTCAATTTTTCGCATTGGTTAAACCTCTGCGGTCCCGTGAAATGACTTCACACGAGGCAGGGTTGCGCGTTGCGCGCTGTGGCTCCGCAGCCGGATTTTCGCGGCCTGGCATGTACTCATTTTTTGGATGGCAAATTCGCCGCAGAATCCGGGGCAGTAGGGTTGGCGCAAGGTTTGCCATCGCACAAAGCCGATGTGATACCTTTACCTTCGGCAATGGTGTAAATCCGGTCCACCGCGGGCAATTTGATGATTTCCTTTGCACCCGACGGCCAGTGAATCTCGACTGCATCGATCTTTTCAGCGTCTCCAATGCCGAAGTGGACGCGCAGGTCGTTGGAGGAGAGATAGCTGCCACCGCTAAGCACGTCACCACGCTGGCGAATTCCACCGGCGGTGAGATAGACGGTTGCTCCAACGGCATCCCGCGGACTCTTGGGTCCACCGACGAGCTTCAACTCCACCCAGTGGTGATGGTCCGGATTTACGTTCCGCAGCAGGATCGGGATCCCATCCATGCTGTTGATGACGACGTCGATTTTGCCGTCATTAAAGATATCTCCAAATGCAGCTCCCCGCCCCACGGTCACCACGGCCAGCCCTGTTCCCTCGACGGCGGGGACCAGTTCGAACTTGCCGTTCTTCAGGTTGTGAAAGAGTAATGGGCGCTGGGCGTAGCTTTGTCCCCACTCCGGATGCTGGTCGACCTGCGGATAGACATGGCCGTTGATAATGAGCAGGTCCTTCCACCCATCGTTGTCGTAATCGAGGAAACCATCGGCAAAGCTGACAAAAGGTATGGACGCCTGAGCAATGCCAGCCTGATAGCTTACGTCGGTAAAGAATCCCGTGCCATCGTTTTGGAACAGAACATTGTAGTCGTCGGCGAAAGTGGTATTCACCAGGGATAGGTGCCCGTTATTTTCATAGTCGCCGGCCGCAATTCCCATGTTGGCGACCTCGCGGCCATCCGCATTGAGCGCGTAGCCGCTGGTATAGCTGTCATCTTCGAACGTTCCGTTGCCTTTGTTGATGTAGAGATAGTTGGGCGTTGAATCATTGGCCACCAACAGGTCGGGCTTGCCGTCTCCATTCACATCCACAAAGAGCGCGCCCAATCCGTAGTATCCATTAGGGTCGTCTACGCCAAGCTTTTTACTCACATCGGTAAAAGTGCCGTCTCCGTTGTTATGAAAGAGATGATCGTGTTCACCCTGCAACCCGCGCGGTCCGCACATGACTGGAACGCCGCGATATTGACAGTAGCTGTAGCCAACAGCTTTTGTCCCTGAGAGCGGAGGGTTGGCAAGATCGATCTTGGCATAGCCGTCGACGAACAGATCGAGGCGACCATCGCCGTCATAGTCTCCAAAGGTTGCACCAGTGGACCATGTACCAATGGCAACTCCAGCCGTTTCGGCCACGTCGGTGAACGTGCCGTCATGATTATTGCGGTAGAGACGGTTCTTGCCATAGTTGGTTACATAGAGATCGGGCCAGCCGTCATTGTTGTAATCTCCGACGGCGCATCCATAACCCCAGCGGTCGTTGGCCACTCCGGCAATCTGCGTAACCTCAGTGAACGTGCCGTCGCGATTGTTATGGAAGAGCGCTGCGTGCGGCGGCGTGACTTTGCCGGCGAGCGCGTCGTAGGTTGACCCGTTCACCAGGTAAATGTCGAGCCAACCGTCATTGTCGTAATCGAGCAGGCATACGCCAGGGCCTTTGGCTTCAAGGATGAGCCGCTTTTCCGGAGTGCCGGCCTGATGATGCCAGTGCGTGAGGCCCGCGGCTGCGGCCACGTTTTGAAATATGATTGGGCCGCTTTTCACGAATCCGCCGGCAGTAATTGGCCGCTTCTGCTGATCGTAAACGGGCGCAGCGAGGCCGCCGGTTGCCATGCCACCCATGCCACCCTGCTGTGGCTTGGGCTGATCCTGCTGCCCGCGACATACGCCGCACATCAAAAAGCCTGCTGAAACCGCCGCTACCAGAAACCCACGAGACCACAAAACGATCATCCTCCGCACTCGACAGTTTAGTCTATTGGGCGTTGCGCGAGCGCTGATTTAAGTTACGCGGAGTAAAGCGGATGAATTGCACCGACCAACACTCTACGGCCGTTATGATGATTGGAATCAGGCCCGCAAGACCACCTCGGCCCGGCCGCATTTGCTGAGGAGCGCGGGACCCTGCGCAGAGGCTCGCTGATGCTTGCTTTGTCTGCACCCCGGCCACCGGTGCGCCTTTTCGATCTCGCCCTGGTGGCCGTCTACCTGACGGCGACCACAGTTATCGGCCTGCGCTTCAGCAAGTCGAGCCGGCGCTCGTTGCGCTCTTATTTTCTGGCAGACCGCAACGTTCCGTGGTGGGCAATCACGCTTTCGATCGTGGCCGCCGAGACCAGCGTGCTGACCATCATCAGCGTTCCCGGGCTGGCGTACAGCGGGGATTTCGGCTTCCTCCAGATTGCTCTTGGATACTTGCTCGGCCGCATCATCATCTGCATTCTCTTTCTGCCGCGCTACATGCGCGCAGATTTGCTCACGGCTTATCAATTTATTGCTTCTCGATTCGGACCGCGTCTGCAAAGCTGCACCGCGTTGCTGTTTTTGTTGCTCCGGGCGGGAGCCGAGGGAGTCCGCGTGTTTGCCGTGGCCATCGTGGTCGGCGCCGCGCTGGGCACACCCGACGCTGTCTCGATCGCGATTCTCTCGGCGCTCACTCTGCTCTACACATTTCAAGGCGGCATGGCCGCGGTGATCTGGACCGATGTGGTGCAGATGGCCCTTTACGGTATCGGCTCGATCATCGCATTGGGCACAATCTGCTCCCGGATTCCGGGCGGCTGGCCGGCTCTCGTCGCCAGTGCTTCCGCCGCTCATAAACTTACATTTCTGCATTTCTCATGGTCGGTGAGCCAGAGCTATACGTTCCAGGCCGGGCTGATCGGCGGATGCTTTCTTACGCTGGCCAGCCACGGAACCGATCAGCTTATGGTGCAGCGAATGCTGGCCGCACGAAACCTGCGCGACTCTCAAATGGCTCTGCTGTCGAGCGGAGTCATCGTTTTTCTGCAGTTCACGCTATTCTTGCTCATCGGGGCCGGGCTTTTTGTTTACTACGACGGACATGCGCCAATAGCTTCGCCGGATCGCATTTTTCCCAACTTCATTGTTCACGAGATGCCGGTGGGAATTTCAGGCCTTATGATTGCTGCCATTCTGGCCGCGGCGATGTCAAACCTCAGCGCCTCTCTTAACTCGCTGGCCGCGACGTCGATGATCGACCTCTATCTTCCCCGTCACCCTGGGCTCGAGGAGCAGCAGCGTATCAGGCTTTCCCGATTCATGACGGTGGGCTGGTCAGTGGTGTTGTTTGTCCTCGCCCTGCTCTCGCGGCGAGGCGGCCATGTGGTTGAGATCGGCCTGTCGATTGCGTCGGTTCTTTCGGGCGCCATGCTGGGCGTCTTTCTGCTGGGAACACTGAGCCGACGTGCGACTGAGAATGGTGCGATGGTTGGAATGCTGGCCGGAGTGGCGATCAATTTGCTCTTATGGCTACCGCCGCACGATCTTACCTGCTCATTAGCGGGACATTCTTTCGTGTTTCCGAAAATCGCGTGGACGTGGTGGGTTCTTGTCGGCTCGGTGATCACTTTTGTGGTTGGATACTCCGCAAGTCTAATTACCATTCGCAGGCCCCGATCGAGGTGAGCGACAATTAGGTTATGCGGCAGCGCTTCCCTTTCGCAGGACTTATTCTTCTCCTTTCGCTCCTGGCACCTACGGCATCCGCCCAAACAGGCCTCGGCACTATCGATACAATCGTGAACCGGGCGGTCGATGACCACTTGTTCCCCGGTGCGGTGGTGGTGATCGGTCACGACGGCAAGATCGCTTTTCGCAAAGCATACGGGATGCGGTCGCTCGAACCCACACGCGAGACCATGACGGCGGAAACGATCTTCGATATGGCATCGCTCACCAAGCCGACCATGACGGCCCTTGCCGTAATGCAGCTTTGCGACGAGGGCAAGCTGAATGTGAACGACGCAGTTGCGAAGTACATTCCCGAATTCGGCGTTAACGGGAAGCAGTACATCACCATCCGGCAGTTGCTCACCCACTATTCGGGGCTTCTCCCGGATCTCGATCTCAAGGAGCAGTGGCACGGCAAGCAGGAAGCTTTCAACCGAGCCTTCAACTCGGTGCTGGCCCACGCGCCCGGTTCGCGTTTTCAATATAGCGATATCAATTACATCGTTCTCGACGCGCTGGTAGAACGCGTCTCCGGGCTCACGCTGGATGAATATGCGCAAGGTTTCATCATCGGGCCTCTCGGCTTGGATCATTGCCGATATCTGCCACCCGAATCATGGGACTCGCAAATCGCTCCCACGCAGTACGACGAGAACGGAAGGATGCTGCGCGGCACGGTGCACGATCCTACTTCGCGCCGCATGGGTGGCGTTGCCGGTCATGCGGGACTCTTTTGCAGTGCCGATGACGCCGCGACCTACGCGCAAAATCTGCTCGACCGTCTTGCTGGACGACCGAGCAAATTCCCGTTGTCGCGCGCGATGCTCGAGAAGATGGTAGTGCCCGAACAGCCGGCCACCGGAACGGCGTTGCGTGGATTCGGCTGGGACATCGATTCCCCGTACTCCAGCAACCGCGGCACACTTTTTCCGGTCGGCTCATTCGGCCACACGGGATTTACCGGCACATCGTTGTGGATGGACCCGGTAAGCGACACTTACGTTATCGTGCTTACCAACGCCGTGCACCCCAACGGCGGCAAAAGCATCAACAGCGTTCGCTCCGAGGTTGCCGACGCAGCCGCGCGCGCCTTTGGAGTGTTCCCTGACGGCGGCGCACTGGCTGCGCATATTACCGGCTATAACGAATCCCTCAGCGGCTCGCGCCGATGGGCTGCCCGCAACGGCGAAGTGAAAACTGGAATCGAAGTTCTTGAGGCGGATCACTTCAGCGAGTTGGCTGAACTCGCAAAAATCCATGGCGGCAAACTGCGGCTCGGACTGCTCACCAATCAAACCGGGATTGACAGCGCCGGCCGGCGCACGATCGATATTCTCTATCACGACGCTCCGGCGGCGGTTCCAGGCATCAGGCTTGAAACGCTTTTCTCTCCCGAACACGGAATATCCGGAACCGCCGACCAGCCGGGAATTGCGAACTCTACCGATGCGGTTACAGGTCTGCCTGTTGTCAGCCTCTATGGCAACTCAGACGCGGAGCGGCATCCGTCCATCGATACACTCCGCGAACTCGATGCGGTTGTGATCGACCTGCAGGATGCGGGCGTGCGCTTTTACACATATGAGACTGTTGTGCGCTATTTTCTTGAAGCGGCGGCAAAGACAGGTACGACGATCGTGGTTCTCGACCGCCCCGACCCAATCAATGGATCTTTTGTGCAGGGTCCGATGTCCGATACAGGCGCGGAGAGCTACGTCGATCCCATGCCGCTGCCCGTGCGCCACGGGATGACGCTGGGCGAGCTGGCGCGTTACTTCAACCAGCAACTCAATCTGAATGCGTCGCTCACGGTGGTTCAAATGCAGGGCTGGCAGCGCGGCGACTGGTTCGATTCGACTGGGCTCGAGTGGGTCAATCCCTCACCCAATCTCCGCAATCTTGAAGAAGCTACGACTTACCCAGCCCTGGGACTGATTGAGACCACGAATGTGAGCGTGGGCAGAGGCACTGATACACCATTTCAGCTGCTCGGCGCGCCATGGATTGATGGTCGAGCGCTGGCGAAGTATCTCAATCATTTCGATCGGCCTGGGGTGCGATTCGCACCGACCAGCTTTACTCCGCAGGCCCCTTATCCCTACGCAGGCACGCTGTGCCAGGGCGTGCAAGTGATCGTGACCGACCGCAACGTATTCGACGCTCCCGAAACCGGCATCCTGATCGCCGTGGCCCTTGAGCATCTTTATTCAAGTAACTTCGAGGTGAAGAAGATCGGCACGCTGCTCGCCAACCAGTCGGTTCTCACGGAGCTTGAAAACGGCGAAGACCCCGGCAAGATCGCATCCGATTGGGATGAGGCCCTTCAAGCGTTCGAAGAGCAGCGGAAGAGTGCGCTGCTTTATCCGGGGCCATGAGGCGCGGACCTGCCGGGGCCATGATTGGCGGCAATGACGGTTGGTGGGCGAACGGCGCCTTCGGTCAACTACAGGCCCTTGTCCTGCGCTTCCTCAAATCCTTTCAGGCTAAAGCTGGCTCTTGTCGTTGACGGCCCCTGAGTTACTTCGAACATATAGCTCTTATCCGCGTCCTCAAGTTTCAAGCTTCGAGGGAACATATAAAGCGTCATCATCCCCGTTTTGGATGGACCAAATTCAGCCTTGTCAGGATGCACTTGTTGATGGCCGAACTTCAGGATCGCACCTTCAGCCGGCATCGGTTGATACTGCTGCCATCGCGCCTGCGTCTGCTCATTATTAGCGCCCTGGCCCTGACTGGAACCGGCGCCTTGCTGCCCACCAGCCATCTGCCCGCCGCCCAGACCGCCTCTTCCACCGCCTGTTTTTGGGCCGCTGCCACCGGCACCGCCTTCAACCTGCCTCTGGACGCCAATGATGTAATAGTCGTTTGCGTATTTCTCAATTTCGGCGCTCAGTTGCTCATCCTCAGACACTTTCAAGGCCTCGCGCATGATGGGCGCACTCAGCCAGCGGATTTGAAATGTCATGATGGGCATGCTGGCGCCCGAGCCGCCCCCCATGCCTCCCCCACCGCCGCGACCGCCTCCGCCGCCCCCGCCGCCACCATAACCGCCCCCACCGGGACCTCCCGGGGAACCCGAGGACATCGGCATATTGGAATCCGGCTGAACCGTATTCGACCAGGGCGAGTTGGTCATGAACTTATTCATCTGCTTTGGCGCCCAATCGGCGGGTTTTTTGTCTTTCCATGCATCCGATGCCCAGGCAACGCTAACCAGCGCTGATGCGGCTACGATGCACACGATCGAGTTAGTGGATCTTTAGTCTCATTTCTCATCCCTTCCGCCAAATGGCCTTTTAAAACTCCATTCGAAAAGCGGGCTTCATTTCGCGGTCCCCCGCGAGGATTCCGCTCGTTGCGGCGTCTGCTCACGGAGCGCTTATCCAGCACCATGCTGCGCCCTCGCTCAGATGGCGCGCATTTTAAGTTCCCTGAACGCCTACTGTCAACGCGGAACAGCGCCGCCTCGGCGGTGCGCATCTGTTGAGCCAACGGCTCACCTTCAACGAGCGCTCGGGCGTACGTCCGCGCCTATATCGCAGCAAACGTGAATCCTGAGTGCATAGACGGACGGAGGATGGCGAATGGACGCATCAGATTAACGGGATGATGGGGAAGCGACGTCTTCGGTAAATGCGCAATCGAGCTCTGCGCATTCCCAAGTCTCGACCTTCATTGCGTGGTCCACGGCAGCGAGGTAAAGTGTTCCCGCACAAATGCGGCACTGTCGCGAAGAAGAGCGCGATGCATCAAAGTGTCCGTCGGCAAAATCCGAATAGCCGTGGCCATCGCGGAAGATGCGATCGCAATCGCGCCGATCGCACTGGTGGAACGATTGAGATTCTTCCGATGCTGCTCCCTCAAGCATGACTCGCCGCATTGGGCAATGGTGGAGATCACACAAAGGTGAGAAACGCATCTTTGGGTGATGAGTCATGATTCCTCGCGGGACGGAGTTCCAACCGGCCAATCGCCATTAAGTCGAAGGCCAGGGCCCGGACCCGGCAGAGGGCGAGCCGGGATTAATGAGCTGCGCTGGTCTCGGCCGATTCGCGGAAGGAACGCGGGAGGTCTGCAGGGGTGAATTCCACTCCATCGGCAACCAATTGCCTTGCCGTCTCCGCAAGCGAAGCCCGCTTGGCGAGCAGCTTATTCTCGGCGACCTCGCGGTCGGCTGCCGAATCGAACTGGGCATACTTATCGAGATAGGCGATTTTGCGATCGTAGAGATCGATCTCCTGATGCAACGATCTGAGGAAGTATTTGTCGTGCGGTACGGGTTTCTTCATGAGCAACTCCTCCGAGAAAAATGTTGGGCGTTCCGAAAGCGAATCCAGCGAAGATTGGACGAGTCGCGCCGGCTCGTACAATCACGAGGAGAAATTTCGAGCCAGTCAAGACCTGCAAATGCCGCATGAAGAAATCGAAAAGCCGCTACCTTTCTGCGAGGTAAGGCGGCGGCTTTGCGGAGACACCAAACGCAATGTACTAACGGCCCCTGCCGCCGCCGAAGCTTCGCCTGCCGCTGCCGCCGGCGCTGGTTTTGCGCGCCTGAAAGCAGTTCTGGCAGTACACGGGACGGTCGCCACGAGGCTCGAACGGGACCGTGGTCTGCTGCCCGCAACCGGAACAGATGACCGACGTACCCCGCGATTCGCTGCGCTGATAGCCGCCGCCGCCACCGCCCCCTTGTTCGTTCTTCTTTGCCTGGCGACACGCCTTGCAGCGCTTCGGCGCCGAATAGCCACGTTCGCGGAAGAAATCCTGATCCTCAGCGGTAAACGTGAAGGCCTGCCCGCAATCGCTGCACATAAGTTGCTGATCTTCAGCCATAATTCCCTTTCGTCCATTAATCCGGTGTGTGCTGCGTTGGATGTATTGCCTCGATCGCTCACGACCGCGGCCAGCTGACCCGCTGCAAAGACAGTTGGTTTGTTTCGACTAGTTTTCTGCGCGTACGTGGCCAAATGTATCAGTAATTGAGCCGCCAGACAGAAGATCGTTCCTGTTTCCGGGGCAGGCGAGAGACTTGGAGAAACTCAGCGAAAATGGAGCTGTCAGGTAGCCCGGCGCCAAAGGATCGGCAAAACTGCTGGCCCTGCCGCGAATCGGATACCTAAGTTTGCCTTGCGCGAGCCGGGAAGATATCGAAAACGAAATCTCCCCAGCAATTGAGTCAATTAGGCAATCCGGACGTTCTCGGCCTGCCAGCCTTTGGGCCCTTTCACAACGTCGAACTGAACCGCCTGGCCTTCCTGAAGCGAACGAAATCCTTCACTCTGAATGGCTGAATAGTGCACGAAAACGTCTTCGCCGTTGGCACGGCTGAGGAAGCCGAACCCCTTAGCATCGTTAAACCACTTCACTGTTCCCTGTTCCATTACAATCCCTTAGTTACACAATGTATCGCTGAACACAAGTGGAATTGATTGCAAGTTGAGCGGGAAGCAGAACAGGCAAGAACGCCAAGCCGGATTCGACGACCAGTATTAAGTGTACCACCCTTTTGATGCAAACCCTTGCAGCGTGGATGGTTTTTCCCGTCCAAGCGAGGCTGGCATGGCTATTCACAGGAGTTGCAGGAGGGTGGGGTATTAATTAGGAGAAGAGCCCAAAGAAGCGTATGCTCACAGCAAAGAGATAGACGGGAATTTCAGTTCTTTTCAGCCATCCTCCTCCTTGTGTTTCCGGCCCAGAAGACTTAGAGCGCCGAACTGGATCCGCCGACTACACCGAGACGAGCCCGGCTCAGTAGCAAACGTACAACTACCGAGAATTGGGGCACATATGCGATCGAAACTGGTGTATTCGGCTGGGCTAAAAATAGAGAATCGATTTTTATTGTCGGCCATGGTTATGCGCGCGGTGCGCAAGCTGCACGTGAGCTCCACCAGGACTGAAGACACACTGAATCGAGTGTTCACCGATGTGGCTGAAGGCCGCTATGTCGACGTGGAATTGCCGCCGGTGGCACCGCCTCCCGCGATCGACGCACTGGTGATTGCTCCGCTTGTCTGAGAGACTTTGATCTCACTTGGAATTGCGGTCGCAGGCGCGAAGGACACCTCGCCGCGTCACAGGCGCCTCCGGAAGGGTGATCACTTTTATGCATACCAAGCCGTAAAAGCGGAGTAAAGTCTAACTTCGAGAGGTAATCCGGAGCGGCCTAACCTGGCTAACAACCTCTTGGGTGGATTCGTTGCGGCGACCGGGGTGATGAACATGCGGAGCCCCAAGCCGGCTGCGCTGCTGGCGGTTCACGTCCGCCAGATGCTTTTTCTGCCCACGAGGTGACTCATGAACGCCCTCCTGATCTACCCCAAGTTTCCCGAGACATATTGGAGCTTTAAGCACGCCCTGTCGTTCCTGGGCAAACGCGCGGCGCAGCCCCCACTGGGACTGATGACCGTTGCCGCACTGGTGCCCGGCCAATGGAACAAGCGCCTGGTTGAAGAAAACGTGGAGCGGCTGCGCGACCGAGATCTTAAGTGGGCCGATGTCGCTCTGATCAGCGCAATGCACATCCAGAAAGACGCGCTGTATGCGATCCTCGCCCGATGCCGAGCAATCGGCCTGCGCACAGTGGTCGGCGGCCCCATCGCCAGCAGCCTTTCCGCCGCAGAAATCAATGCCGATCACGTGGTAATCGGGGAAGCAGAAAGCCTGATTGCCGCTCTTGCAAGCGACCTTGAGAAAGGCACTGCGAAACCCGTATACCAGGCTATGGAACGTCCCTCGCTCGAAACCAGTCCCCTTCCCGACATCAGCCTTATCAAGATGAACCGCTACTCTACGATGGCCGTGCAATATTCGCGCGGTTGCCCTTTCAACTGCGAGTTCTGCGACATCATCGAGATATACGGCCGTCGCCCGCGCGTCAAAGCTGTAGAGCAGGTGATCGCCGAACTCGACCAGCTGCGAGCTGCCGGCTGGCGTGAGAGTGTCTTTATCGTTGACGACAACTTTATCGGCGACAAGGCGCGGGCCAAGGAACTGTGCGCTGCGCTGGCTAAGTGGCGCAGTCAATACAAGAACTGCTTCGGCTTTATTACCGAGGCTTCACTGAATCTCGCCGAAGACTCCGAGCTGATGCAGTTGATGAAGGATGCCGGCTTTCAGTCGGTGTTTCTGGGCATCGAAACTCCCGACGAATCGGGTCTCGTGGCTGCCAATAAGCTGCAGAACACGCGTCGCAGTCTTCTCGATAGCGTCGCCATTATCCAAAGCTATGGCATGCAGGTGATGGGCGGCTTCATCCTCGGCTTCGATACCGACCGCGAAGACATCTTCGACCGTATGACCGATTTCATCCAGAAGAGCGGCATTCCCATCGCCATGGTGGGGCTGCTTCAGGCCATGCCCGGGACGCAGCTCTTCCGCCGGCTGCGGCAGGAGGGGCGCATTTTGCACGCGGGCGCCGGCAACAATACCAGCGTAAGTCTGAATTTTCTACCCAGGATGGACGCGACCAAGCTGGTTGAGGGGTATCGCTCCGTTCTGAAGCAGATCTACTCGAGCGACGCCTACTACAAGCGCGTCAAGCTCTACCTGAAAAGAACTCAGGCCGCTCCCGGCGAGAAACGCATGAAGCAGCACTGGCTGACTCGCGCCAACATGCGAGCGCTTGCGACTTCGATTGTCCGGCAAGGAGTCTTCGGCCGGCAACGCTGGAGCTACTGGAAATTTATCGCGGCCGCGGCCACCCGCTACCGTCACTCGTTCGGCACAGCCATGACCCTGGCGGTGATGGGATATCACTTCCAGGTCATGACGCGGAAGCTCTCGAAGTTCAAGTTGCCCGCGCTGTCGTCGGCCGTGAATCAAGCAGACCCGCAAGCCGAGACCGGCGAGCAGGGATAAGGCGCGCAAGCCGGACGGACCCTCTCAAACTCTGGAAAACTTATCTTCGGAAAGGTGACGATCCGCTCAGAACCATCGCCAATGAGCGCTAAGCCGTGATGGCAATAACCGAAAAATATAGTGCCGACGAGACAACTCTACGCGGAGATTGAGATACAGGCACCTCGGCCTCTCCTGCTACTGCTCGGCCAATAGCTTATCGATATTTGAATCCACGTCACTCTTATCAATGACGCCGCTGTAGGTGGCGGCGATCCGGCCTTTCTTGTCGATCAGGTAGGTCGCCGGAACAGCCGCCAATTTGTAGGAAGTTATTAGCGTGGCGTCCCCCATTAGAACCGGGTAGTTCAATTGATGATCCAGGACGAAGGGCTTGACCTTGCTCCAGGCTTCGTCGGCGCTCTTCGAGCCCTCATACGAGGTATCCATCGAAACGCCAACGACTGTAAAATTGTCGCTCTTGTGAGCTGACTCCAATTCGATCAGCCATGGAATTTCCAGTTTGCATCCACCGCACTCGGTCGCCCAGAAGTTGAGCAGCACAACTTTCCCGCCATAGTCGGTCAACTGCTTATTGGTTCCAGAACTATCAGCCAGCTGGAATGCTGGGGCGGCCTGGCGGCTGGCTTGGGGCACTACCGTGGCATGAGCGCCTTCTTGACCAGGAGCACTCGCAGTGGCGAAGACCAGAGCTAAAACGATGCCGGACATCCCGGACCGACCAGACAAAGTTCTCATTGAACCTGCTCCTCCATACAGCTGTATCCTCATCATCCTAAGTTAAAGAGCTTGCAGGGAGGGCTAGTACCGGAGGGAAACGGCGTTTACTGCGACTCCCAAAACCCGGCAATGAATGCCCTTGAAGACTTCTATCAAAAAGAATCGCAAGAATAGGAATATTGCTTGCATACCGCTGTTTGCGGTCGCCGCTTTGGTGGCCTTCCTCCTTTATGCAATGGCAACTTATCGGGATGAATCCGACCAGTGAACTCATTGAAAGCGGTTGCTTCGGCAACGACAATCGTTGTGGTGCCGGAAGTGACTTTGCGATCAATCGCCGAAGCACTTATCCAGCTTCGAAAGCGACCCGACCTGCGATCCTTGCGGATCGCAGGTCGAGGATTCGACGTGGGGCGGGCATCAACCTGAAACGAGGCCTATGCCGCTTTCTCGCGTGCTACGCTTGGATTCACGCCGCGCACCCGGTAATGCGTCATCTGGATCGATAACGCGCGCTCGATCTTGCGCAGATCGTTGCGCTCGGAGGGTCCGGCAAAGGTTGAAGCTACGCCTTTGGCCGAAGCGCGGCCAGTGCGGCCGACGCGATGCACAAAATCTTCCGCCACTTTAGGCATATCGAAGTTCACCACGTGGGCTACATTGGCAACGTCGAGGCCGCGAGCCGCGACGTCGGTGGCCACGAGCACGCGGTGTCGCCCATCGGTGAAGTTGCGCAGAGCCTGGTTACGTTGCGATTGCGAACGGTCGCCGTGAATCTGGATTGCCGCGTGGCCGGAGCGGATCAGCCTACGCGCTACCCGGTCGGCGCCATGCTTGGTGCGCACAAATACCAGAAAGCTGCCCCTCTCGGCGTCGAGCAAGTGCTCAAGAAGTTCCTGCTTTTTATCTGCATCTACGCTGAAGGCGCGAAGTTCGACGTTCTGGGCCGGCTTCATGGTCGAGCCGATCTCGATGCGAACCGGGTTCTTGAGATAGTTGCGGGCAACGTCTTTGACCGAGCCTTCGAGTGTGGCCGAATAGCACAGGGTCTGGCGTTCGGCGGGAATCGTGCTTGCGATGCGGCGAATAGCCGGCTCGAAGCCCATATCGAGCATGCGATCGACCTCGTCGAGCACCAGGATTTTTATGTGATCGAGGCGAACGAGGCGGCGCTTCAGATAGTCTTCGAGGCGGCCGGGCGTGGCGACTATGAGGCGGACGCCGCGGCGAATAGATTCGATCTGCGGACGTTCATTCATGCCGCCCACCACCAGCGCTGCCGAATACACGGGACTGGGCCGGACAGCCTTGAAGGCTTGCTCGACCTGCATGGCCAATTCGCGGGTGGGCAGAACGATGAGCGCCTGCGCTCCTAGTCCTTCCATCTTCTGCGAATCCGGCTTTTGCAGCATTTCTATGATTGGAATGAGGAAACTGAGGGTCTTGCCGGTTCCGGTCTGGGCGGTGGCCAAGACATCGCGGCCTTCAAGCGCGGGAGGTATTGCCCCGGCCTGCACCGGCGTGGGGATCTTGAATTGGTTGGCCTCGAGCCGGGCCATCAAAGCGTTGGAGAGTGAAAGTTGAGAAAACTGAGCGATCAAAATAGACAAACTTCCTTTGGGCTCCGCGAGCCCCGATTTCATAGGGGCCTGCAAGCAGAGCCGGACATAGAGGCGCGAATCGCCGCAAACGGGCGCGAGCCTTCTTGAAAATACGCGTAAGGAAGAACCGAAACTGTCCCATGGACTGGCGGCAAACATTCGAAAAAATGCCCGCGGCCCGGAACTGACCCACGCTACACGAACCGCCAATCGGCTCACTGCCGACCGGCTCCCCTGGCTGCGCAATGCATGCGCTGTCCCAACTGGACTGCCAACCCACTCTGGAGTGGCAATTCCGCTCATCATGCTTGACCCTTTTCCAGATCAAGAGCCGAGTCGCCGGGACGGAAACTCAAGGGCTACGCTGTAGGGGCTTGGGGAAATCTGTGCAAGGCAGGTTGCCTTCAGGAAGGCAAAACGCCGCTCACGACCAAATCACTGAGCGCAAAGCCAGTATAGCATGATTCCAGGTTTCACTCCGCGTTAACTCTCTTCCCATGCGCTTTGAACCACGTTGCTAACGTTTGGACTGCTCACGCGGAAGCTGCGACGGCCCAATGAGGGGATGCAACCGTGGCCATAAGATGGTTCCCCGCATACGAGCGCGATACAGCGTATTCTTAAAGCAGTTTCTCTTTCTCCCCTTCTCGTCTTCGGCATCCGGAGAAATGCGGCAGACGAGCGCGCTCTAGGCAATCAAACGAACAGCAGGAGCTGCATTGAGTCTCATCAAGAACACCGACCCGAATAATCAACTTTCCGATCGTCACCGTGCGGAGATCCATCTGCTACCGAAGAGGCAGACAATTGCAGCCGGTTCCGCGCATGAGGCGCCTGTCGGCAGATTGGCGAAGACGAACGACTCGTCTGAGAAACCGCGCAACATCTCTTCGACCAGTGAGCGAAAGCCGATGGCGATTGTGGCGCGCAGAAGCGTCCAGCAGTGATGGTCCCCTTAATTTCTCAGCGCAGAGCGAATCCAGATTCGCAAGCAGAACATTGCACGGCGTCGCATGGAGCGGCTTCACAGAACGAAGGCATCTTGTGAATCATGCAACCATTCTGTGGCCGAATTGGCTGCCGCGCGTGTTGTGGTTTCGGCACGCTTGCCCCTGCTGCAACTCGGTTCAATTCAAGCCGGGCGAGATGCATGCGTTCGACTGGCTTTTCGGTCTGTTTGCTCTGCGACCGGTTCGCTGCATGTTCTGCTGGCGACGATACTACTGGTTTTCGATCGGCAGCATTGAACAACCATCCTAGAAAGAAGCAAAAATGCAAGTACAACAAAACACGGGATGGGCTCTGCGGGCTCCCACCCATCGGACAAGAACAAAGACGTCCGATGGATGGGGCACAGTTTCATCGCCCTGCGGGTCGGTGACGCCGGTGAGGGACTGATAAGAAACAAAACCGGTCGCCTGCAACTTGGGCTTCGTGGCATCCCACCCATCGAGCAAAAGGCGCTCGATGGATGGGGCATCCCAGTGTTTCATCCATCGCGGCTCGAAGACGTCGGTGAAGGACCGATATCGAACTGAGCGTTCATTAAGCTCTCGCGCGGTTGCGCGATAAAGCGCACCACCGTGAACGCGCTGCTGACAGCGGCTTGCGCTACTTCTACCATTCCCAATGATGCGTTTCTTGACGCCGCGGAACTAGAATAAGTTCCGTCAGTCCATCGCACAACGAGGGAATGGGATGCATTTAGCTTCAGGGATGATCGCCGTGGGCCTGATCTTGCAGGCAGGCGCTGCTACGGTTGCGGCTCAAGAGGATTACTTCAGCAATTGGCCGGCGGGCAGTTCGCCACAGGAAGTGGGCAAGCGTCTTGCCGAGCACTTTATTACGAGCCCGCATCAGGGTTCGACGATCTTCTATGGCGAAGTAGGCGCATGGTACGGCGCGCTGACCTTCGCGCAATTGACTGCCGACGCTGATCTGCGAGACCGCCTGATAAAGCGATTCGACCCGCTGCTTCCGGGAGGAGCGGAGACCGTTTTGATCGGACGCCGCCGGCATGTAGATGACGAGATCTTTGGCATTGTTCCGTTGGAGATTGCGATTCAAACCAAGGACCCGAAGTACCTGGCCTATGGCAAGGAATTCGCCGATCGACAATGGGAGAACCCTCTGCCGGATGGGCTTTCGGCTGAGACCCGCTATTGGATCGACGACATGTACATGTTGACGATTCTTCAGTTGCAGGCGTACCGGGCTACCGGTGACAGGAAGTATCTGGATCGGGACGCGCTGGAGATGGTTTCGTACCTCGATAAACTTCAGCAGCCGAATGGGCTTTTCTATCACGCGCCCGATGTGCCGTTCTTCTGGGGTCGTGGCGACGGATGGGTGGCTGCGGGCATGGCTGAGATGCTGCGAGATCTTCCGGCGGACCACCCTCAGCGAGCGCGCATTATGCGCAGCTACAAAATGATGATGGCCGCGCTGCTTCGTTATCAAGGCAAAGATGGAATGTGGCGTCAGTTGATCGATCATGAAGAGGCGTGGCCGGAGAGTTCGAGCTCGGCGATGTTTACCTTTGCCATGATTACCGGCGTGAAGAACGGCTGGCTCGATCCCTACACATACGGACCTGCCGCGCGGAGAGCGTGGATTGCGGTGACTGGCTATATTGACCAGAACAACGACGTGACCAGCGTCTGCGAAGGCACGTCGAAGAAAGATGACTTGGAGTATTACCTGGAGCGGCATCGAAAGACCGGGGACTATCACGGACAAGCGCCGATCTTGTGGGCTGCTACAGCGCTTTTGAGAGAGTCAGCAACAAAGTAATCCTCTCAACATGTTCTTGCGCGGGGTTGCTGTGAGTTGTTGAGAAACTCTGACTGCGGGGCCGGCTTGGGACACATGCAGCGCGACCCCGGTTCGTCGCGGCGTCTTGAAGGAAATCACTTTGGAAAACAGCCACCCCAGAATCGCTCAAGTCACCTCAAGCGAGGCCCGTTGGCGGATGACCGGAAGTAAGGTGCGGATCGAATTCCGTGCGTGATTGGCCATGATCATCATGAGGCACGGACTGCCAGCGAACCATCTTCAGGTCGAGAACGAAAGTTGCGTAGAGCACCGGCACCAGCAACAGCGTAACCACCGTCGCTACCAGCAACCCTCCGATCTGCGCGTAACAAAGCGGCTCCCACAGCGGGCCGCCGTGCTCGGCCAGCGGGAAGAGCGCAATCACCGTGGCGCCCACCGTGATGAGCACGGGACGCAGCCGCAAAATTCCCGCGTCGATGAGCGCGTTCTTGAGGGTCTCTCCTTCGGCATGAGCTTCTTCGATAAAGTCGAACAACACGATCACATGACTTACGATTACGCCGATCAGACTCACGATTCCCAGGAAGGCGATAAAACCGAACGCGGTATTCATGACGTTCAGTGCGATGAGCGCGCCGACCATTCCGAAGGGAATCGCCGCGAACACGATCATTGGCTTGACGGCGCTGCGGAACTGGAACACCAGCGCGAGGAAGATCATGACGGTGGACACAATGAGGACCACAACAATTTGACCGAAGCCCTGCAGCCGGACTTCTTCTTCACCGCCAATCGCCATGTGATAACCGGGCGGAAGCGAGGCCGCGAACTTTGTAAGCGCGGGCCGCGCCGCCGTCATAACCTCGGAAGGCAGCGCGCCCGGTATCGGGAAACAGAGCACCGTAATCGTGCGGAACTGGTTGAACCGCGCAATCTTTTCTGTGTCCATCTGCATTGTTATATTGGAAACTTCGCTCAAGGGAACTTTCTGCGTGCCATTGACCGAATACGCATACAGGTTCTCAACATCCGACAGGCGAGCACGGTCGTCGATTTTAAGCCTGGATACGATGGGGATCTCCTTCGAGCCTTCCCGTAGGTTGGATACGGGCATACCTGACAAGCTAGCCGCGGAAGATATGGAGATGTCGCGGTTGGTGATGCCCGCCAGATTGGCGCGTTCGGGGTCCACTTTCAGCTTTACGGCGAAGGTCTCGGAGCCCCAGTCGTTGCGAACCCGCGCGGCCGCCGGAATACTACGGAAGATATCCTCCACCTGCTCCCCGTATTGGCGCAATAATTGCTCGTTTTCACCGGAAATGCGGATCTGCACCGGCACCCCGATGGGAACGCTTGTTTCCAGTTGGCGGACATCGATTCTGGCGCCAGGCACGCTCGCCGACAAGGCGCGCTGGAGTGGCGCCACCAGTTCGTCCGTGTCGCGCTTGTCGTTTACGCGAATGATGATCTGCGCGTAGTTCGGCTGAAACAATTCCGGGGCGACGGAAAACCAGAAGCGCGGCCCACCACCCCCGATAAACGTGGTCAGCGACTTGATGACATCTTTCGGCTTTCCATCCTTCTCCGGATGCTGCTTGCCGAAGTCGGCGGCGGTTTTCAGAATCACATCTTCGGCCGACTGCGCGGTCAGCCCGGTGTCGGCGATGTTCGCGTCTTCAGGCAGCCAGACGTCGACGAAAGAAAGATAGGAAAGATCCTTCGGGAAAAAGACCAGGCGAAGGTCCGAAACGTAGTAAGCGCCCGCTGCGAGGAGCAGCATCGAGCATGCAAGGGCAACCTTTCGGTGCTCGATCAGGTAACCGGCGAACCGGGAGTAGAGATTGGCAAATCCCTTCTGCCGCCGCTCCGCGATGGGCGGAGCCGGCTTCTTGCTTGGGGTCAGCAAATAGTAGCCAAGCAGAGGGACGAAGGTCATGGAGACGATTCGCGAGGCTACCAGCGCGCACGCCAGAACCACCGGCAGACTCTTCATGAAGTTTCCTGTGAGTCCGGTGATCAGAAGCATCGGGAGATAGGCCACGATGTTGGTGATGGTGGCGAACATGATCGCGGTGGCAAGCTTGGTGGGTCCCAGCCAAGCCGAAATCAGGGGCGATTTTCCCGTATCGAGTTCGCGCTTGATGGCATCGATGGCGACCACCGGATCGTCCACAAGCAGGCCGAGTGCGATGATCAAAGACGCGATCGAAACCTGCTGGATATCCACTCCGAGCACGTCCATCATCCCGAAGGTCATGGCGAGAGTGAGCGGAATTGAAATTGCCATCAACGCAGCCGAGCGCCACTCCCAGAAACCGACCAGAGCAAGCAGAACGACGAGCACAATGGCTTCCGCCAGCGTCCGCATGAAAAGCCCTACAATCTCGTGGACCTGCAGCGGCTGATCTGACGTGCGCGCCAGAATCAGGTCGTCCGGAATCTGGCCGCGGAGCCCGGCAAGCGTGGCATCGACCTGTCTGCCGAAATCCGCGATTTGCCGGTCTTCGCGCATGAAAACCGAAAGCGTGATGGAATGATCGCGATCCCAGTTCCCGCTGGCGTCGCGCTCCCCGTAGTAATTGAGATAGAGGGGAGGCTCATACCCGCGCGAGGTATCAACGACATCGCGTAAATATACGGGAGCGCCGCGCGGGGTGGCGCCGAGCAGAATGTTGCCGATTTCTTTTTCGCTGTGGAACTCGCCGGAAGGATCGATCAGCATGTTCCGGCCGCCGACTTCCAGATTTCCGCCGGGAAAGATCGCATTCCTTTGCGCGAGGACCTGTGGCAGGTCGCCGAGGTGAATACCAAATGAAGCAACACGAGCCTGCGAATATTCGAGGAAGATGCGTTCGGCGAGAACGCCGGCGCGATTCACCTTCGATACCTCAGGAACTGCCTCGAGCGTCCTCTGGATCAGCTCCGAGTAGTCGTCGAGTTCCTTGAGGCTGTATTTGTCTCCCGCGGCTGCCGTCAGAACTTTGTCGGTCTGGCTTAAATCCGAGACTAACGCGATAGGCCAGAGATCCGGATGGATTTCAGAAGGCCGCAGACGCTCGCGGAGAAACTTATTGGCAAACTCAGTGGTGGCCACATCGTCGGGGCCGAAGTCCCCATCGACACCCACGAAGCCCGCGCCTTCGATCGGGACCATATCACGCCCGCGATTGTTGTCTTTTGCATATTGAATGAACAGATCCCGATCCTGGCGAGGAATCATTGGGCTGCCGCGACGCAGTAATCGCTGGCATAGGTGCGCTTGCTGTCGCCCTTAATGTTCACGGACTCGTACGCATTAAAAGTCCCGGGCGTTTCATGGAAGGCCAGGTGGCCATAGAACCCCAGCAGGAAATGCTCGATCTGTCCGGCCTCCATGAGACCCCAAGCGTAATTAGCATACGGCCAGTCGTCCATCACATCTTCCAGGCGGGTCGTTGCCGCCACCTCGCCGCCACGGGCTGTGCGGTAAGTAATAATGGCATCCTGCAATTCGGGAGGGAGCATGCCCGCTGATAGCATCTCTGGCCAATAGCGGTAGTTCGTGTAGGTGGCAAACTCGTTTTCGGTCATGTGCGCAAAGGGTTTTTCCGTGCCGGCGTCCGGAGGCAGGAATGGCGGAGTCGCATCGTTCTGAAACGCCCGGCGCATTGCCGCAAGAACCACGACTTGGAATGAGTCGGCCTCCTCCAGCAGGTTCTCCCCGAACTGCCCGAGAGCAGCATCACCTTCCCGTTGGCCCACCTCGTTCAGCAAGTGCCCCATCTCTTCCAGCCCGCGCCAGCACCACACATCACCCGAGAAATAGAACCTTTTGTCTTTGCGAGTGTCCGCTTCGGCGGAGCCATACAGCAGACCGTAATCGGGCGAGTCAGGTGGATCGCGCTTGCGGCTGGCCAGAATCTGCGCTACGAGCGACTCCGTAATCCGCCGTAAGGCCGGGAGGTTTTCCAGGAACCAGTTCGTGTCGCCTGTTACTTGCACATATCTCGCTGCCACGGTCAGCATCTGTCCGTACTCGGATATCGCCGGCCCATAGTAGTCAAAAGTTCCGTCGGGCTTTATGTAGTGGGAAAGGTAGTAACTGAAGCGCGCCTTGACCTCTCCTGAGAATCCCCAATCCAGCAAGCACAAATTAAGCAGGATCGTCGGCGGCGGGAAGGTGTCATGCTCGGCGCCCCAATACACGCCCACTCCGCATTTGGGGTGATTTCCGATCTCGGAGATCAGCGCGCGCACAATCGATGCCTTGGCTGAGTCGTTCACGCGGGCTTCCGGCACCTCCAGTTGCATTCCATCCGCAAGAAACCGCTCCCATTTCTCCTGTTCGGCGAGCAGCGCGCGGTAGAAGTCTGTTCCGTCTTCCAGCGGCTGTTGTTCTGGCAACCGCCAGTAAGCTCGCTTTCCGTCATTCGAGCGAAGACAAACGTAGGTCTGAAGTTCCTCAGCACCGCTGGCCAACGCCATCTCCTCCCACCCTTTGTGGGACGCGGGATCGAAGAATCCATAGTCAATCACCGGCAGATACCGCCCGATCAGTCCCTGCTTGGTCGCTGATGATCTACTATTCAAGATGTGCAGAGCCTCGGTGGGGTCAAAAACCACCTTGCTCATCTTTCGGTCACGACCAACTCCATACCCCAGACGTCCGTCCGGCCAAACGATGATCTTCTGGGATGACGTTGTGGTTCTCAGAAACGTATAGCCCAGGAGCGGCGGGAGCAACCCGGCTAACGACTCATAAGAAGGCTCATCTCCTTTCGAGGTAGCTTCCTTCCCCAGAATATCCTCCTGGGCGTTGAGGATCCGCTCAAAGTAATCAGGGGGGAAGGCCGTCAGCGGACGAATGCTGTCCAAGCTGCCGACGGCTTTTCTCATGGAGGCGACAGGTCCCTTCGTTCCCACATAGGCGAGGACGCCCCAACGGGGAAGACTCCGCTCGAGCACCGCTAACGGCGTTGGTTGAGGAATGACCGCCAGCAGCTCGTAATCTCGGTAACGCTCTCCGACCGGAAGTGTGTGGGGTGGTTCACCCGGCCATTCCAGCACGGCCGAGTTGGTGTGCAATTGCACCAGACGGGGCCACACGATCGTGCTGCGCTCTGTGGCCTCTTCGTTCGGATAGAATTCATCCCCTTCTGCCCACGCAATCGCTATCTGTGCCATCAGCGTCAAAGTTAGGGAAAAAAGAATAGCGCTGGCCCGCAGAATTTTCATCGCCGCACTCCCCGTTCAAAAACAAAATGGGACAACCAGCGGTCCGAATCAGCTCAAAAGCACAAGAGAATTCAAATATCGCACACGATCTTCCCGGTGACGATTTCGGAGGAGGTCGATTGAATTTCTTAGCTGCCCCCAAAGCAAATCCTGCCAATTTGAGGCGGGCGAGGTGCGTGCACGGTCACACAAGTTCGCCCGGGGAAGCAATGCCTTGGTGGAAGCCGCCCAAATCAAACCTTGAATCAGATCCTAAGATTGCCAACGTTCACACACGATTGGGTTGAAATTATTTAGGAAACCCGCGGGCAGGCGATCAGGATAGGAATCGAGTCCGGGAGCGAATTCGGCCGGCCACACGTCGGGAACGATTGTAAGGTTAGGCCCGCCCCCATCGGCAATCCAACGAAGGATCTTGTCATGATCGAGGTCCCAATCGTCGAGTTCGACATCAATATTGCCTCCCGGGTGGGTGCGCTCGACAGCTTGCACGATTTCGCGGTATTGGTCTCCCTACCCAACCTGGCGATGATCGGGAACAACGCCACGAGGGCTACCCGAGAGATGCCTCGGGTCTTCGAGAATCGCAATCCGGGTATCTGTGCATATTTACACCTCGCCCGTTGGGGCACTCGCTCGATGCGTTGAAACTCGCATCTTTTCAACTTCCTGTTGGATGAACGCCGTCGTTTCCTCGCAGAGATCGAGCATTTTCCTGAAGTCCGCGGCCGGCGTGGTGAGCGGTGGCTTAAACTTCAAAACGTTGCTGCTTAAGCCGCCAAACTGGGTGATCAGGCCGTGGTCAAGCGCGAACTCCCAAGCCAACACACAGGCGGCGGAAGCGGGCGTTTTGGTCTTCCGATCCTCGACGTAGTCCACACCGATGAAGAGACCGGGGCCCCGGACGTCGCCGATCACGTCGTAGCGCTCTGCCATCTTCTGGAAGCGTGCCGTGGCTTCGGCACCCAGATCGCGGGCACGGTTCACCAAGTGCTCCTCCTCCACGATATCGAGCACCGCCAGGCCTGCGGCCGCCGATAGCGGCTGGTTCATAAAGGTGAGCATGTGCCAGGGCTCGGACTCCATGCCGTCGGGGATGAGGTCTTTTCTGGTGATCATTACGCCAATCGGTACGCCACCTCCCAGAGCCTTGCCCGCCACGATGATATCCGGGACGACGTCAAATAAGTCGCAAGCCCACATGGCACCGCAACGCGCCAAACCCGTTTGGACTTCGTCGACGATCAGCAGGACTTTTCGCTCGCGGCACACGCGTTGCACTTCCCGATAGTACTCCCGCGGAAAGACCGTGTGGCCGTTCGGCCCCTGCACAACTTCCATGAGGAGCGCCGCCACCTGTCCGTAGCCCTCGCCGCCGATGGCCGTTTCAAGTGCATGAATGGCCGATCGCCAGATTTCAGGGCCTTCTCCGCCTAAGGGTGGCCGGTAGGCATCTGCGGAAGGAACCTGCCGGAAGGTAGGCCACCGCATGCCGCCGGGGAACCACTTACGCAGGGCCGGCATTCCGCCCAGACTGAGGGTTGCCAGTGACATTCCATGATATGCGCCCGTCAGGGAGATGACCTCGTTGCACCCGGTCACACGGATCGCAAATTTAACGGCAGCTTCAACAGCATCGCCACCGCCAGGACACAGAAATGTTTTGGTCAGCCCGCGGGGAGCAATGGCAGCAAGTCGCTTACTAAACTCGATCATCGGCACACTGTCGTGCAAAATGTTGTGCGAAGGGAGTTTTGCCATTTGCCGCGCCACGGCCTCCGCCACTTTGGGGTTCGCGTGACCGACCATCGCCGGGCCAGCCGATCCAGACATCGTATCCAAGAACTCTTTCCCGTGGATGTCCCACAGCTTGGCATTCTCCGCATGGTCAAATATGATGGCTTTGTTCCTCCGCACAGCGTGAAGGATGTACTCACAGGCGTCATGTTCCAAATCTAGAGAGTTCATCGGTCCCTCCGGTCTCACATTCTGATTTGTTTGTTGCCGTCACCCCCGCTCGGGGAAAAGGGACTCCTCATTTTTGCGCAAGGTTTTGGGATTCCTGGAAGAAGCCTCATTGGACCCTCTTCTCACCATGGTGGATGCACTCTGTTACTCGCCAACAGGTACAAAAGTCCTCGACGCGAACCTCCCGCCCTGCGCTCCGTCCACCATGGATCGCGAAATCGATCGAGTCTCAAAGGGTCCCCATGTGACCGTGTGGCTCACATACTTATAAATCAGAAACCGCAAGCCTAGATATAACGAAAAAATGTTTTTTTGGCATAAACCTATTTGTCTGCCCGGGGTGTGGCGACTGTCAGTAGATACGACCCGGCCCTGAAGGGAGGGGCTCGATTTGGCCTATCTGCGCCGCGTTTCGAAAAATTCTCAGCCTCGCCTGGCCGTGGACGCGTCAGGCCGCTTCTGGCTCGCCTTTCGCACGCCTCACCCCACACGGTGGAATCCGATCGGGAGCGTGTGGACAGAGTATCTCCTATCATTCGATGGCAAAGCCTGGACGAGCCCAATCTTTCTGAATCATAGCGACAATCTCTTGGATAACCAGAGTTACGAAATGCCAGGATCGCCCCGCTCCAGCAGTGAGAAGGATTCCATTGGCGGGTGGCGGCCCAAGGGGTATGTCAGTGACGCGCTAAACAAAGGTTACAGGCTTGGATTCGAGGCCAGTTCAGACCATGACTCCACGCACATCAGCTATAGCATTCTTTACGTCAAGGACCTGACCCGCGAATCCGTTCTCGACGCCCTTCAAAAACGACATGTTTATGCTGCCCTGGATAACATCCTTGCCGACGTCGAGAGCGGTTCACATATGATGGGGACGAATTCACCACTTCCGATCCGCCCACCCTGAAGATCAAACTCCGCGGCGCCTCCAAATTCGCCAAAGTCGTCATTATTCGCGATGGGAAGTACTCTTTCTCGACTTCTCCCAACACGCAGGAAGTGGAATTCTCGTGGCGTGATAACCAACCCCAAAAGAATAAGACGAGTTATTACTATGTGCGCGGAGAACAGGATAATGGTGAAATCGTTTGGGTCTCGCCGATGTGGATTAAGTACACCGGGGATTGAAAATCGAAACTCCGAAACTCTCTTTCATCTTCACAAGTCTTTGCTTCCGGGCGCGGCCAAATTCGCGTCTGCGGCATCAACTACCAATACCCAATCGTTCGAATCGGGCGGCGTGAAGTCACGGCTCCCGGCATTCGCATAGTACCCGATCAGTTTCGTCGAACCGTCACCAGGATTGAACCACCAGCATTTCGCTTGACTGCTAACGCTTGTGATTTTGCGCATGTCGACACTCAAGGTTGTGCCATTCCCGTTCGGAATGTACGCGATAATAGTCTGGCCGTCGCTGGTTCTTGAAGTCGTGGTGAGTGTCGATTCCGATCCATAGCCTGCCGTCACCACCGTGTGGTTGATGTCGGGTGCCAGCTTCCAATGCTCGCGCGACCGGAAAAGCTTCCCGAACCATGACTGCCCGACCGACCCCGGCGATCCCAACTGGCTTTGCCAGGTTTTCCCGTTCTCGCAAGGCACTGCCGAAGCCGGATTGGTCTCATTGAAGCACCAGATGGGGTTGTTGCCGAAGAAACTTCCCAGATAGGCGCCGCTCAGAACACTCTCATATTGCCGAGTCCGCAGGAGGAGCGGAGTGGTCCCGTGCTCGTTCTCGTACCAATCTTCCCCTTGAAAAAAGGGCAGGAAATCGGGACGGGAATATTCCGCGTTGAGCTTGCGGACATTCGAGCCACCGTACAAATCGCTGATGTCCAGCCAGAAGTACCCGGAAAACACGTCCAGAGAGGATTGTTGGCCGGCGTTGTCGGCTGCCATCAGATGGACGGAATCGACAGACTTGATCCCCATCGCCACGGCATTGAGCTTTTCCACCAGAGGAGGGGCGCAACTACGTGGATCGGCATCAGCGCCAATGACATAGACGATGTTCGAGAAACCTTTGTAGCGATTACCCACGTAGACGCCCCAATCCCTCATGACGGCGTCGGATGCCGTTTCCATGTCTGTTCCCCAACCCTCGTTCTCAAAATTGCATCGGCCGGTGCTGTAACCAACATACACCGGAAACAAAAACACCGTGATTCCATGCGCTGAGGCGCGGCTGATCACCTGATCCGCATGCGCGAAATAGGCTTCGTCGGGAGTGGAAAGAACGGGTCCGCTGAATGGCGCATCCCCATGTCGGTCCGCCGGGGCATGATCGGCGTACTGATGCTCGATCAAGTTCACGATGATGGCGTTGAACCCTCGCGCGGCTCGGTCCGCGAGATAGATTTCAGCATCGGCATCGGAAGGTTGCGCGATCACGGACCATGCCGCTTCCCCCGTGATGAATACCGGCTTTTTCGTAATGGAGTTTATCAGGTGAGTTTTGTCCGGGCTGAGCACCATGAACTGGCCGGCTCCGGTCGCCGTAGCGGATAATCCGACCCCCTGTGCAGCGCCCGCGCCCTCATCGCTGAATCGGAGTCGAGCCAGGCTCGAGTGAGCGAGCGCCAAGCTGATCAGGCAGGTCAGTGAGGCGACCCCAAACAGCTTAGTTCGGCCAGAATTTGGAGGGCGCTTAACCATGTGAGCTCCTATTTAACCGGCGAGACTAGAATCTTCAAAGATTCCGTTGCAGCGACCGACCACTGTCGCGACAACTCCTTGCCCCACCCGCTCAGGGCGGGGAACTTGGTTCGTCCAAGCTGAACAGCAGGTCGCTGGTTGGGAAGGGAGGTGTTTGGTAGCCCGGGTGTTCTTCCTTAAGGCGGGAAAACTCCTTCATCTCCTCCTGAGATTTAGCCTCGTCACCCATGGCGCGATAGGTGGCACTGAGCCTTGCGTGTGCCTCCACCATATCCGGCCAGATTTCGAGGGCCGCATGAAGATGTTCGACCGACGCGGGATAATCCTTCCTTAGAAATGCGATTTTTCCTGCCAGTGATTGAATGTAGGGGTCCTTGGGACTCAAGGCTATGGCCTCACGGATGGCCTCTTGTGCCTCTGCAACGTCCCCCGGGTCGGCACTGATGATCGCGAAAGCAAGGTTGTAGTAAGCCATCGCTTGGTGCGCGCCCAGCGCAATGGCCGTTTTCAGCAGGGGCTTCGCTTCTGTCCCCCGAAGGCGATAAGAAAGGATCACACCGTGGACGAGGTAGGGGAGATCCCATTCCGGCCAGAGCGATTCCATTTTGGTCAAAGCGGCAGCCGCCGGATCATCCTGGTGAAGGATGGCGAGTCCGACGGCCCGAGTCAACCAGAGTTGGGGGTTATTCGGTACCACCTCGTCTGCTTTCGTCAGCAAGTCAACCATCTGCTGAACCTTTCCATGGGTCACCAGAAACAACGCAGCCTGAAGGTAGAGGTCCGGCTGCGTGGGCGACGCTTGAATACCTTGATTCAAAGCTTCCGCGGCCTCCTGGGGCCTCCGCAGAGTATCCAGCAGCTCGGCGCGCAACAGGTAGTAATCACCATTCCGTGCTTCCGCAGGAGCGGTGTCGAGTTCCGACAAGGCAGTTTCCGGGCCAGCGTCACGGATTGCGGCGAGGGCAACATCCACGCGAAGTTGGGCATTTAAGGGATCCGCTGCGGCCGCCTCGTCGAGAAACTCGCGCGCGGCATGGTACTGCCCGGCATGAAGCAAAGCTCTGCCGCACTCCGCGGAAACGATCCCCCCGGGTTCGAAACCCTTGATCTGCCGGAAGAGTTCTAGAGCCTCCGGCACTTTTCCCTCTGCCAGCAATTCCTGTCCCAGACGGATTTTCAACCTCCAGTCGGCGGGGCTGCCGGCCGCGAGGTCTCGCAACGCCGCCAGACTGGCCGGAGTTTCCCCGGGCGAAGCCAAGCCGAGGGTATCGGGGGGAGCGGGTCGAAGATTCGCCGCGTTTTTTCGCAGACTCTGGTCTTTTGCCATGACCTCCTCTGCTGCCGCTTTTTGTCCTGCGCGCATCAGGGCATGGCCGTAACGCCAAAGGACCTCAGAGTTCTGAGGCGCCAGCGCCGCCGCTTTCTGAAAAGCCGACAAGGCCTCTGGGCTTCGGCCTGCTGCGAGCGAAGCTTCGCCAAGCTCCTCCCAGGCTCGGAAGTTTTCCGGCTGCCGGTCCAGGACAAACTTCAAATCGGTGAGCGCCGGCGAAATCTTGCCTTCCTGGCGCAACAGTACGCCACGGACGAGGTGAGCCTCCACCCTCTGCGGGTCGAGCTGCAAAGCCCGATTCAAATGCTCGATGGATCTGTCCGGTTGCTGAAGCGACTCGACTGCAGCCAGCTCGAAGAAGCCGATGGGGTTGCGCGGATGCCTTTCCACATACCAGTTCAAGTCCTGGAAGGCCTCGGGCAGTCGAGCTGCCCGCGCCAAGGCGTAGCCGCGCTCCCGCCTGGCCTCGTCGTCGTCCGGATGCACTTGGAAACAGTGGTCGTACACGGCTGCCGCCTCGCGATAGAACCCCAGTTTGTCGAGTACGCTACCCAGAAATTCGAGAACGTCGGCACGGTCGGGCGCCACGCGCTGAGCTTGGAAAAGAACGGCAGCCGCCCGGTCATTTTGATTCAACGCCTCCTTGACTCGTGCCAGGCCTATCATGCAATCCACGTCGGTCGGGTGCTGGTCGAGTGCCGCCTGGAACGTCTGACCAGAGCGATCGTAGTCATGGGCTCCCAAGGCTGCCAGACCCAGGTTATAAAGGACCTCGAACTCGCCCGGAGCGGCTTGTAGGGCAGCCGAAAAGGCCTGCTCCGCCCGCGCGTAGTCTTTCCAGCCGGCGAAGACCATTCCTACCGAATAGGCAACCCGCGGATCTTGCCCCGATCGCCCTAGTAGATCTAGCAACAGCGTCTCTGCGCTGGAGGATTGCCCCGCGCGCTTGAGGGCCTGCGCCCGCAATACCTGGAACTCAGGCGTGGCTTGATCCTCCCTGGGCAGCCGGTCGAGATATTTAAGAGCCTGCGCTCCGTTCTTCTCATTGACCGAGATTTGGGCCATCTGCGAGTTGGCGTTTCGATCGGTAGGGTCAAGCTCGATCGCTCGGAGGTAGGCCGCTCGGGCTCTTCCCGACTGCCCTTGCGCGAGGTAGTGGTTCCCAAAATTGCTGTAGAGAGAGGCGGAGCCTGGCGCGAGCGCGAGGGCGCGCCGATGAAACGTCTCGGCTTCCGTGAATTGCTTCTGCGCGTCGAGAATCAAGCCCATTAGGCCTAACGCGCGGGCATCGCGGGGGTGCTCGGCTACGGCCGGCCTCAGAGCCTGCTCGGCTTCGGTGTACTTCTGCTGGCCGAAATCAGCGACCGCCTGGTCGTAGACACTTTCGGGAACTTGCGCCAAGGCTAAAGAGGTCGCAAGAAACAAGCTCGCGGTGGCCGTGATGAAGCGTCGTGTCGCGCGCATGAAGTGGTCTGCGCTAAAGCGGCGGCAGGTCCGGAGGTCCGGTCAGCGCCGCGTGTCGAGGGCTCATCCCGAAGCTTGGGCGGCTTTCCGCCGGCTCCTGGTAGGCATCAAACCGGCCTCAGCTACCCTGACCGGGAGGTGGGAGTTTTTGTGAGGCATCATCGAGCACCAGAACCCAATCGCCTTCCGCAGGTGGAGTAAACTCCAGTATACCAGCGGTTGGAAAGGCGCCCGCCTCGGTCACTCGTCCGCTGCTGGGGTCGAACCATCGAGCGACGGCTCGTGCGCCTGAGACCTTGCTCATGTCCACCTTGATCGTCCTTTTGGTCGGCATGTAAGCAATCACGGTATTGCCGTCGAGCGTGCGGCCTGCCCCCAAGTAATCATTACCTAGAAACTCTCCAATGCCGGCGGTGACGACCTCGTGCTTTTGATCCGGAATCAAATCAAACCAGCGGCGCGAGCGGAAGAGTTTTCCCCAGTGCATCATGGTCTGCGAGCCGGGAAGATCCATCGCCTTCTCCCAGGTTCCCTCGAACGGGTAGAGAGATGGGCCCTCGAAGTGCCACAGGGGATTATTGCCAAAGATGTGGCCGAAACCGCCGCAAAGAACCGCCCAGTAGGCTTGCCGGCGGATCTGCACTTCGGAGGAGTTGTGCTCCCCTTCATAACACGATTCGATGAGAAAAGTTGGTAAGACGGGCTGGTGGTTGTAATCCCGGAAAAGTCTCTCGTGAACGGTCTCACACGAATAGGAGGAATTGACGTTCAGCCACCCGCCGCTTCCGAACTGCTCGGGCGTGGAGGGCTCCGAATTGCCATGGGCAGTGAATAAGTGGCGCTTGTCGAATTCCCGGATCCCCAGAGCGATCAAGTCGACCTTTTCGATGACGTCACTGGGATTGCGGTCCCCGCCCATGACCCAAATAATGTTGTCGAAATCCTTGTAGCGTTTTCCCAAATACTGGCCGTACTCGAGGCACTTCTCGGGTTCGAGCTTTTTGATCTCCTCGATCCATCCCTCGTCCGTCCCAAGGTAACCCAGGTAAATGGGGGTCAGGAGCACCTGGAGACCATATTCGCCGGCTTTGCGAATGACCCAATCGGCGTGGGCAAAATATTTTTCATTGGGCGTGGTGAAATCCCCCGGCGTCAAGAACGGCGCATCACCCGCCGCGTTCAACGGAGGCTTTTTGCTGTACTTGTGCTCGATCAACTCCACCAGCACAGCGTTGAATCCCTTGTCTCTGCGGTTCTGTAGATACTGCTCCACCTCCTCGTCGTTGGGGGCAACAATCAAAGACCAACCCGCATCGCCCTGCAACAGGTAGGGAACATGGTTCTGGTCGACGAGGTACCGGTGGTTGGCGCTCACTGTGAGTGGGGTCACGCCACCCCCCGATTGAGCGTTCGCAGCCGGCGTCAGCAGCAGAGCGCACATTACGCACGCTGCCGCAACCATGCTCTGACCGTTGCACTGTTCTTCCATGGATTGATCCATCCTTTGACTTCTGCGCGAGTCGCGGCCCACAATTCAAGAGCGTGACGTGCCAAATCTTGCTTGGCTTGATCCAGCTATCGTACTAAGGCGAATGAACAGGATTGTTTTCATCGACTTGAATTTACGAGGTCGTGACTTCCTGGCGCCGGTAGATTCGCGCTCGCATCGTCGATAACCAGCACCCAATCGTTTGAATCGGGCGGCGTAAAATTTCTCGTTCCAGAATTCGCGTATGTTCCGACCCGGCTCGCAGCGCCCGAGGACGGATTTAACCACCAGCAGACGGCCTGATTACCGGCGCTTGTAATCCGGCTCAGGTCCACCGCCAGCGTTGTTGCGTTGCCGTTCGGAATATAGGCGATTATGGTCTGGCCGTCACGGGTTCTCGAAGTTGCGGTAAGGGTCACTCCTGAACCGTAATCATCCCTCACGGCGGTATGGTTGATATCCGGCTCCAATTTCCAATGCTCGCGGCTGCGGAAGAGTTGACCAAGGCGCTGCTGATCAAAGGAGGGTGTAGCATCAAGATCCGTCTGCCACTTATAGCCGGCAGCCTCGCAGCAAGTGGAATTGAAAGGCCATATAGCACCACTGCCAAAAAGTCTGCCCAAATAAGCACCGGCTAGAACCTCGGTGTAACCTTCCTGCCGCAACTGCTGACTGTTGTAAGGAAGCTCATTGGGCTCCGTCTCATAAGGATCTTCCATGCTGAAGTAGGGGGCGAACGGGTCAGCCGATCTTTCCGTCGCATTCTGGGAAACAATTTGATCGATCTCCAGCGCGAAGGCCTTAGCGGGCGACCCCTTGGGGTAGATAGTGCCGAGCGTGATCCACCCATTCGGATTCCTCACCCCCCGAGTGTAAGGCAGCCAATGCGTGGCGCTGGCTTCACCCCAATTATTACTGGTGGCCTCGATCGTCATCAGGTGCTGCGGGTCGCGAGACAGGATTCCCATTGCAATGGCGTTCTGCTTGTTCGCGAGACCACTGCCACAAAGGCTCAGGTTGGCGTCCCCCCCATCAGCCAGATGATGTTTGGATAGGATTTGTAGCGATCGCCCAGGAACTGGCCATAGGCTGTCAATGTGGCGTCCGAGGTTGACGCCATGCTGGCGTAGTAGGAGGAATTGCAGTTGTGGAAGGTGGCGGTAAAACCCGTTCCAGCTAGAATCGTGATGCCATGGGCCGCCGCCCTTCGAAGCACATAGTCCACATGGTCCCAATAAGCGGTGGCGCTGACCATCCCTGTAAAGTCAGCGCCACCGCTCCAAGGGTTGTTGCCTGCGGCGTCGTTCTCGGTTTTTGCGTCAGCGTGATAACCCGCATCAACGAGTGCAGCCCATATCAGGTTAATCCCTTTGGCCTGTCGATTTGAGAAATAGGCTTCAATATCCGAATTTGACGAAAGCTGAACGGCAAGGGCGTAAGCCGTATCACCGGTAATGAACACAGGCTGGTTCGTGAATGTGTTCACCAAGTGAGTCTTATCGGGGCTGAGGGCCATAAATTGGCCCTGCGCTGCTTCCGCGGCCCCTAGGGTTTGCCGGGCGTCAGCATACTTCTGCTGGCCGTGTTCAGCAACCGCTTGGCCGTACGCACTCAGGGAAGCTCGCACAACCACAACGGAACTGGCGAGGATTAGGGCTGCAACGAGCCTTGGCGGGCAGAAAGTCACAGCCCCCTCACCAATACACTTTCAAGACGGCCTGGGCCTGTCGCGGTTGGTTTGCCTGGGAAGTGATCACTCCAAAACTGCCGGAATTGAGAGTGGTATTGGGTCCTGCAAATTGCGGGTGATTAAATGCATTGTAGGTTTCCAGCCGGAATTCGATGCGGGCGCCCTCGCGGAACTTCGAGAGCGGGAATTCCTTAAAAATCGACAGGTTGGCGTTATCCTGTCCCGGCTGCCGGCAGCTTCCATCCGTCCGCGGCGCCGTGCCGATCGCATAAGAAGGCGGAGTGACCACCACTTGCGGGTTCGAGAAATAGTTGTTCAAGCGGTCATTCCAGGAACCGGAGGCGCAGGCCAGTCTGCCAACCAGATCCGGCCGTTGCCCTCCGTAGGTCGGCAGGCTCAGACCTTGCGCGAGCCCCAAGGCTAGGGGCCGACCTTCATTAAACCGCCAGATGCCGGTGGTTTGCCATCCACCAATGATGCCATTGACCACTGAATTGGCCTTGCCGGCGAAAGCTTTGCCGCGGCCAATCGGTAGTTCGTAGGTGTAGGCGAGCTGAAATACTTGCGGAATGTCAAACGTTGACAAACCCCGTTCGAGCTTGTAGTTGTTGGGGTCTTGAAGGCTCGTAAAGCTGCCAAGCTCGCCGGCGCCCCCTAGCAAGGACCCTTCGTCGATGGATTTCGACCAGGTATAGGTCACCAGGAACTGGAGCCCGTGGGCGAAGCGTTTCTCCAGCTTTACCTGAAGGGCGTTGTAGCTGGTATTGTCCCATGGTGCGTTGTCACCATTGACGCTCGTGAACTGCGGGTACGGCAACTGGAGTTGGTAAGCGGGCACTTGCGAACTCGAAAGCGAGCTGGTCGGATTGGTGATAATCCCGTCGAAAGGATTGGGGACATAGGTCTTGAGCGTGGCGATCTGGCTCGGAGGTGTATTGTTCCACTTGGGGGCCAAGGTGGTCCCAGTTGTATACATTCTGTAGAACATGCGTACCCTTGTTACCGAGGTAGGACACATCCACGAGAATGCCGGAAGGCAACTGCCTCTGAATTCCAAAGCTCCAGTTCTGCGCATAAGGAGTGGTGGAATCTTCGCGGGGTATTGGCGAACTGAGGCCGAAACCGACGTTATTCAATAACCCCAAACTGCTGCCGACCGGAAGATTGGGCCCGACAATCGGCCAGGGATCGCTAAATCTCCCCCAGGGTGTTGCGCCGTCGTTCTGGTAAGTGGTGAGCCAAGGCGTGATTTGGTCGAAGCCTTGGGATCCGGGTGCGCCCGCGTTTGACGTTTCGTTATTACCTATCGAGTAGTAAATTCCATATCCACCTCGAATCACCAGGTTGTTAGTGGGGCTATAAGCAAAGCCCAGCCGCGGTCCGCCGTTGTGATAATTCGCAAGGTAGTTGCTCCGGTTGCTGGGGGTCATGTAGATCTCGCCAGCATGGAGCGTTCCCAAGCTCGGAACCTGGAGCGGCGACGCCGCGTTCAGGTCGAGTTCGTTCATACGGTTGTGACGCTCGGTCTGGGGCACGTTGATCTCGTTACGGAAGCCGAGATTCAGCGTGAGCTTCTTGCTGACCTTCCAATTGTCTTGGATAAATTGTGCGTATTGAAAGGCTTGCGTTGCGCTTGCAAACGGCACGTCATAGTTGCCATACGACCCTGGCCCACCCACTCCGGTAAGGAAGCTCGCGATGTCATCGCCACCCCCCGAAGTCGGGAACTCGGAGGTGCTGCTAGGGTTAAAAGTGAAATATCCGGCGGGATAGCTGGGGAGGATGTAGTTTAATCGATACATCAGGCCGTCAAATCCGAACTTCATGCTGTGGTTACCCTTAACCCAGGCGAGCGCCGTCCTCAGGTCGTTGATGTCGTTGCCCTCGCGCTCACAGCACCAGGGTTCCGTCCCAACCTGGCCAACGGCCGAACCGAATATATTGCCCGGAACTGAATAGTCGTCGAAGCTGACCGCCGGCATCCATGAAATGCCTGATCTGTCCATGTAGGCCGGCATACCGGCCGTGGCCGATGGGGAGAGGCCCTTGAACTGGGGCTCGTTGCCTACTGACCCATTCTGGAAGAATCCCCGCGTGATCCCGAGCGTGGCCGTCAAAAGGAGCGCGGGGCCGAAGGAGTGGTTATAGTTGATGGCGACTAAGTGCGCCGTCGCGACGTTCGTGCCCGTAGTACAAGGATCGGCGGGATCAGACGCACTATAACAGGGGAACGGTGGTATGAGGTTTTTGCTCTGCGAGTACTTCACGCTCAGAAGATCATTCTCCGTGAAGCGGTGATCGACTTTGACGTCGAAGGAATTGATGCTGGTTACGAAGGCGGGAGATCCTACCCAATTGGTGTAGGGGTTGTAAGCAGAGGTTCCCACATTCAAGTTGGGAAGCGGCATAAAGCCCATATATTTGAGGGCGACGGGATCCATCAGGTTCCCAGGGGTCGCCGCAAGCTGATAACCGGTGCCATTGAGGTTGGGATTCCCGGGACTCTGGTAGGTGGCCATATTATTGAACGGGATAAACCCGGAGCGTACGGGGCCACCCGCGTTGGCGTTATAGACACTCGTATAAGGATCCCACAGTTGTCCAGCAGGGTTTGAGCACATCCCATTGGGTCCAAATGTCCCACCGGCGAAGTAGCCAGCCGTGCAGAGCTCGCCAAAATTTCCCACCTTCTCCGCCGCGTCGGGCAGGCCGGAGTTCCAGGTACTCAGAGTCTGTTTCCGAATTCCGTTGTAGTCGAAGAAAAAGAAGGTCTTGTTCTTTTGGATCGGACCGCCCACGGTGGCCCCAAAATCGTTCAGGCGCAGCGCCGGGAGGGGAACGCCGCCTTCATTGTTAAAGAAATTGTTGGCATCCAGCGCCCGGTTGCGCAAAAAGTCGTAGCCGCTCCCGTGGAATTGATTGCTTCCCGAGCGCGTCACGATGTTGGTGACCGTGCTGCCGGTGAAGCCGAACTCCGCGCTGAAGTTTGACTCCTGTACGGCGAATTCTTCCACCGAGTCAACCGCAGGTTCGTAGGTAGGCCAGATAATCGCGTGAGTCGGGTAGGCCGTGGAAGTACCGTCAATCACAAAATTGGAGGTGGCCATGCGGCTGCCGTTCGAGATGAAGTTATTTGGAGGACAGCCGCTAATGTTTGCTCCGGGGCTCTGATTATCGGTCGGGCAGGTGTTGTCCACTTCCACTACGCCCGGCGTAAGGAACGCCAAGTCCGAAAGCGAGCGGCCGACGAGGGGGAGGTCGTTGATGTATTTGCGATCAATGACCTGGCCGGTGACGGCGTCCTGGGCGTCGAGCACCGGCGCTTGTCCCGTAACTTCTACGGACTGAGTTGCCGCCCCCACTTGCAGGGCAAAGTTCACCGTCACGTTGTGGTTGACCTCCAGGATGATGCCGCCCCGCGTTTCGCTCTTGAAGCCCGGAGCTTGCACGGTAACCCTGTAACTCCCGGGAGGCACACTGCGGAAAAGGTAGCTCCCGGCGGTGTCGGTGGTCGCCGTGGAAGTAAACCCCTTCTGTTCATCCACCAGTTGGACTTGTGCGCCGGGAACGACGGCGCCCGAAGGGTCCGAAACCACTCCCGTTACTGTACCCGTATAAAGCTGGGCCCAGAGCATTGGGGACAGCAACATCACGAGACAGGGGACAGCTAGGAAAAGCCTCACACGCGTGGCCTTAAATCCCAACATGGGTTTACCTCCTGAGTTTCACTGGAGAGGGTACACTATCCTCCCAAGTCCCCGCGCGCAGCATGTTTCCCACTGGTCCTGCTCCTCCGCGACGTGACCTCGGAAAGGGAGAGAGGGGAAACCGCAAACCTTCAGTAATGCAGTCTTAACCTCGCCGAATGGGCATGGCCCCGACCTAGTTCGCTATTGTCACTGATGGTTAGCTTGCCGTGATCGGCCATTCCAGGGCGAGAATATCCACCAAGAGATACAATGTCTATCAGTTTCCGACAAATCTTTCTCGTAAACTGTACTTCGATCAACATGCCGCTCTTGCCCTCTCGAGACGTTGGTGGAGAAGGGTAGGACGCGTGTCTTGACTGAGGATCGACCTGGTAACGCCCAACTAAATTATCGTCGATGGGGCGATGCATCTCAAAGAGAGGGTGAGTTATTTTCACAAATCCGCGCTCCCAGGAGCGGCCAAATATGCGTCCGCGGCATCGATAACCAATGCCCAATCGTTCGAGTCGGGCGGCGTGAAGTTACGGCTCCCAGTATTCGCATAGGCTCCGATCAGTGTTGCCCGGCCGTCTCTGGGGTTGTACCACCAGCAATTCGCCTGGTTGCTGCGGCTCGTGATCTTGCTCATGTCCACCGTTAAGGTTGCACTACTCCCCGTCGGGACGTAGGCGATGATCGTCTGGCCGTCGCTGGTCCTCGAAGTCGTTGTAAGTGTCCATCCCGATCCGTAGCCTGACGTGACCACGGCGTGGGTGATGTCTGGAACCATCTTCCAATGCTCGCGGCTTCGCATGAGTCGCCCCAGGTATTCGCGGCCCCGCGTCCCTGGGGAATTGAGCTGGCTTTGCCACGTTTTGCCCATCGTGTCACTGCATTTGGCCGAGAACGCCAGGATTGCATTGTTGCCGAACATCCCGCCGGCGTAGGCTCCGTTGAGAACGGCCTGGTAAGCCTCCTGGCGGAGTTGAGAAGGAGTGGTGCCATGCTCCCCTTCATACCAGTCCTCGACGACAAAGAACGGAACGTGACCTCCGCTGTAGCCTGAACTCGCCTGCGAAAGCACGTCCATCATATGAGTCCCGAAGTCTTTACAGAAACACGTCGTATAGATGGTGTGAACGTCGAGCCAGGACGCGCTGCCGAAATACGTCCAACTCGGCTCGCCGCCAGTCTTGCTGTTCGCGGCCTCCACCACCATCAGGTGATTGGGGTCTGCAGACTTGATCCCCAGCGCCATATCATTCAACTTGTTATATTGCGCGCTGCCTTCTCCACTGATGTTGGCGTCGCCGCCGATCAACCAAACGATGTTGGGATAGGATTTATATCGTCTTCCCAAAAACACCCCGTAATCCGTCATTACGGCATCCGAGGCGCTCTTGAGGTCCGGGCAATAACCACCGCTTTCAGAGCATCCGCCAAAGGCGCCGGCGAATGCCGGTCCGGCCAGAACCGTGATCCCGTAAGCGCCCGCGCGGCGGACAACGTCGTCGACATGCGCCCAATAACTCGGGTTTTCGTTCGTGAAATTGGCATTGCCCCCCCAGGGAGACTGGCCCAACGCATTCTTTTGACTTCCTTTGGGGTCGTGGTAGGCATTGTCCGCGAGGGCGACCCAAATAAGATTGATTCCCCTTGAAGCACGATCAGCAAGATAGGTGTCGATATCCGAGTTGCTGGACAACTGGACCGCCAAGTCGAACGCGTCCTCCCCGTTGATGTAGACCGGCTTATTGGAAAACGTGTTTACTAGATGAGTTTTATCCGCGCTGAGTGCGATGAACTGGCCCGGCGGGGCCCCCATCGCGGATGATCCACCTTCGTGGAGGCTCCCTGCATCATCGTCGCTAAATCCCAGTCGAGCCACCGGGCCCGAGTTGGCGAGCCCCAAGCCGATGACGCAGGACACGAGTGCGACGGCAAACAGCTTGTACGCACCGTAGGTGAAAGCTCGTTTGGACATTTCACATTCCTTTGAATCGTGAGACCGGTGGCATCCATTAGTGGAAAGGCCACCGCATCATTCTCTGCACCTGTCAATCGCCGGGGAACACGTTTCGGTGATTCAAAATCACGCCGCGCTCTCGGCATTCCCCAGCCGTTTTTGAAAGCCGTGGGTGAGGCGAAACAGGTAGACGAGGCCCAAAATCGTCCACGCCCAACCGACTTTCATGGCAAGCGGTGAAACACTCAACCAGATCCACACGCAAATTAGAAAGCCGACGACGGGTGAGGCAAGGTTGACCCACAAGCATAGCCCGCCGCGCTGTCGCAGACGGAAAAAGTAATGTCCGATCACGGAGAGGTTCACCACCATGAAGCCCGCGCAGGCGCCAAAGTTCACGAGCTCGGCGGCTTTGTCGAGATTCAGCAGGAGCGCCCCCGCCAAGTGCGATTCCGCCCATCAGAAGCATGCTGTAAATCGGCGTGCGCCGCTGGGGATGAACGTAGCCAAAAACCAGGTGCGGGAGTTTTCCGTCCCGGGCCATTCCAAACAGCAACCGTGAGGCGCTCGCCTGGCTCGTGATGCCGCTGGCCCAAGCCTGAGCGACCACCAAGAAGGCAATCAGGTAGAACAGGCCGGGTCCGCCGATCAGCCTGCCGATGTCGCTGAAGGCGGTTTCAATGGGAGAAAAGGTGGAGTAATCGGGCCAGAGCAATTGGCCGCAATAGGTTTGCAGGATGAAAAGGCCGCCGGCAATGAAACAAACCAGCACGGTGGCGCGTCCGATGTCCTTCTGCGGGTTCTTGGCGTCCTCCGCGAGCGTGGAGATCCCGTCAAAGCCCAGGAAGGAGAGCACCGCCACCGGTGTCGCGGCCATCACCGCTTTTAGGGAAAAGGTCGCGGGATTGTAAAAGGGTTTCAGAGAAATCAAAGTCCCCAGCCCCACACCATGCAGCAAGGCGCGAATGGCTGCGGCAAAAAACCAGACGACCGACACCGAGAGAATGATGGTGAATACGATGGTAGCCCGCATGGTCATCTCGATGCCGCTCAGGTTGATGGCGGTAATGGCGCAAGCCGCAAAGATAACCCAAACCGAATAGGGCACAGCAGGAAGAAGCTTGTTGGAGGTCACGCCAATGATGATGACGCAGAGCATCGGCATCAGAATGTAGTCGAGAATCATGACCCAGCCCGCCAGGTACCCCACGACCGGATGAATCGCTTTGGAGGCATAGGCGTAAGTGGAACCGGCTTCCGGGAAAGCCGCGGCCATGCGCCCGTAGCTGACGGCGGTAAAACTTACGGCCACCATTGCGATCAAGTAAACCAGCGAGAAGTGACCACGTGATTGCACTGAACCCACGCCAAAAAATGTATAGGGAGCTGTGGGGCCCACAAAAGCCAGCCCGAAGAGGACCAGCGCCCAGAGAGAAAGGACCGGCTTGAACCGCCCTTGTTTTCCGCGGTCCGTCCCTATCGTCGAGGAGGCTAAAGTGGCCGTTGGCGAATCCTGCGGATTATGATTCACAGTCTCCTCCGTTGAGCCGGCGGCGAGCTTGCATCATGTCGATAAAAGGGTTACTTCGCCCCGGCGCCCTCTCCCCGCGTGAATATGGGTCAAGCCCTCCACGCCAAGGTCAGACATGGGAACGCCAGAAGCGCTCAGCCAATGCGGCCAAAATCCGAGGTGTGCTCAATGGCCCCCTAACTTATAAATCAGAAAATAGGATCTGACGTATAACAAAATGATGTTTTTTTGGCGCAATCGAATTTCACCGCGAAGAGCAGGGCAATCGTCGGAGGCATGCGGCGGGTACATTTTAGTTGCCTTGCAGCGCAACAGAAGAGATTGTCCCCGCCCAAATCAGCCTCCACCTTTCGCCGCGCCGGGGTGCGCCCTGTTGACTGAAAGATTGGAAGCCCGTATATTCTGCATTTCCTCGACGTAGACTCTTAAAGTCTTGGGATCCGCCCAGGGAGGGTGCTTGCCCAGTGCAATGGAATTACGAGGATCTGTTTGAGGATTTCGGTGGAAAGATTTTCCGAATGACGAGTAGAGTCTGGCTTGGCGGCTAGTGTTGCGTTCTCGAAATATGTTTACCTATGCGCCGAATGGCAAGCTCTTGTAGCGCCGGGCTTTAGCCCGGCATCTTGAGTTTCTACATTTTCGAAGCAAGGGAACGAAAGTGTCGGGGCCGGGGGTGGTTCCGGTGATCATGGACCGTTCTCGTGAATTCGTTCCCCTCGCCCCCTTGGGGGAGAGGGTGGCGAGCCACCGGCGTTGTCATCAGCCGGGGCGAGAAGGGGGCCCCACGTTCTGCTTGTTGTGGGGGTGAGGGGGTCAACAACCGCGGGCGCGGCGGAAACCATGAAGGGCGTGCATCCCTATCGCACCACGCGTTCTCTTGCTTGGGGCGGCGCGCAAATCCAGAAAGCGCTCGAACTCCGCCACACGCCGACGGACACCGAACCAGCGGCGTGGTGCTTGCTGCGGAGCACTAAGTTTGTGCAAAAAATCTTGGACGCCGTGTGGTCGTTACCGGAGGCGTTTGGATAAGACGCTCGGGCATGGACCCCCTCACCCGTCTCGCACCGGCTGGTGAAAGCGCCGGATGCGATCCACCCTCTCCCCCAAGAGGGCGAGGGCAGAGGAATTCGGAGATAGAGCGCCCTGCCAATGTAGAAACTCCAGGCGCCGGGCTTTAGCCCGGCATGTGCCGCCCTAAAGGGCGGCTCTACGGTAAACGTATTTTCCGAACGCAACACTAGCGGCGAGGTTGGCAAATATGAAGATGAAGAAATTCATTAACAATCCTGAAAACCTGGTGCAGGAACTCCTGGAAGGGTACGTTCTGGCTTATCCCCACAAGGTGAAGTTGGCGAGGAATAACCTGGTGGTCCGCGCGGTCCCCAAAGGCCTGGGAAAAGTAGGAATCGTGACGTTGGGCGGCAGCGGCCACGAGCCCGGTCTGAGCGGGTTTGTGGGCATGGGCATGCTTGACGCTAGCGTGCCGGGCGAGATCTTTGCCGCCCCGGGCGCCCCCCGCTGCCTCGAAGCCATCAAGCTGGCAGACCGCGGCGCAGGCGTGCTCTTCGTAGTCCTTAATCATCCTGGCGACGTCATTTCCTCCAACATCACCATGGAGCTGGCAAAGAAACAGGGGCTGAATGTGAAGATGGTCCTCACGCAGGAGGACATTGCTTCTGGCCCGCGTGATAAGCCCGAGGAGCGTCGTGGATTGATCGGCTTCCTGCCGGTATACAAGGTGGCAGGGGCAGCGGCGGAGGAAGGCCAGTCGCTCGACGAGATAAAAGTGATTGCCGAGCGGATGGCGCTGAATATGCGAACAGTTTCCGTCGCGGCCCGTACCGCAACCCACCCCTCCACCGGCCTGGAGCTTTCGCCTCTAGGCGAAGACGAGATGGAGATCGGCGCCGGCCAGCACGGGGAATCGGGTTCTGGGCGCATGAAGCTGAAGACCGCAGACGAGACGGCCGAGATCATGCTCAACCGGTTGATCGAGGACTTGGAGGTTAAGACAGGTGAAGAGTTGCTCGTCATCGCCAACGGCATGGGATCGACCACGTTGATGGAACTCTTTCATCGTCTTCCGGCGTGTCAGCCACCTTTTGAATGCGAGAGGGATAAAACTCTTGCGGGGCCTGGTCGGCGAGTACATCACCGCACAGGAACAGGCAGGCTTCCAGTTGTTCATTGCTCGCTTGGACCGCGAGCTTCTCAGGCTGTGGGATGCACCCTGTGACACACCTTACCTCGTCGTCCGGTAAAGGAGATGGCAAGGAGTTTCAATGGGCACACGGATTGACAAGGGACTGTTCGTAATGATGATGACAGGCGCCATCGGCCGCGTGCGGAGCGGTTGTACTCTATTGTCTGAACTCGACTCGGCGGGCGGAGACGGCGACCATGGAACAACCATGCACCGTGCGATGGGCCTGCTGGAGAAGGCTTTGCCGACGAAGGAGGAAGAGCGCCTCAGCGCGCTGATCGACCGGCTCGGCTGGACGATCATGGGCGTGGATGGCGGGGTTACCGGATCCTTGTTCGGGAGCTTCTTCATGGGCATGGCGGACGCAGTGGGCAATGAAAGTGAGTTGGATTGCGCGGCCTTCTCCTCTGCCTGTGAGGCGGGTCTCGCCGCCGTGCAAAGGCAGACCAAAGCTCAGGTGGGCGATAAGACCATGATGGACGCTCTGGTCCCAGCCGTAAAAGCATTGCGCCGCGGGGCCGATGCTGGCGAAACTCTTGCCAATTCCCTGCGTGACGCCGCGGAAGCTGCCGCGGTGGGCGCGGCCTCGACGAAAAACCTGATCGCCAGGTTCGGCAAGGCACGATTCTCGGCGGAACGGACGCTGGGCCATCAGGACGCAGGGGCCACGTCTGTGGCCATGATGTTTGAAGGATTCAGCGAAGGCATCGTCAAAGGAGTATGATTTCGCGGGATACTTAAGGGTAAATTCAAAATTGGAGGAGGTCCTATCTTGAAAAAAGTCGACAATGAGATTGTTTGTGTGGCGCAGTTTAGTGCGAAAATCGGCAAGGATGAGGAGTTGCTCCAGGCGCTTCATGTCCTGATCAAACCCACCCACAAAGAGGACGGTTACATTCGCTACGAACTGAACCAAGCCATCGATAATCCCCGCACGATCACCTTCATCGAAAAGTTCAAGAGCCAGGAAGCATTTGACTTTCACTGCAACACGACCTACATCAAAAACTTCTTTGACCACACCGCGCCGGATCTGATGGAAAGCGTGGTTGTCACGCTTTACAAGGAAGTTCTGCCCTGAGACCCAAGGTGGCCCCGCTTGCTTCGAACTTGCGAAAGGACCTCTTGATGAAGACGCCGGTTCAGGCTGTTGACACGCCAGCTTTGCTTGTTGACCTTCAAATCATGGAGGCCAACCTGGCGAAGATGTCTGCCTTCTTTCGCGATAAGGCGAGTAAAGTGCGGCCGCACTTCAAGAATCACCGGGTGCTGGCATTCGCGACGCGACAGATGGAGGCTGGGGCCGTTGGCATATGCTGCGCACGCTTATGGCAGGCCGAGGCGCTGGCCGGACACGGGATCAAGAGCATCCTGTTGGCGAACGAAATTGCCGGCGAGCAGCCGATCCGCCGGTTCGCGGAACTATCACGCCAGGTTCCCGTCATCGCTGCCGTCGACAATGCCCGCGTGGTTGCGGATATGGCGCGCGTCGCACGCGATACACATGCCGAGCTAAACGTAGTCGTGGATATTGATTTGGGACTGAAGCGTTGCGGTGTTCAACCCGGTGAACCCGCCGTGGCCCTGGCGAAGCACGTCGTGGAAAGCGGCCTCCGGTTTCGCGGCCTCATGGGTTACGAGGGCCATCTCCAGCCGCTTCCACCCGGCCCTAATAAGGAGAAGGTTGTCACGCAGGCGATGGAGTGGCTGGTCGGCTCGAAGAAGATGATCGAACTAGAGGGCATTCCAGTCGAGATCGTGAGCTGCGGAGGCACCGGTGACTATCGGATCGCCGGACCCTACCCCGGAGTGACCGAGAACCAGGCAGGGTCGTTTTTGCTGATGGATACCTGGTATGCGCCGTCTGCTCCAGATTTCAGGCCTGCCCTCAGCGTTCTCACTACGGTGGTCAGCAAAACACCAGGCGAGCGGATTATTGTGGACGCCGGGGTAAAGGCCATCAGCGGCGAGAGGGGACTTCCCAGCGTCAAGGGAATCGCCGGGTTGCGGGTGAAAGCCCTCCACGCCGAGCATGCGCCGATCGAACTCCTCAGTCCTGCCGCCGCTCCTGAAGTCGGCGACAAGATCGAGTTGGCTGTGCATTATCACGATGGTACCGTTCACCTCCACAGTCGCATGTTTGGGGTCCGTAATGGAGTGGTCGAAGAGGTTTTCACCATCGAACACGGGGCGTAGCAAGGCGGACAGGCCGTGGCAGCCGCGCTAGGACGATCCCCTCTGCCGATCGTCAGGCGTATAGCGGCAAACCGTCGGTCTCCAAGTCGAACACTTCGATCTGCCCGAACTCATACTCGGTAACGTAGAGCTTCTTTTGCCCGGGCAAACCGAAGGCGCAATTCGTGGGCAGCTTTCCTTGGGTGCGAAGGCGCTTTACCACTGAGCCGTCACGTCCCAGAACCGTGATGTCCTGCTGAGCGAATACGGCAACATAGAGGTTGCCATCCAAGCCGAACGCCATGCCATCGGGGCCTTTCCATCCTGGTGGTGCGTTCGGATCAATGACGTTTCCGAAGCCTTGGCGCGGACCGATATTGTCGCCGTCCTCCCACTCATAGCGGTAAATCATTCCCGTCAGAGTTTCATTCGCGTAGAGGGCGCGGTCCGGTCCGAAGGCAATTCCATTCGTGAATTTGATGCCGGAATCGAGAAGACGGACCTTGCCACTCTTTGTGTCGACACGGTAAATACGCCCGTCATATTTCGCCTGCAAGTAATCCGACCGAATCTTTCCACCAGGCGCGAACTCATCGATATGCACGCCCGAATCGGTCAAATAAATCCCTCCATCCAGGCCCAGACAGAGGTCGTTGGGAAAAAGGAAGGGCTTGCCGTCACAAGCGGTCGCCACGACTTCCGTTTTTCCATCAAGCGTCAGCCGTAGAAGCGAGGGTGTCTTGGATTCCGCCACCCAGATGTAACCCTCCGTATCGACTGCCAGACCGTTAGGCCGCCCAGTCTTGGCCACAATCCGTTTCGTTTTGCCGTCGGGGCTGATCTGGGTAACGCACCCGCGTTCGGGCCCGCCCTCCACGCACAACCAACTCCGATCGGCCAGCGCAACTGGACCTTCGGGGAAACTCAAACCTGAAGCAAATGTCATCGCTGCAAGCCTCTTATGAATTCCTCGTGATGATCGCCCCGGACGCGAACACCGCGGCGGGCTGGTTCCTCCGCAGCGTTTCCGCGGCGTCGATCTAGCTTAAGCGGTACTTGCGTGCCGCCGCTTCCGGAGCAAGTCCGTGCTTCACCACCTCACAGAGGGCTTGCTGGAAAGCACGCGGATCAGGAGATTGAAACACATTACGTCCGAACACGACACCCCGGGCTCCCGCAGTTACTTCGTCAGCGGCTAGTTGCAGGGCGGCGAGTTGGGTCGGCAACTTGGCTCCCCCTAGTCCCAGTACCGGAACGGGACAACTCGCGGTCACTTCCTGAAAGGACTTTGTGTAGGTAACTTTAATGGCATCAGCGCCGAGCTCAGCAAGGATTCGGACGCCCCGGTATACCCTCGGTTGCAACTCGTCGGGAGGCAGGTTTTCCCAATCCACGGGTGCACACTCACCGATCACCGGCATACCCAATTCCTTGGCCTCGCGACAGATATGCCGGAAAATGGCAATGTTATGCGCATCGGTACGTCCATTCCCGGTTTCCAGCGTCAGCGCGATCAGCGCAACATCTGCCCCTAAGCTCAGAGCTTCGGCCGCAGTGAAGGCCGCGACGGTCGCAGACTCGGTGTTCCCCTGGGAGTGAATCGTCGTACTCCAATTCATCCGCGCGACAGCCATGGGAGCGCCCTTGTAGTTGAACGCGTCCTGGCAATGAGAAAGCATCGCCGGCGAGAGTAGAACGCCGTCAATACAAGGCTCCACTTTGCGCGCAGTCTCTGCCAGATCTTTCATACCCTCTCCCGGTCCGCCAAAGAAACAGTGGTCCATCGCCACGATTACAGCACATTCATTTCTGTTGAAGAGGCGTTGCAAGCGAATATTAGCCAAGTTTCGTACTCCTCAGCCTTTGTCGGCTTGAAAAAAGTTCTGGCAGGCCCCGAAATCCTCGCGGCGAGCTTCCGCCCCGCCTCGCTACGTTCCGGTGCGAGGCGGCTCGCGTGATTAAAGGCCCGCGTGCGAGCATACTTGCCCGAAGGGAAAATGTCTGTAAAGTTCGCACAAATTTTTGGCATAAAACAACGGGGGAACCCCGTCTTTCCGATTTATTCTCAGGGATAATGATCGCGCTGGCATAAGTAGTAATAGGAAATATGGTGTCCCCGATTTCTGTGAGCCAGATGCCGTGCGTCGCGCCCTCGCGGATTTAGCCGTCCGCGAAGACTATACTTTAAAAAGAGGCTCGAACTAAGGGCATGTTTCAGGTCCGCGTGAGGGTGGCAAATCCGAGTGAGCGGTCCCGATTTTTCGATGAAGATTTCTGGGTTGACACCGGGGCGCTTTACTCCTTCATTCCGGAAAAAAGGCTGGACGAGATTGGGATCGGTCCCCTGCGAACGCGCGAATTGATTCTCGCGGATGGCCGGCGTGATCGGCGATCACTCGGGGAGGCGGTCTTAACGATTCCCCAATTGGACGAATCGCTGACGTGCCCTGTCATCTTCGCCCCAACGGATTCGCTCTACCTGCTCGGCGCGACCGCGCTCGAGAACTTCGGCGTGCAGGCAAACTTGGGGGATTTCCCAACTGAATTAGACGCGACTCTCTAAGTTGGATCGAGTCCTAATGTTTTTCGCTCGCAGCCGGTCGGCAAGAACTTTCATCACCGCGAGCGCGAAGTATGGAGTCTCTTGCACCATGTACTCAAACCGCTTCCGATCGACGGGTACGAGCCGACAGTCGGTCTTTGCCACCACCGAGGCGCTGCGCGGTACGTCATCGATGAGTGCCAACTCACCGACAATCGAACCCGGACCCGCTACTTCCAGTATCAGCGGTCCGTCCAGGATTTCGGTTTCGCCTTCCATGACGACGTACATGGTTTCTCCCGCATCCCCCGCCTGGACGATTGGTTTCCCGGCGGCGAAGCTCACCGTTTCCTTGTCACCAAACAGATTGAGAAACAGATTAGGCCCCGGTGTGTACATTTCTCACCCTCGCTAAACGGAATTAGTTTTTTGCCCTCTTGGCCCCTGGTAATCCACCCCTGTCAGTCCGGTGCCAGCGATCCTCAGGGTTTGACGGTTTGCAACGCGGCCTGAGCTTTTTCCACCACTTCGGGAGGCAGAGGGATATAGCCGAGATCCGACGCCGAGCTTTGCCCCTCGCCTAGAGTCCACGCAAACAGGCCGCGCAGCGCCCGGGCTTTGGCCGGATCAGCATAGTCTTTGCGGAGAAGAATCCAGGTGAACGTAGCAATCGGATAAGCGTCGGGCGCTGTGGGGTCAGGGACATAGACGCGCAGATTCCCCGGCATCTCGGCCGAAGCCAGCGCCGCCCGGAGGCTTTCTTCGTCGGCTTTAACGAAATTCCCCGCCTTGTTTTCCAGCAGGGCGGTTTGCAGTCCGTACTGGTGCGCGAATTCGTAACCGACATAACCCATGCCGCCGACCGAATGGGAAAGAACTCCGGCGACGCCTTCATTGCCCTTCGCGCGCATGGCGTTTCCGGGCCAATTCACCAGCGTGGACGCGCCGTATAGACTCCGCCACTTTTCACTGATGGCATCGAGGTGCTTGGTAAAGGCGAAGGTGGTGCCGCTGGCATCCTGGCGCACCACCGTCACAATGGTAAGTCTGGGCAGCTTGACGCCGGGGTTGGAGGCGGCAATCAGCGGATCGTTCCAGTTCTTGATCTCCCCCAAAAAAATGCCGGCATAGGCTCGCCGCGAGAGTTTCAGGTCCTTGCGCCACGCCGGGAAGGTTGTAAGCCAGCACCACGCCCCCGGCCGTCACCGGCAGCATGACCACGCCGTCGGGAACCTGGGCAATCTCGCTATCCTGGAGGGCGGCGTCACTGGCGCCAAAGTCCACCTTATCTTCGTTCGAAACATTGCGGCCGATGAATCGCCGGATGCCTTCGCCGCTCCCCACGGCATCGTAAGTGATGACCGTTTGGGGATGGGCTCGTTGGTAGGCGGCAAACCACTTCTTATAGAGCGGGAACGGAAATGTAGCGCCGGCTCCTTCCAGAAGGACGCCACCGGGTGGGATGGACGGCGATGCCTTCCCCTCGCCTTGCCGCGAACAAGCAAGGAAACTCCCCAAGGGTCCCAATACTGCCAGGGCCAGCAGGACGCGGCCGAATTTCCATACACACCTGCTTCCCGGTCCCATAGATCCTCTCACTCTCGCGTGGCTCGGGGCGGCAACGATGAAGGCCCTGTGGATGGCGCCCTTCCTGCCGCCGGCCACGAATGAAGAAAGACACCGAGAGGGGCATCGAACCACCTCAAGCGCGGTACTTTAACCGAATTCGCCGCGGATGTACTCCTTGGTGTACTTTTCTTTGGGGTCTTCGAAGAGCTGCTGCGAATCTCCGAACTCCACCAGATAGCCGGTACGGCCACCCTGGGTGGTATCGACATACAGGAACCCGGTAAGGTCCGCCACACGCAGGGCCTGGTGCAGGTTGTGCGTGACGATGGCAATCGTGAACCGGGTCTTCAGTTCCAGCATCAACTCTTCAATCTTGCGCGTCGCGATGGGGTCCAGGGCGGAGCAAGGTTCATCCATCAGCAGCACCTCGGGCTCCGTGGCGATGGCGCGGGCGATGCAGAGCCGCTGTTGCTGCCCGCCGGAGAGGGAAAGCCCGCTCTTGTGCAGTTTGTCTTTGACCTCATCCCAAAGGGCCGCGCGCTTCAAGGCCTCTTCCACTTTCGCGTGCTTATCTCCCTTGAAATTATTCAGACGAAGACCGAAAGCCACGTTGTTGAAGATACTCGTGGCAAAGGGATTGGGCTGCTGGAACACCATGCCGATAAAACGGCGAACGGCCACGGCATCAACGGAAGGATGGTAAATGTCCTTACCCCGGAAGTGGACATGGCCTTCAAACCGGAAACCCCGCACCAGATCATTCATCCGGTTAAGGCAGCGCAGGACCGTGCTCTTGCCACATCCGGAAGGGCCGATAAAAGCCGTGATGTGGTTCTTCTTGACGGGGATGGCGGTGTCGCGGACGGCCTTGAAGGGTCCGTAATACAGTTCTTTGATATGGCAGTCGATCACCACTTGTGGGTCCACTGCCTTGTGTTCAGCGTTCCCCGGTGGTTTTCTTTCCGAGCTGTTGTTGTTGGCCTGAACTTGTGCCTGGCATAATTTGTTGCTCCTAGGATTGCACTTGGCGTCGGGAAAGACTCTGCCCAACGAGATTGGTGATCAGCACCATGAGAACCATCACCAGGGCCGCGGCCCAAGCCATTTCCACCTGGTTCTGAAAGGGCATTCCGGCAAAGTTGTAGATCAGCACCGCCAGCGACGCCGTGGGCTGCATGAGGTTGAGATGGTGGCTGGAAAAAGGCCAGTAACTGCTGAAGAGAGCGGTAAACAGCAGCGGGGCCGTTTCCCCCGCCGCGCGCGCCACGGCCAGCATGACGCCGGTTAGAATCCCTGGAAAGGCCGTAGGCAAGAGCACCATCATGGCGGTCTGAGTTTTCGTGGCTCCCATCCCGATGGCCGCTTCTTTCATTTTTGCCGGGACCATGCGAATGGCGTCTTCGGCGGTCAGCATGATCGTCGGTAACATCAGGATGGAGACGGCCACCGCTCCGGCAATTGCCGAGTAGCCTCCCGTCGCCAAAACCACCGCTCCGTAGGCGAAAACGCCCGCCAGAATCGAGGGAAACCCGGTCAGCACCTTGGCGGAAAACCTGACTGCGCTGGCGAGACGGCTCCCCTCCGGCGCTTGCGCCATGAATACGGCGCTGAGGACGCCGAGCGGCACGCTGATCAGGACCGCCAGCACCACAATGATCGCCGTCCCCACGATGGCGTTTCCGAATCCTCCTCCCTGCTCCAAGGGGGCGGGGGGGAGTTGGGTAAATAGAGCAAGGCTCAGCTTCTTGCCACCCCGCCAGACGAGCATCCAGATCACGGAGAACAACGGGACGAGCGCCACGAGGGTCATGCCGGCCACCAACCAGGTTAACAGCACATTGATCAGCGTGCGGGGACGGCGCAGCGATTTCTCCAGTTCGTTGAAATCCACTCCGTCGAACGGATTGAGTGCCCGGTTCGCCGGGGAGCGGCGGAGAGCTTGCGGTTCGAGGTCGCCATTATTTCGCTCCTTCCAGCCCGGCGGAAGCGCGTTGCAGGATGAAGGCGCCGATCATGTTGACCACCAGAGTTATCCCTAAAAGGACCAGGGCGGCGTACATCAGAATTCCGACCTCCTTGTGTTGTGCCTCGGGAAAGGTGTTGGCCAGCAACGCCGCCAGGGTGTTGGCGGGCGAGAAGAGCGAGAGGGTGATGGAGTTGGCATTGCCGACGAGCATGGCCAGCGCCATGGTCTCTCCCAGCGCGCGGCCGAAGGCCAGGAGAATTCCGCCGAAGATTCCGCGGGCGGCCGTGGGGAGAATCACGGCGAAAATCGTCTCCCAGGGCGTTGCCCCCAATCCATAAGCAGCCATGCGCAGCTTGGGTGGCACCGAGACTAAAGCATCCCGGCTGATGGCGGTGATGGTGGGCAGGATCATGATCGACAGAACTAACACGGCGGGGAGAACGCCGGGACCACTGAGGTCGGTCCCAAATAGAGCGAACCAACCCATCTTCAGGTGCAGCCAATTGCAGGCCGGACGAATGAGCGGAATGATGACAAACAACCCCCACAAACCGTAAACGACGCTGGGGATCGCGGCGAGCAATTCCACCAGGTTCTTCAAGATGTCTTCCATCCGCTCGGGCAGCTTCCCCCAAAAGGGGTGAAACTCCACGTGGAAGATCTTCAGCACGGAGAAGACAAACTCGCCCAGATAGCCCTCGCTCAAGAAAACCGCTGCCGCCACGCCGAAAGCGGTGCCGATCGCCAGCGCCAGCACCGAGGTGTACAGCGTGCCCCAGATTTCGGGGAGAATCCCGTATTGATCCTTATTGGGATCCCAGGTCCGGGTGGTGAGGAACCCCAGGCCATACTGCCGAATGGCCGGCGCAGCGGCGAAGGCAATCCGCAAAACAATAAAGATGACCGCCAGGACAGACAGCCATGCGAACGAGTAACAGAGTCCGCGAAAAACTGCGTCCGTAGCTCGCTGCAAGCCTGAGGGTGGTTGTGTTATGGCTTTAGTTTCTGCCACGATTCACCTGAATTTTTCTGTATGCCCCGAGTTGAGTTCAATATCCTACCCGAGGGGCTTACTTCATGAAAAGCACCTTGTCACTTTGCCAGCCTAAGTGGCATTCGGGGCCAGCGTGATGTTCTGGATGGCCGCCTTGTCCTTGTCCACGACCGCCGGCGGCAGAGGAATGTAGCCGAGAGCTTCGGAATCCTTCTGCCCGTCGGTTATACAATAGGTTAAGAGGCTCTGAAGAAGCTGGAACTTCCCCTTGTCCTTGTATTGTTTGTAGCAGATGATCCAGGTGTACGTGGCAATCGGATAGGCATCCTTGGCGTCAGGGTCGGGAACCCAGGCAATGAGGTTATCGGGGAATTGTGCCGTCGCCAGGGCCGCCTGTGCGGACGCGACGTTGGGCGCGACGAAGCTGCCCGACTTGTTTTCCAGAATGGCCATGGGCAGGTTCTGACTCTTGGCGTAACCGTATTCGATGTAGCCAATGGCCCCGGGAGTCATCATGACGCTGGCCGTCACCCCTTCGTTCCCCTTGGAGCGGGTTCCGGTGGGCCAATTGGGAAGTGTGTTGACGCCGGGATTCTGGGCAAATTCCGGACTTATCGCGCTCAGGTGCTTGGTGAACACGAACGTCGTGCCACTGCCATCCGCGCGGACCACCACGTTGATGGGTTGGTCGGGAAGACTCATGCCGGGATTATGCTTTCACGATGAGCGGATCGTTCCACTTCTTGACTTTTCCCAGAAAAATTCCCGCATAGGCCGCGCGAGAGAGCTTCAAACCCGTCACGCCTTTGAGGTTGTAGGTCAGCACGATGCACCCGGCAGTCATCGGCAGGAGTTGGACTCCACCGTCAACCTTGGCCATATCCTCGGGGGTCATCGCCGCGTCGCTGGCGCCGAAATCCACGGTCTTATCGATGACGCTTTTAACGCCGCCTCCGCTGCCAATCGATTGATAATCGATCTCGCACGCCATCGTGGCTGGCGCCGTAAGACTTAAACCACTTTTGATAAAGCGGGGCCGGAAAGCTCGCTCCGGCGCCTTGCAGTTTCGAACCTTCCGAAGAACTCTTGTTCCCACTACACGCAACGAAACTTAGGGTGATGATTACGGCCAACATCATCAAGCTCCCGCGGGGAGTCTTCATTTTCAATCTCCTTCATAACGGAATGATCCAGCATCGCAAAGGACGGATCCAATTGAGGGCATGAGAGGCAAAGTCTATTGGGGCTATGTTAGGCCAGTGTTACAGCAAGGTTTCACTGACGTTTAGAGAAGCGCTCAAACAGCCCCGAGGTGGGGATGATTTTGTTGCGACGACGAATTATTGTGATATGTGGTCTGAATGAGGTTCTTGACGAGGCTGCGAAAGGGGTAACTTTTATGGATGGACGCAACCGGGGTGACGTCGTGCGAGGCGCAGACGTTTCAATGGCCCTCAAAGAGAACCAGCGCACTGGGAAGCAGATCCGAGGCATCGTCCGGGACCTTCTCAAGAACTCCTCGTTCCAACCGTACGGTATCAAGGTAGGGCTCCAGGACGGCAAGGTCGGCAGGGTTCAGGTCATCCATAGCGCCGGGCATCCCTCCCACCCGTGCTTAGTCGCGACGGCCCCGGTAGCAGCCCTTCGTCGGTAAATTTTGTCGTTCTCCGCGAGAAGAGCTCTTTGATTCACCCCCACGCGCGTGGGGACAACCTATCATCCGCCACGGCCATCGTTCCTGGTTTCGGTTCACCCGCACGCGCGTGGGGACAACGGGATTTCGGAGCAAGGACCTTCCCAGTAGTACGGTTCACCCCCACGCGCGTGGGGACAACGTGTACTTGTTTAAGAAGAGATAATCCTATGGCGGTTCACCCCCACGCGCGTGGGGACAACGTCAACCGCTCTCTTCGGTGAGTCCCGCAGAACGGTTCACCCCCACGCGCGTGGGGACAACCCCATAGCATGAGCGATTAATTCGATCTCGGCCGGTTCACCCCCACGCGCGTGGGGACAACGGGCGCTTGATGTGGCAGATATCGTCCCGTAACGGTTCACCCCCACGCGCGTGGGGACAACGCGACAAGTGGCCTTTGGTCAGAGCCGCTTGGCGGTTCACCCCCACGCGCGTGGGGACAACCTGAGTCGGGGTGAGCGTCACACGGCTGCGGACGGTTCACCCCCACGCGCGTGGGGACAACAACTCCGGGGAGAAGAACTTTTTGGCTGCTTCCGGTTCACCCCCACGCGCGTGGGGACAACTGCTCTTTCACGTCGTCGAAATCGCCGAGTGGCGGTTCACCCCCACGCGCGTGGGGACAACGTAAGGCGTTTCCTCGGTATCGCCCGCCTGATCGGTTCACCCCCACGCGCGTGGGGACAACTCCATCGGTTTTGGTTGACGGTCCAGGGCGAACGGTTCACCCCCACGCGCGTGGGGACAACCAGTTTGTCGGTACAGACGGTCAGCGCGGCGGCGGTTCACCCCCACGCGCGTGGGGACAACACCTCTTCTTTCACCAGGTCCGCCGCATTAGCCGGTTCACCCCCACGCGCGTGGGGACAACGCGTCAATACCTATGCACGCGAAGCCAAAAAGCGGTTCACCCCCACGCGCGTGGGGACAACGTGGGAGTGACCCATCTTCTGCGCATCGCCGGCGGTTCACCCCCACGCGCGTGGGGACAACGCCGCAATGCCCTACGCTTCGCTTTGGCCTATCGGTTCACCCCCACGCGCGTGGGGACAACTGAATGATAAAAGCTGCTGACTGTCGTCAGACCGGTTCACCCCCACGCGCGTGGGGACAACTCATAATTCTGCTGGTTGTTGGTGCCTCCTGTCGGTTCACCCCCACGCGCGTGGGGACAACGAAATCAACGATTTGCCCTACCAGACCGACACCGGTTCACCCCCACGCGCGTGGGGACGACAATTCCAGTGGCAGCCTCACCAGCACCACAGGCGGTTCACCCCCACGCGCGTGGGGACAACACATACCCGCCTGCCTCGTTTTCTGCACGATGCGGTTCACCCCCACGCGCGTGGGGACAACTCCTGATAGCTTATCTTGAAGCACACGTGCAGCGGTTCACCCCCACGCGCGTGGGGACAACGTTGCGAGGTGAGCCATGCCGATTCCCTACATCGGTTCACCCCCACGCGCGTGGGGACAACTCCTCCAAATCATCCATATTGCCGCCTCGATTCGGTTCACCCCCACGCGCGTGGGGACAACTGAATCAGCACCGCCTCCGACCGAGGGCGTAACGGTTCACCCCCACGCGCGTGGGGACAACCTTGAGAACCTCCTGGCACGCCGCCGTCCGCCGGTTCACCCCCACGCGCGTGGGGACAACTTCTTACGAGCTTGAACTTCGTCGAGCAAAAGCGGTTCACCCCCACGCGCGTGGGGACAACCTGCTGTGGAAGCAGGCAAAGAAACTTGACACCGGTTCACCCCCACGCGCGTGGGGACAACGTTCATCTTCCCGCGCACAACAACCCGGCAGGCGGTTCACCCCCACGCGCGTGGGGACAACGTATCTGCCTTGGTGCCCATCCTTGCGCCGTGCGGTTCACCCCCACGCGCGTGGGGACAACTTCGAAGGAACTCCACACTACACGCTCTGCAACGGTTCACCCCCACGCGCGTGGGGACAACGCTCCCGAAAGGGTGGGCGCATCCCGACCCACCGGTTCACCCCCACGCGCGTGGGGACAACATGGGCAATGGCGATGTGGTGCTCCTTCCCGTCGGTTCACCCCCACGCGCGTGGGGACAACAATCGCCGCGATCTTCACCTGATCCCGTAGGTCGGTTCACCCCCACGCGCGTGGGGACAACTTCTACGCGCCGCAACGGATAACCCGGCTGGTCGGTTCACCCCCACGCGCGTGGGGACAACGAATTAACTTTAGGCAGAACGTGAGTCCATCGCCGGTTCACCCCCACGCGCGTGGGGACAACTAGGTGAGCAAAGAGCGGGTTCGGGTCCGAGTCGGTTCACCCCCACGCGCGTGGGGACAACCCCTTCGGTCGAGACGCGGGAATTGCCTCCGGCGGTTCACCCCCACGCGCGTGGGGACAACGCGCATAGATGTAGGCAAGAGCTGCGTAGGAACGGTTCACCCCCACGCGCGTGGGGACAACGTTACGACGAGCAGTTCAATGAAGCGTTCACCCCGGTTCACCCCCACGCGCGTGGGGACAACTGCCGACATCACTTGCGTCAAAGCCCGATTTGCCGGTTCACCCCCACGCGCGTGGGGACAACTACGTGGTCGAGCATCGGGGTTCTGGACACGCCGGTTCACCCCCACGCGCGTGGGGACAACTTGTCCTTGACTACCGCATCGCCATGATCGTTCGGTTCACCCCCACGCGCGTGGGGACAACTCAAGTTCTGACAGGTGCTCTGCCGCGCTCACCGGTTCACCCCCACGCGCGTGGGGACAACACTGACCCATGGCGATGCACGAGAGCCATCTGCCGGTTCACCCCCACGCGCGTGGGGACAACGTCTCTGTGCGGTCTCAGCATCTCCGCCGCCACGGTTCACCCCCACGCGCGTGGGGACAACGAACACGCTGTACCGATGCACGGCCGCCAACACGGTTCACCCCCACGCGCGTGGGGACAACCTCGGATTTAGCCGTGCGCCGCGGGACGTGGACGGTTCACCCCCACGCGCGTGGGGACAACGACTCCTTTTGGTTTGGGTGGCCTCGACGTAGCGGTTCACCCCCACGCGCGTGGGGACAACGCTCTGCTAGCACCCGATGCAGATCGCCATGGCGGTTCACCCCCACGCGCGTGGGGACAACTTCGGTCGCGATACGTGCACGACGCGAATGATCGGTTCACCCCCACGCGCGTGGGGACAACATCCAGGCCGATCCGCAGTCGACGCTATCGTCACGGTTCACCCCCACGCGCGTGGGGACAACACTTACCAACTTACTGATTCGGCGGCATGCGCACGAGAAAAAGGCCCTCGAAGTCATCGATGACGCGGGCTGTACGGCCCCAACTGCGGACACGAAAACCCTGTTCATTGTCACTGGAATAAAGGATAAGGCAACCACCTCCCTTGGCTTGGCTACAAGCTTTTTCCCACAGGCGATCGCGTACCAGGGCGGAGACGCGCCCGACGAAGACGCCGGCCTGAGGTTCCAGGAACCAGCGTGTCAATTCGCCGCGCAATCCAGGCGGGACGCGCTCAAGAATCAGGACCACCATCGTCGGGCTCCGTTTCGTCTGTTTCGGGCGTGATGCATGCGCCCGCCTTCCACCACCCCTTCGGCATCGTCCCACAGGAAGCCGGGGGCGGCGGCGTCGAGATCGAAATCGCTGCCGGAGGGGCGCAACCTTGGTCATCATCAGGGCTGCTTGGACGTCGGGAATAATTCTTTCCAGCAGGCGCGTGGATACGAACTGGTCGCGGCAGGTGATGCGCACTCGCCGCTCCAACTGCCCCGCGGCCTCGGTGGCGGCGCGAAAGGCCACAGGCACGGTTATCTCGGTCTTATAGAGGTCGGCGACGTCGTAAACGAAGGAGAGCATCTTGCCGGTGTGGATGAAGCCCAAGGCGGGCGAGAAACCCGCCGAAACGATGGCCGCATGGCAGATTCCATAGAGGCAGGAATTGGCGGCGGATAAGGCGCGGTTGGCGGGGTCGGCATTGCTCCACTCGTCGCGTTTGTAGCTGCGCCCGGACCACGTGATGCCGGCTTCCTGGGCGGCCTTGGCATAGGCGTCGCGCACCCGAACACCCTCCATCCCGCGGATTTGCTGAAGGGTTAGGGCAGGGGCGAATTTTTCCGAGAAGCGCAACTGGTAGAGGCGGCGCACCACCTGCATGTGGAATCCTTCGTGCGCCCACAATCGCGCCTGATGCAGGAAGTTGGCCGCGCTACGCGTTTCACCCATGCCCGTCGCGTAGAAGCGAACCCCCTCCTCCCCGCACCAGGCCACCAGGCATCCATGGTCCGCCAGGACGGAAATGGCCGCGTGAGTGATGGACACGCCGGGACCGAGCATTAGGAGCGCCAGATTGGCGCAAGGCACGGGGGTTTTACCCGCCGCATCGTGGAAGGCTATGGCCTTGTCTTCCTGATCCACGCGGCAGTGCTCGACGTAGAGATAACTCCACCCGTCACTGAACTTCGGTAAAACGTGGAGATCTTGGATTCGCACGTTGCCTCCACGAATTGTAGCGTCGATCTCCGATCGACGACGGCGGTCGGAGACCGCCGCTACAACGGAGCCACGGATAGCAGGCCGAATCCAAAGGCCTTCCCGGGCCCCAAACCGCTCACAAGCGTGTTACGGAACTTGACGGGATCGGTCACGGCAAGAATGCCGTCGTAGCGGACCGAGCGCAGCCGCTGTCCCTTGCCATCCCGGGTCTTACTCACAAAAATGTAACCGGCCTGAGCGCTGGTGGATTCGTTGTCGATGCAAAACCCCGCTGCTACGGCCTGGCGAGCCAGCCAGTCGACGAGTTCATCGGCGGGTACGGGCACGCGCTTTCCTATCGACTCCTTTTTCACCGGCTTTCCGTCCCGCTCAAGAGAATGCTGGGATAATTTCCGCGTGGGATTTGCCGCCAGCCGGAAGCGAAGCCTTTGGCCCGCCGCGAAAGCTGGTTCGTATACCTTTATTTCGGCGGGAGCGGCCAGCAGAAATCGGGCATTTTGAAAGGCGTAGTCCCAGTCGGGCTTCACCGCCGATTGCACCAGGATCACGGCCCGCCCGGCAGGGTGCGGGTCGATGCGAAAGAGAAAACCGGAGTCATCGGCGCGCTTAACATGGACTTGGCCCTTGCCGAATTCCGCCGGCTCGAATGGCCTCAGGAATTCCGCGTCATCGGATTTTCGCGCGGCAGAAGGAAACGCCATGCAAAGGCGTTGGTGAACATGATAGAGGTTTCGCAGCCAGAGCCGCCCGGGCCGTGGGCGGTCAGGGTTGATGCCGGTGTCAATCAGAAGACAGGAAAGGAACATGGCTACTCCACCTCCTCGGCAACAAGATGTCTGCGCCGGGTTTCGAGGGAGCGGAACTGGATGATCTCCTCGCGCTTTTCGACTGATCCAGTCGCGCCAGCGCGGGTCTTCCGGATTGATCCGGTCCAAGCCCCATGCCCAGGCCGTATTCGATCATGGTCACGGCGTCGTGGCAGAGGCGGCAGAGGGAGCGCAAGTCGTCATGGTGTTCATTGCCGCCCGCATGGCGGTAGGTGATGTGTTGCACGGTCGTGGCGGGCGACTTGCAGAAGACGCACAAGTGGAAGTCCTCGTCCAGCCGCTCCCTCCGCCGCTTTTTGTATTCCGTGTTGGTGTAATCCGCTCTTGGGCGAGGAGGCGCTGGCGTCTCGCTCTGGGCTGGTCGGAGCCGAAGGATACTTCGCCCTCGGGTCCCAACGCGCAGTTGCTTGCGAATGACGAATCGGGGTTGGTGCGAGGGCGGATCGAAGGTTACCGGGACGTCGTACCAGACCAGCGCATCATCGGGAGCTCAGCCTGTTCGGTAGCGCCGGGCTTGAGCCCGGCACTTGCCGCACTCAAGGGCAGGCAATCTACGGGTTGCTCTCGGGTGGGCTCCCAATCGAGCAGGCATCCAGTGTTTGGGGCAGCTCGTCTCCCTCCAGCCGTTTGCGCCAGGGAACCGACCGAGGGCTGAAAGGAGGTCGTCGAATTCACCGGGCGGATGCTTCCAGCAGAGGACGCGAAGGCGGGCAGGACTTTCTGCCGAGGTAGAGCGTCCACTTGGGGGCTTCGATGGCGGCCTCCAGTTCGGCGATCAGATCCGGCTCACCCTGCAGGGCGACGAGAAAAGAAGCATCGCACAAGTATTCACGGCGGGTGAGCATGGCGCCGGGCTTGGTTCCGCCTTCAGCCGTGCGCATCGGCATTCCCGCGCCCACCGTGTGATAATCCCACCAGCGGACTCCGGGCAGATCGATGCGAACGCCCATGCGCAGGGCGGCGAGCTTGGGAAGCCAGCGCCGGCGGCCTCAGCCCGGGAAACGCCCAACGCCGCGCAGAGCATCCCGATCACGCCGGACTTGGTCGGGGCCTCAGCCGTCCGCCGAATCACGAACTTCGATTGCTGATCGCCCCACGCCTGAAGAGGGCCTTCGAGGCGAAGAAAGAGGGTGTTGGCGCTCATCAGGCCACCTCCGCGTTCACCACCACCTTCTGGACCTCCTCCCAGTCATGCCCAATTCCTTTGATGACCGCCTGCGATCAGTGCGTCGAGCGACTTGATATTGTTCTTCGGCCAATGCGATTTTCCTCGATTCCGTCCTTTCCGCAGACGCGTCAAGGGATAGCGGAGATTGGGCGAGAACCAGAACCGCTTCGTTGGCTTGCCATACCCGGTGTCGATATCGTGAACGTACTGGCCGAGCTGCGCGATGCTCTGGGATATGATGTCCCGCTCGCCCTGGGCTACGCCGGCTGGGCAAAGGCGTTGGCATAGCTGAGAGGTGAGTTCCTGATTTCGACCAGGATTCCGTCGGGTGGGTTGTGCGCGGCGAAACTGTTTTGCTTGCCCGTGGGATTCACAGGGCGGCTCCACGAATGAATGCGCCGACCGTATGGGCGGCCAGTTCCTTGTTGCCATTCAAGATTTTTGATCAGGGTTTCCAAGTCGATGGAGAAATACTTGTAGAAGCAGGCCGAGGCGAACATGGCTTCATCTACAAAGCCTGCGCCCGCGTCTTCGCCGGGGACATCGTCGGCGGCCACGTAGTAGTCAACCTCTGGGCGGGCCTCGTGGGTAGAAATCGCGTGGGCAACTTGCAGAGCCGCCTCAACGGTGGTGTCGAGTCCCTTCCAGACGTCGCCCCCTTTGGGCTTGGCGGCGCCTTCATCCGACACCTGCTTCTTGGCTTTTTTGGGTTCCAGCATTCTGCCACAGAGCGCCATGTCCGGGGTGCTGGTATTACCAGCGATGATCTGCGCAAATTGCTTGGCGAGTTCCTTATCGCTCTTCGCCGGCTTCTGCTTTGAGAGCTCAGACATCTCGTCGACCGCTTGCTTGCTCACGTAAACCAGCCCCGCACTTTTGTCGTCAGGCGCAGAATCCTCGTCGTCGCTCTTCTTTCCTTTTTTCTCCTTTTGCTGCGATGCCGCAGATTTCCAAAACTCGCGATGGCTTTCTTAAATTCTGCCGAATCCGGACCGCTTGGAGCGATCAATTGCGCCAGGCGCCGGGTGCGAACGCCGCCGAGCAACTGCTTGAACTCGTCGCTCATGCGGATGCTGCGCTTCAGGCACTGGCTGGAGATGCGGGAGCGCAGTACCCCTCCGAAAAAGCAGGTCTTGGGCGCGCCCAAGTCGTCCCGGTTCAGGTTGGCCGGGCTGTGATTTTGAATGGCATGAATTTCAATTAACATGACGTTCCTCCTTTTGGTGTAGCGCCGCCCTTGAGGGCGGCGGAGCCGGGCTAAAGCCCGGCGCATCTTTGAAGATTTCAGGAATTCCTTGGCCCACTTGAGCCGGGTGGTTTCGCGTTCCCAGATGGAAAGATCGTTGGTGAGCCTTACCCAGTCGAGCTTCAGGTCTTTGGAGGCGATGAGGTCAAGCGCCCAATGCAGCGAGGGCTCGATATTTTCAATCGGCAGGGTCAACATGCTGTCGAACCTTTGCGCGACAGGGTCTTTTTCGGGGTCCTTGTCCTTCTGGCAACGCCCAAGCTGACCGGCGAGCGTCTCGGCCCGGCTGAATGTTCGACGGGCCGGAAAGCGTAAAGTTTGGCGACAAGCCACGCCACCGCCCGCCGGGGCGCCCACTGATTTTTTGCCCGCAAGCGGCCACCAGAGCCCCGCGAAAAGGTCAAAGCCGTCGACCGATTCGTCAAGCCCTTGCCCGGCATGCTCGCGCAGGAGCCCGAGTTCACCCGATTTCAGATGTGTCAGAACTTCGATGTATTGCTCCGTAGGAGTCACTTGCCGCCTCCCTTTTTCTCGTCCGCCTTCTCGGCGCGTGTGCTGCTCGGCTGCATATTCGGCCTCACGTTCGCAATCTCGTGTCGCCGGCGGAGCGCAGCGGTGGTGTAGCCCGGCGAAAGCGATTGCGCGACGGCGGCCATCATCGGGCTTGTATTCTCTGGCCGCTTGATTCCCAAGCGTCGTCGCCTTCGGAAATTAACTCGCCTACCTTCGCGAACACCTTGGCTTCTACGTACGGGCGAACTGCGGCGATGATGGGAGGAATTTCAAGGTGTCTTCGGGAAGTCCCCCTCGGTTTGGCTTTGCGAGCGAGCTTCCAGCCCTCTTTTTGCCACATCTCAATCGTTTCGAGACCCTCGGCGGCCTGCCGATCATCGAGGGTGGTGGGGAAGGGAATCTCATACTCCATCGCTTCCAGGTACTTGTCGTTCTGGACAGTCGCAAAGCTGACGACCCACAAGCCCCTTCTGCCATTCGTCTTTTTCCCACCAAGGATTCCCGCTGTTATTCTTGCCCACTGGCCGGCCGCCGCGTCGGTGGCGCCAAGCGCGTTGCTGGGTTTAATGACATCCTCGCCATCATTGACGGTGTGCGGATCGCTCCAGGTTCGGCCCTGACCATTGTCATCTGTCTTAGTGCTCCCGACGCCGGCAAACACACACTGGCGGATGAGAGACTCTTTGCGTCCGCACGATATGCATCTGGCCTCGGGTTCATGCGGATTGTCCAGCCACACGCGCCGGGGCAACGACGTTAATCCGACAAGCAGTGGAACGTCGCCATGTTTCGGGAGGGCTAGATCCGGTGATTCCCAAGCGGGCGTTCCCAAGTCCGCGTCGGAGACTTTCGCGCCACGAGAGCCGCAGGGTTTCCGCAAGTGAGCCGCCGAGGGGGACGACATAAATCGGCGGCTTCTGGTTGACTCCCGGCGGCTTGCCACGCCCTCCTGATGTGGCGAACAAGGGTAGGCGCAATAACCCCATAGCGGCGCACGCCGGACACAATCCATCGCTTTTATCTGTCGAATGACGGAAGTGCCAAGAGTTGGTGCCAGTCGGCACCTCTTGCATAAGGTAGTTGGCGGGGAGCTTTGCCTCCTTCCCGGACATGCAATTGCACTGATAGAAACGCTTGCCATCGCCCAGAAGGTTGAAGCAATCCCTATTGGCATCGAGTTTCTTGAACCAATCCGAGGGGAACGAAGAGCCCGAGTCCTCATCGCCCGGGGGATTCCCCTTGCACCAATAAAGAAGCGCCAGCAGGAAACGGAGAATTGCCAAGCGGTCCATGGGGTTACTGGCGGCGATTTGGCGAATCCGGCCTGCTTGCGTAAGCGCCTCGATAACGCCCACGCGATTGGTATTCCCATCTTTCCACAGAACGGGAATCCAATTCTCCTTGAGTAGGTTATAGTCCACGGATTCCTCCTTGGATTGGCAAGAGGCGGGTGGGGGAGACTGTTGCGGTCTTCGCGAGTCGGCCGTCCGCTTGGCATCTACCACGAAATAAACGTGACGAGGTATACACCCGGCAGGCAGGAAATGCAAGGGGGACGGCAGGTGCGCTCCTGCCGGCGGTTCAGGAACAACTACGAAGACGTGTGACCACTTCGATTCGCGTACCGCTCGTGCGCCCATGCCCTGGTCATTCGCAGCCAACCAGTCCGGCCCAATGACTTACCTTGCTCGAGCAACCGCGTCAGAACCGTGGCGGAGACTCCGGGAAAGGCCGCGCTCTCTTCGGCGTCCGCATACTGTCTCGCCAGCAAGCGAAACATTTCCAGCCGGGTTCCGTTATAGCGCCAGACTTCGGGGACGCCAAACTGCATAAAAAGGGGCAGCTTGTGAATTGCAGGGTTAATGATCTCAATTTCAATCACCAAGTCGGGTGGTGGGTCAGTTCCAAGATCGATGCGTTCCTTGTTGCGCACCTTGTCCACATTCTGGATGTAAAATCATCGCTATCTAAACCCCACGGAATCAGTGGCTGGGAGGCAGGGATTCGAACCCCGATACGCAGATCCAGAGTCTGCAGTCCTACCGTTAGACGACCTCCCAGTGGGACAATCTTATAGAATTAAACGGGCGGGCGGGTGCTTGTCAAGGAGTTTAATCTCGTAGCGGCGGGTTTACCCCGCCATTTCACCGTGTGGGCGAGTTGCTCGCCTGGAAATGACAGCCCTGGATGGAGCGGGCGGTCAGAATAGTCGGAAGCTGACTTCCACCGTGACTTGCACGGGCACCGGGGTACCGTTTCGTTGGGCAGGTTTGAATTTCCAAGTCTTCACGGTTTCCACCGCTTTTTCGTCCAACCCGAGGCCGAGTGGCTTGATGACCCGGCATTCCGTCACGTTGCCCGAAGCATCGACGACGATAAACAGCACAACGGTGCCTTGATACTTCGCCTTGCGAGCTTCCTCGGAGTACGGCGGCTCGGGCTTGAAAATGGGGATGGGTGCGCTGACGTTTCCGCCCACGCTGTAGACTCCGCCTCCCGTGCCGCCACCTTCGCCGGGTCCCAGACCGCCGCCCTTGCCGGATCCAATCCCTCCGCCCGATCCGCTGCCAATGCCGCCGCCATATCCCGGCCCGTTCGAGGGCGGACCGACCACGCCACTGGGATCGCCCCAGTTCATGTTAGAGGCCATCGCCGGAAGCTTCAATTCCGGTGGGCCTACCAGTGTCGGCGCTACCTGCAACTGGGCCTGGGTATTGGGGATGACCGCCATCGGCGGGGCGAGCTGCACCTTGGCGAACTTGGGAATCGCGCCTTTCGACGCCGGAGTCGGCGAACGGTCGCCGCCACCGCCACCGCCGCCCGCTTTTTTGGTGCTCGCAGTCAACAGCGGGAGGTAGGGGGAGATATCCACAACTTCCGTCTTGGTAGCGGCCTTTACCGGCTGCCACATGCGGGTGAGGATGTAAGGCAGCAGCAAGAGGGTCAGCGCGATCGTGTGCACCAGAACAGAATTGATCCAGGAGGCCTTCTGCATCTGGTAGTCGTGCCAGATGTCGAGCGGATACCGCCGAGCCTTGAAGATCTGCGCGCCTGCGAGTTCACCTACGGCAAACCCGGCAATCACTCCCAACAGGAGTGTCGGCGCCTGATGCCAAAACCAGCCCGCGGTTCCCAATGCCGCGGCCAAAATGAACGCGCAAAGCGCGCGCTTCTCCTGCTGCCCGTGGTTGTAAAGCCCGATCGGATCGGTCGGTTTTTCAAAGGCTACACGAAGCTGCGAGGGCAGATCCATGAACCACGGACGCATGTCGGTGGCTGGCAGCTTGGCCTCGCCGCGATAATACTGCGCGGGCACGGTCACCTTCGGCTCACGCATCCAATCGCGGATTTGGCGGATGGCGGAAACGAGAGTGCTCGGGGTTTCGACAAACGTGACCTTGAATTGGTCGTCAGGAGGGGGCGCATTCTTGCTCGGTGCTACCGGCCTGGCTTCAACCTGAAGGTTGCTGGTCGACATGAACCTTTGTTTCCGTTTCCCGGGGCTAAGCGTTCGCCCTGGCGCGAGGTTTTGGTAACCCTTTACAGTGATGGCGGACAGCGCAACGGGGTTGCATCAGCTTGGACCGCAAATCGTCCGCTCCGATCTTTTTTTATACTACCACATTGGATGATTGTGGATAAAGCGAAGATGCCGGCTATTCCAAAAAACTGCAGACCCGAAAAAGCCGCAGTCCGCAAAGGTCCGGGAAGGAGCGGCCGGGGCGCGGTAGGCGAGGGTGCCGGGTGGCGAAAATGGACTACTTGTCACTCAGCCGGGCGGGGAGCGACAGCCATGATCACCCGTGGCCGTGACTGCAAAGTGGAGTCCCAGCCGCAATCCGTGGCCCCTTGGGACACCGGAATTTTGATTGCCGATCTCCGAAACCGTTTCCGACCAGCTTGAGATACGCGCGCCGACTTGATACACTCTCCCTTCGGCGTCAATATCTAATCGCGGACGGTCAACTGCTTATGCCAGCTCGAACTAGTTTTCTTGACCCACTGGAGCCCACCAACGGCGAACACGGCAAGCTCTATGTGGTTGGCACGCCCATTGGCAATCTTGAGGACATCACTCTGCGCGCCATTCGCATCCTCAAGGAATCTGATCTGATTGCCTGCGAGGACACTCGCCGCACGGCAAAGCTTTTGACTGCCTACAAAATTCAGACGCCCATGGTGAGCTACCACGAGCACAACGAGATGACGCGCGCTCCCGAGCTGGTGATTCAGATGGAAGAGGGCAGCAGCATCGCGCTGGTCACCGACGCCGGCATGCCGGTGGTTTCCGACCCCGGATTCCGCTTGGTGCATCTTGCCGTTCGGCACAGCATTCCGGTGGTTCCCGTGCCGGGCGCGTCGGCGTTTGTCGCGGCGCTGGCGGCTTCCGGATTGCCCGTGGATAAGTTCCGTTTTCTCGGATTCCTGCCCAGCAAGAAGGGTGAGCGCCGTAAGGCCTTGGAGGAACTCAAGGACGCTACGAAGACACTGATTTTCTACGAAGCTCCGCATCGCCTGCTGGAGATGCTCAAGGACGCGCGCGAACTCCTGGGCGAGCGCGAAATCGTTGTTGCCCGCGAAGTCACCAAGGTCCACGAGCAATTCATGCGCGGAACCATTGGGAGCACTTTGGAATATTTAAAGAAACGGCCGGTAAAGGGTGAGCTTACCGTGCTGATTGGTCTGCCCACAGAAACCGACGCGAGCGAAGGCGCGGCGCCCGCGGCGTCGATTCTTTCAGAACTCCGCCTGGTCATGACCCAGCGTGAAGTCGACGAGCGCGCCGCCTTGAAAATTGTAGCCCGCGCGCGAGGCGTGCCCAAGAGCGAAGCCTATCGCCAATTGCAAACGGAAAAAAACCGCAGGAGTTAATCACCGGCCCGTATAGGAAGAGAACTGAACCGCAAAAAAAGTTCACCGCGGAGACACAGAGGTCACGGAGAAGCACTCCTGTTTCCGCGGTAAGATTACCATCCAGTGCACTGCTGACCCGATGGTTTCTTTTGGGTCTTTTCTCCGTGCTCTCTGTGTCTCTCCAGAAACTTCACGTAAGCTGTTGATTATTCGTAAAGGCAACGGGAAGTTTCCGGCACTATGGACCCGCCAAAGGCGGGCAGACACTCTGTGGTGAAGTCTTTTTCGTGTCTTCTTTGGTCCTCTCGCCGTGCTCTCCGTATCTCTCTGGTGAACTTCTTTTGGGTTTTCTTTGGGTCTTCTCTCTGTGCCTCCGTGGTGAAGTCCAGAATCAAGAGGCGATGGCGGGTTCGGCGCTGCCAGGCTCAGCGGCGAGCGAGCGGAAGAACGCGTCCACGCGCTCGATCACTTCTCCGGTTTCGCGCGCGCTTTGCACTTGGCGCCGCAATTCCGTTCCGTTGCGCACGCCGTGGGTAAACCAACTGGCGAACTGCTTCATCTTGCCGATGGCGCCGGGAATTTCCTCCGCAATCAGCATGGAGTAGTACGTGCGAATCATCTCGTAGCGATCGGCGTCGGCGGGCTCGCGATAGGCTCCCGTCGAAAAAAACTCCGCCATTTGGCGAAAGATCCAGGGATTGGAAGCCGCCGCGCGCCCAATCATCACCGCGTCGCAGCCCGTCTGTTCGTGCAGTGCCACGGCGTCCTGAGGTTTGAACACGTCGCCGTTGCCAATCACCGGGATGCGCACGGCCTGTTTGACTTGCTGGATGATTTCCCAACGCGCGCGCCCGCTGAAGCCCTGCTCGCGCGTGCGCGGATGGACGGCCAAAGCTTCCACGCCGCAGTCCTCGGCCATGCGCGCAACTTGGATCGCCACAATTTCCACCTCGCTCCAGCCCGAGCGCAGTTTGATGGTGAACGGAATCTTTACCGCGGCACGAATCGCTCGCAGGATTTGTTCCAGCAGCGCGAGGTCGCGCAGCAAGCCCGAGCCGCCGCATTTCACCACTTTCTTGGCGGGGCAGCCAAGGTTCAGATCCACCAGGTCGAACCCCAGGTCTTCGATTTGGCGCGCGGCGTCGGCGAGGTGCGCGGGTTCCGCGCCGAAAATCTGCGCCGTGATGGGCCGCTCTTCCTCGGTGTAATACAAATAGCGCTCGGAGCGGAAGTTCTGGCGAATCATCCCCTCGCTCGAGACAAACTCCGTCATGATGAGCCCGCACCCGCCCAGACGCTTGATGAAGCGGCGGAAAACCGTGTCGGTAATCCCCGCCATCGGCGCCAGAATGTGCGCCGGACGGATCGCCACATCGCGAATTTTCAGGTCTTGAAAAATCATGGTTTACCGAACTCGACCCCTGGCTATCTCCTTGTGATGCATTATAGCATTGCACCGGCCTATCGAGCCGACGCCGTCATCCCACTGCCCTCGTGCCCGTTGGAGGGGTCTGTTTGAATCCCAAACCAAGGTGGCGTAACGCCGGATCGAAAACTCGGCGAGAGCATCCAGAGAATGCATTAGGAGCGCAACTGCTTAATCAAAGCGATGTCGTCCATCACGGCAATTCCGAGCTGATGAAGGAACATTGAAGTGGCCGGTTGGAAGAAATCCCGGTCGGTTGTGCAAATCACGTCCGCTTCGCCGATAACGGCTGTTTGCAAAACAATCAGGTCGTTTATGTCGCGGATGGGCGCTGTAAACAGGGGGTTGAGCGGAACTATCTCGGCAGCCTCCCGAAGGAATTCGACGAAATCGTATATCTTCGTTTCCGGCAACCTGTGGATGGCCATCACACGCGGGTAGCGCAACACCTTGGCAAGTTCATGAAGCATTTCGTTCGAGAGAATTAACGGATGTTTGGCGGTGATGATGGCGAGCAGCAGATGACGGGCCAGCCCATGAGGACTTGCGCCTGCCCGAACGAGGATCGTGGTATCGAGAACAACTCTCACGCGTGGGGAGCGTAATGCGGCCGCGTACTGCGCATGGCCTCAGTAATGGCCTGTTCCGCTTCTTGGGCGGAAACCGATCTGCTGTTAGCATCTACTTGCGCAAAATAACGCTTAAGCGAATCGATGATTTCCTGGCGCCGTTGGTCGGAGAGGACCGGGGGCTCGAATGCACGTACACTCACGGCCTCGCCTTCAAGTATTTGGCGTCCGAGCAGGCTCTCGACAGCAGCCTTCTGGTCGGGGGATAGATCCTTTGCCTTGTGTATCATAGAATTCGCCTTCCGGCTGTACGCCCACCCTAAGCTTACGATTTTAGCGCGCCATTGTCACGCGCTATCCTTGCCAGGTAGTGGTGTCATTTGGTGTGGCACGGCCATCTTGGCCGTGACCGTTCACGGGCGGGACGCCCGTGGCACTTCCAAATGACACCACTACCCCTTGCCAAGGCATCCAAACTGATCCCCCCATGTCCGGAATCGCAGAACTTCGTTCTGCGCCAGCCCCCGTTTCCCAAACCTTAAGCTGATTACCGGAGCCGTAAGTCGGTAGCGCCAAGGTATCCTTCAGCGGACGGATTCCTCCGCGGTTTTTCGCAAATTCGGGTAGCATTACCATGTTTCTCGAGGCAACATGAAGTGAAAAGCCGCACAGGAACGCAAAATACGCGTACCTGTGCGCTACCTGCTTATCGGCAAGTGGGCACTCGGATTGTTCCCGAGCGGCTGATCATGCGCCCGGAACCGCTCCTTTCGCCGGCAGGCGACTCACAAGCCCACAAGTTCGGGAAAAAGCGTCTTCGATTCCCCTTCCGATATGGCTATAATAGCCATGACAGGAGGAAACCGCATGCGCAGTGTCAACATTGCCGAGCTGAAGAACTCCCTAAGCCGGTATCTGACGTACGCCAAACAGGGGGAAGAAATCGTCGTCCGCGACCGCAATCTGCCCGTGGCGAAGATTGTCCCGCTCTCCGTCGACGAAACCAGCAGGGAAGAGCTGATTTTAGTCGCAGCAGGCAAAATGCGTTTGCCGCAAGCTCCTTTGGACCTTCACAAGTTACTCGCGATTCGAACCGGCCGAGTTCGCGCGAGTCAAGCCGTCCAGGCCCTCGTGGACGAACGCGCGGAGGGGAGATGAAGCCGCAACCGGCATTTTTCGATGCCAGTGCGCTGGTGCCGCTCTGCGTTCGGGAGGCTACAAGCCGCCAAGCCCAGGCCTACCTGCGCGAGAGTCTGCCGGTGGTGTGGTGGGGGACTCCGGTCGAGATCCATAGCGCCGTGGCTCGCCTCCACCGCGTGTCAGTTCTGAGCGATCGCGAACTCAAGGGCGCTCTGGCTCGGTTGGACCTGTTGAACAGGGCATGGCGGGAGATCCTCCCGGCGGACTCGGTGCGCGAATTGGCAAGGCAATTGTTGGATATTCACCAGCTCCGAGCGGCCGAAAGCTTGCAACTGGCGGCGGCTCTCACTTGGTGTCACCAACAACCCAGGAACCGAAATTTTGTTTCTGGCGATCAGCAGCTATCCCAAGCCGCGGCCTCGGCGGGATTTACTGTCCTTGCGCTTATCTCTTAGCTCGCGTTATATCATCTCGCGAGCCGATCGAGCCAACGCCGTCGCCCGCGGCAGATCGACCTTGACGGCGGAGCGGGAAGTGCGGTCTTATAACCGACGAAATGATTAAGGCACAGGCAAGACGTCCGAGTCTGCGCGGGTGTCCAAAATGTGGTCTGAATCGCGGGCTGGGGGAGCTCGACTTGATTCCCGGAGCCGCCTACGGACACTTTGACAAGAACGGGTCGTGGCAGCTCGACGGTGAAACCAAGGTATTCTGGGATGGGCAAAAACAGGAGCACGATCCCCCCCGGTTCGTTTGCCTCAACTGCGACACGATTTTTGACCTGTCGGGAAAGATCCATTAGTTCCGGGCAGATGGAATATTCGCCGGGTGACGCCTCAATCGGTCTCTAGGAGTGCGGTTTGCCGAGCCAAGAACCTTCACGGTCGGGCCGGCGCGGTACGCTCCATCCGCGCGCTTCCGTCGCAGGCTACCAGCGGAACGCGGGACACCTCGTTGAACTCGTTTTTGCGCGAGCGGCCGCTGCGAACGTCGCGGTGGGGCGGAGGGTACGTTCTGTGCCTTGCGTCCACGACGGCTGGCCGCGGCCACCCTCCGCCGGTCTAAAACCAGTAAAACGAGGTGTCTGCCTCCTCCCCCCTCCACGCCGAGGTCAGCTTCGGGGAGGTTTTCGGCATCACTAAAAAAGCAGGTCAGACTGTAGCCGCGGGAGAAAACAAATGATCAACTTCCTTTCCAAAGAAGATGCAGAGCGGGCCTTTGGGACTGCGCAGGCGGAATACCATGCGCTGTTTTGCCCAAAGCCGGCAACGATCAACTACTTCAGCGAAGTTCGCGAGTGGTCGAAGTCTAGCAAGACGGCGAGAGCGATCATGAAGGACGTCGAGGAATCCGACGTGGTCATCAACTTCGTGGGAATGCACGGAGGCTTTCAGTGTTTCGACAATACCGCCGACAACCACATTACCAACAAACACGAGCCAACGATCTACATCGACCTGCGCGGAAGGCTGAGGGTCTATGTGAGAACGCCTCATGAGAACATTCTGGCGAGGAGTCAAACGAGAGACCCGAACATGGTCACGTTCGATAACCGCATCGCGCTTCTGCATGAGTTGGGTCACGCGAGGCAATATATCGAGCGCCCGGCGTGGTATAACCTCTATGGGGAAGCGAAGGCGAAGGCCGATTTTCGCGATGAGCTCGAACTGAAGGCCAGAGGAATGTGGGAAAAGAAGCTGGCGACGCCGATTGTCGGACTGGGCGGTCCCGCGGGAGGCATACCGCCGGCTCCGGGCATACCGCCCGCTCCGGGCGCACCCCCGGCGCCCGGGCCTCCGGGCGCGCGTGGCGGGCTCAGCACCAAACAGAAGGTTGACGCAATCCTGCCGAAAACCACGGAAAGGGCAAAGGGCCAAGCGTGGTTCGTGGTCCTCGATGTCGACAACATCCAGCGGCATGAGTGGCCGATTTGTAAAGAGATGGGACTTCCTCTGCGAATGAACTACACGGACCTCAGCGCATAGCCCAGTCTCACCGCCGTAATCAAAGATGCTTCGGGGTCGGGCCGGAGGGAATGTCGCACAGCCAAGGCCCGCAGCAACACGTTGGTATCGACGAGGACCGAGGGAGGGGGACAGACACCTCGGTTTACTCGTTTTCGAGCGTCGGACGGGGGCTGCGGCCAGCCGTGGTGGACCCAAGGCAGAAAACATTACCTTCGCCCCACCGCAGCGGGCAGCGCCTCGAAAACAGGTGTAACGAGCTCCTGTCCTTCGTCGAGTGCGGGGAAGTAACCCCTCTGAAAACCAGTTCACAGTTTACAGTTTACGGTTCACAGCAAGAGTACCTGTGCCGCGTTATGAGGATATTGAGTTTGCCGCGGGAACGTGGGACACTGAGAGAGTCTTATGGCGGCACTGGATTGGTCACAATGCGCGGCAGTGGAAAGCGTTCCCGGCAAGGTGAGCGGCGCCTGGGTGCTGCGTGGCACGCGCATGCCGGTGGCCACGATCTTCGAAAACCTCGAGGCGGGCGCCAGCCTCGACGACATATTGAGCTGGTTCGACGGCCTTGACCGCGAACAGGTGAAGGCCGTCATTGAGTTCGCCGCCCGCAGTTTGGAGACTCCCGCCCCTACCCGCTGATGCTCATTCTTTTTGACCAAGGCACACCCGTTCCCCTCCGCCCATTCCTGAAAGGACACACCGTAAAGTCCGCGGCGCAGCGAGGCTGGAGCACACTCGCCAACGGTGACTTGTTGCGCGCTGCTGAGGCCGCCGGATTTGACCTGCTGCTGACGACAGACAAGAACCTTGTTTATCAGCAAAGTCTCAAGGACCGCGAAATTGCGATTGTCGTACTCGGAAATCCGCAGTGGCCGGTGGCGCGGCTGCACGTTCAATCGATTGTAACGGCGGTCAACGCGGCAACTCCTGGGAGCTACGTAAAGGTGGAAATTCCAGGAGGGTAGGACGATGAAAATCCACGGACCTCAGGAACCGGTCCGGGCTACTTGCTTTCCGGACGCCCTAGCCCTTCACGTTGTGGATTGCAAGCTACTTGGATACAATCAAGTAGAGGTGATAGGCATGGCAACAGAGACGATCACAATTCAGGTAGACCTTGAGGCGGCACGGGCATACAAAACCGCGCCGGCCGCCGACCAGAGAAAGATGGACGCGCTCGTCAGCCTTTGGCTGAAGGACGTGGCCACGGCGGAACCCGCAGCATTAAAACAAATGATGAACGATCTCAGCAAAAAGGCCCGCGACTGTGGCCTCACCCGGGAGACATTGGAAAACCTCTTGCAGGAAGCGTAGCGCGGACCTGTTTTGTAGGTCCGCGGTTCTTCCCCCTTAGACAACGAAAAGCCGCGGACCTCAACAACAGGTCCGCGGTACCTCGCTTTGACACCAACGTCCTCATTAGCGCAGCGCTTTCCGACGAGTCGACGTCGCGGCATGCCTTCGACTATGCCTTGGACCACGGCACAATCCTGCTCTCTTTGCCTGTCGCGGCTGAACTTAAGGAAGTGCTGAGCCCCTCATCCGGCCCGCGACGGCTGAGCAGTCGCGCGCGGCGAGGTCGGTGTTGACACTGCGATTTTCTCTGTTATGCTTGTAAGACCAGGTGTTAAGAGGTAACAACCATGAGAACACGGCAGACCTTTACCATTTCGCTTCCCCCCGCGATGGCGGAGCAGGTGGAGAGAACCATGCAGGCGGAGAATCGGACCCGGTCGGAGCTCGTCCGGGAAGCGCTCCGCACCTATATCGCCATTCGGCAATTCCCGGAGGAGGCTGCCACGCCGGCCGAACTGCGGGCTATCCGGCGCGGCCGGGCCGCCTACGAACGCGGCGACTACGTGACCCTTGATGATCTCCGCAGAAGAGAAAAAGGCGTGGCTGGTAGTCCTCGCCGGGCCCGCGCAAAGATCTCTTAAACGCATCCCGTCCAACGACCAGGCTCGCATCCGCTTTGCGCTCGAGGCGATGGAAGAGAACCCTTTCCAGGGCGACGTGCGCAAGCTCCAGGGAGGCCTGGAGGGGTTCCGCCGCCGCGTCGGCGACTGGCGTATTTTTTCCGATGTCTATCCCGAACAGCACCGCGTGGTGGTGACGGCCATTGAACGCCGAACCTCCACAACATACTGACATGCAGGCGTGCCGTCAAAAACGCCCCCGGCTGTTAACTGTCGACTGTCAGCTATAGACACTATGAGGACTGGGCAGAGCGGGTGCGACGCTCCGGCATGGCGGGGATGACGGAGCGCAAGAGGGCGTTGACAGCTTCTGACGACTTGAACACCGCGGACACGTCCGGTTCCAGGATGACGACCACCACGCCCTCCGCCATCTTTTCCGCAAAGCGATTGGGCTTGGCTCGGCGGTAATCGAACCGATACTCTTTTCGCATCCCATCGCCGAGAGGCTGATGCTTTTTATGGGCCGACGTTTTCCTCATAGCCATTTCGCTCCAGGCGCGTGGTTTTGCGCGAGCTGATCAATCGAATGCTTTCCTGGCGGACGGTGAAACATACCAAAAGCAGACGCTTTTTAACGGAATGTCCAACGATAATCTCGCGGCCTACAACTTGTTCATGAGGGCTTTTTCCACCGCTTCCGGATTCCTAGCAATCACCGTCAAGTAGGCGCGCACGGCGCTTTCCGGGCGCCTGCGCCCTTGCTCCCACTCCTGGAGCGAGCGCGGGCTGACGGCATAGCGGCGCGAGAATTCCGCTTGCGACAAGCCCAGCTTGGACCGGATCGCCCTCACATTCACATCTTCAGGGACCTCGACGTATCTCATGGGAAGGGCCGTCCTCCCCGCCACGTGGTCAACAACTTCCTGCATGGCGGCAATCAGCCGCTTACCCGTCTTGGAGTGTTTGTTCTTGGTCATTGGACACCCTTCAATCGATTCACAAGTTCCTTTAATTGTTGCTTGTCGTCCGGGGTCAAATCTTCCTTCATCGCTTTAGCGTAGATGTCGAGGAAGTAGACCACATCGGCCGCCGACCGGTAGAAATAGATCACTCGAACCCCGCCACATTTTCCTTTTCCCTGGCGGCCCCACCGCGCCTTTCGAACCCCACCCGTTCCTGCAACCACCGGGTGTATTTCCGGGTTCTCCGCGATGCGGAATTCCATGGCGTCTCGCTCTTCCGCGCGGAGGACCTTCCCGACGCGCTTCGCATAAACGCTCGTATAGGCGATCGCCGCAGCCACTTGCCCATTGTACGGCATTGACGGATAAGGGTCAAGCAAATTAGCGAAGCGTACCTCATGTCGCCCCGGTGTGTGCGCGTGCCCGACGGAGGGGAGCGGTGTTAGGAACCCCTTCCTTTTTTATAAGCGAAGCAGGCCGCGTGGTTCGGGGCCGTGGGTGTCGAAGGCGCCGCCGTCTTGATTGGAAAATGCCATCCGCAACGGCACCCCGAAAAGGGTACATCTTACACCGGGGGAACCGTAAAACAGCCAACCCGCGGTTTTGCGCCGAAGGCAATTGGTCAGCGAGTGCGCGGAAGTAACCCCTGAAAACCAGTTCACAGTTGACAGTTCACAGCAACATCAAAACCAGCAAGCGTATCGCGGACCTCAAGAGCAGGTCCGCGCTACCTCGCTGGACACAGGCAAGAGTGCCTGTGCCAACCGCGAAACGAGTTTTAATTCACGCGTTTTCAGTAATGATGGTCAGTCCCGGTATGCCGCGAAAATCCCGGGCGTTGTGAGTTACCAGCGGGCAGGATTATTCAATCGCAGTGGCGGCCATCCAGGCATCTTCCGCGGAGATCGGTTGCCGCCTCCGCATGGCGCGAACCTCGCCCCATCGCGCGCACAACCTTCTATCTGACGGAATCACCACGAACAAAGGTTGAATTTCGTCGAAATAGCGGCGCTTCGCAGGACCCCAGTTGCCGCGAAACGCCCCTTCGTAGAGTTCGGCCAGGGTCATGAAGGAAATTGCCAACGAGTGATTTGCCAGATGCGGCCTATAAGCACGAGCGAGGGGATCGTTCCTCATCAGGTAGGAGACAATGTTCGTGTCGAGCAGCAGGTTGTTCACGCTTTGTCGAGGTTCAGACCCTCTCTTCGACGGGCGTATATCCCCTGGACAAATTCGTCGAACTCTTGATCGCTCGCCCACAGGCCGGTTCCGGCGCCGATAATCCGATCGACCTGGCCCTCAAGCCTCACGCCTTGCTCTGCCGCGAGCTCTGCAATTGATTTTCGTTCCGATGAGTCCACTGCCGACGTTCCTCCAGGCTTCGCGAGAGGACCACGGCGGGAAGCCGGCGTGCGATTGCTTTCCCGGGCATCCTTTGACGGACGCTTCAGGGTTGCTTTAGCCATGGCGTCACCATCCTCGGGTCCAGAGCGGTTCTGGCAATTTCATAGGACACCGCCCGTCCCTCACATAGTGTAACATCGCGAGTGGCCGGCGCAAACATCACCATAGACCGTGGCTCGGCATTCCCGTCTATGCCTCGCGCCCTGGCAAGGGGAACTCGGCAATTTGTTGGGAGCGTCTGGTAAGTCGGTCGACAACCCGCCGGGCATATTCAGGCGAGTTCCGTGCAACATAGGCGTGGATGGCTCGCAGATCGTCGCGCGCCGTGTCGGTCCGGTGAACTTTCACTTTTCGAGGCCAAACTCCGCGCGGAGCGTTTCGACGCTGGTGGTGCGCCCGGCCTGACTATCCGCCAACCCCGATTCGATGGCCTGACGCACGTAGATCTTGTGCATCAGGTCGTCCCAGGTGGAGTCGTCCGGCATCTTTTCGATAAGCCTTCGAGCCTCATTCTTGATGTTGGTCGTCGCCATCCGCACCCTCCCTCTAGCCGAAAACAGCGTCCCCTTTAGGAATCGTACGACGGCACGAATCCGGGCGCAACCCATATCAGCGCCAGAGCGGCTGGCACTCCGACGCATCAGGGTGCCTTCGGTCCACGAGGCTTGGGCGCGGCCACCGTCCGCCAGTCCAAAACCAGCGAACGCGGTGGCTGTTCAAGGAACGTAGCCCCCGTGCCCTTGGGAACAGCCAGGAGTCCTGCGCCACCCCCGACGGGAAACGTAGCGCAGGGCCCGCACTCCGGCCCTGCGGCTCTTCCAATGCTTTTGACCTTCGTTTCCCCACCGCGCCTTCGGCAATCTTGGCCCTGCTGAACTTGCCTATAAGAAAATCGTCACAAATTCGACCGACTCGTGAAAGCCACGGCGGGATAGAAAAACCGCAGGGCCGGAGTGCGGGCCCTGCGCTACCTCAACGGCGGGCGGCGATTTGCGAACTGCCAGAACGCCGACCGCTATACACTGTCTAGCATGAGCATCAAAACCCTGAGCAGTCGCGAAGTTTATCGCAATCCGTGGCTGCGCGTACGCGAAGACCAAGTGGAGCGCAGCAACGGCGCCCACGGCATCTATGGCGTCGTGGACAAAGACGATTGCGCCATCATCGTGCCCATCGAGGGCGACACCATCTATCTGATCGAGCAGTTTCGGTATACCGTGCAGGAGCGCTGCTTGGAACTGCCTCAAGGCGGATGGGAAACCGCTGGAGTCGATCCGGAGGAGCTGGCGCGGGGAGAGCTCCGCGAAGAAACGGGCTTGATTGCCGCCCACATGACCTTCCTCGGGACGAATTGGATCGCTTACGGCTTCGTCCATCAGAAGGAGCACGTTTACCTCGCCACGGGACTATCGCGCGCTACCGCTGAGCCTGATCCCGAAGAGCACGATCTGGTGCTGCGAGCCGTTTCGATTGTCGAGTTCGAGGAGATGATTCTCGATGGAACGATTCGTGATGGCTGCACCCTCGCCGCTTGGGGCCTCTACAAACTCTGGAAAGAGCGGCAAGACGCCAAAACAAATAAATAGCCAGCAATCGCTGGATCGCGATTGAGGGCAGTAGTGCTTGCCACAACTTCGCCATCGTCGCTGATGCGCACCTCCGTCCCCCTTCAGAAATATACGGAATAGGGTTTACGAAACGGCTGGGAATGATATAGTCAGCATCACCAGGGCGAAACGACTCTTCGGGAGAAAACCATTGGCCGTTACGAACGATCAGAATCGTGTTGCGTATAGGCGAAGCGGGAAGTGGTGGGTCGCGATGTTTCGCGACGTGCAATTTTGGGTTCCTCTCGCGGTGTTGATGGGCGGGTTGATTCTCTTGAAAGCCATCCAGTAACAGTCCAAATTTCCATGAGGGGCACAGGCCTATGGGGTCAATTATTGCCGGAAGCTTGACCGATCGATCGCGCCAGCGCACGCTTTCGGCACTGGGGATTTTCTGCGGGATCGCGGCAGCGCTGTGGCTGGCTGCGGCCGAGGCGCCCACGAAGCTCGTGACTATCGCGGTTTCACCCCTTATCATTTCCTTCATGATGGTTCTTGGCGCGTTCATCTCGCGCTGGAGCCTTCCGGCGCTGATTCGCGGCACTTCGGATATCGGCAAAGACGTCCGCCAAGCTCCCCATCTGGTGTTGTGGGGAATCTTGGCTGGCTGCCTTTGGGCGGTAGGGAATACGCTCACCATCTTCGGCGTGCGGGATATCGGCCTGAGCATCGCCTTTCCCTTGTGGAATTCCAACAGCCTGATTGGAATTGCATGGGGGATTCTTTTCTTCCGGGAACTGCGCCGCGCCGGATGGCTCCGCTGGGTGGGAGTGCTGGGCGGCGCCGTCATTATATTCAGCGGGGCGCTGCTGCTGTCGTTCGTGTCCACCTCGCAAAGTTCATCACCGCATCCCCTGCGCGGAGTGGCGGCGGCACTGGGCGCGGGCATGATGTTTGGCTCGATGTATATCCCCTACCGCAAGGCTTACCTTAGCGGGATGAACCCGCTATCGTTCGTCACCTTCTTTACCTTTGGCGAGATGGGAACCATTACCGTGTTGACGGTGACATTTCTGGGCGGCGTGATCCCCGTTTGGCATGAGCTGGTTCGATACAAAGGAATCCTCTTCTGGCCGCTGCTCGGCGGCTTTATGTGGGTGATTGGGGATCTCTTTCAAAATTTCGCCGCCAAGTATGTCGGCATCAGCCGGGGGATTCCACTTTCGAATACCAACCAGCTCTGGGGATTACTCTGGGGCATCCTCGTCTTCGGCGAAATGCGAGGCGCCCCGCACGGGACCGTCGCGAAGGTCGTCGGCGGGTCCTTGTTGATGGCCGCTGGCGCGGTGGCAATTGCTTTCTCTTCCGCCACGGAGGGCGAATACGTGAGCTGGAAAGAAGCGGCACAGCGGGAGAGCGACCTTTACGCGATTGATCCAGCCTATGTTGCGTCCAGCATGGAGGGCAAGGAAAAGAGCGCGACCCCGTTCCGTCGCACCTGGCTGGATTGGTCGTTGGTTGTGGGCGCCACGTCGGTCTTCGTCGCCTTCGGCGCGCTGGCCGTCATCCCCCACATGGAGTTCAACTGGGTCTGGCTGGTGGGCCTCGCTTCCGCCATGCTCGTCATCCTTATCGCGTGCGGTGTTACCTTGTGGCGCGTCACCGGCTTCAATTAATCACAGCTTTAGCCGCTCCGTTGCGGATTGATCACAGCTTGATTCACTACCTGGCGCCCGGCAGGATCTCTTTGGCGTCGGCGATGCCGAAGCGCATTTGGCCCTCGGCCACCAGTTCGCCATCGCGGAAGAGCGAGCCTCGCAATTCGCCGAACTGCGCTTTCATCCGCACGACCTCGACTTCCACCCGCACCGTGTCGCCAGCCTCGATCGGTTTGATTACGCGAGCTGAGGGGATGTAAAGAATCATGGCAATCTTGCCGGCCATCTCCGGGCGCTCCATCACCAGGACGGCGCCGACTTGCGTGACCAGTTCCAGGACAACGCCCGTGGGGATCATCGCCACGCCCGGGGGATTCCCGCGCGCAGCCTGGTCGTTGATGGAGAAATGCTTCATCGCCACGATGCGCTGGCCGGAAACGAACTCCGCGATTCGATCGACGAATAGAAAAGGATAGCGGTGGGGCAGAATGCGCGTGATGTCGGCAGCGGTCATGAGGGAAAAGGATAAAGTTTAAAGGCTAAAAGACACAAGGAGGAATTATGAATTCTGAATTATGAAGGGGGAAAGGCTAAGGGTAAAGGACAAAGTGTGAAGGATAAAGTGTGAAGGATGAAGGGCAAAGGTTAAAGGATAAAGTATAAAAGGTAAAAGCGGCGGGCCTCCTTTTATCCTTTAAACTTTACACTTTCTCTTTCGGCGGTTTCAGCAGTTCGCGTTTTAAGGCTGGATTGCGTCCGGTCCAATCGCCAGGCCGGTCTTGATCGGTTGCGTACTGCTGACGGACGGCTTCGAGCTTGGAGTCCATGTCGTCCAGGAAGTTCACCACCATGGCTTCGGCGAACATCGGTTCCTTGGGCGAGCCGAACTCCAGCTTGCCGTGATGGGAAAGAATGATGTGCTCGAGTTCGTCCTTAAGTCCGGCAGGGAAGTCGGGAATCTGGTGAATTTTGGCCTGCACCATTTCCAGCGCCATGGCGATGTGCCCGATCAGTTGTCCGCGCGTGGAGTAGCGGAAACCGCGGGTGAAATTCAACTCTTCCGTTTTGCCAATATCGTGGAGGACCATGCCGGCCACCATCAAGTCGCGCCGGAGCCAGGGATAATGATCCGCCACGCGATCGGCCAAGGCGATGAGTGACGAAACATGCTCCAGCAGGCCGCCCAAAAAGGCATGGTGATAGCTCATGGCGGCGGGAGCCAGTCTTGTATTTTTCCGCCATTGACGGTTCTTCCAGAATTCCCAGCAACAAAACCCGCAGCGGCCCCTCGTCCATGCGGCGCACACGCTCAAGCAATGCGGCGTACATCTCCTCCGGGTCGCGCTGGGTGCGGGGAAGAAAATCAAGCAGGTTCACTGTGTCGGGCGCGCACAGCGTGATCTTCCGAATGCGCAGTTGCGGGCGCGCCGCGATAGCTTTCCACGTGCCCTTCTACCTGAACGATGTCGTCAGCTTCGAAAGGCGGAGTGGTGCGTTCGGAGTAGTCCCAGAGTTTGGCGGGAATGACGCCGGTGGTGTCTTGCAGGTCGAGGTCCAGATAGGCCGAGCCATTGCTGGTGATCTTACGTTCTTTCGATTGGACCAGAAAAGGCGGTGCGCACCGCTGAGTCCGGCGCGAGGTCCTTGACGAAGGTTTGCTTCATTGAGTTTTTTCAGCGGTTAGCGCCGCGCCCGGCGTTATCGCGCCCGTGTCAATGTATCCCGGTGCAAGAAAGATGTAGCTGTCGTTGCGAAGCTGGTTCAAATACTCGCGCAGTTTCGGCGCCATGCGCTGATTGTAGAGCATCTCCTGAACGCGCGATTCAACTTCTTCAAACTTGGGGACGCCGGGACTGAAACGTTCCAAAAGCCGCAGAATCATGTAGCCGTTCTTGGTTGGGAGCACTTCGGTATAATCGTTGATATCGAGCTTGTCGATGGCCGCGAGGATGCTCGGCGTCACCGCGCTGGTTTTCATCGGGCCGATGTCGCCGCGCGGAGTCAACGCTCGGTCCGTCGGAATATTTCTTCACCACCTCGCTAAACTTCGCGCCGCCCTTCAGTTCCGCTTCCGCTGCATTGGCGCGCTTTTCCGCCTCATCCGGCTTGTACTTCTCGTTTGAAACGAGGATTTCCGCGAGGTGGACGATGCCCTCTGATTTGAATTCGTCCTTGTGCTGATTGTAGTACTGCCGGGCATCTTCTCGGGTCACGATGACGCGGGAGCCGACCTCGCGGCTGATGACTTCCTGCATCAGGAGTTGGCGTCGGATCTGTTCTTTGAAATCCTCCCAATTAACTCCCTGCTGTTCCGCGTCCTTTTGCAGGTCTTCGATCGTCGCCAGGTTATCCTGTTTCCGTATTTGATCCAGCTTCTTGATCAAATCCGTGTCCACATTGATATCTTCGTCTTTGGCCTTCTGAACCATCAGCGACTCGTCAATCAGGTCGCGCAAAAGGTTTTTGCTTTCGTCGTTCAGTTTGGCTTCGAGGTCGGCGCCGGAGTATTGCTGGGCGAGTTCGTCGCGAAGCTTGCCTTTTTCCCGCTCAAACTGGCGCTGGGTGATGATTTCGCTGTTGACGCGCGCGATGATGCGTTCCACCACGTGGGCGGCCCGCAGTAGAGGCGCCACAAAGGCCATCGCCACGGCGGCGAGTGCCAGAGTTTTGAGCGATCGTTTCATGGCTTTCTCCTAGCTGACAGCCGACAGCTAACAGCTCACAGTCAGTGGTTGGCAGCTAACCGCCGACAGTTTACAGCCTACAGCTCACAGTCGAGAGTTCACAGCTTATAGTTGAAAGCCAACAGCTCATAGCCCACGACCAGTCCTTACTGTCAGCTGGCGGCTGTGAGCTGTTAGCTCCAAACATCCGGCCTAATTACCTATGTTACGTCGCGCTGTGCAATTCCTGCAACACGTTTTGGATCTGGGTCATCAGGTTACCCTCGCGGCCGCGTTCTCGGAAGCGCAAGACGCGGTCCGGGCGGAAACTCGCCTCGCGCCGTCGCCGCACGAACTGCGCCAGCCGCTGGGGATCAACCGGCGCCTGCTCGTGGAACTTGATCCAGACTTCGTCCCCTTTGTGCTCAACGGATTGTACCAGCAACTGCTCGGCCGCGCTCTTCAGAAGAGCGTAGTCGAGCAGGTTGGCAACCGAAGGGGGGATGGGGCCAAATCGGTCAGCGAGTTCGGCCTCCAAGTCGGACCGTTCGGCAGGGGTTGCGACGCTCGAAATACGCTTGTACATGCGCAGGCGCTGATTCTCATCGGGAATGTAGGAATCGGGAATTTTGATGTCGAGGCCGAGGTTGAGCGAGGTGCGCACTTCAATCTTGGTGGGAGCGCCGCGCAATTCCTCCACCGTCTGTTCCAGCATTTTGAGGTAAAGATCAATTCCCATGGCATTTAGGTGGCCGTGCTGCTCCGCGCCCAATAAATTGCCGGCGCCACGCAATTCCAAGTCGAGCGCCGCCAAACGAAAGCCCGCGCCAAGATCGGAAAACTCCTTCATCGCCGCGAGCCGCCGGCGGGCGATGGGCGTCAGCGTGTCTTCCGATCCGATCAGCAGATAAGCGTAAGCGCGACGGCTCGAACGGCCCACGCGCCCGCGAAGCTGGTAGAGGTCGGCAAGGCCAAAGCGGTCGGCATGATTTACGATGATGGTGTTGGCGCGGGGGATGTCCAGGCCGTTTTCGATGAGCGATGTGGCCACCAGCACGTCGTAATCACCGTGCATGAACTTCAGCATCGCCCGCTCGAGCTCTTTTTCGCTCATCTGGCCATGCGCCACACCCAAGCGCGCCGTGGGCAGCAGCCGCTGCAAAAGCGCAGCCATTTGGAAAATGGATTCCACCCGGTTGTGCACAAAGAAGACCTGGCCCTGCCGCTGCATTTCCTGCATGATGGCGGATTGGATGAGCGCCTGGTTGAAGGGTACGACGGTGGTTTGTATGGCCAAGCGGCCACGCGGCGGGGTTTCGATGACGGAAAGATCGCGCAATCCGCCAAGCGACATGTGGAGTGTGCGCGGAATGGGCGTCGCCGACATCGTCAGGACGTCCACCCCGGATTTCCACTTCTTCAGCTTCTCCTTTGCTGCCACGCCGAACCGCTGCTCCTCGTCGACAATCAGCAATCCCAAGTTGCGCAGCAGAACATCCTTGGAAAGAAGGCGGTGTGTCCCGATCAGGATGTCCACGCGGCCGCCTTCCGCGTCGGCAATGATTTTCTTCTGTTCCTGCGGCGAGCGGAACCGGCTGAGCATCTCAACGCGGACGGGGAAGGCCGCCATGCGCTGGCGAAACGTGGTGAAATGCTGGAAAGCCAGCACCGTCGTGGGAGCCAGCACCGCGACCTGACGGCCGTCCTGGACTAACTTGAATGCGGCGCGCATGGCGAGTTCGGTTTTCCCGTACCCCACGTCGCCGCACAGCAGGCGGTCCATGGGCTCGGGGCTCTCGAGATCGCGCTTGATGTCGGCAAGCGCGGTGAGCTGGTCGGGCGTCTCCTCAAATTCAAACGCGTCTTCAAACTCGCGCTGCCATGGCGTGTCGGGAAGTGCGGCAACCCCGCCGCGCATCTTCCGCTCCGCATAGAGCTGCAGAAGCTCTTGCGCCATGTCGCGCAAAGCGCGTTTGACGCGCGTCTTGGTACGCTCCCACGTGGCGCCTCCCAAACGGTCGAGCGAAGGTTTGGCGCCTTCATGGGAGCGATATTTCTCCACCAGGTCCAGGCGTTCCAGCGGCACGTACAGCTTGGCCTCGTCCTGAAACGTCAGCAGCATGAAATCCCGCACCGCTCCCGCCACCGAGATCTGTCGGAGCCCCTGATAGATACCGATGCCGTGGTCGATGTGGACGACGTAGTCGCCAACTTTCAGATCGCTCAGGTCGGAGATGAAGCTGGAGATCCCCGAGCGTTCACGCCGTCCGCGCGCCGCCCAGTCAAAGCCTCCGAACAAGTCGGAGTCCGCCAACCATAGCTGCCTCCGATCGGGAAAGGCCACACCTTCGCGAATTTCGCCCCGAACAACGAACACGCCGGAGGAAGCGGGTGAACCCATCGGCCGATCGGTTGATCGGTCGATGGGGTGAACGGCTGAGTTCGCCGCGCGCTTGTCACTTGTGCTCCGCCGTTGCTCACCGCCTTCGGCGAGTTGCTCGTACGGGACTTCGTAGTCCTTCAAAATTTCCCGCAGACGATCCACCTTGCCGCTGGTAGGAACAACAAAGATGATGGACTCCCCACGCTTCATCCGAACGCGAAGATCTTCAACCAACTCTTTGATCCTGCCTTGATACTTGGGAGGAGGCTGAGTAAGGATCGGGTGATCGGGCCATTGGTGATTGGCGATTGGTGATTTGTGATTTTCGGAGTCTGTTCCATCGTCGGACGTGGCGCGGGAGGGGACGCTTTCTGACGCGCTGCTTTCCCGGTTTAGCTCGAGCGCGTCGGCTAGCGCCTGAGGTTTGTCGGTGCTCTCAACATTTGGCGCGTGCTGCTGGTCACTTCTCTCAGGGGAAGGGAGCGCTTGCTCGCCACTCGTTACCCGCCACTCGTCACTGCTCTCCGCCCCCTCGGGCGGGAAATACAGGTCGCCGCCAATGACGAACGCTTGGCCACTCGCCCCCGCGGCCGGCGAGGGATTTTCCAGCCCCAACTCCTTTAGCGAAACTTGGGGAAGACCCCTGACGGACGAATCGAGTTCCGCTTCGCTCAGATAGACCTCGCGGGGTTCGGGGCGGGGCGGAGTGATGTCGCGGACCTCATCGAAGTTCACCCGCAAGGCGTCAATTATGGGTGCGACTTGGGCGAGGCGATCCAGGAACTCGTCCCAAACCACCACAGGGTGGTCCAGAAGCGAAAACAGCGTGTGCGCGTGGGGTTCGACGAGGGGGACGAAAAACTCCCACCCGGGAAAAGTATTCGAATGTTCGGCGGCCCAGTCGGGTTCGCGGTCGGGGAGCGCCGTGCCTCGCAATTGAGCATGCTCGCGGGCCCGCAAGGTGAGCACTCGCACCAGGCGCTCAAAGAATTGTGGAGAGCGTTGTGCCTCGGAGAGCGGTAGCATGAAAACTTGAGGCACGGGCTTACGCGAGCGCTGCGATGACGGGTCGAACTCCCGCACGGATTCCAGTTGGTCGCCAAAGAATTCGAGCCGAAAGGGCCATTCCGCCTCGGGCGGGAAGACGTCCACAATCCCACCGCGCACGGAGTACTGACCGACGGCCGCGACCGGTTCCCCGGGTTCATAGCCGACGCTTCGCAGGTGCTCCACCAGGTCGTCCAGGTTGAGTTCGTCACCCACCTTGAGTTCGAGCGCTAGCGAGGAATAGAAGGAGCTATCGCGAAATCGCCCCAAAGCAGCAGCCACGGGAGTGAAAATCACGCGGACGCCGCCTCGTGCGATGCGCCAGAGCGCCACGGCCCGCTGTTCCTGAATCTCCGCGTGCGGCGAACGGCTTTCGTACGGTGAGCAGTCCAGGGCGGGCAAGACTTGTACCGAATTGGCCGCGCTAGGCTTTAGCCACTGCAGAAATGTTGATGTCGTCTGCTGGTAGTTTTGCGCCGTCTCATTATCCTGAGTAATGACCACGACCGGCCTCATCACCTGATGCGCCACTGCAGCGACCACCAGCGCCTTGGCCGCTGGCGTGAGTCCGGAGACGGAAACGGGTGCGGCTTCAGGCTCAGATAATGCCGCGATTGCCGAACGCACACTTGGATGTTCGAGAAGGGGGTGGAGGAGGGAATGAAGATCGGCCATGATAAAGAGGGACCCCGACTTATCGATGCCGCCGGCTCGGCCTGTCAGAGGGGTAAGTATTCGACTCGGTTCATCCATTCCTCAGGATTACAGCCTTTTGCACAAAGCTCAAGGTCCGCGATGGCCCGGCCGATGGTAACGTCAAGTTGAGGAATAAAAACGATTCCTGCAAAACCAACAGATTGATCCTGACGGCGGGCAGCCTCCCGCAAGAATCCGACATCCCGGGAGACGAGCACTCGTCCAAGAGCGGACGACCGATCAAGTAGCTGCGGGTCTTTTAACTCTGCAGCACCGTCCTCTTGTGCCGTTAGCACATCGACCCCGCGCAAACGCAGTTCTATCGTGATTGCCAGCGGCACGTGAACGTCCATATAGAAACGTACGTTCACTAGGGTCTCTTCAGCGCGCGGAGTTTCTCACGATGTGCAGGGGAGGAAAGTCTTGACATCAGCGCGACCGCTTCCTGGTTGTCACGTTCTATTTGGGCGTCAAGCTTTTCCTGGTTCTCGTAGTAATAAGCTAGTGCCGAATGAATTTGCGCCAGCGAAAGATGCGGGTGCTGAAAATGCATTTCCTCTGGGCTCCACCCGTAAGCCATCTTGTCGAGAACGACTTCCGCCACTTTGGTGTTAGAACCCACGATCCAAGCTTCACCCTGGTCATCAATTTCAACCTGAGAAGCGACAGTGATTGGCATGGACACCTACCTTGCTCTTTATAGTAGCACACTATTGGCCCGACAGGCTTCGGCCGACCGCTCTTCGTGCCGCTTCGATAATCGCCGTGGTGGAGTAACCGGGAACGACGGGGATAGGCACCACCCGGCCGCCCGCGGCTTCCACTTCGCCGCGACCGACGATTTGATCGAGAGTGTAATGTCCGCCTTTGACCAACACGTCGGGGAGCATTCGTTTTATGACACTCAAGACTGACTCATCGTCGAAAATCGTGACGAAGTCCACGGCAGCCATCGCGGCGATAATTTCCGCGCGTTCCTTTTCCGGCTGAAGAGCCCGATGATTTCCTTTGAGCGCACACACGCTCCGATCGCTGTTCATGGCGACGATCAATACGTCTCCCAACTTCCGCGCCTCCGCAAACAGACGTGTGTGCCCGGGATGGATCAGGTCGAAGCAGCCGTTAGTAAGAACCACGTGCATGCCTTGCTGCTTGAGCTGGTCGACCTTCTGGTACGCCTGTTCAAGGGCTAGGATCTTCTCAATCCCCATGGGCCAATTTTCCTCTCCTTGAATGAATGCGCGACAAGCCCGGCGATAATCCTGCGAACGACACCGGGCGTCGGTCTTCGAATCATTATTCTAACCGGGAATCGTCATCGAGCGGAACGGATCTCGTAATGCAGATGCGGAGGCGGGCAATAAGCAGAGACAGAACGGCACGACCGGCGCTTGCGCAATGGTATACTGCCCCTCATTTGCAAGGAGGCAATCAGCTTATGAGGGCCATCCGTTTCGAACAACCGGGAAAAGTGAACCTGGCGGAATTGCCGGATCCCGAGCCGATGCCCGGATGGGCGCGGATCAGGATTCACGCCGCGGCGGTTTGCATGACAGATTTCGAGTTGCTGCGCGGCAGGCATATGGTTGACTACCCGCTTACGCCTGGGCACGAGTACTGTGGCGTGGTGGACCGCGTGGGTTCCTCCACTGATGACGCCTGGCTGGGGCGGAAGGTGGTTGCGGACAACGAGATTACCTGCTTGAAGTGTGGATATTGCCGCCGCGGAGAGTGGCGGCGCTGCCCTGAGTATCGGCAAATCGGATTCGGCCCGTCCGGCGGCTACGCGGAGTTTGTCGCTGGCGCCCGTCCACAACCTGCACGCGCTCGCCGACGCGATTTCCTTTGAGCAAGGGGCGTTACTGGAACCTCTTGGGGTGGGGATCGCCGTGGCTCTATCGCCGGGAGCCCGTCTGGGCTCAACGGCAACGATTCTCGGCATGGGGCCGATTGGATTGAACTGTTTGGCGGTTTTGAAGGCCTCGGGAGCTCGGCGCATACTGTGTCTGGACAAGCAGCCCAAACGCCTGGCGTTGGCGAAGTCCTGGGGAGCGGGGCGACGTGACCGATGACTCCGACCAGCTCAAATCTTGGACGCGGACGCTCCATCCGGAAGGGACGGACATCGTGATTGAATCCAGTGGATACCATCCCCTGGTCCCGCTGGGCGTCAGCCTCACGCGTACAGGTGGCAGCTTTGTGCTAGCCGGGTACTGCAAACAAGAGACTTTGCCGTTTGCGCCTGACACGGTCCAGATGCCTAACGTCCGCATGTTGGGCGCCGGAAACAACGCCGGGTTTATCGAACCGGCCGCCCTGGCCGTCGGCGACGGTGTGCTTCGCACCGAAAGCATGATCACCCACCGTTTTCGACTTGAGGATTTCCGTCAGGTTTTCTCCGAAGAGCAGGTGAGCGCGAGCGATTACATCAAAGGGGTTTTCGTGTTCTGAAGGGAGGGTCTTGTCATGTGGAGATTACTCCTCGTGGTCATGGCTGTCGCGAGTACACCTACGATCATGGCGCAGACCGAATCGCAAAGTAATAAATCACCCTTTCACCCGGCGGAAACTGTATCGGTAACGGATATTACTGTTCCCGTTGCCGGCAATGGGACAGTGGTGTTGGACGTGGTTATAAGCGACAAGGGAGACATTCAGAAGATCGAGGTCCGGCGGGATATCGACGTCCTTACGCCGCTGGCGGTACAGGCGGTGAGAGACTGGAAGTTCTCCCCGGCGACCCTCGATGGAAAAGCCGTCGCTTCCCGGATGCCTGTGGCGGTTACGTTCCGTCCACCTGGGTCAGCCGCTCCCGTTCCCCTTCCGACCCTAATACCGCAGGGCGATGCAGCCATTCAGGCGGAGTTCCAGCCAGCGGAAGTCACACGCGCCGGATTTCCGAGGTACCCAGCGACCACGGTGGTCGCCGGGGCCGTGGTGCTGGAGGTTACCGTGACCGACAAGGGGAAGGCGGAGGAAATAAAAGTGCTGCGTGATCTTCCTCCCTTGACCGATGAGGCCAAGGATGTCGTTGGGAATTTCCGATTCATGGCTGCCACGTTCAACGGCGGGCCCATCCAATCCAAGATTGTTCTCGCGTTTGTGTCCCAGCCTCTTGCGGCGCCGCTGAGCATGACCTTCGGATCAACTGGGAGTTGCCACCATCCGCGAGGGAGATGAAGGCGAATTCGTTAAGGCAAGCTCAGATCGGGCCTTGGCAGCAGTAGCGCGGGCAGGATGCCCACGCGCCAGTTGGCGGGACCCCCGCGCTACTCCCAGCCCTCGCGGTTTCCCTGCGGACCGCGTCAGGGGGTGCCGCCGGTCTGCACAAAGTGCCGGTTGACGCGAGGCCGATAGCCGCTCCGGGCGCGGACGTGGTAGTCCTTAAAGGCCTGGCCCGACCAGTTTCACGCTGATGCTCCTCCAGCCGTAATTGGGATTAGGCTGCGGGTAATAGGTGAGCGTGTAGAGATGGGCAAGGTCATCGCGGATGGAAGCGAAGGCCTTCTGCCTGGTCTTGCCAGTCTTTGGCAAAGTAGGATTTGCCGCCGGTGCTGGCGCTCATGCGCCCGAAGACGGCGGTGGAAACGGGATCGAGGCGCGCCATTTGCGTGCTGATCATATAAATGGGGATGCCCTCGGTTTGGGCCAACTCGCGAACATCCTCCGGCGCCACCATGCTGGCGTTGTCGGGGCCGTTGGAAAAGGCCACGATCACTCTTCTGCCGGAATACTGGGAAGCATCCTTGAGAGTCATCAGCAGCGCGTCATAGAGCGCGGCATCATCCCCGGCCACGGTTTCCCGCACCCCGCTCAGCGCCACGGAGCGGTCGGGCGTGAGCATACAAATGCGGGAAAAGTTGCGGCTGTAGGAATAGAAGGCCACCCGGTAGGGATGGTCGAGCGACCGGACGAATTCCGCAATGGCATCCTGGGCGTACACAAATCCCCGGTACATGTAGTTGCTGGTATCGAAAAGGATGAAGACACTGGCTCCCGCCACCATGGACGCAACCCGGTCGGGCGATTCCTTTCGCATGAGGGGCTGGAGTGCGCCTTCGCGCGCCTGCTGGCCGGTTTTCGTAGGAGGATCCGCGCCCATGGCGGCAGCGTCCTGGCGGGGATAATCTTCCAGGCGCCGCGGAGCTTCATTTTCCTCGCCGAAGGTTGCGATCTTCTGGGCAATTCCGTCTTCGTAAATCTCAAAGTCCCAGGGGCTGAGGCCGGTAATGTAATTTCCTTTCTTATCGGTCACGGCCACGTCCAACTGCACCATATTGACGTTGACGCGAAAGACGGTGTCGGGATTGTCTTGCTGGGCCGCCATCCAAACTTTGGCGCCGGAGAAAACTCCCAGGCACAAAACGCGAGACCCAAAGGATTCGCTTTGCCATAGATCATCCTTCCTGCATCCCCCCGAACAGCTTCAAAGCGGGGAAAGTGCGCTGGTCTTGGTCAAGGATTCAAGCTTGCCCTCTCGAAATTCATTTCCCGTTTCCCGCAGAGCGCGCAACAGGGCGGGCCAGTCATCCAGGTGGGTGGCGAAGATATTTTCCACCATGCGGCGGGTCAGCGCGGGGACCAACTGATGAAGGCTCTCCGGGGGCAAACCTTTCTCGTCCGCCAAACGGGCCCAGTAGAGATTGTTGGACTCCCAGGACTCCGCCAGCAGGCTACTGGAGTAACCGAGGAAAGTGGGGAAAGGGCGCAATTGAGAAGTTCGCGGGCGGTGGTTTGTGCCAGAGCGGGGTGGGGAACGCCGAAATCCTCCGACAGCCTTTGCGCGATTGATCTCCTCGGGGTCTTCCTGCGTGAGCGTTTGAAGTTCCTCCCCGGCTTTTCCCCAGCGGGTCATCTCCGCCGGATATTGGCGCTGAAACTCCAGCGCCAGGTAGAAGGTCTCCGCCGGCGTCATGCGGGGAATGGCATTCCTCCGGATGCCCGGCGTCGAGATGCCTTTTCCAATTGGCCCAGCCTCCGCGAAAGCATGCGATTGGCGAGGATGTCCACGACCTTTTCCCGCAGGCTTGCGTCCTGCCCGGCGCTCGTCAGCAGTTCTTCGCCAAACTGTTGGTAGAGGGCGACGGCGTGAAGCTCCTTGGGAGTTACTTGCCACCAGCGCGGCAAGACGGCGCTGGTCAACAGGGACGGAACCAAATCCTCCCAGATGAGGGACTGGACGTTTTTCGGCACGATGAACTCCTGTTCAACTTGCCGCCAGGACATAAGGGAGGTCGGGAAGTCCGCCGGTCAGACGCACGCCGCCGCCGGAGGTATCGCCGCGGCCGACCAGTTCGGGGCGAAGACCAGGGAGGTTCCGATCCCCGCGACAAGTCGCCGGAGAAATCATGGCGGCGGATGAAGAGCGGGTTGTTGTGGAGCATCTGGGCCCCGGGCGGCTCGTAATAGGCGTAGTTCAGGCCGACCAGGAAATCTCGCAGGAAGGGGACCAGCCGGCCGCGCGCGTTGGCCATTTCCTTGGGCGCTCCCGGCGTGTGCGAGGGCCTCGACGATGTTCGTATCCATCTCGGCCTGGGTGTGCGCATCGCCAAAATGCCCGGACGTCCACTCGATTTTTTCGCCGGTGGAAAAGATCGGCTTGGGCATTTCAAACTCGCGCAGCTCCTCGGCGAGCGGGACCAGCGTTTCGGCCTGGGCTTTTCCCTGGGCCACCTGGGGAAGGCCATCCCCCAGGGCGAGCAGGGTGTCGAGCGAAACCAGGCGCTGCGCTTCCAGGACCGAGCGCATGCGATTGGCGATTTCTCCCTCGAATCTGGGCGCGATGCGGGCTGGTGGGCTTGGGCCCCGCCACCAACTCAATGATTGCGTCTTGAGACACGTGGGGTTTTCCCGGTCGCCGCGCGCATGAGCTCGGCGAGCGAGGTTCGGGTGGCATCGTAAAGCTCCGGGGAAGAATGGACGCTGGCAAAGGGATGGAGAATCCGTTGCCAGGAATTGTTCCGGTCCGCCGACGGGAATCTGTCCCTGGCGCGCCAGGATTTGCCAGAGGCCGCTCTGGGCTTGAAAAATCCCTGTCGCCTCGGCTCGCAAGGTGGCATCCGGGATGCGGTCAATGGCCTCCGCGGTGTTGATGAATTCGGTTATCGACGCGTCGTTAAGGTTATGAAACTCGGCAAAGGCCAGGTATTGGTCGCTGTACTTCGCGAAATTTGCTCGCGAGCAGGCGGGCCGTCTGGGGGCTCAAGGCGTTTCCCCGGCAGCGCGCGCGGTCGATCTCGCTGAGCGCCAGATAGGCTTGCAGCGGTCCCTTTTGCGTGTAGCGCGCGAGAAAGGCCAACAGAGCACCTCGATCAACTCCTCGGGAGTGTTCAAGTGGCCGACCTTCTTCGACCAGTCGCGGGCGAGTTTGGAATTGTTTGCCGCATGAATGGTCTCGTCCACATCGGCCAGATCTCCCGGCACATGGGGCTGGCCGTTCGGGTCCAGCGGCATCCGCGTGACCAAGAGCAGCAGTCCGGGGTCCGGACGGAAAACCGCTTTTGCGGGGCCGGTGAGAGATATCGCGTCCTCGCAGCGCCTGATAAAACCGCGCCAGGCGGTGGGGGTCGGTAAAATACGCCTGCTGCGGGCCGTCCACTCGTGACAGCGCGTCATAATAAGGAGCCAGCCATCCGTCATCTTTGGTGAGCAGCGCGATGACGAAATCTCCCGGTGAATGCGGGCTCGCCCCCACCAAATGTTCCCATGCGGATTCCGCCTGTGGTCCGCCGGGCACCACCACACGCCCTGACCGAATGCGAAGTTGTTCGCCGTAGAAATCCAGCACCGCCGCGTAGGGAAGGAGCTTCTCGATGCCCGGATTAACCCGCAGGGCGGACCGCGTTTCTTCGTCGATTTGAGCCAGCGCCCAGTAAAGGCGCGGCAGGTCCGGGATCGCCTAAGAGCGCGTCCAGCAGATCCTTGTGATTCTTGTTCCGGTCGTTCTCCATCCAAACGCCTGCGTCGAACAGCACCGGCAGTTGCGTGCTGCTAAAGGGGTAGACGAATGGCTTGCCGGTCTGAAGCGCCTTTTCCAACTCGGCGAGAGGGAATCCGGAATCGACGGTGGTAAAGGCCCGCTTGGGATTGGCGGTCTCAAGGGTGGCCTGCGGCCCGCAAGGTTGCTGGAGCCTGTAGCCAATCACGTTGAGGAGCCGGGCGGCATCACTCACAATTGGAAACGCGAATGTTGCCATCCGGCCCAGCCAGCGTCTGCAATTCTCGCGCCTGATCCACATACCGCCTGACCAGGATCAAATACTCGCTGGCGGATGAGGCATGTGCTTGCCCCGCCGATATCCGTCCAAGACGACTTGGTGGGAAAGAAGCGGCAATACTTCTTCCGGATCCGCCTTTCGGCTGACGGCCGCCAAGCGCAGAAAGGGTAGCAGGGGTCCCGGGATGGCCAGCGTGGAAGAGGGCGGGACCGGGCTTCGGGGAACGGGCTTGTCCGCAGCTTTCGGGCTTGCGGGCGGAGGCGGAGTCGCTCCCGAGGCATTGGAATGGCAATGATGGAATGGCCAGCAAGAGCGTTGCCAGAAGGACTGCCAGTGGGCGATAGGAAGATCGCATAACGTGAACTCCTCCCCGAGCCTTAAGGCCAGATTGTCTTTAAGGAAGCTTGCCCCCGGGGAGGAAGTTGAGTTACCTTGAAGCGTGGACCAACACTTCGCTGGCCAATGCATCAAGCCTCGCGAACCAGTTTCCGCTTTCGCGCCGCCTTCGAATTGTTCGCGATTCCGGTGCTACCCGCCCCGTCGGCCAAGTATACACCAAACATGTTGTGTGGGAATGGGTCTCGAGAGTTTTTTCTCTACAGTCTTTTCCCTAGTTATCCTTAGGAACCGGAGTAGACGCACCGGCCTCTCGAAACGACGGTTACAACCTTGAGAGATTCGGGGGTTTGCCGAAATAGAACTAAGTTCGCTGGCTGCCCGGCGGCGACTTGAGAGCAAACCATGTCGCGCCGCAGCAAGTTTGCGGGGTTCGCCGTCGCAGCTTGAATTGCCGATGCCAGCGTGCATCGGGCGTACTCCATGAAGACGGCCACCCCTCGATTCATAGTCAGGGCGGACCCAGCCATGCAGCCGCGATCGGCCGTCACGACCTGCCCGGAAGGCAGAAACTCAATATCCGTTCCCCCAAAGTGTATTCCCCCGCGGGCAAGAGGGCGACGTGGACTGCGTCGGTAATCAGGATGCATTTATCGATCCCTTTGACGCCGACAATGACTTTGACAACGTCGGGGGGCAAATGAAAACCGTCACAAATTATGCTCGCATTTAACGATTCCGTGGACGAGTTGCGCCCACAGCGGAGCCTTGTGGCGGTGGAGATACTCGGGGCAGCCATTCCCGAGATGAGTGTTGAGTGTGGCGCCTGCTGCCGCCGCGCGATGGACGTCTTCGGACCCGCCGTCCGTGTGGCCGATGGCGACGACCACTCCCGAGCTCTTTGCCCTTCTGATAAAATCCTCCGCTCCAGGTAATTCCGGGGCCACCGTGACGATACCGATCTTTCCCCCCGCGGCGCGCTGCAATTCCAAAAATTCTTCCCAATCGGGGTGTCGCATCCACTGGGGATCGTGCGCTCCGTGCGACCCGAGAGGGGAAAGATAGGGGCCCTCCAGGTGGTAGCACGGAGCGGCGTCAGCGAAGTCCCGATTCATGCGCGCCGCCTGCTCAAGGATGGCGAAATTCCTCGCTAACATTGGAAGAGAACTGGTAATCAGGGTGGGGCAGAACGTGGTGACGCCGGTGCTCCAGATGGCGGGTAATACGCTGATGGCTTTTTCCGCGTCCAGATCCGGACTGGAAAAATCGACTCCCGCAAAACCGTTCACTTGGATATCGACAAATCCGGGGCTGATAAACGGCAGTCCAGCGTCCGTCGGACCGGTAATGGCAACTGAGCTGATATGTTCGTTAGTGATTTCCACTCTCGCGCAACCAACCCCAGGAATATTTCCCTCCAACTCCATGGCTCTACCCTCGTTTCTTTAACGACTCCAACTCTTCCAGCGTTCGCGGCCAGTCCTGCTTCATCAGTCGTGATAGAGAGCGGTCGGCGAGTAGCCTTCCGCCCGTTTGGCACGTTGGGCAATAGTTCGTCTCGTTGCTCGCGTAGCGAATGCGCTGCACTTTCGTCCCGCAACGCGGACAGGGCTTGCCGTATTTGCCGTGGACGGCCATATTCTCGCGAAATGCGGTTACATTTTCAGGGAATCCGCCCTGAGCTTCGGCCCGCAGACGGTCGGTCCACTCGATGAGAACCCTTTGCGTGGCGGTGTACAGGCGCTCGATTTCATTTCTCTCCAGCCGCCCGGTGAGCGTGACGGGTGAAAGTTCCGCGCGGTGAAGGATCTCATCCGAGTAGGCGTTGCCGATGCCGCTGAACAAGCGGGGGTCGGTTAATGCTCGCTTCAGGGTATGGTTTCCGGAGGTCAGGCGTGAGGCGAAGGAATCAATATCCGCCGTGAGAACCTCCAAGCCGCCGGGGTCGAGGTCCTGCAAGCCGTGTTCGCCCTGAACCACGTGCAATGATGCGCGCCGCTGTGAGCCTGCCTCGGTCAACAGTATGCTGCCGTGGGCAAAATCCATTGCTGCCAGTGCGCGTTTGGGTGTGAGCTTTACGCCCGGTTTGCTCCAATGCAGGCGCCCGGCGATCATCAAGTGCAGCACCAGCCAGAGGTCATCTTGCAAGCCGATAGCGATGCGCTTGCCCACACGCCGCACTTCCCGCACGGACTTGCCTTCGACGGATTGAATCGGCGGCATCGCGGTGCGGAGCAAAAACGGCCCCACCACGCGCACACGATCGAGACGCTGGTTGAGAATGCGCTGCTCGATAGCTTCAATGTAGACGACGATGTCAGGCAGTTCCGGCACGATGCCGCAATCTTGACACGAGGCTTCGCCTCCGTAAACCCCCATTTGTGAGTGCAGGGGGCCTGTAGTATGTGGCACGTCGAGACTTTCACCTCTATTCGACCTCCCGCCTGCCTGACTTTGCAGACACATCTGGCGGAAGTCGAACGGCGGCGATATAATCACGGCTCGCAATTTGTTTGGGCTGCATCAAAAGTACCGAGAAGTCTTGGGGAGGGCGCGCATGGCTCGGCAGCGTTTGCTTCTTCAGGCCCGGGCTACCCTTGCGCCACCCCGTGGGACTTCCCGGAGGTCATACTTCAAAATGGAACGCCCAGTTTGGAGCTCGAAAACGGCTAGCGTTTGAAGGCGTGCTGAGTACAACTGACAGAATGGATCGACAGGAGGATGGGATGAAAAAGATTGCGGTAGGAATCCTCGGTGTGTTGACGGTGGCCTGCTGCGCCACGCTGGTGCTGGCACAGGGAAACCCCCGCGGCACATCGACTTTGACGATCAGGGGGAAAACGGTTTCGGTTGATTACGGACGGCCCGCGCTCAAGGGTCGCACAACGGATGCAATGCTGGGCAAATTGAAAGCTGGAGGAGTGTGGCGGCTGGGGGCCGACACGTCGACGACTTTCAAAACCGGCATCGACTTGGCATTTGGCGACGTGACGATCCCCGCCGGGGAATATAGCATTTGGATGCAGCGACAGGCAGACAATTCTTGGAAGCTGCTTTTCGACAAACAGCACGGTCAATGGGGCGAGCCCGAGCCTAACCCTTCGCAGTGTTTCGCCTCTGTGCCTTTGGTGGGGTCGACGCCTGCTGCGCCCATCGAGATGCTAACTCTAACCCTTGGCAAAGCGGATGGGGGTGGGACCCTCACGATTCAATGGGGCACTCTCGAAGTTGCCGCCAGCTTCAAAGCAAAATAGCGAAAAGGGACGGTCAACAGGGGGAGCGCGGGCCGGCATCGCGTGCCCGTGCTACCTGAGTGGCTGGCCGATGTCCGTGGCTTCGTTAGCTGCATCTATAAAAATGGAGGATGAGATGAAAAAACTTGCATTGGGAATTTTCAGTGTGCTGGTGGTGGCTTGTCTCGCGGCCGTTGCTATGCCGCAGGGTAATCCTCGCGGCACGTCGACGATAACGCTCAAGGGGAAGATGGTTTCGGTCGAGTACGGACGCCCATCGCTGAAGGGACGCACGACGGATGAGTTGCTCGGCAAATTGAAACCGGGCGCAGCATGGCGATTGGGCGCTGACACTTCCACAACGTTTAAGACGGGGACCGACCTGGCCTTTGGCGACGTTGCGGTGCCCGCCGGTGAATATAGCATTTGGATGGAGAGAGAAAGCGACAATTCCTGGAAGCTCGTCTTCAATAAGCAGCACGGTCAGTGGGGCACCCAGCACGACGCATCCCAGGATTTTGCCTCCGTGCCTTTAGTCGAATCGAAGCCCGCCGAGTCTGCTGAGATGGTGACGCTCACCCTCAGCAAGGCCGATGGCGGCGGGAAGCTCGTAATCCAGTGGGGCACGCTGGAAGCGACCGCACACTTCAAAGCAAAATAACAAGGGAGTCACCCAACACCCGGAACGCGGGCTGGTTTTGAACGCCCGCGTTGCGGGTTTGTCTTCGTCGTGTTAAGAGGCTTCATCGAACATTGATGCCCGCGGTGGAGGCTTGATATGAAATTATTGGCAACGGCAGTGCTGAGTGCGCTGATAGCGGCCTGTTTCGCAAGCGTGGCTCTCGCGCAGGGCAACCCGCGCGGGACAACGACAATAACCTTGAAGGGGAAAAAGATTTCAATCGAGTATGGCCGCCCCTCGCTCAAGGGACGCAGCACGGATGATCTGCTTGGCCAGTTGACGTCTGGAAGTTTCTGGCGAATGGGCGCCGACACCTCCACAACTTTAACCACCGCGGCAGATCTGGTGTTTGCCGACGCCGTGGTCCCTGCCGGCCAATATAGCCTTTGGCTCCAGAGGGCGGTCGATGCGAGCACCTGGAATCTGATTGTCAACAAGCAGCACGGTCAGTGGGGCACGGACCACGATCGATCGCAGGATCTCGTGTTCATACCTCTGAAACAATCGAAGGCCCACCAATCAGTGGAGACCCTGACCGAAACGCTTCGCAAAGCGGGCGGGGGGGGGACAATCACGATTAAGTGGGGCATGTTGGTGTTGTCCGCCGGCTTCAAAGCGAAATGAGGTACGGGCATGCGTACACGATTACTGGGGCGTACGGGTTTAAAAGTTTCGGAAATCTGTTTGGGCACGATGACGTTCGGGAGCCTGCCGGGCGGCCGGCGCGTGCCGGGCTGCGATGAAACTGAGTCGGTGACCATTCTGAATGCCTACCTCGACCGGGGCGGCAATTTCATTGATACCGCCGATGGATACGCCGACGGGCGCTCCGAGGAAATCCTGGGGAGGGGGTTGAAGGGCCGTCGTGATGACGTGGTGCTGGCGACCAAGGTTTTCTTCCCCGCCGGCTCCGGCGCCAACCGTAAAGGGCTTTCTCGCAAACACATCTATGAGGCGATTGAAGCCAGTTTGCGCCGTTTGCAGACCGACTATCTTGACCTCTATCAGGTGCATTGTTTTGATTCTCACACACCGCTGGAAGAAACCCTCGCAGCGCTCGATGCCTTGGTCAGGCAAGGGAAGGTCCGTTACCTCGGCTGCTCGAATTTTGGCGCGTGGCAGTTGGCCAAGGCACTGGGCATGTCAGCGCTGAACGGTTATGTCCGCTTCGATTGTCTTCAGCCGCAGTACAGCTTGGTGTGCCGCTCGGTCGATCGCGAGATCCTGCCTCTTTGCCGTGCTGAAGGTATTGGCGTCATCGCTTGGAGCCCCTTGGCAGGCGGCTTTCTCAGCGGGAAGTATCGCTCCGGCGACGCGGCGCCGCAGGCGTCGCGCCTGGCGGATTCAGATCCATCCATACGTCCCTGGGTGGAGCGTCACTTTACGGAGCGGAATTACCACATCCTGCGCGTCGCGGAAGACGCCTCCGCTCGTCTGGGAAAGACTCTCAGCCAAGTTGCCCTCGCATGGTTACTCGCAATGCCCGGGGTGACGTCTGTCATCATCGGCGCGCGTAATCTGCCGCAGCTTCACGAGAATTTGGGGGCGGAGGGCTGGGATTTTCCTGCGGAAGAGTGGAAGAAGATCGACGAAGCAAGCGCGCTGCCTACTGAGTATCCTCAGGATTTTCAAGCCTGGGTCGAGCCGCTAATCCACGGCGACTTGGCCGGACACTGAGCGACATCGAATTGATTCGCAACGAAAATTTTGGAACCTTCGAATGAAGAGAGAACAAGGGTGAAGTGTCGGCGTTAGTAAAACCGAATCTCATCGATATCCAGGCGAAAGCTTCCAGGCGGCCCGCCGACGCGGAACTCCAGAACCATGGTGCTCTTGCGAGACGCGGGGCCGGGCGCTGCCAGCCAGGCTGCCGGCAAGCGAACGCTTTGCCATTTGGAGTCCGGCACAAACGCCAGCGTGGGTATGGGAAGTGTGGGATCGGGCGGATCAAGCTTAACCTGGAAGAGGCGTCCATCGCCGCGGACTTCAAACTGAATGCCGCGCATACTGGGAGCATCCGCGGGCAGAGCAAAAGGATATTTGGCGGTGACGGCGCCTCGCTCGGCCCCGGAGGCGGATTCCACGCGTCCCTTGAAGCGCAGTGCTTGCGCAGTCCCGTCGGCGCCGGGCGAAATTACCTCGAATTCTCCGAGTGAGCGCCCGGGAGCATCCGCCTCTGTCGAGACCTGCCAGGTTTTGAGAATTTCTTCCGCTTCGTCTGGGCTTTCGAAGTCATTCAGCAGAATGCTGTCGCCGGAGGAAAGGTGTTGCTCTTCCTCCGCGGGCGGCTGGCTGATGAAGGAGAAGGTTTCCTTCGATGTTGCGGCCAAGCTTCCGCGCCCAATCATCCAAATCCCCATGACCAGGAATGGAACGACAAAGGTTATGGAGAGCAATTTGGCGCGGGTCGAGATCTTCTCCTCTTTTTCCCACCGGAACAGCTTCCATGCAAAAAGCAAGCCGAAGGTCCCGGACACGATGAGGACTAACATTTCCGCACGCTGATCATAAAGCGAGCGGCTGCCTACCATGATGGCTTGAAACGAATTGACCAAATAGGTGGCGGGCAAGAAGGCGGCGAAGCCCTGGATCCAGTGGGGCAGCATTGGCAACGGCACGGTTACGCCGGAAAGAAACAGCAGGGTGAACCAGGCGACGTTGTTGAAAACTTGCGCCTCCTGCATCGTGTTGGCCACGCTCGCAATGGTGAGTCCGAATCCCGCGAAAGCGAAGACGCCCACCGTAACGAGGATCAGAAGTGTGAGCAAGTTAATTTTGATCGGCATGTGGAAGAAAGCCGTGGCGCAAAAGACCAGCAGGGCAATGGTGGGGAGTTCCAGCAGGTAGTTCGCCAGCAAACTACTGAACACTATCGAGCCCGGCCCGATGGGCGCCAGCCGGTACCGGCGCAGGCTGCCGCGCTCGCGCTGCATCACCGACTGCATCCCCAGCCCCCAGAACCCGCTTCCCATCACGTTGAGCGTCACGACGGGCCCAAACATGTAAAGCACAGCTTCCGGATGGCCATGCGCAAAAAGTCCCGCGTAAACAAACAGAAAAATGAGGGGAAAGATAAAGGTGAAAAAAAGCGCCGTCTTGGTGCGCATCACCAGTTTAATCGACATCAGGGCAATACGAACTGAGGGCATTAGGTTCATCGGGTCATCAGTCTTCCATCCGCCGCCCCGTCATCTCCACGAACACATCTTCCAGCGTCGGCTGAGCGATGTGGAGGTCGAGCAGCGCGTTGCCATCGGACTCAAGAAGGTGCACCAGTGCCGCAACCGCCGGGGCGGCCGGCTGCGCGTGAAGAAAATATCGGCCATTGGATTCCGTGCAATCCGCCACCGCGTCGAGCTGCTTCAGGCGGTCGGTTGAAACAGGCTTGGCAAGGGACACCTCGATTCGCGTCCCTTTCCCGGATTGGAGCACAAGTTCGCGGGGCGTCCCCAAAGCGATCACTTGACCGCGGTCGACGATGGCGACGCGGTCGCACAGGCGCTCAGCCTCTTCGATGTAGTGAGTGGTCATCAACGTGGTGCGATGCTCTTCGCGGAATTGTTCGATGAGGGCGTAGATGTCGCGGCGCAGTTGGGCATCGAGGCCGACTGTGGGTTCGTCGAGCAAAACGAGTTCGGGGTTGTTCACCATGGCCAAGGCCAACGCAAGCCTTTGCTTCTGGCCGCCCGACAGCTTTTCAAAAAACGTCCGGCGCTTCTCCACCAGGCCAAATCGCCCCAGCAGGATTTCAATGGAGGCCGGCTGGCGATAAAAGCTGGCAAACAAGGAAAGAGCTTCTTCCACTCGAATTTTGTCCGGCAGCACGGTGGCCTGAAGTTGGGCGCCAATTCGCTCTTTAAGCGCACTCTGCTCCCGCCCCGGGTCCATGCCGCAGACGCTCACCGTGCCGCTGTCCGGCTGACGCAGGCCCTCCAGGATTTCGATGGTCGTGGTTTTCCCCGCGCCGTTGGGTCCCAGCAGGCCAAAAACCTCGCCTGCCTTAATCTCAAAGGTAATTCCCCGCACAGCCTCGAGATCGCCGTAGCGTTTGCGCAAGTTCTCCACGCGCACGACCACGGAGCTGGGGTCATTCAACATGATTTGAAGCAGCTATGATATCGGACCAGAATACCCGAGGCAATCAGTCTTAATGGGAGAAGTTTGGCGGTATCCGCAACGCCGCCATCTTGGCGGCTCCGGAGCCGACGGGAAGCCGGCGCTACGCCCGAATTAGGGCTGCGGGTTTGGCTCCAAGTTTGGCCCTCAATTTGTAGGAAGAATGTTGGAGTGTTATATTGCGCTGTCATAATATGCTGCTATTTTAACGGAGGGATGGGGACGAAATGTCTCAGCAGCCCCCATCATCCGACGAAAGGTCTTAGGGTGAGCAATGAAGATTCTGGTTTTGAATTGCGGCAGTTCTTCCATAAAGTTCCAGCTCATTGAAACCGACGTCGAGCTGATTGAATCCGACACTGACCGCTGCATCGCCAAAGGAGGGGTGGAACGCATTGGAACGGACGAAGCGACTTTGAAGGTAACGGTCCCCCCCAGTCCGACTGTGTCTTCGACGGAAGAGATTTTGGATCATCAGACGGCGCTGACCCGAGCGATATCGACGCTGAAGGAACATCACGCTGTCGCCGACATTTCGCAGATTCAGGCGGTCGGGCATCGGGTGCTGCATGGAGGTGAGCGCTTCTCCGCTCCGGTGATCATCGACGAAGAAGTGGAGCAGGGCATCCAGCAGTGTATCGAACTCGGGCCGTTGCACAACCCGCACAACCTGCGCGGCTATTACGTCGCGCGCAAAATTATGCCCCAGGTGCCGCAGGTGGCGGTGTTCGATACGGCCTTCCATCAAACGATGCCCCCGCACGCTTATCTTTACGGCTTGCCGTACTCTTACTACCGGCGCTACCACATCCGGCGTTACGGGTTCCACGGGACCTCGCACCGGTACGTCGCGTTTCGCTACCGAAAGATATTCGGCATACCGCGCGAAGGGGCCAATCTGATTACCGTGCATTTGGGTAACGGCTGCTCGATTACGGCAATCGACAAAGGCCTTTGCATTGATACCTCCATGGGACTGACGCCGCAAGAGGGTCTGCTGATGGGCACGCGTTGCGGCGACATCGATTCTGCTGCCATCTTGTACCTCATGTCGAAGGACGAATTAACCGTTCACGATATGTCGATTTTGATTAATAAGTTCTCCGGCCTATATGGAATCTCCGGCGAGTCCAATGACATGCGCGAATTGATGGCGGCTTCCGCCAAGGGCGACGAGCAGGCGAAGCTGGCGATTGACGTCTTCTGTTATCGCATCAAGAAGTACATTGGATCGTATACGGCGGCGCTAGGTCACGTGGATGGCTTGGTCTTCACCGGTGGAATCGGCGAGAACTCGCCTGACATCCGCGCCCAAGCCTGCGAGGGCCTGAGTGAGATGGGAATTCAAATTGACCCGACTCGCAACGCGGCGGTGGTGGGAAAGGAAAGTCAGATCTCAACCGACAGCAGCCGTGTGCGGGTGATGGTGATACCCACCAACGAGGAACTTTTGATCGCCCGCGACACCTTCCGTGTCGTGCGCGGAATACCCAATCCGCACTGAGGAAAACAGGTGTCAGGTGTCAGGGGCCGGGGAACACAGCCTCCCCGGCCCCTGGCGCCTGCGTTCGACCCCGGGAGAGAAAAGCCAATGATCTCGAGCTTATCGGATCCCCGATTATCGGCTAATCTTGGTCCGAATCCGTTCGTAACGTAGCCCGACCGATCCATTCGAGTAGGACTTGCATTCGGTCAGCCTGAAGTCGCGCTGTGGGAACTTGCCCGGGAAGCCGGGGATGCCATCGCCGAGCAGTAGGGGACCCACGCCGATGTAGAGTTCGTCCACCAGATCCTCTTGCAGGAAACTGCGGGCCAATTCGCCCCCGCCTCCCAGGTAAATATCTTTTCCCGGGCGGCGTTTTAGCTTTCGCACAAAGGACTTCAGAGATCCACCCACCACTTCAAACCACTCGTGCTTGCCGGGCTTCCATCTCCGGGAAATCACATAGTTGGTCATACCCGGCGTGTCGGGGATCTCGCCACTCTTGCGCATTTTCTCCACGGCTGCCGCGGTCTTGCGGCCCATGATGGTGGTATCGATCTTGGCGAAGAAGTCGGCCATCAGCGCTTCACCTTCTTTGTCGATGACCAGAAAATCGAGAGCCCCATTCCACCGCGCAATATAGCCGTCGAGGCTGATTCCAAATCCCAGGATAAGTTTTCGTGGCATGCCGCGATTGTAAATGGGCGTGCAGTCACCGTCAATGCCATGCCACGCTAAAGGCGGTAGCTGCCGCTACCGCCAAAAGCGCTTCGCGCAGTCTCCGCCGTTGGTCATGGCTGCAAGGCAAGCTTTGCGGTTGCCGTTGCACGGACGCCCCACGACAGACGCCCCACGAAACTGGACGATTGTGGCGTGAAGTAGTACACTGCGCCCGGCGCTTGGGAATTCGGAAATTCGGGCTTGATAGAGGGCAGGGAAGTCTGCCCAATTTACTACGGACTGCGGTCGCGAAGAATCCACCTCTGTCGCCGGGGGCGCGCATACAGCCCCCGGTGAGGGCGCTAAGATTTTCATATCATTTGTATGGATTATATTCCCTATGGACATCGATGACTCGATCTTGCCGGAGCAGAAGAAGCCTTTGGCGGGCGCCTGCCACCACCAGTGGCAGAATCAGAAGGGTCCGTACACGGTGGCGCAGGTCTGCGAGCTTTGCAAGCTCTATCGCTACAAGAGCAACCCCACCGCGGATTGGGAATATCGCGCCCCCATCCCTTTCGGCCGCACCGCCGGGGAATAAAGCGGCGTTCGGCGTCCCGCGGAAAGACGAGGGGCTTTCGGAGGCCCATGGGATTCCGCGGGTTTGGGGCTTGCCCGCCAGCCGCACTCGAAGTAAACTTCGAATTGCAAGGCGATGGTCAAAACGGTTCGCGGCCGTTAAGAAAAAGATTCCTATTGTCATAGAGTTGAATCCTGCGGTGCGGCGTGGATGTGGTTCGAAAGGCACACCCGCACTCGAGCATTGCAAGCCGATATTCCCCGTGCCCGCACGTGATATACTTTCGGCATCGGGTTGTCGACGGGAGCGACATGAAGACCTGCCCAACATGCCAGGAACCGTATCAGAATAATTACGTTATTTGCCCGAAAGACGGTACTCAGCTTGAAGAGGTTGGCACGTGGACCGTGGGGAGCGTCATCCGCGGAAAATACAAATTGGTCGCCAAGGTCGGGCAGGGCGGGATGGGTTCCGTGTATAAGGCCACCCATCTGGCCTTTGATGAGATGCGGGCGCTGAAAGTGATTGCCCCCGAGCTGATGAGCGACGACCTCTTCGTAAAGCGGTTCAAACACGAAGCGGTCATCACCCGCCGGCTCCAACACCCCAACGCCGTACGCGTGGACGACATTGACGAGGCCGAGGATGGCCGCCCGTTCATCGTCATGGAGTTCATCGAGGGCAAGAGTCTGAAAAAGCTCATCCGCGAGGAGGGCCCGCTGCCCGCACAGCGAGTGCTCGCGATCATCAAGCAAGCCTCGGCGGCGCTGGACGCGGCGCACAAGTTGGGCATGGTCCATCGCGACATCAAGCCTGACAACATCGCGCTTGTCGATTCTCCCGACGGGGAGATGGTGAAGGTCCTGGACTTCGGCATCGCCAAAATGAAAGAGGCGCGCATGGGAGAGAATGCCGGCCTCACTCTTACCGGCGCCGGAGTGGTGATTGGCACGCCGCAGTACATGTCTCCCGAGCAGGCGATGGGCAAGCGCGGAGACGACCTTGATGGCCGAGCTGACTTGTATTCCCTCGGCGTGGTGATGTACCAGATGCTCACGGCGGACCTGCCCTTCAAGGCCGACACGACCATGGAGATGCTGCTGGCCCACATGCAGAAAGCTCCCATGCCCATCCCCACGGCGCATCCGGAATTGCAAGTCCCGGAGAATGTAGCCGCGCTCGCTCTGCGCCTGTTGGAGAAGAACCGCGACTTGCGTCCGGCCACCGCTCGTGCGCTGATCCAGGAGATCGATAAGCTGGAAAAGGAACTGGCGGAACCCGGGGCGACGCGGTTCGTTCCGCCGGACGAATTGATTCGCACCATGCAGCAGCGGGGTCCAAGCGGCCCCCCTCGAGCGCCGACACCGCCGCCTCCCGAAATCCCACAAGAGCGGCCCAAGGCTCCGCCGCCCCGTGCGCCCGAGATCCCCAAAGTCAAAGCGCCGGCCGCCAACTCGCCCCTGGTTTCACAGATACCGCAGGTCGCGGTGCAGCAGGGACCACAGGTGTCCCAGATCCCCCAATACACCAAGCCTCCCGAATCGCGCTGGGGACTTTGGGTGGCCCTGATCATTTTCCTGGTGGGTCTCGGGGTAGCGGGACTGTGGTTTGCCACGCATAAGTCAACCGGACCCATGTCCGCATCTCTCAGCGCGGACCCCACCACAATTCAACAGGGCGATTCCGTCACCCTGCGCTGGACTTCGGAGGGCGCCACTTCCTTGGATTTGGAGCCGGGAGTGGGCGCGGTCAATGCCCAAGGTTCAAGAACCGTAACGCCGGACTCCACGACCACATACAGACTGACAGCGAACGGTCCGGGCGGACCACAGACGTTTGAGGCGGCTGTCAACGTGACTCAGGCCCCGAGTTCACAACCTACCGCTGAGCCGACTAGCCAGCGCACAGAGCCAACGGTCCCTACCCATCATCCGACCGTTCGAACCTTCAAGCCTCCTGTCGACCCGCATGTGATCAGAGGGAAGATTAGCCTTGGAGATTTCTTGTATAAGCGCGGCCAGTACGACAAGGCCATCGCTGCCTACCGGGAAGGCTTGGAGTTGGATCCCAACAACGCCGAAATTCATCAGAAGCTCGATGAAGTTATCAAGGCCTGCAAGAAGGAAAACGACGTTCTTAACGAAGGCTTCAGGTGTGGATCGTAACGCTGCCATCTTGACGGCTCCGGTGCCGGCGGGAAGCCGGCGCTGCTCCTCAGATCCAGGGACCAAACCTATGGGTTCGCATTCAGGTGATAAACGCTATTCGAATCTGTTCGCGCTGCTGCTGGCGTTATGGGTGGCAATGGCGCTCCTTCCCTCTCTCGGAAACGCGCAGAGAACGCCACAGAAACTCTCTGCGCAGGACATCATCGATCTCTTAACCGCCGACACCAGCAGCGACGATGTGGCGAAGACAGCGAAAGATGAGGGAATCTCGTTTCAAGTCACTGCTTCCGTGGAAAAGAAAATCCGCGATGTGGGTGGAACGGATGACCTGATTCGAACCCTGCGGTCGATCGAGCCCGCGCCTGTGCCCCATAGACAGATCCCGACCGACATTCACCCCCCGCCTCCCGCCTCTGCGCCGGTTCTGATGATTGAGTCACGTCCCGGCCAATGCCAGGTGTACGTCGACGATGAACCTGTGGGATCGACCAGCCCGGAGGGCCGTCTGAAGCTGACCCGTGTGGTGGCGGGAGACCACCGCGTGCGCGTCACGCAGAGCGGTTACTCCGATTTCGAGCAAAACATCACGCTTGCCGGCGGCGAAACCGCTACGGTCACCGCCACGCTTCAGCAGATTCAGACGCCAACTCCCGAGCCGGTGATCCCCAAACCGCAACCACCGGCCCCCAGCCAACCGGGTTATCTGGGCGTCCAGGCCAAGGCGTCTGCGAACGGGCGTGGCGTCGTGGTCGTGAGCACCGCGCCGGGCGGCCCCGCAGCCCAGGCGGGATTACAGCCCAATGACACGATCCTTGCGGTCAACGGACAGATGGTGAACTCGACTCAGGAACTTAGGGCAGCCTTGGCCGGCCATGGGGCGGGCGAAACGGTGCAAATCTCCTGGTATGGCGGATCGGGCCAGGTCACGCGGGCCGTTCAGCTAACCGGCCAGGCGCCTGTGCCTCCACCGCCGCCGGGCCCGGTTGCGTCATTCGCGGTGGCCCACGACCACGGACAGAACGCGCAAAATTATTGCACCGGGGTTATGACCATTGGCAATGGAATGATCATCTACAGAGGAATTAAAGGGAGCGCCGGAAATAATATTCATAGCTATCAGATTCCCTTGGACTCGATCCGCGAGGTGCGGCGCAACTCGGTCTATCTCCTCGCCCTCGGGGCATTCCACATTCGCACCAAGAAGAACAGCAATTTCAACTTCGTGGCCCTCGACCAAAATGGCAAGCCCGGGCCTCCTGACGCGGTTCTGACCGCTATTGATGCCGCCATGGGGAGATAGGCCTACATATATAGGCTTTTAACTCCCTCACCGTGAAGTCGTTTTCCCGCCTCACCGCAATTGACCGAAATTGATGATGGCGTTGAAGACCAGCGCGTACGACCCGATGGTCTCGCCACGGTACATCGGGTTGTTCGCGAACAGCAGCACGTCACCCTTGCCGAAGCGCGCATCGACCACCGCAGGACGCTCGGCCAGCGCGTCGCCGCCTTCCAGCAGACCCGAGAGAAGCAAATCCTTCATCCCCGCGTATCGCAGAATAACTTGCGGCCGGTATTCGGCCGGAATTAGATAGGGGTTGTTCCGCTCCTGCTCTTCATTCAGCGGAGTAGCTTGCCACGGTTTCGGCGCCGGCAGCGGCGGAGCTTTCTCAAACGGCCGCCCTTCGGGCATGTCCTCATCCTCGGGACCGCCGCGGCCCGTCGGTCGCTTATACTCCTTCGCGGTCAAGATAGTGCGATTCACGGTGAGATTGCCGATGGTGAAGGCCAGTCCGTCGGCGCTATACAACGGCACCGCGGCGGGGTAGCCGTACGCGACCGGGTGCTTGCCATCCACTACCGCCGAGTTCAAAACGCTGCCCACAACCTTCAGGGACTTTCGCGGCGCCACAAACACTCCAGGCGCCATGCCCTCGTCGATGGCGAACTCCGCCGTATCTTCCGCCGTAATCAGCAAGCCGCCCTGCTGAACAAAGTCCTTCAGGTGGGACACGCCCGCTTCGCCTAACCCGGGACGCATATCGTCCGTCGAATCGAGTTTGCCCAGGTTCGGGAGTCAGCGCGGTGGTCTGCCAGGGCAGGGGATTGCCCCACATCGGCAAGCCGTCCACAATCTGCTGCGGCGACGAGCCCGCCCCCGGCGCGAAGACGATGACGTCGTATTGCGAGCGCAAGTCTGCGTTCCTGGAAACGGTTTGCGTACTGATGTAAGCGAACGGAACATGGAGCTTGTCAAACACCATGCGCCACCAGCCCTCCGTCTGTGTGTAGAGCCAGGTGTGAACGAAGGCAATTCGAGGCGCCGCGGCAGCGTGAGTTTTTACCGAGGGCTGGCTGGCAATGCTGACGGCAGCCAGATCGAGCTGCTGCAAAAATGGTTTCAGCTTCACGGCATCCGCCCGCCCAATGATGAGCGAGCCGGCAGCGAACTTCTGCCCCCCACTCTCGAAGGCCTCCTCGGAGACCGACACCTCCGCGGAACCCTGCAAGCGCGTAAACCAGCGAAGCCAGCGACACCTGTGATGAGTTATTCACAGCGTAGAACGGTCCAGTCCCAGCCGCCGGCGGCGTGATTTGGTTGAGGTCGGAAATGGGCGACATCGGCGCGGAAAGGATGCTCCGGTCGGTGACGCGAGACACCTTGGCGTTGAAGAGATCGCCGAAAGACCAGCCCGTATCGTCATAAGGCGTCTTTTGCGGATCGTCGGGCGACCAATATTGGCGATCGAGCAGGGCATCGGCCACGCGCGAGAACGGCTGGTCCATGCGAATGACAAAGCTGCCTGCGGCGAAAGTTTGGGAGGTCGGCGGCGGTGGCGGCGACTGGCTTCGTTTCCTCGTTCGTCCTTGTGAGTTGGCGGCGGCAGCGCGACCGTAGCCGCTTGCGCCAAGCGCTGAATCTCGACGTGCTGAAGCGCCAGCACTTTTAGCAACTGCATCTGGCGGTTCCACGAAGAGTCGTCTTGCGCCAAAACATAAGCCGCGGGGCCCTCGTTGTCCGGCTTCTCGACTGAGCGCTTACTTTTCAAGTAGAAGTTGTTCAGAAACAGCTTGGCATTTTGCGCGAAGTAGGAAAGGGTGGACAGCAGAGCGGTTTCCTCATAGTTGTTGTTGTCGCGCTGGGACCACTCAACCGTGGGGTTAGGGCGGATTCGGCTTGTACCACGTGCGTGAATATTCATCGGGTGACAGCACGCGCTTTTCCGTGTCCGCGCCGCCGTTGCCGAAAGTTTCGTACAGGCGGCTGATGCCGTTGTGCATACGCCGCCAGGAACATCAGATAGCCGGGGCTCCAGGTGTCGAAGTTTCCGTGGGTGAACGCGCCGGGCATGCCAAAGCTTTGCATGCGCGCCATGTTGTCATACGCAAGCATCGACCACTCGTCTGTCAGTATGGGATCGATCCAGGAATTGTAAGGTCCATCACCGACCGTATTGTCGTAGAGAAACGGCACCGACTCGTGGAGGTCGTGCAAAACTTGCGCATGCCAATCGAGATAGGTGTTCAGTACATTTCTCGTGAGCTCGAGTGTCATGCCCATGGCATCGCGGTTGTTGTCGTGGGCGACGTAGTGGCCCCAGTAGACCAGTCGTGGCCAGTTCTGGCCGGGATGCGCTTTATGCCATTTGTAGATGTCTACCATGCGATCGCGCCCATCGACCTCCACCACCGGGGTGATCAGCGTGATGATGTGCGAGCGGATGAACTGCACGTAGGGAGCGTTGTCGACCGCCAGCCGGTAA
>CAVSYM010000002.1:0-209731 GCA_963732165.1 uncultured Acidobacteriaceae bacterium
GGATCCACCGTGGGGTTGGCTGTTCGGGGGCGATTGATGTCGTTGGCGGGGTTTCCGGGTAGCTTGTCGGTGTTGGTCGGGTGAGAGGCGGTTCGCGTCTTCTTCGAGGGTCCTAGCGGGCGTGTTTCCGGGCAGCGGTGAGCGCGGCCGTGTCGGCGGTTGGCTTGGCTGGTCTTTTGGTCGCGGCGGTTTGCGTTCAGGTGAGTTCTGGGAGCGCGCGGATGCGGGCGAGCGCGCTGGTGAAGTCGTGCTGCCAGGGCCAGCGGGCGGGAAGGTGAAGCGTCCATTGCCGTCCCGTGCGGGTCAGGCGACCAGGGATCTGCAGCAGCCGGCGGCGTATGGTGCGCGCGACGCGGACGGTCTCTCCGGAGAGCCCGATCACGTTGGTCCAGCGCAGCAGGTTGTGCGCGATGCAGGCGATCACTGTCCAGGCGCTGTTCGCGTTGAACTGGCCGGAAGGGAAGTGCGCGAGGGCTTGGTCTTTGAGGTCGCGGATCGTGAGCTCCACGACGGCGTGCTGGCGGTGTTCAGCCTCGACGACCTCCAAGGGGTCGGTGCGGTTGGTGATGAACGGGAAGTACCGCCAGTCCGGCCACAGCTCTGCTTGCGGCCCGAGGAGCCGGGTGCGGCGCACGATCAGCCGTCGTCCGTGAGCGGTCGTCTCAGCGATCTGCGCTTCTCCGTCATCGGGGTAGTCCGTCAAGGGCTGCCACGCCTGCTCGGGGATCTGCTCGATCGCTGCGGGCACCCAGAATTGCAGGCGCACGCTGATCGAGTAGAGCCAGCCGGCGCTCTCGAGCCGTGCGATCAGCTTGCGGTTCCAGAACCCCGAGTCGGCCCTGAAAAGCTTCTCGCCGGTAGCGCCTGCCCGCGCCACGCGAGCGATCAGCTCCTCAGCGAAGCGCACGACACCGCGCTGGGTATTCGCCTGACCATTGCGCAGCCGAACGTGCAGGACCTCTCCTGTCCCGGCCCGGGAGGCCAGTAGCGGATGGTAGCCACGTTGTCTGGTGTACCCGAAACCGACACCCTCCTTCTGTTTGCCATAGGCCTGGCCGATAAAGCTGTCCACGTCAACGATCAGCCGTTCAGCGCCCGGGCCGGCGCCCGCCCGCCACGCACGTCTCAACGCCTGGTCGAGTACCCGGTCGAGCTGGCGCACATGCCCGAAAGTAAACGCCCGCAAAAACGTCCCAAGCGTCGACGGGGCCGGGAGCCAGCCACCCAAAAGACGGCGCGTGCGACCAGCCCGCAACACATCACAGTCATCGATGCAGTCGGCGCCCAGCAGCATCGCGAACACGAGCGCCATCACCTTCCTGCCCGCGTTCCCCGCCCCGGGCCGACCACGACGAAGCACCACAAACCGGCCCACGAGAGCCTCGATCCCGAGCCGCCCCGCGAGCATCGCGACGAGCGCGACTCCCGCATCCGAGACCACGCGATCATCATCAAAGACGACCCGCACCCCGTCCAGTCCGACCCGCTCGTCATCCTGCACCATACGAGTGACCTCCTGATCCCGGGCCGCGACAGCCGCAATCTGCCGCTACCAAACCCGATTCAGGAGGTCATCCTCAGCCCACACCCGGACAGAAACGTAGGGTCGGCGAGAGGCGCCTGGGCCGCGCGGCGCGTGCTGGCCCGACTGGTCTGGTTTCCTCCCGCCGCCACATCGAACTGTGCATGCGGTTCTCCCGCACACAGCTCTCCGACGTTCTTCACCGCCGGCATTCGGCTATCTCCCTCGCCAGGCCCGGTGGGGCCTAGGCGCGACGACGGTTCCAGTGAGATCGATCAGCCCGAGGCGGTCAGGCGACTGGTAGGCGAAAACCGACCAGCCGTAGCCTCGTGTTCGCTTGTGACGCTTGGCCACATGCATCGCGAGGCGCCCAGCCGCATAGTTGCTGATCGTGTCGAAGTGACGGGCCGAGTTTCCGTAACGGAAGTAGCCCGCCCAACCTCGCAAGAAGGCATTGACCTCTCGCACGGTGTCATCGACCGGACGTAGCAGCCAGCGGCGATCCGTGATCTCACGGACCCGGTCGCGGGCTCGCTGCATCCCCTGACGTGAGGGCCAGCGAGCGAGGAAGCACACATGCCGAGCGCCGCGGGCGCGTACCCAGCGGTGATGGAAGCCGAGGAAATCAACGCCCTCGCCTCCCTCCTCCAGGTGCACGATCCTCGTCTTGGCGTCCTTGAGCTCGAGCCCAAGCTCGCCCAGGATCTGCCGCAGCGACGCAAGCGCCGCTTCGGCCTCCGCCTGCGTTTGGCACATCGCCAGCAGATCATCCGCGAATCGGATAAGAACCCCGTGCCCGCGCTGCGCCCACTGCCGGTCAAGCCGATGCAGATAGACGTTGCACAGGCCGGGCGAGATTACCCCGCCCTGTGGCGTTCCGAGCACGTCCCGCGTGATCGCCCCGTCCTCCATCACGCCCGAGCGCAACATTGCGCGCAAGAGCTTGAGCACGTGGCGGTCTGAGATCCGCTCCTCGATCGCCGTCATCAACCCAGAGTGCGGGATCTCCCCGAAACAGTTGGAGATATCCGACTCGGCGACCCACCGCCTGCCGTCCCACGCCTCATCGATGAGGACCTGGAGCGCGTCGTGCTGCGAGCGCTTGGGCCTGAACCCAAACGAGCACGGCAAGAAGTCCGCCTCGAAGATCGGCTCGATGACGATCCGCGTGGCGGACTGAACGATGCGGTCACGGACGGCAGGAATCGACAGTGGCCTTTGCTCGGCCGGCCTGCCAGGCTTCGGGATGAACACCCGGCGAGCCGCCAGCGGGCGGTAACTGCCGTCCTTCAGATCCGCGGCCAGCTCGTCGAGCAGCCTGGCGATGCCGTAGCGCTCGACGTCGGCGATGGTCTGTCGGTCGATGCCGGCTGCGCCATGGTTGGCGCGCACCGACTCCCACGCCCGCTCCAGGACGTCCCTGCGGTAGACCTTGTCATAGAGCGCGTGGAACCTGCGTCCGGGGTCGGCCTTGGCCGCCCGGTAGAGCGTTCGCTGTAGTTCTCGGACTCTGTCCTGCCTGGCGGTCCTAGCCACGAGTGGCACTCACCGGCCCTTCCCTATGCGTGACGCATGAACGAAGCAGCGGCCCTTCCCTCACGCCGGGTTCTGTTGTCCCGTGCGCTCAAGCGGTAGTACGGCCGCCTCCGACGCCCACCCGGCACCCGGCCACTTCCCGGCGCAAACCGCTTATAGGACAGGACACTCCGGCGACAGTTCGCAGCATCGCCGGGCCGGGGAGGGCCTCCCCAGTTCCCATCGCCACCTTCTCGACGTTCCACGCCCCATACGCCGGGAGGTTCCTCGGGGCTGTAATCCAGGATCTACACCCCTTCCATGGCCTTCGCCGTGACACCCGCGGCTCGGCTCCTCCTCCTCCCGCCCACAGGCGGGCCTCTAACGACGCGGCAGGCTTCGCTTAATGCTACGGACCGCCGAGTTGCCCCCTCCAACGAGGCTTCTGACGCTGGGCTCCGACCCGACCCGTTTCCAAGCCGAGCCGCCAGCCTGCTACCGGGCCTCCTGGTAGCTACCCGGACGGGACTCACACCCGCTGGCAACGATGAGCTTATGTTGGATCAGGCCATCTCCATCAACCACCTCCAACTCTGGGCGCACGACAAATCGAGGCTAGCTGGCGCTTCGGGACGGATGGGTGGCGCGTTCGCTGCTCTATTTCGCGCCCAGGAGCCGCGGTACACGGTGCTGTGGCTGCGCAAACAGCGAACCAAAGGGACGTGAGCGGGGAGAGCTCTTGGCCCTAGATCTCGGCGAACTCGTGTGCGAAGTGGCGCGCCTCGGCGTACCGGCCGTCAGCCCAAGTGGACCGGATGGCCCAGTTCGTTGAGGCTGGGGTAGAGGTCTCCCCACGCCGTGGCGGCGCCTTGGCTCTTCTCCTGAGGGCCAATATCGACTTCGAATTCCATCACGGTCGAAGGGGCTTCGGCTTTGACCTTTCGGCCGTGCGACGGAGGTGCCGGGCCGTTGTAGCGGAATTCGCCTCGCATCGCGACGAAATAAACGGGAGCGTTCGGGGCTTCTGGCTGGCTCTGTCCTCGAAACGCCCGCGCTTCCCCGTACGTAGTGCGCACGGCCTCGATGTCGTGGGGGTGCGGATCGCCGCTGTTGGCCGCAACCCGCTGCGCGTCTTCGAGCAGTTCAGCCCGAACCTTGGCGGGGATGCTGCTGGTGGCCGGCGGGTCGCTCGATCCACCGCAGCCCGCCAGCAGCGCCGAGACGGCACACAGGGCCACGAGAGCCGATCTGCTGGGCATCAGCCAAGGATCCCACGGACGAGAGGGCGCCGTCTGTTATGCGGCCCTCACTCCTAACGCTTCCTCGTCGCGCAGAGGGGAAGCGCGCCGACCCCGAAGGCTCGCGGCCTTTTTCCGCCTAGCGATCCTCGGGTAGCTCTCTGCGTCCGTCGCGTGACGTTTCGGCGTCCCGGCTGCCACCCGAGAGCTGGGACCCGATCACCCCGATAGTCAGGCCGCTTGCAGCGGTCGTGAAGCATGTGGGGCAGACACCACAGCAGCCAACCGGAGTCGCGTCGACCCACCGGGCCAAGAAGGGCACAAGTTTGACGAGCCGCAGCCTCCACATTCTCTCAAGGATAGGGGGCTGAAAAGGGACCGCTCGGGCCGCCGGCGAGGGCCGCCGAAAGGTGCAGCCCGACCTTGAGCTACGGAGAAGCGCGATGACCGCGTCGCTCGCTGCCCAGCCAAGGAAGAAGCAGGACGCTGGTTGCGTTTCCTCAAGCCAGCGCCTCCGCGGCAGGGACCGCGAAGGCTTAGACCGAGCGGCAGCCCTGCCTGTCCGTCCGCGCGGAGCGATTACGAGGCCGGCGGGCTAGCTGTAGTTCCTGAGTAGGTTGGTCCATCCGGGCCTCCTTGGGGGCTGAGGGCTGGCAAGCCAACTCAGTCCCAAGGAGGACACCGGATGAAGCTCCACGCTAACGCTGCGCTCAGTCTGAATCGACGTGGGCTGCTCTGCCGGCGGGTGCTCGAGGAGGATTGGACGCTCACGAAGGCGGCGTTGGTCGCCGAGGTCAGCGTCCGCTGCGCCCGCACGTGGGTGGGTCGCTACCGCGCGGAGGGCGAGCTGGGATTGCTGGATCGCTCTTCTGCCCCTCTCTCGATCCCGCACCGCACCAGCGAGCAGAGAGTTGAGGCGATCGCGGCGCTCAGGCGCCTGCGCTTTACGGGCCCCGAGATCGCCGAGACCCTGGACATGGCGCTCTCCACGGTCTCGGGCATCCTCACACGCATCGGGATGGGCAAGCTCGGGCGCCTCGGCTTTGAGCCCGCGCGGCGCTATGAGCGCGAGCGCCCGGGCGAGCTGATCCACATCGACGTCAAGAAGCTCGGGCGGATCGAGCGTGGTGCTGGGCATCGCGTCACCGGGCGCGCTAACCGGCGACACAATCCACGCAAGACAGACCCGGCCGGCGTTCGCCGGCACACGGTCGGCTGGGAGTACGTGCACATCGCGATCGACGACTGCACCCGCCTCGCCTACGCCGAGGTCCTAGGTGACGAGAAGGCCCTCTCCGTCGTCGCCTTCCTCCGGCGAGCGGTCGAGTTCTTCGCCCGCCACGGGATCGCGGTCCAGCAGCTGCTCACCGACAACGGGGGCGGCTATCGCTCGATGGTGCACGCGATCGCCTGCCACACCCTGGGGGTCAAGCACCTGCGCACGCGCGCCTACCGGCCACAGACCAACGGCAAGGCCGAGCGCTTCATCCGCACCATGCTCGGCGGCTGGGCCTACGGCGCGATCTATCGCTCAAGCAGCGAGCGCACAGGAGCACTTGACGGCTGGCTCTGGCACTACAACCATCACCGAAGACACTCAGCCCTCGGGAGGTTGTCCGGGTTCTCGTAGAAGTTTGAGGGCGGTCCTCCTGCCTCGTCCGCTCTGCTTGTGAGCGTTCGGGGCGCTAAGTCCAGTCCGAGAGACAGGAGGGACCGCCATGAAGAAGGTATCCGGCCGAAGGTCGTCACGATGTCGCGAGGCGCCGGAGAGCCCGCTCCCAGCCAGAGGTCCAGGAGGCGCTCGGCGAGCTCGTCGGTGCGGCGAGGGAGGGGCTGCTCGCGCTGAGCGTCGGCGTCGGGCTCGGCGTGGTGCACGAGCTGATGGAGCACGAGGTCGAGCGAGGTCGTGGGCCCGAAGGGCAAGCTCGAACCGGGATCGCACCGCTATGCGTCATGGCCACGAGGATGGCTCGATGACGCTCGGCGGCCGGCGCGTTCAGGTCTCTCGCCCGCGGATGCGCACCGCCGATGAGGAGCGCGAGCTGCCGGTGCAGACCTACGAGCACTTCGCCGACCGCGACCCGCTCACGCGGGCGGTGATGGACCGGATGCTCGCCGGCGTCTCGACGCGCCGCTTCGCCGGGGTCGGCGAGCCCGTCGGCGAGCGAGGTCGAGCAGTCGTCCACCTCGACGGGGAAGACCGCGGTCTCGGAGATGTTCATCGAGCGCACCCGCACCGCGCTCGCGGAGCTGATGAGCCGCCGGCTCGAGGACGTGCGCCTGGCGGTAATGATGCTCGACGGCGTGGAGATCGCCGAGCGCACCCACGTCGTCGCGCTCGGGATCACGACCGAGGGCGTGAAGATCCCGCTCGGGCTGTGGGAGGGATCGACCGAGAACGCCACCCTCGCCAGCACGCTGCTCGCTGATCTGGTCGACCGCGGGTCTTGATCCCGAGCAGGCGATCCTGTTCGTGATCGACGGCTCCAAGGCGCTCGCGCAGCGATCAAGGACGTCTTCGGCGCCAACGCGCTCGTGCATCGCTGCCATCGCCACAAGGAGCGCAACGTCACGACCTGCTGCCCGAACGGGACCGCGAGACCGGTCCGCGGGCGGATGCGCGCCGCGTGGGCGCTCACCGATCCCGAGCTGGCCGAGCAGCGCCTGGGGCTGCTCGCCTCAGAGCTCGATCGCTCCTGGCCCGATGCCGCCGGCTCGCTGCGCGAGGGCATGAGGGACACGCTGACCCTGATGCGGCTCGGATCGCTGGACAGCTCGCGAAGACGCTCTCCTCCACGAACCCCTGCGAGGCATGATCGAGATCGTCCGCCACACACAGCGCAACGTCAAGCGCTGGCGCGACGGGGACATGCGCAAGCGCTGGACCGCCGCCGGCATGCTGCAAGCCGAGCAGCAGTTCCGACGGATCATCGGCTACCGCGACCTCGCCAAGCTCATCATCGCGATCGAACGCCACGCCAACCACGACCACGATCACCGCCAGCGCCACACCCCCCAAGCCACCGAAGCCGCGATGACACAAACAGTATAATTAGTCACACATCACACAAATGGATCGCCTCAAAGTTCCACGACGATCCGGGCATCCTCGCCCTCGGCCACAAGCCCCCGATCGCTCGCCTCAACGAGCGAACCAACCTACTCGGGACTTACAGCTAGCTATCCGTGCGTGTCTCGCTCGCGGCGTAGCCGCAGGTAACGATTGAGCGCCACCGCCGACCAGATCAGCTCGACAACACCGAACGGCCAGGTGCCCGCGAGGAACCCGTAGCTGCTCGCAAGCACGCAACCGACGGCGAACGCAAGCACGAAGACCTCTCCGCGTCGCTCGAGCGCGTACATCAGCATCATGAAGCTCAGGACAGCGACGCCGTAGACCGTCAGCACATGCCCAGTTTGCCTCAGTCGGTCGGTCCCGCAGGGCGACGACAGGACATCCGCTCGACCTTCGTGTCGGCGCCACGACGGCGGGGTCTGCGTTCGTGTGCTCCCGTCTCGTCCGCCGGCGACTCGTCGTCGCGCGACGGAGCAACAGGAGCACGTTCGCCCGCGCGCCTCGTGGGGTTTCTGGGGATCATGTTCGATGCCCTGTTCGAGGAAGGAGGAATGATGCCCTGGTCCGCCGCACTTGCTGGACGACTCGACGAGCACGTGATCGTGAGCGAGCTGCTCCGCGAGAATCCCCTGGACGATCCGTGCGAGAGGCCGCTGTGGGTCTACGTTCCGCCGGGCTACGACGATCAGTCCGACCGGCGCTTCCCCTCGATCTATGTGATCCAGGGCTACACGGGCCAGGTCGCGATGTGGTGGAACCGGGTGGCGTTTCGGCGGCCGTTCCCCGAGGCGGCCGACCAGGTGTTCGCGCGCCAACAGGCGCCGCCCGCGCTGGTCGTCTATGTCGACGCGTGGACGGCTTACGGCGGCAGCCAGTTCGTGGATTCCCCTGGCACCGGCCGCTACCACTCCTATCTGTGCGAGGAGATCGTGCCGTGGGTCGACGCGCGCTACCGCACGCTCGCCTCCCGCGAGCACCGGGGGATCATGGGCAAGTCGAGCGGTGGGTTCGGCGCGATGATCACGCCGATGCTGCGACCCGACCTGTTCGGCGCTCTTGCGACACACGCCGGCGACGCGCTATACGAGCTCTCATATGTACCCGAGTTCGCCAAGGCCGTGCGCTTTCTCCGCGCGTATCAGGGCGACATCTTCCGCTGGTGGGAGGACTTCCGCTCCAGGGTGGCCTTCTCCAAGGAGCAAGACCAGGTGCTGCTGATCCTGCTGGGCGTCTCGGCCTGCTTCTCGGCCCGGGAAGACGGAACGCCCGAGCTACCGTTTGACCCGCGCACGGGCGTGCTGCGCGAGGAGCTGTGGCAGCGGTGGCTGGACTGGGACCCGGTCCGGATGGTCCCGAGGTACGCCGAGGCGATGCGCTCCCTGCGGGGCATCTGGATAGACGCCGGCACCAAGGACGAGTACTTCCTTGACATCGGCGCCCAAGCGTTCCAGCACGCGCTCGCCGAGGCCGGGGTGGGCGACGACACCGTCCGCTTCGAGCTGTTCGACGCCAAGCACGGCGGAATCGACTACCGCTACCCGCTCTCGCTCGCCTGGCTCGCCAACCGGCTCGGGCCCTAACCTTCGAACGTGTGCGCGTTCGGCTCGCCTCGGCAATCCGCGGGGCGTGGTGTCCTGCTGCACGGTCAGCGCCGAGGTCAAGCTCGAGGCAATCATCGCCCATTGCTGCGCGGCCCGAATTCGCGCCAAGGGGTCGCGGGATCCACGTTGCTCTTCGCTCGATCCCAGGGCGGAGCGAGAGTCTCCCGTGCCTTGAAGGAGGTGCCCAAGACGGTTCGTGGTGCCTACTGCCTGGAGCAGCCCGAAGGAGCTGTCCGGAAGGCGTTGCGCCACGTGTGCGCGGCGCCCCGCTGCGCCAGATTGCGACCCGCGTGGGCCCGCGGTGCGTCGAATACATTCTCTCGTGCGATGGCGCTGTCCACGAAACCGCTCACTTCCACCACCTCGTCTGACTTCGCACGCCTGGCTAGGGAGCACAACGGAGTGTGGGGTGGGTGTTGGTGTTTAGGCTTCCACGAGGAGGGGCGTCCGGGCGTTCATACGCCGCCGACCCTCGATGCGGGCCGCCTGCTGGAGCGGCACGCCGAACTGCACTTGACTGAGGCGGGACAATTGTCGAGGCATCCGCAAAAGGAGCTACGAGAGCCTGAGCCGCGAGCGCGGCCTGTTTGGAGGACTACCCATGAGGGCTTGGGTCGGACCACGGGGACGGGCCGTGCGGCAGACTGGTATCCACCTGGTCCGCCCGGTGCGCGCGCTTTGCCTCGTCTGCCTGCGACCGTTCGGCTATCTGGCGTTCGTGGTGGCCGTGGGGGCGCTGTCTGCCGCGGCCAGGCTCCTGGGTGACGAGCACGCGTTGGGTTACTTCGCTGGCCGTCTCGGTCAGATGATTTGGTGCTACCCGGAGGTCACGCGCCGTGGAGTGCAGATGGCCTGGTTGGCGTGGGCCGTGCTGTTCGGCATCGCGCTCAGCCCGTGGGATCCGACTACTAGCCGCTGGGACGAGGTTTTGCTTGGGGCGCTTGCCGTGGGCGTGCTCTGGCGCCGGGTGATCGGCGCGCGCCGAGTCGGGCGTTGAGGTTCTCGAGGGCCTGCTCGAGCCCGACCTCGGCCGGGTCGAGTTCCCGCATCGCGGCGGCCAGCCGGTATTCGGCGAAGTAGGCCGGGGGGACGTCGCACGCCTGTGCGATGAGCTCCATCGCGCGCACGGACGGTTTGTCGTGCCCGTTGGCGAGCATGTTGATGTGGGCATGGGTCATCCCTCTGCCATCGAGCTCGCGCGTGGTCTCCGCGAGGCTGCGGTAGCTCAGGCCGCGCTCCTGCATCAGCGCGCGCAGCGCGTCTCCGAATGGCTTGTCGCTGAAACGCTCGATGGCTGATCTGCTGATCGGGTGGGGTGGCGACTACTTGGGGATCGACGCGTGGCCTTGCATGCTTTGGACTGGGTTGGTAGGTTACCAACCTAACAAGCGCCCTTTCGGGTCGGCCGCTCCGAACTGCGACCGACTAAATACGGTGTTCAAGGTACATGCTCTAGGAGGCGACGATGAGCGTTGCGGAGATCGACCAGGGCAAGCTGGAAGCCTTTATGGGCCGAGCGGTGGTCGATATGGGCGCGGTTATCAGCGCACCGCTGTTTCTGATCGGGGAGAGACTCGGCCCGTATAAGGGGATGGCGGGAGCGGGGCCGCTGAGCTCGCAGGAGGTGGCCGAGCGCTCCGGCGTGGCCGAGGGCTACGTGCGTGAGGGGCTGCGAAATCAGGCTGTTGGGGGTTACGTGACATACGATCCGGACAGCGACCGCTACGTCCTGCCCGACGAGCACGCGCTGGCCTTAGCCGACGAGGACAGTCCCTTCTACGTCCTGGGTGTCTATGACTTGATCGCTTCCCTATATGCCGACGAGGAGAGCCCGATCTACGGTCGCCAGCGGAAGACCGACTACGTAACGAGGAGGGCACGATGAACGACCTGTTCCGCTTCGTCGTGATGCGCCCGGCCGACAGGCCGGCCAAGGACGAAACCAACCCGCTGGGCGCGTCCTTCCTGAAGGGCAATCTGTCGTGGGGGCGGGCCAAGGTGCTCGCTCAGACCGCGATCAACGGCGGGAAGGTACTGGCCCCCGGCGAAGAAGTGCCCGACGCTGCGACGGCCCGGGCAGTCGTGGACTTCCTGCGTAGGGGGCCTCAGCCCGACAGCGCGGTCAAGAAGGTCATCGAAGAACAGGCGGGACGAGCGCCGAAGGCGATCGTGCAGAACAAGCAGTGGGACGAAGAGGTGTCGAAGGTCTCCGACACCCTGGTGGCGCTCAAGCTCACCTCCACCTCCGCCGGCCGCGACGCCCCGGACCTGACCACGATCGCACGGGGATTCGATGCCATCGCAAGGATGGCCGAGGGAGCAAAGACGGTGGGGCTGCGGCCGCTCGCGATGCCTTCGGCCCTGACGAGCGCGAGGCAAACCGAACTGCCCAACGAGGACGGGAGCGGCGACGGCGCAGGCCTGCCTCGTGGATCGACGAGCACTCCGGCGAACAACGCGGAAGCGGAAAAGCACCTCGCGGGCATCCAGGAAGCCATCAAGGCCCTCAGCTCGGTGACCGTCGCGGAGATGCAGGCGGCGACGAGCGGAAACGGCCAGGCTGCCGGGACCGCAGGCAAGAGCACGACGGCAACCGCGAAGCGCACAGCGGCGGTCGCCAAGCGCGCGTCAGCCACTCCCAACGGCGAAGGCCCTGCCCGCCATGTGAGCGCCTACGTTGCCGAGCCCTGGAAGCTCTCGGCCGCGAGCGCGAAGGCCCTGCCGGCGGCCGTGCGAACCACCCTCTCCTCCGTCGGGCTCGACCCCAGCACGGAGACGCTGTCGACGATGCTGAACGAACTGCACTCGCAGCAGGTCGAGGTGAGCGCCAAGATCGAGCCCGACATAACCCATGGTCCGGAGCCGGCCAACGAATTCGTGGGCGCGCCCGAGGCCTCGATGCCGATCGGCTACGGTCAACTCCAGCCGGCCGGGATCGGTGACCTGCTGCTCGTGCGCGAACACGTCAAGGCCTACGAAGGCGGCGAAATTGCCCACACCGAGAACGTGCTGCAGAGCGAGTCCCTCTCGCGGGAGACCCGCCGTCTGGAACGCACCGAAACGACCGTCCTGCAGGAATCGGAAACGACCAAGGAAGAAGAACGGGACACCCAGACCACGGAACGCTCCTCGCTGAACCAGGAGACCCAGAAGACGATCCAGAACGAAACGTCGCTGAAGGCAGGCCTGAGCGTGGACGCCAAGTACGGGCCCTTCGTCGAGGTCAAGGCGAACGCCGAATTCGCGACGAAGTCCTCCCAGCAGGAAGCCACTCAGCAGGCCTCCGAATTCTCCAAGGACGTCGTGGCGCGCTCGGTCTCGAAGATCGTCGAACGGGTCCGCCAGGAGCGCATCACGACGACCCTGAACGAATTCGAAGAAAAGTACACCCACGCCTTCGACAACACGAACGGAACGGGGAACATCAGCGGGATCTATCAGTGGCTCGACCAGATCGTCGAGGCGCAGATCTACAACTACGGAACGCGGATGCTCTTCGACGTCACGCTGCCCGAGCCGGCCACCGAGATCATGCTGCAGGAGGCCACCGAAAAGCCCACCCCGCAGGGTATAAGCGAACCGCCGCCGCTGACGATCACGGCCGCGAACGTAACCGAGAGCAACTACACCTACTACGCGGCCCTCTACGACGCCGCGAATATCGAAGCGCCGCCGCTGCCGGTCAAGAGCTTCAGCAAGGCCTTCGCCAACGTCCAGGAAAGCGGCAAGCACGAGGGCACCGGGACCGAAGCGATCGCGATCGACGGCGGCTATGAGGCCCAGTACGCGCTGCTAACGACCGACTACGTCTACGAAGAAGGCGAAGAAGTCTTCTTCCACGTACTGATCGGCAGCAACCGGATGGACGCGAGCGCGCCCGGATACGTCGGAATGAACAACGAGACCGGGACCGTGCCGGTGTCCTACGACGCCTTCGAGGTCGAGAGCTTCGCCTTCACGGTCGAGGTCTTCTGCCAGCGCACCGTACAGGCACTCGAAAGCTGGCGCCTCAAGACGTTCGCGGCGATCGAGGAAGCGTACGTGGCCAAGCAAACCTCCTACCGCCAGGCCTTGAGCGCCGCCCAAGCCGAAGCCGCGACGGCGGCCTACGGGCGCAGCCCCGGCCTGAACGCGGAGGTGATCAACGCGGAGCTCCGCAAGCAGTGCCTGACGCTGCTCACGGGCCAGGAGTTCGACGCCTTCGGGGCCCTCGAAATCTCCCCCGAGGGCTACGCCCAGCCGAACCTCGCCCGCGCGGCCGAACAGATGCCGTACGTGCGCTTCTTCGAGCAGGCCTTCGAATGGGAGCACATCACCTACAGCTTCTATCCCTACTTCTGGGGCTGGAAGCAGGCGTGGAACAAGCGCATGCTCCTCGACGACACCGATCCCCACTTCGCCGATTTCCTCAGGGCCGGCGCCGCCCGGGTGGTCTTCCCGGTGCGCCCCGGCTTCGAGGAAGCCGTCCTTCACTACCTCGAAACGGGCGAAATCTGGGGCGGCGGGCCGCCGCCCACGATCAACAGCGAACTGTACCTGCCGATCATCAAGGAAATCCAGGAAGCCGAGGGCGCCCCCGGGGAAGAGGTGCCGGAAGGGGAACCCTGGCCCGTGATCCTACCCACGACCCTCGTACGGCTGCGCCCGGACAGCGAACTGCCCGAATGGAAGCAGGAAAACGGGCAGTGGGTAGCCGCCAACTAGGCCGATGAGCAATGGCGCGGCCGTGGAACGGGCGGTGTCGGTATGGCCCCTCGCCGATCCCCAGCCGATCACCGAAAACGCGGCCGCGATCGAGAAGGCCTTCAGGAAGGCGCTCGGAGCGACCGACCCCACGCGCCACCGGGTCACGGTCGCCCCCGGCGTGATCCAGCACGAAGACACGGTCGGCCTGTGGGGGGGTGCCGGCGCGCCCCTGCCGAGCGCCGAAGAAGCCAGGGCCCGAGCCGCGCAGATCATCAGGACCGTCACCACCGCGCTCTCGCCCCAGGGCGATCCGCAGCTCTTCCAGACCCTTGGCCAGATGGAACTCATGCCCGCGCGGGTCCAGCCCGTCGACCTGCTGCAGGTCGCCTCGATGGAAACGGGCGCCTGGGATCACTGGCTCGTGCGCTCCCGCCCCCAGCTCCCCCTGAGCTCCGCAGGGGAAGTCGCGGAAGTGTTCGGGGCGGCCGTGGATGTCCGGATCGGCCCGGGGGGCGCCATCATCGGCTACCTCTGTCGCTGGCGCCCCGTGCTCCCGGAACGCGTGGAAGTCGCCCTCACGCCCGCGCCGGAACCGGCCCCGGAAGGGGCGGGAAACGGCGCCTCGGGCGAAGCTGGCGGCGAAGGTGGCGGCAGGCAAACGGAAGCGCGCCCCCCGCTCTACGTGCTCGAAGGGGAGGCCACGCCGCAGTTCTATCTCTCGCCCTACTACCCCAGCGAAGGCGACGACGACCTGATCCTCTCGAGCGCCTGCGAACTGTCACTCGTGGTGAACGTCGTGCCCTACTCGCAGGAGGACCCCACCCAGTACGCGGCGCTCGTGCAAGGCGGGAGCGGCCAATACCGGTTCGACTGGGGAGCGCTGGCCCTGGCCGAATTCGAAGGCGGGAGCATCGTCGAGCTCGGAGAAGGGCAGATCGTGACCGAAACGAGCGCCTCGCCCCCGACGGTCTTCAGCGTAATGAAGATGCCCGTAGGGGCCCATCTCGCGCTCGTGAACGTCGTCGATGTGAAGACCGGGGGCTTCCAGCACCACTCCGAGCAGGTCTACGTGGCCGTGCCCGAAGACACCAGCGACCTGGTCGCCTGAGGCGGCCGTGAGCGACTTCTTCTCGGACGCCGCCACGGGGTGGTCCTTCCAGTGCGACACGGCCCCGGGGGAGGACCCCTTGAGTGACGTGGAGCATCCGCCCCACGGGGGCCTCGTCCTGCGGGACATCCGCCATCGCGACAACAACTTCGCGCGCAGCATGCGCTTGATCGGGATGCGCCTCACGGTCGCCGAAGTCGAACCGTCCGGGGCCGTCACGAAGCGCAAGAGCCAGTTCGTGCTCCTCGACCCGGCGACCTTCACCGTCGGCCCGATCCAGGAGTTGAGCCCCTCGCCGATGAGCGCGCCCGCGGTCGGGAGCCGCGCCGGGAGCTTCCTCGATCGGCTGAAGGGGGCCGTCGACGAGATGCTGCTTCTGAAGAGCTACTTCAAGGACGGCAAGGGCAACTACAGCGGCTACGGGCTCAGAGCGGACTACCTCTCAAACGAACATCTGCTCTCGCGCTGGCCGAACTGCGACATGAGCGGCCTGCACGTCTCACAGATCTTCCTGTTCTCGAGCTACGGGAACTCGCCGCCGCACGAGCCGAGCAAGACTCTCCTGGCAGCTCGCTGCCACCCCATGACCATCTTCTCCCTGATCCCCGACCCCGCGGTCGACACCAGCCGCACCTTCCAGCGGATCGAGAGCATCCGCTTCGACTACCGCCTTGACCTGGCGATCGACTCGATTCCGGCGGCCGGGGCCCCACCACCACCGCCGCGCTCCAACATGGCGGGGCTCTTCCGCGACAACGACCACCTCAACCTCATCGGCGCTGCCTCGGGGCTGGTGCTTCACTTGAGCAGGTCCCAGGCCGTCACGAACGTGGCCTTCGCGGCGGCCGAGAAGCAGGTAATCCTCGAGGTCGCCGCGCCGGGGACGGCCAAGGGCTTCTCGGGCTTTCAGGAAGGCGACGGCGTCGAACACTGGTGTTGGGACAACATCCACTGGTGGGGGAGCCGCGCCAACGAACAGATGATCTCGGCCCCGGGCGCCTTCCACGCCGCTCACGTGCACTGGCGCTGGGGCGGGGCCGCGATCCCCACGTTCAGCTCGATCCCGGTCGTCGAAGGGACGGGCCGGCCGTCCGGCCTGCCTCGCGGCTGGGCGACCACGAGCGGCACGCTCTTGGTGGACCCCCGGATCTGGATCCAGTCGATCCGGGTGGCCGTGACCGAAAACGATCCCCTCCTCGACCCCGACCGCCCGGGCGTGGCGCTGGAGGGCCTCTGCAAGGTCGACTGGAAGTCCCTGTTCACCGGGCTGCGGGCCGTCCCGCGGGAAATCGCCGCGGGAGCGGACATCGTCTGCTGGTACTCCGCGGAGGTCCACCGCGACATCACCCTGCCCAGGCAGACCTTCGGGGTCAACCCCGGCCGGGGGCCCTTGCCGGAACCGGTCCCACTCCCCCCGCTGAACTTCAAGAACAAGCTCGAAGGTGCGGTCCTGCTGCACGGGATCTTCTTCGCGCACGAGCCCGAGACCACGACCCTGGAAACCGGGACCACGCGGCCCGAGCACTGGCCGCGCACGGCCGCGGAAATCCGCTCAAAGGGACTCTGGGTCCGGGACGCGACCTGAGCCATGAGCCGCTCTTCTCCGACTTCGTCACGGGCTGGTCGCTGGAATGCGACCGGGACGCGAGCGGCGCCAAGCACCCGCCCTGTGGCATGGTCCTGCTCGCGATCCGCCGATAGCCCCAAGTCGGGTTCTCGGTGGGGCCGCGATCGACTTCTGGGCACCCACACTCCGGAGCATGATCGCGTTTTGGGCACCCACAGGATCGGGCGTGGCGGCGGATGACGTCGAGGTCGCCGGCATCGACGCGGCCCGAAACCGCCGCAAGCGGGCGTCTGGACGAGTACCCAGCGCGCGCCTGCTTGGGAACGGATGGGGTCGCGCGTTCGCTGCTCAGTTTCGCGCGAAGGAGCTCTCGGGGTGCTGGTGCTGTCTGGAGCGGGGCTGTGGATTAGGCCGATGAGCCGCTGTTGAAATGTGCGTCTGTCTGGGCGATGGGCTGCCCGTCAGAGTCAGTCTGTGTCATATTCGTGGGCGCCGGGGTCTTCGGCGAGGAGGCGTTCGATCTCCTCGCCGGGGAACCGATCGAAGTAGTCCTGCAGGCCGACCAGCTGCAATGTCCGCGCCGGGGTGCCCTCGACACTAATCGCGAAGTCGAATTCGTCGTGGCGCGCGCGGGACTGCATCTTTACGAGCAGCCGTATCCCGGTGGAGTCGATGAACGTGACCCGTCGCAGGTCGAGGACCAGCCGAGCGAAGCCTCGGTCGAGCTCCTCGAGGCGCTCGAGCAGCTGCGAGGCGCTGGCCAGGCACAGCTCGCCACCCACGTCGACGACCACGGTCTCTCCGTAGCGGTGGACGTGAGCGTCGAATAGGATCGGCGCTAGCCACTCTCGTTGGGAACCGTCACCGACGGACATGCACGTCTCGCCGGTCGAGCGCGGGCTGGCCTGGGCTAGAAGCGGGGTGGACTCGCAGAGCAAACATCAGGCGGACTCCTGACATGAAGGGGGTTTGGTCGCTGCCGCGTCACGCTGAGCATCGGCTCGCTCCTCGCCGCAGTCGGCGCCGGACGCCCAGACGCCCGAGAGTGCGACCGCGCGCCACGTTCCTGGCTCTGCGGAGCGTCCGGCGCGGTCTCCCCGAGGCGAGGGCCTGGGCATCATCGGTAGGCGACGGTCGTCTACGTCGCGGGACTGCATCCCCTTTTCGCACAAAGTCAGTCCAGAGCATCGTTTTCTGGCCCCGTCGTCGTCTTCCTATCCAGACGACGCGCCGGCGGTCCAAAGGTCAGCCCCTTTTCGGGATCGATCGTCGCGGCCACCTCGACCGGTTGGCTGTTCGATGGAGCGTGATGTCGCGCACGAATCCTTGAATCAGCGGCAGTGCGCTGTCCGCGAGCACACCCGCCACCCCCCGCCCCGACCCCCGATCCTCGACTCGACCCTGATCGAGGGCGCTAGCCGCGTCGATCGACCGTCGCGCGCAGACCGCGATCACTGCTCGCGCTTTGGGGTCGCCGGCATGGGCGACCTTCAAGCCGGGCTGGCCCGTCCGCGCCTATGCACCGATACCCGGGCGTTCGGGGGGAGCGGCGGAGGTCCTCTTGGCGACTAAGCGGCCGTCTCTCGAGGTGCCGGCGATAGGCTCCACGCCGGAGGGACGATGGCAGAGGGGTTGCTGATTCATCACGCGCTCGGCCAGACTGAGGGCTTTCATGCCTTTGCCGACGAGCTGCGCGCAGCGGGCCACTCAGTGCACACGCCCGGCCTCTATCGAGGCCTTGCGTTTGCGTCGCTCGAGGAAGGCGTGAGACACGCGGAGGAGATCGGCCTCGGCGAGATCATCACCCGTGGCAGACAGGTCCGCTGAGGCGCTGCCAAAAGACCTCGTATACGCCGGCTTCTCGCTCGGCGTGCTTCCCGCCCAGAGCCTCGTTCAGACCCGCCCGGGCGCGCGGGGTGCTCTGCTCTTCTACTCCTGCGTCCCCGTGTCGGAGTTCGGGGCCTGGCCGACAGGCGTGCCAGTGCAGGTGCATGGCATGGCATCTGACCCCATATTCGTCGGAGAGGGCGACCTTGATGCCGCGCGTGAGCTGGTCGCATCTACCGATGACGCCGAGCTTTTCCTGTATCGGGGCTCGGAGCACCTCTTCGCCGACTCCAGCCTGCCGTCCTACGACCCCGTCGCCACCGCGCTCATGACCGCGCGGGTGCTCGAGTTTCTCCAGACCCACTCTTGACCCGGATCCCGCCGCGCCTTCCCGCTTCACGAACACCAGGCGGGTCGACCGGTCGCAGAACACGGCGGCGTGACTGTCGTTCCAGGTTTGCGAGCACCCGAAGCGGCAGTCCGAGCCGCGGTGCCTCAGCGACGACATCGCGGACTGTCCGCAGCTGGCGATGGCCTCCTCCAAGTCGCGCCAAACAGTCGCGCGGAGATCGCGTCGTTCGCCGCTGGGTCTCGGAGATCGTGACAGGACGCCGGCGAAGTGGTCTCGGAGCCGCGGGAGCAGGGGCGACGGCGGGAATCCGGTCGTCCCCATCTGCTTAGCCGACTTGCGAGCGACTCCGGCGAGAGGTGCCTTGACAGCGTGCTGGAGGTCGGTTGGAATGACCGTCCCATGGCGAGTGCCCCGGCGTCGAATGCGATCGTCCTTCGGCCTAGTGTCGAGCACGCAGACATCGCTGCGCTGCGGGACGCCTACGGCAAGATGCAGGGGATCAAGGCTGCCGATAACCGAAGCTGGATCTATTGGGCCGAATACCACGGCTTCGACCGTTACGACTGCTGGCACCACGCGGGTACCGGGCCGCCACCCGGCAGAGAGCACTCGTACGACCTCTTTCTCCCCTGGCACCGGGCCTACCTTCTGCACTTCGAACATGTCGTTCGCGACCAGAACGAGGCGGCGATCCCTCCGTGGTGGGACTGGACCACGGCTACCTCGCAAGGGGAAGGCATCCCGAAAAGCTACGCAGAAGCGCAGGTTGCTGGCGAGGCCAACCCGCTGGCCAGTGGGCCGATACCGAAAATCCCACGCGAAGAGAAGACTGCCAGGACTACCCGCTCGCCGGGTTCGCCAGCAGACCTACCGAAGCTCAGCCGGCGAACGCCAGAGCGCGGAGGCGAACCACTTCCTTCGCTTGAAGAAGTGCTGGCTCTCGGCAGCTATGTCGATTTCTCGCGACAGCTGCAGAACATCCATGACGCCGTGCACGGTTGGGTGGGCGGGCAAATGGGAGTCATTGCGACCGCTGCCTTTGATCCGATCTTCTGGGCACATCACGCGATGATCGACCGCGTCTGGTACTTGTGGCAGCTACGCCACGGCGCCACGAACATCCCACCCAACTACGCCGGAAAGGGTCTCGCGCCGTTTGGCATGACGGTGGCGCAAGTGCTTGACTTGCATGCCCTCGGCTATGACTACGCGACTTCGTCGGCCAGCGCCCTGCCAGCGCCAACCGCGCCGGCGACCGAGCGGACAACCTGATGGCGCGGGCGGTCGTTTCGAGCCCTATCCCGACGGCGTCTCTAGACGCAGACTTCTCGCGGGCGGACGTCGAGTTCCACGCGCTCGATCATTCGGGTGCGAGCTACGAAGGCAGAGTCTTCCTGAACCTGCCCAGCGCCTCCCAGGCGACGCAGCGCGACGGGCCGGAGTACGCCGGTAGCTACTTCATCTTCGGCCATGGTGGGTGCCTCGGCGACCCCGGGCACTGCGACGTTCGACCGCGGCGCTTCTACGATCCTCGCCCTGAAGATCCGCTCACTCCCACGCTCAAGGTTGTGATAGCCACCGAGGCGATTCGGCACGCGCGCCAAGCTGAAGCGATCACTGTCACCGTGGTGCCCGTTCTCCTCGCTACCAACGCGATGGTCGGGACTCCAGAGGAGCTGGTCTTCTATGAAAAGGTTCGGATCGTCACCTATCGCTAGCTCTTAGCACGTAGCGATCATCTCGATGCTGGCGACTCGTCGTCGCCCGAAGTAGCACCGCGATGATCGCTCGCTGCTCGCTCTCGTCGAGAGCAGGCGTCCTGCCTACCGCATCGCCGACGCCTCCCGGTCGTCCGCTGCGCGCATCTCGCGTATAGCGACGGAAGCCACAGTCCGCGAGCCCGAGACCCGCGCCGTCCGCGTCGTCATGAGCATCATCGGGGCTCGCTACGTTCTCGCGGAGCCGCGCCGCGCGTACGATCAGGCCGCATCGGCGGCTTCACCGCCGCTCGCTCGCAGACATATCATGCCTTGCGTGCATGGCCATGGGCGATCAAGCGCATACCGCCTCACCGGCCGAGCAGCGCCGCTTAACAGGCTATGTGCGACGCTCGCCCTCGCTGCAGCGACGGCGGTCTGCGGCTGGGCCGCGGCAGACGTCGTCGCAGCGCCGTCCTTCCCGACGCATGTTTGCGGGTATTTCTTCCGCTCGGCCCAGGACTTCATCGTCTACAACGGCGGCGGGGCTTCGTGTCAGAAGGCTACGAAGCTCATCAAGGGCTTCGTGCTCGGCAACCCAGAGCAACACGGTACGAGCGATGCCGGCTCGTACTGGACCATCAAGGGCGAGCCGGGTTTCAAGTGCACCCAGTCGATGGGCGAAGGCCGGTGCTTCAAGGGCAATGAAATCGCCGGCTATCGCATCAAGGCGTAGCGGCTGATCTGCTGCTCGCGGTGCTGACCGCGAGCCGGGCTCGCTAGGCTGCTCCGGACGTTCGACTGAGATGGATGGAGGCGGCTGAAGCACGTGCGAATAGCCGTGGTTCGACAGACATCGGATCGCCCTCGCGTGTACCGCTCGGTATCGACCCTCCGCGGTGCCCTATTCGCAACAGCGCTGGTCCCTGCCGGGATCGCGATAGCGGTGTTCGCTGGCCGAGCGGCACCGGTAGGCTACGTCCTTGCCCCGTTGGGCGCACTGCTGGCGGTCTGGGCCTGGCGGGCGGGTGTACACGTCGAACACGACGGCGTGAAGGTAGTAGGCATCATCTCCCGGCGTGTGCCATGGAAGGACATTGATCGTTTCGACGTACGCCCATGGCAGAGCTATCCGTACACTGGATACGTCGTCTTGACAGGCACGCGACCGCCGCTTCCCATCATGGCGATCACCACTGCCGGCGGTAAGACCGAACAGCACAGGCTCCAAGCGCAGAAGCCCATCGACGAACTCAACGATGCGCTCGAGACGTGGCGCGCAACTCAGGCCGCCGCTTCATGACGCTTCGGAAGCAGGCGACCGGTCGTCGCGCATTGGGGGAGCGCGATGATCGCGTCGCTCGCTTTTGGAGGCTCGAATCGTCCGGCCAGCAGGGAACCGTCTCTCGATCAGCGATGCGGTCTGACCCAGTCCGCCGCGGTTGGCGCCGGGTAGGGTGTCGATCAGCGATGAGCGAGGAGATCGACAACCCGCTGTTCGCTCGCTTCTTTCACCGCTTCTGCGGCCGAGACCGGGGGACTGGAGAGCAGGAGCTGCGCCGCGAGCTTCTCGCTGGCGCGCGCGGCCGGGTAATCGAGGTCGGCGCGGGTAATGGGATGAACTTCGAGCACTATCCGTCCAGCGTGAGCGAACTGGTCGCGGTGGAGCCTGAGCCGTACTTGCGCGCGCAGGCCGAGAAGGCAGTGCCGGGAGCCCCGGTGCCGACGCGGGTGACGACAGGTACCGCCGCCGCCCTTGAGCTCGAAACCGGCTTCGCCGACGTTCTCGTCGTCAGTGGCGTGCTCTGCTCGGTGCCAGACCAAGCTGCGGCGCTGGCCGAGTTTCGCCGCGTCCTGCGCCCCGGCGGTGAGCTGCGCTTCTATGAGCATGTCCGCTCGCGCCGTGCCCGGTTCGCCCGCTGGCAGCGACTCGTCGACGGCCTCTGGTCGCGGATGATGGGCGGCTGCCACACCGACCGGGACACGCTGGCGGCGATCACCGACGCAGGCTTCGCGCTCGAGCGCTGCCGGGGCTTCGCCTTTCCGCCGCACGCGATCTGTTATCCGGTGGCGCCGCGAATCCTGGGAATGGCCCGCGCGGACTAAAAGCAGCATCGTCGATCCGTGGGGTCGGGCGACCGTGGGCGCCGCGTGGCAACCTGCGTCGCGCCATCGTCGTGGGGAATCCGGCCGCGGCTCAGCGCAGGGTTACTGCCGGGCCGGAGCGAAACGGGGCCGCGCGTTCGCCGCTCAATTTCGCGCAGAGCGCTCGTTATGGGAACGGCCGCCTGGTCCAATGCGATCCGCCGTCTGTGGTCGTCCAGATGACGTGCCGGGAGCTGATCCAGCGCCCGACGTGTGAGTTCTCGAAGCCGAGGTAGGTGGGGGTGGGAATATTCAACTGCAACTGGCTGCGTTCGCTGGCGACTTTGGCCCAATGCTCGCCACCGTCGCTTGAGAAGAGGAGTGTGTGGGTGTTCGTGCCACCTCCGCTGACCCCGCCGTCGCTGATGAGCAGTCCTGTTGGGCTGGCGGCAGCAATCTGCTGCGGATGGAATTGCGCGTCGGTGACCAATTCCGGTAGCGGGTGGCGTGGACCCCATGTGTCTCCGTAGTCCTCGGAGGTCATGACCGAGGCACTTTCGCCGTTGAACGATTGGCAGAGGACGACCAGGAAGCCTCCGGGTGCGGCCGCGAGGTCGACCGTTTCGTTTCTGTGCTGAAGGCTTTCGTGCGCGGAGGACCGCACGGACCAATGGCTTCCGCCGCACGGTTCGGGGCGTTCTGCCCAGCTGCGGCCGTCGTCAAGCGAGCGGTAGACGTCGGGTGTCTGCCAACCCATGGCGGGACCGCCTCGGTAAACCACGAGGTAGATCGCTTCGCCGGCACGAATCACTTCTGGGCTGGTGCTGACGGTCCAGGCCAGCTGCGCGGGCAGTAGCTGCCAGTGTTCAGACCCGGGGGATGCGGCCTCGATCGCGGGCCGGCAAGGCCCTGGACAAGCGCTGGTCCCGGAGGTGACGCGTACGACCGCATCAGCCCCGGGTTCAAGCGACTCCACGGGCGGGCTCGCGACGGGCGTCCAGCTGCGGCCGCCGTTGCGAGTCATAAGCAGCGAGGGCCCGAAGAGATAGCCGATCGACGGAGTTGCAAAACGTAGTTTTTTGACGCATACGCGGATGCTGCATCCTGCGCCCGGGGCCAGCTGGGCCGGTGGGTTCGGCAGCGCTGTCCAGCTGCGCCCGCCGTTCTGCGTGTAGGCGAGCCGTGCGCTGCATGAAAATTCCCTGACGCACGATCCTCGCAGCAGCGCCCAGCCATCCTTGGGACTGACCCAGGTGAGATCCACCACGGAGCTGCCCGCCAAGCTCGGGATCACTGGGAGCGCCCGCGGAGCGCTCACAGCCGCATGGCTGTGCGCGGGTGCCCGGCCGGCTCTCGAGCCTGGCGGCTTTGGACCCGAGCCGCCGACCTGCAACAGCAGCGCCGTCGCCAGAGCGGCACCAAGCAGCGCGATCGCGATCCCGCGCCGCCGTCGTCGCTGGCGCCGGCGGGCCTCCTCGAACAGGGCGTCGGCCTCCTTCTGAGCGGGGGCCGATCGTGGTGGCTCGAGCGTCGAGGGCATCGTCAGGGGACGCCGAGCATGCTCGTGAAGTGACAGCAGGGGATCGACATCGGTCGGGTTGACACGCCGAGCCGGTACGCGCGCAGTTCGCTTCCCAGCCTCCACGCCCCGTCGACCTCCGTTCCGTACCGCTGGACGCCGCTGGTATACAGCAGCCAGTCGCCGTGTTGGGTCCAGGCGATGCGCCTCGTTGCTGTTGTGATCGAGCCGGGCACGATGGCGGGGGTGCGGTTCGCGGGGGAGAGACTCACCAGATAGAGGCGCGTGCGTTGACCTGGGCCTTCCCGCGTGCGCGAGCCTTCTTCCTGTGGCAGCACAGCCGCGGCGGCGAGCAGGCGGTGGTCGGGCGAGATCAAGCTGCTGTCAGCCGCGCCGGAAGGGCCGGGGAGTGCCCAGCTACCGGTCCCGGTGCCCGCGTCGAAGTACTGAACTGCGCCCGGCGCGGGCAGGGACCAGTGGTAGCCGCGCTTGAGGTTGATCAGGTTTAGTCGCCCGCACGACGCGTTGGAATCGAATTCACCCAACGAGCTGCAGTACGCGACGATCTGGCTGTCGGCGGCGAACAGCGAGCTGGGGCCGTCGGTGTTATTGGCGAGGATGATTGCGGGGGAGCCGGGTTTCCACAACTCAAGGCGGTAGATCGGTTGCGTGCCTACGAAGAGCAGCAGCCCACGGCCGGTGCCCTCGACGACTTCGGATGTGTCCTTCGGTAGCTCGAGCTTGGGGGCCGCGTGTACCGTTCGGCACAGACACGCTCTGCACGCTCGTGGCCACGCTCGACGGGCCCGTTAGACCTTCGGGATAGAGGGTGCGATCTTCGAGCCATATCCGGTCGTTGACTCCGGGAACGAAATAGTGGGACCGAGCCCGCCGGCTCGATGCATGGCCGATGATTCGCGGCGTTCCGAGCAGGTCAGATTTGATTACCGCGAGGCCTTTGGTGCTGTTGTAGACGAGCCAGTCGCCGACCGCCAGCAGGGTCGATCCAACCCTGAGCAATCCAGGGATTGGGCGCACGACCGAGCGGCCGGTGTCCAGGTTGACGACCCGCGCGGGGTTCGGAGTGGCAGGGTGCCGTTCGTAAAAGAGCCTTTCCGCGTGCGCAGAGCGCAAGATGGTGATCGGCTTGACCGCCGCCGGCCAAATCAGAAGACCCGTGTCCGCCCCAGGGAGCACGGCGAGCGCGCGGGAAGCACCCGGAGCAGGACGGCGCCCCGGGTGCCCCGGCTGTGCCGCCGAACGTGGCCGTTTTGGCCCCGAGCCGCCCGCCTCGAGCAGCAGCGCCGTCGCTAGCGCGGCCGCGAGCAACGCGACCGCGATGCCACGCCAGCGCCGTCGCTGGCGCCGCCGGGCCTCCTCAAACAAGGCATCACTCTCGTCCCGAGCGGGAGCCGAAGGCGCTGGCTCGAGCGTCGCAGGCATCCTTACGACACCGACACCTGCTCGATGATCTCGGCTAGCTCCTCGGGGCGGTAGCCCAACCGGCGCCCTAGCGCGACGAGCTCTCGCGCCTTGACGACGAGCTCGTTGCGGGAGGAAGCGCCGCCGCCGACTGTCACGCCGCGGCCCCGGCGAAACTCGAGCAGTCCCTCATCGCGCAGCGTCCGTAGCGACCGCAGCACCGTGTTCGCGTTGACTCCGAGGACCGCGGCGAGGTCCCGCGCGGGCGGCAGGCGGTCGCCCGGGCCGGCCTCTCCCTCGGCGATCGCCCGACGGATCGCCGCGGCGACCTGCTCGTGCAGCAGCACTGGGCTGGCTGGATCGATCGCGAGCGAATGCTCCGCGTCCATGATCACCTCACGGTCAGTGGCACGCTCCTCCGGGGGAACTCCGCGTTTCCTGATGCCGGCCATTAGTGCTAGTGTAACTAGCGTTACACCCGGCGTCAAGCGTCAGTCGCCTAAGGCGAAGCATCCGCCTCTCGAGACGCGATCCGAGACGACAGCTTTCGCGTGTAAGTGCACTCCCGGGGGGTGCTCCTGGCCGGTGGTCGCGGGCCTGCATCCGGGACGACTCCTTTTGGACGAAAGCAGACGCATCGAGAGTTGCGCTATCGCGTGAAGGGGGTCGCGCCAGCCTGAAGAGAAGGGCGCCTGCTGGGGTGCTTCAGTTAGCTCGCAGCGTCGAACAGCCGGGGCCGTGAAGGCCCCCGAGCTTCCCAGCTGCCGCAGCTGGATCCTCCCCCACCCCCCACTCCGGCGGCGCCGACGCTTGCCGGCTGCCGCACGGCGTAGCCGCATCCGTGGCCCAATCGAGGCCCAAACGTGCTCAGAAGCCCTCTCGTGGGGCATTCGAGCATCGTGCGCGGGAAGGACCGAAAAGTGCCGCGTTTCGAGGCGATTCGCGCCCTCCGTCGTCCGCCGTCGCAATCATCGGCGAAGCCTGTCACGCCCGAGGTCGCGGGTTCGAGTCCTGTCGCTCCCGCAGGTAAGCAAGCCCTTTTCGGTCGTCACCCATTCGGCGAGATGCCACGACAGTCGCTGCCATTCGCGGATGGCGAATCCCGAGGAGATACGGGTCGTACCTACCAAGGTGATGTTGACAGTGGCGACGAGCTCGACGGAGCCGCTGGGTGAGGCAATCGTCTGCTCGGCGATCAGCCTCGCCGGGCCCACCCCGTCGGCGGCAAGCTCGCGCTCCACCGTCGACAGCGTGAACGCCGTCCAGTTCGTTTAGAGCAGCGCGTAACGTCGCACGGCGCGCTCCGAGCGAGCGCTCCGTAGTGGACGTCTGGCTCGGGGTACGGGAGGGTGTCGATGCCGAGGCCCCTCGCGAGTCCAATCCCCTAAGAGAGGGCTCGACCTCGGACTAGGAGGTCACCGTCGCGGGCTTCGCCCGGTGCCCTCCGCCGCCGTCGGCGAGCGGTCTACCGGGCTCGGCAGACTGCTCAGGGCAGCCCAGACCGGGAGGATTCCAGATGGCGGTGGCACACTCGACGATCGCGACACCCAACAGCGGCTGCTGCGAGACCCCGGCGCGAACTCATGGCGCTCACAGGTTCGGCGGCGATCGCCGCCCGCACCCACGAGGACCTGGCGCCGGGCTCTGCACACGACCGAAACCCGGCGCTCGGCCGAGCCGCTCGACCGCTCGACTCTGGGCCGCGACGCCATCAACTCGCGGGGCCGATTTCGGCCCAACTGTCCCGCAGCGCCCTTCAAACGACGAAAACAGCTTGTCCAAGCCGTTTTCTCAGTACCGCTACCGGGATTCGAACCCGGGTTTCCGCCATGAGAGGGCGGCGTCCTAGTCCCCTGGACGATAGCGGCCTGATCGGTGCCTGAGCCTAGCAGAGCCGTCCGGCGGCCGGGAGCGCTCGCCAGCCGATACCGGCCGGTCTAGGCGCCGCCAACGGGCGCGCTTCCCTCGACGCGCGGAAGCAGTTGGGCTCCCACTCCTTACGCGCCCGCTGGGGGCACGTTGACGATCTCGTCGAAGGCCAGGCCGCTGGAGCCTTCGCCGCGACCGGTCTTGCGCCGCACGCGCAGCCACACGTAGACGCGTCCGTCGCTCCAGCGTGTGCGCTCGAAGCCCTGCAGTGCCACCGAGCCGGCGCGTGGGACCTCTTCTTCGTACACGAAATACGGTTGCGCGGGGGTGAGGTCGAGTCCGTGCCTCAGGAGGACAGTGCGCGGCTGAACCTTCTGCGGCGGGTTGGGATCGCCTTCGAGGATCCGCGGCATCGCCGCGCGCTGCAGCTGGATCTCACGGTTGCTGCCTTCCACGTGGACCGGCAGGAACGGGATCCAGTTCTCTGGGACGCTGCTCATTACCTGGTAGCGGATCGGGGGCGTCTCGACCGCGGGAGTCGGCGGCACCGCGGGCAGCAGGCCCTGGTAGTAGGCGTGGAGTTGCTGTGCGGCTTGGCGACCGGGCGCGCTTTCGCCGCTTGCGATCGGCACCGTCGTCTCGACGCCCCAGACCATGTTTGCGACCTCGTCGCGAATCAGCTGGACTTCCTCGCTGGGCGCTGCCTGGTCGACCTTGGCTACCGTCGGCAGCAGCAGCAGGCTGGTGTCGGCCGCGGCGCCTGCTTCGTTCTGCACGTCAATCGTGAACATGCTCCAGCGCTGCCACGCCGCGTCGGGCCCGGCATCGGCGGCTTCGATCCAGAAGTGTTCACCAAAGGTGTTCGTGACCGCCATGCCTCGTACAGTCGCGATCGTGCCTGCCGGAAGGGTGTAAGGGATCACGAACCAATCGTTCGCATAAACCAGCGCGAACTCCAGGAAGAGCAGCATCGCGAGGTCGGTCGTGTTCGCATCGATGTCGCCGTAGTTCGTCCTGGCGTCCTCGAACGCCCACCAGCGCGTGTTCGGCATGCCCGCGAACGAGACCGGCACGGGGATCGTCGTGGCCGCGTCCTTCGACGGCAGCCCGGTGGCTTCGGATCCTGGCACGGCTTCGAGCTTGCCCGTGGCGTCGACGTCGAGGCTGTACCAGTCGAGCCTGATTTCGCCGTACCCGTCGGCGGTGTAGACCTTTTCTCCGCCGCCGGCCTGCGGCGCCGAGCTAGCGAACGCGTAGTCGAGCTGTGAGGGATCCCAGGCGTCCCCGCCGGCGGCAGTGGGCTGCAGGATCAGCCGTTCGAACCACGCCAGGAAGCGCGCAGCGGCTTGGTCGATGGCGGCGTGGTCGCCGGCGGCGATGCCCGTGACCCCGTCGTAGGCGTGATTGGACGGGTTGGCGATGAGGTGTTCGTAGAGCGCCCCGCCGTCCATCGCGCGACCCGCCAGCGCGACGAAGAGCGCGAACACCTGGGGTTCGGCACAGCGATCGGCATCCGCGGCTTCGCTCGGATTGGGTTCGGTGACCGGGTAGGCGTTCAGGAACGCCTGGCGGTAGTTGCCGATGCCCGCGATCAGCGCGAGCCACTCGCGGCCCATCGCGAGCCGCAGGTCGAACGCGACCGCGCGTCCGCCGATCCGCAGGGCGACCGGTCGGCGCTCCACGGTGGCCTCGAGCGGAACGCCGTAGGAGAGCGCCTGCGTGGCGTTGCTGCCCGGCCGGTACTTCGTTAGGCGCGTCGTGTCGACGCGTACCTTCGCGGCGATCGGCGAGCCGGCGTCGCTGCCGCGGAACTCGCCCATCTGCCATTGCTTGGTGAGCATCCACAGCGCGTCCCGGACTTCGGCGCGCAGCGCCCGTTCGAGATCGATCGTCCGCGGCCGGCCTTCGAGGCGATTCCAGGTGGTCACCGACGGGAAGCGGCGCTGGCTTAGCGCCTCGACCATGTCGCCGACCGGCAATGAGCTAGGCACGGCTGGAGACCTCCTGCTGCTCGAGCACGCCGTCGGCGACGGCCAGTGCGGTGGTGATCGAGATGCCGTATAGCGTCACGGCCATGATCGTTGCCGGCAGCAAACGTGCGTAGGCCGTCGGTTCGAGCTGAGCGGGCTCGAGCGCGCGTTTCTTTGCGAGGTCGAGGGTCTCGTTGAGCGCGCCGACCAGGTCTTCCCACTGCCAGCTGTCGCTCGCGCTGGCAGGCGTCACCACGAGGATCGCCTGCGGCGCCTCGTTGTCGGGGCGCGCGAAGTTGAAGGTCAGACCCGCCTCCTTGGTCGTGCTCGGGACCACCTCGGTCCACTCGTCGAGCAGCAGCCCGCATTGGTGCGCGCCGGCGTCAAACGGTGTCGCGTAGTACGCCGTGTACAGGAGATGTTCGCCGCTCGGGGTGAAGCTTTCGGGGAACTGCATCGCGAGCCACGGTTCACCGGCTTCGTAGGGGAGCTGCGCCGGCAGCAACGAGGGTTCCGCGCGACCGAATGCCGTGGTGAGGTTCACGCACGCTTCCCACGTGCGCAGTGGCGGACGCACGCGGGCGGCTCCGCACAGCCACTCCTGCGTGGGGCGTTCGATTTCGAGGGTCTGGGTCAGATATTCGAGCAGCGCGCCGCTCGTGTACGCCGCCAGCGCCTTCGTCCACGCCGCGCCCTGGGTGCTGGTCGGGGCGAATTCGGGGATGAGCGTGAATGATTGGCCGAACAGAGCCTTCGCGCCTGCCTGCAGTGCTTCGACCTGGGCCGCCGCGCCGGCCGCGTGGTCGTGTGCTTCGAGCTGGGCCTGCGTGGCCTTCACGCGTTCTTCGATGGCGCCCAGGTGACCGGCGAGCGTGGTCACGAGCTGCGCGGTGAAGGCGACCGCGCGATCTTCGAACGGTTCCAGCTCGAGCGCGGTCGCGTTGAAGGCGCTGATCGAGGGCAGCGCATGCGCCGCCGCGAGCGCTTCGTGAAAGGACGCATACGCTGCGCTCGTCGCCCCGGCATAGGCGCTCTGCACGGCCGCGAGCGCCGCTCGCTTGCCGGTCAGCGCCGTGCGCAGGGTCGCCGGTTCGCTCGGCAGCGGTTCGAGGACGAGCGCGACGAGCGCCTCGGCTTCCTGCAACGCGGAGAAGCGCGCCGCATTTTCGGTGGCGCTGGGGAGCGCGTCGTAGGCCGCCACCTTGGCGTCGAATTCGGCTAGTCGCTTCTGCCAACCGGCGACGAGCGCCGCGAGGCCCGCGAGCAGGTCCGCGAGCGCCGCGCGCCGCCATTCGTAAGCGAATCCCCAGCCCGCTTGCGGCAGCCCGAAGCTCGCGGCGCGTGCGAGCAGGGAGACGGCTTCGTCGAGGTAGCCGTCGACCCCGGCGACCAAGGTCGCGCGGCTTGCGGTGGGGTTAGCGACCAGTGGCTGCAGCGTGGCCACGAGCGTCTTCACTTCGCCCGCAAGCGTTTCGAGCTCGGCCAGCGGTTCGGCCACGCGCGCGCGTTCAGCGAACACGGCGTCGTCGTGTTCGGGCGCGGCTTCGCTCGGCGGCATCACGTCGGTCGCGCGCAGCGGGCGGGCGCCATGGATGAGCGTGCGCAGGCTCTGCGCGAGCGCCGCGGCGGCGAACACGCTGATCTTGCCGGCGGGAGCGCTGCGGTATTGGATTTCAAGCGCGGCGTCGGGACGCGGGGTGGCGGTCGCGATTACGTAGCGCAGGATGCGGTCGTCGAGCTCGCTCATCGCCTGCACGTCTTCGAGCTTGAGCAGTTCGAGCAGGTCGAGCGGGTGGAGCGCGAGCTCTTCGAGGGTCACGTCCAGCGTCTGGGCGCCGCCGCCGACGGGATCCTGCCAGGCGACGGTGCAGCCGACTTCCCCGAGGCTCGGGAGCATGCCGGCGAGCCACGCGTCGAGCGCCGGCTCGGCGAGCGCGCGCGGGGTGCCGCCCGCCGGTGCTGTCGGCACAGGATTGAGCTGGATCGCGACGCGGTGCGTCAGCCCGATCCCGGACGCGGGGGTCTGGACGACTTCGGGGTCCGGGGGAAAGGTGCCGCTGGAGTAGGCATCGAGCGTCGCCGCGACGCGTTCGAAGTTCCCTTGCACGGCCTGATGGACACCCTCGGCGAGCGCGAGGTCGCCGACGGCGTCGTAGGCATTCAACAGCGCGCCCGCCTGTTCGTCGATCGCGGCCGACTCGGCGGCGCTCGCCGCCGGCAGGCCAGCCGTCCCGAACGGGTAGCTCGCGTTCCCGCTTTCGCGAATGTGGTCGGCCAGCTTGCGCCCGTCGAGCACGTTGCTCGCTTCGATTGCTTCGATGGGTACGTTTGCTTCGGTGGCGGTCGAGGCGAGCGAGTCGGCGACGAGCGGGAAGGCCTTGCGCAGAGGGTAGATGAACTTGTCGACTTCGGCGAGGCCGTAGTCGTCGTGCAAGCCGCGCTCGAAGTTGTACCCCAGCAGGGCGCCGAGGCTCTGCCCGTTGCGGACGCCTTCGAGGAGCGACAGGGCGGTGCGCACGCGGTCGGATGACAGGTTTACCGATAGCGTTTCGGGATTTTCGGAGGTGGCGTTCGCCAAATAGCCGCTGCGCAGCACCGCCGCGGTGCGCGCATGTGTCAGCGAGGGGGCAAGCAGGTAGCCGCCATTGCCGGAGTCGTGCACGAGCGGCTCGGCCGCTGCGAACGTCGGCTCGAGCGCTTCCGGGAGCTGCACCGGCTCAAGGGTGCTCTGCGCCGGGCGCAGGTCCTCGACCCACGCGTACGCGCCGAGGTAGAGGCCCGTCTGCGTAGGCGGCTGCCCGTCGGCCGCCGGCGCGCGCATCTGTTCGAGCTGCGCGCTCACCAGCGCCAGCAGCCACGCGTCGAAACGGTAGCTACAGGTGTCGATGTGCTCCGCGAACACGCGCTCGAGCTGCGCCGTCGGCGCGTCCGCCAGCGCTTCGAGCGCTTCGAGCGCTTCCACGAGACCCGCTGCCTCGCTCAGGCTCGCGAGGTTCTGAGTGATGTAGTCGCTCACGAGCAGCGTCGGGCTCTGCGTGATCCGCGGTTCGGTCTTGTACAACGCCGCATAGCGGCTCTCACTCTCGGTCGCGTTCGCGTCGACGTGGATGAACGGCGGCTCGGGCTTCATCGCCTGGAGTTCGCTTGCCGACATGAAGCCCGCGGAGCGGTAGAGCTCGTAGCTCGTGTCGAAGTAGCCGAGTAGCAGCGCCTGGCGGAGGTAGAGGTAGAGCAACTGCTGGGGCGATTTGCCGCCACTGAAGCCCTGCTCTTCGCGGAGCGCGTCGAGCGACGTGCGAGCGGCCTGGATCAGCCACTGGATGTAGTTCTGCCCGGATTCGGTATTGGCCCTGATCGGTTCCGTCTCTGACAGCGGCCGGTCGTCGATCAGGCTTTCGATCGCCCCCGCCTCGTTCAAGAAGACGTGGTTGAGGAGCTCCGGCATCGCGCCGCTCGCGCCGAGGCGTTGCAGCAGCTCCTCGCCGGAGGCCTGCAGCGCCAGCGCCGTGAACGCTTCCCAGAACTGCGGGCCAAAGCCCCATAGGTTGATGATGTTGTAGAGCTCGGTGAGGCTCTCGGAGTCGCGCCAGTGGTATTCGACCGAACCCGACTGCAGCCCCACGATGTCGAGCAGCGTTTGCTGCGCATCCCCGGGCTTGCCGACATAGGCGGCGCCTTCGGACATCGAGCTCCAGTCGCCTTCGATCTCGCGCAGCACCCGCAGCAGGCCAACCATGAAGGGCTGGGCGCCCCCGAACAGCGGCGACCCTCGCTCAATCGGCTTCGCGAGCCAGGCGATCCGCGAGAAGGCCGTTGTCGGCAAGATCCCGTATGGCTGTCCGCCGATCCGCACCGCCGGCACGGCCCCGCGACCACGCACGTGGTTCGCGAAGAACCAACGCGCCCCGGCGACTGTTTCGTCGCCGAACACCGGCGTCAGCATCTTGTCCATCCAGTAGCCGGCCGTAGCCGGCCACAGCGCGCGCTGCATCGCCCGCGCGCGCAGCTGGTCCTCCCCTCCCGCGCCGTGGACTTCCTGCAGCAGCGCGGGATCGATCCCAAGCGCTTCCGCGAGGCACTGACCGTCCCGCCGGCGCCCGGGTTGCGCTTCCACGGTGAACAGCGGCGCCGCGCGGCGATCGTCGAAGCTCGCTTCGAAATCGGAGTTGTCGCCGCGTCCGTAGCCCGAGCTCACGCCGGTCGTGTTGTGCGTAGGCGTCCCTTGCGCCAGCACCCCGAGGCCGCCAAGACCGTAGTGATGGTGTTCAAGCAGTTCTTCCAAGGCCGCCTTGCCCTCGGCTTCGCTGGCACCGACTTGCACGCCGAGCACGAGCAGACGGTCAAAGCCGGCGCGCGCCTGGTCGGCGTCGAGTTCGATTGCGATGCCCATGCCGGCGGCTTTCGCCGCGGAGAAGTCGACCATCCAGCGCAGCTCTTCCGGCACGACGAGTTCTTCGCCTTCGGGGTGGATCGTCGCTTCCGGCGCGACCGAGGGATCAGGACCGACGTAAAGCGGCGTGCTCACCGGCGCGCCGAGAGCTTCCTTGACGAGGGTGCTTCCGGTATATGCGAGCACCACGAAGCGTTCCGGTAGCTGCTTGACCTGCGGCGCCTGCGACCACGACCAGGGCTTCGACGGCGGATCGGCCGGGAGGACGACGAACTTCGTCGAGCAAGCGGCGCTTGTCCTCGTCGCGGGCGGACTGGGGGCGTCCGTGAGGTTGAAGGGCGCGTATTCGCTGCTCAGCGCTTGTGCACGGCTCGCACCGAGCGCGGCCGTCAGCGCGGCTGTAGCGGCCTGCTGTTCTGCCGCGTCTTCGCCGGCGCGCCAGATCGCCTGCCAATAGGTCTCGAGCGCCGATGCTTCGGCGGCGGGAAGCGATGTCTGCGTCGCGATCACGAGGATCTCTTCGCCCGGGCTCGCCTTCACCGGTCGTTCGGTGAGGTTCACGGGCTCGTAGGTCTTGACGATGTAGGCCGCTCGCCCGGAGCCGTGCGCGGCGACGAGGGCGCGCCACGCGGCGCGTTCTTCGTCTTCGACGCCGCCGGCGCGCCAGATCCGTTGCCAGTAGAGCTTGGCGTTCGCGACCTCCGTGTCGGAGAGCGTCTCCTCGAAGGTGTCGATCGAGCAGTCGTCCGGGTATACGCGCACGAGGAGTTCGTGGCCGGACTCCTCGTCTGTGCCGCTGTGCACGAAGCGTGTCTCGATGCGAACCGGCAACAGCACGAGCGGCGAGCGGTCGCTCAGGCGGCCGATGCCTTTCCGCGGGTCGATGGCTTCGGGACCGCGGAGCGGCTCGCCAGGCACGACCGGTTGCCGGGGTATCACCGGCTCGCCCGGCGCGGCAGGCTCGGCTGCTGTCGCGGGAGGCGCCGCGGGCGCCGGCGGCTCGGTCGGCCTGCCGGGCGTAGCCTCGGAGGGCGTGCCGGCGTCGCTACCGGGCTCTTCCTCGATCATCACGTTCAGCTCCCGAGCATCTCGTCGGCGTGTATGGCGACCATCACTGGGGCGCGGAACAGCAGGTAGGCCCAGCGTGCGGAGCTAACCGCGGCGGCGTCGGCTTGCTTATCTTCTTCGTACTGCGGCTGTTTGTCTTCGGCGTCGGGCGGCGGCGGCGCTGTCAGCGCCACCGGCGCGAGACTGCTCGCGGCCAGGTACTGGCCGGGCTTGCCGCCGGGCATGGCGTCCCGCCAGGTGAGTTCGTCGAACACCTCGAGCGGACCTTCACGGGAGAGCTCGAGACCGAAGCGGGGCTCGCCAGGGCGCTCCTTGATGACGAAGAACCAGCCGGGGTCGGTGTCGGGCGGTTTGCCCGAGCCGCCTTTGGCTTCTGGGATCGTGAGGCTGAAGCCGAAGAAGTAGATGTCGGGATCGGCCTTGGCTTCGAACAACGGCGCGCGCACCTTCTGTTCTGACGGGGCTGTTTCTTCTTCAGCCTGCGTCAATTCGACGAGCTTGCGCGGCTTGGTCAAATCGGGCGTCTTGCCGTCGTCCTCGTACTCCCATTCGGCGCGCTGGGCGTAGATGACGGCCGTCGGATACTTCTTGAGCAGTTCGCCGCGGATCACGAGCACCGCCTGTTCGCCGCGTTCGCCAGTCCCTTGGCGGTTGTTGTGTTCACCGAGCTTCGACGCGCGCGGCCATTCGTTGAGCGGCGGAATGTCGTAGAGCTTTTCCTTCAGCGCGTTCTCGCTCAGGCCTTCGGCGTTGATCACGCTGCCGACGTCCCAGAACTGGCGGAAGTACGAGCCACGCTGGTCCGTCGGGTACTCGCGCCAGAGCAGCTTGCGGGCGAACTCGTAGTTGAGCCCGATCATGTAAGACTCGATGAATCTCTGATTCGTCTGCACGAGCGTGACGCTGTTCGGCGGGATGAGATTTATGTTCGGCAGGAACAGTTCGATCGAGATCGCCTTCAGCGGCTCGTACATCGGCAGGTCGATCTTTGGGTAGGCCATCACTTCGCCGTATCCTTCGAGCATCTGGGCGCGGACCCAGTCCGGGATCGCGATCGTCGAGAAGCCGCGCGCGGGGATCGTGAGCGTCGGGTCCAGGGCGCTGACCACGCTGCTCGTGAGCGCCGCCAGGTCGAGCGTGGTTGGCGCGGGGCGCGCTCCCACCGCGGCGCTCGCGGAGAGCAGCGCGAAGGAGTCTCCGAGTGCCTGCTTGAAGTTGGTCGCAGTCGGGCTGTCGCTGGCGCCGGTCGGCGTCGCATGACCTGCGCCTGGTTCACTCAGCGTGAACGTGGGGTTGTCGGGGAGCTTGGCAACTGCCGCGGGCGTCTGATCGGCTTCCTGCACCGCCAGCGCTGGTGCCTCCTCCGCCTCCCAGTGCCACAGCAGCCAGGCGAGCACGAGGAGCGCCGCGAGGATGACCAAACCGAGAGGGAGACCGACCGCCAACGGCAGCAGCAGCGCCAGCAGGACGGCGACGACAACGCCGAGGGCCACGAGCGCCCATGGCAGCCAGGGGTAGCTCGCGAGCACTCCCAGCATCGAGGCGGGGGGGCCGCTCGGCTCTGCGGCGCCCGCGGCCTGGGCGAGCGTAAGCAGGCCTGAGGGGACGCTCAGCGGCGGCGCGGCACTGACGGTGCCGGCGTTGATGCGTTCGAGCAGGTTCGCCGGAGTGACGCTCGCGCTGAACGGCAGCAGGCGCATCAGGCGACCCCGGGGTCGTAGCACGCGCCGCATCGCGGTTGAGGTGAGCGCTGACTGTACGCGGCTCGCGCCGCGCGTGTAGGCGACGGTCGTGGGACTCGCCATGATCTTCGACTGCACGGGCGCCGTGAGCCCGAACGCGCGCTCCGGTATGGCCGTCGCAAGCGGCCGCAGGTGGCGTTCATACCATCGCGAGGCGACCGCGGTGGCCAGGTGCAGGCGATGGATCAGCGCGTTGGCCCGCAGGACTTCGCCGACCTGCTGCCAGGCGTCGTTCATATATTCTTCGGCGTTCTTCTCGACGACGTCCGCGCCGAAGCCGGCGGGGACACGAAAGCGCGGGTCGAGGTTGACGTTGTGGACCCAGTTGTCGTCGTTGGGCACCGGGCTGCCGTTGCGTTCGCTCAGCAGTCGCTGGGTGAGCGCGACCCAGCGGGCGTAGAGCGGCGCGGTGACGAGCGGGTCCGGGTCGTTTTCAATCGCGCTGCCGATGCCGGACTGCGCATTGGCGGTAGCAGCCGGCTGGGCTTCGTAGTCGTCGGCGAGGTTCACGAACGCCGCGAGCGCCTTCTGGAACGGCGCGGGATACGGTTCGTCCCACGCTTCGAAGGCGTTGCGTTCCTTGAGCTCCGCTTCGTCGAGATCGGCTTCCGGCACCTCCAGCGCCCCGCCAAGGCGTAGCGCGCCGCCGAGCGCCGGGTCGGTGATGCCGGGCAGGTTCGAGCCCGGATCGGTCAGGTCCATGGCGCGCGTGCCGACGCGCGCGTCCACCGGCTGGGGCCTGAGCAGTCGCACGAGGTACTCGAAGTCGCCGTAAGAGCCGGTGCGAAAGTACCAGCGGTAATAGACGGGAAACTCGCTTTCCAGGGCTCTGTGCGCATAGGCGCCCCAGGCCGAAGCGGTCGCGTATGGCGCCGCTTCGGGCGGTTCCCCGAGCCCCGCGAGCCGCCCGGTCTCGAACGTGGGAATCAAGAACGCGTGATAGGCGCTGTTCGCTTCGAGCTGCCGCGGGCACAACAGGCGTGAGTAGGCCGCGTCGCTGCTCTGCGCGAGCACCGACTGGAGCTTGGCCAGCACCGCGCTCACGTCTCGCGAGACCACTTCCCCCGGTTCGCCGAGCGGCTGGTTGACGTGTACGTGCGCCCACGCCCATAGCTCCTCGGCCGACGGCAGCACGGTAGCGAAGTTCGGGATCGTTATGTAGGGAAGCGGCCGCCCCGATATGTTTTCGCCTTCGCTGAACTCGCCTTCGGCGAGCACGACGAGCGCGATCCACGGGCGCAGGTGCAGGTGGCTGGCGTCGGGCGCAGCCGGCGTGTAGCGCCAGGGAAAGTCGTCGTCATAGAAGTCGACCGCGGCGAGGTAGTTGGACTCGAAGTTGCTGATCCAGTTGCGGGGCTCGGTACGAACGATCGCCCGTTCGTCGATGCCGATGATGTCACCGGGACCGTACAGGGCGATGTTCTGGGCGACCGTCTGTGTCAGCGCGACGCCCCCGGCGACCGGGCTGCCTTCGACCTGAACTTCCACGTTTGTCGTGGCGCGCGTGGCGACGGAGGTGTCGCCGTCGGCGGCAGTGATCGTGTTCGCGATGCCCTGACGCAGCCACGGCAAGAAGGAATAGTTGGCGATCGGCCTCACGGGCTCACGACCTCGTACTGCGGCAGTACGTGCAGCGTCCCGGCGAGCGCTGGTTCGGCGGCGACCGCGCTCTCGAGGTGCTGGATCGCCGCGGCGCGGCTGTTGAACGTCGCGCCTTCCGTCTGCATCAGTGTGTTGTCGGCGAGGTGCGCGATGCTGTAGGTTTCGGCTGCGAGGGCAACTGAGCCCTCGTAAGGGTGGGTCAGCGCCTCGTGCTGAGCCGATAGCGTGCTGCGGGCGACGCTGGCGCCGCCCAGCCAGTGCTCGAACAAAACGCCGGGGTAGTTGTAGAAGCGCTGGCGCTTGGGCGCGAGCGTGCCGTCCACGATCGTCAGTTCGTAGCGAACGACGCGCGTGATCGCCGTGCCGGACGCGTAGAGATTCCCCTCGGGAGCCAGCTCGATGCCGCTGTCCTGCGGCGAGAAGGCCGGCTCGGACAGCTTCGTGGCGTCTTCGGCTTCCTCGAATTGCGCAGGCGCAAACTGTTCCTGTAGCTCGCCCGCTTTCGTCATCCCCGCGGAGGTGACGGTGAGTGTGAAACGGTTGGCGTCGCTCGGCTTCTGGCTGCCGAGCTTTGCGAGCGTGAGATCGAGCGGAATCGTACGCTGGCTGACCTGCAACGTGCCGACCGGGTGGAGCACGAGATCGGCTTCGGTGGGCGCGAGCGCACGCAGCGAGACGAGCAGGTGTGAGCCGCTGGGCAGCTGCGCCTTCCAGTTGCTTTGCTTGCCGAGCTCGCCGGTGAGAATCGGCATCACCTGCACCGGCGCGAGCGTCGTGTTGCGCGCTTCGCCAAAGGTCACGTCCACCGGGACTTCGATCGAGAAGAACAGCAGCGAAATCGACGCCGATCCGTGTATGTGCCATGGCGTCGGCCCTTCGATTGCGAGGCTCAGGCCGATCCCGAACACGCCGACCCCGAAGACCTTGACGGAGAACGAAGTCGAGAGTTCGACGATGAACATGAAGGGAGAGAACTGAATCAGCGCATCGAAGCTCGTCTGCCCTTCGACCGATAGCGCGCTGAAGCCGAAGTACATTTCGGTATGCGCGCCAAACTGCACCGTGTTGGTGGTGACCGCGAAGTAGCCTTCGGCGCGGATTCGTGCGAACGATTCGTTGATGACGTTGACCTGTATACGCTGGGGCGCCGGGAACGGCAGTGGCGGAGGAACGAAGCGCGGGTTAAAGCCACCCACCGAGACGACGAAGTTAGGTTCATTCCCCCACTCCACGAGCAGTCCCATGCCGCCCGCGATCGTGATGAACAGCAGGTGCGAGTCGTACAGTTCGGCGAAGAAGTAGAGGCGGCTCTTTGTGAATTCCAGAGCGCCCGCGAAGTTCACCTGGAGACGCAGGATTTCGAGCTCTTCTGCGGGCAGCACTACCTTCAGATCGCCGAGGATCGCGATGTCGCCCGGCGGAATTTCGACGATCACGCCAAGCGAGGCGCTGACGAGCGTCGGCTCGCCCCATCCGAGCTCTGCCATCGGGCCGATCAGGAAGGTCCCCTGCTGCGGCGGGAAGATCGCACGCAGGTCGCTGATGATCCGCTGCGCGTTAGCGACGACGTTCTTGGGGAACATGATCGTCTCGATCGCGTCGCTGCGCACTGCTTCCATCAGCGCTCCCGGAAGCATCATGCGGTTGAGCCCGAGCAGGCCACCGACGGCGTTCAGCGTGAAGCCGAAGCCGAGCTCGAGGCCGGACCCGAATTCGGCCGTGATGATGATCAGTAGCGAGAAGCCCGGCGATCCATCCGGGTTCTTGGTGCTGATCAGCCCAACCGCGCTGACGGAGACGATGTCCGCGAGCTCGAGCTGAAGCGCGCCGGCGTATTCACCCCTTTCGGTGTTGATCGAGAGAAAGCCGCCGCCCGTGACGACGCCGGCTTCGATCGACAGCCCGACGCCGGTGGGAGGCTTGAACGCGACATCGATCTGGGCCGGCCCGACGTTTCCGCCCCCTGGGGGGAAGCCGATCGTGACGATTGCCCCCAGGCGTTCGACGGAGGCAGCCAGGGGACCCAGTTCGCCGGAGATCGCGGCTGAGAGCTCGATCGGGAGTTTCGCGCCAGAGATGCCGGCGATCAGGTAGATCGACTCGATGTCGACCGGACCGATGTTCAGGTGAACTGGGAGCTGGAGTTCGAGCGAGCCGCTGCCTTGGAAGCGCAGCCCTGATTCAGGGGCGAATGCGAACTGGAGCGCAAACTGGGATTCGATTTTTCCGCCGCCGAGTAGCGTCGTGATGAAGCTGTCACCTTCGGAGGCGTCGATCACGAGCTTGCCTCCGGTGAGCGCGCCCTGCGCACTCGGACCGCCGCTTGCCTTCGTGCCGTCCCACGTCAATTCGGCCCCGGCGCCGAGCGTCACGCTCGCGAGCTCGAGGCGTGAACTGCCTGCTTCGCCGAGCAGGATCAACGGCGTCGGCGGCTGGGCGGTCAGCGCGACGGCGGCGCTCGCGCTGAGCTGACCCGATGGCGGTGTCAATTCGACCGTCAGCGGCGGCCGTAGGCTGCCGCTCGCGCGGGCGGCGATCGCTGCCTTGGCGGTCACCGATGCTTCCCATGTCGGCGGGGACACCGGGAAGGTGAACGTGCGTTCGAGCGATGCGGGTAGAACGACGTCGAGCTCGAGCCCCGGCGGCGAGCCGCTGCTCGTGGGGCGAAGATCGAGGGCAAAGGCCTCGAGCGTCACCGGTTCACCGCCTGAAGCCGGGCGCAAAAACACCGGCAGGCCAAGCGCGCCGAGCGCGCCGTCGAGGGCCGTCAGCAGGGCGGTCGCGTCAAAGCCGGCTTCGCCCCAGTGATACAGGGTCTGCAGGTGGGCAATCGGGTTCGTGAACGCCGGCAGCAGCTGGTCGAGGTGCAGGGTGATCTTCTCGAATTCCGGCTTTGTGGGGTTCGACGGTTCGCCCGGCTGATGGATACGTTCGATGACACCGAACACTTCGAGCGTCGCGCCGACCACGGGCACGAGCATGAAGAGGTCGTAGAGAAGAAGGTCGAGCAGTCGTTCTGGTAGATCGGCCACGAATTCGTTGACCTGTTGCGTCGTGATGCCCGCGAGGCTGGGAGCGGCACTCTGCAGCGCCCCTACCAGTTGTTCAAACGAAGTTATGAGCTGGCCTATCGAGGTTGCGAGCTTGAGTGCGATTTCAACGAGCTTTTCAGTGTTACCCGCTTCGATCGCGGCCTCGAGTTCGGTCAGCTGCGAGGCCAGGCTGCCAGCGGCGGTCGTGATCGATCCACGCGCGGAGTTGAAACTGGCATTGGTGAGCAGCGCTTCCGGAAACTGATGCCATACGGCATGGCCACGGATACGGTGTATGTCCGGCTGTTGTGGCTCGTTAATGGAGCATGGCAGTCAATGGACTACGTCTACTCCGCAACCCAATCCGTGGCGCCGGTATTGACCACCCCCACGCCGGGCACTCAACTGGGCGCAAGCAACATAACCTTCACCTGGACCCCCGGCGCCGGGCCGACCCTGTACGTTTCTGGCTGGGCACCAAGGGAGTCGCTTCTGACAACGTGTATGTGTCGGGGCGTATCACGACAACATCCGCCACCGCGCCCAAGCTCCCGGCCAAAGGTGCAACAATCTACGCGCGCCTCTGGTACCTGGTCAACGACACATGGCACTCGACCGACTACACTTACACGGAACAGTAGTGAACCCGACGGTCTCACACCGCGATTGCGTTTCGCGGCGTGAGAGCGGCTGAGCAATCTCTAAAAAAAGCTGTTGACTTGTCTGCTGAATCGGCGTTCTCTTATTGCACGAAATAGGACTCGATAGATTTCCGTTCAAGAAATCCATTAAGAGCCCACCGCTTATCGATAGCTTCCCCCGATCCAATTTCTTTTCTTCTTTTAGACTCCGGCGAACCGATCGGCCGCTTGCCGGCAACCGGCAAATTGCACGAATCTGCCCACCGACACACCGCGAGGATGTCCTTATGTTGCTGCCCGCTTTGAATCGACCTGGGATTCGTGTCCTTCGCTCGATCTTCAGTCTTGCCATCGCTTTGAGTCCGGCAATGCTGTTCGGCCAGGGCGACCCTGTCCCAAACTATGTGGTCAACACCACCGCGGACGATGCGACGGGAACGGCCTCAAACTGCACCAGTTCGCCTGAGGGAATCTGCACTTTGCGCGACGCGCTTGCCGCGGCAAACGCAGTTACAGCAAGCAACATCACCTTCGATCCAACGGTATTCCTGGCCACGAATTCGGCTGCGGCAAATACCATCACGCTCGCGAACGGCACCCTGAACATCCCGTCTGGCGCCACCATTACCGGCCTTACCAGCGGCAGCGGCGCCACGCTCACCAACCTGGTGACGGTGAGCGGCAACAACGCGACGACAGTCTTTACCGTGGCTTCCGGCGTAACCGGCGCGGTCATCGCCAATCTGAACATTACTGACGGTACAATTCGGCCAGCAATGGCGGCGGCATTAACAACGCCGGCACGCTGACGGTGACCGGCAGCAGCTTCAGCGGCAACGCCGCTAGCGGATGGCGGAGCGATCTATAGCGCCTGCCACAGCATCTTGACGGTAGTGGACAGCAGCATTTCAGCGGTAACTGAGCCATCTTCGGCTGGCGAGCATCTTCAGCTACGGCAGCGGCTGACCGTGACGGGCAGCACATTCAGCGGTAACAATGCTTACTACGGCGGAGCGGCGCCGGTGGCGGTATCGGCGAGTAATGGCACGATAACGTGAAGGCAGCACCTTCTCGGGTAACAGTCGCCAGCCGCACGGCGGTGGCATTCGAATCTATCTGTCAGGAACGGTCTCGCAATATCGCCAACAGCGTCGTCGAGGGCAACACAGCATCTCCTGACCCAGGATATTATTAACATGACAGCACGCTGAACGATCTCGGCGGCTAACCTGATAAGCACATCTGCGAGCCTCACGGTCGTAAGTCCGAACCTCTCACCGCTCGGCAACTACGGCGGACCAACCCAGACCATGTTGCCCCAGCCAGGCAGCGCCGCAATCTGCGGAGGCATCGCTGCAAACATCCCTGCGGGCGTTACCACCGACCAGCGCGGCTACCCGATCAAGAACACTACCTATCCCGGCTATTCGTCCTCGACGCCCTGTGTCGATTCAGGCGCCGTGCAAACCAACTACGTCCTGGCCTTCACTACCCAGCCTCCCGCGAACGCGACTGTCAACGTGGCAATTGCTCCCGCACCGGTGGTGACGCTGACTGAGAGCGGCAATCCGGCCAGCGCGGCCACGGGCACGGTGAGGATGACTGACAGTTCCAACGCGCTGTCAGGCACGACCTCTGAGGGGCTGTCGTCGGGCGCGGCTACATTCCCTGACCTGATATTGCCGTCGGAGGTAAACAGACGACATCTTCACCGCGTGGCTGGGGCTTAACCCGATGTTGAACATCTCCGCGCAGGCGTCTGTGGGAGTAACTGCCGTTCCACGCTACTGGCCCTGCCCCCGCGACCATGCTGTCACCCACGCCCGGCACAGCAACCATCCTCGGCACCAGCAACATCCAGTTCCAGTGGTCAACGGGCGTCTGACGTAACCAGCTACGAGCTCTTGATCGGCACCAGCGGCGTTGGGTCCTCCAACATCCTCGCCACCGCGCCCCTTACTACCACTTCGTACACGGTGCCCGCGCTTCCTGCCAATGGCGTTACGCTTTACGTCCGACTGGGTTCGCTCATCAACGGAGCGTGGCAGACAGAGGACTACCAGTACACCGAGAGCACCACCGGTGTCCCTGCGACCATGCTGTCTCCCACCCCCGGCACAGCCACCATCCTCGGCACCAGACAATATTCTGTTCAAGTGGACAACGGGTTCTGGCGTAACCAGCTACGAGCTCTTGATCGGCACCAGCGGCGCAGGGTCTTCCAACATCCTCAACACCGGCGCCCTCACTACCACTTCGTACTACGGTGCCCGCGCTTCCTGCCAATGGCGTTACGCTTTACGTCCGACTGGGCTCGCTCATCAACGGAGCGTGGCAGACAGAGGACTACCAGTACACCGAGAGCGGCACCCCGCCCCCGCGACCATGCTTTCGCCAACCCCCGGCATAGCCACCATCCTCGGCACCAGCAATATCCAGTTCCAGTGGGCGCCGGGCCGCGGCGTAACCAGCTACGAACTCTTGATCGGCACCAGCGGTGTTGGGTCTTCCAACATTCATCAACACCGGCGCGCTCAATGCCACCTCGTACACGGTGCCCGCACTTCCAGCCGATGGCGTTACGCTTTACGTCCGACTGGGCTCGCTCATCGACGGCGCGTGGAAAACAGAGGACTACCAGTATACCGAGAGCACCCCCGCGATCATGAAGTCGCCCACCCCTGGCATAGGCACCATCCTTGGCGCCAGCAACGTAACCTTCACTTGGACACCCATCGCCCCGCGTGGCTTTGTACGATCTCTTTCTGGGTACCGAGGGAGTGGGTTCTGCCGACCTGTATGTCTCGGGCCTGATCGCGGCCACTTCGGTGACGGTGCCCAAGGTGCCGTACGGCGTAGCCACGGATACCGTGTATGTCCGGCTGTCGTGGCTCGTCAACGAAACATGGCAGTCGATCGACTACGTTTACTCTGAAACCCCGTCCGTGGCGCCGGCGCTGACCACCCCCACTCCAGGCACTCAATTGGGCACCAGCAACGTGACTTTCACCTGGACACCCGGTACCGGGCCGACTTTGTACGATTTCTGGCTGGGCACTAAAGGTGTGGGTTCTGACAACGTGTACGTCGCGGGCCATATCACGACAACTTCCGCCACCGCGCCCAAGGTGCCGTACGGCTTGGCCACGGATACGCTGTATGTCCGGCTGTGGTACCTGATCGGCCAAACATGGCAGTCGATCGACTACACCTACTCTGAAACCCCGTCCGTGGCGCCGGTATTGAGCACCCCCACTCCGGGCACTCAACTGGGCACCAGCAACGTAACCTTTACCTGGACGGCCGGCACCGGGCCGACCCTGTACGATTTCTGGTTGAGCAACAACGGAGTGGGTACAGACGATTTGTATGTCTCGGGCCGTACCACGGCCACTTCTGTCACCGCGCCCAAAGTACCGGCCCACGGCGCTACGATCTACGTGCGCCTCTGGTACCTGATCGACGACACATGGCAGTCGACTGACTACACCTACACGGAACAGTAGTGAACCCGATGCTCTCACGCCGCGACCGAATTTCGCGGTGTGAGGTCGTCGGACTATCTCCTGCAGCCTGAAACCTCGGGAGACAGCCGGAATTGCATCTAATTCCCCCCTTTCTTGCTACCTTCAAAACGGGGAAAGAAGAATGATCCCAACGTTGCACTAAAACTGCTGCAAATTGCTACCCGTAACTCCTTTGTTATCTAATCCTCTACCTACAACCCTTTTTGTTTTCAACGTGTTATGGGGGCAAAATGATACATAAGTGACTGAAACCAAGCCAGTTAACCAACGTACATAGGGGGAAGGGGGTACCCGGCCGCTCAGGTCGTTCAGCCTTTCACCATTCCCGGCGGTTCATGAAAATTCCGGGCTGGCTTCGCTAGCATCACACCATGTACATCCCCGAGCACGAAGTCCGCAGCGTCCTCACGTATGACGCACTGATCCCCGCCATCCGCCAGGCGCTCATCGACTACTCGGCCGGCAAGGTCGTCCAGCCGGCGCGCACGGTGATTCGTGCCGGCAACGCCGAGGACCATCGCAACGGCTGGTTCGCCGTGATGCCCGTGATTGCCGGAGACGTGATGGCCGTCAAGACTGTCACCTTCTATCCCGCCAATGCCGAGCTGGGCTTGCCCACGCACATGGCCATCGTCGAGCTGCTCAACCGGGCTACCGGCCAGCCGCTCGCCGTCATGGACGGCCGCCTGATTACTGAGATGCGCACCGCCGCCGTCTCCGCCGTCGTCCTCGACGCGCTTGCCCGGCCGAACGTCACGAGCCTCGGCATTCTGGGCAGCGGCGTCCAGGCCCGGGCTCACCTTCAAGCTCTGCGCCTGGTTCGCCCTTCGCTCAGGAAGTCCGCATCTGGAGCCGCACGCAAGCCAACGCCGAGGCCCTCGCTTCTGAAACCGGGGCCCCCAGCGACAGGTCTTCGTCGCTGGGGTGGCAAACAGGCGCGCGGGCTGTCCCCATTGAAGAAGCTGCCGCGGCCGACGTGGTTCTCGCGGCTACCTCCTCACCCACGCCTGTTCTTGAAGGCCGCTGGCTCAAGCGCGATGCGGTGGTCATCGCCGTGGGCGCAATCGGCCCGCATCTTCGCGAACTCGACGACCAAACCATGCTCTCAAGCTGCGTCATCGCCGAGGCGCGCGGCCCAGTCGAAAGCGAGTCCGGCGACGTTCGCCTCTCTGGCGCTCGCGTTCACGCCGAGATAGGCCAGGTTCTTTCCGGCGCGGCTCAGGTCCCGGCAGGCGAGCGCATCGTCTTTAAATCGGTTGGGATGGCCATTGAAGACCTGACCGCGGCCCGCATCGTCTGGCAGGCGCGTAACGCCGAGTCAAGCCCGGCGCCTTGACCCCACATCGGGATGCCAGCCAATGAGCGCCGAGTAGGGCTCCCTGCGTCTAATTCGATACCGGCTGGACTATTCTGGAATCTGATTCAACGCTGCATTGCCGTAGTTACTCGCGCCAGGGGCGCATTCCGAGGAGTGACGATGAAGATAGTAAGCCCGGCGCGGCTCCTGCCGGCTCTTTTGCTCGTTCTTGCGCCCTTTATCGAGGGCTGCGGCAATTTCTGGCAGGCTCCGAGCGGTTCGTCCGGCGGCGGTGGCACCACTCCCACAACGCTTTCGAGCGGCATCTTTTACGTCCTCAACCAGACCACGGATCAAATTGTTGCTTACGACATAACTTCGGGCAGCCTTACAACCATCGGCACTTATTCGCTCATTGCCGCTCCTTACGCCATCGCCATTGGTCCCGGCAATGCATTTTTGTATGTAAGCACTGTGGCCGGAATCTACCTCTACACAATTGACTCCTCAACGGGCGCGCTCACCATCGGCAACAACGGCAGCGCGATTTCAAGCGATTTGGCCGCGGCCATGACCGTCGATACCACCGGGACCTGGCTGATCGATGCGGAGACCGGCGCATCGGGCGGCGTGATTTTGAATGCAATCTCGATTACCTCGAGCGGCGCCCTGAACAGCACAACCGAACAGCAGCGCTCTTACACTGTGGCCAACGCCTCGGTTGAAAAGATGGCGCTCTCGGGCGACGATGCGTATATCTTTTTGGCGGCCGGCCAGGGCGGCACGCTGGTTATTCCCTTCAACGCAGCCAATACCAACCCCTTTGCCAGCACCGCCGGCATCGTCTCCACAGTTACAACCAATGCGTCGTCGCTCTCGGTGGCTGTCGATCCCGTCGTACTGGACAACTCCGCGCCTCTTCTACATCGGCGAAACTGAGGCATCGTCGAGCTCCGGTGGACTGCGGGCCTTCAATTACAGCTCACTGGGCACCAGCAAGGTGACGGAGATCGCCGGCTCGCCTTACTCTTCGGGTGGTCTCGCGCCTGCCGCCATCCTGCCCGAATTGAGCGGAACCTATGTCTACGTCGCCAGCGGCCAGGGCACCTCAAGCGACGGGGTTCTTCAGGGCTTCAACATCGCTACTTCCACGTCCGGATCGACCACCACCTACTCGCTCTCATCCATCAGCACCGTCTCCACCGGCATTCAACCGCAAAGCCTGGCTGAAGACAGCCTCTCGAACTTCGTTCTCGCCGTATCTTCGGGAGGAAGCCCCGATTTCGACGCGTACATCTTCGACACCGCTACCGAGGGCAAACTCGATTCTTCCATCACCTCCACCACCGGCACCGATCCCACCGGCGCTGTGGTTGTTGCCGCTCAAGCTCCCTGATCGCGTCTCTGCCCAAATTGGCCGGTTCGCGAGGTGCTATTCTCAAAGTGTCCGCAACTGGCCGTGTCAAAAACCTCCTCCATTGCTCTTAGCCCATTCTGGCTGCGTCTCGTTTCTTCAGCAGTTTTGTGCGGTCTGGCTGCGCTGCTCGTAACGCTCGCCGGTTGCAACCGTTTCCACCCACCCAAAAAAGAAATGGTCTACGTCTCGGCGCGGCAAATGTTTCTCCACGACCGCGTTGCGGCTGTCTCAAACATCGTTACCGAAGTGACAAACGGACAGTCCCTCGAAGTGGTCGAGCACGGCCGCCGCTTTTATAAAGTCCAAACCGCTAAGAACGAGATTGGCTGGATCGAGGAGCACGCCGTAATCGATCAAAAAATCTACGACGGCTTCGCGCAATTAACTGACCAGCATAAGGACTCAACCGTCGCGGCCACCGCGACCTTGCGTAACGATCTTTACATGCATTTGCAGCCGGGCAAAGAGACTGACCACTTCTACCTGATTCCCGGCAACACCAGGGTTCAGCTTCTCGAGCGGGCCTCGATCAAGAAAGCAGTGTTACCCGGTTTTGCACCGTTGGCTCATCTTGCCGAACCCGAAAAGTCAGCGTCCGGCGCATCGGCATCTGAGCCGCCGCCTCCGCCGCCCATGGAAGACTGGTGGCTGGCCCGCGATCCGCAGGGACACGTTGGCTGGCTTTACGGCAATCAGCTCGACGTCGATGTTCCCGACGAGATCGGCGAGTATGCAGAAGGCATGCGCTATATAGGCGCCTACGTGCTCACCAAGGTCGACGATCCCGACGCCAACACTCCCGGCCACCAGGTGCCCGAGTACGTGACCGCGCTTGCGCCCGACAAGTCCGGCCTGCCCTTCGACTTCGACCAGGTGCGCGTCTTTACCTGGAGCAAAAACCACCACCGCTATGAAACGGCCTTCCGGCTGCATCCCATTCAGGGGTATCTGCCGATGAAGGTTTACACCGCTCAAACGCCAAAAGGACCGGTGCCGGCCTTCAGCTTCGAGTTAAGCAGCGGGCCCAACGTCGTCACCGATGCCGCGACAGGTGTAACGCGGCCGGCATCACCGCGCACCATCAACTTCGAGATGATTGACACCGCAGTCAAACGCATCGGCCCCGACATGGCGCCCATCCCCATCGTTCACGACAAGAATCAGGAAGAGAAGAAAGACCAGGCGCAGAAGAAACGGGGCAAAAAGGCGCACATCTAAATTGTTGTGACAGAAGCCACGCTTCCGACCGTGGATTGAACCGTTCCAAACTGTTGTATATTCTGGAGACAGGACGCCATTTGCGAGGTGGTTTGACTTCCCCGAACCCCATCACGGCGCTGTCTGGCCCACCGCAATCCTGCGACAACCTTGGCCTTTGCGCCCCAACAGCGCGGCGCCTGAACCGGCCAAAGTTCCTTAATTCGTTTACGTTCTCGCTCATTGGCTTGGCTATCGCCGTCGCCCTTTGGGGTTATGGTTACAAGCTCTCGCTCTACCATCGTCATCCAGGCACGAGCTCGGTGAATCAGGTGGCCAAGCTGTGGACGAAAGAGCGTGGCGGCGCTGCATCCGGTTTGCATTCCGGCGCACCGGCCGGCCACGGTCAGGATACGTCGGCCCAACCGGCTCCGCAGCACCCGGGCGCCTTGACTGTACTGCTCGCCGCGAACGAAGGTTTCGAGCGGCCACCCTATCAATCCTCGATCGAATTCGATCTCCTCTCACGTCCCCCTCCTTCCACTGCCTGTCTCTGATTCGCAGCGCGAAAACGCCTGCACCCGGCGCCGCAATCCGCCTGCGAGGATTTACTCGCATTTAAATGCGCTCTCATTGCAAAGCCAGGGTCACTGAACACCCGAGGCTAACCTGCCAGGTCGATGCTGCCAGCCGGGAGCAGGGAACTGGAATGAGCCTGAATTGGCTGCTCCAACTCTGGTCTTACCGTAGTTCGGAGGTATGGATCGTGCACTTTTTCTGTTCTCGTTTTTGCCTTTTTGTCTCGCCAATCCCTCGCGATTCGTCTACTCTCGTCCAACTCGCCGATTGTCGCCTTCGGCTCCTTTGCCCAAAGGAGGCGCGATGAGCCTGCATTGTTCCACAATTCCTGAAGAATGCAATTTGCCATCCCAGGCCGGTGCGGCCGGAGGATGCTGGAACGATAAGGTGGAGAGCTTTGAGCGTGCTGCCAAGAACAATCGCGAAAGCCTTATATGGCTGGCGCGCCGCCTCACACCTTTCTATGAAGATGCCGAAGACATCGTGCAGGAATCGCTGTTGCGGGCCTACCACAACCTCTCCAAGTTCCGCGGCGAGGCCAAAATGTCCACCTGGATTCAGTCGATTGTGCGCAACACCGCGCGCGATTGGCTGCGCAGGCAGCGAGGCCGCGTCGTGCTCTCGCTTGAGCACATCCGCAACGAGGACGATGAAGCGCCGGGATTCGATGTCTCCGATTCGGCCCGCAGCCCCGAAGAACTGGCAGCAATAACCGAGTTGGAGCGCATCATGCTCGACGAGGTGAACAAGCTCACTGAGCGCTACCGAAGCGCGATCACGTTGTGCCAGCTCGACGAAGTGCCGCAAAAAGAGGTCGCCAGTCGCTTCAACATCAACGTGTTGACTTTGAAATCCAGGGTTTTCAAGGCCAAGGCGAGCCTGCGGCGGTCGATGACCAGGATGGCCACTCTCAATCGCGCCGGTCACGTTGCCACGCGCCAGGAATCTCTCGAGGCTGGTCCGGCTCATGGAGCCTGAAGCAATGGGCTGCGCCTTAACTTCAACAAGCCTTTTTGACGCGACCGCGTTGCGTCAGCGGCTCAGGGGCAGGCTGGACCCCTGGGCCGCAAATTTTTAGGTGGATTACTTCACGCAGCGTGCAGCGGGATCGGCGCGTCGGCAGGTTCAGCGTTGGCGAATTCCAGCCGGAACGATTCGCCCTTCACCGGGACCAGCGACATTTGTATTCGCCCCCGTCCCGCCCTACTCTCTGGCTCCTTAGCCTCGAGCCACAAGGTCAGGCGCGGGTCTGAAATCTGCGGCACATCGCTCCAGAAATCCGGCTGCAATTTGCAGCGAATCAGCAAATGTCCGAGCTCGAGGTCGACACTCAGCTGGCCCTTTGGAAAATATCGCCTTACATTTCCTGAGCCGATGTGCAGCCCGGTGACACTACGGCCGTTGCGCTGGATTTGGACTACCATGGCACACCTCTTCGAGAGAACCAGAACGTTAGCGGGGAAGCGGAAACAATGCAGGGATCTTCGAGTGAGAATGTCAGCGGCGCGTCGGGCGGCACATCAACTAGCGTGATGTCTCAGCCCATTAAGACACAAATGCGGATCTCAGGCGACTTTTCCTGAGGGTCTTTTCCTGAAAAGTATCGTTATCTCTATCCTGTTGTCATCGCATGCGAAGTCAAGCGAATTGGAGAAACAATTCGTTAAAATTGGAAAGAATTATTGCTGAATCGATTTATGGGAGCTTGATCGCCGATCACGCCCGCTTGCGCAGCGCCAGCTCAACTACGCGCAGCATTTCGTTCTCCGGCGCCGGCTTCCCGGTCCAGATCTCAAACTGGCGCGCACCCTGTTGCACAAACATCTCGATACCGCTGATCACCGCGAGCCCGCGTGAGTGCGCCAGCTTCAGCAGCGGCGTGTCCAGTGGGTTATACACCATGTCGAAGACGAGCGGGGCGTTCAACTCGTTCTCTTTGATCGCCATTGCTTGCTTCACGCCCGCCATGCCGCAGGGCGTGGTGTTGATGATCGCGTCGAATCGATTCTTCGCCAACGCATCCTGCTTCAATGACTTCGCATGCGCCTTGCGAGACAGCGCGACCGCCTTTTCATGAGTGCGGTTGGTTACAAACACCTCCGCCCCCTGTTCCACCAGCCCGAAGACCGCCGCCCGCGCCGCTCCGCCTGCACCCACCACTAGGATGCGCGAGCCTTTGATTCTCATCCGCTTCTCCAGCGGCCGAATCACCCCGGCCACGTCGGTATTGAATCCGTAAAGCTTGCCGTCGGCGCCGGTGCGCAGCGTGTTGCACGCGCCGATGCGCGCCGTCAGCGAATCCATATTGGCCAGATGCGGCAACACCTCCTGCTTCAATGGCATGGTCACGGCCACGCCGCTCAAAGGCAGGTCGCGTGTAAGCGTCAACAAATCGCTCAGCGACTTTACTTTCAGCGGAAGCATGATGGCGTTTACGTTTTCGCGCTTGAAAGCAGTCGAGTGCATGAGCGGCGAAAGTGAGTGCGAAATAGGATTGCCCGCCACTCCGAAGATGCGTGTCGCCTGGTCAAGTTGTTCCACGCGATAAAGATCGATGAGCGTGCGCACACTGGCTTGTCCCGGCGCGGTCTCGGCGCCGTCGCCGGCCGACGCAAAGGTGAATGCCGCCCCTTCGCGCGGGCCAAGCACACGGCTCACCAACCCCTCCTCGCCCATTGCGATTCCCACCACCTGCGCATTCAAACTCTGATCTTCGATCATCCGCAGTACCGCCAGGTTGTCGGCCAGCGAGCGCGCCGTCGATACCACCTTCACGTAGTCAGGCTCAAATGCCCGGATGCGCGCAGCCGCCTCGTCCAGCCCCTTGGTCCGGCTGAAATCGTGATAACTCACCAGCAGAGCCGTGGCCGCAGCGCGCAGCGCCGCCCGGAACCGCGCCAGTTGCGCCTTGCCCGCCTGCTCGGCCGACTCCACCTCAAGATCGACAATCTGGCATCCTGCCTGGGCAGCCTGAAGCAGGACCTCTAATTCCGTAGCTCAATGACCCCACGAAGCCGCCGCCATTCGATTTCCGCCGGCACGTAGCGATCGCCTGTACGTCCCGGTGATGATTCAGGAACTGCTTCAGCGGCCCAATGCCGGCACCCGGCTTGGCCAGCAGATCGAGCCGAAACTCCAGAAAGCGCGCCTCCTTGAGCACTCCCTCCGCGCAGGCCATCAGTTCCGCCGGAGTGGCCCCCTGCACCGCCACGCACAGTCGCGGCAGGCGCAGCCGCGGCAGCCCGGTCAGTGGAGCCGCTGCAGATTCTACCGGGAATGGCGTGAGGATAGGCATCATTGTCAATTGACGCATCTTAAAGGGCTTTGATGCCAGATGCAAGGAAAAGCAGGGATTAGCGAGCAGGGATTCGCCGGACGGCAGACCGGGCGCCGGCAGCCTTGTAACAAGGACACTGCATTACAGGTTGCGGAAAAACACTCGCTCGGGCACAGGCAAAGGTAGGCTTTGTAACAAGGGCACGGCTTTAGCCGGGCCAGTATAGCCTTCAAAATGAAAGGGGCTTTAGCCCCTGCTGCATCGACTATGACGAAACTGCTTCGTTCAACGGGCTTTTCCGCGATCTGTTTAACCTGGCAAATAAATCATTTAAAGTCATCGCTTTACGGGATGCTGAAAAACTCAAGTCAAAGGCGCGAAGTGTCAGAACATGAGTTCACAGGCTACGGAAAAACCCCATAGAATCCGCTGTCTTGAATGGGCACGGATTCATCCGTGCCAATAAGCCACATAAAAATGAGGCAGGGTTTCAACTCCTGCGGGACGGGTTTTCGGGAGTTTCACTCCAATCAATGAGCCAGCATCCAGCCTGTCTAACCACCGTTCTGCCAACATTGCAGATAATTTTCCCCCTGCGCTACATTCAATTGAGTGAAGAAGTGAGCCTGCGGCAAGCCAGTCGCCCCATAACTGGTGCAAAAGCGGGCCGTAACTCCTTTGTTATCTAATCTTCACAGTCTAACCATTTTGTTATCAATGGGTTGCGGGCAGTTCTGGGGGTACATAAGTGACTGAAAACAAAACAGTTAACCCCATGTACATGGGGGAGGGGGATACCCGGGAATACTTGACAGTCACGCCATCTCTCGCCGACACGCCTGGGCCGTTCCGGCCCCTGGAAGCGACGACCCCGCACAAAAACTGGATGGGGCACTTCTATCAGGCCTAGCCCCGCTCTAGCCCCCGGTTCCCGCCCTTACGCACTCATCTACGGGTATCGGCACCTGCTCAACGATCTCAAGGCCGAAGCCTTCGAGCGCGGGGATGTGCATGGGTGTGTTCGACAAGAGTCTGATGCGCTGAATGCCCAGGTCAGAGAGAATCTGTCCGCCCAGGCCGATGGCGCGCAAAATGCGGCCGGACCGCGCCTGTGAGCCCTCCCGCTGGCGCAGTTCCTGGTGCAGAACCACGCGGCCGCCGCTCGGCTCTGCCGCGCCCGTAGGCGGTACGGCCCCGCCCGGCCCGAACTGCGGTTGCGGCGCGTAGTCAATCTCAAACCCTCGAGAAGTATTGTGCAGGTAAAGCACCACCCCGCAGCCCTCTTCGGCAATCATGCGCATCGATTGATCGAGAATCTCGTGGCAGCGGCAATCGGCTCCAAACACGTCGCCGGCCGTGCACCGCGTGTGCACGCGCACCAGCACTGGATGGGAACACGGCGGTCGCAGCTCGATCTGATTGGCCTCGCTCGCTTCGCCCGGCAGTCCGCTCACCGCCGGCCCTTCGTGGAACGCCGGGCAGCCTGCGCACAAGTCGCCGCGCACCAGCGCAATGTGGCTCTCACCGCCGGTCACTTCGCTCTGGTATGCAATCATGCGGAACTCGCCGTGCCGGGTGTTGATAATCGATTCGCCGGCGCGCACAATGTAGCGCTCGTGGCGCAGCCGGTAGCGGATAAGCTCGGCCACCGTGAGCATCAGCATCCCATGCTCTTTGCAAAACTCGATCAGATTGGGAACGCGCGCCATGGTTCCGTCGTCGTTCATAATCTCGCAGATAATGCCCGACGGATTGAGCCCCGCCATCCTTGCCAAATCGACTGACGCCTCGGTTTGACCGGCCCTCACCAGCACGCCGCCCTTGCGCGCGCGTAGCGGAAAGACGTGGCCAGGGCGGACGAGATCGTGTGCAGTCGACATGGTATCAATCACCGTGCGGATAGTCTGCGCGCGGTCAGCAGCCGAGATGCCGGTAGTTACGCCCTCGCGCGCTTCAACCGTCTCAGTAAACGCCGTGCCAAAGCGCGAGGAATTCTGTTGTGTCATGGGAAAGAGGCGCAGATGGTCGGCTCGTTCTTCGGTGATGGCGAGACAGATGAGCCCGCGCCCGTAGCGCGCCATAAAGTTGATGGCCTCGGGAGTAACAAACTCGGCGGCCAGCGTAAGGTCGCCCTCGTTCTCGCGATCCTCGTCGTCGACCACAACAACCATGCGGCCGGCGCGAATCTCATTCAGCGCGCCAGGCACGTCGGTAAAGGGAGGCTCGAAGCTGCGGGCGGTGTGCGGCATGGTGCAGTTCTATTGTCTCCCATCCGCGGTTGGGATGGTAAGGGGAACGTCCCTGGCTTGTAATTTGTTTGCAGAAGATCCTGAGGCAAAGCAGGGCCCGCTGCGAGGAACGGGTTCTCCTGCGCATCTATCGAGCAAGCCACAATCCGTGAAGCCGGACGAATCTAATTATTTTGTCGGGGTGGTTGAACCGGAATTATCTTTTTTGCCGAAGAGCCTGGAGAGGCCGGTCTTATTTAGGATCACGGCGCCTTTGCTGCGTAAAGCTTCGGCGTTGCCTTTCACCAAGCCGCTGACATCCGCGGTGATAACGGGATTCTCTGCTGTGCCGGTGATGTTGATGGGGATGCCGATTGCAGTCGAAGGTTTGTCGGCAGCCGATGTGCGGTTCAACTTTGTGAGGATGCTTACGCCGAATTTATTGAGACCTTTAGCGCTCGTGACTTTTGAGATCAAGTGGAAGTTGAGCTCGCCTGAAGGAGACACGGTGCCGCTGCCGGTAGACTCGCCGAGGGCAGGAAGCAGCGAGTAGATATTGGTGGACTCGCTGCCAGATTTGGTTATGCGCATGTCGGCGCGGGAGTCATCGATGTCGAGAGTATCGCCGGTCTTGATGCCACCCAGTGCGGCGATGCCAACGATCTTGGAGCCGAGGTCGTAGCCCACCAACTGTGTATTTTTGATCTCGTATGAGCCCACTATGACGTTGTCTATTGCGGAGCCCTTGATGGCGAAGTTAGCCGACAGCGTTCCACCTTTGAGGACAGCATCGTTGGGAAGCTTGACGCCGACCGCGGTCATAAGCGCCTGCAGTCCGTCGATGGGGACATTTTGAGCCAGCAGCTTAAGATCGAGGACCGGCACGTTTGAGGCGATTTGATAGGCGCCCTTGATGTGAATCGCGACGGCGCCGGTTTGAAGGGCGAGATCGGAGACCTGGCCACTGTTGCCTTTGAGAGAGTGGACAACCTGATAGTCGATATCGACAGGGTGAGGGGCGGCGCTGCCACCTTTGCGCAGGATGAGGTGGTCGGCGTGGACTTTGCCGTCGCTGGTGACGTTGATGCCGTCTGAGACGACGTGGGCGTCGAGGCCGGCGATCATGGAGAGGCCGGCGGCGGGGTCGACGTAGCCAGCGACGACGGTGTCAAGGTGCTTGATGGTGAGCTGGGCGTCGAAGGTAGTGGCGGCCGCGTCTTGCGGATTGACAGGGCCGACGGTTCCTGAGACCCGTATCCTGCCATCGCCGGGCAGCGAGGCGCTAACCTTGAAGGGAAAGGCCTCGACCAGGGAGAAGTGCTCTAGCCTGATGTCGACATGATCGTAGACCTGGGGATTTCTCTCGATGGGCAGCGTTTGAATGGTGGCGTTGCCGTCTTTGAGGGTGATGAGGCCGACGGAGAGGTCGGATAGAGTGGCCGGTTGAGCGGCGTTCTGAGAGCCGGCGGTCTGACTCAGGCCGTGGCTCAGCGTGGAGAAGTTCCAAGTGCCGTCCTCGGCGCGGATGAGATGGATTTGGGGATCGTCGATTTCAAAACTCTGCACAATCAACTGGCGGTTGAAGATGAGCGGCTTCATCTGAACGCCAATGCGCAATCGCTTAGCGGTGAAGAATGGAGTCTGGCCGAACTTTGGGTCCGCAGCTATGACGATGTCGTTGGCCACCAGGCTTCCGGTGATGAGGGAGAGGCTGAGATCGCCGAGGGTGACCTTGCGGGAAAGCGCTGCGGTAAGGCGGCTCTCGATCATAGGGCGAAAGGTGTTGGCGTCAACGAAGTGACGAATGGCGGCGGCTGCGAGTATTGGTAATGCTATGGCTGCAGCCAGACCGATCTTGACCGACTTTTTCATGAATCCTCTTCCTTGTTCCGCTATCCGATTGCGGGGAAGTGCTGCGCCTGATCGTCTACGTACGTTGGACGGCGCTTTTGGGATTGGTGTTGCAATTGGAAAGCTGCCGGGAACGGTTTAACATTTTCGCCGCAGACGTACTGCGCCGCAGGTATCAGGGGTGATGCTAAACAGGTCTGCCAGTGGTTTTCTGTCTAATACTGATCAGGGACTACCCAACGTTGTTGCGACGGCTGCGGCTACTTCACCGTCAGCGACTGCAAATCCACCAATTCAATCCGGTCGCGGCCATTGTGCTTGGCGGCGTACAGCGCGCGATCGGCGGCGCGAATCAGCATGTCCGGGCTGGCCTCTCCCTCTGCATTCCAGGTGGAGACGCCAATGCTGAGAGTCGTTCGGAGTGAGGCCTGCGCGGCGTTGTTTGCTATGGCTGAGCGTATGCGGCCGGCAACAGTCGATGCGCCGTGCGAGCCGGTTTCAGCCAGCAGGATGGCGAACTCGTCTCCGCCATAGCGTGCAATCAGGTCTGCAGGCCGGTCGAGAGTTGCGCTCAGCACCCGCGCCGTGTTGCGGAGGCATTCGTCGCCGGCCTGGTGGCCGTAAGTGTCGTTGATGCGCTTGAAATGGTCTACGTCGACAAGCAACAGGGAAAGCGGCTGGTGCGTGCGCTGGGCGCGTCCCCACTCGATGGCTAAGTTCTGGTCAAACCCGCGGCGGTTCGAGACCACGGTAAGGCTGTCGAGGTGTGCGATTTCAGATAGGCTGCAGTTGGATTGCTCAAGAGCTGTCTGGGCGTGTTCCAGCTTGTTCTGCAGCAGGCTGGCCCTGAGGCTGTAGACGACGAAGGCGCCCACGATGAAGGCAAAAGCAATAGCGAAGTGGCGAAGGGCGACGATGGCGCTAAGACCGATAAGCGCGAGCGAGAGGAAAATCGGACGCGCGTTGTCAATGAGGCGGACGAGCATGGGACGGCTTGCGCGGGGCAAGGAGTCAGATACGGCGACCGGGACGGCTGCGGGCGCGAGGATGGCGGCGATGGCGAGCGCCGCAGAGGGAATGTCGTTGAGCGCGTCCATGCCATTGGTGAGGCTGTACTTGCCGATGTAATGGTTATAGATTCCGGAGCAGACCGCGTAGAGCGAGGTGTAAAGCAGGATAGCGCGGAAGAAATAGCGGTCTGCTGCGTTGCGTGTGCCGAGCAATAAGCGCAGCGCGGCGAGAAGCACTACGGCCAGGTACTCGGTGTCGTAAACGAACTCAAGGGGTGCATAGGGCATCGCCTTGGCGGGCTCGCTGGTGAAGGGAAATGCGCCAAAGAGGACTGTGTAGGCGAGGCAGGTGCAGGCTGCGGCCTGGAAACTGTCGAGCAGGAAGGTGAAGCGGCCAAAGGCGCCCTCGTCCGGCAGCGTAATCGAAAGGAGGATGGGTACAAAAGAAGCGAAGAAAAAGAAGTCGCCGATGGAGGCGACCGTCGGCACCGCTTTTGAGAAGATCTCCTCCGGCGCTTCAATGGCTGCGGCGATGAAGATGAAGAACAGCGAAGCGGCTGCGAGCCGCCAATGGGTGCGGATGGAAAGAGGGCAGTGAAACGCTCGCCAGATGCACGCTGAAGCCGCCAGGAGAGCCCATAAGCTCCACAGCAGATAGGAGATGATGAAACCGGGACTTTGAAAAATCGTGTTGAGCACCGCGTGGGCGCAGATAATCCCCGCGCTGATGGAAATAAGCGCATAGGCCCCTATGAACCATGGGTGTCTCAACCAGGCAACTCCGGGAACGATCGAGCCAAGCCCCAAATGTGGGTGAACTGGGTGAACTTAGAGTACCAAAATCAGAATTGTTGGGGAAGCTATAAGTCGTTCTTTGAGTCTGAGAGCCCCGAAACGCAAAAACGCCGCCCGAAGGCGGCGTTTCAGTGCAAGCTGGCTCAGTTGCTACAACGTCGATTCGATTTCGAAGCCCCAGGCTTCAAGTAGAGCCTCGGGGATGTACTTGGAGTTCTTGTTACGGCGGGCCCACTCACGCAGGCGGGTCGACCGGATGTACTGATCCGGCGGCAGCTTGAACTCCTTTACAATCTGCTCGAAAGAGGTGACTGTGGGCACAACGGGCCCAATGGGCTCCGGCTTGCCCCAGTTCGGATTTCCACGACGCTTTGCCATCGGTTATTTGTCCTTGAATGAAGGGTATTTTTCTTGACTGCCCTCGGACGCGGGCTTGGGGGTACCAGTAAGTCCAGAGGTTACATCGCCTTCTATTTTAAGGAGATTTTCTTCAAAAATCAATAGTAAAATCGAAGCTCGAACCAACTATTTGAATACCCCGCCGGAGTGCGCGCATTCGCATAACCCGATTCATAAGAATATGTTACCGGTTTTCCTCAGGCAAGTTTCCGCGAACCGGTATCCTGCCCAGGGTGATTTTTCTGAAATCGTTTAACTCTCTCTCACAAGGTTTACCGATATGACAACAATCCTGTGAGTGGCGTCCACCCTGGACGGAGTCGAGCTGGTACCGCGACTTCGTGATTTCGTAATTGCGCCCATGAATCTGGGTGCCCCAGGGCCCCTCGCTATTGGGGACCTGGGAAATCACTAAACCGCGCGGTCGCAGTACGAGGTCTCTGACCGCTTAAATTTGCACCAATGTGGGTGCCCCATCCTTTCCGCAGTTCCATCGCGGAAAGGGTGGGAAAGCACAAAATCACGCGGTCAAAGTACTGGCGGCTAGAATCTCGCAAACTCCCCGCCCCTGACCGCCTCAGCCAGCTTCTCAATGTCCCCGGCCAGCACGCGATCCTGATCGAGCGGAGCAACCACGCGCCGCACTGCCTCATACGCCTGGCCGACCTCGATGCCCGGCTTGAGTGGCAAACGGCATTCGAGGCCCTGCGCGGCGCACATCAGCTCAATTGCGACCACGCGCTCGACGTTCCAAACTATCTGCCGCAGTTTGAGCGCGCCCGTCATGCCCATCGATACGTGATCCTCTTTGCCGCCGCTGGTGGGGATGGTTCCCGTCGACGCCGGATGCGACAGAACCTGGCACTCGTTGATGAGTGCGGCCGAAGCAATCTGCGCAATCATGAATCCAGACTCGAGGCCCGCCTTTGCCGACAAAAATGGAGGCAGCCCCTCGTTGATGTCTGGATTCAGCAGCCGATCGATACGACGTTCCGTGATTCCCGCCAGATCGGTGAGGGCAATGGCCGCGTAATCGAATGCGTAGGCCAGCGGCGCACCATGAAAATTCCCCCCCTGCAGGGCTGCGCTCGCGCGCTCTGACTCTTTGGAGGAGGGCTCTTGGAAAATTAGTGGATTATCGGTCGCCGAGCCCGACTCGATCTCCAGAATCCCAGCCACGTGGTCGAGCACATCGCGCACGGCGCCGTGAACCTGAGGCATGCAGCGCAAACAATACGCATCCTGCACGCGGCTGTCGTGCTCGCGATGCGACTCGCGAATCTCACTCCCCGCAAGCAATGCGATCAGATGCTCGGCGGCGGCCATTTGTCCGGCGTGCGGCCGCGCCTGGTGAATGCGTTCATCAAAAGCCACCGGAGTTCCGCGCAGCGCCTCAAGCGACATGGCTCCGGCAACATCGGCCAGCCGCACCAGTCGCCGCGCGCGCTCGAGCGCCAGCAGCCCTACCGCATTCATGGCCTGCGTGCCGTTTAATAGCGCCAGCCCCTCCTTGGCGGCCAGCACCTGCGGCTTCAAGCCTGCGCGACGCAGCGCTTCTCCACCATTCAGCCGCTCTCCGTCGAAGCCGGCCTCGCCCGCAAGCCACGCCTCGCCCTCGCCTATCACTACCAGCGCCAGGTGCGCGAGCGGAGCAAGATCGCCGCTCGCGCCCACTGAGCCTTTCTCGGGAATTACCGGCGTCACGCCGGCGTTGAGCATGGCGACGAGCAACTCCACCAGCTCCGGCCGCACGCCGCTGAATCCCTTGGCCAGCACGTTGGCGCGAAGCAGCACCATGGCGCGTGATTCAGGCACTGAGAGCGGCTGGCCAATGCCGCCCGCGTGGCTGCGCACCAAGTTTACCTGCAGCGCGCCCAGACTCTCAGGCGGGATGTGAACGTCACTCAGTTTGCCGAAGCCCGTGTTGACGCCGTAGACAGTCCGGCCCTCGGCCAGTATCTGCTCAATGGCAGCGCGGCTGGCAGCGACGCGAGTCTTTGCTTCTTCAGCGATCCCAACTTTACGGCCAGCCAGCGCAACAGCCTCAATGTCGGCCGCCTTCATCGGCTGGCCGTCGAGCACCGATAATTCCACGGAGCAAATACTAAGCCGTGACCTCGCACTCTGTGAAGAGGAGTGAACACGTTCCGCCCACGAACCACGATCCACGGTTCACCGTCCCCCGTTCACCGTCCACTGATAAAATCGACCTTCGGAGATGCATATGCCAGACGCAACCTGCGATATCGGCCTCATCGGTCTTGCCGTCATGGGACAGAACCTCGTTCTCAACATGAACGACCACGGATTCAAAGTTGCGGTCTTCAACCGCACCGTTTCCAAGGTCGACGACTTCATCAACAACGAGGCCAAGGGCACGCAAGTTGTGGGCGGCCACTCGATGGAGGAGTTCATCGGCCTGCTCAAACGGCCGCGTCGCGTCATGCTCATGGTGAAGGCCGGCGACACCGTCGACCACATGATTGACCAAATCCTGCCGCACCTCGAACCCGGCGACATCGTAATCGACGGCGGCAACTCGCTCTACACTGATTCCAATCGCCGCACCAAATCGCTTGCCGAGAAAGGCATTCTCTTCATCGGCACCGGCGTAAGCGGCGGCGAAGAGGGCGCGCGTCGCGGACCCTCCATCATGCCCGGCGGCAATCCCGCTGCGTGGGCGTTTGTGAAGCCCATCTTTCAGGGCATCGCCGCCAAGGTTGAAGACGGCACGCCATGCTGCGACTGGGTGGGTGAAGATGGCGCAGGCCACTACGTAAAGATGGTGCACAACGGCATTGAGTACGGCGACATGCAGCTCATCTGCGAGGCCTACGACCTGCTGAAGCACGGCCTGGGACTTACGCCCGATGAACTGCACGATGTGTTTACCGACTGGAACAAGGGCGAGCTCGACAGCTACCTGATCGAAATCTCGTCGCAGATATTTGCCAAGAAAGACGAAGACGGCACGCCGCTGGTCGACAAGATTCTCGACGCCGCCGGCCAGAAGGGCACCGGCAAATGGACCGTGATCGGCGCGCTCGACACCGGCCAACCCGTCACACTCATTGGCGAAAGCGTGTTTGCGCGTTGCCTTTCGGCACTGAAAGAGGAGCGCGTTGAAGCCTCGAAGGTGTTGCGCGGTCCCAAGGCCGCCACCAAAGTTGGCGACCGCGCCAAGTTTATTGAAGATGTGCGCCGCGCGCTCTTCTGCAGCAAGCTGGTGAGCTACGCGCAGGGCTACATGCTGCTGCGCGCCGCAGCCAAAGAGAACGGCTGGAACCTGAACATGGGCGGCATCGCGCTCATGTGGCGCGGCGGCTGCATCATCCGCAGCCAGTTCCTGGGCAAAATCAAAGATGCCTTCCGCAAGAATAAACAGCTCGAAAACCTGCTGCTCGATAAATTCTTCTCGCGCCTGCTCAACAAATACCAGGCGTCGTGGCGCAAGGCGCTCGTGCATGCAGTCAAAATGGGCGTGCCCACGCCGGCCTTCTCCACGGCGCTCGCGTTCTTCGACGGATACCGTACCGAACGCCTACCGCAAAATCTGCTCCAGGCGCAGAGAGACTTCTTTGGCGCGCATACTTACGAACGGGTAGACCAGCCCCGCGGCCAGTTCTTCCACACCAACTGGACCGGTCACGGCGGAAGAGTCTCGTCGTCGACGTATAACGTGTAAAGCCAGCTTTCAGCTTTTAGCTTTTAGCTATCAGCTCTTTCGTGCCGCATTGAATTGGGTGCGCCAGGTCCCTCGCTTTTGTGAACCTGGGAAGGCACTCCCCTCATCACGCCTCTGTCATCCTGAGCATCCGGACGCTAGCCCTCGAAGGACTTGCATTTTTTCGGCGCCTTGAACAGAGCACTCCCCTCAACCGCCAACTCGCCAACGTTGCGCCAGCAACGCTAACCTCGCATCGCGACGCTAACTTGCTAATTCGCTACCCCGCCTTGCATTTAATTACACTCCACCGGCGCACAATACTCTCATGCGGATACCAGCACACCATTCAGCCCTTTCGCCCTTTCCACACCTGCCCTTTCAACTGAAGCCCTCAAATGTTTACCAGAAAATCAACTCCCCCACCCCCTCCCCCAGCCACTGTGAAACTGTGAAAGCAGCACCAGATAAATCAATGAGCTATCAGATGGATTCCCCAGAAAGCTGCTGAATTCGGCTGCCCTTTGCGCGCAATAAGCGCCCTTTAAGGCCACTTTAAGCCGATTTAAGGCCTTTATAACGCCATTTAACGGCCGCTAATGCCGCGACCCGTAAAATAGACATTGGTCTTTCTATTCAACACCGCCACTTTTCTTGTGGAGCGCGCTCGCAATGTCCAATATCGTTGAAAATCTTCCCGTCGGCCAGAAGGTCGGCATCGCCTTTTCCGGCGGCCTCGACACCAGCGCCGCGCTGCACTGGATGAAGCTGAAGGGCGCGCGTCCTTTCGCCTACACCGCCAACCTCGGCCAGCCCGACGAAACCGATTACGATGCCATTCCCCGTGCCGCGCTCGAATACGGAGCCGAGAACGCGCGCCTCATCGACTGCCGCGCGCAACTCGTTCGCGAAGGCCTCGCCGCGTTGCAAGCCGGAGCCTTCCACATCACCACTGCCGGAGTCGCCTACTTCAACACCACTCCAATTGGCCGCGCAGTTACCGGCACCATGCTGGTCGCCGCCATGAAGGAAGACGATGTGGGCGTGTGGGGCGACGGCTCGACCTTCAAAGGCAATGACATTGAGCGCTTCTACCGCTACGGTCTGCTCGTCAATCCTGATTTGAAGATCTACAAGCCGTGGCTCGACCCCGCATTCATCGACGAGCTGGGCGGCCGCGCCGAAATGTCAGCGTTTATGCAGAAGGCCGGTTTCGAATACAAGATGTCGGCGGAAAAGGCCTATTCCACTGACTCAAACCTGCTGGGCGCGACGCACGAGGCCAAGGTCCTGGAACACCTGTCGAGCAGTATGAGAATCGTTGTACCCATCATGGGCGTGGCCAGCTGGCGCAGTGACGTGGACGTGAAGCCTGAAGAGGTAACGGTCACCTTCCACGAAGGCACGCCGGTTGCGCTCAACGGGAAGGACTTCACCGACCAGGTGGAACTGCTGCTCGAAGCCAACCGCATCGGCGGCCGGCACGGCCTGGGCATGAGCGACCAGATTGAGAACCGCATCATTGAGGCCAAGAGCCGCGGCATTTACGAGGCGCCTGGCCTGGCGCTGCTCTATATCGTGTACGAACGCCTCGTCACCGGCATTCACAATGAAGACACAATCGAGCAGTACCGTGAGAATGGGCGCAAGCTCGGCCGGCTGCTCTACCAGGGCCGCTGGTTCGATCCGCAGGCAATCATGCTGCGTGAGAGCGCACAGCGTTGGGTGGCGAGCGCCGTTACCGGCACGGTTACGCTGGAACTGCGCCGCGGCAACGACTACACGATTCTCAACACCGAGTCGCCCAACCTGACCTTCAAACCGGAGCGGCTTTCCATGGAGAAGACCGATTCAGCCTTCTCGCCGCGCGATCGCATTGGCCAGCTCACCATGCGCAACCTCGACATTACCGATACGCGCGACAAGCTGATGACCTATGCCCAGGCGGGCTTGTTAACGCCGGGAGCGGAGGGCTTTGTGCCGAAGCTCAAGAGCGGCGATGAAAAATAGTGGCGCTGAATGTTTATCCCATCCCCGCGGTTAACTTGCGCCGCAAGGATGGGCAATCGGCTGGTTAGCCGGATTGATTTTGAATGATTCAGGGTCGCTCATTTTGCGCCCGCGCCTTGGCTTCGAGTACCGCATCCTTGAGTGCAATCTCAAACGCGTGCGCCGACGCAGGATCGGAGAACGTCAGTCCAAACGCCAGCGTGTTATCCGGCGCCTGATCGTATTCCTTGCTTGAATGCGGCCCGGGGCCAAGCTGCACAAGTTTGTCGCGGTCGTAAATGAGCGTGTGGAATTGCTTGCCCTCGTCGCCGGCAATCACGATCATCGTGGCGTCGCCCATGTCGCCGGGCTTGTAGCTCTTCGGCGCATCGAAACCGGTAAACACGCGGTCCTCGCTGATCAGCGTTTCGTCCACTTCGGCGAGGGGAACGGTAATCGACGCCAGGGGGAACGAATAAAACTGCCAGGTCGTCTTGCCGTTTTCGGTTTTCGGCAGCGCGCAGACGGGCGCAGGCATCTTCGGTTCGATCAGAATCGTGTTCTCATTGAGAACCACAATGCTGCCCGAGGCGGCATAAGCGTTTTTCAGGGTTTCGATTGGCGTTCGCAGAATTTTGCGCAACGCAAGAGAACGAGGCAATAAAGATAAAACACGGCAGAAACAGCAGCACTCTTTTCATAATTCTAGGGCCTCTAAACCCCTAGAAATGAGCCGGCTTCAAAAACAGCTTGAGGGCAACTTGCGCCGGTGAGGCTGCAACGGGATCGCGGTTCCGGGGAGCCGGAATAACGGGAAGAACTTTCTCTACCCGCCGGATTCCCTCTGGAAACTGATGAACTGCTGACCCGATGTATGGGCTCAATTGCGAAGATCGTAGCATGGCAGGAGACCAATAACATCCCGAATTCGGGTGGGAGGGGTGAAACTTTGGTGGGATGCGCGGGACGCGATGATTTTTCTTCGCGTGATCCGTGACAACTAGCCAGGTTTTCCGTCTTTCTCTCCAAGAGGTCGCTCCCCGACATGGACAAATTGCTGAACGACATTCGTTTCGGAGTCCGGTCGCTGGTAAAGTCACCGCGCTTTACGGTTGCAGCCGTTCTCACGCTGGCGCTTGGAATCGGCGCCAATACCGCAATGTTCAGCGTGATTCACTCGGTGCTGATGCGATCATGGCCCCTGCCGAATCCAGGGCGGCTATTGTATGTGTCGCAACGCCAGGGGAACGGGGCCGCCAATCTCTTTTCCACCCGGGATTTCCTTGACTGGAAACAACAAGGTGGATTGCTGGCCCATATGGGGGCTCACGTCTCATGGCAGTTCAATATCAGCGGTCCTGGAGAGCCGCCGCAGCGCATTTCAGGGGGAGTGGTTTCTTATGACTTCCTTCCCACTCTCGGCGCGCAGCCGCTGTTAGGCCGGCTCTTTTCTCCGCATGAGGACCGGCCTGGGGCCGGTCAATTCGTGATGCTCAGCCACGCATTCTGGAGAAACCGTTTTGGAGCCGATCCTCACATCGTCGGTAAACCCATACAGATTGACGGCGTGCCTTACACGGTGATCGGTGTCATGCCGGCAGGGTTCAATGGCTTTGACGGCAAGGAGTTGCTGTGGACGCTGCTGCAACTACGGCGCGACAGCGGAATCGGCTCGTCCCCGAATATCCACTGGCTGGGCGCCTGTATCCGCTTGCCGGATGGAGTAAGTCTGAAGAAGGCGCGCAGCGAACTCGACGCCGTGTCGACTCGTTTGCACCGCGAAAATCCGAGTAGCGATGCTGGATTTGGCGTCTTTCTGCAGACTCTTGACGATGCCTTCACGAGCGATGTACGGCCTGCCCTGCTTTTGCTTATGGGCTGCGTTGGCTTTGTGCTGCTGATTGCCTGCGCCAACGTTGCCAATCTTCTGCTGGCCCGGGGCGCGGGACGCCGGCGCGAGATGGCTGTCCGCACTGCGCTCGGGGCGCCCCCCATGCGCATCATTCGCCAGTTGCTTACCGAAAGCGTACTGCTGGCGGGCGCGGGAGCCGTTAGTGGAGTTGCCATTGCTTTTCTGCTTTTGCGTTCGGTGCTTGCCCTCCATCCACCCTCGGTGCTGCGCATCGAAGAGACGGGCATTGACGCCGCCGTGCTCGGGTACACGCTGCTGATTTCCGCGATTGTGGGAATTCTGTTTGGAATCGCGCCTGCGATTGAGGCTGCGCGTGTTGACGTGAATATTAGTCTGCGGCAGCATGGCGGTTCGACAAGCCGTGGATTCGGCCGGCATCGCTCATTGCTTGTGATGACCGAGACCGCTCTTGCTTGCATGCTGCTGATCGGAACGGGGCTGGCGCTCAAGAGTTTGTGGTCGCTCAGAAACGTGAATCTTGGCTTTCAACCCGAACAGGTACTCAGCTTTAGAATTGCTGCGCCTTCCGAATTGAGCGGGCCGCGAATCTCAGGCTTCTACCACGATGTTGTGAATCGAGTGCGAGCGATTCCCGGTATTGAATCGGCGGCAGTGGCGCGCGATCTTCCGCTCAGCGGCACCGATCCATCAATGTCAATCGATACGGAAGATAAGACACCAGCCCTTACGCAGGGAGAAGTTGTGACCCGGTACCGGGCAGTGGGCGAGGATTATTTCCGCACGCTCGAAGTACCTGTGCTGCAGGGGCGCACTTTCAACGATCGAGACACAGCCGACTCAGCGCATGTAGCCATTGTGAGCGAGAGCCTTGCGCGTAAATACTGGCCGGGCGAGAGCGCCGTGGGCAAGCGAATAAAGCCGAGGTTCAAAGGGAGCGAATGGAGCGAGGTAGTTGGGCTGGTCGACGATGTTCGACACCAGGGCGCCGATGTCGCGATCGAACCGACGGCTTACTATCCATATACCCAGGTTCCCGACGCCATGCGCCCGCTGGTTGAAGCGAGCATGGCCATTGCGGTCCGCAGCCCGCAAAGTCAGGTCGAATTGCTGTATGCGATAAAAGCCGCAGTGGCCGAAGTGGATTCGCAATCGCCTGTCTATGACGTCGAAACCATGGAGTCGATGGTCACTGATTCCGATTCACTTCGGAATTTCGATCTCGTTCTGCTGGGGGGATTCTCGTTGCTGGCTTTGGTTTTGGCATCAGTTGGGGTGTATGCGGTGATGGCCTTCACGGTTTCGCAACGTACCCAGGAGATCGGCGTTCGCATGGCGCTGGGCGCAAATGCGGGCGATATCGTCCGCCTTGTTCTTCGGCAGGGAATGAGGCTGGCAATCGCAGGCTCAATCATGGGCATCCTGGGAGCGATTCTTTTGCGGAGCATCATGGCCAGCCTTTTATTCGGCTTGAGCGCGAATGACCCTCTCGTGGTTTGCGTCGCGCCCTGCGTTATGGTGCTCGCTACCGCGTTGGCGTGCTGGTTGCCGGCGCGGAGGGCCACCAGGATCGACCCCATGATGGCATTGCGCTGCGAGTGACACTCTAACCTGCATTTCCGGCAACGCAACAAATGAGTAGCGTCGCACTCCGCAGGTTGCGGAAGAACTCGCCTTGGGGGCGTTTTGTAATAAGGGCACGGCTTCAGCCGGGCCGATAGCACAAAAATGAGTCCGGGCTTTACAGGCTGCGGAAAAACTCGCAGGGACGCGGTTTTGTATCAGGGCACGAGTTTACTCGTGCCGATAAGGCCAATAAGAGCCGCAGGGTTTTAACCCCTGAAGGAGGTTTTTCGGGAATTCACGCCGAGTCAAGGCGAGTTTTTCCGCAGCCTCCCAAGGACCACATCTAGTTTTGTGTGATTGGGATAAGTTGGAAGCCGTATTTTTTTGCCTGCTGCATGAGCTTTTGTTGGAGCCTGTGTTGGTTTTGTATTTCCTGCTGTGCGAAGACCGTTTCATCGTAGGCGTGCCGGTTGGTAAGCATGTGGAAGACGATGCGAGCCAGTTTGTGAGCCGAGGCGGTGATGGCCTTGGGCGCTCCCAGTTTGGCACGCATGCGGCGATAGTATTGGCCTAGCCACGACTGGCTGCGGAACAGCGACTGCGCGGCCATGCGCAGCGCCCTTGCCACGCGGTTGTTCACCTTGCGGGTGTGCGAACTGAGTACTTTGCCGCCGCTTACGCGATTGTCCGGGCAGAGCCCCATCCACGAAGCGAAGGCTCCCACATTGGGGAACGCCGACAGGTCAGGACCCACTTCGGTCAACAACGTATGGGCGGTCAGCGCATTGAGTCCGGGAACTTCGGTCAGATCCACCCCGAAGATGCGATACAGATGACCGCGCAGGTCGAACTTCATCTCATTGCGCCGCGGCCTGTGCCGGTCTTTTGGATCAGCCAGCACAGCTGTGTCCGGCCCGGCGCCATCGGAGAATTCGCCCAGCATCTGCTCGATCTCAACATCGCAGCAGACCAGCAGTTGCTGGTAGCTCCGATACGCGGTCACCGACTGGCGAAGCGTAAACAGATGTTCCCGACGGTAGTCTCCGACCAGCGACTTGGCGATCGTTTCCGCGCTGGCCTTGATGCGCGGGTCGCGCAACTGGGCCAGCTTCAGCGGGTTGCGCTCTCCGCCCAGAATCGCGTCCAGAATCGCCATCCCGGTCGTCCCGCTCAGGTCGCTGATGACATGGTGCAGTTGCAGGTTCATCTGATCCAGCGCCTTCTGCATGTGCTGCAGATGCACCGCCGCCATCCCCACCAGACTCTCCCGGTAGCGCATCAGCGACCGCACCGCGCACACCTGCCCCGACGGCCGGAAACTGGCCCGCAACAGTCCCACCGCGTGCAAATACTGCAGCCACTGACAATCGCTCACGTCCGTTTTGCGCCCCGGCACGTTCTTCACGTGCCGGGCATTGACCAGGCACACCTTCATCCCACGCGCTTCCAGAATCTGAAATAACGGAATCCAGTACACCCCGGTCGACTCCATGGCCACCGTCTCGATTCGGCAGCGTTCAAGCCAGTCCGCAGCCGCTTTCAAGTCCTCGGTAAATGCCGCGAACCGCCGTACTGGTTGCGTATCCCGATCCGCGGGAACGGCGATGTAAATCTCAGTTGCTCCAATGTCCACCCCGGCCGCGTTCGGTTCCATCACCGGTGCTGCCACCAGCCCATGCGCCTTCTTTTTCTTCCTATCCTTGGCCAACACAACCTCCAGGCGTCATGTCAAACGGCCCGGACAATGCAAAAACACGCACTCTCCCAAACGGGATCGGCAGCCACAGGAAAAATAACCGCCGTCACCACTGACTCGAGCACAAAGTCCAGGACCACGCTGTTTAACGGGCTCCAATGGAAGCACCAATGGCTATTTCGGCCTACTTGCCGTCAACATGACAAAACTAGAATATCCCTCAGCCAAATGGTCCTTCCCTCATCGACCCGCCATTCGCCGGTCGTTCGCTGTTTAGTCCCTGGGGGGGCTCGCGGGAATCGGATCGCGCCTACTTCCCAATTACATTCACTGCTGCTCCATCCAGCGCGACGCCCTCATGTTTAAGCTGATGCGCCTTTTCATCCCAGATCAGTTTTGTGACTGAACCCGCGCCTTTCTCATACGCGTAAGTCGTGCCGTCGTCCTGAAAGACGGTGAAGCTCGCGTCGGCGCCGGGATAGATACGGATCGACGCGATCTTCAGCGTCTTCTGCCAGCCATTGAACTCCGGCGCTGTGGGCACAATGCTGCCTGCCCGAACAAACAGCGGCAGCGTGTCGATGGGTGCGTTCACAGTCACAGTCTGTCCGCCGTGCAGGCGCTCGTTGGTCCAGTAGTTGTACCAATCGCATCCCGCGGGCAGATAAACTTCGCGGCTGGTTGCGCCCTGCTCGGTTACCGGCGCAACAAGAAATGCGGGGCCATACATGTATTCGTCGGCGATGTTCGCGGCCCGGGGATCGTGCGGGAAGTCCATGAAGAGCGCGCGCATGTAGGGCGCGCCGGTCTGGTACGTGCGATACGCGAGTGAGTACGTGTACGGTAACAGCGTATAGCGCAGGCGGAGATACTTCTCAAGAATGGGCTCGGCCTGCTTGCCGTACGCCCACACTTCGTTGTGTTTGCGCTCGCCGTGGGCCCGCATCACGGGCTGGAATGCGCCCCACTCGAACCAGCGCACGAAGAGTTCTGGATAGTCCTCGTAACGCGCGATCACGTCGCGCGCATCGGAGCCGTCGATGAGCGGCTTGTGCTGGGCGTGGTAATCAACGGGGATCTGCGGCGAGAAGAAGCCGGCGATGTCGGTATCCCAATATGGCATTCCGCTGGCGGTAAACTCGAGCCCGGCCGCGATCGAGCGTCGCAGCATGTCCCATGTGGATTGAATGTCGCTCGACCAGAAGACGGTTCCGTTGCGCTGCGCGCCCAGGTAGGCCGCACGCGCCAGGATCATGACGCGGCGGCTGTCACCAAAATCGCGCCGCGATCCCTCGTATACCGAGGACGTGTGAAACAGCGGATAGACGTTGTAGTAGCGCGTGCCCGAGCCAACGTAGAAGACATCCTTGGCAGGATCGATATCCGGCTCGGTCTCATCGAGCCAGATGTAATCGAATCCGTAGGGCTTGATGTAGCGGTCGCGGATTTTCTCCCAGAACCAGCGGGCGGCTTCAGGGTTGGTAGTGTCGATGTTGGGCCCGATCACGTCTTTGAATCCGCCTGGGTCGGGCTTGCCGTCGGGCGTGTGAATCAGCCAACCCTTGCTTGCGAGCATGTCGTAGAACTGCGTGCCCACGGAGTAGTGGGGCCAAACGCTTATCAGCGAATCCACGCCCATGGCATGCAGCTCGCGATTCATTTCCGCGGGATCGGGCCAGCGCTTGGGGTCGAGGTCCATCTCGCCCTGTCTGGTCATGTTCAGGAAATCCACCACCATCACGCCCAGGGGCAGGTCTTTTTTGCGATATTCATTGGTAACATCGAGAAGCTGATCCTGCGTCGGATAGATCGCTTTGCTCTGGATATAGCTGTAAACCGTGCGCGGAAGCATGTGCGTTACGCCGGTGAGCAGGCGATAGCCCGCGTAGATTTCGTCGCTGGTATTGCCGGCGATCACGATGTACGAAACGCGGTCGCCGACCTCAGACGACCACGTGTTGTGTTGATTGAATCCGAGATCGATCGTGGTCTTCGAAGGATTGTCCCAAACGAGCCCGTAGCCGCGGCTCGATACCATGAACGGCACGCACACATCTTCGCCGCCAATGGCGCCGTAGTCGTGCCAGCACTTGATCTGGTGATCGCGTAAATCCATCCAGCCTTTTTGCTGCTGACCCAGCCCGTAGTAGTGCTCATCGGCGGGCGAATCGAAGTTCGCGCCGATCCTGAAAACTTTGGCGTTCGGCTCGGCGGGGTCGGGTCGCGAAGGAAACATTTGCCACGTGCGCATGTGCAACAGCGTCTTGCCCTCGGCCGTGGTCACTTGAAGGTCGTCGTTGTGCGGGCCAACCCGGTTGCCGCCACCTCCGCCGAAATAGTGTTCGCGCAGCTGGTTGTTCAATTCGTCGAGAGGCATGGCCTGCGGCAGCTCGTCCCTGGGCCGATCCGGCGGAGTGATGCGCACTACCATTTGCGACGAACGATACACTTCGGAGCCGTCAGCGTTGTGCTCATGCGTCCAACCGTCCGACGAGGGCTGGGCGATAAATCCGTAACCGGGAGCAGCCGTCGCCGAAGCATTGTCAGTGCTCATCGTGATGCGTAGAATGTTTGGCGCATACGGTTCCAGCGAGATGAATCCGTGGCCGCGATCGAGCACCAGCGGGCCAGGCTGGGCGATTGCAGCGCCGCTGAACAACGCTGACCCGAGCAATGCTGCCAGCGCGAGCGGCAGAGCTACGCGCGTGGAATGGAGCACGATCTGTAGCTCGCGGCAAATATTGCGAAACGTTTTCATTAAAGATGAAAACCGCATGGACGAAATCCGCATGATTGTTCCACTCCCCAGGGTTCTCTTCGCAGTTCGGCAGACACATGAATAAGTGCGGTCTTGAAACCCAGCGCAATTCTAAGAGTCACCCGGGCGTGGTGTCCATGCAGCAGATAAGGGCACCGCGACTATTGAACGGCTTTGCGATTACGGAGAGCGCGGTAAGCCCGCTGCGCCACAAAGAACAACGTAGCCATGCAGAGAAGAAAAAGCAGCAATATGAACGAGAAAAACACCCAATCCGGAAGGTCCACATACTTCAACAGAAATGCCATGGCGAGCGTGACCATGATTGCCATAATTCCGCATTCGACTACTTTGTTGCCCCGATTCTTTCGCACGATCCGCCAGAAAGAAAGTCCATAGAGGACAGTCGCCGCAATAGCCCCTGCTATTCCGGGGAAAACTTTAGCACCTGCCGCGATTATGCTTCCTCCTTAGCGCAACCGAGGGGTCTTTTCTATTCCCTATTCCCTATAGCCTATTCCTTGCCTTATCGCAGGCACTCCACCGGCGCCGGGTCCATATCGGCATAATCCTGGTTTTCGCCGCCCATGCCCCAGCAGAAGCTATAGGCCCGCGTGCCCACACCGGCATGGATCGACCAGCCTGGCGAAATCGCCACGCCCTTGTCAGCTACGAGCAGATGGCGGGTTTCATCAGGCGGACCCATCAGGTGCACCACGCGCGCCTCGGGCGGCAGGTTGAAGTACATGTACACCTCCGAACGCCGCATGTGCGTGTGCGGAGGCATCGTGTTCCAATTGGAGCCCGCGGCCAGGTGCGTTACGCCCATCACCAATTGGCAACTGCGCGCACCCTCGAGGTAAATGTACTTGCAGACGGTGCGTTTATTGCAGGTCTCGAATGAGCCAAGCTCGGTGGGCGTGGCCTCGGCCTTGCGCACCAGCGCCACCGGATGGACGGCGTGAGCCGGATAACTGAGCAGGTAAAATACAGCGGGGGCGGCGACATCGTTTGATGCAAACAGAATCTCGCGATTGCCGCGGCCGATGTAAAGCACATCGAGATTGTCGAGATCCAACGCATTGCCTTCCACTGTAACGGTGCCTGCGCCGCCGATGTTCAGCACGCCCAGCTCGCGGCGCTCGGTAAAATAGCCGGCGCGCAGTTCAGCATAAGTGGGCAGAGCGAGGGGTGCTGCGAGAGGCGCGGCAAATCCGGCCACGGCGCGATCGAGATCGATGTAATTTAGATGAATCGCTCCGGGCGCGTAGAGCTCACTTAACAAAAACGTCTCGCGCAATTCAGCAGTGTTCATTCGCTCGTAGCGCACGCGATCGGCCATCAAAACGGTCTTCATGGTTCCTCCGTAATCATTACAGCATTTTCAGTGACCCAACTGCTGTGATTGCGGCACGATCCGGAGCGTCTGGGATTGTGGCCCTGACCGTCGCAGTGGTCTGACCACCAACCTTTTTGCGGCTGTAGAATGAATGCCATGCTGCTTGATGACGATCGATTGTTTCCCTCTGAACCGTCGGCTCGCAAAGTTGCCAGGGCGCTTTACGATAGCGTTCGCGATTTGCCAATCGTCAGCCCGCACGGGCACACACAGGCCGCCTGGTTTGCAACTAATGCTCCGTTTCCCGATCCAGCAGCGTTATTTGTGCAGCCCGATCATTATGTCTTTCGCATGTTGTATAGCCAGGGCGCGTCGCTCGACGAGTTGGAGATCGGCCAGCCCACAATAAAAGAGCCGCGCAAGGTTTGGCGCATCTTCGCCAGCCATTATTACCTGTTCCGTGCAACTCCCACACGCATCTGGCTCGACTATGCTTTCCAGAATCTCTTCGGAATGACCGAGCGCCTGAGTGAAAAAACGGCCGACCACTACTTCGACACGATCCAGGAGAAGCTGCACACGCCGGAGTTTCTGCCACGCGCGTTGTTTGAACGGTTCAGAATCGAGCTGCTGTCGACCACCGATTCGCCGCTCGACGATCTCGCCCACCACAAGGCAATTCGTGGCTCCGGATGGAAGGGCCGGATTATTCCCGCATTCCGCCCCGACCCGGTTGTCGATCCCGATTTTCCCGGGTTTCTGGAATCGGTGGCCAAACTTGGCGAAGAGAACGGCGAAGACACTGCGACCTGGGATGGCTACCTGGCAGCGCTATTCAAGGCGCGTGCGCGCTTCAAAACTCTGGGGTGCACGTCGACCGATCACGGCCACCCGACCGCGCTGACTGCGGATCTGGATCGCACCGATCGAGAGATCCTCTTCCACAAGGTCCAGGCCGGATCGACGAACGCCGCTGACCGCGAACTCTTCCGCGGGCAGATGCTCACCGAGATGGCGCGCATGAGCGTGGAAGACGGACTGGTAATGCAGATTCATCCCGGCTCGGTGCGCAACCACAATCCGCAGATCCTGGCGCGCTACGGGCGCGACATGGGCGCCGACATTCCGCAACCCACCAATTATGTGACGGCTCTCAAACCGCTGTTGGGCCGCTTCGGCAATGAGAAAAACTTCACCCTCATTCTTTTTACGCTGGACGAAACCAGCTACAGCCGCGAGTTGGCGCCGCTGGCCGGGCATTATCCCTGCCTGCGACTGGGTCCGCCGTGGTGGTTCAACGACAGCCCTGAGGGCATGATGCGATTCCGCGAGCAGGCCACGGAAACTGCCGGCTTCTACAATACTGTGGGATTCAACGACGACACGCGGGCGTTTCTGTCGATTCCATCGCGGCACGACGTCGCGCGCCGAGTCGATTGCGCATTTCTGGGACGGCTGGTTGCCGAGCACCGCCTCGAAGAAGACGAAGCATTCGAAGTGGCGCACGAATTAACGTACGGGCTGGTGAAGAAGGCGTACCGGCTCTAATCGAATCTCAATTTGCGCCGCGAGGAAAAGCTGGCTGAAAGGATCTCGGGGTTCCGGGATCTGAAAGAACGCGAAAACAATATGGCAACCAAAGTCAACGCGGCAATCGAATCACGGCACGATCAAGAGCCTCCCTCGCGTCTCGGCCACGTGCGCTGGACGATCTGCGCCATGCTCTTCGCCGCCACCACCATCAATTACATGGACCGGCAGGTCATCGCCATCCTCGCGCCCACCATCCAACACAGTATCGGCATGACCCAAGAGGGCTACAGCCACGTGGTGGCCGCTTTCATGGTGGCATACATGTTGGGCATGCTGGCCGTCGGCCGCCTCATTGACCGCCTCGGCACCCGCTTGGGCTACATGGTCATCATGGCCGTCTGGAGCCTCTCGGCCATGGCGCACTCGCTGGCCAATACCGTGCTTGAATTCGGCATCGCGCGCTTCTGTCTCGGCATCGGCGAATCTGGCAACTTTCCCGCCGCCATCAAAACGGTTGCCGAGTGGTTTCCGCAGAAGGAGCGTTCGCTGGCCACCGGCATCTTCAACTCCGGAACCAATGTCGGGGCCATCCTTGCGCCCATCGCCGTACCCTGGGTGGCAGTACGCTATGGCTGGCATGCGGCCTTCCTTATCACCGGGGCGTTCAGCGCAAGTTGGATCGTGCTGTGGTTCTTTATCTATCGCAAACCCACCGAGCACGCAAAGCTTGGCGCCGCCGAACTCCGCTACATCAACGAGGGGCAAATTGAAGCAGCAGTAGCGCCCGCCACACCGTGGATCAAGCTGCTGGCCTACCGCCAGACCTGGGCCTTTGCCCTCGGAAAGTTCCTCACCGATCCCGTCTGGTGGTTCTACCTTTTCTGGCTGCCCTCGTACTTCACCACTCGATTCCATTTGCCGCTGGCCAGTCTATGGCTCCCCTTATTCGTTGTGTACAACGCATCGACCGTGGGCAGCATTTTCGGCGGCTGGCTGCCGGCGCCCTTCCACAAAATGGGACTCTCGCAAACCAGCTCGCGGCTGGCCGCGATGCTCTTCTGCGCCTGCCTGGTCGTGCCTATTCTGTTGGCCAACTATACACATTCTGAGTGGTCCGCAATCGCGCTCTTCAGCCTGGCCGCAGGCGCGCACCAGGGTTGGTCCGCCAACATCTTCACCACCGTCTCCGACATGTTTCCGCGCACTGAAGTTGCCTCCGTCACCGGCATCGGCGGTATGGCCGGAGCCGGCGGCGGCGCACTCATGGCCCAGTTGGCCGGCTACATTTTGCAGCACACAGGCAGGTACACCGTCCTGATCGCCATCTCGGCCGGCGCCTATTTGTTCGCACTGGCTGTCATCGTCCTGCTCGCGCCGGGCCTGAAAAAAGTGGAGATCGCCGCATGAGCCTCTATTGCGCCGTTGGAAGCACCGAAACCGCCCTCTCGCAAGAACAACTGCGTGAGTTGATGAACGATGCTCTCGCCAAACTCGGGCCGCGCAATTCCGTGCTCGCAGTGCCGCCCGACCAGAGCCGCGAGCACTCGCAGGCCGGTTTGCTCACGCGCTTCGTGTACGAGCATTACCGCGCGGGGCTCAAGGCGGTGCTGCCGGCGATCGGCACGCACACGCCGATGCGCGCCGACCAGATTGCGCGCATGTATGCCGGCGTGCCGCAGGATCTGTTCCGCGTGCACAACTGGCGCACCGACGTAGAGACGCTGGGCGAGGTGCCCGCCGAGTTTATCCGCGAACAGTCTGAAGGCAAGCTGAACTATCCTTGGCCGGCACAGGTCAACAAGCTCATCTCGCGTGGCGGACACGATCTGATTCTGTCGATCGGCCAGGTTGTGCCGCACGAAGTGATCGGCATGGCCAATTACACCAAGAACATTGTGGTGGGCACCGGCGGCCATGACAGCATCAATCGCAGCCATTACCTGGGCGCGGTCTATGGAATGGAGCGCATCATGGGCCGGGCTGAGAATCCGGTGCGCAAGGTGTTCGACTATGCGGCCGAACGTTTTCTGCAGCATCTGCCGATTGTTTATGTGCACACCGTGGTGGGGCGCGGAGACGACGGCGGACTGGCGGTGCGCGGGCTTTATATCGGCGACGACCGCGAGGTGTTTCTGCGCGCCGCCGAGCTCAGCCTCAAGGTGAACTTCGAGATTGTGGAGAAGCAGATCGAGAAGGCTGTTGTGTATCTCGATCCGCATGAGTTCCACAGCACGTGGATCGGCAACAAGGCCGTGTACCGCACGCGCATGGCTCTGGCCGACGGTGCGGAGCTCATCATTCTTGCGCCGGGCGTGAATGAGTTTGGCGAAGACAAGGGCATCGATGCGCTGATTCGCAAATACGGTTATCATGGCACCCCGCACACGCTCAGGATGGTGGAAGAGAATGCCGACCTCGCCCGCGATCTCAGCGCCGCCGCGCACTTGATTCATGCCAGCTCCGAGGGCAGGTTCAAAATCACGTGGTGCCCGGGGAACCTCTCACGCCAGGAAATTGAAGGCGTGGGTTACAACTACGGCGACCTGAAGACAATGCTGGACCGGTACGATCCAGCGAAGCTCATGCACGGTTGGAACAACGTTGCAGGCGAAGAGATTTTCTTTGTCGCGAACCCGGGACTGGGACTGTGGGCGCACCAGAGCCGACTGTAAAGTAGCGCCGGGCTCCCCGGGGTCCCCAGCGAAGGATTTGTATTCGCTGGGGTGGGTGACCGGTTGTACGGCCGGTCTCCAGACCGGCTGTGAAATAGGATGCACCTGAAAGGAACGAGTCCTTCATACGGAGACATCATGACAAGCAAGATTTTCAGCCTTGAAGGAAAGACCGCGGTCGTCACCGGAGGCACCTCTGGAATTGGCCGCGCGTTAAGCCTGGGACTGGCCGAAGCCGGCGCCGACGTGATCGCGACTGCGAGGCGCGAGCAACAGGTAAATGAAACCGCGGCCGAGATCGAGCGGCTTGGGCGGCAAACTCTGCGCATGCCCTCAGACGTGTGCGATCGCGGGTCGCTGCGAGCGGCTGCTTGCGGCAACGATCGAGAAGTTCGGCAAAGTCGACATCCTGGTGAACTGCGCGGGAATCATCAAGCGCACACCGACGATCGACATCGGCGAAGAGGACTGGAACAACATCATCAACACCAACCTGACGGGAACTTTGCGCGCTTGCCAGGTCTTCGGCAAGTCGATGCTGGAGCGCGGTTACGGACGCATTATCAACATCGCGTCGCTGAACAGCTTTGTCGCGCTCAACGAAGTTGCGGCTTACGCAGCCAGCAAAGCCGCCGTCGCATCGCTCACGCGGTCGCTCGCCGTGGAGTGGTCAAAAAAAGGCGTTACCGTGAATGCCGTCGCGCCGGGCGTCTTCCGCACCGACCTCAATGCCAAGCTGCTCGACAGCTCGCCGCGCGGACAGGAGCTGTTGATGCGCACGCCGATGGGGCGCTTCGGAAAGACGGAAGAGCTCATCGGCGCAACCGTGTATCTGGCGTCGGACAGTGCGTCGTTTGTGACCGGACAAGTGCTGGTGGTCGACGGCGGATTCCTTGCCAGCGGAGTGAATCAGTAGCGAGCTACTTCCACCCACCAGGTAGCGCAAGCCTGCAATTGCAGCAAAGCGGCTCACTTCGGGTTAGGCACAATCTTCAGGTTTTCCTGGTCGTCGCTCTCAAGCGTGGCAGTGCCGATCAAGTGATAAAGCTTGCCGTCAAAGCGGAAATAGCTGAGATTCGCTTCCGCCGCGCTCATGTGCCAGCCGAGAACAATGTCGGGATAGCCGTGGCTTGAAGTCGATTCAACTTGGAAGAGCCAGCCGCTGAACTCCTTTGGAGTTGCGAGCAAAGTTGGCCTGTCTCCATAGAAGCGGATCACCCACATTGCGCCATTAGCCCCCTGGCCTCCGCGCGCGCAACCGGCCGGGGCTTCCGCCAGCACCAGGTTCCGCTGGGGCGCCACCGGAATCCACTCGAAACGCAGGCCCTTGATCAAACCGTCCAGGTCGGCTGCGTTGCATTCCCATATTTCCTCTGGCTTCTGTAGCCGAAGCAGGTGAGCAAACCCCTTCAACTGTCGATCCGTAAGGGAAGCAGGTTTGAGCATTTGCGGTCCGGCTTGAGGGCTCACATGGCTCCAGATATCAGCCTGTGCCAGCGCCGCAGAGGCCGAGAAGACCAGCGCGATGAAAAGCGGAAGACGCATCATCAAATCTTATCCCGCAGAACCCGTGCTTATCTTAACCGAAGACTTATGAATGGTCGTTCCGAGTGAATTGGTAGGGAAGCGGTGGAGCTGGCGGCGTACTTGCGGCGGGTGGCCCCGATCCCGGTGACGATTCCAAACCACGATGAGGGTGTCGGCGCAGTTTCAGGAACTCTGAGCTACACTTATGACTCAGCGGGAAATCTTGAGTCGATGAGTTCCAACCACACCCACGGCGTCTCCGCAACGTACGGCTATGACGATCTCAATCGTCTGACATCGGTGGTGGACGGCGATCTGGCCGGATCGAATACTACTTCTTATACATACGACAACGCGAACAATGTGGGAACAGTCACCTACGCGAACGGAATTGAGTCGCGGTTTACCTATGATTTGCTGAATCGCGTCTCGACTATGAATTCGCAGGTTTCCGGCTACCAATATCAGCGCGGTGCAACTGGAAATCTGACCAATGCAGTCGAGTTGGGCGGGCGGACCGTGAACTGGACCTACGACGGCATTTACCGGCTGACCAATGAGTCCATCGCCAACGCTCCGTCAGGTGACGATGGGACGGTGAGCTACGGACTCGACCCGGTTGGCAACCGCAGCTCCGACGCCTCTTCGATCTCGGACATTTCATCTGGCAGCTTCAGCTTCAACGCTGATGACGAACTTGGGAATGAAACTTACGATGCCAACGGCAATGTGACCTCGACAGGCGGAAAGAGTTTTACGTACGACGCCGAGAATCACCTCGTTTCGATGAGCACGACCGGCACGACAGCCACGGTAATTTACGACGCTTTTGGCAACCGTGTTTCGAAAACGGTCAACGGCCTGACGACACAATACCTTGTCGAAGACGACAAAAACCCGACCGGTTACCCGCAGGTCTTCGATGAGCTGACCAACGGGACGGTAACTCGTACTTACACCTACGGCTTGCAGAGAATCGACGAAGAACAGGTCATCGATGGTGCATGGACGCCCAGCTTCTATGGCTACGATGGCGGCGGAAACGTCAGGAATCTCACCAACAGCGCCGGCACTGTGACCGATACCTACGATTACGACGCCTTCGGAAACAAGATCAACTCCACTGGTTCCACGCCGAACAACATGCTCTATCGGGGTGAGGAACTTGATCCTGATTTAGGGCTGTATTACTTGCGGGCACGCTACATGAACCCGCTCACGGGCCGCTTCATGAGTCGGGACCCGGAGGACGGAAACCCAATCAATCCCGCGACACTGCATAAGTACATCTATGCGGGGAGCAATCCTGTCAAGTACGTTGATCCGACGGGCAGAGACCTGTTCAGCTACGCGATAAGATCCAATGCCGCGATACCGGAAGCGAAACTGATCAGCATCTATGGATGCGTTGCTGATGCCAGTCTGGCAGCGGTGGACCTTGTCCTCGACCCAAAGATCACTGCGGGGTCCGCATTAGGTGCTGGTTCTGCTGTGATCGGCTGTGTTGTGCTGACTCCAGGAATTGGTCAGCTTGCCGATCAGGGAACCAAGATTGTGAAGAACACAGTGAGAGCTATTAAGCTGATCGGCAAAGCATCTGGATGGGGATCATGTGCGCTAGATGCCGAAGATTTCGTCAATGGTCTCAATGACCTGGCAACGGGACAGCCGGCTGGGGAGGAGATTAGTAAGTCCATTGAGAATCTGGGAGGTTGTGTTGGTGATTTGTTGGGCGACTTGTTATTGGACGAGGCGAAGGAATGAGCCAGACAGTGCTTCTTTTAGCTTCCAGTATCCTCGTGCACAGCGGAGGCGGGCCAGTCACCGGCTTCGAGGTCCTTCTGTTCTCCCTCGCTGCAGGGGTCGTGATTCTTGTGGCTATCGGTCGGGGAATCGTGCAGGACTGGATTCAACGCACTCGTGGCCGAAACTGGCCGACGGTCTCCGCAGTCGTTGACGTTGTAAGTGTCGCTTTCATCGAGGATGACATACCGTCTCCCAAAGCCGATTTAGACGGCTCGTATTACAAGGCCACGCTCACGTATACCTACAGCAATCCCGAACAGCAGATGGGCGATTACAGCCGCAGTTTTGGCGACAAGGATGAAGCTCAGGCTTGGGCGAATTCCTACAAAGGCGAAACCGTCAAGGTTCACGTCGACCCGCGCGACCCCACGCGTTCCGTGCTGCGAGAAGAAAACCTTTAGATGAGCGAGACCTAACGTGAGGTGTGCGCAAGGGGACCGTCATGGATTTCTTCCGATCTCGAGGGACGCTGTTCATTGCGGGCTTCCTGATCTCACTGGGATGCATGCAATTTTTCTTCTCCCGAAGATATGCGGATGCAGCCAAGCGGGAAGCTACCGCGGTTGGCGCGGTCTACGCTATCACCGGTTCGAAAGGTTCCACCTACAACTATGTGTTCAAAATCGATGGTGTCCAGCTTCAAGGCCAGAGCGCCTCGTGCCACACTCCGCTTACGTCGCAAACATGCTACGTAGGCGCAAAAGTTCTTGTTTACTATGTCCGGACTCCTGCCTTGGAAACCAGGCTTCAGGAGTTTGGCGACGCTAGTAGAGAAATGCTCTTTACGTGCGTCTGCTTGAACGCTGGCGGCCTCCTGCTGATTGTCACGTATTTCATGCTCAATAGAAAGGGCGGCGATTCAGATGAATCTGAAGATGGCAGGTGGCCCGGTCATGAAATAGCGACAGACCTGTTGTGCCCCATTCATCCACAGTCTCATCGTGGATGAGTGGGAGACCACGAAACTCCCGAGGGAACTCTGAGCTACACTTACGATGCAGCCGGAAATCTTGAATCGATGAGCTCCAACCACACGCACGGCGTCTCCGCAACCTACGGATACGACGATCTCAATCGTCTGACCTCGGTGGTGGACGGCAACCTATCCGGCTCGAACACAACCTCCTATACCTACGACAACGCCAACAACGTAGGCACTGTCACCTACCCCAACAACATCCAGATGCAGTTCACCTACGACACGCTCAACCGCGTGGCGACGGCAACCTCGCAGGTTTCGGGATATACCTATCAGCGCGGGGCAACCGGAAATCTGACCAACGTGGTCGAGCTCGGCGGGCAGAACGGTCAACTGGACCTACGACGGCATTTACCGGCTCACCAATGAGTCCATCGCCAGCGCTCCCTCCGGCAACGACGGGGCGGTCGGCCCCGGTCTCAATGACCTCTCCCCGAAACGCTGAGGGTGCCCCCGGTCCCTCGCAGTTGGGGACCGGGGATAGCAAGGACCTTGAATGATGAGCGAGCGGCCGGGTCACGCACCCTGCCACAAATGAGTCGGGGTTTAACCCCTGAGGCATGGTTTCGAGTGTTTCGCTCCACTTGATGCGTTTTTCCGCAGCTTGTGTAGCCCCTTCGTAATTAGTTTTTTCGTTACCCTGTAAGTCATTAGTAACATTCTAAGATTTTCATAACAAAGAGCTTGCTTTCTTTTCCGCGTTCGATGAAACTCGATCACATCGAAGCACCGAAATCGCTCTGCAAGCACCATTGATGGCTGGTCCATGGATGGATGTTCTGTGCCTTCGCCCGAGCGGGCATCACCTGAATTGGGTTCGCACTCGGCACTCATCACGCGAGCTGGCAGAGAAATTATTAGATTTTGCCGTTTCTTGAACGAGGAGTCATTGTGAAAATTAAAAGATCACTTCGCAGTCTGGCGGGTTTGTTTGTCCTGGCATCTCTCACCGCAGCAACCGCTCTGGCGCAGCCGAGTGTGGCCTCGCGTGTCACACAGAAGGTGGACAACGCCAAACTCACAATGCTCAAAGGGAACGTTCGCCCGTTTCTCCCTCTCGCTACCGACCACGGCGCGGTGAGCGATAGCCAGCCGACCGGCGAAATCATGCTGCTGCTTTCGCGTACACCGCAGCAACAGCACGATCTGGACGCGACGGTCGATCAACTGCACAACCGCAACTCGGCCAGCTTTCACCAGTGGCTCACGCCGGCTGAGTTCGGGGCGCGCTTCGAGCCCTCCGACTCCGATGTGGCCGCCGTCGTGGACTGGCTCAACAGCGAGGGCTTCACCGTCAAGGAAGTTCCCCCATCGAAGACCCACATTACTTTCTCCGGCACTGCTGGCCAATTGCGCAGCGCCTTCCACGTGGATATCCACCATGTGAGCCTGAACGGCGAAGAGCACATGGCGACTGTGAACGAGCCGCAGATTCCCGCCGCGCTGGCGCCGGTAATTGCCGGCCTGAACAAGCTCGACGACTTCCGCCCCAAGCCGCTGCACGAAAACGTCGGCGCGTTCACTCGAAATATGAAGACGGGCAAGGTGACCCCGGTTGCGGGAACAGTGAATGGTCCGAAGTCGAACTTCTCGTGGAATGACGGCGCGGGAAACCAGTATTACGAGTTAGGTCCCCAGGATTTCTACACCGTGTATAACGAGACGCCGCTGCTCAATTCCGGTGTGACCGGCGCGGGCGTGACCATTGCGGTGATTGAAATGACGCAGGTGAACTCCGCGGACGTGACCAGCTTCCGCTCGCAGTTTGCCCTGCCCACTTATCCGGCTACTCCCAATGCGACCCAGGGCGGCGTGAACTACATCTATGGCGCCACCGGCGGCATCGGCGGCGACGCGAATTGCGGGGTGCCGGAAACCGTGGCGCAAGGCGACGCGAGCGGCGACGAAGGCGAGGCCGACCTCGACCTGCAGTGGTCCGGCGCTGTTGCGCCCAACGCTATCGTCGACTATGTGGCCTGCGGTCCGGTCGGCAGCCAGCTCGGCAGCCTGGGCATCGACAAGAGCGCGCAGCATATCGTCAACTACCTCTCCGGAACAATTACCGCGGCGAGCATGAGTTACGGCGAGTGCGAAGCCGACATGAACTCCACCAGCGAGGCCTACTATAACGGCCAGTGGGAGCAGTTCGCGGCCGAGGGCATCACGGCCATCATCTCCTCAGGAGACGGCGGCGCCGAGCAATGCTACCAGAACGACAGGAACGCTACCCTATTGCCGCCGTCGGTCAACGGCATGGGCAGCTCAGCCTTCAACGTCTCGGCGGGCGGCACCGACTTCGGCGACGCTTACGAGTCGAACTACTACTCAACCACACCGGCTACCACGTGGTGGAACTCCACCAACGGAACGGGCTATTCCTCGGCCGTGACCTACGTCCCCGAGACCACCTGGGCCGGTTATTGCTCCAGCGAACTCTTTGACTCCTATCTGGAGTACAACGGCGTTACGGCTCTCGGCACCGACTACTCACCGGAAGGAATCTGCAGTTCCACTTACGGCGGAGGTGAATATCGGGAGGTCGTGGGCGGCGCCGGCGGCATCAGCACCGTGACCACGATTCCCACCTGGCAGAGCGTCTACGGCGTGGGGACCAACGCGGTCTCTCCAACCTCTGCCACTTACCGCAACCTGCCCGACGTCTCGCTCTTCGCCTCCAACGGCTGGTGGGGTCACTTCCTGCCCTTTTGCGAGTCGGACGTAGTTGCCTGCGACTTTTCGAACACCAGCGACGCCAATGATCTGGGCGCCGGAGGCACATCGTTTGTCGCTCCGCAGCTTGCGGGCCTGATGGGCCTGATCAACCAGGCGACCGGCGACCGGCAGGGCCAGGCCGACTATACGTTCTATAGCCTGGCGGCCCAGGAGTATGGCACGCCGGGATCGCCCAATAATTCCAATCTGACTAGTTGCTCCGGTTCGGGCGTCGCGACTGGCGCCAGTCCTGCAGCCTCATGCTTCTTTTACGACATCTCCAACGACATGCCCAGCCTGCAGGGCGGCACCATCACTGCCGGCAACTACCAGCCTTGCAAAAAAGGTGACATCGATTGCTACGATCCCAACAGCACCGCCTATGGCGTGGATGAGATACCGGGAGGAGCAACCGGGGCGCTCGGCTATGTGGCCGGCCCGGGCTATGACGACGCCACTGGCTTGGGCAGCTTAAACATCGCAACATTGGTGAACGGCTGGAACTCGGCGACCCCCGCCTTTGCCAGCACCACGGTATTGAGCACAAGCGCAAGCAGCATCGCATCCACCGATAGCGTGATCTTGACGGGTACCGTTACGGCCAACGGCCGCGGTGGCGCCGTTGCTCCCGCCGGCACAGTGCAGTTCTATGACGGATCGACCTCGGGAACACTGCTGGGTTCGGGCTCCATCTCCCCAAGCTGCACGGGAAGCGGCGCGTCCACAAGTTGCGCCGGAGTCGCCATGCTCACAGTGGCCGGCTCGGCGCTGAACGCAGGCAGCAACAGCATTGTTGCCTACTTCGAAGGCGACGGCGCCAACGACGCAGCTTCCACATCCACGCCCCAGACGGTCACGGTGACCGGTTCATCTCCGCAGACCATTATCTTCACAGCGCCTTCCTCGCCGGTTGCCTTTTCGCAAGGCTTGATGATTACGCTGGTCGCAACGGGCGGAGGCTCCGGCAATCCGGTTGTCTTCTCGATTGACGGCAGCAGCACCGGATCGGGCACGATCGCAGGCAACACGCTCACGGTGACTGGCGTAGGCACCATCGTGATTGACGCTAACCAGGCGGCCGGGTCAGGTTACACTGCCGCGCCCCAGGTAAAGCAGTCCGTAGTAGTCAAGAAAGGATCGCAGACCATCACCTTCCCGGCCATAGCGGCGCAGCCGGCGCTCACCACCGTCACACTCTCGGCCACGGCCAGCTCGGGTCTGCCGGTCACATTCTCCACCAACACGCCAACCGTCTGCACCGTAAGTGGCGACACTGCATCGTTGCTGGCGTCGGGCTATTGCACAGTTTATGCATCGCAGACCGGCAACAGCAACTACTCTCCCGCGCTTCTTGTCGGGCACCAAATCCAGGTGCTGCACGCTTCGCAGACCATTACTTTCCCCGCCATCGCATCGCAACCCGCACTCTCCACCTTCGCGCTTTCGGCCTCCGCCAGCTCAGGACTGACCGTCAGCTTCACATCGCTCACTCCCAGCGTCTGCATCTTAACGGGCGACTCTCTGTTGTCGCTCAAGGTCACAGCTCACTCCGCGGCGTCCCTCCAGGCCGGCGGCAGCTCGTTGTCGTTGCTTGAGCATGGCACCTGCACCATTCAGGCATCGCAAGCCGGCAACAGTATCTATTCGGCCGCTGCGAAAGTCAGTCAGAGCTTTACGGTGACTGCTCTCGCGCAGACTATTACCTTTGCAACCATCGGGGCGCAACCGGCGCTTTCCACGGTTACTCTCTCGGCCACGGCCAGCTCCGGACTAACGGTCAGCTTTGCCTCGCTCACACCCAGCGTCTGCACGGTAACGGGCAGCTCAGCATCGTTGCTTGAGCATGGGACCTGCACTATTCAGGCGTCTCAGGCGGGCAATAGCATCTATTCCGGCGCACCCAAAGTCAACCAGAGATTTTCGGTTACCGCTCTGGCACAGACCATTACCTTCCCGGCCATCGCGGCGCAAACGGTAAACACCACGTTCGCGCTCTCGGTCACGGCAAGCTCAGGCCTGGCAGTCACATTCACCACCAACACACCAACTATCTGCACCATATCCGGCGACAATGTTACCTTCAACGCGACAGGCAATTGCAATGTTTATGCCTCACAACCCGGCAACAACATCTATTCCGCCGCGCTTATCGTCGGCCGGCAAATCCATGTGGTGCCGGCCCCGTAGACCGACTACGCAACCGGCAGTCGAACTGTAAACTTCGTGTTGCCCGGTTCGGATTCCACGTCGACGGTGCCGCCGAATTTCTGGGTTACGATGCGGTGAACGATCTCAAGACCGAGACCCGTTCCCGAACCCTGCGGCTTGGTGGTGAAGAATGCCTCCCAGATATGCGGCAGCACATCGGGCGCAATTCCTTTACCCCGATCGGCAATGCTGACGGCGAGAATTCCCGGCTCCGTCCAGGTCGAGATAGTAATCTTGCCGCCGTCGGGCGAGGCGTCGACTGCGTTGTCGATGAGGTTGGTCCACACCTGGCTCAGGCCTGGACCGCGCGTGCGGAGCGTTGAAGGAGAGGCCTCAAAGATTTTGTCGGCCGTAACATTCCTGGTGCGCAGTTTGTGGCCGAGAACAGTCAGTGTGCTCTGCAGGCTGTCGTGCAGGTCGATCTCCTTGCCCACCATGCGCTCGTCGTAGGCGAACTTCTTAACCGCCATCACCAGATCGGAGACGCGAGTAATGCTCTCTTCAACGGTGCAAACCAGCGAAACGCTGGAGACCAGCGCTTCAAGCCAGTTCAACGAATCGGAAAGACCGCCGGCATCGAATGCCACGCGCGCGCACTCCAGCTGATCCGGCCTGAAGCCGATTTCGACCAGGGCGGGAGCGATTGTGAAAGCGTTTTCCACTCCGGCCGCCGACAACCACTCGGCCATTGCTTCTTCGGCATCGGACTGCTCCAGGCTGCTCAGGGCCGGAGCTTTGCAGCCGGCGATAGTTTGCTCGAGCAGGCTGTGCATGCATTCCAGCTGTTCCGGCGTCTTGGGCGCGCTGCCGTGGCGCAGCGAGATCTCCTGCAGGCGGCGCAGGTTTTCTCGCAGCTGTCCGGCAGCACGCTTGGCAGCCGATCCGGGATTATGCAGCTCGTGCATCAGCCCTGCGGCAAGCGTGCCCAGCGACACCAGCTTCTCGCGGTGCAGGGCTTCAACCTGGTAGGACTGCAGGCGCTGCGCTATATCGGCCAGCACCGCGGTGCGCACCGTGGGGCAGCACGCCAGCATATTCCAAAATTCAGATTCGTCAAAGCGGATCAAAACAGAATCGGTCTCGGCAAGGATGCGGAAGAGCGAGACAGTGCGGCCGGTGAGCAGTGGAACCTCGCCAAAACCTTCGCCGGACTGCACAAAGCCGACGCGCGTCCAGCTTCCATCTTTCTCGGGCCGCTCGGCATACGTTCTGCCGTCAAGCACTACCCAGTAATAACGGGCGGGTGAACCCGACTCAACAATACTCGCGCCCGCTTTTGCCACGACGCGTTCGGCGCGCTGTACACCGATCATTGCCTCGGCGCTGGTTCCGGAGAATGGGCGGGTGCGGAAAAGCGCATCGCCCACATCGCTCAGAAGAATCGGCTCGACCTCAATCGATTTTCCGCCTTCGCCCATCTTGCTCTTGAAGCCCCCGTCTTTCCAGTGCCCCTTCAAATCCCTTGGGGCTATACCGGATCAGGAATTGGTGTAAGGAGAGTTGATACTCTCAAGTGCCGTCTTCCTCAAGAAAACGGCGTCTTGCACGCACTCAATTGCCCCACGTAAATTCCTGATCCGGTCTAAATCCCCATTTCAAAAACCTGCCAGATACTGATGAACCAACTGCACCGCAATGGATCCTTCGCCCACCGCCGACGCTACGCGCTTCACCGACCCGTAGCGCACATCGCCGGCAACAAATACGCCGGGCACGCTCGATTCGAGCAAAAGCGGAGCACGTTCTTCGCGCCATACTTCCGCCACTCTTACGTCGCCCCGCAAATCTCCGCCTGCTAGCACAAAGCCGTTCTGGTCGCGCAAAATGCACGGCGGCAGCCATGCGGTTACCGGCGCGGCCCCGATAAAAATAAATAACGACGAGGCCGGAGTTTCAAACTCTCCGTCGGATCCCCGCAACCGCAACCGCTCGAGACGCTCGCCGCCCATCGCCTCAACCACCTGCGTACGCGCCTCTATCACAATATTGGATGTGTCACCGATCTCATCGATCAAATATTTCGACATGGTGGCAGAAAGCCCTTCGCCACGCACCAGCATGGTTACCTTTGAGGCGTATTTGGCGAAGTAAAGCGCAGCCTGGCCGGCCGAATTGGCGCCACCCACGATGTAAACCTCTTCGCCACGGCAGGCCACAGCTTCAACCAATGCGGCTCCGTAGTAGATGCCGCGGCCGGTCAGCTGCTCCACCCCGGGCACGTCGAGCTTGCGGTACTGTACCCCCTGGCACAGCAGCACGGTGTGGCTGGCAATCTCGCGGCCGTCGGCAAGCCCTACAAACCGGTACTGGCCTTCGAGGCGCAGGCTGTTGGCGCGCTGCATTACGAATTCAGCACCGAAGCGCGATGCCTGGGCATGCGCGCGCCGGCCCAGTTCGGCGCCCGAAACCCCGGACGGAAACCCAAGATAGTTCTCGATCCGCGAGCTTGAGCCTGCCTGGCCTCCGGGCGCTTCGGGCTCGACCACAACTGTTTTCAGGCCCTCGCTGGCGCCATAAACCGCCGCGGCTAGTCCGGCCGGCCCGGCGCCAACTACCACCACATCGTAGAAGTCCTGGGTAGCCTGGGTGCTCAGGCCTACCTTCGCTGCGAGCGCGTCCAGTTCGGGGTCGGCCAGGACGGTTCCATCGGGAAAGAGCAGAATCGGGAGCCGGTCGGTTTCTATCTTGCGGTCGTGCAACAGCTTGCCCACTTCTTCGTGGTCGGTAACGTCCAGCCAGCGATACGGAATGTGATTGCGGGAAAGAAAGTTGCGGACCTTGTGGTCGCGCAGCATCCACCGGTGACCGATTACCCGCAGGCCCTCGAAGTGGGGCTTATATCCTGATTTCCAGTCGTCGAGAAGATCGTTGAGGACGGGATAGAGTTTCTCCTCCGGCGGATCCCACGGCTTGTTCAGGTAGTAGTGAATGCGTGCCGAATTGATGGCCCGGATGGCAGCCTCAGTATCCGCGTATGCAGTAAGTAAAACCCGGCGCGCCTCCGGGTAAACCGGCCGGGCTCTCTCAAGAAACTCGACTCCCGTCATCCCCGGCATGCGCTGGTCGCTGATGATGAGCGCAACCGGCTCATCGCGTTCGCGCAGCTGGTCCAGCGTATCAAGGGCCGCTTGGCCGCTGGCAGCCCGCACAACCCGGTAATTGGCGCCGTATTCACGGCGCAGATCCTGGACTACCGCTTCAAGAACGCTGACGTCGTCGTCAACCGCAAGGAGGATCGGGCGGGCCATATCTCACAGTGTAAGGGGTGCGAACAATAGGGGCCAGAGGGTACCGCCGAAGTGGGATGGCAAGGGCCAGGGCGACGGAATAGAAACGATAATGAGTCGGGTTTCGTGTGGGGTCGTTGCATTGTCGGTTTCTCCACTGAAATTGGGATAGACTTAAAGCACTCCACTCAGCTAGAAAGAGTCATACATCGCTTGAGTGTCACAAATGCAGACAGAACGGGGGCTGCAGCGAGCGTTGCCGATAAACGAGCACAGGCGGAACCGGATTGGTTTGGTACTAAGGGGCCGGTCGGGGAGCAACAAGCGACCGGGAATTTCGGGCCGGGCAGGGAGCTCGAGGGTAGGGCAGTTCTTCAAGCGGATTCGGTAACGGACAGGCAGGTTAGAGAGCGATGAACAAGATCATCCTGGCCGATTCACAGGCAATTTTCCGCGCCGGCACAGCCAAGGTGCTGGCAATGGACGAGGATCTGCGCATTATTGCGCAATGCACCGACGTTGACCGGATGTATCACGCGATCACCACGTTTCCCGCGTCGATTGTGCTGTTTGCCGCGTCACTGCACCCCGAAATAGCGCGCCTGCGAGGGCTGCTTGAATCTACCGGCAGCCGTGGCATTGTGGTCGCCGAGAACAACGAGAGCGCCGCGACCTACCTGCAACAGGGGTTCCGCGGGGTGGTGTTTCGCAATGTAACCGGACCCACGCTGGTGGAGTGCGTTCGCCGCGTAGCGTCTGGGGAGACGTGGGTGCCTCCGCAGGTGATGATGCCCGACTCGCCCGAGGAAGACATGGTAGGCATGCGGGTCCGCGACCGTCTCACTCCAAAAGAGATGCGGATTGTGGCGCTGATTGTGCAAGGCTGCAAGAATCGCGAAATCGCAATCCGGCTCAAGACCACCGAGCAGGTGATCAAGAATTACCTGCGGTCGATTTACGATAAAACGGGCGTAGGCGATCGGCTCGAACTGGCGTTGTTCACCATACACCACCGGGTGCTGGCACAGGCCGCGGCCGAGGTAGGCAGCAAGCTCGAGGCCGAGGCACAGGCGTCGGGCGCCGTGGCGTAATCCCTGACCCGGAGAGCGGGGGACCTCACCCTGCTTTTCTCACGGCCAGCCAGAAACACCCGTGCCGGTCTCCGAAGTGTAGCGCTGGTCTCCAAAGTGTAACGCCGGTCTCCAGACCGGCTGTACGGTGGGTCTCCAGACCCGCCGCACTAGGTCGCCAGGCCTCAATTCTTGCTTTATTGCACGCGCTGTGAGATTTGCCGGCTGGCTTGCTTTTCTCACGGCCAGCCAGAAACACCCGCGCCCGTCGTGCACCCAGCCCGCGAATGCGGGCGTAAGAAATCCGTCTTAAGCCAGCGCAATACGCCAGCCTTGAACGTCCCACAGTCCTCTGCGTGCAACCCTCCCACAACCTGCACCCCGCCGGCGTTGCAGATAATTTCCCCTCCCTGCGATACATTCAATTGCATGCAGAAGGAAGCCTCGGAAGGCGGAAGCCCAATAAACGATGCAAAATACGTGCCGTAACTCTTTATTCCCGACTATTTTGCGCCATAAACCATTCATTTTCATTGGGATACGTCCAAAGGTAAAAGGCATAAGCCCATGAAAATAAGCCGCTTAACCCCCAAAAGGGAGTATATATGGGGGGGTGCGATAGCGGCAATGACGCGGGGTCGAAGCGCCGGTCCGGCGTCAGCCTGCGTGAATCAGGCTGAACATAAGAATCAAGAGGACAATGAGGCTGACCGCGGTATAAAGACGGTCTCGCTCAAGAAAAAACCCGACGACCGCCAGGGCGACGCGTGCAATCGGCGTAAGTATCAGCAGCACCAGGCCGATCTGCATCATGGCAACGCTGTCGCCATGCGCCGCAGCCTCCACGATCCCTGAAACCGACGTTATGTTCGATCCACCGGCAACGAATTTGTGATAGTTGGCGGGTTCGGCGCCGTGGCGGCCAAGGTAGAGCACGCCACCTGCAAAAACGGTAGCGGCGGCAAGCAGGACCCCGGTTCGCAAAAGTTTGCCGATGATGGATTCGAGCCGCCGATCGTCCATGCAGGTTAGACCTTTCCCGTGATGCCGTTCACAATCATTTCAACGGCCAGCGCAAGAATCACCACGCCAAACACCAGCCGCAACGTTTTTACGCGGGCATGCACCAGCACCTTCGCTCCCGACAGGGCCCCGATAAGAACTCCGAGCATGACCGGCATGGCCACGCGAGAGTCGATGTATCCGCGGCTGAGGTATAGCCCGGCGCTGGCGGCGGCGGTAACTCCGATCATGAAGTTGCTGGTGGTGGTTGAGACTTTGAAGGGAATCCGCATGATGCTGTCCATGGCAATCACTTTGACGGCGCCCGAGCCGATGCCAAGCAGTCCGGAAAGCGTGCCGGCGCCGAACATCATGGCAAATCCCGCCGGAACGTGGCGCACTCCATACTTCTTACGCTGGCCGTCAACCGGATAGTCGCCGCCAAGCCGCAGGCGCGTCGCCAGTGGATCGGACTGATCCGTCTCGGCGCCCGGCTTATGCCGGAACGATTGCCAGGCGGCCTGCAGGAGCACCAGCCCGAACACGATGGCCAGCGCATGAGTTGAGACTCGTGCCGCGAGGAACGCTCCCACGATCGCGCCAATCGTGGTGGCAATTTCAAGAAACATGCCGATGCGGATGTTGGAGAAGCCCTCGCGGACATAAGCTGCGGCCGCCCCCGAGGACGTTGCAATGACCGATACGAGCGATGCGCCGATGGCGTACTTGATGTCGACCCCGAGCGCCAGCGTGAGCGCAGGCACAACCACCACCCCGCCGCCAAGCCCGGTCAGCGCGCCCAGAAAGCCCGCCAGCGCCGACAGGACAAAGACCACTCCAGTAAATTCGAGGGCATTCAACGAGTGAACCAGGCCTCCACGTTAAGCTGCTGATGAGATGCCGGGAATTAATAAATGGTCGTGTGCAGTGCCCGTCAGAGTTTTTCCGCTACGCTTTTGGCTTGCGTGAAGAGGTAGAGGTAATCGGGGCCCCCGGCCTTGGAATCGGTGCCGCTCATGTTGAAGCCGCCAAAGGGGTGCGCGCCCACCATCGCGCCCGTGCACTTGCGGTTGAAGTAGAGATTGCCGACGTGAAATTCTTCGCGCGCGCGATCGAGCTTGGCGCGGTCTGAGCTGTAAATGGCGCCGGTAAGGCCGTATTCGGTGTTGTTGGCAACCTCGATCGCTTCATCGAAGCTGTTCACCTTGATGAGCGCGAGCACCGGACCGAAGATCTCTTCCTGCGACAGAACGCCGCCGGGAGGAATATCGGCGAAGACGGTTGGCTCGAGATAGAAGCCGCCTTCAGCGGTTTGCGGAGCGATACCGCCGGCAATCAGCCGGCCCTCCTGCTTACCCTTTTCGACATACTCAAGCATCGTTGCCAGCGCGGCCTTGTTGATCACCGGTCCGAGGTTGTGGTTTTCGGTCGGGTCGCCCACGGTGAGCTTGGCGACGCGTTCGCGCAGGCGCTCCTGAAAGACGTCGTAAATTGATGCGTCGACGATGGCCCGCGAGCAGGCCGAACACTTCTGGCCGCTGAATCCGAAGGCCGAAGCGGTGACGGCTTCGACGGCTGAGTCGAGATCGGCATCGGCGCTCACGATGATGGAATCTTTGCCGCCCATCTCGAGGATGGTGCGCTTGATCCAGATCTGGCCGGGCTGAGTCTTCGCGGCGAGTGAGTTGATGTCGAGGCCCACGGCCTTGGAACCGGTGAAGGCAATGAAGCGGGTCTTGGGATGCTCCACGATGGCGTTGCCGAAGGTTGCGCCGGAGCCGGGGCAGAAGTTGACCACGCCGTCGGGCATGCCGACCTCTTCAAGCACTTCGACGAATTTGGCCGCGATGGTGGGTGAGTCGCTCGACGGTTTGAGAACGACGGTGTTGCCGCAGACGATGGCGGCTGAGGTCATTCCGGCCATAATGGCGAAGGGGAAGTTCCACGGCGGAATGACCGCGCCCACGCCGAGCGGAATGTAGTGTAGCTCGTTGCGCTCGCCGGGATACTGAATGGGCGTAGTTGCGGCGGCCAGGCGCAGAGCCTCGCGCGCGTAGAACTCGAGAAAATCGATGGTCTCGCCCACGTCGGCGTCGGCCTCGGCCCAGTTTTTGCCCACTTCATAAGTAAGCCAGGCCATGAACTCGAACTTGCGGGAGCGGATCGCCTCGGCGGCGTTGAGCAGCAGCGAAGCGCGCGTGGCGACAGGCGTGCGACTCCATGAAGCGAAGGCTTTGAGGGCTGCGTTCATGGCCGTCTGGGCATGTTCGCCGACAGCCTTCTGATGGACACCGACAATCTGCGCAGGCTTGGCTGGGTTGAGCGAGCTGATCTTGCCGCTGGTCTTCAGGCGGTCGCCGCCAATCACCAGGTCGTATTCGCGGCCGAGTTCGGCGCCGACCTTGGCGAGCGCATCGCGCATGGCGCGTGCGTTCTCAATGGTTTTGAAGTTGGTAAAAGGCTCGTTGGCGAATACGCCTTTTGGCGTGCAGGAGTGAATCATGGAGGAGATCAAAGTAGCCATAGCTCTCCTAGTTTAGTTCAGGTCGGGAGTGAGTGGCATCCCAGTCCGGAAATTCCTGCTCTGAAGCGCCCACTCTCAAGATCGGCGCCCGCGGTCGTTCTCGCGCCAATGAATTACTTGGGTCCGAGCCGGGAGAATCTTTTGCTACTTGACAGGCATGTCAAAGCCGGCGCATTCTTCCATAGACATCTATAGGAGAAGCCGTGACGCCGAAGAAGACCGACAACCTGCAAGGCGCCTTGGACCTGCTGGTGCTGAAGACCCTGGAACTGGGCCCAATGCACGGCTGGGGAATCACGCTCCACATTGAGCGCGTATCTGACGCATTCCTGAAGGTTGAGGAAGGCTCACTGTATCCTGCGCTGCACCGCATGGAGCGCGAGGGTTGGATTGCGGCCTCGTGGGGCGTAAGTGAGAACAACCGCAGGGCTCGCTTCTACCGGCTGACGGCGCGCGGCAGAAAGCAACTGGCGGCGGCGCGAGCGAATTGGGAGCGGGTAACCGGAGCGGTGGCGCTGGTGCTGAACTTTGACAGCGGAGCGAATTGAGGCACGCGATGTATTGGCTCAAGCGGATGGTGAGGACACTGCGTAGCGACGCGCACCAGCGCGAGGTGGAGGAAGAACTCCAGTTTCATGTGGACATGCGCGAGCAGCGGAACGCGAACGAAGGAATGAGCGAAGGCGAAGCGCACCGCGATGCGCGCGTACGCTTTGGCAACCCGCTGGTGTGGAGAGAACGCGTGAGCGAGGTGGACTTGATGCTGTTTTTGAAAAGCGCGCTCGAGGATCTGCGTTTCGGCCTGCGGCAACTGGTGCGCAATCCGGCATTCGCGCTCACCGCTGCGATTACGCTGGCGCTGGGCATTGGCGCCAATACGACCATCTTCAGCATTGCCGATGCGGTGCTGCTGAAGCCGTTCCCCTACCCCGGCGCCGATCGCATGATCTCGATTCAGGAGAGACTGCCGAAGTTCCAGATAAACGACTCGTGGCCTGACTACGTGAACTGGGAGAAACAGAACGATGTATTTGAAGAGATGGCCATGGTGCAGCCTTCTGGGTTCCAACTGAGCATGGCGGGCGAGAACGTATCGGTGCCGGGCGCTTCAGTAACGAATTCGTTTTTTTCGTTGTTCGGAGCCAATTTGATAGCCGGGCGCAGTTTCACCAGCGCCGAAGAAACGCCGGGTGCAGCGCCCGCAGCGGTGGTGAGTTACGGATTCGCGCAACGCTCTTTAGGTGGTGCGCGGAGTGCCGTAGGCCGCGCGATTGAACTGGATGGACAAACGGCGACAGTTGTAGGCGTAATGCCGCGGGGATTCAGCGTTCCCTGGGGTGACTATGACATTTACATGCCGCTTGGATTGAAGACCGATAGCCCGCAACTCACCAACCGGGCCAACCATCCCAATCTGCGAGTGGCGGCCAGGCTGCGACCGGGTGTGACGCTGGACGCGGCGCGCACTGAGATGGACAGCATTATGCAGCGATTGGGCCAGGCTTATCCGGAATCGGATCGGGAAGAAAAAACGGTTCTCTCTCCGTTAAAGGATGCGTTTGAAGGGCAGGCCCGCAGCATTTTGGAACTTTTGCTTGCGGCTACTGGCCTGGTGCTGCTGCTGGCCTGCGCCAACATTGCGAACATGTCATTGGCGCGCGCGACTGCGCGACAGCGCGAGTTCGTGATCCGCGCATCGCTGGGCGCGGGACGCCTGCGGTTGTTCAGGCAGGCGCTGATTGAGAACTTCCCCCTGGCATTGGTTGGAGGCGGAGCCGGCATCGCATTGGCGGCGCTGATGACCAAGCCGTTGATACGGCTCTACCCCGAGCGGCTGTTCCGGCTTGAGGATGCGCATTTGAGCGGCACGGTGCTTGGCTTTGCGGCGTGCAGTTGTCTGGTTTGCTGGCTGCTGTTTGCAACTATGCCGGCGATCGCGGCCTGCAGGCGCAGCCATGTGCACACCAGCCTGCGCACTACGCTGCACGATAATCACGGCTCCAGCCAGGCGCGTCTGCGTTCGGCACTGCTGGCGGCAGAGATTGCAGTGGCGCTGGTGGTGACGGTGTGCACGGGGCTGGTATTGCGCAGCCTGTCGGCGGTGGTGCACATCGATCCCGGATTCAAAGCTGACCATCTGCTGGCAATCCAGACCGTGCATGTGCCGGGGACGGGCAGCGATCAAAAAAATCCTGAGTTTTATCGCGAGGTTTTGACCCAACTGCGCCGTTTGCCGGGAGTGCAGGATGCCACGGCCGGTTTCAGCCTGCCGTTGAACGGAGCGTTTTGGACTTCGCCGTATTTGCCTGGTGGCGGTTCGGCAGCTTTGAGCACGCAGGCTCCGTGGACGCAGATCAACATCGTGATGCCGGGTTACTTCAAGACCATGGAGATAACACTGCTGAGCGGGCGGTACTTCAGCGATGCGGATGGAGCCGGCACGTCCCCGGCTGTGATGGTGAATGAAGCGATGGCGAAAACCATAAACAAGGATCATGTTGCCGGGCGGCCCATTTACGTGCAATACGCGCCAGTGCCGAAGATGCAGATCGTGGGCGTGGTGGCGGATGTGAAGCAGTTTGGGCTGGAGCAGCTGGCGATGCCGGAGGTCTACATTCCGGCCGCCCAGGCGGCAATGCCGGCACTGGATTTTGTGGTGCGGACTTCCGGGAATCCCGATGCGGCGTCGCATGTGGTAGCGGCAACAATTCACGCGCTCAATCCGGAGCAGCCAGTTCCCAAGACGGTCACGATGGAGTCCTATCTCGAGGCTGGGCTCGGGAATCGGCAGTTCGTGAGCATGCTGCTAGGTCTATGACTGTATAAAGATGTACCTTTGCAGTCACTTTAATGGCGATGGAGATGGCCGCATAGTAGGGACATGCAAAGCTACCATCGGGTGCATGTTCAATTGGAAAGGAAGGACCGGCAGCAGCTTTCCGGGATGCTGGCGAAGGGGCGGGAGTCTTCGCGGGTGTTGCGGCGTGCTTCGATTCTCCGCCAGCTTGACAGTGGGCAGAAGGCGGCACAGGTGGCGGCCAGTGTGGGCGTAGCTGCGAAAACGGTGCGAGCTGTTGCCCGGCGCTATGAGGAAGAGGGGCTTGAGTCGGCACTGTACGAAAGGCCGCGGCCCGGCAAACAGCGAGCTCTGGACGTAGGCCAGAGCCAGCGGATCATCGCCATGGTGTGCTCGCCGCCCCCAGAGGGCATAGCGCGGTGGAGTGTGCGCCTGATCGCCACCGAAGCGGTAAAGCGGAAGCTGGTACCGCAGGTGGGTCGGGAGACAATCCGCATCCTGCTTCAGGGCCACGAACTGAAGCCGTGGCGGGAAAAAAATGTGGTGCGTGGCAGAACTGAATGAAGAGTACATCGCTCGCATGGAGGACGTACTCAAGATTTACGAAAAGCCGCTATCGGAAAGGGAGCCCGTGGTCTGTGTGGATGAGAAGCCTGTGGTGCTGCACGCCGATGTTCGACCGCCGCGGCCGATGCGGCCGGGACGGATTGCCCGGCGTGATTGCGAGTACCAGCGTCGCGGCACGGCCAACGTATTCTGCGGTGTCCAGCCAAAGGCCGGGCGGCACTTTACCAAACCAACCGCGAACCGCTCCTCGCAGCAGTTCGCCGACTATCTGGTGGAGATCGTAGCCAGCTATCCAGAGGCCGAAACCATCCACCTGGTGATGGATAATCTGAGTTCACATAACCGCAAGGCGCTGGTGGACCGGTTCGGCGAAAAGATCGGCGGTCTGTTGTGGGAGCGTTTCACGGTGCATTACACTCCGAAACACGGCAGCTGGCTGAATCAGGCGGAGATCGAGATCAGCCTGTTCAGCCGTCAGTGCCTTGGCCAACGCCGCATTCCTTCACTGAGCGATCTACGACGGGAAGCCAAAGCCTGGAACCGAAAGATGAACCGCAACCACGTCACCATCAACTGGCAGTTCACGCGCAAAAAAGCACGTAACAAGTTCGGCTACAACAGAAACAACATCACACGGTCAGAGACCTAGAGCCTGTTATTAACTTTTCCGCAAGCTGCTGATTTCAGAGTACTTGCAAACCAAAGTCGGATGCGGTAAAATTGCTGCAACTTGCTGATTTCGTTGAACTTTCCACAAAGTTAATAACAGGCTCTAGGCGTCTTCGATTGCCTGGCGCTGCTGCTGGCACTGATTGGAACGGCGGGAGTGGTCTCGTATGGGGTGGAACAGCGGACGCACGAGATCGGTATTCGCATGGCGCTTGGGGCAAGCAGGAGCGACGTGCTGCGGATGATTGTTTTAGGGCAGACAGCGAAGGCGGCGGCGATTGGCGTAGCCGCGGGAGTAGCTTGCGCTTTCGGGGCCACGCGGCTGCTGGCAAGCCAGCTTTATCACGTGTCGGCAAAGGACCCGTTCACCTATGTGGGCGCATCGCTGGTGCTGATGGTCGCAACGCTTGTCGCAAGCTACCTTCCGGCGCGGAGAGCAATGAAGGTGGATCCCGTGGTTGCGCTGCGATGCGAGTGAGAGACGATGGGTTCTTGTTTCCGGCCCGGGATTCAGCGAATGTGGTCAATCCGAAGTTTGTTGCAAAGCAAATGCAGGTCCTTCGCCTGGGGTCGCCGCGGGGACCTTCGTTCAGGATGACGCTTCGATTATTTAAGCGAACTATAGACTCAGGACGCCAGACGCGCGGCTCATAGTCTAAAATCCACTGCGAGGATTCCCAGATGAATCGCATGCTGCAATGGTTCTCGATCGGTATTGTCGCGCTTACGCCGCTAGCGTTGTCGGCTGATCCGGCGGAGGTCTCGTTCTCCACTGCTCCGGCGCAGGTGGAGCGATTCGATTATGTCGAGATAACCGCGTCAGTAATGACGCCGGATGTTCGCAATCCTTTTACGGATGCGGCACTCACGGGGACGCTCGAAACCGTCGATGGCGCGCGGCATTGGAATGTGGAAGGATTTGCCGACAGCAATGACGGCAGCGTGTACCGGATTCGTTTCATGCCGATTGCTGCAGGCGATTTCAAGTACACCGTCACCTATCAGCAGGGTGATTACAAGAAGACGGCCAGCGGCAGGTTCCTTTCGGTCGAGGCGCACCGGCGGGGGATTCTCGGGGTTGATCCCGCTTATCCGTGGCACTTTATCTGGACGGGAACCGGAGAGCATTTCTTCTTCAACGGGACGACAGCATATTTCATCATGGGCTGGAAAGAAGAGCGCGTCATCGACTTCAGCATCGAGCGGCTGCACCGGCTCAAAGTGAACCGGATGCGCGTGGCCATCGAAGGGCGCGAGAACACGTTCTTTGGCGAACCGGTGATGAATGGGCCGGAGTGGTCGGTAATGCTCGATCCGTGGAAGGCCGAAGATGCGGACGACTACAACCATCCTGGATTCGATTACTCGCGGTTCAACCTGGGGTACTGGAAGCGGTTCGACCGAATGCTGAAGTTTGCGCGCGAGCAGGACATGAATATCTCGGTGGTGCTGATGATGAACGACAGTCATGTGTTTCCGGCCGCAGGGAGCGAGGATGAGCACCGCTTTATCCGCTACGCGGTGGCGCGATTCGGCGCATTCTCGAACATCACATGGGACCTGGGCGACGACCTCGATTCGTTCCGCGACGAGAAGTGGACGCATGAGACGGGAACGCTGTTGCAGGGTTGGGATCCATACAAACATTTGGAGACCAGCCATCCAGTGCACATCGAGCGCCAGGACCGGGCATCGAGATGGTTCGGATTCACTTCGTACCAGGAGTGGTCGCGCGATCAGCACCGGTTGATGCTGGAGTCGCGCATGCTGCAGCAGAAGACCGGCCGCATTATCCCGCAGACCAATGAGGAATATGGGTACGAGGATCACTACCCGCTGTGGGCGCTGCCGGGATCTGACTCGAGCGATGTGCTGCGGCGGACGGCATGGGATATTGCGATGGCGGGCGGGTACCAGACCGCGGGAGAAACGGTACGGCGGGGCACGAACATCTGGCCGGACATGGGTGGCGGATGGTTGAACGGCCGGGGCGACGATACGATGACCATGTTTCTGGGCTACGAGCACATGGTGGATTTCTTCACCAGCTTCGAGTGGTGGAAGACCAATCCGCACGATGAGCTGGTGGACAATGGCAATTACTGCCTGGCCGATCCTGGAAAGACATACGCCGTATACCTGCCCCACGCGGGGCATGTAACCGTTCATCTTGAGCCGGGACATTACCACGTGCATTGGTTCAGTGCGATGACGGGAGAAAAGGTGGATCTGCCGGATGCAACCGGACCAAGCTGGACATCGCCTGACGCGCCCGATCGGAATGACTGGGCTCTATTGCTGCAGTCGGATTAGAGCAGTGAGTAGAGCCGGCTTTTATTGGGACACCCTGTGAGAGGCGCGACTCACCAACGATTTGCTTGTGCTGATGGCCTTGCGTGACCTAAGGTTAGGCGAGGCAATACGATGCACGAGCGGCAACTGATTCCTACCAATCTCGACGAGCATTTCTTTATCAAACCGCCGGCCGACGGGACCGATTTGCTGCGCGCCGCCGACGACGATTTGCACGTGCACGGCTTGCCGCACCGGCCCGATCCGAGGGCTTTGCCCAATGCCGCACGAGCCTGGCTGCGCGCAATGCGGCGGATCAAGCGCTTTGTGGTGCCGCAACTCACGGTGCGCCACGACTATTTGTTCCGGCCGATTCGCCCGGCGCGAGCGCCGTCTGGAAATGTGGCAGAACCGGGCGTCACGTCGAACTGGGGCGGGCTGGTGATGACCGATGCGCCGCCGTATCAGGAGGCGTGGGGCAGCTGGACGATTCCGGAGATTCAGATCCCTCCCGGCGGCACTGAGCCCACGTACTCGTGCGCAATCTGGGTGGGACTTGGCGGGTATTTGAACGACGTCAATCTTTTGCAGGCAGGCACCGCTCAGGCTGTGGGAGCGGGCGGTGCCGGAGAATGCTTTGCCTGGTATGAATGGTATCCCGCGCCGCCCATCATGCTGACCGGGTTCAATGTTGAGGCGGGGCATACGATTGCGGTGTTTGTTGGCCAGCACGACGATGGATCGGGCCGCGGCGTGGTGGCCATGGCCAACCTGGTCACCGGCGACGCGATTCCCGTGACGGTGGTGCCGCTGCCAGGGGTGGACGCATGCGGGAATGCAGTGAATCCTGCCATCAAGGGTCCATCGGGCGCGAGTGCGGAGTGGATTGTGGAGCGCCCCGACCTTGGCTGCGGAGGACCGGAGAAGTACGCCGAGCTGCCCGACTTTGGTGAGGTGAATTTTACTCATGCGGCTACGGTGAGCGGCGCGGCAGGGACGAAGAAAGAGATGATTGCGGCGGCCGGCGACAGCAAGGCTCGGAGCCTGAAGATTCTGGCCGACGACGCTCACACGCTGCTGACCGATGAGCTGATTGTTCCTTCGCTTCAAGTGACCTTTCAGCAGACGGCGAAGGTGCAGGCGCAGGACACCGGCGCCCGCTGATGTAGGCTCGTTCACATGATGGACATCGATCGACGGGGTTTTCTAAGGGGGCTGGCTGGCTCTGCTGCGTATTTAGCCTTGCGCACGGATGCGAACGCGCAACAGGCAACTCCACCCGCCGATGATGTGCTGTGGGAGATGGCGAAGGCTTATCACGAATCGACTCCCACGCGTGAGAGAATTTGCGCAAACGGTCTCTGGCGTTGGCAACCGGCCGGCGGCGGAGCGGATGTTGTGCCCACAGGCAACTGGGGCCGCCTCCGCGTGCCTGAAGCATGGCCGGGCGGAAATCACGAGTGGTCCGGCTCGCAACTTTACCTTCCAAATCCAACCTGGGAAACACCGGACGCGAACGGCGTAACTTCAGCGTGGTACGAGAGGGAGATCGTTGTACCGCAGCAGTGGGCGGGCCGCCGCATTGCACTTTGCGCAGGTTACTTGAACTCCTATGCCATGGTTTACCTTGACGGCGCAAAAGTTGGGGAGATGCGTTTTCCGGGCGGCGAAGTCGATCTAACCGGGATATGCCACCCCGGCCAAAGGCAGATGCTCAGCATGCTTGTGGTGGCCATGCCGCTCAAGGCGGTCATGATGTCATTCAGCGACAGCGCTGCGGCGCGACAGGTGGCGGGCAGCGTGGAGCGGCGTGGACTGTGCGGCGATGTGTACCTGGCGAGCACGCCTGCCGGCGCGCGCATTGCCGATGTCAAAGTGGAGACCTCGGTTCGCTCCTGGGAGATCACGTTTAACCTGGCGCTTGCTGCGCTCGATCCCGAACGAACTTACTCAATGAGCGCGCGCATCTTCCCCGGCGGCGGCGATGAACCAGCGAAGGAGTTTGCGAGCCTGCCGTTCCGGCCAAACGAACTTACGAGCGGCCGTATCCGGATAACGGAGAACTGGCGGCCTGAAAAGTTGTGGGACACGCTGACTCCGCAAAACCAGTTCGACGTGAGCGTCTCCCTGCATGATTCGAGCGGCAAAGTTCTGGATGCGGCGCTGCCGGTTCGCTTCGGCTTCAGAGAGTTCTGGATCGAACAAAGAGATTTCTACCTGAACGGCACGCGCCTTTGTATCGCCGCAATTCCTCTCGACAATGCCCAGGGTAGCGAGATCATGGCGAGTTACGAAGCCACGCGCGGGACTCTGCAACGCTATAAAAGCTTCGGCATTAATTTTGTTTACACGCATAACTACGGTTGCGAACCGGGCACGCATGGGGCATTTGAGGAGGTTCTAAAAGCCGCTGACGATGAAGGCGTGCTGGTTGCGTTTTCCCAGCCGCACTTTGGCCAGTACAGATGGGACAAACCGGACGCAGATCTAACAAATGGATACGCACAACATGCGGCGTTTTATGTGCGCGTGGCGCAGAATCATCCCTCGGTGGTCTGCTATTCCACCAGCCACAACGGCACCGGCTACGGCGAAGACATGAACCCCGACATGATTGACGGCATCCTCGCTCCGCGCGAGAAATGGAGTGCGATCAACGCAGGGCGCGCGTTGCGGGCAGAGGCGATTCTCAAGCGGCTCGACCCCAGCCGCATCGTCTACCACCACGCGGGCAACCTCGGTTCGATGGATGCGATGAATTTCTACGGAAACTGGATTCCGCCGCAGGAGATGTCGGATTGGTTTCAGCACTGGGCGGCCTTTGGCGTAAAGCCGGTCTTCCCGTGTGAATACAGCGTTCCGCTGCTGTGGGACTGGGCGATGTACCGCGGCTGGTACAAGGGCAAGCGGGCATTCGGCGATGCGGTTGTGCCGTGGGAGTACTGCATGGCGGAGTGGAATGCGCAAACCCTTGGCGCACGCGCCTACCAGATTAATGACGCGGAAAAGGAAAACCTGCGCTGGGAGGCGGAGCAGTTCCGCCTGGGGCGTGTGTGGCGGCGATGGGATTGCCCGCATCCCTTCGGCTCGACGGAATTCGAAGACGTTTTCCGCGTGCTGGCTGCGCAGATGACTGAGAACTACCGCGCCATGCGCACGTGGGAAACTGCCACTTCGTCACCGTGGGATACCCAGCAGTACTGGATACGCTCATCGCGCGCGACAGATATCGACAACCTGAAACTCGAAGTGGACTGGAATCACTTGCAGCAGCCCGGCCCGCGCCCGGTATACGTTCACGAGGAAGAGGCGCGTCAACTGCTGGCATTTCATCCCACCGACTGGACGCCTACGCCCGTTGCTGAAATGTTGTATCGCAATTACATGCCTCTGCTGGCGTACATCGGAGGCAAGCCCGCAGCCTTCACCAGTAAGGATCACAACCTCTACGCCGGTGAGCTCGCCGAGAAACAACTTATCCTCATCAATAACTCCCGGGTTGAAGTTACTGCGAATTGTAAGTGGTCTTTCGATATTCCGCAGCCCATAAGTGGAAAGTCGACGGTCACCGTGCCGCCCGGCGATCAAATACGCCTGCCGATGAAGCTCGATCTGCCATCGGATCTGGCGCCCCGACGATATAGCCTGCAAGCCGCCGTCGATTTCGGTAACGGCGAAATGCAGAAGGATTCATTCGCGATTGATGTTCTGCCGCGGCCCGCCACTCCGCGCACAGTCGCAAAGATCGCACTCTTCGATCCCAGGGGAGACACAGGGAAACTGCTCGATGGCATGGGGGTTCATTGGGAGCCCGTGGACGCCAACGGCAGCGTTTCGGAATACGAAGTGCTCATCATCGGGAAGGGTGCGCTGAATCTGCAGAACGCGGCACCGAGCCTCAGCGCGGTTCACGATGGCCTTAAGGTTGTCGTCTTCGAACAGAGCGGCGAAGTGCTCGAAAAGCGGCTCGGATTCCGGATCGCCGAATACGGCCTGCGCTGGGTCTTCACGCGAGTGCCCGATCATCCGGTTCTGAGAGGCATCGCGGACGAGCACTTGTGCAACTGGCGCGGCGACTCGACCACGCTGCCCCCGCGCCTGAGCTATGAACTTTCCCCGCAATTCAGCGGCTCACCCACGGTCGAGTGGGCAGGCTTGCCCGTAACTCGCGTGTGGCGCTGCGGCAATCGCGGTAATGTAGCCTCAGCGCTCATCGAGAAGCCTGCCTGCGGAGATTTTCTTCCAATTCTCGATGGCGGCTACAGCCTTCAGTATTCGTCTCTCCTCCAGCATCGCGCCGGAAAAGGCATGGTGATTTTCTGTCAAACGGACGTGAGCGGGCGCACAGAATCCGACCCGGCAGCGGAGACATTGGCCCGCAACATCGTCGAATACGTTGCAGCGTGGAAGCCGAGTCCGATGCGGACGGTGGTTTACGCGGGCGATATTGCGGGAAAAATGTATCTTGCCTCGGCGGGCGTGCAGCTCACTGTCTACGATGGCGAAGAACTCTCCGCGAATCAAGTGCTGGTGGTTGGTTCCGGAGGAACCGTGAAGCTGGCAGTTCGCAAGGCTGAAGTTGCTGAGTGGGTCAGGTCGGGCGGCCATGTGCTGACGCTGGGACTCGACGAAGCAGAAGCAAATTCGTTTTTGCCCGTGAACGTCTCCATGGTGAGGCGTGAGCACATCGCCGCCTGCTTTGAAACCTTTTCCGCCAATTCGCCGCTGGCGGGCGTGTCGCCGGCCGAAGTGCACAATCGCGATCCGCGCGAACTTCCCTTGATCTCCGCGGGCGCAACGGTGATCGGCGATGGAGTGCTGGCCATAGCGGCCGACGAGCGCGTGGTTTTTTGCCAACTCGTGCCCTGGCAGTTTGACTATTCCGGCGAAAAGATGAATGTGAAACGCACTTACAGGCGCGCTTCATGCCTGGTTGCGCGGTTGCTCGGTAATTTGCAGTCCGCGGGCGAGACGCCCATACTCGAGCGCATTGCGACGCCGGTCGCGCATAACGAGAAACGCTGGTCCACAGGCCTCTATCTTGATACCCCGGAAGAGTGGGACGACCCCTATCGCTTCTTCCGCTGGTAGGCCAACTGCACCGCCGTTGCGATCTCTATCAATAACGACGGCCCGAGCACCCTGTGCTCGGGCCATCCCTCTTATCGAGGAGTTGCAATCTACGGGACCCGTTATTTACGGCTGTCACGCGCAGCCTTCACATAATCGTGTGAAGACTGGATATGCGCGTACTGCGTGGTGAGCAGTTGTTTGATTGGCAGCGGCAATTGATTTTCAAGCGCTTTTTCATACTCCTTCTTCGCTGCGTCCTCAGCGGCCTCAGTCGTCTCCAGCAGCGTATGATCGCCTCCGCCAAGGTGAGCCTTGATGTCGCCCCAGGTGCGCTTCACTGTCCCTCCAACCGTGCCCTTTTCTTTCACGTCGTGGACGCCGTCCTGATGCAGCGTCTCTTCAATCTCACCCCGAAACTCCGCGCGTTTCAGTGATTCGGCTGCAAAATAACCTCGCAGAGCCTCGTCCTTCAAGTGTTCGCCTATCTTTTGAAAACCTTCCTGTCCGTCGATGAGAGTCTGGATGACCGACCGCAGGGTCTCCTCAACTTCTTTGTTGGTCAACTTGTTGCTGACTGTTTCAATAGCCATGGAATCCTCGGAATTTCAGCGGTTCCAGGATTGCTATACCCCGGAGCCGATACAGCTAAGTCGTCCCGACCCCAAGGAGGGACGACCCTGCACAGAAGCTGGATAGGGTACTTCTATCCTGGAACCGCTCTACGGTTGCGAAGAATGGATGAACGAGGCAGGGTCCGGGCGATGCCAGTGCGATTCTCCTTCTCGCCCAGTAAGCCAGAGAAATCGCGAAAATCCAGCGCCCCTGCCCCAACTGTAAAGCGTCTTCCCAAGGCGACGTGCCGACGATGCGTCTTGGAAGCGCTTCACTGTCTGTAGAAGTGCGTTTGCAGTGCGCAGTTGCCTGATCGGTATTACGGGTCTTAAAGGGCTGAACAAGGTTTTATGTGACATGAAGGCTGTTATTCGCCGCTTTACGAACAGCGCGATAAGCTACCCGGGCGCTCAATGCACCGAGTGCAGCGGGCTAGCCGATCAAACGACTCACGGAACGGCGAGGCGGCGTAGGGATCTGAATTGTCGCCGCGTTCTTGGTTCTTAGTCGGAATTCGCGCAGATGGCGGACGGAACTATACTGGCTTGCGCAGTCTCCAGCGCGGCGCGAATGGAACCAAGCAGTTGTGCATCTGTCCCCAGCGTGCTGCGAACCAGGCGCGGGCTGCCCTGCACGATCCACTGATTCAGCATTTTTTGCGCCGCTTCACAAAGTGCGGAGTGCATGCCAACAGTGCCGCCCAGCACAAAGAGCGGGCAATTGAGAACCAACCAGATGTTGTAGATGGCTTGCGCCAGCATGGTGGCCGATTGGCAAAAAAGCGCCTGCGCGTCGGTATTGCCTTCGACCGCGCGATCGAAGATTTCGGTCGCGTTGAACTCTGTGGAGGGCGCAGCCGGTTCCCGGCTCCGGAGTTCTTGCCATTGAGCTTTGATGCCTTCTCCGCCGATCATGCTCTCCAGCGCTCCAGGCTCGTCGCTCGTCGCCGGAATCTTCGCCGCTCCGGGCACTAACATATATCCGATCTCGCCGGCGGCCCAGGAGCTTCCACGATGCAGTCTGCCATTAAGTACTATGCCGGCCCCGATGCCGGTCCCGATGGCGAGAAAGACAAAATCTTTGGCATTTTTAGCCATTCCGGACCACTGCTCGCCCATGGCCGCCATATTGACGTCATTGTCGACAAACACCGTTACATTCAGCTCTCTCTCAACCAGCGCGCGTAAAGGTACATCTCTCCAACCCATCAGGTAGGAGGCGGCGATGACGATGCCGTTATCCACATCCGTTATGCCGGGTACGCCGATTGCAATGGATCGCAGGGCATCCGGAAGAGTCGCAACTTCGCGCAGCATCCTTTTCGTGCCTGTGCAGAGCAGTTGGATCACCGCTTCAGGTCCGTGAAGGCCAACGGTCGAGGACGACCATCGGGTGAGAATCGTTCCTGACATGTCTGCCAAAGCGAGACGCAGGTTTGTGCCGCCCAGATCGACTGCTGCCACGTATCCGGGCTCTGTGGTTGCGTGTCCATTCTGTTCTACTGTCGCGATCTTTTCTATCTCTTGCCGCATTGTTTCCTTAGCCGCTCTAAACTTGGTGAGCTGTTATCGGTTTGTCGATTCGGTCAGGCGCCGCGTTTGCCTCGGAACTGATTGTTTCCAACATCCGCCCTGCGGTCTCCGGAACTATGAAGCGCACAAAGAGCAGCGTGAGAACGCAAAACGCTGCGTAAATGAGGAACGTGACGCTGCTGCCGGCGGCGTTGATCAGCGAAAGAAAGGTTATGGAGACCAGAAAATTGGATGCGCCTGAGCCGAGCGATGCAGCCGCGACGCCGCGGCCGCGCACGCGCAGCGGGAAGACCTCCGACACCAGTATCCATGCGATAGGGCCCATGCTGAACGCGAAACAAGTGATATAGACCATCAGGCAGACGGTAGCCACCAGGCCGGGTGCTGCTCCAAAAGCAGTGGGCACGTGAAACGAGTACGCAAGCATAACCAGGCATGCCGTCATGCCGCTCACGCCCGCGTATAGCAGCGGCTTGCGTCCCACGCGATCGACAAGGACCAGCGCAATGATAGTTGCCAGCATGTTGGTGACTGCAACCAGCAGCGTGGCGAAGATTGCGCTCTTGTTGGAAGTGATGCCGGCCAGCGCAAAGATCCGCGGGCCGTAGTAGATGATGGTGTTGATGCCGGTAACCTGCTGCAGCACGGTAAAGCCCACTGCTATGAAAAGCGAAGTGCGCACGGCCGGTTTCCAAAGCTCGCTCCAGCGCTGTTCCACCGAAATGGCAAGAGCCGTGCGAATCTCTTCGATCAGCAACCTGGCGCCGGCCGCATCGGTATAGCTGCTCAACACTTGTTGCATTTCCGCTATGCGATTCTGCGCGAAGAGCCAGCGCGGGCTTTCAGGAAGCGTGAAGATGAGCGCGAGAAAAATCGCTGCGGGCACTGCGCCCAGGCCGAACATGATTCGCCACGCATGCTGCCCCGCCAGCCAGTAGCCGACCAGATCGGCAAGCACAATGCCGATGGTCAGCGCGAATTGGTAGAGGCCGATGAGTAGTCCGCGCGACTGCGGCGGCGCCAGTTCCGAGACATATACCGGAGCGGTAACAGAGGTAAATCCAATCGCAATTCCGAGCAGGCCGCGGGCGACAATGAGAATGGTAACGTCAGGCGACCAGAATGCCAGCAGCGACCCGAGCAGGAAGATGACGCCGCCCCACACCAGCGTGGAACGGCGTCCAATGCGATCGGCAATGCTGCCGCCCGCAACAGCCCCAGACATTGCGCCTACCAGCACTACGCTCACGACGATCTCTTCCATGCGCGTCGAGAGTGTGAACGATTCGCGCACGAAGACCAGCACCGCAGCGATGATCCCCATATCGAATCCGTAGAGGATGCCGCCCAATCCGGCGATCAGTGAAACGCGGCCTAAAAAGCCGCGGCGCACGTGCGTCTCTGCGGGTTCTTCTCTGCGGATCGAACTGGCTTCGCGATTCACTTGGCTCCTTATCCTACTGTTCCATCGCACCGTATTGGAAGCGCGGCGGCAAGCGGCATCCGCTTCTTTCCACCATGGCCAGCGTAAGGGCTTGTGCCACGGGAATCGCGGTAATTCCTTCCCACGGCTCAGGCACCGCATCGAGACGCACCGGAAAGAGCCGCTCTGCAGGGGCGCGGTCTTCAGCAGATACCAGCACCACCTTTCCGCCCCGCCGGATGCATTCGTCGGCGAGTTTGACTCCCAGGCTGGCCGCGCGCCCGAGCGCGTAGATAATAGCCACGTGCGTCCCGTCTACGTCGAGGTTGGGCCCATGTTTGAAACCTGCGCCGGTGTGGGCGGCAGCGCGAAAACCGCTCATCTCGCGGATGGTCAACGCGCTCATCACGGCGGCGCCATAGGCCGCGCCGCGGCCCACAATCTCGATATTGGCGGCTCCACGGCAAAACTCTTCCAGGTCTTTACGGCGAGCGAAGATGCGATCGAGTGAGATAGCGAAGTTCTCCGCGACCCGCACGGCTTCTCCCTGCCAGGGACGTTCCAGCACTTCAGATGCAAGAAGAATAGCGGCAGCAGCGGTATTGCTATATGTCTTTGTTGCATTGCCGTATTCGGGGCCTGCCAGCACCGGGAAACGATTCTCCGCCAGGCGCCAGCAGGTGCTGGCCGAGTTATTGCAGATCAGCCCGAGGGGCCGATCGCTGCCGGTCTTCATCAGCTCCACCAGCTCGGCGCTCTCTCCCGATGCAGTCAGAAGCACGGAAAAGGCAGCGTCGTCCCATACGGATTGCGCATAATGCAGCCACTCACCGGCGTCCACTGTGAAGGACGGCCTGCCGTGCGTCTGAAGGAGCACAGATCCACTGAACGACGAACAGTAAGACGCCCCCATTCCGATAAACAAAATGGGACCCTGTCTCTGCGAGAGGCCGCGCAGCTTCGCGAGGGCAGTCTGGATTTCGGTGTCACGGGAATAGGCCTGGATTAGTTCGCGGAGTTTTTGTGGCTGCTCCCGGCATTCGATCTCCAGAATCTCGGTGCCGGTTGCCGTCAACAGTTCCGGCCGAGGTTCAACCCCGCCGATCCATCGCGGTTGATCTGTTGTCGTTTCCCGCATCATCCGTTCCCCGATCCGTTCTCGATCCGTTCCTCGCGAAGTGCCTTGCCCAGCGCAAAGCACGCAGTATCTCAGGACACTTCGTAATGTTTATTTAGTATCATTGCTGAGCGACGCGAAAGCAAGGACTTCTTTGTTTAAAAGGCGGGGCGGTAACGGTTCAGATTGGCTGCCAAGAACCAAATAGGCTGGCTGAGCTTCTCTTTGCCGAATATACTCTTAAGGAACAAAGTGAAGAAAAGATCCATTCCCATTGGCCGCCCGTCGGTCCTGCGTCACACCAATGCTCACGGCATTCTCAAGCTGCTGCGCGAAAGTGGTTCCTGCTCCCGGGCCGATCTTGTGCGCGCTTCCGGGCTGAGCGCGCCCACGGTCACCAATGTCGTAAAAGACCTGCTTTCGGCGGATCTGGTCGAGCCGCTTGGTGAAGGACCATCCAGCGGCGGCAGGCCTCCGGACATGTTGCGCTTCAAGGCGGAGCGTGGTTGCCTGTTGGCCGTCGAAATCACCTCGCGGAACATTTCTTTTCTCCTTACCGATCTGAACGGCAGCGAACTGGATCGGATGGAAGTTTCGCTTGCCAGGAAGAAGACGACTCCGGAAGCAATCTGCAGCCTGATCGGGGAGGAGCTGAAGGGCCTTTTGCGCAGGCAAATGAAGAGTCGCGACAAGCTGCTGACGCTGGCAGTGGGAGTGCCTGCCATCACCAATGTGGACGAAGGCAATGTTCTTTTAATCAGCACTCTTGAGGGCTGGCACTCGGTTCCTTTGCGCGCCATGCTCAGCAAGATTGCGGGTTGCCCCGTGATCGTCGAGAACGATACGAATCTCGCTGCGCAGGGCGAACACTTTCGCGGATCGGCCCAGGGAGTGAAGGACTTCGTCTTCATCAACATCGGCACCAATGTGGGAGCAGGGATCTTTCTCGGCGGCCGGATTCACCATGGCGCGGAGTGGTCTGCGGGCGAAATTGCCTATTTACGTCTGCCCTCCATCTCTCGCCGCCAATTGACCATTCACGAGTTCGGCGAGTTGGAGAGTGTGTTGACCAGCCCGGGGATTATGAAAAGCTGGAATGAGGCCCGCGGCAAGTCATCTCGCGGCTCTCGCAATGCAGACGTCGACGCTCTCGATGTTTTGAATCTGGCTCAGGAGGGCGATGGCTGTGCAGTTAAGATCGTGCGCCAGCACTCTGAGATCGTTGCCGACATCATCGTGAATCTCTCCCTGATTTTAAATCCGGGGTTAATCGTGTTGGGCGGCGAGATTGGCAGCCATTCAGTGCTGATTGAATTTGTCCAGAAGCAGCTGGAGGGCGGAGAATTCGCGGTGACCAGAATCGCGTCGAGCCCTCCCGGCCAACGCGCGGTGCTCTGGGGCTGCATCTCGCTGGCCCTGGAAGCTCTTCCCTTGGTTCTTCTTCCGCAGCCGACACTGTAATTGCGATTTGTAATTTTGGCGCTTGCAGTTCGCAATCACTTTGTTATACAACATTAGAAACATTTCCGGCTGCTTCCGGCGCGGAGTATAAACATTGCTCGCGCCCAAAAGCGGGTGGCGAGTATCGCGCGAGAGAAGGTTATCATGCAAAAGTTGTTGACTTCCGCACTGCTGTCGATTGTGGCACTAAGTGCCCACGCTCAGGCTCATCCCATTCTGGCTTTGGGATCAAATGCGCCCAACTTCGAGCTTCCCGGCGTCGATGGAAAAATGCACAAGTTGAGCGACTACGCTGCTAGCCGGGTACTGGTCGTGGTCTTCACCTGTGACCACTGCCCAATTGCGCAGGTGTACGAGCAGCGCATCGAGAAGCTCTACGAAGATTACAGGCAGCGCGGCGTTGCCGTGGTGGCGATACAGGGCAATGACCCCAAGGCGTTGACTATCGATGAGCTGGATTGCTCGGACATGGGCGACACTCTCCCGGAGATGAAGGTCCGCTACGCGTGGAAGCATCTGCATTATCCGTACCTTTACGATGGCGCAACGCAGTCGGTCACGCGGGCCTACGGACCGCAGGCCACGCCGCATGTTTTCATCTTCGATAAGAGCCGCCGTCTTCAATACGAAGGACGCATTGACGACAATTACCGCATTGAGAAGGTGAAATCCGAGGACGCGCGCAACGCGATCGACGCCCTGCTGGCCGGTAAACCCGTACCTGTCACGCAAACAGTTGCCTTCGGATGCTCCACCAAGTGGCAGGAGAAGGAAGCTCTGCGAGTGGCCGCGGAGCAGAAGCTCGATGCGCAACCCGTCACGCTCGAACTGGTCGACGCGGAGGGACTGAAAAAGCTGCGCGCCAATGCCGGGGACAACTACACGCTGGTCAGCTTCTGGGCCACATGGTGCGGCTCCTGTGTAGCGGAGTTCGCGGATATGCAGGACACCTTCAGAATGTACAGCGACCGCGGCTTTAATCTGGTGACCGTTTCGGCTAATACGCCGGATGAGAAAGCATTTGTGCTGAAATTTCTCGAGCGCAAACACGCCTCCAGTCGCAATTTGCTTTTCGCCTCTGACGATACGGCCGCGCTGCAAAAGGCATTCGATCCCAACTGGAAGTCTGCCGTGCCGTACACAGTCCTGCTCGCTCCCGGTGGCAAGGTTCTGTTCAGCACCATGGGGTCGGTGGACATGCTCGACCTGCGCCGCAAGATCCTCGCTTCGGTCCCGGCGGAGTACATCGGATTCCAGAAGTACTGGCAAGGAAACTAACCGTCATTCTCGCAGTCCCCTGCGTTTTGTACCGCCGGTCTCCAGACCGGCTGTACGGAGGGTCTCTCTAGACCTTCCGTCGCGATGTAACGACTGACCTGATCACCTTGTCGGCTTCTGCTGCGCAGCCCAGAAAATCGAGTTCTTAAAGATCGTGGTGAATGCGGGGTTTTCGAAGAGATCGGCGTGGTGCCCCATGAAGATGTAAATGTTTCTCGCCTTGTAGTGCTCATTGGTCCAGATCACGGGGTGGTCGCCCATCTTGATCTTCGTATCAGGAACGTAGCTGTTCTCATCGACGCTGGCCAGCACGCGCACATTCGGCCGCGGCGATTTGTCCCAGGTATAGAACTCTTCGTGTAGAACTTTGAATTTGCTGGGGACGCCTTTCATTGCCGGGTGCGATTTGTCTTCGACCGTCACCGTGCCGTCAACAAATGTGGGAATGTAGTTTGTGTAGCGAATGCCGCCCATAAACTCGGAAAACCATGGCCACATCTTGTAGCCGTCAAAGTCGCCCAGTAGCCCGGCGTGATGAAATCCGATCCATCCCCCGCGGCCTTCTTCGATGTACTTGATAAATGCGGCCTGGGCCGTTGGCGTCCAACGATAAGGCGGGTAATTGAGCTGGATGAAGAGCTGATAGTGCGACAGGAATTCATCGTTGATTTTTTCGGTGTCCTCGATGTAGTCGACGGTGAAGTGGTCTTCTGTCGCCAGCTGATTCAACCAGGCCTTTGCGGCTATCACGAACGGCAGGTGAATGCCGCCGGGTTCCGCAATGGCCACTACGCGAAATTTTGGGGTTTCAGGTGACGGATCAGCCGCCCTGGCGCCCGCTGCTGAAGCCAACAAGAAGACTGGCACGAGGAAGAGAAAAGCTAAACGCCCAACAACCCTGCTAATCAATCGCATAGTTTCTCCATAGAACGTCGAATTGCGTCTATTTGCACTCCGCTTATTTCGCTCGCGTCGGAGTCATTTCCAGCGCCCATATTGCCATCGGCCGCATGTACATTCCGGCTCGGAAATTACCCGTAACGTCCCATGCTTCCGGCGTACGGAACCAGTATCCCTTGCTTTCGTAAATCACGTGGTAAAGACCCCAAGTCGATTTCCAGGCCTCGTCGTGCATGCCTTCGCTCATCAACAATCCGGCATATCCTTCGGTTGTGCCCACCCATACTTCTTTCGCTTCCGCATTGCTTAGGATCTTGCCATCGGAGCTCATACCGTTGGCCGCTCCCATCTGGCCATCGCCGAATTTCATCACGTTGAAGTCGAAGATCTCTTTGAGCGCCGACATCTCCATCGCATGCGGCACAATCTCGCCCAGTCCGGTGAGATTCGCGTACCATTGGCCGGCTAACTGGTCGGTCTGAATATCGTCTCTCGATTCGCTGCTCGTGTCGTAGCGGAAATACTCGCCATTCCAAAGCTCCGAAATGTAAGTCTTCTGCCCCTTCAGAAACAGCGCGTGATATTCAGCTGCTGTCTGCGCATCGCCGACAATGCGCGCGGTTTCTTCAGCCGCCCGCAGCGCTGCCAGCCACAATCCGCCCGAGTAAGCGCTCACACCCTTCACCACCCAGTCATCGTAAGTCTGGTCGGGATAGCCGCTGTTCTCTGGCACGCCGCCACCGTGATCGAACTGGCGAAGATACTCGATCGCGTCTTTCATCGCGGGCCAGGTTTCGCGCAGAAATTGCTTGTCCTCGCTCCCGGTCAAAACATAATCGCGATAGACCATCAGCACGAACTTCGAGTTGAGATCCTTCCAGTCGTTCGTGTCTTGCCAACCAGGCTCATTCACCGCAATAAATGGATCGCCTTCAGGCACGCCAAGATCATGAGGCACTGCGCCAATCTTCTTGCGCTTGTGCGTAACTGGCTGCCCGGTCTGCTCGGTCTTCCAAACCCATAGCCCCTGCTCGGGCCATTCTTTCGGCACAGTATCGGCAAACTCGCGCAGCACTTGCTTATCGATTTGCGGCCAGAACTTCACGAGCGGCAACGAACCATAAAAGCGTACATCGAGCGTGCCGTAATAGGCATAGTCGAAGCATTCAAGCATTGCAAAGGTCGGTGCCTTCTTCGGGTCCGATCCGGCCTCACGGCCCCAGAAAGTTCCCCCATCGGTCAGCGCATAGAGCTCGTTGAACTGCATGCCCCGGTACCAGAGCGGCTTGCTTTCGTCGTTGACGTAAGGGGCCTGCCAGCGGTCAATCGCTTCGCTCCACTCCGTAGCGTGCAGCAGCCCATCGCGCGCAATACTCCAGGCATTGTGGCCAGAGGTTCCGTAGAAATCCGTATAGCGGCGATACCACTTTCTCCCTTCACCAAACTGCACTACGGGAAAGTCCCACGCCAGCACCATGGGAATGATCTTCTTCTCGCCTGGCTTGAGCGTAAAGCGCAGGGCGATGGCTCCGGCCAGTTTCTCCTTGTCGCTGACCCACGATTTAGGATCATCGGCAAGACGGCCGTCTTTTGAGAACGGCGCCCACACTGCTTTGCCGTCTCCAGTAGCCAGCCAGCTGGTCTGGTAGCTGACTTCAACGCCGGGAGAATCGAGTGCTGCAATTACAAACTGTCCGTCCCACTCATTCGCATCGGCGCCGCCGCGGTTCCGGTCGAAGACTACACCCTTCATCGTGCCTGCGCCTTCAATTCGTTCACTTCGATAGTCGTTAAAATCCCCCTGATTCGGAGTACCCGCGAAATCGCGCGTGAACGTCCTGAACCATCCCGCCATATTGGTCCACGAGAAGAGTATCGAGACGGTCACCGTCTTGTTCGTCGGATTCTCAGCATGCCAGCGATAAACCGCGACCGGATAGCTGGACTCGCGATAATTATTGGGAATGATGGGCGAAAACTGCTCCAGCGTTACGTGGGCGGGAAAGCGATCCCACTTGTAATCGAACCATGCTTTCGGGAAGAGAGCATAGTAGTCGCCCGCGCCAACGGGGTAGTTCCATTGCCACGCGGAGAGCTCGCCGCCCCGCGGCTTGCCGTTCATCAACACCTGCGCTACACCCTGGGCATCACCTTCAGACTGCTGGAACATCGCGAACTGATTGGCATCAACCGGCTCATATTTATGGACACCGGCTTTAATGTGCCAGCGCGCAAAGTCGCCGCGATAGCTGCGCGAGAAGGTGCCTGCTCCAAGGCCGCCTACAGGGACCCCCTGCCAATAGCCGTCATCGATATCACCGGCGTTGCGCGTCACCCCGGGGTTCTCAAGTGGAAGCCCCAAGGGACGCTTCCATGCGGCTCCAGGAATACCATCCTGTCCCGATGCGGCTGAAACTGCGGAAAGGCAGAAGGCAAATGCCAGGATGCGGATCGATGTGCGTCTCAATGTTTGTCGCAAGGTTTGTCTCAATACTTGTCTCAAGGAGCCCTCAATCGTTTTTGAAGTTCGATCAAGCTCACGCTTGCGCAGTGTATCGGCATAAGCACCTATCCAATCTGTGCAAACCGGATGCGTCGACGGACCGCTGGTTTGGTCCTTGCTAAATGTCCAACTTGGGCCTCAGGCAAAAATAGCACTTGCCAATCCGCTTTTGGTGAGTACATACTAACTAATCATTACGAAGAATGTCACGTCTTTGTATTGAAGAGATGAATTTCCAGGGTTTGGCCGTAATATTCCCCGGCAAATACGGGCCGAAGATTTGCCTGGAGACTCGGGGCATCACCGAGTTGAGAACTGGGCAATCCAGGCACCACGGGACAGAGGCAGGATGTGAATTCAATTTCGAAGAGGCTACTGAATATGCAACGCAAATACTCAAGCTGGCTGATCGCGCTTGGACTTCTACTGAGCGCAGGTATCATCGCGCACTCCCAGAGTTCCTCTTCCGGCGAGATTCGCGGCACCGTTACCGATCCATCGGGGGCAGTGTTGCCCGGAGCGGACGTGCAAGTTGTGAACGTCGCCACCGGCGAAGAAACGAGATTCACCACCAACAACGACGGCCTGTACGATACCGTGTCCACTCCCCACGGAACTTACACAGTCACCATCACTGTGCCTGGTTTCGAAAAGCTGGTGCTGGGGCCCATCACTTTGGACATCGGGACCATCACGTTGAACGGGAAGCTTCGTGTAGGCAGCACCCAGCAGCAGGTCGTGGTTACGGCCGATGAAGCGGCATTGCTCGGCACCGAAAGCGGTGAACAATCAACCACACTCGACGAGAAGACCATGGAGCAATTGCCGCAGGTTGGCCAGGATTGGGCAAATTTCACCATCCTGCTTCCCGGCAGCGCCGGAGCCCAATCGGCGAACGGCGTAACCAATCCGGGTGCGGCTGTCTCATTGAACGGTGGCCAGCCCTACACCGGCAACTTTCTATCTGACGGGGGTACGGTAACCAATCCGCATAGCGCCGACGTGGAAACCGACACGTTTGAAACCGTGGCCGAAGTCGAGATCGACGACTCCAATTTCTCCGCTCAATACGGAATCGGCGGCGCGGTCTTCAACCAGATCACCAAGGGCGGAACGAACGAGTTTCACGGCTCGCTTTACGAGCACTTCCAGAATGACGCTCTCGACGCGAGAAGCTATTTCCAGGACCCAACCCAACCTGTGCCTCCACTCAAGTTCAACCAGTTCGGCGGCTCCATTCGGTGGCCCCGTTTTGCGCAAGAAAGTTGTTCTTCTACTTCAACTACGACCAGATCTATAGATAACCAAAACTACACCGGATTTACGTCGATGCCGACGGACCAGATGAAAGGCGTGAATACGCCCAACGGGCAATTCGATGAAACCCAACTGGAGCCTCTGGATGGGAACGGCAACAAGATTCCGCTCCTCGATTCCAACAACAACCCCATCATCAACCAGTGCACCGGCGCACATGTTTATACAGGCGAACTCTTCGATCCGGCGACCCAGACCAACGTAGGCGGCCAGATGTGCCGCTTCCCGTTTGCTACGGACAACGTGATTCCCGCTGGCGAGATCGATAGTGTGGCAAAGAATCTCCTCCAGTATTTTCCAAAACCGAACCAGAATGTCAGCGGGGGCATCAATGGCGACTACTACTACCTGGTTCCAACTCCCTATCCGTCAACTCGCATCTTCGGGCGCATCGACTACGACTTCAACAGCAAGAACCGTTTGACTTCGTCGATTGCCGTGCGGGACGCAAATTCACCAGTTTATTCGGAGTGGAATTGTCCGGTGGCGTGCTATCACGATGACACCTCCGATTACTCGAGTCAGACATCCGATGTCTGGACCATCAGCCCGACTTTCGTCAACGAGGCTCGTTTCAGTTTCACTCGCCAGGGCAGCTTTCTGACACCCTACTCTTTGGGGCTGAACATTCCCGGAACGATCGGCCTGCAATACGCAAAGGCCAATATCTTTCCAAATATCTGGATTACCGGCAACATCTGCTGCGATTCGCCATATGCAGGCACAAATACAACCTATGCGCAGAATGTTTATCAGCCCTCGGATGTGGTCACGATGATTCGCGGCAAACATATTCTTCATTTCGGCGGCGAGTTGATCATGCTCGAATGCAATTGCTCGCCGTGGGGGAATGTCGATGCCGGAGACTTCTCCTTTTCAGGGCAATACACCCAGGCGAATCTGGCGGCATCGGGAAGTGGCGCTGGCTGGGCCGACTTTCTGCTGGGCGATGCACAGAGCTGGGGCGCCAGCAATTCACAGATATATGGCTCGCGGCAGAAAAGTCCACAGCTGTTCATTCAGGACGATTTCAAACTTCGTACGAATTTGACCCTGAATCTCGGCGTCCGCTATCAGATCCAGCGCGGATGGGACGAGGTCGAAGGGCGCCTGGGAGATTTCGATCCAACTATCTTCAATCAGGCCTCGGGGACCAATGGCGCGATGTGGTTTGCCCCGGCGAATCATCGCAATGCGACGCAGGCCACTGTCTACAGTGGTGTGCTGCCCCGTCTCGGCTTCGCTTACTCCCCTCGCACCGACACGGTTATTCGCGGCGGATGGGGAATCTACACCACCCCCTGGTCCATGGATCAGTATGGATATAATTCCGCGGGCGAAGGGTATCTTTTCTCTGGTAATGCCGCGGATCAGACCAATGGTGTCACTCCAATTACGACGCTCGATGGGACCGGAGTCGTCTATGGTACAAGCACTCCACTGCCATACTTGCAAGCTTCAAGGTCGCCTACCGCTTACAACGGTCAAAGTGTTAACTACGATCCCTACCACACACCGCTGACACTTCTTTATTCCTGGTCGCTGGGCGTGCAGCATGAGTTTCGCGCTGGTATCACGGCGGAGGTGGCCTATGTGGGCAAACACGGCGCGAACATGCAGTTCAAGGGCGATATTAACCAGGTGCCCGCGCAGAACCTTTCACCTAACGATGATCCCAATGGCCGGCCCTACCCTCAGTACGAAGGGATCGGGGGAAGTACGTTCAATGGAGTTTCAAACTACAACTCGTTGCAGGCGCAGGCCAGGAGACGTCTCTCCGGAGGGCTCGCCTTTAGTGCGGCCTACACCTGGTCGAAGTTCCTGAACGACATGGACGTCTCGCCCTTCAATGGAGAGGGCGGCACAGTGAATTTCCAGAACTTCCATGACCCGGCCAGCAACTACGCGCCGTCCAACTTCGATATCCGTCAATCGCTGAAGAGCAGCATTGTTTATCAGCTTCCCATTGGACTCGGCAAGCGGTGGCTGAACAATAATCGTTGGTTGGACACAGGCATTGGTGGATGGCAGGTTTCGGCGATCCTCATCGATCAAACCGGCAATCCGTTTACCGTGACCTACGACGGGGCGAATAACTCCTACTCGCAGGCCGGTAGCTGGTATCCCAATGTTCTGCACGCGGCTCAGAACATCAAGAAGAGCATCAACGAATGGTACGATCCGACCGCCTATACGGTCGCTGCGAACGGCACATTCGGCAATTCGCGGCGTAACTCGCTTCTCGCGCCGGCCGTGAATACCATCAATATGGCGATGGGGAAGGATTTCCACCTCTTCGAGGGTGCGGTGCTGCAGTTCCGCGCAGACGCGACCAATGTCTTTAACCATACGAGCTTTGGCGCGCCGGACGGCAACTTCAACGATCCGGTGAACCTCTCTACCCCCGACAGACCGCAGGGTGCGGGCACCATCAACAGTACTGTTGTAGGCGGCCGCTCGATGCAGATCAGTGCTCACGTTACCTTTTAATCTCGTGATGCTCGGGAAGGGCGGCGTCCTCGCCGTCCTTCCATTTTTATATTTGAGGAGAATACATTTAGCGGGCCTGGCTAATCATATGAAAATACGATGGCAGCGGCCAGCCATGATAGAGTCGATAGCCGGCGGCCTTCCGCAGCGCCACGCAGGCCTTAAATACTCGAATTGCAGTTCGGAGATTCAATCTTGAAATGGTTGTTTGTCGTGTCTCTGATTCTCTCTTCTATTCCAACTCTGGATGCGGCCTCTATTTATCCGCTGCGGCCCAACGACGACGCTGCCGTGTATGTGACGTCATCCGAATTCCAGGTTCGCGGTGACGGTATTGCCGACGACACGGAAAGGTTGCAGCAGGCGATCGACAAAGTTGCGAAGACGAGTCGCGAAGGGATCGTCTTTCTGCCCTCAGGCCGCTATCGTCTCTCGCACACGATCTACATCTGGCCCGGTATTCGGTTGATTGGTTACGGAGCCACTCGGCCTGTCCTTGTCGTTGCTCCGCACACTCCTTTCTTTCAGAACGGCCCGGCCTACATGGTGTTCTTCGCGGGGAATCATCCTGTGTTTCCGGCCGAGCCCGGCCCAGAACCGGAAGCCCGCGACGCCAGCCCCGGCACGTTCTACTCCGCGATCGGCAACGTCGATATCGAGGTTCAGGATGGCAATCCCGGAGCGGTAGGCGTGCGCGCCCGCTATGCGCAGCACTGCTTTATGGCGCACATGGACTTCCGCATTGGCTCCGGTCTCGCCGGGATTCACGACGGGGGCAACGTAGCGCAGGACGTGCATTTCTTCGGCGGTCAGTACGGCATCTGGACGCGCAAGCCATCTCCGGGCTGGCAGTTCTCCGTCATCGATGCGACCTTCGAAGGCCAGCGTGAAGCGGCCATTCGCGAGCACGAAGCTGGCCTGACTCTGGTGCGGCCGCAGTTCAAAGATGTTCCCGCCGCGGTTGCGATCGATCCCGGATACGCCGATGAGCTGTGGGTGAAAGATGCTCGCCTTGAAAACGTCTCCGGTCCGGCATTTGTCATCGGCAATGAGAAGAATGCTCGCACTGAGATCAACATGGAGAACGTGATTTGCAGCAATGTTCCCGTGTTCGCGTTGAAGCGTGAGAGCGGAGATCAAACTAAGGGCAAAGGAAGCATCTATGAAGTGAAGACATTCTCGCACGGTTTGCACTTCGACGATATTGGCGATACGCCATCGATTCGCGATGTCTTTGACGCTTCTCCGTTGAATGCGATGCCGCCGCCCGTACCCTCCGACATCCCCGATCTGCCTGCAATGGATACCTGGGTGAATGTCCGCACGCTGGGCGCTCGGGGCGACGGCATTACCGACGACACCGCAGTGCTTACGAAGGCGATCGCAGAGCATCGCACGCTCTACTTTCCGGCAGGCCAGTACCTTGTTTCCGATTCGATCGTGCTGAAGCCTGACACGATTTTGATCGGGTTGCATCCGAGCATTACGCGCATCTTTCTGGCTGACAACACGCCCGCGTTTCAAGGTGTTGGAGAAGCCAAGGCGCTGCTCGAAGCACCGCAGGGTGGCACAAATATCGTCACCGGTATCGGCCTCTATACCAACGGCATCAACCCTCGCGCCGTTGCCGCCAAGTGGATGGCGGGAACGAATTCATTGATGAACGACGTGCGTTTTCTGGGTGGGCATGGCACCTCGGACCTAAGCCCTCATCCGGAGCCGCGCCACGGCTGGGACATCTACAACAACACGCACACTGCCGACTCCAACATTCTGAGGAAGTGGAACGCGCAATATCCAAGCTTATGGATCACGAACGGCGGCGGTGGAACCTTCGTCGATATTTGGACGCCAAGCACTTTTGCGCAAGCCGGTCTTTACATCTCCGACACATCGACACCGGGCCGCGTCTACGAATTATCGAGCGAGCACCATGTGCGCAACGAGGTCATGCTGCGCCGCGCTTCGAACTGGTCCATCTACGCTCTGCAGACTGAAGAAGAGAGCGGCGAAAGCGCGATGGCCCTGCCCATCGACGTCCAGGACTCTTCAAACATTACATTCGCGAATTATCACTCCTATCGCGTCGTCAGCACTTATCAGCCGTTTCCGAATGCCGCAAGCGTTACGGATTCCGCTAACATTCATTTCCGCAACTTCCATTGCTATAGCGACAGCAAGGCATCGTTCGACAATGCCCTCATCGACCAGACGCATCACATCGAGATTCGCCAGCGCGAGTTTGCCTGGCTCGATATCTCAGGCAACGCGCCTCACGCGGACGATGCCACTCCGTCTCGAGTTCTGGACGCGGGCGCACATGTTAACCGGCTGGCTTCGGGCTTCTTTAACATCTCCGGCGGAGCCATCGGGCCTTCGGGCGACCCATACTTCGTTGAGTCGCGCTGGAACACGATTTATCGATGGAACGAGGCCTCGCAGCACATCGTTAAAGTGCGCGAGAATCCGTTACAGCCGGTGAACCTTGCCTTCGATCGATCCGGCGATCTGCTGGTGGTCTCCTATGCCGGCAAAGATACGGTCTATTCCTTCCGGCCCGAGTCGCATGACGAATCGATCACGCTCCTGCAGCCTCAATCGTCCGTTGCACGGCCGGGAATGACAGCGGTCCTTCCCGTAGATTACTGGCGCAACGAGAACGATTTCGCCGAGTCCATCGTGGCTCCGCGGCCATGGCAATTCGTTTCGCCGGACCGCAGCGTCTTCATTCCCGTCAAACAGGACTTCATCGACGACGACCTCTACTACGGAATCCGCATGCAGGACGTTGTGCGGGCCTTCGGCTTAGCGCCGGCCGTGCCGGGCAAGCCCTTCTATGTTTCGGACGAGTCGGAGGAGAAGACCTGGCGAGTCGCGGTCGGCGAAGATGGATCGATGTCTGTGCCTCAGCTCTTTGCCGAACGCGGCGGCGAAGGCGTTGCCGTGGATGATCAAGGAAATGTCTTCATCGCTGCGGGACAGATCTTCGTTTATACGCAGGCCGGACATTTAATCGATACCATCGGAGTTCCAGACAGACCGACACAGTTACTCTTTGGCGGAAGTGACGGCAAAACCCTCTACATCTTCACACACACTTCGCTCTACTCGGTACGTACCCGCTACAAAGGTCGTTGACTGTATTACCGGGTTGGCGGCGGCTTTGCGTAGGAAGCCGATGAATCAGCCTCGCCCGCCCAGCCACAGAAGAGCATTCTCAAAGAACTTGTTCTGTGTCGCGCTATCCAGAATCTTGCTGCCGTGGCCCATGTTGGTATAGATCATCTTGTACTTCGTGTTGGTCCAGGTCACGGGAATGTCGCCTCCACCCAGCGTGTCCTTGAACCCCAGCGGATAATTCGAGGGAGCAAGAGTCATCAAGACCTTGATATTTGTCTGAACTCGCGGGCTGGGCTGCCAGCTATACCACTCGTTATCCGGTGAGACAAAGCTGGCGGGCAGTCCCCTTGTAGCTGGATGATTTGTATCGTCGACAGTCAATGTGGCCGGAAGCGGCGGCCAACTGTTGCCTGAAAACATTGTCCCCAGAAAGTCGGCAAACCATGGCCAGGTCGCGCGGCTTTCCATCCATCCAGCTATGTGAAAGCCCATCCAGGCGCCGCCATGCTTCATGAAATCCTCAAATGCTTTGCGCTGCGCCGTGGTGGAAGGAAACTCGTCGAGCCACATTACGACCTGATAGTCCTTGAGGACTGCCGGGTTCAAGTCATCCCAGTTCGAGGTGGTTTTGAATTCGAAGTGATCGCGTTCGGCCATGGCTTGATAAAACGGAATTGCTTGCATGGCGAAATCCACGTGATCCTGTTCAACTTGCGTGGAGTAGAAGGCCAGCACGCGAAACGGTTTTGTCTGGCTTGAGCCGGATGCCGCGGCAAAAGCAAGGACAACCAAGCAGCACAGAGAGCGAAGATGCCGACGCAAAGGGAATCCTCCCATCCGGGCGAGTTTCGAATTCCGCTCGACACCAGACTTTCTAAGGGATAATAATATAGTGTTCTTCGGAGTTCCGACCACAATGATTTCGCGCACGTCGCATTTCGTCACTGCCGCTGCCTCTGCCTCCCGAACCGTCGTCATCTTCGTTTTGTTCGTGCTCGCAAATTGCGTTTGGTCCGTAGCCGAGGTCAGTCCCTGGGGGCGTCTCATCACCAACGTCGCCATTGTCTCGAATCCTGCAACCCACAAGATCTACGCGGCGAACGAGGGCTCGGGTTCGGTAACAGTGATCGACGCTCGAACGGTCGTCACGCACACCATTACTGTTGGAAGTGAGCCTATCGCGATCGCCGTCGATCGCGCCACCAACCGAATTTATGTGGCCAACGATGGCGGCGCTTCGGTGAGCGTCATCGACGGCAGCAGCGATTCGGTAATCGCCACTGTCCCCACTGCAGCTCTCCCGTACACGCTGGCGGTTGATGAAAAAACAAACAAGGTCTACGTGACGCACACCTATAGCGGTACGTTGACGGTGATCGACGGGGCAACCAACACCGCAACTTCGCTCAAGGTCGGCGATGCCGATGGGCTGGCGATCGACTCCAAGGCTGGCAAGGTCTTCTTATCGACCTACGAAGATCCCGACATCCGCATTGTGGACGAGGCTACCGGCGCAGTCACCAGGGTTGCCGTGGGAGCGCACATCTGGGGCTTGGCCTTCGACGAATCGTCTTCCACGCTGTATCTTACCCATACTGCATCGGGAGAAATCGTCGCTCTCGATGAGAAGACGCATGCCGTCAGCACAATTGCCGTAGGCAAAATCCCCTGCGCCGTGGCGATCAATCCACAGACGCGCCGACTTTATGTGGTGAATTACGGTGACGATACCCTGAGCGTCATCGATTTGCAGAATCGGAATGTTGTTGCCACCCTGCCTGTCGGCAAACATCCGCAGGGGGTGACGGTCGATGCCAGGTCCAACGAGGTGTTCGTCGCTAATGTCCACGGCGACAGTGTCACCGTTATCGATGGCACGAATGATGCGGTAATCGATGTCCGGAATGCAGGGAAGCATCCCTATGCCGTCGCCGTCGATCCTGCGACGGACCATGCGTATGCAGCAAACTATGCCTCGCCGTGGGTTACGCCGATAGCGACGGACAAGTGACGCGCCAGCACTTCGAGGGCGCAAAATGGGCGCGTCGTAATTGGCTGTCGCGGCTGAATGACGAACAGCCATCATAAATTGGAGAACGAATGATCAAACCAAGATATTCCTTTCACGGATTGCAACGCTCCCGGCTGCAAGATGCCGGGGTTGCATTACTACTCGCGACTTCGATGTTTGCCGCTGCCCGCGCACAACAACAGACTGCACCTGTGTCGGCTGCGCCCTCGACGCCGCACCTCGTCGGCTATTTGTTTGGTCCCAAAGGGGTCAACCTCGCCGATTCGATCAAAACATTGGATCTTTCCAGGATGACGGATTTGAACCTTGCGTTCGGCGATCCGCCGAAATGCGACGGCATATGCACCGCGCAGAGCGATATGACGTTCACGGTGAAGGGACAGATGGATACCGACCTCGATGCGGTCATCGCCGCGGCGCACGCGGCAGGCGTCAAGGTCTTCCTGTCCGTTGGTGGCGGCGGTGGCGACCAGCTGATCATCCAGTTTTACAACGCCGGACTTTCAGCTCCGTTGGTTGCGTCTCTGGATCGTTACATTCGCGCACACCATTTCGATGGCGTAGATGTGGATATAGAAGATCCGGCCAATATGGGACAGCCGTATGCGAGCTTTGTATCCCTGCTTACGTTTGACCTGCATGCCGAAGGCAGGTTGGTGACATGCGCTGTTGCCAAGTACCTTCAGGCCTCAATGCCGGGTTCGGCCCTCCATCAATTCGATTTCATCAACGTGATGAACTATTCCTCCTATGCCGACGCCGTTACGGCGCTCCAATTTTACGCGCAAGATGAGAAAATCCCCAAAGACAAGATCGTACTTGGCGTGCCCTTCTTTGCGTCCAATGCCGGCGATTCCAAGGAAGAGGATTACAACACGATTCTGACTGCGTATCCCAATGCCTGGAAGGTGAACCTGGCAGGCGGCGGCGCGCTCGACGACGGGCAGGGCTTTTATTACGTCGGCGAAGATACCATGGCACAGGAGACGCAGCTCGGCAAGCAATATGGCGGCATTATGATCTGGCACCTGCTTGGCGACGCCCCGGCTCCGCACTCGTTGTTGAAGGTGATTGAGAAGAACCTGTGAGCCAAACGCGAACGAGGATGTATAAACTTTGTAAATAACACCATTAAGTTCCGGCATGATCTTTAGACTCATTCCAGTTTTGCGGACGGCCAGTAGCAGGCGGCTGCGGATCGACTTGAAGCGGCGGGTGAAGATGAAAGCTACTCATGTTTTGAACAGGGTTCTCATTGTCTGGGTGTTGACGGCTTGCGCGCAGAGCGCCTTCACCCAGATCCGCGTGCTGACCGACCAGGTCGGGTATGAATCCACTGCGTCGAAGCAGGCGATTGTTGCCGGAACCGCGCAGGATCGCCCAGACAAGTTCGTGCTGGTCGACGCAGATACCGGCAAGACGGAGTATACCGGCGATCTGAAGCCGGCAGGACAGGTGTTTGACTGGAAGGTCCGCACGTTCTGGATCGCGGATTTTTCCGGCTGGCAGCAGCCCGGGCATTATGCAATCCGAGTGCATACGGAAACGGGTGAGGCGCAGTCGTGTTCGTTTGAGATTCAAGACGACATTCTGGAGCGTAACACGCTCTCCAATGTCATCTTCTATTTCAAGGGGCAACGATCAAGCGGGCCATTCGATCTGGCCGACAGGCATCTCGCCGTGCCCGGTTCACCGGGAAACTTCGTAGACGTCCACGGGGGCTGGTACGACGCGACGGGCGACTACGGCATTCATTTTTCCCACCAGAATCCGACCTCTTACTTCAACCCGCAACAGGCGCCGCTGGTGGTTTGGAGCCTGCTCTCGAGTTACAACGTGCTGAAGAGCCGGCAAAACGACAACTTCAGCGAATATGAACGCCGACTGCTCGATGAGGGTCTGTTCGGTGCGGATTTTCTGGTGCGGATGAAGCGGCCGGATGGCTCATTCTTCGAAACCATCTCCGCGCCTGGACCTGGCAAGCTCGCCAAAGACCGCGCGATCGGGAATCCCAATTGGCGAACGCGCATCAAGACCAGCACATCGGAGTCCACCGAGTCGATTGCCCAACCGGAGGGACCGTATGCGTACGAAGTAAGCTTCCGCTCGGGCGGAGGAATGGCGATTGCCGCGCTGGCGCTGGCGAGCACCATGCCGGAAGAGGGCGAGTTTCCCCGCGCAACTTATTTGAAGGCGGCCGAAAGGGCGTTTCAGTTTCTAGACCACCATAATCGCGAAGTGGTGAATAATGGAGTCGAGAACATTCTCGACGATTATTGTGCGCTGATGGCCGCAACGGAACTGTACAAGGCCAGCCATGACGAGACCTACCGCACCGCGGCCACCGAGCGCGCGCAAAGCCTGATGGCGCGCCTGACCACCTCCGGTGCGTGGCGCGATTACTGGCGTGCGGATGCGGGAACGCGCCCATACTTCCATCCATCTGATGCGGGACTACCGGTTGTGAGCCTGCTGAACTACGCGTCGATCGTCTCGCCGAAAGAGCGGCTGAAGGCGCTCAAAACAGTAGAGCGCTCGCTGCGCTTTGAATTGGCGGTGACAGCGGAGGTCAATAATCCTTTCGGTTACGCGCGTCAGCTGGTGCGCAACCGAGAAGGCAAACTGCGCACGGCGTTCTTTTTTCCGCATGATACCGAGGCCGCGCCGTGGTGGCAGGGAGAAAATGCCCGGCTCGCCTCGCTGGCTGCTGCTGCGCGTCTTGCTGCGCCGTTATTCCCTGGTCAGCCGCAGTTCCAGGCGGAGCTGCAAACTTATGCGTGGAACCAGTTGCATTGGATTTTGGGCCGCAATCCTTTCGACACCAGCATGCTTATGGGAAGTGGACACAACAATGCCGCGTATATGTTCTTTAAGTCGTATAAGTACACCAGCGCTCCCGGAGCTGTGATCAACGGAATCACATCCGCTCTCGATGACGAAGACGGCATCGCGTTCAACCAGGGCTTTGCAGTCACCGGCAAGGATGACGACTGGCGATGGACTGAGGAGTGGCTTCCCCATGCGGCGTGGTATCTCTACGCAATAAGCCTGCCGCATTAAGGCGAAAGTCGCGCTGCCGTTTCCTCGATGCGAATCGTCCGTGGCTCTTCGCAACCAGTGCGTGAGAGGTGCCTCGGGATCAGTGCCCTGGCGCCACTCCGGTGAGCTCGATATGCTTCTCTCTATCGCCGACCTCGACAATCGCGCCAACCCACGGCGTGCGGACTTTGGCGATTCGGCCGAGCCGGGCGATGGCACGCTTTTGTCCCTGATCGAGCCGTACCTCCTGCTCTGCCGGATGCAACCCCCTCTTGATGGTGCTATCGCGCGCCGTTATGCCGTCGGCGCCTTCACCTTGACGTGCGACGCTTCTTCCACAAATGTCGCAATCGCCGCGTGGTCCAGGTCGCCCTTGCCTTCGCCGATCAGCGACCCGAGCATCTGCTGCACGAACGAAGTAATGGGCAAAAACACGCCATTTGCCTCGGCCGTCTGCAGAGCATTGCGCAAGTCCTTGCGGTGAAGCTTGATCTTGAATCCCGGCCTGAAATTCCGCGCAATCAGCATCGGCCCCTTCGCATTTAGCACGGCGCTTCCGGCCAATCCCCCCTTGATCGCGTTCATCACCACTTCGGCATTCAAACCGCAGCTTGCGGCAAGCGTCAGGGCCTCACCCATCGCCGCAATATTGCACGCCACCATGATCTGGTTCGCCAGCTTCGTAGCATTCCCCGCGCCTACCGGTCCGGTAAGAGTCACGCTCGACCCCATGCATTTCAAAATCGGCTCGGCCTTCTGAAACGCTCTTTCGCCTCCGCCAACCATGATGGCCAGCGTTCCTTCAATCGCCTTTGGCTCGCCGCCGCTCACCGGCGCATCCAGAAACTCCACTCCTTTTGCAGCGCACGCCGCGCCTACTTTCTTGGAAACCAGCGGATTGATCGAGCTCATATCGATAATCGTTGTCCCTGGCTTCGCCCCGGCCAGGACGCCGTCCTCGCCCAGCACTACTTCTTCCACCTCCGGCCCGTCAGGCAGCATGGCGATAACGAACTCAGACCGCGCGCCCACGTCGCTATTCGAGGCGCCCCGCTGCGCCCCATCTTTCACGCACGCATCCAGTTTTTCAGCGTTGCGCCCATACGCCACAACGGTGTGCCCGGCCTTCAACAAATTGTTGAGCATGGGGCGCCCCATGATGCCCAGTCCAACAAATCCAACCGCAGCCATCGATGTTCTCCTCGCATGCTCTCAGTTCTTGCCAAAGCGGGCGGCCACTGCTTCCGCACCGCGCGCCAGGATGCCCACGTCGCTGCCTGCGGCGGCAAAGTTGAAGCCCAGGTTCAGCAGGAATTCCACGTCGTCCGCGTTCGACGCAAGCGTGCCTGCCGATTTGCCCGCTGCGCGGATTCTCTCCGCTGCCTCTTTGATTGCCGCCTGCACATCGGAGTGCCTGGGATTCCCCAGGTGCCCGAAGTCCGCCGCCAGGTCGCTCGGCCCGATGAAGATTCCATCGACTCCCTCGATTGCGGCAATGGCTTCAATCTCCTTCAGGGCAGCCCGTGACTCGACCTGCACCAGCACGCATGTATCCAGATGCGCGTTGCGATGGTAGTTCCGGATGCGCCCGAAGTCGTTGGCCCGCGGCCCCATGGCTACGCCGCGAATTCCTAACGGCGGGTAGCGCGTAGCCGCCACCGCGCGCCGCGCCTCATCCACATTCTGCACAAAGGGAATCAGCAGACTCCGCGCCCCCACGTCGAGCGCACGCTTGATGATCACCGGTTCATTCCACGGTACGCGGAATACCGGCTCTGCCGTGCCGCCACGCATCGCCTGCAGCTGCGGCAGCAATGTCGAGATGTCGTTGGGTGCATGCTCGCCGTCGATCACGATCCAATCAAATCCAGCCCCGCTCAGGATCTCCGCCACATACGGGCTCGCCAGCCCGGACCACAGCCCAATCTGCCGCTCGCCCTTTGCGAGCGCTTGCTTGAAAGCATTGCGGGGCAGGTTACCCGGCCACTCCGGCATCTGTTTTTCTCCTCCGGCCGGCGCGCATCGCGTGCCGGCCATATTGGTAACTCAACAAACTGAGCTTCCCATCCAGTACGGTTTTTGTCGGAATATTCTTCAAGTAGCACTTGCCGTGGGGCGTAACTCAATCCGCTTGATCTCGCCCACCATCGGACCGTAACTCAAAATGGCGCAGAAGGCAATCAGGCTTACGAAGATCAGGGCTCCGTCATACGAATGCGTCTTCGCGACAATGTACCCGATGATCAACGGCGTGGTAATCCCAGCCGTATTGCCGAAAAGGTTGAAAAGAGCGCCGTTGATACCCACCATCCCCTTCGGCGAAGTATCTGAGATCACCGTCCACCCCAGCGCGCCAATGCCTTTGCCAAAAAACGAAATCGACATCCACAATAGCATCACCGATTGCGAGTGCGCGTAATTGCACGCCACCATCGTCATCGACAACGCCATCCCCGCCATAATCGGGAGCTTCCGCGCGAAGCTCAGCGATCGTCCACTCTGCAGCAACCTGTCGCTGACGACACCGCCCAGAATTCCACCAATGCCGCCACAAAGTCCCGGCACGGCCGCAAAAAATCCGATCTTCAGCACGGACAGGTGCCGCGCCTGCGCGAGATACAGCGGAAACCAGGTAAGGAAAAACCACGTAAGAGTGTTGATGCAGTACTGTCCAATGTAGACACCAACCAGCATGCGATAACTCAGCAGCAGCTTTACCGTGGCCCACGTCAGCGTATTCTTCTTCGCGCTTGCCTGCGCATCCGTATTCACGAGCCCGCCGCCGCTCTCGATGAATTCCAACTCCGCTTGCGATATCCGCGGGTGCTGCTTCACGCCGTAAATGTTAGTAAACCAAACGATCGTGAGTAACCCGCCCAGCCCGCCCAGGAAAAAGAAACAGCTTTGCCATCCGATCGTGTAAATCAGCCATCCGAAGATCGGCGCGAAGATGGGTAGCGTAAAGTACTGCGACGAATTGAAAATGGACGAGGCGCGGCCTCGCTCCGCAGTGGGAAACCACGCCGCCACAATCCGCCCATTTCCTGGGAACACGGGCGCCTGCGCCAACCCGGAGAGAATCCGCAAAATAAAAATCGCCGTAAAAACAATGCTCGCGTTCAGGTATCCTGCGTAACCGGTAAGGCACGCAAACAGCGACCACAAAATAATGCTGACACCATAGACGCGTTTCGATCCGAACCGGTCCAGCAATCCGCCTGCAGGCAGTTGCCCGAGCGCATACGCCCACCCGAATGCGGAAAGCAGGTAGCCCATCCGTTCCGCGTTCAGATTCAGGTCTTTGGGCATGGCGGACGCCGTCTGCGATAATGCCGCACGGTCGGCAAAGCTGAAACAACTCACCGCGAACAGGATGCAAATAATCAGATAGCGAATGCGAGTTTGCCGCGCTTCAACCAAAGCTCACTTGTCCTTCAGAATGAATTAGTGCAAAACCAGAGGTGGCGTGCCGTGTTCGGTATTATGCACCGCTTCGCAATTGAGTGTCTTGGGTATTGGTCCAGGGTTCGATAATATGCGCTAATGAAGACATACCAGTGGTCATCTTTCTTTTTTACCGAAATGCTTGCGCTTTGGCGTAGACGTGGCTGGAGTTTTGCGTGAGGTTGTCAGTGGGGTTCCGCCGTTTATTGTAGCCGTTTGCAGCCGCGATGCAGGGTGGATTTTTCTCAAGGGAAAATCCACTTTGCGGTCATCGCTTCAGGACACAGGAACTGCGGAAACACTGTAGTGTGCTCCACGGCGTCTTTCCCGTTCAGAAGCGGATCGCGAGGAAGTCTTCGCGGGCGCCGTAAATCGGGATTTAGTGAGCAGAAAAGCTGGTGATAAACGGATGAAGCTGCGAGCATTTCCTGTATTTCTGGTCTTTCTGGCCATGGGTTTTGTTGACGCTGTGGGGCCGTTTGTGAGCCTGGCAAAGAATGAGTTTCACCTTAGTAATACCGTCGCATCGCTCACGCCTTTTGTCGGTCTCAGCATGTTTGGCGTGATGTCGATTCCCGCCGGCGTCTTCCAAAACCGGTGGGGGAAGAAGATTGTCTTGATTTCAGGCCTGACAACGGCATTGATCGGCATGCTGATCGCCTCTCTTGGGCAAGACTCGTTCGCTCGTTTTCTCGTCACCATCGTGCTCCTGGGCGCAGGTATGGCAGTGCTGCAGGTCGCCGGGAATCCGATCATGCGCGATGTTTCGACTGAAGGCAAATATGCCCGCAATCTGTCATTGGGCCAGTTCGTCAAGGCCATCGGGTCAATGTCGGGCCCCGTCTTGCCGGTCATTGCGGCGCGGTACTTCGGCGCAGACTGGAAGATTATCTTTCCTGTCTATGCCGTGGCCCTATTGGTGACCCTGGTGGCAGTTGGGATGCTGAAGGTCCCCGCGAACGACGTCAATGCAAGCGCCGCTACAATTCGGTCATGCCTGGGCTTGTTGCGCAATCCGTATTTGCTGGCCACGACCTGCGCTATTTTCCTTTACGTGGGAGCTGAGGTTTCTGTCAGCGCGGGCATTCCGCTGTTGCTGAAGGAGCGATTTGGCCTGGAAGTCAGCCGCATCGGGTTGCTCGGCACAGGCGTATTCTTCCTGGCTCTTACCATTGGACGATTCCTGGGTGGCGTGATCCTGAACTGGGTGAAGCCGGCGCATTTTCTGGTAGCTACTTGCGCGCTTTCTTTTGCCGGCTCCATGTCTGTTTTTTCGTCTACGGGTGGTTTAGCCACCCTGGGCTTTTTCGTCGTGGGCCTCGGCTTTGCCAACATTTTTCCCTTGATCTTTTCGACCGCGTTGGAGCATATGCCGGAGAGGGGAAATGAGATTTCAGGGCTGTTGATCACAGCGATCGTGGGCGGCGCGATCGTACCATTGCTGGTGGGCATAGTGGCAGACCACAGCAGCGTGCGGACTTCACTTCTTGTTCCTGCTGCCGCCATTCTGTATATTCTCGTGATGTCGTTAGTAAATTTGAAAACTGCGCGAAGGCGCGATTGGCAGGGCGCCGTGTTTTCGAAGTGATCTTCATCAAGCTCTTGGCGGCGACAACTTCGGAAATCAATTACGAATCCGGTCTGCCGGCAACAACTTTGACATTCATTGCCGGCTCGTTCGGCGCGCAGAGGCGCACCCGGCAGCGCGCCAGAAGTCGAATTTTTTTGGAAAGATTGATCTGTGAAAACTGGCATCTGGGTAGGCGTGGATATTGGCGGCACCAAGACAGCGGTGGTGATCTCGCGAAAACCGCCTCAGGTCATCACGCGTGTAGAGTTTCCAACACTGCCAGGAAGGGGTCCGAAGCAGACCATCGACCGGATTCTGGCGACGATTCATCGCATGCTTGCGGAGAACTCCGGATCGCTGCGCGGTATTGGAATAAGTTGTGGCGGCCCACTCGATCCGAATGCAGGTGTAATTCAGTCCCCGCCCAATTTGCCAACATGGGTAGACGTTCCGATTGTCGACATTTTGACGGATGAATTTAGCTGCCCGGTGCTGCTGGAAAATGACGCGAATGCCGGAGCCCTGGCCGAACACCGTTATGGTGCCGGGAAGGGTACACGCAACATGGTCTTTCTCACCATGGGAACGGGCTTGGGCGCCGGCATCATTATCGACAAGAAGCTATATGCCGGGTCAAACGGGATGGCCGGCGAGGTGGGTCATGTGCGCCTGACAAAGAACGGCCCGATTGGCTACAACAAGCTCGGCTCAGTGGAGGGCTGGGCCAGCGGCGGCGGTATGGCCCAGGTCGCCCAGAGAATGATGAATGTGGCGCGGAAGGCCCAGCGCAAGTCTCTTTTGCTTGATTTACCCAGGAATCGAAGCGTAACGGCTAAAGACGTGAATATCGCCGCGACAAAGGGCGACTCGCTTGCACTGAGCATCATTCACTGCTGCGGCAAGAAACTCGGACTTGCTCTGGCCATTCTGGTGGACCTTTTGAATCCCGAACGGATCGTGATCGGCGGGCTGGCAATGCGTATGGGAGACACCTTGCTGGAACCGGCGCGCGAGGTAATGCGCAATGAAGCACTGGCGCCTGCGGTTGAGATTTGCACGGTGGTGCCGGCTAGTTTGGGAGAAAGTATCGGCGACGTTGCCGCGCTCTGCATTGCGGTGGATGCCGGCGCCAAGAACACGTGAGCACGGGAATGATTCAGAATTGAAATAACGGTCCAGTCACAACCACGAATTCTGTGATACTATTCCCGAATTGAATAATCTGTGCGAATGACTCGTTGGAATGTGCCGCATTGCTTTGAGTATGATCGGCGGTCACGGCAAAATCACAGCGACTTGTGCGTGCTAGATCTTCCAAAACGGGGCCGGACCCTGTGCCGATCCGCTACGCGGAGCCGAATGCGAAAACTGTCATCGGAGGAACATTCCTTTGCGGCAACGTGTGCAGGCGGTCGGCGCGGGATTCGAGAGCGAAGGAAAGACCCGCATGAGGATGCGCATTCTCATGCGTATACTGCACATTCTCAACTCGATGAGGTCGGGAGTCACAGATGAGTCTGTTTACCGGGGTTTGGAGGATTGCGCACCCATGGTTGATATCGCAAGTTGCGCTCGGCTTGGTGCCATTTGCACTGCACGCGCAGATGCTTTCGCCGCATGGCATTCCAACCTCCCCGAAAATCAGCGCTGAGGAACAGGCCGGCATTGACGACGATATCGCGCACCACCTCGGTGATGTTCCCAGCGATCCCGGGCCGAAAGCGAACCTTTCCGCTTCCCTGAAACCAGCTGCCGTCCACGCGGCGACGCGAAAAGTGGCGGACTGGGAACTAAAGCGGGCCGAGCCGTACTTGGACCAGAGCTGGACCTGGAGTGTTCTCGACACCGGATTCATGGCGGCTTCGCGCGAGCTCCGCGACCCCCGGTATAGCAATGCCATGCTCTCGATGGCGGAGAAGTTCCATTGGGAGTTGGGAGCCGAAGATCCGAAGGAGTACGGCTGGCCCGACAACAACGATCAGGCGCTTGGGCAAACGTATCTGGAGCTTTATTTCCTCGACCCGAAGCCGGAGAAAATCGCGCCGACGCGGAAAGGCCTCGATGGCCTGTTCGGGGCGACGGTGCCTAAAGCACCGGATGATCAATTCGCGATCTGGTGGTGGTGGTGCGATTCATTGTTTATGGCGCCCGGCGCCTGGACGCGAATGGCCGCTGCAACGCACGATTCAAAGTACCTCGACTATCTCGACAAGCGATGGACTGAGACGTCGAATGCGCTGTTCGATCCCCAGTATCATCTTTATTACCGTGACAAAACATTTATGCGAAAGAAGGACCCGGCGGGCAAACCGATCTTCTGGTCGCGCGGCAATGGCTGGGTGATTGGCGGCCTGGCGCGCTCTCTCGAATACATGCCAAAGGACTCGCCGGATTACGCTAAATTCTCAAAGCAGATGCGCGAAATGGCCGGCGAGTTAGCATCCATCCAGGATTCGAAGGATGGTCTCTGGCACTCCGATCTCCTTGACCCGGTCGACTATCCCCAGCCGGAGATCTCCGGTTCTTCGCTGATCACATTTGGTCTTGCCTGGGGGATCAACCACGGCGTTCTCGATCGCGCCACTTATACGCCGGTCGTTGCGCGGGCATGGCGTGGAATGTTGAATGAGATTTATGCTGACGGGCGCCTCGGAAACATTCAGCAAACCGACGGCCAACCCAATTACTATCTGCCGGGGTCAAGTTACAACTTTGGAGTTGGAGGATTTCTTCTGGCTGCGGAACAGGTTGCTCTTCTGAGCGATCACGCCGCTCCCTGAGGCCGACGAGCGCTTGATTTCGATGTTGAAAATAGGCGAGCTATTTGTCTTATGAATGTTATTAAATCTTCGATCGCATGGGCGCTCACTCTGGCGTGCTCCGTAGTCGCTGCACAGTCAACGCCACAGCACTCACTCCTGAGCTGGATGAACGGTATCGCGCAGCAGGATCTGCAGCGGCGTGCTCAAACGATTCGTGGAATTCACACAGTTGACGAGGCAGAGAACAGGAAACGGTTTGTTCGCAAACAGCTTCTGGAGGACATCGGGGGACTGCCTGACTACGAAGGCCCGCTGAACGCGCGGGTGACTGGCCAGATTCGAACCGAATCATACACCATCGAGAAAGTCATCTACGAAAGTCTGCCGGGCTTCTTCGTGACCGCAAATCTTTACCGGCCAAACGCTCCTGGCCGCTACCCCGCAGTGCTGTTGCAATCGGGTCACACGCAAGAGGGCAAGCCTGAAAACCAGAGAGTGGCGGCAAACCTCGCGCTGAAAGGATTTGTCGTACTGTGCTTTGATCCGATCGGGCAAGGTGAGCGGGAGCAGACTTACAGCCGGCAGTTGGACGAACCATTGGCGGGCTGGTCGGTTCCGGAACACATCATGATGGGCGCTCAGTCACTGTTGATTGGGCAAGGGCTGGCACGTTATTTCATCTGGGATGCAATGCGCTCCATCGACTATCTTGCTAGCCGGCCCGAGGTTGATTCCTCAAGGATGGGCGCCGCAGGATGTTCAGGCGGAGGCGCGCTGACCACGTTTATTGGAGGGCTCGATCCCCGTATCAAGGTCGTCATTCCCGCGTGTTACCCGAGTTCGTTCCAAACGATGTTTGCCACCGCGGGGCCTCACAGCGAAATGGAATTTCCGAGGATGCTGGCCGGGGACCTGGATACGGCCGATTTTGTGGAACTTTCCGCCCCTACGCCTTGGCTGCTCCAGACGACAGAGACCGATCAATTCGGTTTCAGTCACGAGGGGGTGCATATGGTCTATGAAGAGGCTCAGGACTGGTACGACTTGTATCATGCGCGCGGAAATGTGGGTTTCATGATCGGACCCGGCAGCCACGGCATGCCTCTTGTCAGCCGCGAAGCTGTTTATGAATGGATGATTCGTTATCTCAAAAATGGACAGGGAGACATTCACGAACAACCGGTGAAAATGTTCTCGAATAGCGAACTCAAAGTTACGCCAACCGGCCACGTCGAGGATCTGCCAGGCAGCCGCAAGCTCTTTCAGATACTCGATGCCGATCTCAAAGCCCACGAGAAGAGCGGAACCGTCGCCGAATTGCGAGCGAAACTCGAGAGCCTCGACATTCCGACCGACGGTTCCGCGCCCAAGGTTGTAGTGAAGGAAGAACGAAGCGGACCCACCGGCAGTGAGCAGCACATCCAGATTGAAAGCGAACCTGGCATCTGGCTCGACGCCACGTTGTATTTGCCGTCTGGTTCCGGGCGCAAGCCTGCGGTTCTGATTGTCAAAGGAAGCCAAAAGACGAACGGAATACCTCTTGAGACCGTGGCGGAGAAAATGGTCAAGTTGGGCCGGGTCGTCCTGGAACTGGAACCTCGCACATCCTATCTGGAAAACCAGGAGGGTTCCTATACCGGCGACTGGATAAGCGACATGCAAGCCAATTTGATCGGTCGAGACCTGCCCGCCATGCGGGCCCACGACATTCTTCGCGGCGTTGATTTGTTGCGTGCCCGGCCCGATGTCGATCCCGATTCAATTCGCGGGACCGCCCGTGGCGTTGCTGGTGTTTGGCTGTTGCTGGCCGCTGCCGCCGACCCCAGGATTAGCGCAATCTGGCTCGACAGAACGCCCTACAGTCTGCGCGCAGCTCTCAAGAATTCGGTTACTTCTGAGTTGGATGACGCCGTGATACCCGGTTTTGCGCTCAATTGGGACTTGGAGGACCTGGTGAAGGCGATGGGAAAGCGGCAAGTATTGTGGACTGACCCTACGAATTGGATGCGCGGCGTTACTGCTCTCGGCCCGCCGTTTCGCTATCGTTATGTCCTCGGCGATCTCACGGATGAGATGGATGTGCAGGACGACGCCTACATTCGCGAGTTCCTCAAATAATCAGGTGAGTTTCAACTGCAGCAACGAGCATAGGAATCGAATCATGAAGATGAAAATCTCTGTTTTATTACTGGCGTGTCTTCAGTTCGCTGGAGCCGCGTATGCAGGAACGTTCCGCGCTTCCGCCGTCGAGGTGGATATTACTCCCGACTCCCCGCAGTGGCTCGCAGGGTATAAAGCCAGGCAATCAGATGGGGTCCACGACCGAATCTACCACCGGATTGCGGTGCTGGACGATGGCACTACCGCCGTCTATTTCATTTCTACCGATACCTGCATGTTTTCCCCAGCCTATGCGGACAAAGTGATCGAAGACATTCATCAGCAGTTGGGAATCCCGACCGGCAGCATATGGTGGATGGCGACGCATACCCACTCGGCTCCGGAGATCGGACCACCGGGCGCCCCGGCCGCGTTCATGCCGGAACGGTATAACCAGGCCGCCACGGGCGAGTCAAATCCGGATTACACAAAATTCGCAGAAAGCAAGCTCATCGAAGGATTGCGCCAGGCACGCCAACAACTACAGCCTGCGCGCCTGGGCTTTGGCATTGGTTTCTCGACGGCGAATATCGATCGGCGCGCCATTGACGAAGACGGAAAGGTGACCATCGGGCTGAACCCCGATGGGCCGACTGACCGGCAGATCGGCCTGATCCGCCTGGAAACCACGGACGGAAAGTTGATTGCCTTGCTCGCAAATTATCCCATTCATGGAACTGACCTGGGACAAGAGAACCTCAAAATCACCGGCGATGTTCCGGGTGTGGTTGCACAATATGTAGAACAGAAATTAGGTGCGCCAGTGCTGTTCATCAATGGCGCTGAGGGAAATCTCGCACCGATTTACAGTGTTTATCCTGACCCCGAGTCGGGGCATCTCGATCAGTTTCGCGTGCTGCTGGGCGATCGGATTCTTGAAGCGAATCAACGTATCGGTGCCATGACTTCCAGCGTCGTTTTGACCGAAAGTGAAGCGACCATCGAGTCGCCGCTCCGTGCAGGCTTGAAATGGCCCGAATCGCTTAAGGCGTATCTTCGAACTTCTCCTGAAGGCGCCTCACTGGTGCGGGTGCCTGTACATTTTCTCGAGATCAATCACGAGGCGGTGCTTTGGGGTGCGCCTGTCGAACTCTTTTGCAAGATCGCGATTGATGTGCGGAATCAATCTCGCTTTCCTTTTACGTTTTACTTCGGTTTGCTGAACGGGTGGCTCGGTTATCTGCCCACGGCAGAAGCCGTTCACCAGGGAGGGTACGAGCCAGCGACTTCGCCGTTCACCGACCGGGGAGAAGATGACTTTCGCCAAGGCGTTCTTACCCACCTTGCCGGAATGACGCGCTGACAAGGGATCGCTCGCGAGCGATGGAATGAACGACGTGCCGCACTGAAATCGAGCCCGCCGGGCAGCGAGGCGGATCGGTTGGGTACGGCGGTGGTGCCCGGATTATCCAGTTTGCCATAGGTAAAAACGCCGGCATGACGATGCCCCCCAAAAACCAGCCGGAAAGCCGTCAAAAAAACCTTTGGCGGCATCGGCGCGTCTTACTCGCACCTGCCGGCAACCCTCGGCCTTTTTCATCTCCCGAGACTCGATGGCCTGCCGCTTGGTACTCGCTGACTTTCTCTGACTGTGAGAGACATGTCAGAATCCAAATCCCATGCAAATTCATTCGACGCCAATTCATGGCTTGAAAAGAATGTCCTTGCTTGAGAGCGCAAAGTTATCCATTAATTCAATTTATGTCAAAGCTTCGAAAAACAAGGGAACTCTAATCCTAATTAATTTATTGACAGCGCATAAATCCTCTGCTAAAAGTTGTTCTCACAAAGCTTTATTCGATTTTTGCAAGAAAACTGAGTTGTCCGGAGTTTTCCCGCCTTGGGTCAGGTGCACGGACAGTGGCTTCCCCGAAGGGACACGGCACGAAGAATCAGAGGTTTAGATGGCACAGGTTCGGTGCGTCGATGTTCAGGCAATACCACGTCTCGTTACTCGTTAGCAGAAATCGGCAACGGTGCGTCGCATGAGCGTCGTGCATTGGCACGATTTTGCGGCGGAAGTTCGGTAATTCTCCCAATCATGTGCCGTCCACAAGAAACCTGTGTCGGTTGCCAATATCGGAATTTGGCAAATCCTGAAAGGAGAAACGCGGTGAATGCTGATCGTTGTAAGTCCTTGCAGCCAGTACGCGGACAACTTATGAGCATGACGAGCCCCATCAAGGAAAGGTCGCCAAGGGCAGCGTCACGCAAGTTGATTAGCCTTTGGGCGAAGCTTGCCCTTGTTGTTCTCTTCCTGGGGGTTACAACCGAGTTGGCGTTTGCGGTCGCCACGGGAACCATCTCCGGTACGGTTCAGGACCAGCAGGGAGCTGTATTACCTGCAGTCACTGTCAAGCTCACCTGCGTGGAGACCGGTGTTGTCCAGACTGTTGAGACGGATTCGGCCGGGTTCTACCGGTTTCCCGCGTTGCCCCTGGGGCACTACAACGTCATGTTCAGCAAGACCGGCTTTGAGAACTACGAGAAAACCGGCATGCTCATCGACGTCGACACTGCGCTTCACGCCGATGCAGCGCTGAAGGTTGGCTCGACGTCCGAACAGGTCACGGTCAGCACGACCGAGGCGCAAGTCGATACCGAAAACGCTCAGATTGGCGAGGTGATCGGCGGACAGGAGATGGTTGACTTGCCTCTGGATGGGCGAGCCTACACCGATCTGCTTGCGCTCCAACCCGGCGTTGTCCCCTTCCAGACGGCAGAATTTGGCGCCGTGGCGCCGGCAAACTCGCTCAATAACGGATTGCTTGACATATCCGGCGCGCAAAACACGCACAACGGCTACATGGTGAACGGCGCGAATACGGTGGAGGGCTATAGCGGCGGAACATTCCTCATTCCCACGCTCGATTCCATTGCCGAATTCCGCATCATCACCGCCGATGCCAACGCCGAGTATGGCAACTACAGCGGCGGGCTCGTCAACGTCGTCACCAAGTCGGGCACCAACAAGTTTCACGGCGACGCCTTTGAATTTAACCGCAACACCGATTACGATGCGGCTGATTACTTCTCAAAACAGAACGGCGTATTCCACCAGAACCAGTTCGGGGGTACGGTGGGCGGGCCGGTCTGGCGGAACAAGCTCTTCTTCTTCGGCGACTGGCAAGACACGCGCCAAATCATTGGGGCAAGCTCAGGCAAGCAGTTCGTTCCCGACGGTAACGAATTGGGCGGCAATTTTTCCGACGAATCCAGCGCGCTTACCGGGGTCGTGAGCGGGCCATACTTCGCCAGCCTGCTCTCGCAACGATTGGGTTATACGGTGACCAATGGCGAGGCCTACTACACGACCGGATGTACGAGCAGTTCGCAATGCGTTTTTCCCAATGCGACTGTTCCTCAGTCGGCATGGTCGCCGGTGGCTCCCAATGTCATTAAGCTGATCCCGGGTCAGACCGTTCAGCCGTCCGGAGGCAATGCGGGTTATTACATCACCTCGGCGTTTCCCGAGACGCTGGATGACGACAAGGGCGGCGCTCGCATAGATGCCGAGACAAAATACGGAACCGTCTCGGGGTATTACCACGTCGATCCATGGAGCAATCTCGTCCCGTACCCGGGATGGGGAGGAAGCTCGGTCCCCGGTTTTCCCTCTACAACGGCCGGGAAAGCTCAGCTCTTCGTGGTGAGCCTGACGTCGCGGTTTGGGAGTTCGGCCGTCAATGTTTTCAATGTCAATTGGACGAAGAACAACAATGCTGCCAATAGCTCAACCGCCCACCAGGGCACCACGCCCCAATCACTTGGATTCGACAGTCCGAGCGACCTGGGTATTTACACTCTGGCGCCGCAATACGTGAATTATCCAACGATCGACTTCAATGCGTTCAGCCTGGGTCCGCCGAACAGCGTTGTCAGCCAGAATGACAACCTGTACGAGGTGCAGGACGACTTCTCGAAGGTTATCGGCTCTCACACATTCAAGTTCGGCGGGGGCTACCATTGGGACAAGGTGGACATCGGTCACCCGAACAATGGAAGCAACGGCGCTTTTGACTTTAATGGCGAAGAGACGGGCATCGATTTTGCCGACATGCTGATCGGCGCTCCGGCCTCCTATTACCAGGGCACTCCCGCGATTCTCAACCTTCGCAACTACTACGTGGGCATCTATGGGCAAGATAGCTGGCGAGTGAATACCCGCTTGACGGTGAATTTAGGATTGCGCTGGGATGTTGATCCCTTCTGGGAAGATGCGCACAACAAAAGCCCTGTCATCGTTCCCGGCGTTCAGTCGACGCAGTACCCAACCGCTCCCGTCGGATACGTCTTTCCCGGCGATTCCGGCGTGCCCAGGCGCAGCGGAGCACTCACGCGCTTCAACAACTTCGGGCCTCGCATTTCGCTTGCGTATGCTCCGCACATCGCTGATGGATTCCTGCATTCCATCTTTGGCGACGAAGGCAAGAGCAGCATTCGCGCCGGGTACGGAATGTATTACACCAACGTCGAGGGCGCGAACACGTTCAACTTCTCGGCTCCCCCGACTCACTTGTTCTACGACAACTCCGCCCCCGTCTTGTTCGAACAGCCGTTTCTTAACCGGGACAGCGGGGTGAGCCTGGGGCAGAGGTTCCCGCTTCCGGCCGTGAATCCGTCTTCGATCAACTGGGCCAACTATGAACCGCTGTCAAGCTATTCCAATCCACTTCGTGTTTCTCCCACTCCTTACGAGGAACACGTCGATCTCTCGATTGAACGTCAATTTGCCTCCAACTTGATTTTCACCGTGAGCTATGTCGGCACCTTCGGCCATCACCTGATTGTGGCGGGCAACAAGAACCCCGGCAATCCGGCCACTTGCCTGAGTGTAAGTCAACCCAGCGAAACGACGGATGGCGTAACCTGCGGGCCGGGTGGTGAGAACGGCGTATATCATCCGATCGGCGGCGGAACGATCTACGGGACCCGCGCACCGCTTGGCTTTGACTTCGGTAACGATGCGGACGAGCTTGACATTGGCAACTCGGCTTACAACGCCCTTGAAGCTACGCTCCGCAAGACCGGAACGCGTTTCACGGCCCTGTTCAGCTACACGTACAGCAAGTCGATCGACAACGGATCGGGCTTCGGCGATCAAGTGTTCGAGTACGGAAACCACAATTACTTCCGCGGCCCCTCCTACTACGACCTGCCGCAAAACTTCGCGGCCAGCTATACATTGGAGATTCCCTTTGACCTTCTCTTCAAGAAAAACAACCCGGTGACACGCGGATGGAAGATTTCGGGCATGACGCAGTTCACAGGCGGCGTGCCGATCATGGTTCTCGAAACTGACGACCAGTCGCTAATGGGCAACTCGGGCCTGAGCTTCTATGGCTCGACTGACCAGCCGGTACTGAACTTTAGTTCTGGTGCTTCGTTCTACGGCGACAAGAACCCAAGGGACGGAAAGCCATACCTTAACACTTCGCTCTTTAGCCAGGAGCCTCTCGGCGGGCAAGGCAACGCGCCCCGTAGATTCTTACACGGTCCCGGCGAGGATAACTGGAACCTGGCGATGCTGAAAGATATCAAACTTCACGAAAGCATGGCTCTGGAGATTCGCGCCGAATTCTTCAACGCCTTTAACCATACCCAGTTTTATGGAGACGTGGTAAATGGCAACTTCGCCGATGGGTTGCCATCGCAGGGAGGATCGTTCGGCTTAGTCACCGGCGACGCCGGTCCGCGCGTCGGTCAGATGGCTGCCAAGTTCACCTTCTGATGTGTATCCATCATGGCCTGAGGGCGGCGTCGAGCCTCCCTCAGGTTGAAGTCAAATTAAAATTTGTAAGCTTGGCGGGTCCCCAACCGCACCGTACAGGCCACGGTTCCGAGTTCGGCGACTGGCGCTGCCCGGGAATGATCGCCGGCCGGAATGAAAAATGCGGTATGCCGGACTGCGCAACACCCGGAAAGTTTAACCTATGAAAGTGAACCGGCGAACCATAGTAAAGGGAATGGTTGCGGGCTTTCTGGCGGCCAGGGCGCCAATGAGCGCGCAAGGGCCGGAGTCGTCGGCATCGGCTGAAAAAAACTTTCGCATCTGGGATGTCCACAGTCATCTGGAGGCGCTGACAGGCAATACACCGGAAGAGCGCATGGAGATTCTGGTCCGGGATATGGACCGGTTGGGCATCGAGCGCCTCATGCTCTCGCAGGGGTTTGGTGAATTCGAAATGCGCGCGACTCCTGAGCAGATTCGAATCGAAAACAATCGAATCGTGCGGGCCGTGAAGCATGCTCCCGGACGTGCGTATGGGTCGCTGTTCTTGAATCCCAGGAATGGCGCCTCCTGTCTTGAGGAGTTCGACCGTTGTATCAGAGACGGGCCAATGGTGATGATCGGCGAGTTGGAAACCGACGTTCGATGCAACTCGCCTCTGCTCGATCCGATCGTTGAGCGAGCCGTATCAATGGGAGTGCCGATCCTTCAGCACACTTGGACGGTTACCCTCGGTGATGGGCCGGACGATTCCAGACCCGCCGATCTGGTTGAGTTGGCCGCGCGGCACCCCGAAGCAAACTTCATCTGCGGACATACTGGCGGTAATTGGGAGCTGGGTATCCGGACCATTCGAAACTCAAAAAATATCTGCGCCGGAATCGCGGGCTCCGATCCCACTTCCGGTTTTACCGAAATGGCTGTCCGTGAGCTTGGTGCCGAACGCGTGGTCTACGGCAGCGATGTTGGAGGCCGCTGTTTTGCCTCGCAAGTCGCAAAAGTTATCGGCGCCGAAATCCCAGAGCAAGCAAAAAGGCTGATCCTTGGCGGCAACCTGCGCCGACTGTTGGAACCAGTTTTGAAAGCAAAGGGCGGCCTGGCGTCGTGATCGATACGAATGTGCATCTGTTTCGCTGGCCGTTCCGGCGGCTTATAGGCGACGATCCGGCTGAACTCGTTGCGCGGCTCCGTCAAAAGGGCGTGACACAGGCCTGGGCGGGTAGTTTTGAGGCACTGCTGTGCCGGGACGTAAGCGGTGTGAATACGCGGCTCGCTCTCGCCTGCCGGGAACATGGGCCGGACTTCCTGGTTCCCTTCGGTTGCGTTAACCCGAAGTCCCCGGATTGGGAAGAAGATCTGCGGCGCTGCCATGAAGACCATCGCATGCCTGGCATCCGCATCTATCCGAACTATCACGGCTACACGCTTGCGGATCCATCGTTTGCGAAGCTGCTTTTGCTGGCAGCGGACCGCAACTTGATTGTCCAGATTGCGCGGTCCATGGAAGACGTGCGTACGCAGTTCCCGCTGATGGTGGTGCAACCAGTGGACCCAACGCCGCTCCTGGACTTGCTTCCACGCATGCCTCACCTGCGGCTCATGTTACTGAACAAAGGGGGCTGGGCAGACGACACGAATCCAGGTATGGCTGAGATCAAGAAATCCGAAAACGTTTATTTCGATATCGCGATGAACGAGGGCGTCGGGGGGCTGGTCCGTCTGATAGCGGAAACTTCTCCCAGCCGCGTAGTTTTTGGTTCTCACTTCCCGTTCTTCTACTTCGAGTCTGCATTGCTGAAGGTTCGAGAGGCCGGTCTGACCAGCAGTCAAAAAACAGCGTTGACGGAGGGGAACGCCCGAGGGCTGCTGTCGAACTCCTAGCTCAGCAGGGAAGGCGTCCCACGTACTCATTTACAAGCTGGAGGAAATCTTGTGAGCAAGTTAGGCGAATCCACGCGCCGCCAGTTTATGAAGAAATCCGCACTGGCCACAGGCGCCGGTCTCATCATTCCACGGGTGCTCAGCGCAAATGATACCAGCGCAGGAACGTCCGCAAGCATCGCGACAGCGGATGGCGTCCATTTCCATCAGTCAGGCTTCGGCGCGAACCCAGAAGGTTGGAACGCCTGGAGCATCCGGCCGGAGACTGCCCCGCGAACCTTTGTCGATACGGTCGTGTCGCGCAGCGGGTCCGGCTCACTGGGAGTCTCGGGAGACGGAAACATTGCGGCCTACGGCGGTTGGCAGCGCAAGGTGACCGGCATCAAAGAGAACGCCTGGTATAGATTCGTAGCCCACTATCGCGCCGCCGGCCTGACCAGCGAGAACTGGCAGATCGTTCCTGACCTTTACTGGCAAAAGCCCGACGGCGCCGAGATAGGAAGCGACGATCGCGTGGATTATGCTGCCCGTTCCGTACGCAAAGGCCAGTGGACCGAGGTGAGCCTCGAAGTTCCAGCACCGGCCGGGGCGACCTACGTGGTTCTGGAACTATTCCTGGCCCACGCGGCAACGGGTATTGTCTGGTGGGACGACATCTCCTTCGACGAGATTCCTGCTCCTCAACCGCGCAATGTAACGATCGCGACGATCAACCTGAAGCCGTCGAACACGGGTACGGTAGCGGAGAGCGTACGGCAGTTCGTCGACGCTGCGAAGCGCCTGGCTCCCGCCAACACCGACCTGATTGTGCTGCCCGAGGGCATCAGCGTGGTAGGCATCGACCCGAGCGGCCTCATCTGCGGGCAGGTTGCTGAACCCGTGCCAGGACCGACCACCGCGCAACTAGGCGAGCTGGCCCGCGCCAAACACTGTTACGTTGCCGCCGGCCTCTATGAGCGCGAACGCGACGCGAAATACAACACGGCCGTTCTGATTGATCGCGAAGGAAAGCTGGTGGGCAGGTATCGCAAAATGTTCCTTCCGCGCGGCGAAATGGTGCAGCTGACTCCAGGGAATGAATTCCCCGTCTTCCACACGGATTTCGGCACAGTCGGCATCATGATCTGTTATGACGTGTACTTCACTGAGCCGGCGCGCCAACTCGCTCAGCGAGGAGCGGAAGTCATCCTGCTCCCCATCTGGGGTGGGGACGAGGTCCTGGCCGCCGCGCGCGCCATCGAGAATCAGGTATTTCTTGTCACCTCCGGCTACGATCACCCCACCTATATCATGGACCATAACGGAAAACGCATCGCCGAAGCGCACGAACGCGGAACCGCGGCCGTCGCCACCATTGATTTGAATGCGCCCAATTTTTATCAGGGGATAACGGATTGGCGCGACCGCCGCTTCCGCGAATACCGACCGGAAATCGTGAAGGATTTCCTGTATTCGGGCGGCAAGGCGGAATTAGAATTCTGACCCTGAGGGCTACACTTCCCGGAGAACGATCGAATCCCGGAGGAGAGAAAATGACCAGCGGTGTGCGAGGGCCCGATGATCGCGAAAACAAACTCCCCCCTCGCCCCTTTTGGAGTCTGTGAGGCGACCGGGGGAGGGTAGCAAAGAGTTAAGAGAATAGACGAACGTTGTCGATGCAATTTGGGCAGCAGCCGGCGGTGCGGAGCGCTTTTAACGATGCAACTTACTTCTCCACATTTGAGCAAGGTTAGAAGCGATGCAAATCGGCCGGTAAGGACAATGTGGAATGCGACGCATGGGGCTGTGGATTCGAGCAGGGCGAGTGCTGAAGCTACATGGTGCTACACCGTGAGGCTTGTGGCTTTGCCGGGATAATTAGCTTGGCAATGAGGAGAAGCCGGTGATTCGTAGGGAATTTCTTGCTCAATCTGCGAAGTCTCTCGCCGCTGCCGGTCTGATTCGCGCGTGCTCCTGGCCCGCGAGGGCACGCGCTGCTTTGCCTGTGGCAACTCCATCCGCCTCGCCGGCGAGCGTCCTTCCGGGAACGGCGCCGCTGACTGATGCGGGCGATCTCGTATTCGAAATGGAAGATGGAATCGTCGAGTTTCTCAGAAAGAGTACCAAGGAGATTCCGCAAGCGCGAGCGCAGTTGTGGCATTGGGATTATTATTCGACTGCGGCATACGAAAAATCTGTTGCCCCGCACCGGGACCATCTTCGCAAGATAGCCGGTGCGGTCGACCCGCGCGTATCGCCCGCGACACTCGAAATCATCGCTCATCCCGAGGAGCCTGCGGAAGTCGCTCGCGGAAAGAACTACAAGGTGCTGGAAGTTCGCTGGCCGGTTTTCGATGCCGTTGACTTTGGTCTATGCGGAATGCATGCGGAGGGGTTGCTCCTTGAGCCTGCCGGCGCAGCCAAGGCTCATATCGTCGCAATTCCCGATGCGGATTGGACGCCTGAAATGCTGGCCGGGCTTGTTGACGGAGTGCCTGCGAACGCACAGTTCGCGCGCCGCCTCGCGGAAAATGGCTGCCAGGTGCTCGTCCCCATGCTCATCAACCGCGACGACACATACTCGGGAAACCCTGAAATAAGAATGACCAATGAGCCGCACCGCGAGTTTATCTACCGGATCGCGTACGAATTGGGCCGGCACATCATTGGTTACGAGGTGCAGAAGATACTGGCGGCAGTCGATTGGTTTACAAGCCATAGTCCCAAGGCCCGCATCGGCGTGATGGGGTATGGAGAAGGAGGCCTGATCGCGTTCTATGCTGCCGCTCTCGATTCTCGCATTCGCGCCACAGTCGTTAGTGGATACTTTGACGAGCGCGAAAATGTTTCGGCTGAGCCGATTTACCGCAACGTCTGGGGACTTCTGCGCGAATTCGGAGACGCCGAAATCGCCAGCCTGATTGCGCCGAGGACGCTCATCGTTGAAGCGTGCCGCGGGCCGGAAGTGAATGGGCCACCCGCCGCGGTGGACGGGCGCTCGAATATGGCCTGCCCCGTAGGACGATTGAGTACGCCGAAAATTGAATCAGTGCGCCGCGAAGCAGACCGCGCGCGGGCAATCTTCGCTCCACTCGGCGTAGGAGATCTGGTTCAAGGCCTTCAAAAATTCGGCGCGAATCCCCACTTTCAATTGATCGAACGCGAAGGAGGAACCGGTCTTCCCGGAAGTGAAGTGACCATTGCGGCGCTGCTCCGTACACTTGGCGTCGAAGGCCCTCCGGCTGTCCCGGGCCATCCGCCGCAACGATCGCGCGAAGGTACGGATCCGCAAACGCGGTTGCACTCGCAATTTGACCAGATGGTAGCGTTCACACAGGGCCTGGGGAAGAGAGCGCCCGAGCGTCGCGCCGAGTTCTGGTCGCGGGCAGACAGCTCTTCGCAACGGCGCTGGTTTGAATCGACACGCCCATTGCGCGACGAGATCTGGAATGAGATCTTCGGGCGGCTTCCCGATCCGAGCCTGCCGCCGAATGCGCGCACTCGCCAGGTTTACGATACGCCGCGATTCATCGGCTACGAAGTGTGGATGGACGTCTGGCCGGGAGTGAATGGATATGGCATTCTTCTGCTTCCCAAGGATATTAAGCCAGGGGAACGCCGACCGGTGGTTGTGTGCCAGCACGGCCTCGAAGCCCGAGTTCAGGAAGTGGCCGATCCCGGCTTCGACAGCCAATTCTATCGCCAGTTCGCTGTGAGCCTTGCGAATCTAGGGTTTGTTACTTACTCCCCTCAGAATCCTTTTTTCGGCGCCGAGCGGTTCCGGGCCATCTATCACCTGGGGCATCCGCTGAAGCTGGAGATGTTTTCGTTTGTGCTCGGCCAACACCAGCAGGTGCTGAACTGGCTGTCACAGCAGCCCTTCGTCGATCCAGAGCGCATCGGCTTTTACGGGATGTCCTATGGCGGCAAAACTGCGATTCGAATTCCGCCGCTTCTTGATCGCTATGCTCTAGATATCTGTTCTGGAGACTTCAACGAAATTGTGTGGAGCATGACAGATGTCGATTCAAGAGGCGTCTTTCCGTTCGACGACAGTTACGACTTATATGAATTCAACTTTGCCAATGTGATCGACTATGCCGAACTGGCGTGCCTGATGGCTCCACGGCCGTTTATGGTGGAGCACGGACACCAGGATGGCGGTGACCCGATCAAAACAGATGAGTGTATTGCTGCTCAATACGTGCTGGTGCAGCACTTCTACGAGCAGTTGGGCATAGCGGACCGTGTGGCCATTGAGTATTTCGAAGGGCCCCACACCATCAACGGCAAGGGGACATTCGAATTTCTGCGCAAGCATCTTAATCTGCCGTCAGCGTAGACTCATCCTCACGGCTGATCATGGCGCGGAGTGAATTGACCTGACTTTAACCATGAACCGGATTTTGCGTGAACTCATCATTCAAGCCCGTTCCAGTCGCCCAGATAATCGGCGAACCCGATGGGACGGGCAGCGGAGGAAAGTTGAACTACTTGCGCCGGTTGAACAATGAAAAAGCATCGACGAAGAGGGCGATTTTCGGATCCACTCCATTGCGTTCTTCATGCCGTGCATTCTGGAATCTCTTACGAACCGCATTCACGCGGCGGTCGGGCATATTTCGAATCGCGGCCAAGACAGCCATTGCCGCCGCCTGCGTGGTTGCCATTGTGTTTCCGGGTGGACCTTTTGCTGTTGCCCAGGAAACTCCAACGGCGCCGCGATATCTTGACGCCTCGCAGCCAGTTGAAGCACGCGTTGAAGATCTGCTGAAGCGGATGACGCTCAAGGAAAAGATCGGCCAGCTCAATCTTCCCTGCGCGTACGTGGATGAATTGGGGAAAACGCCGGCGGAGAAGATGGCCGCAGGGCGAAAGTTCGTCGCGGGAACCTATACCGACGAGATTGGACCGGGAGCGGGCTTTTTCACCCTGATCAACACGCTCGGCGAAAAGGATCTTGCCGCGCAGGTGAATTACCTGAACGAGCTCCAGAAAATTGCCACCACCGAAACCAGGCTTCGCGTCCCATTGCTTGAAGACGAAGAGGGAACGCACGGAGTGATGCTGCCCGGAGCAACGGTGTTTCCGGAAGGGCTTGCAATCGGCAGCACGTTCGACATGCCGCTGGTGAAGCGGATCTACTCCGCATCTGCCGAAGAGGCCAGGGCGATTGGCATTCATCTTCTTTCCACCCTTGTAGCTGAACTCGATCGCGATCCGCGCATGGGGCGGAACATGGAAGCCTATTCGGAGGATCCCTACCTCTACGCCCAGATTGCGAGGAACATAGTGGACGGCGCCCAGGGAGGAAATGTCGCCGCTCCGGACAAGGTCGGAACGGTCTTCACCGACTTTCCAACGCAGAGCGAGCCCGCAAGTGGAATGGAGCGCGGCGCGATTGAAGTCTCGGAGCGCACGTTGCGCGAGAATTTTCTCGCGCCCTGGGTTTCTGCCTTTAACGCAGGCGCCCTCGGCGTGATGGCCGGATATCCGGAGATCGACGATGTGCCTGAGCACTCGTCGCAAAAGTGGAATACAGACATCCTGCGTAACGAACTCGGCTTCAAAGGCATCGTGGAGAGCGAGGGCGACGGTTTCGACTCCCTTGTTTACGAGGATGTCGCCCGCGATCAGAAACAGGCGGGACAGATTGCATTGCAGGCCGGCGTCGATGTGAACATAACCTACGAACCGGCCTACATGAAGCCTCTGGTCGAAAGCGTAGAGAACGGCGAGATCCCTGAATCGCTGGTCGACCGCGCCGTGCGCCGCGTGCTCGAATTGAAATTCCGCCTCGGCCTCTTTGAGCACCCGTACGCCGATCTTGCCCGTGCGCAACAGGTGGTGCATTCCTCAGAGCACCGGCAACTGGCGCTTGAGACGGCGCGGGAGGGAATCGTTCTACTCAGAAACGAGAACAATACTCTACCGCTGCGGAAAGACCTCGGGTCGATCGCTGTTATCGGGCCGGACGCCGACAACGGCTGGGCGCAGCTCGGCGATTACTCTCCGTCGGCAGTGCCCTTCAAGCTGACGACGATCCTGGACGGAATCAAGGCAAGGGTATCACCACAGACAAAGATTCTGTACGCGCATGGATGCGACGTGATGGGCGGCAAAACGGATTTTGCCGAGGCCATTGAAGCAGCAAAGAATGCCGACGTGGCGGTGGTTGTGGTCGGTGAGAATCCAGATAACGCCGGTAAGGGCGACGTCCCGGCGACCGACGGCGAAGCGCACGACGTCGCGAGCCTTAACCTGACCGGCGCACAAGAGGACCTGGTTCGGGCGATTCAAGCCACGGGAAAGCCAGTAGTCCTGGTGCTCGTGAATGGCCGTCCGCTCTCGATTCCGTGGGAGGCGGAGCATGTGCCTGCGATCGTGGAAGCCTGGGAGCCAGGCGAATTGGGCGGTGAGGCTGTCGCCGATGTGTTATTCGGCGATTACAATCCAAGCGGCCGATTGGCGATTACAGTTCCGCGCAGCTCTGGTCAGTTGCCGGTCTACTACAACTACAAACCATCGAAGGAGTACTGGATCAAGAAGGGGTGGTCGCACGACGGCGGATATGTCGACATGCCGGGCACACCGCTCTACGCCTTTGGCTATGGGTTGAGTTACACGGATTTCAAGTACAGTAATCTGCGTGTGGACCCCGGGGAGATTTCAGCGGGCGGAGTTGCGAAGGTGACGCTCGAAGTTTCAAATGTGGGCCCACGCGCCGGCACGGAGACCGTTCAGATGTATCTCCACGAAAAATACGCCCCGGTTTCGTTGCCCGTTCGGCAGCTCAGAGGTTTCGAGCGAGTCACTCTCGATCCCGGCCAGACGAAGACGGTGACGCTGTCCATCCGGCCCGTCGATCTGATGTTGCTCGATCGGGATATGCATTGGCGTGTGGCGCCGGGAACGGTGGAAGTAATGATCGGCAGCGCTTCTGACCACATTCTTCTCAATGGTGCGCTGGTTATAAAGACAGACGAGCCGCTGCCCGAGCATGGGCTCAGTATGCAGCCAGATCTGGCGCGATGATCGGCGAATTGGGCCCGTGCCTCGTTTCCAAAACTGGCCGACCTCTTGATGGGGATGGATATTAAGCTCGCGGCGGCAGCGCAGATTGTGTCAGGAGAATCAATGGACAGACGAGTTTTCTTGAAAACTTCGGCAGCGGTTGCTGCTTCGGCCGCTCTGCCAGTTTCACCAACGGACACATTCGCAGATTCTGACCGGAAGGCTCTGCCCCAAGGCCAGCCTGCTCACGATGGCTATGTTCCGCCCAGTTGGCTCCACTATTCGCGGCCTGTCTATTTTGAAGGCTATACCTCGCCGGTCTTTCCGGTGGTGCGGGAATTCGACGCCGAACGCCTGGTCGGCATCGTGCGCGAGCTAGGCGGCGATACTCTTCGCTTTCAGCCCCTCTGTGCCCTTGCGTTCTATCCCAGCAAAGTCCTGCCTGAGGCTCCGGAACTGAACGGCCGCGACCTGATCAATGAGGTTTCAGCGGTCTGCCGCAGGACCGGCGTCCATCTTTACTGCTACTGGCAGTTTGGCAGCATCGTGCAGAGTCCGAAGTGGATTGAAGAACATCCGCAGTATTCCGATTGGGTGCTGCGCGGCCCGGACGGAAAACTCGATGACAATTATTCGACCGGTTATGGCTGGGGGCCAGCCGTGAGGGTCTGTTCGACCGGCGATGCATACCGCCAGGCCTTGCGCCAGATGGTGCGCGAACTCAGCGAACACGATATCGATGGTGTCTACTTCGACGCACCGAGCGCATTTGAATACACCGGCATCTGTTACTGCGATTCGTGCAAGCGGAATTTTCGTGCTGCCAGCAATATGGATCTCAATCGGCTACAGAACAAAGACGATCTCGAGGCCAGGGTCGCATGGTTCCGCTGGTGGAATCAAGTCAACCTTGAAGACTTGGAGGCCTGCCGGGACATATTACATCGCAGCGGCAAGTTCATGCTCTGCCATAACGGCGGCACCTGGCGCGACACATCGTTGCGAACGCAATACCGCATTCCCGACGGCTTTATGGTGGAGCATAGCACGCAGATCTACGTGCGGCTGACGAGAGGTCTGATGGGCGCTTCGATGGCCAGGCCCTATGGCAAAATCGCGCAAATGTATCTGGGCGGTTATTGCGTCTCCAACTTCAACCTGCCGCCGCATTGCAAGCCATGGGCCGTCCACGGCACGAATCTCGAAGACAGCGAAGAAATCCTCATGGAGGGATTCACCAACCTCGCGTGCGGCAATCTTCCACTGTACGTCTCGGCCAATCGCAAGTACTACGGCATTGGCAGCGGCAGCGACCATCCGGCTCGCGAAGTCTACGCTGTCATGCAACGAGCCGAGCCGCTGATCAAAGACAGCGTGCCCGTCCCTTACGTTTCCGTGGTTATGAGCTGGGAAGCGTTACAGGGCTGGCGCACAGGCAAAGAAAGCTGGAACGTGGATATGAGCCAGGGGTTCGTGCTTGCCATGCTCGATGAGCGCGTGAGCCTCGAGATCCAACCGAGCACTGAAATGACGCCGGAGTGGCTGAGCCGCCAACGCGTAGTGGCGCTGTGCGGCGCGTCGGGAATTTCCGATGAGCAGGCTCGCATGCTGGGCGACTGGGTTCGCAATGGTGGCAGCCTGCTGGCGACCTACGATACGGGCCTCTACAACGAAGTGGGCGAAGTGAGGCCGGGAGGAATGCTTCGCGATGTGTTGGGTGTCGAGTTGAAAGGCGGCGCGCCTGGCGCTCTGCCGGAGATGTATTACCGGCCCACGGAGATGCATCCGGCCCTTGGCGAATACAAGCCCGGCGATCGCTTCATGGGCGACACGCAGCTCATTCCCGTGGCACCAACCGGAAGCGCCCGGGTAATCGCCGAATGCTGGAACCTGGGCCTGGATGAGGTACGAGGGCCCGCCATCATCGTGAATCAGCTGGGTAAAGGGCGAACAGTGTATGTCGCCGGGAGCCTCGAAGCTCATTACACTAGCAGCCGCGTGGCTTCATTGCGAAGAGTGCTTGCTTCAATTGTGCGGAACCTGGCCCGCGATGCGAAGCCTCTCTTTGCGATCGATGCCCCTCGGGGAGTATATGGTGTATTGCGCCGGACCACCGGCGGCGATCAAGTACTTTGGGTTCTGGCGAATGTGGGATTCAAAGATGCATCCGATGGACGCATGAGACAGGAGTTCGTGCGGCTGAGCAACGTGACCGTGCGGATCCTTCCGCCGGAAGCGCGGACAGTGAAGGCAGTTCACCTTGTACGATCCGCGCAAACTGTGCCCTTCACGATGGAAGATGGATACGCGACCGTTGTCATTCCATCCTTGCATGCGGCCGAACTCGTGCATCTGGAACTCAGTTGACAGCAGCGCGCGTCGACGGGCGAACGCTGGCGCATGACTCCGAACGCCGATCGGCTATTTTCCAGTTTGCAGCAGGATTTGGTTGTCGTGGTGAATCTTGTCGGCAATCGCGTTTTCCCGCTTGGCATCGTCCTCTTGCCCGATCCGATGATAGGCCTGCGCAAGAAATGAGTGCGTTTCGAAGTCGTCGGGGCTCAACTTCTCCGCGTGTTGAAGATACATGATGGCCGTTTGAACGTCCTCTCGGCGCAGCAGCACCATGCCCATTTTGACGAAAGCGATGGTGAGAGTCGTATCCAGGGTGATGGCCTTTGTCAGAGCCATCTGCGCCTCCGGTAGTTTTTCCAGGCGCATGTAAGCATCGCCCAGACGTTCGTACGCGAGCGCGTAATCGGGATTGACGCGGCGCTCCGCCTCAAATTGCAGAGAGGCTTGCTCGAAATCCGATTTTTCGAGAGCGATTTCTCCCAGCATGAAATGCGCCAGAGGGAGGCCGGGCGAGATGTCGAGCGCCTTCTTAGCTTGGATCGCCGCCGCTTCCGATAGATCCATATGCCGAAGAATCGTGGCAAGTAGAAGATAGGAAGCGGCAGACTCGGGAGGCTCGCCAAACAGCTTCGCGTATGTGATCCGCGCATCGTCGTAGCGCTGTACGCTCACAAAGCACAGTCCCAGAACGGTCTGCGCGTCTGCATTGGCATTTGGCGTCCTCTGCACCACGCGTTCAAGATAAGGAATGGCGGCGTCGGGTTGGCCGAGCCGGTAGAGGGCAAGGCCTTCCATTTGCACTGAATCCTGATCCGACGCGTCCTGTTCGATGGCCTTCGCGAAGGCGGTCTTCGCCTCTGCCAGTTCGGCAATGCTGTAGTAGGCGGTTCCCAACTCGTGTTCCACGCCCTTGATGGGAGGTTCGACGGCTGCTAACTTCTTCAGAATTGCGATTGCCTGTTCGGGGTGCCCGTGATTGAGAAGATCTTGTGCTTTCGCCAAATCGTCGCGGGCGGTAGGAGTTACAGCCTGGGCCGGCAGAAAATCTGAGACTGCGAAAAGGATGACAGCAAGAAAAAACGTCCGCATAGCCGGTTCAGCATACTATGAACACGATGAAGTTGAGTAGGGACGAGTAGCAAACTTCGATTTCAAGGCCAAGCCTCACAAGTGTCGTCGCTCGATTAAGGCCAGAGCAGTATTTTGTGAAATAAAGCTCACTCATTCCATACTCAAACAACCAAGATAATACTAGAATGGAAAACATGGGCAAAATGAAGGGCCGTACCTCAGAACCCTTGGAAAAGCTGGAACAGCGAGAGCTGAATATTCTGCAATTGATTCATTCTGGAATGAATAATTCCCGCCTTGAGTTGGCAAAGCAAGCCGATCTAAGCCCGTCTTCGATTACCGCGATCGTAAAACGCCTCATCAGGAAAGGGCTGGTGGTGGAGTCGGAGCCGGCCGCTTCGCAACTTGGCCGCAGACCGGTTCCGCTGCAGATTCGGAGAGACGCCGCTTATCTTGTTGGCGTCGACCTCGGATCGTTTTTCCTCCGCATTGTGATCACCGACGTCAACGGGGAAGTTGTGTACCGGTTGAAGACGCGGACGGAGATGTGGGCAGGACGCGAGCGAGTTCTGGAGAGAACTTTTCTAGCCGTTCACCAGGCGATCAGAGAATCGAATATTCCGTCCAAGGCGCTCAAAGGAATTGGGGTTGCGCACTCCGGAGTGATCGACAGCGAAGCAGGACTCGTGCTTTCGTATCCCAGGCCCGGACAGATGGTCGGATGGAAGAATATTCCGCTACGCGCGATCTTTCAGAATGAGTTTCAGTTGCCCTGCCTGCTTGAAGACGGCGTACGCACGGCCACCATTGCGGAGAAGTGCTTTGGTGCGGGGAGGGATCTCGAAAACTTTATCTATATCGACGTGGGAATGGGGATCGGCGCGGGAATCTTTCTGGATGGCAAGCTGTATCGCGGTGCCGGAGGAAAGGCGGGCGAGTTCGGACACGTCACTGTGAACGAGAATGGGGCGCTGTGCTCCTGCGGTAATAATGGATGCCTGGAGACTGTTTCGTCGTGCGGGGCGATCATTCAGGAAGTCAAACTGGCTATCGAGAGCGGGATCGATTCAAAGATACGTGAGCTCGCAGGAAATGACCTGGACAAAATCAGCATAGAGCTGATTGCGCAGGCGGCGAGAGAAGACGATAGTCTCGCGTTCCGCGTACTGCAAAAATCGTCATCCTATATTGGCATCGCGCTGGCGAACCTGGTGAATCTGATGAATCCCCGGGTGATGATCTTCGGGGGCGCCCTCTTCCGCGAAGTTCCACAACTCCTGGCCGATCCGCTGCGACGTATTATCAAGCAGCGGTCGCTGGAGCGGTCGGCAAATGACGTGGAATTGAAGGTGTCAACCGTGGGCGGTGAGGCCAGTGCAGTGGGTGCAGCGCGATTGATCGCGGAGAAGATTCTCGTCGATCTGTATTTGCACTGGACCACCAGCTCGACGCCACATTCTGTCGCAACCGCATCGGAGCCGCGCACAAAACGGAACGGAGCGGCGGTTCTGGCGCAGAGCGAGCAGAGCGACATGATTGCCGGATAGAGCTTTGGATTGCGGCGCGGACAAAAGATTCTGCCAGTTGCTTGCGATCATTGATAAATGTCGACAAGGCTCTGATTTTCCATTGGCCCGCCTGCTCTGCCGCGGTCACGATAGTGGCCGAGCCTGCGGGTCTATTCGTACAGTCGAGAACGAACAATGACAGGGATTTTTGCTGTTTTTCCAGAAGTATATTGCGCATCCTCACCGCACTGATAGGCAGAGTCTAGAGGTCATTCTTTCGCAAGAAAAAAGAGAGCGCACGCGGCATGCTGGCCGCGCGCAGATGTGCAGTTCATTCTGGCGCTCAACTAGCCAGGACCGGTCGGAACACAGGCAAATCGATCGCAAGTTCGCGATTGCGAGATTGCGCGGCGGATCGTCTGTCGATTCCGTAATGATTTATTTCATATTAGCATTAAATATCTTGACAATTGGGAATACTTGGCCTATATATTTCACAAATGGAATTCAACGGAGATTGATTGCCGGTTAGATCGCCGCATGTCATAGACCCGAATTGCCCGGGCGCTCGGCCCGCTGACTCCATGTTCCGCTGAGCATTTTACTCGGTTTTGTGCGGGCCGTTTTCAAGGAGTTATTCATGCAGGATAGCGCGAAGACCGCAATCGAGAATTCTGAAGCGGCAGATCGGTTGGCCATACATGGAGGAATGCCGGTCAGAACCGAACCGTTGCCTCTTGAGTTTCCCGGCGTGCATCACATGGACGAGGAAGAGGTCGAAGCAGCTGCCCGCGTGGTGCGCAGCCGCTCCATGTTTCGCTATTACGGAATCGACTTGCAGCGAGAGGTCGAAGCCTTCGAAGCTGACTTTGCGCGATTTCTCGATGTGCGTCATGTGGTGGCTGTCAGCAGCGGCACCGCTGCGCTGAGTGTTGCATTGGCTGCCCTGGGCGTTGGGCCCGGGCAGGAAGTGGTTGTACCGGCATATATGTGGGTCGCGGTGGCCGCAGCGGTCATCAACCGCGGGGCAATTCCTGTGCTGGCAGAAATTGACGACACCTTCTGTATCGATCCCAAAGTCCTGGAACAGCGTATCGGCAGCAAAACAACCGGCGTCATTGTTGTGCACATGAGCGGCGCTCCTGCCGATGTGAAAGCAATTCGCGAAGTGGCAGATCGCAGGAAATTATTTCTGCTGGAAGATTGTGCGCAATGCATTGGCGGCAGCGTCGATGGCCAGCGGGTTGGAACGTTTGGCGATATCGGGGTCTTCAGTTTCCAGATGAACAAGAATATGACTGCTGGAGAAGGCGGCGCCGTGGTAACGAATAACCGGCGGCTCTACGACCGCGCCTTTGCATGTCACGATCTTGGCTACGCGCGCAATGAGCAAGGGCGGCTGATCATGAACGATCCTGATTTATGCCTGTGGGGACAGGGATGCAGAATCGATGAGCTGCGCGCATCCGTTTTGCGGGTGCAGTTGGGCAAGCTGCCTCGAATAACCGCGGCTATGCACCGCAGCAAGTACCGAATCAGAGAAGCATTGAAAAAGCTCAATGGGATTGAATTGCGCAGGATCGTCGACGAGGCGGGCGACACGTCGCCGTTCCTCATCACCACCTATAAGGATGCCGAAACAGCGGGGATCGTGAACAAGGCGCTCAGAGCCGAGGGGATCGTCACGCATTCGCAGGGAATCTCGAACATTCTGTTGACTGAGTGGGGGTTTCATCTTTACTACAACATCGCCAGCCTCGTGCAGATGACGAGCGTAGACCGGTCGGGATCTCCCTGGAACCTGGCGGAGAACGCCGGCCTGCGGACGCAGTACGCCAAGGGAACTTGCCCCGTGGCCGATAGCCTGTTTGAGCGCAGCATTCTGTTTGCGATTCCTTCTTCACTCATCGAACGCGACGAGGATGATATCATTCGCGCATTCGAAAAAGTCCATCGAGCGCTTCTCTCAAACTAGGTCTCTGGCAACTTGATTTGGTTGATTTGCGTGAGGCGTTCGTCTTTGATCACGCGCGGACATGGACGACGGAAGTTCATTCCGGCAGCTCGGAAAACACTGCATCAGATCAGGTCCGGTGGAAGGACGCGGCGATTGAAGAGATCTATCCGCACAGCTTTACGGATTCAAATGGCGACCGCATCGGCGATTTAAATGGCATCACCCAGCACCTTGATTATTTGCAGGGATTCGGTATGAGAATCCGCAACTGCGCGACGAGCCGGCCTGGGGGAATTCGGGACAAAAAATACCGCCGTGAGGACACTCGCGAGCAAGCGACGCTTCGCTGAAATTAGTTATCAGGCGCGATCCGGTGACGCTTCCGCCCTTGGCAGCGGCGGTCAGCGGAGCTGAAGTAAGAGACGGCGATCGTTCACTGCGGGCGCCGGCGAGAAATCGCAGTCAAGAAATCTGATTGAAAGAAGATTGGGAATGAATGGACTGAGTCGACGGGAGCTGTTGCAGAGGGCCGGGACGTTGACGGCAGGATCATCACTGAGCGGAATGGGCTTGAGGCTCGGATTTGCGAAATCTGGTCTCGCCGCGGATTCGCCGCTGCCTGCATCGTTCGAGTGGATTCGTTCGGTGCGGTTGATGATTGCCGAGGGATACGCGCCACCCTTCTATCCTGCGCTGGACTACGAGCCGAAGAAAGCTGTGGATATTGCGCGTGCGCTGGGGTGCAACGCGTTTCGCTTCCCGAGCTTTTCTTATGTAGCCTATTTCCCGACGAAGACAAAGTTGCCGCGGCACAAGGAGCTGGGGTCTCGCGATCTGTTGAAAGAGACTTCCGATTTGTGTCACGAAGCGGGGTTGAAGCTGGTGGTATATAACCCGCTGAACCACCCGTTCATGGACATCGCTGCCGGCGATCCGAATTATCTAGACTGGGCGCGGCGTTTTGCCGATGGACGACCAATGACCACCACGCACTTCGGATGGGGCACGTACTATGAAGGCTGCCTGAATAGCCCGGTGCGCGATCAGATAAGAGAGCGTGTGCGAGAGGTTGTGACCAATTACCCAGTTGACCTGATGTACTATGACGGAGCCTACGAAGGTATGGATCACGAGCCGGACTTTTGCCACTGCATATATTGCAAACAGGCGTATTCAAAGGCGCGCGGCAAAGATATTCCGAAGCAGGACGGCCACGACAAGCTTGAGGATCTCGTCGAGTACCGCCAGTGGATGGAACAGGACGTCGTTGTCGCCTTCATGCAAGAGATCTGCACCATGGTGCGTAGCGTGCGCGATGTGCCGCAGACCTACAACAACGGCGAAATGATGAGCAACGGCTGGACGGCAAAGGCTTGGATGATTCCCGAGATCACCACATTCATGTTTGAAGCAGCCAGGACGCCAGAACAAAAATTCTTCAACTTGCGCGCCGGGCAGTCGACCGGAAAGAATATATGGACCTATGTGAGTTCACATACCGTGTATAACCGCGAGCACATCAAGGACGAAGAGATCGGCGGATGGTTTAGTTATCCGATGGATGGCGAGCAGTTGCAGCTCGATGCGGCAGTGGCGACCGCGGCGAGTGTGGGCTATTGCTATTGGGGATTGAATCGCTTGTTCTACGAGCCCGATGCGCTCGAGCGTCCTTCGATTCGCGGACTAAAGGCAGTCTTTGATTTCAGGCGCGAGCATGAAGCGCTGTTCGACACCGTGCGGCCGGAGCCTAAGGTGGGGATTCTCCTCTGTACCCAGGCAATCGGCTGGTATCACGACAGCAAGTTCGTCCCCGACGCCTACGGTAACTACTATTACGGGGCATTCCAGGTACTGAAAGACATGGGGTACGACTCGGAGCCGTTCCTCGATTACCGAATGTCGGCGGAGTCGTTGAAGAAGTACAGGCTTGTTTTCGTGCCGAACGCGCCGTGTCTGAGTGACGCGCAATGCGCCTCGCTGGCCGGCTACGTCGAGAATGGCGGAACGCTGGTGGCCACACATCTGACCTCAGTGGCAGATGAGTACGGGCGCAAGCGCGGAGGTTATGGGCTGGCAAAGCTATTCGGCGCCACGCTGAATGCGGCCGATCCAATCTATCAATCGACAGACTTGTATCTTCGCCAGGTTCCCAACGGAAAGATGACGCCCCAGGATCCGCAGGTTATGCGCTTCACTGCGGAGCCGGATGCAACGGTGCTTGCCGAGACGTATGAGCGCGGTTACCGTAAGGTATTTGGGCCGGCCATCCTGAAGAACAAGTATGGTGCAGGATATGCGATTTATATCGGCTCGGGACTCGAGGCGATTTACGACGAGACGTTGAACGACGACTTGCTCGCCTGCTTCCACGGATTACTCGATCCGATCCTTTCTTCGGTGCGGCCGTACGAAGTGGATTTTCGCCAGGGACTGATGCCGGAGTTCACCGCCTCGCGCGACACATTGCTGCTGCATCTGCTGGCAAACACGGGAAACATTTCGAAAAAGAGGCTGGTCGAGGAGACATTCCTGCCCATCGAGAATGTCCATGTTCGCATCAGGATCCCCGTTGGCCGGCAGGTTCGTTCCGTCTCGTTGATGTGGAGCGGGGCTAACGCGCACTCGACCGTGAAAGACGGTTGGGTGGATTTGACGGTGCCTCGCGTGCTCATCTACGAAGCTGTGCGCGTCGACTTGGCATGAAGAGCAAACCTGCCAGTTCGTAGATTGCGTCGCTACGGGACAATGGTAAGTTGGGGGCGTCGAAGGAACTGGCACCGAGCTTGATCCGCCACAAGGATTAAATGATGTCCCGGCTCCGGGTACAATCGCTGTCGACTGCACGAGCGTATATGACATCGTCGGAATGCGAATCACGTAAAACCACATGTGTGCGCACACACTTATACTGCAAGTTCCCCGTCAACGATCTCAATGGTTTGCGCAAACTGCCGTTCAGATCTCTGCAATTGGATAACCCCCGGCTCAATGCGTGCGTTGGCCTGTTAACCGGCCAAAGTCTGCCTATTTTGATTGTGTCTTGAAAGTGCGCTTTTAAGTGCCGATCTCGCCCGATCTTCGCCAGGCCGACGGCATGCTGTGTAATTGGAGTTGCACATCGTCGATCGCAACATCAGCGCACAATGGATTCCAGCTATCCCAAGGCCGTTGAGAACCCGACCTGGCTACTCACAGGGCTCAGGGTTCCAGCTCTTGCCAATCTGCACCTCAGTCACGACTGGAGTTGCTCTGTCTGAAGATAAGAAAACCGGCTGAAAGATAATACAACGCCTCTCTCGCCCGCGCTACATCGAGCTATTCCGCAATTTCGCGTCTCAGAAACATTGGCCGCTTATCCTACTGAACGCAGCAGTCGGGGTGCGGCAGTCGTGTGATGGCTTGGCGCTGGCCGACTTACGGGTCCGGTACCTCTTCAGCATCTCTGCCGGCAGTGGACATGAATTCCACCGCCGGCAGATTCGAATCCGTTCGCGGGCGCAGACACTTCATCGCGCCGTGTACCAGCGAACATAATCGATGGTCATCGGCCCAGGGTTGGTGAGGTTGGTGATCGATCCACCGAGGGTTCCGCCGATAGCCTCGTTCAAGAGGATGAAAATCGGTTGATTGAACGGCCACACATCCCCCGAGGGGAGCGTGGCGGGCGTCGTCGTGAAGAATGATTTGGTTGGGTCATCCACGAAGAACTGGATCTCGTCGGGCGACCAAATCATCCCGTAGATGTGGAAGGCTGTGTTCACCGCTTCTCCACTGGGGAATAAGTAGCGATCCGAAATTCCGTCTCCGCCGGTAAGCCAGGTGTGGATTGTGGAGTTCTCCCCCGTGTCGCCGGGTCCGTTGTACCTCTGCGGCGACCAGTCTTCGAGGATGTCCGCTTCTCCGGCAACCGGCCATGGAACGCCACTGTTGATGTTGTTGCCCAGTGACCAGAAAGCGGGCCAGATTCCTTGATTGGTGAGATCGGGAAGCTCGATCCTTGCCTCAAGAATGCCGTATTGGAAGGTCTGCCCTCCATCGGTATTCAGTCGAGCCGAGATCCACGTTCCATTTACATTTCTGGGCTGGATCACGAGATGACCGTTGCCATCAATGTAGACCGGAGCCGTATCAGTGCTGAACGTGGTCGGGCATTGGCTCGGGTTGCCCCAGACCCCCGGAGGTCCGCAGTAAACTTCGGCTTCGCCATTTCCCCAGCCGTTATTGTTTCCGAGGTCGAAATTCCAAGCCTCGGTGGATGGCGGACGTGCGGGACCCTCGAACTCCTGGCACCAGGTCGGCTTGTAGGTCGTTCCTGCAACCGAAAGGTCGCCGATCCCCGTGCAGGGGCTAGCGAAGAGGCCACCTTTCCCGGTGTTGCTGCTGTTGGTTTCCACAGCAAGCGACCACAGTTGACTTGGAGCCCCGGTGCACGTCTCCACGACCACGGCGCTCCCCACGTCTGCACCGCTGGCAGCAAGGCAGAGATTTGTGCTGTTCGCGGGCTGAAATTCGTAGGAATCGCCAATCAGCACCGGATCCCAGGCTTGTGCGGGCGTGCCGGCGCACGGATCCAAAACCACTGCCGAACCGCTGGTGCTTCCTGAGGCGGTTACGCAGAATGGACCGAGCGCGGCGAAGTTATAGAAGCCGGGCGGCGTTACGCCGGTATTGTTCGCTGACCATGCCTGCGCGCCGGTACTGTTTGAAGTGTAGATGTCGATCGGATTTCCCGCTGATGTTCCGGCGCCCGAGTCATCGAAGACCAACGTTGGAGCGTTGCGCGGGCTGAGTGTGAAGCTGCCAATGCCGATTGGGGCCGTGCCAGCTGCACCAGCCCGGTCGAAGTTCCCGCAATCGGCAGTTGCGAAACATAATTGACGGTGAATCGCTCCGCTCCACGTTCCCTCATCGGCCGAATGGCCTCCAGGAGCCGTGCCTTGTGCCAGGAGTGAGTAGCTGGATGGAAGAAGCATCACGGCCAGCAGCCAATACCACGGCCTGCCCATGAGCCTTGCTTTTGCTATGCCTTTTGAAATCACGGTAATCTCCTCCTTTTTGGGGGGTGTTTGACGCAATCTGCGCATTGTGAAGGTTGTTCTGAATTCTTCGCCCCGGCCCGCAGGGTTCGGACTCGAGCGCTGAGCAATGCCCCAGGGCGTCCGAATTGTATTTCACGGCGGCAACGCCACGCCAGTACCCGCATTGCAAAAGGCCGGATCGCAGTTGATTGCGCTGTCCGGTTGCAGAAGTACAGACCAATACTGTCAACATTGGCCCAGCCAGCGCGCTGGCAAGGGTAGAAGAGCTGAGCAAGGCAACGCCGAATCCCCCTTTTGCAGCGGTGACATGCACGTCAGCTTTCTCTGGCGGCTGTTTGGGGACCTACGTGCACGACGACTTCGAGCCCATCGCGATTCTGACGGGCTTTTCTATTTGCAACTCAGCCATTCGGTAAAAGTAGAGAGGGGTGAGGCCTAAGAGTCTCCTCTTTATGACCTCACCCCATCACTCTCAATTGTTGGCCCCAGAATCGCACTCATATGAGAGAACAATTCAGAACCGTGTTAGTAGTTAGCAACCAAGTTGGATGAAACTTGCAACTTAACAGGTTGCGGAAGAACTCGCAGGGACGCGGTTTTGTATCAGGGCACGAGTTTACTCGTGCCGATAAAGCTCGCCAAATGAGTGTGGGCTTTAGCCCCTGCCGGATAGATTATGGCGATAATGCTTCGTTCGACGAGTTTTTCCGCAGCCTGTCAAGTCGAACTTGCATTTGTGTGATCTCGACTTGCAAATCAAGTGTCTCCGTACAGTTTGCTCCACTAAAAGTATGTAAAAGTAGTCAACTGCATCCGCTCGTTGACCCGCAGCTCATGCACCGGTAGCAGCTTCCGTTGCGGACCATGATGGCTCCGCAGGTGGAGCAGCTTGGGGCGTCGCCCATCTCGTACATACCGCGCATGGCGTCGGCGGCGTGATAGATGCCGCGGTCTTGCATTCCCAAGCCTTGCAGCGAAGGCGTTGCGCTCGAAGCAATCTTTTCCGGGGTGAGCCCGGGGAGAGTTCCATACTGGCCCGAAGGCGTTGCCGCGGCTACTCCACTGCCATACGATGCCGCAGCCGCCTTTGGCTCGGGGGCGATGCCACCGCCCCCGGCGTGTCCGCCCGGCTGGCCGCTCACCTGGTTCAGGCGCTTGGCCACTTCTTCAACGAGGCGCGCAAGCCGGAGCTGCGACGAACCGGCCTCATCTTCGGGCTCGGGCTCGGGCAAGATGGAGGGCGGCGCCGACAATTGCGGAGCCTGCGGCGCGAGCCCCGCGAACAGCGTCAACTGCGTGCCCGACAGAAAGCGCAGGCTCAGCCAGCGGAAGATGTAATCCATCAGACTCTTGGCGTAGCCGATCTGCTCGTTGCCGGTCCAGCCGGAGGGCTCGAAGCGGGTGTGCGCGAATTTTTCGCACAGCACCTTGAGCGGCACTCCATGCTGCAATGCGAGAGAAACCGAGGTAGCAAAGGCGTCCATGAGACCTGAAACTGTTGAACCTTCCTTGGCCATGCGAATGAAGATCTCGCCGGGTTGCTGGTTGGGGTAGAGACCCACCGTGATGTAGCCTTCGTGGCCCCCAATGGAAAATTTGTGAGTGATGGAGGCGCGCTCTTCGGGCAGGCGATGGCGCACAGCGCGCGGCGGCGCGTTCAGGTCCTGCATGTGGGGTTGCTCGACCGGAGCGGCAACCGGCGCGGGCGCAACCACCGGAACCGCAGCGGCCTTGGCAATGTTGTCGAGCGCGGTCTGGAAAGCCACAGCGGCGGCGGCGATCTGCTTCGCCGTGACTTCTACCTTGTCCGAGGTAATGAGCGCCTTAAGGTCGGCCTCGGCTGGCAATTGCGCGGCCGAGATGTGCGTGAGGACGCGGAGGGCAGCCGCATCCGCCGGCGAGGGCTCCCGCTTGGCATCCATGCTGGTGTTCAGCGGCTGCGTGCCCTTTGAGCCGTCGCGATAAATTGCCACGGCCTTGATGCCCAGCCGCCAGCTTGCCGCGTAGGCCTCGGCCACATCTTCAACCGTTGCTTCGTGGGGCAGGTTCACGGTTTTTGAAATTGCGCCGGAGAGGAACGGCTGCGTGGCCGACATCATTTTGATGTGGCCCATGTACTGGATGGAACGCGTGCCCTTGGCCGGCTTGAAGCTGCAATCGAAAACGGCCAGGTGCTCCGGCTTGATACCGGGCGCGCCTTCAATAGTTCCGGTCGCGTCAATGTAGCTGACAATGGCGTTCACGTCGTCGCTGGAGTAGCCGAGCTTGAACAGCGCAGCGGGCACCGTGTTGTTGACGATCTTGATCATGCCGCCGCCTACAAGCTTCTTGTATTTCACCAGCGCCAGGTCGGGCTCAATGCCGGTGGTGTCGCAATCCATCATGAAGCCGATGGTGCCGGTGGGCGCGAGCACGGTCACCTGCGAGTTGCGATAACCATGGCGCTCGCCGTAGAGCAGCGCCATGTCCCACGACTCGCGGCTGGCTTCGAAGAGCGCATCGAGCTGCGGAACCGTGAAGGGTTCGCCCGAGTAGCGCGACTTGCCAATGTTGTTAACCTCTGCGCGGTGCATGCGGATCACGTCGAGGAACGGTTCGCGGTTCACGTAGAATCCGGGGCACGCTCCGCCCTGGCGCTCAACCGAAGCCGTGAGCGGCGTTGCCGAAGCCAGCGGCGGGCAGCTGGCGGCGACAATGGCCGATTGCAGGTATGCCTGGCCGCACATGATTGCCGTCATGGCTGCGGCCAGGTCGCGGCCGGCAGCCGAATCGTACGGAAGGCCGAAGGCCATCAGCAGCGCCCCCAGGTTGGCGTAGCCGAGTCCGAGCGGCCGGTAGTCGTGCGAGTTGCGCGCGATGGATTCGGTGGGATAGCCCGAGTTGTCCACCAGGATCTCCATGGCCGTGATGAGCACCGAGATGGCGTGACGGTAGGCCGGGATATCGAAGGTTCCCGCCGGCGTAAGGAACTTGAGCAGATTGAAGCTGGCCAGGTTGCACGCCGAGTTGTCGAGGAACATATACTCGCTGCACGGATTCGACGCGTTGATGCGTGCCGTGTTCTTGCTGGTGTGCCACTTGTTGATGGTGGTGTCGAACTGCATGCCGGGATCGCCGCAGAGCCACGTGCTCTCAGCAATCTTGTGCATGATCTCGCGCGCCTTCCAGGGCTTTACTGGCTTGCGCTCTTTGACGGTTACCGTGGTGAAGTCGCCGTCTGCCTCGTAGGCGCGCATAAAGTCGTCACTGACCCGAACCGAGTTGTTGGCATTCTGGAAGAATATCGACGAGTAGGCCTCGGAGTCGGGACCCGATCCGTCGTAGCCGGCCTTGATCAGCGAGAAGGCCTTGGCTTCCTCTTTGGCCTTGCACTCGATGAAGTCAACAATGTCAGGATGGTCGACATTGAGGATGACCATTTTGGCCGCGCGGCGAGTCTTGCCGCCGCTCTTGATGACACCGGCAAAGGCGTCAAAGCCCCTCATGAAACTGAGCGGACCGCTGGCCGTGCCGCCGCCCGACAACAATTCATTTGACCCGCGGATAGAGGAGAGATTGGTGCCCGTGCCCGATCCCCACTTGAAGAGCATGCCCTCAGTCTTGGCCAGCGTCAGGATGGAGTCGAGCGAGTCCTCAACAGCATTGATGAAGCATGCCGAGCACTGCGGATTCTTGTAGCCGGTCGCCGAATACTTCACGCCGCCGGTCACCGGGTCCCAGTGCCAGTTCTGGCCGTCGGACTCCGGCTCCAGCCGGTCGCAGCCCACGTTGAACCACACCGGCGAATTGAAGGCGGCCTTCTGCGTGATCAACATGGCGGCGAGCTCGTCGTGGAAGATGGCCGCATCTTCAGCCGTGGCAAAGTAACCGCCGGCAATACCCCAATCGCGCACCGTCTCAACCACGCGGCCCACCAGCTGGCGGACACCGGTCTCGCGCTCGGGCGTGCCCATCTGGCCGTGGAGATACTTCGAAGCAACAATATTGGTGGCCGTCATCGACCAGTCCACCGGCACCTCTACGTCCTTCTGCTCAAAGATGCTGTTGCCCTTGGTGTCGGTGATTGAAGCCGTACGGCGTTCCCATTGCACCTCGTCGTATGGCGAAATGCCGTCGCGGGTAAAGCGCCGGGTAAAGGTAAGACCGCGGTGCAGGTACGTGGCCTGCGAAGGAACTGTTGCACTTTGAAGATGAATCTCGCTCATGGCGTCCTCTCTAAGGAAAAGTCAGTGAAAAACCCTCCATCGTCCGGCTTGAGTGCAGCCAGGAGGGAGGAATCTCAAAATTCAAACAACGTACGGGAATAAAAACCTGGCAATTCAAGAGATGCTTTGGCGAGTATTCCCGCCGCTTTATGCCGTTTACGGGGGGTATCGGCTTGCGGCAATGCCTAACTGGTTCGAGCGCCTCTGGAATTACAAAGGAAAAAGCCGGAATTTAATGAACCGATTTCGGGGCTGCCGGAGGGATTTGACGCCGGTCTTTCGTTACAATCCCGTAACAGCCGCAGATGAAAAAATACCGCTGTCTATGGTACATGTCAACACCAAACCACAATATCTTGTATTTTGTTTGCTTTTGCGGCATCTGGATTCTAAATACGGCCAGTTTGCCTGTGGAGAACTCACAGCAGCCCCACAGTCAGCGGGTTCTCACGTACCGGACGCAGCGAAAACTATGCAGTCGCATGGGTTGGCAACCCGGGTCGCGAGTCGTGTCTCGTGGCTCGCGGCTCGCGCCCCCCATCGCCCGCCTCTGTACACGTCGAGCCTTGAAAGGGCACGACTTCACAGGCTTTTGAAAAAAGCCCCATGCTTAAAACTTTGTATCAGGGCACGAGTTTACTCGTGCCGCAAATGCTTTCCTTTCAACGTCGGGCTTTAGCCCCTGCTGCCTTGCGTGCATGCAAAATCACTTTCTCCGCAGCCTGTTTAGCCGCTCAAGGAACATCCCTGTCAATCGGCCTCCCGGTCCGGCGAACCCGCGCCTTCAACCCACGATTCAAGCGTAGCCCCGGCGGAATTCGGGTACAAGGCGCAGGGATGGTGCATTTCGAAGTGGAAGCTGTGCGAGTTGTGGACAATGTGCAGAAAGTGCGGAGTGTGCAGGCTTAGCTGGTCGTCAGACCGGTAGGTCGCGTCGCTGATCTAACGTCCCGGGGGGGCGAACCGAATCGCGTGCGCCACATCGCTGCTCGCGATTCCGCGTCATGGAAGACGGCCCTTCGTCCCGGAGGGACGAATCGACAATAGCCCAGGTTGGAGCGCAGCGGAATCCTGGGAACGACGAGCCAATTGGGCCAGCGCCCTGTAGGGCCGCTGCGATTCCTGCGTATGCGGTCCCGCGCGGCGCTAACGCCCGCCGGGCCGCTGGGAAACTGATAGGCTGGCTCAATGCGAGATCTAAAGGATTGGAAGGGCGCCACGGCGCCCGCGCCAGTGACGCTGCAGGGCCGCTACGTCACGCTCGAGCCACTGAATGCGGCACAACATGCCGAGGCGATCTGGCGGGCCGTGGATGGCCACGACGCGCTGTGGGCATGGCTGCCAGAGGGTCCGTTTGCGACGGAGACGGCGTTCCGGGCCGCGGTCGAGAAGAAGCAGAACACGCCCGGCTTCGTCTTTCTGGCGATTGCGCCGGCGGCGACGGGCAAGGCTGCAGGCTGGGCGAGCCTGATGCGGGCTGATCCGGCCAACGGAGTCATCGAGGTAGGCTCCATCCTGTATTCGACCGCGCTGCAGCGCACGCGCGAGGCCACTGAAGCCATGTACCTCATGATGCGGCACGTGTTTGACGAACTGGGCTACCGGCGCTACGAGTGGAAATGCAACGCGCTCAACCAGCCCAGCCGTCGCGCCGCCTTGCGGCTGGGATTCACGTTCGAAGGCATCTTCCGCCAGCACATGGTAGTGAAAGGCCGGAACCGCGACACAGCCTGGTTCAGCCTGCTCGACAGCGAATGGCCCGAACGCAAGCGTGCTTTCGAAGCGTGGCTAGCCCCAGCCAACTTCGATGGGAACGGACACCAGCTGAACGGCCTTCAGGCCATCCAGCCCTGAATCGCCCGGCTTCGCCGATCAATACGCGATTGCCAATCCGATCTTTACGCCGTTTGCCCGCTGGTAAGTGGGCGCGCAAAAGCCTTCCGTATAGGCGACGTTGAACTTGATATGCGGGCTTGCGCCGGGCGAGTAGGTGAACGTAAGCACATTCACGGCTTTCCATCCGCTCACCGTTTCCAGGTACGGTATCCCGGCATTGTTATTCACAGCTGTATGCTCGGTTGTGAAGAGATACCTGCCTGTTATGTAAGATTCCACACTGAAATTCCTGTACTGATAGAGCCCGTCGATCTGCGGAACAAACCTGGCGATGGAATAGGTGGGGAGAATGCCGATAGTCGCCTTCGTCTTAGGGTTGGTCACGGTCGTTGTTGCCAACGCCCCGCCGGCTTCGAAGCCCACATGAGGCGTCAGACTCCACCCTGCCTTTGGAGGACAAAAGGCGTCTCTGAGACACTTGACGTTACCTTGGTCGGGCAACTTCCATCTCGGATTCTTGTCTCTTCCGGCGAAGTATTTTTGCGCAATTCTTACAACTTGGGTCTGTTCAAGTGCTCTCCAACCAGGCACCAGATCTCCAACTGTCAGGAAATTCCGGTGAGATAACTCGAGGTTCGTTTCATAGGTGGGAGCAATGCTAACCACGGTAACAACGCTGCTTTCCTCATGAAACCACGATGTCGAAAGGCCTGAGAAATCGATCACGTCCTTGGCAGTCTGCCCGTTGATCTTGTTGTTCCCCACATTGGCCGTGGCGTTCGCCCAATTCAGAAGCACAGCGCTAAAGAATTGCCTCGCCGGATTGAACTGCTTCGAGGGGCTTTCGATCTTGCCGTCCAAAACCCATGCTGGTGCGGTCCCGGTGCCCGCGGTAACCGTTCCATTGATCCAAAGCCAGGCCAGGTCCTCTGTGGCCGGCGCTTTGCGCGCTGTCAGTTTCCCTTCAGTGAAAGGGAGAGCCGTGCCCGAGCCTCCAATTAGAACATTACTGAGGTTCACAAAGCTACCGCCATCCTTGTCGTTTGGCTCGGTGGCCCTGAGCGAAGCTCGAAGTGGAACGGAATTAACGCCGATTCTGCCAATGCTGTCTGCACTCTCGATTTCGCCACTTGCAAGACTCGCTCGATCAATCTCCATAACCTGAATCTTGCGAACATGTATCTGAGCCCCATGCAGTTCCACGACAATGTCAATGCACGTTGCGCCCGTCACTGGATGAACGCAATCGGGCGCGACGAAATTGACCGCCTTGTCGCTTCCCGGCAAAGAGAAGGCGGCCAGCGATTCAAATTTGCCTCCTTCATTTGCATTCTGATTGGGGATGTATATCACTGCGGGCGTCGTATCAATCGTCATTGGCTGATCGAGACAATCGGGCTCCGGTTTGCCATTGGGCATTTTGATCGCAAGGCTATATTGTTTGCCCAACTGGAATTCGCCCTGCTTTGAGTTCTGATCGGTTCCCAGCGTAAGCAGCGTCCACCCTTGGTTATCCGGGTGGTCATGCGAATGAAGGGCCTTCAAAGTTGCAGCGAAGGTCGTCATGTTTGTCTCATCATTTACCGAAGCCGTGTCTGTGGCACTGCAAATCGGGAAAAGGAGTACCTCAGACTTGCTCAGTACGACGTACTGCCGTTCCGGGGCGGGCGCACCGGCACCGGGGCCTGAACCAGAGGCAGCGTTGCAAAAGGGAGCTTGCGCAAATGCGAAGGCCAAAGCTGCAAAGGCAAGACCTCTGCGCCCAAAATGTCTAACCCGCATGGTTCCTCCTTTTACGCATCGGATCGGTTGAAGCTTAGGAATGGGCCCCGTTGAAGCCAAATGCGCCGCGCTACCAGCCAAGTTCGTTGGCAAGACCGGCCACCGTGGGGTCAGCTAGGTTGATCAGAAGGTTCTGGTTGATCGCTCCTGTATACCTGCCATGGTTCTCGGCACTGAGCATCGACGAAAGTATGATCGACCCTTGTCCGGGCATCGGAGGCGTACTCCCGCTTCCTGCCGTAGGCTTCCAATCCGGATATCGCAGGTGGCAGAGATCCTCAAGTTTATCGCTCTTCTTGGGATAAGTGCCGCACCAATCAGCTACAACGTCGATGCTGCTCTTTAACGGGGATTGAGCGGCGGGGGCGTTGTTCTTCCCATTTGACATTGTTCTACCTCCAGCCGTGGAAAAGTCTGCCTGGTGCGCTCATTAAGAAACATGCATGCGCCCTTTGCAAGGGACCCTGCAATTTGCCTTGTCTGCGGTCCGCCGAGAAAGGCCCGGCACGCAATTGGATCAATCTTGGAAATGCGCGTGCGTTGAGGAAACGGGCCGCCCGTTTTGACTTGGAAATGAGTGGATGTTAGCCGACCACCGCTCTTGCTGTAAAGCCCGCGGTCGGCTGAATGCAACTACGGCCTCGTGTGCGGAAACACGCGAGGCCGTAGTTGCTGGCGTGATGCCAAGCTGGGAGAACAGGTTTGGTCTGGCCATCTCCGCGGGAGCGGAGATGGCCAGACGCTTGGTTACCTATCACGTTATTTTTGGCTTGCCCACCTTTTGGGCGTGCCCTTCGCTGACCACCGACAACTGATCACTGACAACTTGGCTCAGTTGCCTTCCTTTTCGATCCTCATCCCGTAGAACGATTTGTGCACGAAGAACACCGACACCAGGAAGAACGCGACTGCCAGCCCGGTGGCGAGCAACGGGTTCTGCGCACTGAGCGTCACCGCAAGCTCGACGGCAAGCAGTCCGAACAGGGTGGTGAACTTGATGACCGGGTTTAATGCCACCGACGAAGTGTCTTTGAACGGATCGCCAACCGTGTCTCCGATTACGGTGGCGTCGTGCAAAGGCGTTCCCTTCTGCTTCAGGTCGACTTCCACAATCTTCTTCGCGTTGTCCCAGGCCCCACCGGCATTGGCCATAAAGATTGCCTGGTAGAGCCCGAAGATCGCAATCGAGATCAGGTAGCCGATAAAGAAGAACGGCTCAACAAATGCGAATGCAAGCGTAGCAAAGAAGACCGCGAGGAAGATGTTGAACATTCCCTTCTGCGCGTACTTGGTACAGATCTCCACCACCTTCTTGCTGTCGGTGACCGATGCCTTCTCCACGCCTTCCAGATGGATGTTGGCCTTAATGAACTCCACCGCGCGGTAAGCGCCGGTGGTCACCGCCTGCGTTGAAGCTCCGGTGAACCAGTAGATCATTGCTCCACCGGTGATCAGCCCGAGCAAAAATGGAGCATGCAGCAACGAGAGTTTCGCCACGTCATGCGTCAGCCCGCCGGTGAGCGCCATGATGATGGAGAAGATCATGGTGGTTGCTCCCACCACGGCTGTACCGATCAGCACCGGCTTGGCCGAAGCCTTGAAGGTGTTGCCGGCTCCGTCGTTGGCTTCAAGCAAGTGTTTTGCGCGCTCGAACTTCACGTCGATGCCGTAGTCCTTCTTCAACTCGGCTTCGATGCCGGGCACATTCTCAATCAGCGACAGCTCGTAGACGGATTGTGCGTTGTCGGTAACCGGCCCGTAGGAATCCACGGCAATCGTGACAGGACCCATGCCCAGGAAGCCGAACGCCACCAGGCCAAACGCGAAGACCGCCGGAGCCAGCATCAGGTCCGCCATCGACACGCCGGTGGTGAAGAAATAGCCCAGGCTCATCAGCGCGACCATGCTGAGTCCCAGCCAATAGCCTGAAAAATTGCCGGCCACAAATCCCGACAAGATGCCCAGTGAAGCTCCGCCCTCCTGCGCCGACTTGACGACTTCTTTAACATGGGCCGACTTGGTGGAGGTGAAGACCTTAACCAGTTCAGGTATGATCGCGCCCGCCAGGGTTCCACACGAGATGATGGATGACAGCTTCCACCAGAGCGTCCCGTCACCGAGGTCGGGGATGATGAAGTACGAAACGATATAGGTGAGGATGATGGAAACGATCGACGTGATCCATACCAGCGAGGTCAATGGGGTTTCAAAATCCATATCGTCGGAGTTTGCGTATTTGGCATGAGCGATTACGCCATTGAGGAAATACGCGCCCGAGCTCGAGACAAGCATGGCCACGCGCATCACGAAGATCCACACCAGCAGTTGCACCTGCGTGGTGGCATTGGGAACGGCCAGCAAAATGAAGGTGATGAGGGCTACGCCGGTGACGCCGTAGGTTTCAAAGCCGTCGGCGCTGGGGCCAACCGAATCGCCCGCGTTATCACCCGTACAGTCGGCGATGACACCCGGGTTGCGCGCATCGTCTTCCTTGATCTTGAAGACGATCTTCATAAGGTCGGCGCCAATGTCGGCGATCTTGGTGAAAATGCCGCCGGCAATACGCAGGGCCGCTGCGCCCAGGCTCTCGCCAATCGCGAATCCGATGAAGCACGGGCCAGCGAAATCGCGCGGTACGAACAAAAGGATGCAGAGCATGATCAGCAGTTCGACCGAGATCAGCATCATGCCGACGCTCATGCCCGACTTCAGCGGAATCGCCATGCAAGGATACGGTTTGCCGCGCAATCCAGCAAACGCCGTCCGCGAGTTGGCAAAGGTGTTCACGCGAATTCCGAACCATGCCACGCCGTAGCTGCCCGCAATGCCGATGAGGCTAAAAATCAAGATAATCGTCAGCGTCTCCGCAATCGGTTTTCCCGGCACCGGCGCCAGGACGCCGAAGTACAGCGAGATAATGACCGCGATGAATGCCCAGAGCAGAAGGATGAACTTGCCCTGCGTCACCAGGTACGTTTTGCAGGTCTCATAGATCATTTCGGAGATTTCGCGCATGGTGCGATGAACCGGCAGGTTCTTCAACTGCACATAAATGGTGAGGCCGAACAACAGGCCGCCGACGCAGAACAGCAATCCCCAGGTCAGAAGAGCATGTCCGTTCACGCCAAGAAAATTCACGGTCGACAAGTCCGGCAGCACCAGGTTCGCCTCGCCGCCGGCGTGTTCACCCTGCCCAAACGCGAGTGTAGGAAGCAGCAGGCCCGCAAGAGCAGTAGTGGTCCTCAATTGCCGCCTCAGCGTTGTCTTGACGCCTTGCTTGATGGCGGCCGAAATATTCAGCATCAGCGGCGTGCCGACGCCGGAACCGATGCCCCGCCGCGAGAAGAGCACGGCCATAACGAGCGAAAAAACGCTCACACCGAGAAAAAAGTACACGCTACCAACTGGAGTCACAACTCCTCCTGACTAGATGTTTGAAGCCAAATGACGGACAACTCAGATGAACGAGACGTGCGATTGCCGTGCGAATTTCCACCCGTGAGGCTATCATCCGTACCTGCCCCTGTCGAGTGACTGCTGTCACCAGAAACGGCCCGCAAATTCCCATGCGCGGAAGACTTTCCCGCACTGGAACTGCGGTCCTGATTCTCGACAATGGAGGACGGGCCGGTAGCGTGCCGGGCTTGCCGCGGAACAAGAAAAACTCCTGACACGCCACATCGGGGTTTAGATGCACGGGCGCGCGAACATTGATAACGTGTAAAGTACTTTCCGGGAGGAGAATCAAAACAATGCCTTCTTCGACACTGCTCACCCCTCGCCAGGCCGCAGAGAAGCTGGGAATGAGCTACCCCGCCCTCAAACACTGGATTCTGGCTGGCCGAATTAAAACTGTCAAGACCCCCGGCGGCCATCACCGCATCCCGGTCGAGGCGTTAGAGGAGTTCTTGCCGGCCGTACACGCCCACGCCGGGCCAGGCCGGATCAGCGGGCGCAACCAGCTCAGGGGCACGGTGGCCGAAGTCACAATTGAGGGACTGCTGGCCAAGGTGGTGCTTACGGTCGGCGGCCAAAAGGTGACGGCCATCATTACCGCCGATGCAGCTCGCGAACTGGCCCTCAAGCCGGGCGACGAGGCGATGGCGCTCGTAAAGGCCACCGAAGTGATGATCGGGAGACCGTAAAGGGTTGTAGCACCGGCCTCCCGACCGGAGTCCCCGGCGAATGAATTGTATTCGCTGGGGTGGCAGACCGGCCGTACTCCGGGTCTCCAGACCCGCAGAGACCCCGCCAAGCCTTCAATCTTGCCATTTGCATCCCATACCCATCAGATTGAATCCATAGACTCTTCGAAATATAATTCGTATTAATTCGAATTGATTCGAGGAGAAAAATGAAATTCCCCGCATTTGCTCTCCGTTCCGCTACTGTCTTCACCGCACCCACTCTTTTGCCCGCCCGAAACAGCGCGCGCGCCGCCTGCTTTCGAACTGCTGCCCCACCGGTGCTGGCCCTAACCTTTTTGCTCCTTTTGTGGTTCGCGATGGGGGCGTTCCCGGCGTGGGCCCAAACGAGCCCTTCCGGCGTGGCTGCGGACAAAACCCCCGACCCCTGCGCGAATGGCCGCGAGTTCGCTACCACCGATTGTGCGTTCAGCTGGCACGGCATCACGCTCTATGGCGCTTATGACGCCGGCGTCGGCTGGGTCAGCCATGGCTTACCGGAAAACGGCTACAACTATGAAGGCGAATCCCTGGTGAACCGGAACGGCTATGAACATCGATTTCTCGTCGCACCAAACAACCTGCAACAGACCGGCCTGGGCATCCGGGGCAAGGAAGAGTTTGCGCACGGCTGGTCCGTTGTCTTCAACGCTTCATCCGGCATCAATCCCCAGTCCGGCCTGCTCGCCAACGCATCAGAAACCGACATCATCAACAACGGCCTTCCCAGGGCCAGCTATTCCATAGCCATCGACGGTGCGCGCGCGGGCCAGCCCTTCAACGACGAATACTATGCCGGTATATCGGTGAAGTACGCTGGCACGCTGACCTTCGGCCGCCAGCGCTCACTCGGCACCGATGCGATGCTTCTCTACGATCCGGCCAGCGGCAGCTATGCCTTCTCGTACATCGGGTATAACGGCACCATGGCCGGCGGCGGCGACACTGAGGACAGCCGTTGGGACGACGCCCTGAAGTATCGCCTCGCCTATGGCCCGGCCCATTTCGGCGCAATGTATAAATTTGCCGATGGCTCTGCCGGCTGCTACTCGGCCTCCTCAAACTGGACTGCCGCCACCTGTACAGCAGAAGAAGCGCATAACAACGCCTTTGGATTCGACCTCGGCGGAAGCTACGCCAAGTTCTCCGCCGACCTTCTCTACCAGCATTACAACCAGGCGATCAGCGTTTTGAATCCCTTATTGGGGGCTCAGAGTCAGAGTCCGTCGCAGTCTTATCAAGACACCGCCGACAGCATCGATACAAACCCTATCAATGGGGCCAATCTAATAAGCACAGACAATACCGTTTATGGCATCGTGACCGACAACAACGCGATTATGGCTGCTGCTAAATACACGCGGGACCCGTTCAAGTTTTACGCCGGCTACGAATACGTCTGGCAGAACAATCCCAAAAACCCGCTGGGCGTCGGCGCCTCTGACCAGGGCGGTTATTTCATGAGCGGGGTCGAAGACAACAATCTCGACAATGAAAAGCTTTTGAATATCTGGTGGACGGGCGCGAAGTACACTTACCGCAAAAAGACCGACTTCACTTTTTCCTGGTATCAACAGCGGCAGAACGACTTCCGCAGTCCGCCCGCCTGCTCGGTCGCAGCCGGTTTCCGCAGTTCCTGCGCAGGCACCCTCAACTTCGGGTCGCTCTACGCGGATCATCACTTCACCAAGCGTTTCGACTCCTTTGCCGGAGTTGCGTATTCGTGGGTGACCGGCGGTCTGGCCATCGCTATTCCTCATGGCCCCGGCGTCCCCTATGACAGCGACAACAACTTCGCTCCGACAATCGGTAGTCGTTTCGCCTTCTGAGGGACTGAAGGACTGAGGGACTAAGGCAGTGTTAGCTGTAGCCTTTCGCTTATTGCTCGAACCTCGTGGCTATTGGCTACTGGCTACTTGCTACTTGCTACTGGCTATTGACTATTCGCTACTGCCTATTGGCTACTGGCTACTTGCTATTTGTTGTTTTTCGGCCGCACGATCCGTTCGACGGTGCGGACGATGAAGCCGACGGGAAGCAGGCGCGCGGCCATCGCCCCCACGTGCCCGGCAAAGTTGGGAATCACGGTGAGCTTGCCGCGCTCCAGTCCCCGAATTCCGAGCCGCGCCACTTCTTCGGCCGGTTGACGGCGTCGATCGAAGGCGCGGGTCCGCGCTACAGCGAAGAACTCGCTTTCGGTTGGTCCTGGGCAAAGAGTGGTGACCGTGACGCCGTAGCGCGCGACCTCTGCCGCCAGGCCCTGGGCGAAGAACCGATCGAAGGCCTTGGTTGCCGCATACGTTGCGTAATAAGGAAGCGGCTGATAGCTGGCAGTGGATGCGACTACCAGCATCCATCCGCGTCTGCGCTCAACCATGCGCGGAATAAATAGGCGCGAGAGACGCACCACGGCCTCGCAGTTGACGCGCACCTGGCTCAGCTCCTGCTCAACGGAGCCGGCGATGAACGGGCCATACTGGCCAAGGCCGGCATTGTTTATGACGATATCGACGATGAGGCCAGCGCCCTCAGTGGCGTCGTAGATCTGCTGCGGCGCGGCGGGGTCGTTGAGATCGGCAACCACGATGCGCGTCTCAGTGCCGGCCGCGGCGAACTCCCCTGCGAGCTTCTGAAGCCGGTCGTAGCGCCGCGCCGTTAGGACCAGCTTCGCGCCATGCCTGGCAAGCTCCCGTGCCAGCGCCACACCGATGCCCGCGCTGGCGCCAGTCACCACCGCCCATCTGTCTTTGAACACACTCGCCCTGCTCATTCTGCTCCGGCTATTCGCAACAGTGCGGATTGCAGCTTAATCGTGGATGCAGATTCATGTCTTGCCGACTCCCTGACTCGCCGACTCGCTGACTCGCCGACTCGCTGACTCGCTGACTCGCCGACTTGCTGACTCGCTGACTTGCTGACTCGCTGTTTTCACTTCCTCAACAGCTTAAACGCATGGGTCCACTCGTTGCGCGTGAGGCCGGGGATGCACCAGAGCATGCAGAGCGGTTCGATGGCGCGCGCAGCTTCGGCGCCGCCCATATCTGCCGTCTCCCAGCCGAATTCGTCGAGCAGGGCAGTGACGGTCTGTTTTGCAGCCGCATTGTTGCCGCAGATGAACATGGTGGGCTGGCCGTCTTCGAATTTGGGGTCGACCATGCGCGGGGCGCCGACGGAATTGAAGGCTTTCACGAAGTTGGTTTCTGGGTACTCTGTCTGCAGCGCCTCCATCAGCGAATCGTTCGGTCCGGTAAAGAACTGCAGAACGCCGTTCACCGGTGGCGCGTCGGCGATGGGGTTGCAGGTGTCGATCACGGTTTTGGCGGCCAGATTGGTTGCGCCCGCCAGGCCGAGAGCCTGAGAGGCAACGTCGCCTTTAACGGCCAGAATGACGAGTTCGCCAAATGCGGCGGCCTCGGCGAAGGTGCCGGCTGCAACGCCGGCATTATTCGATGGTGCGCCCGGCAGGGCGCACTCACTTGGGGGTGGAAGTCCCCTACACACCCGGCAAGGGGAAGTGTTAGCCAAACGGCAAGGGTGTCCATCGCGAGGTGGAATCTGAAGGAAGCTGTAGGCAAAGCGCTGCTCTGACGAACAGCCAGCGGATAGAGGCGACGCAGTGGGGTGAGCAGGCCATTAGATGCAAAGCCCAATACTTGCACGGAATGCTGCGGCGTAGATCCGACAGAGATAAGCGTGAAGGTGAGTGCGTAATACCCGGGGAGGTCTGGCGGTTTGCCCTTGGGCTACCGGCATCGAGAGGTGCTGGGATGAATCGCCAGAAGTCAGCAGCGGCCATAGTAGTTCCGCGTGAGCGGGATGAAGGGCCAAACGTGAAGTACGGGAGTAGGAGAGCAGACCTCGATGCAGGACGAAGAAGCAGAAGCGCACGCGAGTGCGGCCAGATCGGAGGCGGATGGGCGGAACCTGTCCGGGGCCGGCCTTGGTGCTGAGTCGGGCACGGCGGCTGTTGGGATGCCGAAACCGGAGGCATCACGGCTGATGGAAGCCGTGGTGGAACGCAGCAACCTGTTCCGGGCCTACGAGCGCGTGGTGCAGAACGAAGGAGCGCCGGGAGTCGATGGACTTTCGGTCTCGGAGTTCAAGCCATGGCTTCAACGGCACTGGGTACGGGTGCGACAGGACCTGTTGACGGGTGTGTATCAACCGGCGGCGGTGCGCAAGGTGGAGATACCCAAGCCGCAAGGCGGGGTTCGCACTCTGGGCATCCCGACGGTGTTGGACCGTCTGATTCAACAGTCGCTCAATCAGGTACTGCAACCGCTGTTCGATCCGGAGTTTTCCAAGTCGAGCTACGGCTTCCGACCCGGACGCAACGCACACCAGGCCGTTCAGGCGGCGCGGGGCTACGTTGCGGAAGGCAAGCGATGGGTCGTGGACCTTGACCTGGAAAAGTTCTTCGACCGGGTGAATCACGACGTGCTCATGGCACGCGTGGCGCGCAAGGTGGAGGACGAACGGGTGTTGAAGCTGATCCGGCGCTACCTGGAGGCGGGTCTGATGGAAGGCGGGATAACGAGTATACGCACGGAAGGCACACCGCAAGGCGGCCCGCTGTCTCCCCTGCTGTCGAATATCCTGCTGGACGATCTGGACCGCGAACTGGAGCGGCGCAGGTTGAGCTTCTGCCGCTATGCGGACGACTGTAATATCTACGTCGGCAGCAGGCGGGCAGGGGAGCGGGTGATGCAAGTGGTCACGGCGTTTCTGGAGCGGCGACTGAAGTTGAAGGTCAATGCGTCCAAGAGCGCGGTGGCGCGACCGTGGGAGCGGAAGTTCCTTGGCTACAGCATGACGTGGCACCAGAAACCGAAGCTGAAGATCGCGCAACAAAGCCGCGAGCGGCTGGCGGAGAAAATCCGCAAGACGATGCGGGAGGCACGCGGTGGAAGCCCGAAACGGGCCATCGAGCGGCTCAATCCCATTTTGCGGGGATGGGTCGTGTACTTCCGGCTTACCGAAGTCAAAGGTGTGCTGGAAGACCTCGACGGATGGATCAGGCGCAAGCTGCGGGCTCTGCTCTGGCGGCAATGGAAGCGCACTTACACACGGGCGAAGAACCTGAGGCGAGCGGGGCTGGGGGAAGTGCGAGCGTGGCAATCGGCCACCAACGGGCATGGTCCGTGGTGGAACAGCGGCGCCTCGCACATGAATGCCGCCTACCCGAAGTCCTGGTTCGACCGTATGGGGCTGGTTTCGTTGCTGGAAACTCGGCAACGCTTCCCGTCTACTTCATGAACCGCCGGATGCCGAACGGCACGTCCGGTGGTGTGGGAGGACGGCGGGAGTGATCCCGCCTCCTACCCGATCGTAGGATTGGGATTCGGGTAATGGAGTACCGTCTTTACCAACCGGCAGATTTTGCGCAGCTCTACGCTGTCGAGGAGGTATGCTTTCAGCCGCCCTTCCGGTTCAGTCGGTCCTATATGCGCGAGATCGTCGCGAGTCATAACTCCGCTACGTGGCTGACCGAAGAGGATGGCGTGATTGCCGGCTTTGGTGTTGTTGAATGGTCGGGTAATCTCGAGCGAATTCTTGCTTACATTCAGACCATCGAAGTGCTGCCTGAGCGTCGTCGATCTGGAGTTGCAGGCGAGTTAATGCGCCGGCTTGAGGACTCGGCGATAAAAGCCGGCGCGAACCTCATCTGGCTGCACGTGGACGCTGAGAACACAGCAGCCCATCACCTCTACGAAGCGCACGGCTACGTCTGCCAGGGCGGGGAAGAGAACTACTACCCACGGGGCCGGACTGCGCTGATCTATACAAAAGAACTATCGCAGTAAAGCGCTTCGGTCGCCCTTAGTGCTTTCCTGTTCAATGACCCTTAGAGGCGATCTCGTAAATGATCTTGCACCATGAAAGGCGTCCCACAGGAGCTAAAGCCCGACGGTCAAAGGAGAGCGATTGCGGCACGAGTAAACTCGTGCCCAGTTACAAGACTGTTCATGAGATCGGTTCCAACGTCCGATCGCCGTTGAGTTTCGCTGACCACTGATAGCCCATCACTGCGCACCCGACGCGCTCCTGATAAACGCGGCCACGCGGTCGTGGAGTTGTTTGCGGCACTCATCTCTTACGTAAGCCATGTGGCCCGACTCGTACCAGTTGTATTCGATATTTTTGGCCAGGGAATCCGGAATAGGCAAGTGCTCTTCCTCATACTGGGCCGCGAAGAACGGCGTCGCCAGGTCGTAGTAACCGCCGTTCACCATCACCTTGAGGTGAGGATTGGTCTTCATTGCATTGGCGAGGTCGGCGCTCACGTTGAGCCCGCTCGAATCACCCCCACCCCGGCCACCGCGCCCCTGGCGCGCCATATCCCAACGCACGCCCTCAAATAGCGCATCGGGCAAATAGACCTGGTCCGCGCCGTACTTCAGGTCGTTGCGGAGATAGACGTTGATCGACGATACATAGGCCGAGGAGATTGCCGCGCTCTGCGGATCGTAATCCGCATTTTCGCTGAGCGGATCGATGGTGGGGCCGAGGTAGCGCGTATCGTAGCGGCCGGTGGTCATATCCTCATCATCGGCGAAGGTCTTTTCGAACTCGCCTCCATTCACACGGAGATTCGCTTTGAGCACGTACGCTACTGGCAGCCCGGTATACTCGTGAATCTTTTCCGCGACCGCTTGTTTCTCCGTGTCGCTCAACGCCGTTCCCTGCGCCAGCGCGTGCATGTAGTCACCCAGCGCAAAGCTCTCCACCTGTTTCAGAAACGGCCCCAGCTCGGGCGGCTGCGGAGAAAGTTTCTTGTGGTACCAGGCCGTTGCCGCGAAGGTGGGCAAAGCGAGCTCGAACGGCAAATCCATTCCGGGACGGCCGCCTCCTACGCCGATGCCGATGGGAAAATCGAGAATTTCACCGAGCAGCATTACGCCGTTGAGGTCGATGTTCTTGTCGTTTTCAAGAATGTTGGCCAGCACCGCCGAGCGCGTGGTTCCGTAACTTTCGCCAAAGAGATATTTGGGCGAGTTCCAGCGGTCGTATTTAGTGAGAAAGCGAGAGATGAAGCGGGCAAAAGCATTGGCGTCCTGATCCACGCCCCAAAAGGCCTTTCCCGCGTCCTTGCCGATGAGCCGGCCAAAGCCTGTGCCGGGCATATCGATGAAGACGAGGTCGCTGACGTCGAGCAGGGAATATGGATTGTCAACCAGCTTGTATGGAGCACCGGGCAAATGTGTGTCTCCGCCGGTCTCAACGTACTTTGGCCCCAGCGAGCCCAGGTGCAGCCACATGGTTGAACTCCCCGGGCCTCCGTTGTAGAAAAACGTGACCGGCCGCTCTTCGGCCTTGGTGTCTTTCTTGAAGTACGCCACGTAGAACATGCGGGCCACGGGCGGCGCATCGGCGAGATCCTTGGGTGCTGAAAGCGCGAGCTGGCTGCCCGGCTGGGGCTTGCCGTCTGCGCCGAGTTGTGCATCCTCGGCATCAGTAGCGCCCACCGTGATGGTGCCGGCAACGGCGGTGTAAGCGATATGCGTCGCGCCGGCGTCGAGTTCGCCTTGCGTCGTAGAGTCGGGCGGGGCTGCTTCCGGCGCCTTTTCGGTCGGAGCGGAATGGGACGAGGGTTTTTCATCCTGCGCGTGCGCCACCCCCGATGTAAGCAGGAAGCAGGACAGGAAAGCAGCCGCCAACGCAGGGGCTGCATGACGAAGGCATATTCTCATTAGGAATCTCCGCGAAGGAATTTTCTATCTTGACGGTGTGTTGACCGCAGTGAGAACCCAGCCCTCAAAACTGCCAGGTCCATTCGAATCACAGTTGCTTACTTCTTTTCAAATGGCTGTTTTTCCGTGATGCGCGGCCGGTCTTCGGCCTGGAGCTGTTTCGATACCGCCTCGACCTCTTTGAAGACACGCAACAGGTTTCCTCCAAGAATCCTGCGGCAGCCTTCAGCCGAGTAACCGCGCGCCATCAGCGCTGCCGTGATCTTAGGCAGGTCGGCGGGCGAATCAATGCCCTCGGGTAACTGGCCACTCACGCCATCGAAGTCCGAACCGAGGCCCACATGGTCGATGCCGGCCACCTTCGCTATGTGGTCGATGTGATCGATTAGATCTGAAAGTGGCGGGCGAGGAATCCTGTCGGCTGCCGCCTGCTGAATCTTGTCAAGCTCATCGTACGTTGGTTCCTTGCCTTCGGCTTTGAGCTTGTCTTTATAGGCCTGCACTTCCTTGTCAATTTCCGGCTGCATGGCCTTCAAGGCGTCGCGATACTTCTGCGAGATAAAGGCGGAGTAGAAGTTGACCTGCACCACGCCGCCTTTCGAATCGGGGCCGCCCGATCGCGCAACGGCGCGCAGCATATCGTCGGTCATGTTGCGCGGAGCATCGCATAGCGCGCGGGCCGAGGAGTGCGACGCAATCACTGGCGCACGGGTAATGACCAGGGTCCGATAGAAGGTCTTGTCAGAGACGTGCGAAATGTCCACCATCATGCCGAGGCGATTCATTTCGTAGACTACATCTTTACCGAACTCCGTCAGGCCCTCCCTGGTATGCGGAACATTCGAGTCGGTATCGTCGCCGGAGCTGTCGGCCCAGCCGTTGGAATTCGACCACGTCAGCGTCATGTAGCGAACACCGAGCGCGTAGTACTGGCGCAGCAGGGCCAGCGAATCCTCGATCGAATGACCGCCCTCAATGCCCATCAGCGTCGCCAGCTTGTGGTCGCGATGCGCCTGTTCGATTCCCACGACGGAGGTTACGAATTCCATCTGGTCGGGATGACGAGCCACCTGCTGCTTTACCGAATCGATGAGTTCGAGTGTGCGCCGGGCGTAGTGGTCCTTATAGAGTTTCGGCTCAACCCAGATGGAAAAGAACTCGGCTCCCAGATTGCCCTCGCGTGCCGTTTCAAGGTTAAAGTTGCCGCCATTCAACGGATCGCTAAGGTCGAAGTGCTCATCCAGGAACCGTTGCGGAGTATCGGCATGAGTGTCGATCACGATTGCGGACTTCTGGACCTCTTCAGGGGATAATGCTTTGGACTTCATGCGGGCTGAACTATGTGCAGTATCTCCGGTCTGAGCCGGAATCAGGAGCGGGAAGCATAAGGCGAGCAAAGCAATCGACGGATGGTTCCTCATAGGCTTGCGATGAGTGTATACCACGGATCGCGCAGGATCCGACGTTCGGCAATGGGTGTATATCCGGTTTCCGGGAAAGCAAAATAGAAATCCCGGTTGAATTCTCTCTTGTCTCGATCGACTTCATATTCTCTGTCGATAGATTCACCTCGGAAATCTGTGTACCGTTCACACTGGCCCAGGCGCTCGAGTTTGAGCGATTTGGTCAGGATATATTGATATTGGAGTCAAGTGGCATTGACGTACTTTCGGCGCCGGAGGGGTAGTTCATGAGAATTCTTGAAATCATAAGTTCTTTGAATCCGAACGGGGGTGGCCCCATTGAAGGAGTGAAACAGTTAGCCTCGGTCAACATAGCAAACGGTCATCAGATCGAAATCGCATGTCTCGAATCTCCTGACTCGCCCTACATCAAATCAGTTCCGTTTCCCGTCCATGCCCTCGGCCCTGGATTCCTGAAGTATTCTTACAGCTCACGTTTTGTTCCCTGGCTGCGGCAGAACGCGCCAAAGTTCGATGCGGTGGTCATCAATGGGCTTTGGCAATACACAAGCTTTGGGGCCTGGCGAGCCCTCCATAACGGCGCTGTGCCATATTTGATCTTCACTCACGGCCAGTTGGATCCATGGTTCAAACATCAGTACCCGTTGAAACACCTGAAGAAACGGCTCTATTGGCCATGGGCAGAGTACCGCGTGCTGCGCGATGCACGGGCAGTGTTGTTTACCTCGAAAGAGGAAAAAGAGTTAGTAAGGCAGTCGTTCTCGCCATTTCCTGATAATGGGGTGGTTGTCGGGTATGGAACGGCATCTCCCAAGGGAGATCCGCAAGCGGAAAGAGAGGCGTTCTTCGCGCGGTATCCGGAACTAAGAGGCAAACGTCTTGCAGTCTTTCTCGGCCGTCTCCACGCCAAAAAGGGATGCGATCTTCTTATTCAGGCATTTTCAAGTGTGTTGGCAAAAGATGCTTGCTGGAGCCTGGTGATGGCCGGTCCCGATGAAACTGGATGGCAATCCGAGCTAATGGCCATGGCGCAACGACTGGGTATCTCAGAGCGCATTACCTGGACAGGCATGTTAAGCGGTCTAATGAAATGGGGGATTTTAAGGGTTGCCGAGATATTTGTGCTTCCATCGCACTCTGAGAATTTTGGAATTTCAGTGGTAGAAGCCCTGGCCTGCGGCGTTCCGGTGCTCATCTCGAACCGAGTCAATATATGGCGGGAAATTGCCGACGATGGGGCCGGCATCGTTGCCCCCGACACCCATGCCGGAACAGTGCAGTTGCTGCAAGACTGGATCGGTTTTTCCCCAGAGGCACAGAGGAATATGCGCGATCGGACGGTGCCATGTTTCATGGAGCATTTTGAGGCGAAGAGGGCAGCCTCGCGCTTGATCGAAACTCTGGAACAGATTTCCGAGAGGCAACCTGCATGCTGACTCGTGTAAAAAAGCTGGCGCGATTGGTGAAAAGGTCTGCCTACCAAAGGGCGCTGCGCAAGGGCGTTGCCGCGGGAATCGAGCACGAACTTATCTTGGCGCCTTTGCAATGTAACACGGTGGTTGACATCGGCGCCAATCGCGGCCAGTTCACCCTGGTAGCCCGGCACTGTTTCCCAAACGCCCGAATCATCGCCTTCGAGCCTTTGCCGAACCCGGCCCGTGTATTCCGCGAACGTGTTCGCAGGACAGAACGGGATCGTTCTACACGAGTGCGCAATTGGTTCTTCGAGTGGCAGGTACATGATGCATGTCTCAGAACGCGACGACTGCTCATCGCTGCTTCCGATTACCGATATCGATGACAGGATTGCGTCAGGGCACCGGAGAGGTTGGGCAGCTGGAGATAAGGGTGGAAACGCTGGGCAGCTTCGTGCAGGAAGCCGATCTGCTTGAACCGGCATTGCTTAAGATCGATGTGCAGGGATTTGAGCTGCAGTGCCTGCAGGGGTGCAGGGAACTCCTGCCACATTTTCAATATATTTACTCTGAATGTTCTTTCCGGGAGTTTTATGCGGGGCAAGTGCTCGCCTCGCGTCTCATCGAGTTCGCATTCGAACAAGGGTTTGACCTTACCGAGATTTGTCACCTATCCCACGACAGTGATGGACGATCCTTGGATGCAGATCTTCTCTTCACCAGAAGGGGGAGTTTAGCTTGATCTCCGTTTTGATCCCCGACTAAAAACGAGGAGCAGGACTTGCCGGGTTGTCTTGCATCGGTCGCATGGTCGGACGACATTCATGTGTATGGATTCGTTCAGTACTGACAGAACCACCGAGATTGCGCGGGGCTCAGGTGGCAGCCGCACACGTCACTGCAGCGGCATTTTCGACAAATGGGCGGCGCACCGAAAACTGGGGTCTGGAACAATATAAGTTTCAAGAACCCCTGGGTGTTCTATATCGACGCCGACGAACGTATGAAACCAGAGCTGGTGGATAGCGTTCGAGAAGCGGTCACAAAGCCCGGGCGATTATGTCGCCTTCCGCGTCGCTGCGCCGCGATTTCCTCCACGGAACCTGGCTCAAACACGTGGTGGCTTCACAATTCTATATGCGCCTCTTTCGCCCCGAGAAGATGCGATATGAACGCCTCGTCAATCCGGTTTCCCTTCCCATGGTCCTGTCGGGGAAGTCACGGGCTATCTAGATCATTTTCCCTTTAGTAAGGGGATCTCGCAGTGGCTTGAGCGTCATAACTCCCACAGTACGTTTGAGGCGCAGCAGATTCTGGTAAACCGAGCTCTCGTCTTCATTCAGTCTGCTGCAGGCGGTGCTGGCCAAGGATTTCCATCAAAGAAGATACCACCAGAAAGAAGTCTTTTACCGATTGCCGGCTCGTCCCCTTGTCAAGTTCCTGCTACTGTACTTGCTGAAACGAGGGTTTTTGGATGGAAGAGCCGGATTTACATATGCGACATTGATGGGGTTTTACGAATACATGATCGTTTTGAAGACGCAGGAATTCGCCGAGTCCGGGCAAAACTTAATAGCGTTTTGGTGGCGTAGGCCGGGTCTGTGCTTGAATGGGCTTGCGACGAAGTGTCTGTTCACGAACCGCAAGCTAGGGCGATATTTTTCAGCGATTAAGAATCCACAGACGAATTGTTTATACCAACAGTACCAGCGGGAACAATTGATATGCCCAGAGTCGCGATAACCGGGGGATCTGGTTTTATTGGATGCAACCTTGTAGAGAGCCTGAGGAATTCAGGTTATGAGGTTTTGAATCTCGACACGCGGCCACCACGCAATCCAGCCGCTCAAAGCGCACTTCAAAGGCTCGACATATTGAACCGGCAAGAATTTGTCAACGCGGTCAGCAGTTTCAACCCCCACTATATGTTTCATCTTGCTGCGCGTACTGATCTCAATGGAAGAACAGAAGACGATTATTCAGCCAACATACAAGGAACAAGTAATGCTGTAGCGGCTGCAGCGTCGTGTCCGGCCCTGAAACGGGCGATTTTCGCGTCTTCCATGTATGTCTGTAAGGTAGGCTATATACCTCGTGGGGATGAGGAATACTGCCCCCACACCGCGTACGGCAAAAGCAAGGTGTTAGGAGAACAGATCGTTCGAAAAGAGCTTGGTGATAAGCGCTGCTGGGCCATTGTACGGCCGACCTCAATATGGGGGCCATGGTTCGGGATACCATATATATCCTTCTTTCATGTTGTAAGGAAGGGAATGTATTTCCATCCGTCAGGTTATCGAATTCGGCGGTCCTATGGGTTCGTACTGAATACTATACAGCAACTCAAGCAGTTGATGGAGTGCGAGGATGACGGTAATGTCCACGGAAGGATGTTTTATCTTGCCGACTACGAGCCCACTGATTCACGCGTGTGGGCCGAGACCATCGCAAACAGCTTTGGTAACTGTAGGATTCACGATGCGCCACTGATGCTCATGAAAATGATGGCAAGATTGGGTGACGCCTTGAGCAGAATGGGAGCAGACAGCTTCCCTCTTACCACATTTCGCCTGAATAACATGCTGACGGACGCAGTGTTCGACCTCAGCCCTATTCGGAAAATTGCTGGCGCCCATCCTTACAACCTGCAAGACGGCGTCACGCTGACTGTGGATTGGATGCGCCGCTATGTACTGAATGAGGCGAGACGCAGTGCCCAGAAGAATGATCCTACATTACCAATTTAACTCGTGATTGTGAGTCCTCGGAACCTGATCGTTGCGTCCCAATATGCAAGCAATAAATTCAACTCAAACATCGCGCGGCGATGAGATTGCTGACGGACAAGGAGAGAGAACATGGGGAACGATGTCAATGTGGTGGAGGATTACGGTTGGGATTCCCCCGAAAGAACCGGGCACACCGAGTACACCACGTCTAAGATCATGGAACTTCTAAGGCAAGTTAAGGCGCATAGAGTCATGGACCTTGGTTCTGGTAACGGAAGCCTCTGTAACGATCTGATCAATTCCGGTTTTGAAGCGGTTGGCGTTGAATATGACGCAAAAGGGGTTGAAATTGCCCGTCAGAATTATCCGGGAATTCGGTTCTATAAAAAAGGCGTACAGGAAGATCCTCAAGAATTGCTCGCGGAGGAAGACGGGGAAAAATTCGATGCCGTCGTCAGTGCTGAAGTGGTTGAGCATTTATTCTCGCCCCACCTGTTGCCGATTTTTGCTCGGGAAGTCCTGAAGGACGGCGGCCATTTATTGGTGACGACCCCGTATCACGGTTATCTGAAAAACCTTGCGCTCTCTGTCGCGGATAAGTGGGACTTTCACCATAGTGCGCTTGTCGACGGCAGCCACATCAAGTTTTTCAGCAAGTCCACAATACCCCAGCTGCTGTCGGAGAACGGTTTTCGCGTGACGAGCTTCAATGGAACTGGCCGTTTGCCCTATCTATCGAAAAGCATGATTCTGCTTTCGCAAAAAAACAGCTGATCAAATCCAATCCGGCTCTCCGTTCATCCCCCTGAGCGGTGAAATGGAGGATTCTGCTGAGTGGTTTGGACTGGAAGCTGCAGGCAAGCAAAAAGGCCTACCGGCGTACCGGTCGGCCTTCAGTTCATAATGCGGAGGTCAGATACTTTGCCGACCGGGACCAGGTCTTGAATGCGTCGGTCCCGGCCGGGCTGTTTTCTTACGGGGCCGGTGCGGCGGCAGGCTTCCTGTGGTGGTGCGGTTTCTCGCCCAAAGGCTTGCGCACTTCAGGCTTCACGGTCGATTCGTCCACCGGCGTCGTGCCGCTGACTACCGTCGAGTCGTCCGCTCCCGCTGGCACCAGGAAGTTCTCCACCGTCTGCGCATCGGTCGTGTTTGTTACCACCGAGATCCGCGAGGCATCGATGCCCTGGTCGGTGACCAGGTACTCCTTGGTGTTGACCGCGCGCTGTGCAGCGTCGTCTTCCACCTTGGCGCGCTTGTGATGCTCGGCATACTTCTCTTCCTTGGCCATCCGTGCCTTTTCCTTGGCGTCAGACTCGCCGATCACCACTACCTTGGCGTCAGCCTGCTGCTTCAGGTCCAGAGCCACCTGATCCAGGCAGGCCTTGGCTTCGTTGTCGACACGCGTTGGGCGCCTGAGGTCGGTCGTGAAGTTGATCGAGCACAGCGCCGAGGTCTGCGGCTTGGGCGGCGCCACTGGAGCTTCGATGGTCACATTGGTGTTGGAGCTGGCCGAGTGGCCCTTGTCGTCAGACACATTGCAGGTTATGCCTACGGCTCCCGTCGGAGCACCTGCGGATGAGAACTCAGCCGTCGCGCCTGAGCCTGATACCGAACCGGCAGAGGCGGTGTAGCTGTAGGTCAGCGGACGGTTCTGCGGGCTTACCGCCGTCGAAGTGATGGTCGAAGTCTCGCCCGGCTTGATGGTGGAAGGATTGGCCGAGCAGCTGATGGTCGGCGGCTCAAACTCCTTCACCGTGAAGCTGGCCGAGCAGTTAGCCGTCTCCCACGGTTTTTCCCCTTCTTTGCCTGCCTTGCCTTCCTTCACAGTCCCCTGTACCGAGTAGGTGCCGGCTGCCAGTGAACCGGTGGCTACGGTCGCCGTAGCGCCGTTGCCCGTAACTCCAGTTCCCGTCCAGGTATAAACCGCGTTCATCTTTGGTTCGAGGTTGCCGGCCGCAGCCGTCACAGCTATCGGCTCTCCCGGGAATACCGCGGTCGGGCTGGCGGTGCAAGCCAAAGTCACCGGAGGCGGAGGAGCGATTTCGCCCACGTGGAAGACAAATCCCGCACTCAGCCGAGCCGCGTTGATGTTGGCGCGGCCGCCGTAGAGCCCGGTGCCGAAATCTGCGTGCATATATTCGTAGTCGGCCTGGAACAGCCGGATCGCCAGATGATGGTTCAGCCACGGCGTCTCGTAGTCCATGCCGCCACCGGCCGTGTAGCCGGGGCCCCAGGTGGCTGCCTGGTGATACGGGCCGTCAACCCTCTGGCCATCCACCAGGGCATGCACGAAGGGTGTGATGTTTCCCACCGGGAAACGCGCGATCAGGCCGCCCCCGACGGTCTCAAACCCGTCGTCGTTGCCTTCCGTGCCAATATTGGTTCCGTTGACTTCTTTGCCCCACTCGTGGATGGCAAATTCTGCCTGCACGCCGATGTTCTTGTTGAAGAAGTAGGCGCCGCTGAACAGCCCGCCTACGTTGACTGCGTCATAGCTCGCCGTGACGGGTCCTCTGGGTACAGTCGTGCTTACAGTGCCGGATGGCGCCAGATAGCTGTAACCCACAAAGATATCCCACCGCGATGGCGAACCTTCAGACGATCCCTTGGCCGCTGGGGACGACTGGGCCGACAAAAGTGTCGGCACTAATGCCAGGCACGCCAGGGCAACTACCGTGCTCAGGGATTTTAAAACACGCGCATGCATGCGTTTTTCCTCCGCAGTTAAACTGATTGTTGGTTCGAGAAGCTCCCCGCGATTCTCGCGCCGGGGGACAAATCGTGTTGACCTTGCAAAGTCCGTAACGTCTTCAATCGACGTAAGGATACATAGGTAAACGTATCATAGCTGCCTTACCCCGACTAACTTTTTTGATTCCCAGACTCAATTCAGGCAATTGTTTGATGCAACTTAAAACGTGGCTGCGATTACCTTGGTAATTCGAGGTAACTTCGCGTTCCCGGTACTCATTTGTTCGATTTTTCCCGCCGAAGAACCCGAACGAGAATTCCGGCTTTAACGGCTGGAGCTTGTTCCAGAATCCGGCTGAGCACAATCGTAATCGGTGATTTCAAGCCAACCGTGTTGCCATCAACTGGAGTGGACAGTCCTATTTTGGATGAAATCGCTTGGCGAAGAGTTGCCCCGGACGGCCAGCGCGTTTTCAAACTCTCATAACTCCGCCGTATTTGGGAAACCTTTCAGGCCAGATCGATCCCGAGCGATTGTTACGCGCGGCAGGGAGCTGGAGCCGGGTGACATTTGAAGTGAACGACACCGCATACGGAGATTCATCGGCCTCCACCTCGGCAAAGCTTTTGAGCGGCACAGCAAAGTGTTCGGGCACAGCAACCCTGGCGACAAAGCCTGGCGGTGCACAGGGGAATGCCGTGGAGTCGATCGGCCTGCAGCGATTTTCAGGCAGGACCATAGCTGGAGAGTTCCGGAGTAGTGGTTGGCACGCAGTCGATGCAGCATGTGGCCGGCAACGGCGGTTCAACGGTTGCAAAGCGCGCTAACGCCGGCATTGACCGCCGATTCCAGCGGCTCCAATTCCTCTTGCGTCACTTCGACTGCGAAGCTCTGCATGATCAAATCGAGGGTGAGTACGACGCGCAGACCATTCTTGACACGGACGACGGTGCCATCGTTGCCTGCCAGAGCGCCGGAACGAATTCGGACGCGCTGTCCCGCAGCGAGGTAGGGATGAGGCTCCGCTCTGCGATGACGCACTCCGGCGCGAAGCGATTCGATCTCCTCTTCAGAGATCGATGCCGGTTTACCATCCAGGCCGCCGACAACCGAGATGACCCCGGGCACCTGCAACACTCGAACCCGTTCGCAGTTACCGATGTTGACAAAAAGGTAGCCGGGAAAGAGCGGAAGATCGACATCTGTCCGCGAACCGTTATTCCATCGGCGATGGGCGCGATAGAGTGGCAGGAAATGCGAGATCTCTCGCAGCTGAAAGTGCTGCGACACGCGCTTTTCGTGGCGGTGAGTGGTGTATACGGCAAACCACTTCCGGGATAACGGTTGAACATCGCATGCAGCGGCGATGACGTTCGAATCGGATGGAAAAAGCGAAGAATCCCGGTGAAGCAAGACTCTACCCTCCGTCAGAGGTTGGGGGAACGAGACAATCTCTACCGCGAGAACCACGAGCATTTGCCGGAGAAGCACTATTCATATCCGGCGAAGTTCACAGCGGTTTGGGGTTAACTTTTTACCACTGACTCAATGTAGCATGCGCTTGCAAACCCGACAAACTCTACAAGCAATAGCGGCTGCTTCTTGCACATCGCGATCAGGAATTAGCCAACGGCTGCAATCAGATTCTTGGCAGCAAAGTCGGCGTGATGAACGCCGAACCAAAGTGCTCACGCCGGATCGCCCAGCGCGTCCCAATTCGGCGCACTTCTCACCTTAGTTTCGTTATTTGGGGTTGTACCGCTTGTATCCCCTGTCCTTTGATGCTTGTGGTTTGCATCAAGTTGCCCGAATCGTGCCTGACGGCAATACAAAACCAAATCCGCCTTTCGGCTTGCGGGATTAATCGGTCTGGACACTGTTCTTAAGGCTGAGAGACGGTATTTTGGCGAGAATATTTCTTGACGAAGAAATGCGGACTGCTATACTAGGCCTGTCTTTGATGGCGAAATGCAAGAAAGTGCTTACTTTCAAGTGAAACGCCTGGTCGAAATAGAAAAATCAAGATAGGCACCTCGCGCCCCGTGGAAAACCCCCAACCCACGCGAGCATGGCGGAGCCTTGAGCAAGTTATCGGGCTGTATCGTTCAACCTCGTAAATCAATACAGAATTCCAAACCGCCCTCAGGGCACCTTTCTTCCCAAGCACTGTTGACCGTCAGCGCAATTGAAGCCGCAGAATTCCCTACGGGCTCTCGATCGAGACGCGCGCAGTTTCAGAGGTCTCACAATTCACTTTCATTTTTTGTTTTCCCAGGGGTCTCTATGCCTGGGGCGCTTCTCTGGCGATTCAGACTCCACTCAACATGCTTATGAGAGCTCCTTCGCAAAAACTGTTTTATGCATAATCCCGATCCAACCATCCCGGGAAAATCCGCGACTGAAGAGCGCATTCTTGTGGCCGCGGCGAGCTTGTTCAGCAAGCTTGGATACAACGGCGTCAGCACGCGCGACATCGCTTCGGCCGCCGAAGTCAATGAAGTTACTGTCTACCGTCACTACCCCCGCAAACGCGATCTTTATCTCTCAGTGCTCTCGGCGGAATTGGGGCGCATCAGCCTGCGCGGCGACCTGCTGGCCAAAATTGCTCACGCCACGGATGCGCGAAGGGCGCTCACCAGCACTTTTGAGTTGATCTCAGCGACCGTTCTCCGGGACCCTGCATTCCTGCGTTTGATTCTTTACAGCTCGCTGGAACTGAAGTCGGAACTGGACGAAATGTTGCGTGTACACCTCGGTGAGCTGGTAGAAGTAGTGGCCCGCTACTTGCAGCCGTGGATCGATCGCGGTGAGTTGCGATGTGGCAACGCAAAGGGGCTGATCTTCGCGTTGATTGCGATCGTAGGGTTTCACCAGCCGCTATATCGCGCATTTGCCGCAGAGGGCGATGGGCTCGATACCACCTTTGACGCAATTGCCGAGTTGTGTCTCGGTATTCGTGGCGCCGCAGCGGAGCCTGCCAAGGCTGCCGAGGCCTAGTGACGCGGCGTAATCAGAGGACAATCTCTCCCGGCGATGTCGCACCCGGGATATTCTTCCGCATCACGGGACCGATGCGGTATCGATGAAAAAGGACTGGGACGTAAATGGTTGAAATGGATTCCGAGGGCCGTTTGAGTAACCTGCTTCCGGGCGTGATCGATCTCGCGCGAGATGCGGGCCGTGCCATTCTTGAGATTTACAGCCAGGTCGAGCCTGCAGTCGAATACAAGCGGGACAACTCCCCTTTGACGCAGGCCGATCTCGCTTCACATCGGATCATTGTTGATGGACTTGCCCGGCTCGTGCCAGAGTGGCCGATCCTTTCTGAAGAGTCCCGTGAGATTCCTTTTGAACAGCGTGGGCAGTGGAGTTGCTTCTGGCTTGTCGATCCGCTGGACGGCACCAAGGAATTCCTGCGGCGCAACGGCGAGTTCACCGTTAACATTGCGCTCATTAAAGCGGGCGCACCTATCCTCGGTGTGGTCTATGCCCCGGCCATCGACAGGTTGTATTATGCGGCGCGCGGCACTGGAGCTTTTAAAGTGGAAGGCGGAACGCTGTCCCCGATCCGGACTGCGGGTCCGGCCGCCGGCACCATTCGCGTTGTGATGAGCCGTTCGCATGGGTCGGGAGAAGAGAATCTCGATCAGTTCACGGGCGGCGCCCGCTGCGAGTTCGTTTCAATGGGCAGCTCACTTAAATTCTGCCTCGTCGCGGAGGGCGCGGCGGACGTGTATCCACGAACCGGACCAACAATGGAGTGGGATACCGCCGCGGCGCAATGCGTGGTGGAGGAGGCAGGCGGCAAGGTCACCGACCTGAAAGGAAATGCGATGACCTACAACAAACCGGTCCTGCTGAATCCCGGATTTGTTACTTTTGGAAATCGAGAGTCGAAAATCGCCGGTCAGGAGTCACTGTCGCCAATGCAAGTTTCGGAATGACACTGCAAAAGCGGACGATGTAGGCACTCGCATTCCTGAGCCTTCTCGATCGACCGAATGCCGCCGCGAAATCGTCCTTATTACTTAAGATTCAGGGCTTGGGTCCTGGCTTGAGGTTCCTGATGCCGGCTCCAGGGTTCGCGGCTTCTCATGCATCGGCTATAAAGTGACGGCGATATAATGCTTGAAGCTTTCTCGGTCAGGTTGCGGCCGGCAATGAACTATTATGATCGGCTGACGTGGCGTGCCGATTCGTTTTCGCGAATTATAAGTTTCGCGGCGAAGACTCGAGCCACACGATCAATGGTATCCGAACGGGAACCCAAGTAGCAAACCGGCTAGTGGAACACGCGATCTGAACGGCGTCCTGACTGCGGCATCAATGCGCGGAACAATCGCAAGGGGATGAAGGGTGAGCATCTAACCATGCATAAAAAAAATGTTGTAGCAGATTCAGATTCAGCCACGGGGCCGGCCCGGCCGGCTCGCAGCCTCTCAATCCTGGCAATCTTTGTCCTCGCCGTCGGGGCGCTCTCAAGTGCGCAACAATCGCTCCCGGGAGTGATACCAAGGGGGGGGGCTGTTATAGGCGGCGCGCCATCGGGCGCGGGGAGAGGGGGGGGCGCTTCCATTCCGAGAGGCGGCGGCGGTGCAGGCGGTTCAGGCAGCGCGGCACAGGGCATTGCGAGTTCAATGAGCGTAGGGTCTCTGACCGATGCACCCATTATTCCCGGCGAGACTGTCCATGTGCTGGTGTTTGACGCCCCGGATTTTTCTATCATCGGACAAGTTTCCGATGGGGGGGACATTGCCGTGCCGATGGCCGGGACGGTGCACGTTGCCGGCCTGAACAGCCAGACCGCAGGCCAAGCGATTGCCGAGCGGTTGCGATCGATGGATCTCGTGACGAGTCCTCAGGTGGCGGTCACCGTAGACACCCAGGCGATGGGAATTACAGTGCTGGGAGAGGTTCGCTCTCCCGGGATTTACGAGCTCACAGGTAAATCGATGCTTTCGGATCTGTTGGCGATGGCCGGTGGCGTTACCTCTGACAGCGGCAGGGTGATTGAAATTTCAAATGCGAGCAATCCCGAGAAGAAGACCGATCTACCCTGGGATCCGACCATGCATAACACCGCAAATTACGATACGCTCGTACATCCGGGCGATCATATCCTCATCAGGCCTTGCGGCATTGCCTACGTGGGCGGCAACGTTAGCAAGCCGGGAGCTTATCCGCTTTGCGCCTCGCAGATTACCACCTTGTCTGAGCTGATGGCCATGGCTGGAGGAGTCCAGCGATTCAGCTCTCCATCCCACACTTACATCATCCGCACGCAGCCGGATGGAACCAGGGTCGTAATGCGGGTAAATATTGACCGCATCCAGAAGGCAAAAGACGCCGATCCGTCGATTCAAGATGACGATATCGTTTATGTAAGTCCCAGCACGCTCAAGTTAGTGGTCGCTCAAGCGCTGACATGGGCGGTGAGCCTTTCGGGCCCACTCATTTACGTCTATCGGTAATTCGCGCCAATTTCACGAACCGGTTTCCCTAAATCTTTAAAGCGTTTGTAATATGGCGCCGCCGAGTTTTGCAAAGCTATATGACGATCGGCTTCCAGAGGCCCGTTTCTTAGGCGTTGCTTAGTTTGCGCCAGAGCCTTGCCGGGCTGCTCGATGGTCGGAGCGGGGCGCTTCTGAATACGACCAATACTGAAGGGAATTTTCTATACGGAAGCGTATCGGCCTGGGTGGTGAAGGCGCACCAGGGAGTTTCTATATTGGTTGCGCCAGACCGGATATGTCTTATCGGTCAAACTGAGACCGGGCGCCCTGACGCGGCGCGAGAATCGCGTGCGTGAATAGACCAGACTGACACGATTGCGCGGCAGTAATACTTCGGACACTAGGAAGGCCGATGCTCCTGGACTCCGCGGTTCCGAACCCAACATCCCAAGGTAGAATACTCTGAGAAGTAAGCCAGAGAAGATGGAGAATCAGTTGACCGGACAGAGTCACGACAGCAATCCTGCGGAAAACGAACCTTCAGCAGCGCAGCGGTTCATAACTGAGCCAGCGGAGACGGGCGGCTCGTTCTCGAGCATGCTGCAGTTTCTGAAAAAGCGCCGCTGGTTTCTTATCTTCGGCTTTCTGTTCGGGCTGGCGGCGGCGGAGTTGCTGGACCTTGTGGTGCACAAAACTTATACGCCTACGGCCCAGATTGAGATCGTTCCCGATATCTCGTCTGAATTCAGCCTCTCATCGATTTCGAGCCTGCTCAGCGGAGGCTCCTCTGACAACACCGAAAAGCTCAATACCGAAATCCAAGTCTTGCAGAGTCCCACGCTCGAACTAGCAACGATCAACGCTCTGCACCTGGACCGCAATCCGACCTTCTACCCCTATAAACACGGTCGGCCGTGGAATTTGGCGGATCCGCTGGAGCGCCAGATGGTAATAAATCGCTTTAACGGTCACCTTGACGCGAAGCGCTATGAGGAAACCGACATCATCCAGGTGAAATTCAGCACGCACGATCCGATTCTGTCCGCCCTGATTGCCAACACCCTGATCGACAAATACATTGAGCGTACCTTCCAATCCAATTATCAATCCACGATGCGAATTTCAGGATGGCTGAATTCGCAACTTGACGGTTTGCGAAAGAATCTGGAAACAAGTCAGAACGAAATGATTGGCTACCAGAAGCAACTCGGCATGGTGGGTTTGACCTTATTTACCTCTTCAGGAGCGAGTAATTCCTCGGGCAGCAGCGACGTCCTGGTCTCCGAGTTGGACGAGACGATCAAGAACTCTGCGGCAGCAACTGTCGACCGAATGATGAAGGAGGCACTCTATAACGCGATCAAGACTTCGTCACCTGATGTCATTGACGCAACGGCAGGCGCATCCGATCCTGAATTGCTGGCGAGCAAAGAAGCGCTGCTTTCGGCTCAGAACCAATACGCTTCAATGAGCCGCACCTATGGCAAGGCATATCCTCCGTTGCAGGCGTTGCAAAAGCAGATGGATGAATTGCAGCAGAAAATTACCGCGGAAGAGCAGGCTGCGATTGCATCCGCCCAGAAGCAATACGAAGCGGCGACGACCAACGAAACAATGGTGAATAAGCAACTGGATACGCAGGAGGAGCGAGCGTACAGCAAGGGCGACGAACTGGGTAAGTTCGAATTTGCGCTCGAAGACTATGAGTCGAATCGGTTGCTCTATGACGGTCTGGAAGAGCGTCTGCAGGAAGCAGCCATTATGTCGGGGTTGCATTCGACGTCGATTCAAAATGTGGACGACGCCGACGTTGAAGGAACGCCGAGTTTCCCGAAGCCCATTATCAATCTGCCGGTCGGCGCGTTGGTGGGCCTGTTTATTGGCTTCGGTCTGGCCCTGCTTTTTGAGGGTCTCGACGTCAACCTGAAGTCGATCACGGAAATCGAACAGGGGCTTCGCTTGCCGCTCCTGGCCGCAATTCCGTCGGTTAAGACTGCCGAGATTGCTCCGGAGAGCTTCGCCGAGCATTCGAGCGCATTACCCGGCAGCACATGGTCGAGAATCTCAGAAGCTCTGCGCGAGTTGCGATCTTCGATTCTGCTTTCAAGTCCAGGGGCACCTCCGAAGGTGCTCATGATCGCCAGCTCGCGTCCATCGGAAGGAAAGAGTTCGGTTGCGACACTCTTCGGCATCACGTTGGCGCTCTCGGGATCCAGGGTGCTGGTGATCGATGCCGATCTTCGCCGCTCGACGGTTCATCTCCGTTTTCGTGTCGGGAAGAAAACAGGTCTGTCTTCAGCGCTTTCGGGTAAGTCGACGCTAAGGGATTCGATCGTCGAATGGCCGAAAATGCCGAACCTTCACATCATGACCTCCGGCCCAACCCCGCCCCTGCCTTCGGAGCTTTTGGGATCGAAGCAGATGGAAGCCATGATTGCGGCTTTGCGGCCGGATTATGACTTCATTATTCTCGACACTCCTCCGGTGCTGGCAGTTGCCGACGCGCTCGTAGTCAGCCGCGTGGCTGACGCAATTATCCTGCTGGTACGTTACGGCATGGTCCAACGGCACGTTGCGCAGCGCTGCATCGACCTTCTGGAGCGCTCGGGAGGCCACTTCCTCGGGGTTGTCGTCAACGCAGTCGACTTCAAGTCGCCCGAATACTCTGAGTATTACGGACGAAAGTACTCCGACTACTACGGGGAACAGAGCCAGGAGTAACCGCCAGACTTGTAACTCATTGAGTCAATGCCGACTGCCGAAAGCAGACCAGACTCTACAGCTTCTCGGGGTCTTATAACCACGCCACGCCAGGGTTTATGGAACAGGCTCTTAGAATATCGAGAAACACGATGCTCACGCCCAGGCCGAAGCGCTTGAAGCGCCGGGCTGTTCCCAGGCGGTTCAATGCAGCTGGTTTTGTTGCCGGTGCTCTCGCGCTCATTCTCGGAGCAACCACCTCGTTGTCGGTGCATTTGGTCGGTGAGATTCCGATCGCGGAACTATTTGTGCCCGTCCTGCTGCCCTTCCTTATCGTCACCAGGCGAAAGGAAATTGTGAAACCAACCATGCGACCGCTGCTCATTCTCCTTGGTGTATGGCTCGCCGCACAGATTGTTACCGACTTGTATCGCCAAACACGAATGACCGACTGGATACGTGGCGATGCCAATATCATTTTTTTCGCCATGGATCTTATAGTCTTCGTTGCCCTGTTGAGCAAGAACAACACGCGCTTGATCCTATACCTCTTTAGTTATGGCCTGTTTAAAGTCCTCATGACCAGGTTCCACCCAAGTCCAGATATGCAGGGAGGAGACGCCTGGAAGTTCGGCTATGCGCAAGGTTTGGTCGCCCTTGTCTTTCTTGTGACCTGTTTTTTTTATCGACGCCGTAATTATGCGGTGACGATTCTGATTTTGCTGGCGTTTTGCGCAGCCAATGTTGTTTTCAACGACCGCAGTTTGGTGCTCTTCATCTTAATCGCCGTTACGATGACGGTCCCTGTGATCCCAGAAAGAATTGGCCGTTTGCAACTTCTGCCGCCGGAGGGAACCAAAGCGCGGCTCTTTGCCGTGGCGTCCATGGCGCTCTGCGCGGGCTTAGTCGCCTTTGGAATCGTTGAGTTTGCCACCAAGTCCGGGCTGCTGGGAGAAGAAGAGCAAACAAAAAATGAAAAACAATCCCAATCGGCAGGCGGAATCCTTCTCGGCGGAAGACCGGAAATTCTGGTCTCCTCGCGCGCCGTTTTGGAAAGCCCCATTCTCGGGCACGGTTCGTGGCCGAAGGACCCTAAGTATATTGAGATGCTCGCCGATGTCCAGGCCCGGATGGCAATCAAGACGAACGTCGAAAACGACGAAGAGCGCAGAGCCGGTGTCATCCCCTCGCATTCCAGTCTCATGGGAGCCTGGGTCGCAGCCGGCGTCTTTGGCGCTTTATTTTGGTTTTATCTTCTGTCGCCGCTTTTCAAGGCGATGGTCAGAATATCGATCGCGCGCACTCCGTTGGCGCCGCTTTATGCATATATGCTTATCGACTTGCTTTGGAGTATTTTCTTTTCGCCGTTTAACGGCCGACAGCGGCTCAATGACGCGTTTCGGATTGTCATCATGATTGACATTCTTGAAGCCCCGATGCCGGTGTTCGCAAAGAAGTGGGTTTCCCGGTTCAACAGAGCATGGAATGGGAAGATGAATTGGCGACCTTCTGCCCGCATCTAATCCACATCATAATCTTAATCCGAGTCAGGCTGAATTCGCCTTCTCCGCACTTCTATCTGCTCCACCGGTGGACTGTCCGATTCGCTATGTATCTCTAGACGTGGATTACTATTGGAGCTCGGTCGAAGCCCTCAAGTTATTTACCGGTCCTGCGGAACACAATTTGCGCCGAGTCACCATGTAACTGGACGACATCACTTCTGCTTCTCACAATCCAAGCTCCGGCTTGTGGGCGATCAACGGTTTCTACAATTCCAGCCTCATCAAAGAAGTAAAGAATTTCAATTTCTTGCACGAGAATCGACTCTTCTAACATGCCTTGTCGCTAAGCCAAAGTATACATTTCACCTGTTAAACCATCCGATTCGGTTCTTGCTGCTTGGTGAGCCGGGCGTGCTTGTAGCCTGGATAAATAAGAGCCGACCAAGTATTAGTTCTATTTGACCTTTCGATATTAATGAGAATAAACGCCTCCAAAGGAGCTCCTGCATAGATATGACCGGCAAGCTTTTCCACTATTTGCACGCGCTGGAGAGGCGATTCTTTCAGCTATTCGAACTCTCCATCTTGCGGCGTTATGGAGTCGAACTCGGTTCGAGCTTCTTGTGGAAGGTCTGGAAGAATCCGTCGCAGACCGAAGATTGGGTGAATCTCGCGCGGTTTCTTCGGCCGGGCGACAAGGTGTTGCTGCTTGATATCGGCGCCAATGTGGGCGATTTCACTGCGGATTTTCTCTCGATCTACAGGGACTCCCAATCTGTCTGTTTCGAACCTGTGAGTTCCACTTTTGCGCAACTCGCGACGAGATTTCGCGATGACCAACGAGTGGAAATGCATCAATGCGCGATATCTGACTTCGACGGCAACGCCGAGATGCATCTCGAGGCGGACAGCACTCTTTGCAGCCTCACTGAGTTCACCCGAGACGCAAAGGCCGCTTATTTAGTAGGCTCGAGACAATTAGAACAGGTAAAGTGCACGCGCCTCGACAGCTTTCCGTATAGAAAAGGAATGGAGCGGCTCTTCGTTAAGATCGATGTTCAAGGATTTGAAATTGAGGCCATCCGCGGCGCGATGCAGACGCTGGCCGGTGCGGATGCCGTCATGCTTGAGTGCTCTTTTGCCGACGAGTATGAAGGCAAGGAGCCTTCTTTCTCTTTAGCCTGTGCGCTTCTGAGAGAATGCGAGCTTTACCCGATCGTTTTCCAGGATTATGGCCGTGTCTTATCGAACTATGCATTCGAGCGCGACGTTTTGTTCGTTAAGCGCGAGCTCCTTGCCAAGATCTGGATTCGCAGCCAAACATGACCTTTCGTCGTTAGAAAGATCCCTTCATGGAGGCTCCTTCAGATAACGGAAGGAGACCGAACCGGCTATGCGTCCGTTGGTAAAAAAGAGGCGAAGTTTAAGGCGTGAAGGGATTGGGCAATTGATTGCGATTGCAAAGCGCGTGCGGCATGTATTGAGTTTTCACCCGCACGACACTTCCACTGAGCACGGGCGTTCGCGCGAGCGCTATCGGCGGATGATCTGGGGTACTCTCGCATCCTTCGGCGCCCGCGCGATCAACCTTGTCTCTGCGCTGGTCAGTGTTCCGCTCACATACCGGTACCTGGGGGTCGAGCGCTATGGGATATGGATGGTGCTTGTTTCCTTCATTTCCGCCATGGGCATTGCCGATCTGGGAATTGGCACCGGCGTGGTGCGGGGCTTGTCGGATGCGGACGGCAAGGACGACCGGGAGCTGATGCGGGAATATGCATCCAGTGGTTTTGTCCTGATGCTGTGCATTGGCGTTCTTCTTGCCGCCACTGGGATTGTGGCTTACCCGCATATTCCATGGACGCGGACCTTCAACGTTAAATCGCCCGCTGCGGCCAGGGAAGGGGCCAGGGCGGCCGTCATTCTTTTCGGGTGGTTCGTCCTCAACATTCCTTTGGGCGTGGTCACCAAAATCCAGACTGGATTGCAGCGCGTCTATTGGTCGCAAACGCTCAATGCCTGCGGGAGCGCTCTTTCACTCCTGGGTCTTGTTATTGTCGTCGCGTTGCATGGGAGCCTTGCGTGGCTGGTCTTTGTCACCACGTTTGGAACCGTTGCGGCCACGATAGGCAATGCATGGATTCTCTTTCGCCACGAACCGTGGCTGCTGCCTTCCCTGCGTGCCTATCGCAACGGGACTGCGGCGAGAGTCCTGCATATGGGCGTACTTTACTTTGTGATGCAACTCGCCACCGTGGTTGGATTCACTTCGGATAACATCGTCATCTCCCAGGTCTTAGGTGCGGCTGCGGTTGCCGTCTACTCAGTTCCGCAAAAACTCTTCGGCTTTCTCTCCCAACTCATCGGTATGGGAATGCAACCCATTTTTCCCGCCTACGGCGAGGCCATCTCGCGCGGCGACTTCATGTGGGTGCGCAGGGCGTACCGCAACTCACTCACAGCAACGTTGGCGGTTTCGCTCACCGTCTGCCCGCTTCTTGCAATCCTCGGTCCCTGGATCATACGCGTATTAGTCGGCAAGACCTTGCATGTTCCGATTCCACTGCTCTGGGTATTGGCTACGTGGGGAGTAGTTGTCGCGGCCTGGGTTCCAATGTCGATCCTGTTGAAAGGCGCCGGAATCTTGAAAATTCAGACGACTGCCATGGCGATCTCGAGCGTTGCGAATCTTGCGCTATCGATTTATCTCACCCGCCGCATTGGCGTCATGGGAGTCTGCCTTGGATCGATAATCACCCAGGTGCTTATCATGTTTCCTGTATCGATTTTCCTGATCAACAAATTGTTTAATAGCATGGCCGATGACCTCCGAGCGGGCCGAGATCGTCGCGCCCGGGAAGATGTGCTTCTCGAACACGCCTTCGGCATAGCCCAGATTGGCGACGGCGTTCAGCGAGATGTCCGGCACCGATTTGCCGAAGACGGTATGGAAGACGAGAAGATCGTCGAGCGGGCTCTTCGGAAGGCCGCAGGCTTCCGCGAAGGTGTCGGCGGATTGCAGCGCGAAACGCGAGCCGTAAAGAGCGGTGTACAGCGCGGTGTCGCCGTGCGAGAGCGTCCGCGGCGTGGCGTGATGGATCTTCTGGCCGAGGCGAAAATCCTCGAAGAAATTCCCGGCAACGGTTTTCGACATCAGGCCCCCAGGGGAAAACGCAATCTCTCGTGCCAGCCTTCGCCCTCGTTGGAATAGAGTGCGCAGTCCGCAACCCGCGAACGGACCGGCGCCGTCAGGACGCGTTCGAGCTCGCGGGTCACGTCCTCTAGCACGCGTGCCTCGCCCTGCGCGACGGTCAGATGCGGCACGACCTCGGCAAAGGCGCCGCCATAGAGCGGGTAGTCGGGGAAGCGAATAGCGAGTGCGGCAGTCAGCCGCTTCACCGGCCCGGCCGGCTCGGGCGCAAGCCAGACGACGTCGGGAAAGCGGCCGAGCGACCCGAAGGTGACGTCGAACGCCGCTTCTCCTGCAAAGACGTCCGCGAGTGCGCGCCGATCTTCCGCATCGATCTCGGCGTAGGGCTTGAAGGGAAAAAGCACGGTCACATGCGGCGGCACGCCTTCGCGCGCCACGGGGTCGTAAAGCGCGCGCCATTTGCCGACCAGAGGCTCGGCCTCCGGTATGACGAGGATGAGCGCGGAGACCATGCGCCTATTGCAATGCCGCGATGGCGTCGGCGATGGCGACCGTGCGGCGCGCGATCTCGGCATGCAGGAGCTCGACCATCCGGCCGTCGAGCTTGATCGCGCCCTTTCCCTTGTTCTCGGGGAGATCGAAGGCGGCGATGATCTTGCGTGCGGCTTCGACCTCTTCGGCCGACGGCGCGAAGACCGCGTTGCAGGGCTCGACCTGGCTCGGATGGATCAGCGTCTTGCCGTCGAAGCCGAAGCTCTTGCGCCTGCTTGCAGGGGCGATGAAGCCGTCCGCATTCTGGATGTCGTTGTAGACGCCGTCGATCACCGCGAGACCATTGGCGCGCGCCGCGAGCACCGAAAGCCCGAGCGCGGCCGAAAGATTGAGCGCGGTCCGGCGTGTGCTGGCCGCGGACTTCCTTGATCAGATCGTTGGTGCCCATCACGAAGCAGGCGAGCCGCCCGCCCGCCGCTGCGATCGCGGCGATGTTGAGGATGGCGAGCGGCGTCTCCACCATCGCCCAGACGGCGATGTTCGCGTCGGCGCCGGCGCGCGCGAGATGCTCTTCGACGGCCGCAGATCGCTCGGCGATCGAGATCTTCGGAACGAGGATCGCGTCGGGCTTGGCCGCGGCGGCGGCTGCGAGATCAGCTTCGCCCCAGGGCGTCGAAAGACCGTTGATGCGCATGATGATCTCGCGCTTGCCGAAGCCGTGCGCCTTGACCGCGTCGCAGACCTGCTGGCGCGCGAGGTCTTTCGCGTCCGGCGCGACGGCATCTTCGAGATCGAGGATCAGCGCATCGGCCGGCAGCGTCCGCGCCTTTTCGAGCGCACGGGCGTTGGAGCCCGGCATGTAAAGCACGGAGCGGCGCGGCCGGAATCCTTGGTCATGCGGGGAGATTACGCTATCGAAACATTACGCCAAGTGCGAAGTACTCCACCCCGTGCCCAAACTTGCGGGCGCGCGATGCCGCGGGTTTGCCGCTCCTGCGCGGTCAGGCGGTCGGCTCTACGCCGCCTTTTTCAGGAGCTTGCGGTTGATCAGGCACTCGGCGATCTGCACCGCGTTGAGCGCCGCGCCCTTGCGCAGATTGTCGGACACGATCCACAGCGACAGGCCGTGCTCGACCGTCGGGTCCTTGCGGATGCGGCTGACATAGGTCGCGTCCTCGCCGGCGCATTCGACCGGCGTGACGTAGCCGCCGTCCTCGCGCTTATCGACGACGAGCACGCCCGGCGCCTCGCGCAGGACTCGCGCGCCCGCTCCGCCGTGATCGGCTTCTCGAATTCGACGTTGACGGCTTCGGAATGGCCGATGAACACCGGCACGCGCACGCAGGTCGCGGTGAGCTGGATGTCGGGATCGAGAATCTTCTGCGTCTCGACCATCATCTTCCATTCTTCCTTGGTGAAGCCGGAATCGAGGAAGACGTCGATATGCGGGATGACGTTGAAGGCGATCTGCTTGGTGAATTTCTCGATCTCGATCGGATCGGCGACGAACACCGCGCGCGTCTGGCGGAACAGTTCGTCCATCGCGTCCTTGCCGGCGCCGGACACCGATTGATAGGTCGAGACGACGACGCGCTTGATCTTCGCTGCATCGTGCAGCGGCTTCAGCGCCACGACGAGCTGCGCGGTCGAGCAATTGGGATTGGCGATGATGCCTTTCTTGATGCCGCGTCGAGCGCGTCGGCGTTCACCTCCGGCACGATCAGCGGCACGTCGCGGTCCATGCGCCAGGCGCTCGAATTGTCGATCACGATCGCGCCCTGCGGCCGCGATCTTGGGCGACCAATCCTTGGAGACCGTGCCGCCCGCGCGACATCAGCACGATGTCGGTGCCCTTGAAGTCGTAATAGTCGAGCGCCTTCACCTTGAGCATGCTCGTCGCCGAAGGAGACTTCGGTGCCGATCGAACGCGTGGAGGCGAGCGCCACGACTTCGCTGGCGGGAAACTGCGCGTTCGGCCAGCACGCTCAGCATCTCGCGTCCGACATTGCCGGTCGCGCCGACGACGGCGACTTTGTACGACATGATTGGGTGTCCTCTCGCGCCCCGGAAGTGCGGGGGCGGGCACCACTATAGCAAACGGGCCCATTCGGAAAGCCGGGGAAACGCGGGGTTCTACCAGCGGTACTGGAGCTGCGCGCCGCCGCCGTCGATGAAGCGGTTCCAGCCGGCATCGTCGGCGGCTCCGTCTGGCCGGTCGCGGAACAATTCCTCGCGGCCGTCCGTCACCCCGAACTGGCCCGCGATCTCGTCATTGGATTTGTCGGCACTGTCGGCTTGCCGGTCCGCTTCGGCGCGCGCGAGGTCGGCATCGGTCGGTGGCGGTCCCGCGAAGCGAATCTGCAGCGGCGAGTCGGTGCCGTGCGGCACGCCATAGTCTTCCGCTGCGGCGGTTCCCATCGTCGCGAGAAGAATAAGCGCTGCATTCGTGAGGATCGTGCGCAAGGCACTTGCCTCCCACCCAAACAATGCTCCCGGGATTGCAACGCTTCATTGCGAAATAAGTGCCGTTT
>CAVSYM010000003.1:0-362084 GCA_963732165.1 uncultured Acidobacteriaceae bacterium
GCGACCCCTTCGCCGGCCGCATCAGCTTCTTCAAAGTCATTAGCGGCGTGGTCAAAAACGAAATCACGCTTGAGAACTACACCCGCCGCGGCCAGGAAAAGCTCTCGCACCTCTCCGTCATGCAGGGCCGCAAGGCCGTCGAGGTCCCCGAGCTTCACGCCGGCGATATCGGCGCCGTTGCCAAGCTGCGCGACACCCTCACCGGCGACACCCTCGGCGCGAAAAGCGGCGACATCCAGATAGAGCTCGCCGCCACACCCGAGCCGGCCATGACCTATGCCATCGAGCCCAAGAGCCGCGCCGACGAAGACAAGCTCGCCCCCGCCATTCACAAGCTCATGGAAGAGGACCTGCTCATCCGCTTCTTCCGCGACCCCCAAACCAACGAGTTCCTCATCGCCGGCGCCGGCCAGCCGCACATCGAAGCCATCGTCAGCCGCCTCAAAAAGCGCTACCACGCCGAGGTCACGTTGAAAGCGCCCAAAGTTCCCTACCGCGAAACCATCCGCGGCAAAGCCGACGCGCAGGGCCGCCACAAAAAGCAGTCCGGCGGACACGGCCAGTTCGGCGATTGCAAAATCAAGATGGAGCCGATGCCGCGTGGCGGCGGCTTCGTCTTTGAGAACGATGTCTTCGGCGGCGCCATCCCCCGCAACTTCATTCCCGCAGTCGAAAAGGGCATCGTCGAGTCGGCCGCTCGCGGCTATCTCGCCGGCTACCCCGTCGTCGACTTCAAAGTCACCGTCTACGACGGCAGCTATCACGACGTCGACTCCAACGAGCTGTCATTCAAGAAGGCCGGCCGCCTCGCCTTCCGCAAGGCCATGGAGCAAGCCAAGCCCTGCCTTCTCGAGCCCGTCATGAAAGTTGAAATCGAAGCGCCCGACGAATTCGCCGGCACTTTGATGGGCGACCTGAACGGCCGCCGCGGCCGCGTTGGCGGCATGGAGTCAAAGGGCCGCACCACCGTCATCAACGCCCAGGTCCCCATGGCCGAGATGCTCACCTACGGCACCCTGCTCACCAGCATGACCCAGGGAAAGGGCAGCTACCGCATGGAAGTCGACCACTACGACATCGTCCCGCAACTGGTAGCCGAAAAAATCCTCGCCAACGCCAAGCGCCCCGACGAAGAAGAAGAAGAGTAGCCACAAATGTAGCGCCGTGTATGACAGCGTCGGCTTTGTCAATACTCTTTTTTCGTGTGTTTTTCGCAAAACATCGCAGGGATCTCCCGTGGCGAGGATTTGAGTGTCAAGGGCGCCGTTGTTTGGCGTTCATCTCGACCCTTGACACTCAAATCCTGGCCTTCACAATTGGCTTTGGGTTGAATCTCAGGTTCTTTCTGAGATTCGACCCATAATTGAAAACCGTCTTTCGTTTGCATCCACGACCCAAGCCCGTCACGTTGAATGAATCATTTTTCGATGGCAACCCAATTGGTTCCATCAGCCATGTATTCGGTTCGGTACCACTCCATGATTACTTTTTCAAACTCTCTCAAAGATCGAGAGAGACGGGGCGTCCAATCAACCTCTCGGCCCTAAAGGCCACGGCGCTACACGGACTGCCCCGCATGCGAACCGCGCTCCCTCACCTTGCTGTAGTCGTCGCCGGAGCGCAACATCCAATACAACCGAACCGCCAGTTTGTGCGCGATGGCCACCTTGGCCACCCCATGATGCTTGGTCATCGACAGCCGTACATACTGCCGGTGCCAGCTCGCATCGTACCTTTGCGCCGTGGTGGCTGCCTCCACCAGCAGCCAGCGCACCAGCGAGCTGCCCTGCTTGCTTACCTGGCCCAGGCGCCGGCTGTTGCCGCTGGACTCCTCCACCGGGATCAGGCCCAGATAGCTTCCCACCTGCTTGCCCCGCGGAAACCGTCTCCAGTCCCCGATGGTCAGCACATAGGCCAGAGAAACAATCGGCCCCACTCCCGGATGCGTCATCAGCAGACGTGCCTCCTGGTTGTCTTCCGCCGCCTCACTCACCGCCTTGTCCAACGGCTTGATGCGCTCGTCTAACTGGTCCAGCAAACTCAGCAGATCCGCTCGCCGATATGCGTACCAGCCTGGCAACGGCAGCCCCTCAATCTCGCCGCGGCGCTTGGGCGACCACACCCTGGAACTCAACAGCCCCTCGTTCTTGGCCATCGAGTCCAACTGGTTCTTGATCCGGGTGCGCATCCGCACCATGCGACAGCGATGGAGCAGCAGCTGCCGCACATGGTCGTTCTCCACCGAAGGCTGCCAGACAACCGGAAACCGATCCTCCACCAGCATGGTCAAAATGTGCCTGGCGTCCCGCTTGTCCGTCTTCTGCTTGCGAGGGCAGGCGGCCCGGATCGCCGTTGCATCGCCCAGCAAAAACTCGTAACCCAGTTCCTCCATAAGGTGCCGAAACCAGCGAAAGTTCCCCGTGGCCTCGGCGCCAATCCGAACCGGCCTGCCGGCTAGTTCCCGGTAAAACCGCTCCGCTTCTTGCGGATGACTCAAGCGGCGCTCGCCATACTCGCCCGTTTCCTGGTCGATAAAGGCGATCTGCTGAAACCGCGGATGAAAATCACATCCTATAATCATCATGCTCGGCTCCTTGTGCGCCGGTCAAACCGGCGAGGTGTAGTGAATGAAAGTTTCATACAGTGAAGGTTTAGCGAACCACACTGGCTCCGAGTCATGCGGAGTCGCTCGTGAGGGCGGCTGTGAAGCGTTGACAGGGGAAGGTGCGGGCCGGGTATTCAGCCGCGAAAAACTACTCCTTCGGGACGCCGACGCTCTAAGGAGCGGCGGAAGGCAATATCGGATGCGCCGCCATCGCGAGGCGCATTCGAGTCCCGCGCGGTCAGAGACCCCGAGCACGTATCGAAACATCTCGCACGGGAACCGGGAGGTCCCGCGTTCTCCCAGAGCGGATGATGCCCTGGGACGCATTGGGAAGTCTGAGGACGTACGCCGATGATGAACGAACGCGGGAAGTCGGACAGGCCTGTAGTACCAGTGAAGTCCTCGAACAATATCGGGCAACCGATGGCGGAGGGGATAGAGGGAAGGGGTCTGACCAAGGGAAATCCGCAACAGCAAAACGCGCCCCGGACTCAGAGCCGGACAGACGCGCCCAGTGCGCTGGAGCGGATACGTCAGGCAGCAAGCAAGGATAAGGAGATGCGGTTCACCGCGCTTTTTCACCACATCTACGCCCCGGAAGCGTTGCGCACGGCCTATCTCTGCTTGAAGAGAGAAGCCGCGCCCGGCGTGGACGGCGAGACGTGGCGGCACTACGGCGAGGACCTTGAGAGCAACCTCCAGGACCTTTCCCATAGGCTGAAGCAGGGAGCGTACCGGGCCATGCCGGTGCGTAGGGTGTACATCCCCAAGGCCGACGGGCGGTTGCGACCGCTCGGAGTTACTGCTCTGGAGGATAAGATCGTCCAGCGCGCGGCGGTCGAGGTGATGAATGCTATCTACGAAACGGACTTCCTTGGATTTTCGTACGGGTTCCGTCCCAAGCGAAGCCAGCACAACGCGCTGGATGCGCTCTATACGGGACTGCTGACGAAGAAGGTGAACTGGGTGCTCGATCTGGACATACGCGGCTTCTTCGATGCGATTTCGCACGAGTGGCTTGTGAAGTTCATCGAGCATCGCATTGCGGACCGGCGCGTTGTGCGGCTCATCCAGAAATGGTTGAACGCGGGCGTGCTGGAGGATGGGATACGAACACGCAAGGAGGAAGGGACTCCCCAGGGCGGCAGTGCATCGCCGTTGCTGGCGAACATCTACCTCCATTACGCGTTCGATCTGTGGGCTCAGGCATGGCGTCAGAAGCAGGCTCACGGCGATGTAATCGTCGTGCGTTACGCGGACGACATCGTGGTTGGATTCCAGAACGAGGCGGATGCCAAGCAGTTTCTGGCGGAACTCACCGGGCGGTTTCGGAAGTTCAACTTGGAACTGCATCCCGACAAAACGCGGCTTTTCGAGTTCGGGCCGTTCGCGGCTCGGAACCGGAAGCGGCGCGGAAAAGGGAAACCGGAGACGTTTGATTTCCTCGGCTTCACGCATATCTGCGGAAAGAAGAGGAGCAACGGTTACTTCACGGTTTTGCGGCAGACGATTCGTAAAAAGCTGCAAGCGAAGTTGAATTCGGTGAAAGCCGAGTTGCGACTGCGAATGCACGCTCCCGTCCAAGACACAGGCAAATGGCTGCGGTCGGTGGTGAGTGGACACATCCGCTACTACGGAGTGCCCATGAACAGCCACGCGCTGAAGGCGTTCCGATACAAGGTAGGATGGCTCTGGCACCGGGCGCTGTCGCGCCGCAGCCAAAACGGCCGAGTACCTTGGGATCGGATGCGGCGCTTGATCGACCGCTGGCTTCCTCCAGTGCGCGTGTATCATCCTTTTCCGCTACGCCGCATGGGCGTCATTACCTGAGGTAAGAGCCGGATGCGGGAAATCCGCTCGTCCGGATCCGTGGAGGGGGTTATGAGAAATCATGATCCCTACTCCGACTCTTTCTTGGTTAGTGGTTTTTGTTGCCGGCTCTCGATTCTCAACGAGATCCAGACTTCGCACTCACTCGGCGAATGGCGGAGTGGGCGAAGGCACAAAGCGAGCATCCGCTTCGCGAGCGTTTTTATTTCGAGGAAACTGGCGATGGATCGAGGCTCGATCGGTTTGGAGCAGCGGGTTTTTTCGCGCACAACTCCGCTGCTGTACACAGCGCATCTTGCGCCAGACACGCTGGTTGCACAACTGTTTTTTCGAGCCGGATCTTTCGCCGTACAGCCTTGGCGGGAATGAGAGCCTCAGCCGGCGAATCGGGCGCCGGCGCAGTCCATATCGTGATTTAATTCGGGCTGCCCATGAGCAACGTGCGCTGCCCCAGGGAGGTTTATCTTCGCTTGGCCGCGCAAAATAATCTGTACGTGGCGAGCCAAGCGTTTCGTGCGCGCGGGATCTGAACGAAAATGCCCGCAACGAAGGTTACTATACTCCCAATCGCCACGCTGGAGTCAAGGGGCGAAGCGTCAATTCTTTCAGAAAAGTGAAAGAACACTTGTAGTGGTGCGACATCTTTGTTCGCGACCAAAAACGCTTTGGTGGTAGATCCGGCGAGGTAGAAGCTGCTGAGGTTGAAAGATGATTGACGCTGCCTTGCGGCTCAAGAATTAATTCGGCGTGGGGTCGCGGTTGAACGATTCTACGACGACCACTTTAAAAGGCAACTTCTGCTTCACCAGTTCGAGGCCCAGTTGCCCGAGCGCGGTGGTAAGCGAAGACGCGGGCGGAGCTGAGAGATCGGATGGGCCGGGAAGGTCCTGGCTATAGTCAAGCGTGAAGTTATACCGGCCTGGGAGTCCGGTCTGGTCCACTACCGGCAATCCATCGGGCTTGTGCAGGAAGATGGCCAGGAACGACATCGTTTGCAAATGGGCATCCGTGTGAATGAGCATAAAACTGCCGCGCGGAGTCGTCCTGGATTTCAAATATGGATTGTCCTGCGTGGATACCGATTGATCGCCGTTGCTTTGTTTCTCCTGCGCCGCGCTCTTATCGACTGCTTCAGTTATTTTCAGTCCGGACTTTGCGACCCGAAGCGCGTACGCCTCAAAGTCTTTCTGCTCGACATGGACTTGCAGGCCGAATCTTTCTGCGAGCATGTTCTGCAGCATTGAGCGGAACTCGTCTCTGGTCGCTCCTGCCGGCACCTTCGCATCTATGTCAAAGCGATCGCGCTCGAGATCCGCTTTGCTCGAGATCTGAAATGTATCCACGTTCCATGCCATCATGATGAGGCGAAGCAATGTTGTTTGATCATCTTCAAAGCGCTCGGGGCCTGCGCTGCCTGGACCGCCCCTCGAACCAAGCGGGCTTTGCGGTCCTGAAGGTTTTATCGACACTACCTCGAATACAGGCGATGAAGTCGCGGCGGGTTGAGCCACTCCCTGAACAGTCATTGCGCACGCGAGAGTCGTCAGTATCGCCGCAATCTGTCTGAGATTCATGGTCTCTGATTTATCTCACAACTGGCTGCATGGTCAATTCAATTCGGGCCTCTTGCGTTATTCTCGCTTCGTGCCCAGTTTTCGACTTGCAAGTGTCGTGATTCTCTCGTGCCTCTGTGCCTCTGCGGTCTCACACTCGCAGCAACCTGCAGGCCCTACATCGCCGCCTCCGGACCTGCCCGCCGGGCTCACCGCTGACTTCGATCGCCTCGCGCCGCAGACAGTGCGGCCGGCAGAGGGATACATTCACCATCCTTATCTGGTTCCCGCGGGCTACTACCCGCAGATGTGGGACTGGGATGGATTTTTTATTGGCGCGCACTGGGCCAACCAGGATGCTGCCAACGCGAAGTATCTGCGCGACTGGGTGCTGAGCTTCGCTTCCTCAGCAGATGCCGATGGCTACGTTGCCGGATGCATCACGCCGAACGGCCCGCGGCCGCTCTTCGGCAAATTCGCGATGAAGCCGTTTCTTGCGCAGGGCGCGGTGCTGGCAGCCGACAAGCTGAACGACTATGAATGGATTCGACCGGTGTGGCCGGCGATGCAGCGGATTTTGGAATATCGGAAGAAGACGCAGTTCGATGCGAAGTGGAACCTGTGGTTTTGGGATAATGCGTTGCAATCGGGCGCCGATAATAGCCCCGCGCTCACCAACGACGCCAACGACCGCAGCGCCATTCTGGCAGTTGATGCCTCGGTGTGGGCCATGCGCGAGTATGAGGCGATGGCGGTGATCGCGCGGCGGCTCGGGGATGCTGCTCTCGCGGCGCAATACGATCGCGAGGCTGCGGCCACGCGCAAAGCGATCATGAAGAATCTCTGGCGCGGCGATGAGGGAATTTTCCTGAACCGCCGCCGCGACACCGGCGGGTGGATGCCTTCGATCACGTGGTCGAGTTTTGTCCCGCTGGCTTTTGGGATGCTGCCGCAGGCTGAGGGCGCGCGCATGATTCGGATGCACCTGCTCAACCCGGCCGAGATGCGCTCGCCATACGGCTTTCGCAGCGTCGCCAAAAGCGATCCCGCCTACAATAACGACGCCATTATCAACCCCTACTCGAATTGGCGCGGGCCGATTTGGATCAACGCCAACTATCTCGACTGGCTGGCCCTTCGCCGGTACGGATTCAACGCCGAGGCGAAGTGGCTGGCCGTCTCGCTGGCCACGATTCTGCGCACGACATTGCGAAGTGGGGCTCAATGCATGAGGATTATGACGCGGAAACCGGTCTGGGGCTCGCGCCGACCGTGGCGCAATCGCCCAACGGCAAGTTCGCCGGCTTTGTGGGCTGGAATATGCTCGCCGAAGATATGCTCGAGTGCGAAGACACCGGCGGGCATTGCATGACGTTTACGCTCGAGCCGTAATAAGAAACAAGACCAACTGCCGACATATTAAGAGTCGTGGTCTCCCACCCATCGAGCAAAAGATGCTCGATGGATGGGGCACCCAGGGTTTCATCCATCGCGGGTCGGAGACGACGGTGGGGGATTGATACCGCGCACCGGAGCAAATCTGCTGCTTCGGCTGTGAGACTGTGGAGCGATTGCCGCCAGGCGATTGATTTCATTGGGTCGCGTTTCACAGGTTCACGGGAAAAAATGCTTAATGCGGATTCTATTGCGGGATTTTGGCGGGTGCGGAGAGGGAGATGTTCTTCCTGTCCCCGACCCTGCTACCTGCTTCCCGACTCTTCTAACTACAATTGTGCTCCGGCAGGCCGTAATTACCTGCAAGAGATTTGAAATTTTCTTTCTCTCCTTGACAATCTAGGAGAGCGGCCTTATTCTCCTCCTAGATTGACTAGGGAAGCGCCGGGAAAGCACCTGGCCGGAGACGCCGCCATGGCTCCAGACAAACAGCAGGACATTCTTCAGGGAACCCTCGACTTGCTCATCCTCAAGGCCGTTTCGCTGGGGCCGCTGCATGGGTACGGCGTGCTGCTGCGTATCCAGCAGATTTCCGGCGAGGAGTTGGTGATTCTGCAGGGCTCGCTTTATCCGGCGCTTTACCGGCTTGAGCACCAGGGCGCAATCGCCAGCGAATGGGGCGAGAGCGAGAACAACCGCCGCGCCAAGTACTACCACCTTACCGATCTGGGCCGCGCGCGCCTCGGCGAAGAAACCGAAAGGTGGCAGCGCATGTCGGGCATCATCAACGGCATCCTGAGCGCTACTAGGGACTAGGGACTAGGGACTAAGGGACTAAGGGACTCGGGACTCGGGACTCAGGGTATAGGGAGAAAGAAAATGGGGAATAGGGAGCCGGGAACAGATAGGAACCGCAGGCCGGGAAGCGGTCCCGATGGAGACCCGCGAGCCATGCTCTCGCGAACGATTGCGCGGTTCCGGTCGTGGTTTCGCGCTCTCACCCATCGCAACCGCCTTGAATCAGACATGGAGGCCGAGCTGGCCGATCATCTTCAGCGGCTGACGGCCGACCTGATATGCGCCGGCCACTCGCCCAATGAAGCCGCCCGCCGCGCTCGCGTTGCATTCGGTCCGGCGCTCAAAACCAGAGAAGAGATGCGCGCCTCGCTCGGCCTGCGCTGGTGCGACGAGCTTGCGGCCGATCTGCGCTTCGCCGTGCGCATTCTTCGCAAGAGCCCGGGTTTCACCGCAATTGCCGCTGTGTCATTGGCGCTGGCCATCGGCGCAAACACAGCGATCTTCTCTCTCACCAAGAGCCTGCTTTACGACCAGCTCGGCGTACCTCACGCGGAGCAGTTGCGCCTTCTGCAATGGATTGGGGGCGACAACAACGCAGTGCATGAGATGTGGGGCGAATTTGGCCCAGCGCCTGGCGGAGGCATGATGGGCCCCATCTTCTCCTACCCGGTTTACCAGCAACTGCGCGATCACAACCAGGTGATGTCGGGCCTGCTTGGATACAACGAAGACAGCATGAACGCCACGGTGAACGGCACTGCCCGCCGGGCAAACGTAGCCATGGTTACGGGCAATTATTTTGACGTTCTTGAAGCACGTCCACAGTTAGGCCGCAACCTCGAACCCTCTGATGATCATGTGGGGAATGCCAATCGAGTTGCTGTCATCAGCGACGGCCTTTGGGAGCGCGGGTTCAACCGGTCGCCATCGGCGCTGGGACAAACCATCAACGTGAATCAGTCGCTATTCACGATAGTCGGCGTGGCTCCGCGCGGATTCACTGGAGCCAAGAATGTGCAGTCGTCTCCCGATGTCTTCGTCCCATTGAGCATGCAGCAGATTATCGATCCCAAAGGGGACAAGGGCGGCCTTCTCGATGATCCGGACTTGTGGTGGGTTAATGTCACGGGCCGCATCAAGCCCGGCGTGACTGACGCGCAGGCGCAGGCGGAACTGAATGTTGATTTAGCCGCAGCCATTCGCGGAACCATGAAAGTAAAGGCGGCCGACACCTTGCCGCGCCTGGTTCTGAGCGACGGCAGCCGCGGTTTGGGCATTGCCGCACAAATGTTCAAGAAGCCGGTGTATGTCTTGATGGCGCTCACCGGGTTTGTGCTGCTGCTGGCGTGCGCCAACATCGCTAACCTGATGCTGGCGCGCAGCGCGCAACGGCAGCGTGAGATGAGCGTCAGGCTGGCTCTCGGCGCAAGTCGCGGGCGCATCTTGCGCCAGCTGCTGAGTGAGAGTCTTCTGCTCGCAGCGATTGGCGGCGCCGGAGGTCTGCTTGTTGGTTACCTCGGTCGCAATTTGATCCCCGCGCTTATGTCGAATGCCTGGGATCAGAACCGGCCGCAGGTTCCCATGGATTGGGGCGTCTTCGCTTTTTCCGCCGCAGTTACTTTGCTTACAGGCTTCGTTTTTGGCCTTGCACCGGCATGGCTTGCCGCGCGCTCTGAAGTCAGCAGCAGCTTGAAAGAGAGCGCGCAAACTACCACGCGGCGGCGCAAAAGTCTCGGCGGCAAATCTATCGTCGCTTTTCAAATTGCGCTTTCAACGCTTCTGGTTGTCGGCGCGGGGCTGTTTCTGCGTACACTCTTCGCGCTCGACTCAATCGATGTCGGCTTCAGGACCGACAATCTGATTCTGTTCGAGATCGCACCGCCCGCCCAGCGTTACGACAACGGCAAGGATGTGCAACTGCATCATCGTCTCTCGCAGGCATTCGCGGCATTGCCAGGCGTTGAAGCGGTGACGCCAAGCGGGACGGCCTATATTGCCGGCAACATGTCGAACGACGACTTCATTCCCGAGGGTGAGGCGGTCAACGGAGACCACGGCGGCGCCGAAGACGTGAATATGATTGGCAATACTTTTTTTCAAACCATGGGCATTCCCATCGTGAGCGGACGCAGTTTTGGCCCGCAAGATACGGCCACATCACAACGCGTCGCCATCATCAACCAGGCGCTGGCGAAAGAACGATTTAAAAATGCGAACCCGGTGGGGAAGCGATTCCGGACCTCCGGCGATATGCACTCGCCAGACCCTGGGACGATGCCCTGGGTGACGATCGTGGGAATCTGTGCTGACACACTCTACGCAACGCTGCGCGACCCGGCGCCGCCGCAGTTCTTTATGCCCTATGTGCAGCAATCCCAGGTTGGTGGCATGACCTACGCGATTCGCACCCGGCTTTCGGCCAATCAGCTGATGCCAGCATTACGGCGCGTGGTGCAGCACGAAGATCGCGATCTGCCTATCATCGACATCCGCACGCAGCAGGAGCAGATTGAAGCCACTTTGCAAATGGAACGTATGTTCGCCGCGCTCACATCGGGCTTTGGTTTGCTGGCGCTGGCGCTGGCCTGCGTTGGCATCTACGGCATCATGGCGTACACGGTGGCGCAGCGCACCAACGAGATTGGGATTCGTCTGGCGCTCGGGGCGCAGCCCGGACAGGTGCGCGCGATGATATTGCGCGAGAGCACTTGGCTTGCGATTGCGGGGATTGTTGCTGGAACCGGCGCTGCGCTGGGACTGGCGCGGCTGGTCAAGTCGATGCTTTATGGGATTCAGCCGCGGGATCCGGCTACGATCGTCGGCGGGGTTTTGGTGTTGCTGGCAGTTGCGCTGGCCGCAAGCTGGATTCCTGCGCGGCGGGCGGCGGGCGTGCAACCAATGGAGGCCCTGCGGCACGAGTAACACGGTACCAGGGATTGAGGAATTGCAACCGAAATCTGAGGGCTAGTTCATTGACCGCGTGATTTTGTGCTTTCCCACCCTTTCCGCGATGGAACTGCGGAAAGGATGGGGCACCCACATTGGTGCGAATTTAAGCGGTCAGAGGGCTAGAGCGGTTCCGCAGTTGTTGTAACCGTTTTTAGCGTGGTGTCTCAGAAGTTCATTGAAGAACAACCGCAGATCCGTCGACTCACCACCCCCAAACTCTGCCCCAAAGAGCAAAGACCGCTCTTTGGGGACCCCGGAAAAGCGTTTTGGGGCCCCTTTCGCTCAGGATGACAGGCCATTTTTATGGTATGGACTTTGGAGACAGGACACCAGCCTCAGCGCAGGGTGGATTTTTCTTAAGGAAAAATCCACTTGGCGGCCATGGCTTGGGGACACAGTAACTGCGGAACCGCTGTAACCTCCGTCAGCTTTTAGATACTTAACAGGAGTTCGATATGACCTGGCGTTCATTTGTTATTGGAATTCACGCGCGAATAAGATCCTGGCTGCGCGCAGTGGCAAATCGCGGCCGGCTTGAGGCAGACATGGAAGCCGAGCTGGCCGATCATCTCGAGCGGCTCACCGCCGAGCTGGTCCGTGCGGGCCACTCACCCAATGAGGCCGCCCGCCGCGCCCGCGTCGCGGTTGGGCCCGCGCTCAAGCACAAGGAAGAAATGCGCGCCTCTCTCGGTCTGCGCTGGTGCGACGAGCTTGCCGCCGATCTGCGCTTCGCCGTGAGAATTCTGCGCAAGAGCCCGGGCTTCACGGCGATTGCCGTGGGTTCCCTGGCGCTGGCCATTGGCGCAAACACGACAATCTTCTCGGTGGCCAAAAGCATGCTCTACGACCGGCTGAACCTGCCTCATCCGGAGCAACTGAGGATGTTGTACTGGCAAGCTGCCGGGCATAATGTGATGCATCACGGGTGGGGCGAATTCGATTCAACGCCTGACGGAGGGACCAAGTGTTCGTCCTTCACTTATCCGGTGTACCGGGAGTTACGCGCGCACAACACCGTGATGCAAGATCTGGTCGCTTACCAGGAGGAAAACATGAACGCGACCATCAAGGGAACGGCGCGAAACGTGCAGGCGGAGATGGTCTCTGGCAACTACTATTCGGGCTTGAACGTACGACCCATGTTAGGCCGCCCCATTCAGCCTTCCGACGAGACCCTGAACGGCGCAGGAACGGTTGCCGTCATCAGCGAGGGGATCTGGGAACGCGACTTTGGCCGTTCGCCCTCGGTGCTTGGCCAGACCATCACGCTAAACCAGGCGGCGATGACCATTGTGGGTGTCAATCCGCGCGGATTCACGGGCACCGACGATACCCGGGTCTCGCCGGATGTGTTTGTACCGCTGAGCATGCAACCTGTGCTTGATCCGAAAGGCAAGAAATCGTTGCTGGAAGACCCGGAAATGTGGTGGGTCAGGATCATGGGCCGGGCCAAGCCAGGAGTAAAGGACTCTCAGGCTGAGGCGGTGCTTTCGTCGCAACTCGAAGCGGCCATCCGCGGCACCATCACGGTGAAGCCCGGCGAAACCATACCCCACCTGCTGCTTGGCAACGGCAGCCGTGGAAACCACATTTCAGAGAACGAATTCCAGAAGCCCGCATTCGTGCTAATGACGCTGACCGGCCTGGTGCTTTTGCTGGCCTGCGCAAACATTGCTAACCTGATGCTCGCAAGAGGCGCGCAGCGGCAGCGGGAGATGAGCGTGCGGCTGGCCCTGGGCGCCGGTCGCACGCGTATCCTCCGCCAGTTGCTTACTGAGAGCTTGCTGCTGGCCGCGGCGGGCGGATTGGGCGGACTGCTGCTCGGTTACCTGGGCCGCAACGCGATTCCGAAGCTGCTGACCGATCCCTGGGATACAAGCGAGCTCAACGTTCACTTTGACTGGCGTGTGTTTGGCTTTACGGCAGCAGTCACAATCGCGACCGGGTTGCTCTTCGGTCTAGCGCCCGCGTGGATGGCCGCGCGAGCCGAAGTGAGCAGTAGCCTGAAGGAGTCTGCGCAGACTGCTACGCGCCGCCGCAAGGGCCTCGGCGGCAAAGCCATCGTCGCGTTTCAGATCGCTCTTTCGACGCTGCTGGTAGTGGGCGCCGGGCTGTTCCTGCGGACGCTTTTCGCGCTTCAGTCTATAGATGCGGGCTTCAGGACCGATCACCTGATCCTGTTTTCAATCAATCCGCCGGCCGCCCGCTACGGCGCGGGCAAGGATGTGCAATTGCACACGCGCCTGGAGGAGGATTTTGCTGCGATTCCCGGTGTCCAGTCGGCGACGGCGGCTTCCATCGCATACATCGGCGGCAACATTTCGAACGAATCTTTCCAGCTGCCAGGGGAAAAATCCGATAAAAACACGGCGGAGGACGTGAACGTGGTGGGGAACAGTTTCTTCGCCACCATGGGCATACCGATCGTTGCGGGCCGAGCCTTCGACGCGCAGGATACGGCCACGTCTCCCAAAGTCGCCATCATCAACCAGAGCCTGGCGCGCAAGCGGTTTCCGAACCTGAATCCCATCGGCAAGGAATTCAATACCGGAGACGACACAGCTAGCCGGTTTCGGATTGTGGGCATCTGCGCTGACACGCGATACGCGGATCTTCGCGACGAACCACCGCCGCAGTTCTTCATGCTGTACGAGCAGCAAAGCGATGTGGGCGGTTTGACGTATGCGCTTCGTACCCAGCTCAAGCCGGCAGCCCTGGCGCCCGCGTTGCACGATGCATTGCGAAAAGTCGATCGCGACCTGCCCATTGTTGACATTCGCACTCAGCAGGAACAGATCGACTCGACCATGCAGACGGAAAGGGTCTTCGCGTCTCTCACCGCCGGTTTTGGCTTGCTGGCATTGGCGCTGGCCTGCGTGGGCATTTACGGAATCATGGCGTATGCGGTTGCCAATCGTAGAAACGAAATCGGGATTCGGCTTGCGCTCGGAGCGCAGCCGGGACAGGTGCGCGCGATGATTTTGCGCGAGAGCACATGGCTGGCGATTGCGGGGATTGTTGCGGGAACAGGTGCTGCGTTGGGGCTGACGCGACTGGTGAAGACAATGCTTTATGGGATTCAGCCGTGGGATCCGGCGACGATGGTTGGCGGGGTTTTGGTGTTGCTGGTAGTTGCGCTGGCCGCAAGCTGGATTCCGGCGCGACGGGCGGCGGGAGTGCAGCCGATGGAGGCGCTGAGGCACGAGTGAGGGGCGGCTGTTGGTTCCCCAGGGGCTAAAGCCCCGGTCTTTTAACGGCCTTATTGGCCCGGCTGAAGCCGTGCCCTTGTTACAAAGCCTGCTTTGTCGCCGAAGGGTCTACCGCCTCGGCGAATACCAATCATTCGCTGGGGCACCGGCCTGGAGTCCGGCGCTACAACCGGCCTGGAGGCCGACGCTACTATTGGTCCGGCATTACTCTAACAGATGCGGTTTGAGAAATGCTGGCTAGCGGATGGAGCTGATTAGGCTAGCGGATAGAGCAGATGAATTGTTCCATCGCGAGTTCCTGCGCCTCGATCGATTCCATCAGCTTGAACTGGGTGCGGCAGCGGTCGAGGTTGTGGCCAGCGCGATGCACTTTGTAATAGGTGTCGCCATTCAGGTAATCGGTGAGAAAGCGGATTCCCATGGTGAAGGTGATAAGTTTTCCGCCCAGTACCAGCGACTCCTTCTCAGCGCGAGTGAGCAACGTGCCGGCCGAGCTCAGGTAGCCGCGCGCCAGGGCTTCAAAGAGATCGAAGCGCATGGTTATACGAGAGAGATCGCGTTCGTCTTCCGGCGCCCGGCAGGTTGCCGAGCGGACCAGATCGCCAAAGTCGTAAGCAGCCAGGCCGGGCATCACGGTGTCGAGGTCGATTACGCAGATTCCTTCGCCGGTCTGGTCATCGAGCAGAACGTTGTTGATCTTGGTGTCGTTGTGCGTAACGCGCTCGGGCAGGCCGGCATTGACCAACGCGCCGGTAATGGATTTACGCGCGAGAGCGAAGGCGATCTCCGGCCCGGCCAGGGGCAAGCGCCCCGCGGCATCGCGAGCGACTGCGTCTTCAAGAGCGGTGAACCGTCCAGGTGTGAAATGAAAGTGCGGAATGGTGTCGTGAAGGCGCGGAGCCGGCAGATCGGAGAGCATTTCAAGGAAACGGCCGAATGCCCGTGCGCCCTCAAAAGCCTGCTGCGCGGATTCGACGGCGTCGTAGGTTCGCGCGCCTTCAATGAAGCGATGGGCGCGCCAGTAGTTGCCGGACCGGTCCACATACAAGATGCGGCCGGTGTGATCGGGAATAAGGGTGAGTGCGCGGCGATCCTTGTCAAGGTGATCGGCCAACTTTGCGCATAGATGTTGCGTGACTCGCTGGATGTTATCCATGAGCGAGGCGGGATTGCGAAAGACATTGTGGTTGATGCGTTGCAGAATGCAGCGAACCTGCGCGCCGGCGCGATTATAGGTGGCGCAAAAGGTTTCGTTGATGTGACCGCGTCCGTAGGGGACTGCCTGGCAGAAGTCGCCGTCGATGGCAAACTGGGCCGCGATTTCGCCGAGGTCGTGCCCGGGAGTCATCAGCGGCTCCGGATCAAGCGAGTACAGGCAGCGTGGGCATTGCGCCCAGGGATTTTGCCTCATCCACTACGGCGTCGAGGTGTGAGAGCACTTCATCGACGGTCATGGTGTAGACCTCGCGCTGCGCGTCGTAGCCTTCTTCGATGAGCTGCTTGAGGTAGCGGCCGGCGATCTGCGCGGCGAGCTGGTCGGTAATCACCTTGGCGGATCGTTTTTTCTGTTCGACCCACGCGGTTGCAGGCAGGGCGATCCACATGGGGCGGCCGTTCACGTCAAAACGGATATCGACGGCGTCGGCGTGGCGCGTGGCAATGGCCACCATGTTGGCTTTCCAGCGGCAATGGATGTCTTCGCCGCTCCAGCGATCGGTTACGTGAAAATCCTCGTACATGTGTTTAGGGTACCAGTGAAGGAGTGAAGAAGTGAAGGAGTGAAGGATTGAAGAAGTGAAGAGTCAAACGGTGGCGCTGCGGATCATCTGCGGATTCAATTTCAGCCAATTGGCTAAACGGCGAGGCCCGCTGGTAAACTAGATGGGTTGCAGTCGCAGTGCCTTTCACTAGTCTGGTCCAGCCGAGTTCGGCCCCGCCTGCAAGTCAATAAGCGAAGGACAAGAGAAACAAGTGGATACACAGACCCGTCACGCCTTAAAGCAAGACAAATTCGCCCGTGCGGCTGCCTCGAGCGCCAGCTGGCTGGGAGAGAACCGCTCCTCGGTTCTCCGCTGGGTTATCAGCGGCGCAGTTGCGCTGGTTCTGGTGGTTTCAGGATCGGTCTATTGGAATATGCGCACGTCAGCCGCCGAACAGGCGCTGGGGAGCGCTCTTGACGTTTACACGGAGCCGCTGGCTGAACCGGGTGTGCCCGATTCCGGCACTTATACGACGGCAGTTGGCCGCGCCACCGAGGCGAACCGCGAGTTTGTGGCCATCGCTCACAACTTCAGCGGGCTGCCTGAAACTTCGAAAGCTCAGTACTTTGCGGGCGTTACTTATATGGATCTTGGCCAAAACGGTCCAGCCGAGACTGAATTGAAGGCTGCTGCCGGATCATGGAGCCGGAACATCGCCAACCTGGCCAAGCTGGCTCTTGCGGGGCTTTATCACCAGACCGGCCGCGACAGCGACGCCATCAATGTCTACAACGGGTTGGTAGCCAAGCCTTCGGTAACCGTGTCGGCCGCGGCTGCCCAGCTTGACCTCGCCGATCTCTACGTTGCCGAGGGTAAGCAGGAACAGGCCAAGTTGCTGTGGGCCAAGATCAAGGACACGAACAAGGACAGCGCCGCCGCAACGATTGCCGAGCAGAAGCTCTCCGGCAAAGGGCAGTAGGGCGGTTTCGCAGCACTCATCATCCGGCCCGTAAATAGTGTGTTGGCGTCCCACCCATTTCGCGATAAAGCCTGCGAAATGGATGGGGCACAGTGGTTGTATTTATGAGCCGGGTCAATAGTAGCCGTTGTCCCGGTTTATTGCAGGGTGGCCCTTCCCTGACGGAAATGCCACCTGGCTGACCCGGATTCGAGATGCAGCAACTGCGGAACCGGTGCGGCCGAGCATTTCGCCCCGAGCCTGCGTCTGGTGCATGATGAGCACCACCCAGGCCATTTGCGCAGGTTGGATGGACTTTGAAGACACCGCCGCGGCCGATGCGGTCCGCCAGCTGGCGGAAGAGGCGGCCCTTGCGACGCTGGTTGACCAGTATGCCGGCGCCCTCTATCGCGTAGCATTTTCGGTATTGCGCAACGCTGCCGACGCCGAGGATGCCGTGCAGGAGGCTTTCCTGCGCGTGTTGCGCCATCGCGACCAATTGGATGAAGTTCGCGACCACCGGGTGTGGCTGATCCGGATCGTTTGGAACATTGTTCTGGACCGCAAGCGGCGGGCCAAGACCCGGCCCGAGACCGACGATGTGGCCGAGCTGGCGCGGGTGCTACCCTCGACCGGGCTTTCAGCCGAGCAGGTGGCGAGCGCGGCGCAGCATCATGCCCATGTGCTGGCCTGCGTTGAGCAGTTGCCGGCCAAGGAGCGCGAGGTGCTGATGCTTTCGGCGTTCGACGAGCTTTCAAGCGTTGAGATTGCGACGGTGCTGAGCATTACCGAGTCGAGCGTACGGTCGAGGCTTTTTAGGGCGCGCAACCTGATGGCCGTAATGCTGAATCATACAAGAGGCAAAGTCAGGGATTTGGAACCCTCGGGCCGCACGGCAGAAACGGCCGCGGCAGCAGAGGAGGAAAGACAATGAATCTCAACGCGCACAATTCGGTTGGTTCGTCCGGTTCGGGAATCGACAGGGCAAGCACGGGAGAAGAGACGCTGCGGCTGGTGGCCAGCCTGCCTGCGCCCCAGGGGCTTGAGGAGCGCGTGCATGAAACGCTGCGCACTGTGCGGCGGCAGGGCCGGGTTTTGGCGTGGCCGCTGGTATTGCGGGCTGACGCAGCGTGGGTGCGGGCGACCGCCGCAGCGGCCATCGTGACGATTGTGGCGGGCGGAAGCTGGGGTGTGTATTCGCGCATTCAACCGTGGCAGCCGGCAAAAGCGCTTGCAGCGCCGGCAAGAGTGGGTACGATGGGTGAGTTTTCAGGGGCCGATGCGAAACGTTCTCCGCAGTCGCTTCAGCTGCCCCAAGTGAGCGCGCCGGCGAAATCGGCTGTGCCACATCAATCGCAAAAGAAGACGCACAAGAAGGGCGCCGCGCCGGCTACGCCGACGAAGGCGGCAGCGACCGTTGCAAAGTAGCGTTGTCGTGCGGGGCTGAATGAGACGCTGCCGACTCCTATTGTGCGGCATTTACTAGTCCTTCAAGACCGCGCGGATCAACATTCCCAGCAGCGACAGCACTACGCCGCCCCAAAATGCAGGCCAGAAACCGTGCACATGAAACCCGCGCACTATGCTCGAGGCGAGCTCAATCATCAAGGCGTTGATGACCAGCAGGAAGAGGCCGAGGGTGAGGATACTCAACGGGAAGGTGACGATTTTGAGGAACAGTCCCACGGTAGCGTTGAGCAGGCCGATGACGAGCGCCGCAAAGAGCGCGGGTCCGAGGCCGGTCACGTGGAATCCGGGCACGATTCTTGAGACGATGATGAGCGCCAAAGCGCTGAGCAGCCATTGAGCCAGTAGAGCGAGCATCTTTCTTTCTCCTTCAGAGTCCAACAGCGTGAGTCGATTGCCGACAGGCATGTCCTGAGGGCGCAGTCCTTTACTATCGGATGCAGAATACGCCTTGGGGCTGCATGGCGGGAGTGCGGAACGGCGGGCAGGCTTGTCTCGTAGGGATTTGAGAGGCACATTCCGAGGTTCGGCGGGAAGATAGTGAAGCCGTCTGTGAATGAACAAATAGGTTTCGACAAGGATTGAATGGATGCGGATGCGAGGCGTTTGCGGGGTGGTGAGCCTGGGGGCATTCGCATTTCTTGCGTCGATCTTGTTTGCCCAGGCGGCTGCTAATAGTCCTGTCCCGAATATTCCCGACCTGATGCGGAAGGTTGAGGACCACCAGAAGCAGCTTGAAAGGGTGCGCGAGAACTACACGTTCACGTCGGCGCAGTCGGTCGAAGACATCGACTCGGGCGGTCATGTGACCAAGACCGAGACGGAGGAGGACGACGACTTTTTTGTGAATGGGCACTTGATTGAGCGTGCGGTGAAGAAGAACGGCAAGCCGCTGGCCGGGCACGACGAGGAGAAGGAGACCGAGCGCGTAACCAAGCTGGTGGGGAAGGCGGAGAAGACCACGCCCGATCAGCCGCTCGAAGGACAGACGATCGGCGTGAGCCGGCTGCTGGACATTATGGACGTGCGCAACCCGCGGCGCGAGATGTATCGCGGCAGGTCCACGATTGTTTTCGACTTTATTGGACGCAAGAACGCGAAGACGCATGGGCTGGCGGAGGACGCTTCAAAAAAACTGCAGGGTACGGTGTGGATCGACGAGGCTGGATTGCAGGTGGCGCACCTCGAAGTAAGTTTCAATGACAAGTTCCGCGTGGGCGGCGGATTGCTGGCGACGGTTGACAAGGGGACAAACTTCAGATTCGACCAGGCGTCGGTGGAAGATGGATTGTGGCTGCCGACGGGCGTTGAAGCGACGGTTCTGGGGCGGGTGCTGATGTTGAAGAGCCTGCGGCAGCACATCACCGAGAGAGATTACGACTTCAAGGTGTTCCGCGTTGAGACGCAGCAGAGCAAGGACGCGAAGGTTGCGGAGCCGAAGACGCCGTGAGCAGTTATGTATGTGGAATGGCAGCGGGCGTTTAGAGTGGATGCATGTTTGTGCGGCGGATCGCGGTGGAAAGAGTGGATGCAGCGGGGGCGCGTCAGGCGTGCCCGATTGCGTGGATCGACAACTTTGCGATGCGCAACTTTACCAACGACGCGGTCTTCGACGATACGCTGCCGGTTGCGGACGGACTGCTGGAAGCAGGGACGCGGGTGCCGCTCGACCGGCTACAGGCGGCGATGGAAGACTGGTTCCGGCGGAAGGGGTATTTGAAGGCTGGCGAGCGGGTGGAAGTGGCCGAAGTGGTCAGTGATCAGTGATCAGTGGTTAGGAGCCCGACCGTGCGGCGGCGTGGAACTTTCTGAGCCGTTGGGGCGTTTTGAGCTTTCAGCTTGTCAGCGCCGGTTCGGGATTTTCAACGGCAGGGCCATTCCAGAGGCGTAGTTCCGATTCGCGGCGGGCTTTGAGGCCGGCGTTTTCCTGTGTGCCGGCATGATCCCAGCGGAGAAGTTGCTGGCCCGCTTCTTCAAAGCGTCCGGCGTTGAGTTGGCGAAGCAGCGTTGACTCGGCCAGGCGGGTCTGGCCCAGATTGAAGACAAAATCGACGATCGCGTCGTACTGGCCCTGAGTAAGTTGGGCTTTGACCAGGCGCGCAACGGTCTGCTCGGCTTCGCGCACATCGCTATAAAGGATTGCCGTTCCCTGGGCCTCGGTGATTCCCCTGGAGAAGGTTTCGGGGTGGATGAGGCGATGGCCGTAGCCGATGGTGGGGTAGCCCTCGACGTCGAGATAGACGCTGCTGCGAAAGCCTTCAGACTTTTTAATCAGTTCGATGCCAGTTGCGCTCAGTTCCATGAGTTCCTCCAAAGAATGCCCTTAAGACGATGATGGCAGAAAGTGCGAAATAAACTGCAAAACAGGGAAAAGAGAAAAGAGAGCTGAGAACAGGGATCAGGGATAAGAGAATGAGGGGAAAGCGGAGCTAGCGGAGATAGCGGCGTTAGCGGAGCTAGAGGTCCGGTGGGTCGGGCCAGCTTGTCAGCCAATTCGGAGAGTATGAGGTATTGTCCTGCCCACGTGGAGCTTGAACGGGGCACCCGATGGATTGCGGGATTGGATGTCTGTCCCGGTTATGGCGTAGGTGGGACGGCGAGGGGTGGCTTGCCGGAGATTGAGAGGAATTGGGAGACGACGTCATTAAGCGCCATGTCGAAGTTGCGATCGTGGGTTTTCTGGAGGAAGGCGAATCCGATTGAATCGCTGATGGTCCAAAGCACGAAGTGGCTTTTGGAGTCGTAGACGGTGAGGCGGAACATGGGCAGCGGGTCGGAGGCGCCATTCTGCTTATTGGCGTTGGTGGGTCCGTATGGAGCGACGAGCCTGATCTCGAGGACGAGATCGGCATTGGACGGGTCGTTTACCAGGCGGAATTGACCGGCAGACAAGAGCGCAGCGAAGAGCTGGTTGTAGGCGCGGGTGGTGTCTCCGCTGAAGGGCTCAGGAAAGAGACCGCTGTCGGCGCCGCCGTTGGAGACGAAGATGGATTTGGCCGCATTAATGGCGGGCGGGATGGGAGCTGCAGGCGCAGGCTGAGCGGGTGCAATTGCTGGATACAGTAGAACTGCGCATGCGATGGCAAGGTGCGAAATCCAAAGCCGTTTCATGGTTGTGCCCCCCTGTTTAAATGAGACGCAGGCGGTGGGGCTGAGGACTAAGGGGGACGAAGGGGTGAGAACTGAGGAGGGAGCGGCTGGACTCGAGGGTACGTGGTCTCACACCCTTACGCGATAAGCCCGTGGAAGTGTGGGGGCACGGAAAGTGGCGCCGGGTTGAGTTCGCAATCCCGCTCAAGCGGAGCATTCAAGAAGCAGATCCTTCGACTACGGTCGCCGCGACGACCTGCGCTCAGGAGGGCACCCCGATTGGGAGGATGGGGCAAGGCGGTGAATGGCCGGAATACCGGCCTCAGTCTGACGGCGCAGGCGCGGTGTAGGGCTTTTGCAGGTACTGGCGACCTTCGTTGACGCAGCCCTGGGTGTTGTCGTTGGTTTGCACGGCGAGGCGGTACTCGTTGATAGCGCGGTCGCGTTGGCCGGTCAGGTCGAAGATCTTGCCGACGGCGATGTGGCTCCAGCACTCGGTCCACGGCGGCTCGTCGTCGCCGCGCAGCGAGTCGCGGAAGGAGTCGACGCTGGCCTGATAGTTGCGCTGGGTGAACAGCACCTCGCCGATGCGATAGCTTGCCAGAGAACTCAGCGGGTTTGACTGGAGGGCCTTCTGGTAGGCGGCCAGGGCTCCTACGAGGTCGCCCTGGGCCACGAGCTGCTGGCCTTTGAGAATGGCGATGCGGACCTGCAGGTCAGGCGTGGTTTTGAGCACCCAGTCCTGCGGGTCGACGCTGATGCGGCGCGGGCGGCCAAAGGTGTCGACCACATATTGAGTGTTGGTGCCCACCACTTCAATCTTCTGGTTTACGGTTTTGCCGTCGGTCTCGATGCGCAGGTCGACAGGCATGCGGAAGAGGTCGAGATCCTGATCAATTTCTCCTATAGTCCGGAAGCCCTTGTTGTTGCCCAAGCGGTAGACGGCGTACTTGTCAGTGAATTTGGGCGCGCCGGTGCCGTCGATCCATTGCGAGAAGAAGGGCAGGAGCTGCTGCTGGCTCACTTCTTCAGCGACTTTTTCGAAGTCGGAAGTGCGGAGGGATTTATCGGCATACTGGCTGAGCACGCCCTTGAAGATGTTGGGCAGCATTTTTTCGCCGACTTCCCAGCGGAGCATGTGGATGATCATGGCGCCTTTGTCAAAGGTCATGGACTGGAACTCCGGCGAGAAGGCGCCGAGGCGGCCGGAACTGGAGAGGGGGATGGTGTCGTAGGCGAGCGCGCTGGCGGCCACATCGGTGAGCGCGGCGCGCAGGGCGCTGGAGCCGCTTTCATCTTCGAGGTACATCAGCTCGCCGTAGCGGCACATGCCGTTGACGATCCATGCGTCGTTGAGAGAGTGGGGGCTGACTTCGCTGCCCCACCACTGGTGGGCGATGGTGTTGGCGAGCAGCCGAACGGCCGATTTATCGCCAATGCGGGAGCCGGGGATGCCGGCGAGCTCGGGCGCCCACACGGCGGGCAGGGTGTCATCTGGAATTTCGACGACATTGAGGCGCTCCGACTCGGGCACGCCGAACTGATCGGTGAAGAAGTCGAACTCGCGGGTTGCGGTCTGGGCGAGCTGGGTGGCGGCGGCTTGATGGGCGATCGTGGTGTAGATTTTTACGTTGCCGGCGCCGACCGAAACGGGGTCAACATAGCGGCCGGCGATGATGGTTCCCGGAAAGCCGGGCTTGGTCCATTTGAAGTCGTACTCGTCGCCTGGCTTGCCATTGGAGAGCGCGACTGAGGTGGGTTTGCCGGTGCTGCCGCCGGCGAAGACGCGCATGCCCTGAGGTACGCGGATGTGCATTTCGGCGGTGAAGCGATCGGTGAGGTAGCCGGAGGTGGGGAACCAGCTCGCGGGATAGAGCAGGTAAGTAATGGGCTCCTGGATTGCGGCGAGCTTGATGCCTTCGATGGGGCCATCTTCATTGCCGGTGATGGTGCCGTCGTAGACGAAGGTCCAGTGGACGGGCTGGCCGGGAGTGAACGAGGACGAAGGCGTAATGCGGATGGAGCCGTCGGCGGTGCGTTCGCCGTCGAGGAGTTTGCCGGATTCGTCGGTGATCTTGGTGACCTTGAGCGCGGGGTGGAAGCCGAAGTTGACCACATCGAGGCCGGCGGGCGCGGTGAAGGTGACGGTGGTAGTGGCGCCGATGTGGTGGGTGGCAGTGTCGAGCTCGGCGTCAATGACGTAGCCGGTGACGTCGACGGTGGGACGCTCGCGCTGCGCGAGAGCCGGGGAGGCAAGGCCAAGTCCGAGTGCCAGAGCGAGGGCGGCTCGGGAAACGAAAGGGAAGAATCCAACCGGCGAGACTCGTGTTCGCATAGCTTCAATCATCGCATTCTGGCTGCAGGTGAGGCAGCGGGTCGTTCGGTCGAGCACTGCACCGCTATGATTTGCGGTGCTCGTGGGTCTTGCTGGTTTGGGGACCCGAGGTATCCCACCCTGGCCGGAAAAACAAAGACCCGGCGAGGGTGGGGCACCCAATCCTGATACCCGCATGCGGCACGTTGTGGCTCAAAGGTTTGACGCGGGGCGCGGGACTGGCGGTTACGGGGAATCGTGATTCTGTGGCATGGTTCGGCTTTCGGGTCACGTGCGGACTGATGTCTGTTTTGTGGTCAGAGCGGATTCGAGTTCCTCCATGACTACGGTGGCGACGCGATCGATAGCGCCGCCATGTTCACCTTGATGGCCGGCCTGCCGCGGATGTGCAGTCAACGCTTCGCGGACGGCTTTGAGCCCCTGAATCATGGACTCGCGAGGAGGTCCATCGGGTAGCAACGGTTGAAGATGCTGGACGATATTTTGCGGAGTGAAGTCGTGTTGAATGAGCTCGGGGACGACGCGCCGGCCGGCAATGAGGTTGGCCATGGCCACGTGAGGCACGTTAACGACTCGTTTGGCGATGGCGTAAGTGAGGGATGAGACGCGGTAAACGACCACGAAGGGATTGCCGATGAGGGCGGCTTCAACGGTGGCGGTTCCACTGGCGACTACTGAGGCGCGGGCGTGAAAGAGGGCACCCGCGGTGGGGCTGACTTTTTGGCCGTCTGAAATCAAATGAACGGAGAGCTTGCCGGCGTGGGCGGCGAGGAGCGAGGAGACTTGGGTGCGCTGGTCGGCGTGGAGAGTGGGGGCGAGGGGGATGAGGAACTCGATGGGCTGGCCAGGTTGAGATTGGGCCAGCAGGCGTGCGGCGTCGAGCATGGTCGGGAGATGGTCGCGAATTTCGCGCATGCGGCTGCCGGGAAGAAGCGCGATCCAGGTTTTGGTGGGGTCGAGGGAATTGGCACGGGCGAATTCTTCGCGCGAGAGAGTGGGAGGCGCCAGCTCGGCCAGCGGATGGCCGACGAACTCGGCGTTAACGCCGCGGTCGCGGTAGAACTGTTGTTCAAAGGGGAAGATGACCATCATGCGGCGAACGTACTTCTGAACTTGTTTGATGCGGTGTTTCTTCCAGGCCCAGAGCTGCGGGCTTACAAAGTAGATGACGGGGATGCCGAGACGATGGAATTCGCGAAAGAGGCGGAAGTGGAAGTCTGGGAAGTCAATGAGGACGGCGACCTGGGGACGGCGTTCGCGGATAGCGCGCCTGAGCTTGCGGAACTCGCCGTAGATGCGGGGCAGGTGCTCGACAACCTCAGTGAATCCCATGACGGCCATGTCTTCAGCGCGGACGATGCATTCGACGCCGGCAGCGCGCATACGTTCGCCGCCCATGCCTATGAGCTCCGCTTGCGGGAGAACCTGGCGCAGTAGGGACGCAAGCTGTGCGCCGTAAAGCTCGCCGCTGGCTTCGCCTGCTGAGATGAAGATGGTGGGCATGGATGCGTGGTGTGCCTGGCACTGCTGGAGATCATGATAAGCGAGGCGGAAGGGCAGCGAGTCAGCGAGTCGGCAAGTCGGCGAGCTGGCAAGTCAGCTTCGGAGCTGGGACGCGGATATGGTTAACGCGTTTTTACACGTTTGGTGTATTTTGTTGAATCAGAGGTGACCGATGGCGCTGATTTTTGGGCTTTCCCTTCGCATCGGCCGAGTAAGCCTGGTGGCCGCAAACCTGATCGTGGCAGCCGCTCTTGCGGGCGCGCAGCAACCCGATGCCGGACAAACTCAACCGGTTCCGTCAGCGAAACCGGCTCCGCCGCAGCCGGCAGTGTTTCGCGACCTGATTCCTACGGGCGAGTTGGGTTTTCTTGCAGGCTACGACGGCAAGATGCCGAAGGAGATTGAGCGGGACAAGCGCTTCAGGCGGCTTGAGAAGCTGATTACGCCGAACACAAGCTATTTCTACCATCGCGACAAGGATCTTTGGGAGGCCAGGGACGAGGTTCTCGACGAAGAGCCGCTGCCGATCAGCGTGCGCGACGGCCGCTACGTGATGGTGGCGTCGGCCGGCGGACCTAACCAGAACATGCACGGGCGGGGATTCATCTGGATCGACATGCAGACAGGGATTGGGCTGGGCGGCATCTACTTCAAGCCCAGCAACGGCGAGCCGACGCCTACACTGACGATTTTCTCAAAGCAGTTGACCGACACCTACCTGGGCATCAGCCAGCTGCCGCCCGAGTTCCTGGTGGATTTGAATCAGTGGGCGCTGATTGCGAAGGTCCACGCAACGTCGCCACGCTATTTCATTCCTGCCAACAAGAAGAAGTACGCGCTGATTCACGATGGAGATTTTTGCGCGCATGCTGCAGGGGTGCCTGCGCCGCCCGAGGACGAGTGCGAAGAGATGAATGCGGAGGCCGCGGATGCGGACCTGGAAGCGGCGTACTTTATGCAGCAGACAGGGCATTTGTCGGATGCCACGGCGTTTCTGCTGGAGCCGGACTACACCGCGTGGATTGCATTCCGCGAGCGCACCTGCGGAGCTGGACTGGTGTGCAGGATTGTGTACACGCGGCGAAGGACGCGGGAATTACTGGGAAGGTGACAGGGCAGTAGCCCATATGATAGCGAAATATGCTATCATTGCGGTTGTGTGCTTCGGAGTAATGGGTTAGGATACTCCGGACATGAAGAAAGCACATCGAATTACGCTGGACGCCATATTTTCGCGCCCAACGCGAGCAAACATTCGCTGGTCGGCCATTGAATCTTTGATTCGCGCCTTAGGGGGCGAGATCAGCGAGCGCGAAGGCAGCCGCGTGGCCGCGAGGTTGAATGGAGTGATCGCTGTCTTTCATCGCCCTCATCCTCGGCCGGAAACCAAAAAGGGAGCGGTCGAGGCTGTGCGGCAGTTTCTTACGAATGCGGGGGTGAAGCCATGATGGAATACAAGGGATATGCGGCAGGCCCTATCGATTTCGATCCGGAGGGCAACACTTTCTCTGGGACGGTATCCGGCCTCAAAGACGTGATTCATTTCGAGGGATCGACGGCGAGGGAACTGGCGCGGGCCTTTCGCGCGAGCATCGACAGCTATCTCGAGTTCTGCGCGGAGAAGGGGCAGCAGCCCGATCGGCCCTTCAATGGCAAGATTCTGTTGCGCACCGAGCCGGAGCTTCACCGCAAGGCTGCACTTCGCGCTGCGGGCGAGGGCGTGAGCCTGAATCGTTGGATTTCGCAGCAGATTGAGAATGCACAGTAACACGGGTTGCGATGCGCCCCATCCTAGCCGCAACGAGCGCGTTCAGGATAGGCACCCATTTTAGAATCGCTGCTCTAAGCGCGACGCCGATCGCGGACGGCGGAGGCGAGTTCCTTTAACAACTCATGCGTTTCGGCCCAGTCGATGCAGGCGTCGGTGATGCTTTGGCCGTAGACCAGCGGCTGACTGGGGACGAGCTTTTGCGCGCCGGCGACGAGGTTGCTCTCGATCATCACGCCCATAATGCGCTTGTCGCCCTTGCGGTTGCCGCCGCCGGCGATCTGGGTGGCAACGTCGTGGCAGACGAGGGACTGGCGGCGATAGTCCTTGTTGGAATTGGCGTGGCTGAAGTCGATCATGATGCGCGGCGCGGTCCCCGCCTTTTCCATGCGCGCGGCGGTGTCGGCCACGCAGTCGGCGGTGTAATTCACCATCTTGCGGCCGCCGCGCAGGATGATGTGCGTGTCAGGGTTGCCGGTGGTGACGAAGATGGCGATCTGGCCGTGATGCGTATGGCCGAGAAACGTGTGCGAGTAAGACGCGGAGAGGATGGCATCGATGGCAACCTGCACATCGCCCGAGGTGGCGTTCTTGAAACCAACGGGGCAACGACACGCCGGAGACGAGCTGGCGGTGCACCTGGCTCTCAGTGGTGCGCGCGCCGATGGCTCCCCAGGCGACCAGGCCCGCAATGTACTGCGGCGAAATCATGTCGAGGAACTCGGTACCGGTGGGCACACCCATCTCCGCCAGGTCGAGGAGCAGGTTGCGGGCGAGGCGCAGGCCGTCGTTGATCTTGTAGGACTGATCGAGATATGGGTCGTTGATGAGGCCTTTCCAGCCGATGGTGGTGCGGGGCTTCTCAAAATAGACGCGCATCACGATGCGGAGGTCGGCGGAGAATTCGGCGATGGCCTGTTTGAGCAGGGCGGCGTACTCGCGCGCGGCTTTGACGTCGTGGATGGAGCAAGGGCCGGCGAGAACCAGCAGGCGATCGTCGCGGCCGTTGAGGATGTCGACGATCTCGCGGCGGGCGTCAAAAATTGTGGCCGAGGCTGCTTCTGTGACGGGGCGTTCTTCTTCTAAAAAGACGGGCGGCAGGACGACCTTGGTCCATTGAATGCGAATGTCTTCAGTGGGGTGGAACATGGTTGGGCGGAAAAAAGCTCCTGAGTTGAATCTATCAGTTCGAGAACAGAGAACAGCGAAGATGGGATGTGGGACAAGAGACTTGACAGGCTGGTGGAGATAGTGCAATATGTTTGCAAACTAGTTTGTATTGCAGACTAGTTTGCAAGGAGAACGACGATGACGGACACGACTACTCAGGGGATGAACGGGAGTCCTGCGATGGATGATCCCGACCGGCTGGCGGGGAGGCTGATACAGCGGGCGTGGAACCGCGATGGATTGCCGGAGATTGCAATTGGGCTATTCTTTCTGCTTCTGTCGGCGGATTTCGCCGCACAACTTTTACTGGAGAAGAAATGGCCGGTCATTCGGACGACGCCGGTTGCCACTTTTCTGATTTTCCCTCTTACTTTCCTCATGCCATACGCTGTGAAGTGGGCGCGCAACCGGTATCTGATCAAGAGAACCGGTTATGTTGAGGTCAAGGCGCCTACTGTAACAGGGCGCGTGCGGATGGCCGCGATTGCCACCATCATCGCGATTGTTGCGGTGATTGCTGTTGTAGCGGCCATTCAGGGGCTCGCGCCGCTCTCGAGCAGATGGATTCTTGCTGGAGCCGGAGTCTTTTGCGGCGTACTCCTTCCGATTAGCGGTCGGGAGTTGCGGTTTGTTTTCAGCGGCGCATCGATTGCTGTGACCGGGATTTTGCTGAGGATTTACGATGCCGGTTTTGGCATCGGTTGGATGATTCTTTACGGAGTCGGCGGCGCGATCACCGTGGTTTCCGGAACAGTTGTGCTGCTCCGCTTTCTAAGTCATTCGCGGGAAGTTGGGGACTGAGATGAACGCGAAGATTCAACTACTGGCCGAGATCGACCGCGTGATTCATGAGCCGGCGCGGCTGATGATTGTGGCGCTGCTGGCGGCGGTGAGGGAGGCGGATTTCCAGTATCTGCACACGACTACGGGGCTGACCAAGGGAAATCTCTCGGTTCATCTTTCCAGGTTGGAAGAGGCGGGTTATGTGGCCATCGAGAAGACGTTTCGCGGCAAGTATCCGCTGACGATGTGTCGTTTGACCGAGCAAGGTTGTGCGGTGCTGGAGGAGTATCGGAAGACTATGAGGAGTGCGCTGGGGAAAGCAGGGAACAGGGAGTAGGAAGTAGGGAACAGGGTGGCGGGGCGAGGTTCGAGGCTTCCCAGGTCCCCAAGTGCGAGGGACCTGGGGCACCCAGAGTTCAGCCAGATTTGGATAGGCGGGGGGAGGGTCGAGGTATTCCAGGTCCCCAAATGCGAGGGATCCTTCGGCAGGCTCAAGACAGGCTCTGGGGCACCCAGCTATTGGATACGGGCTATTGGCTGCTGGCTTGTGTCACCGCACTTCGGCGGCGGTGAATGCTGCGCCGGCGGCAAGCACGCCGATTGCAATGGGCACCCAGAGCTTGATGTGGTGCACATGGACCTCGGAACCCTCTCCGATGTAATTCTTCTCGCGGTTCACACGTGCGATTTCATCGTAGGTGTGAGTTTCGCGATTGTTGCTTTCGGCATTGGTGACGGTAAAGGAGCTGTCATCGAGCGAATCGAGTGCTACGGTGCGTTCAGACTTGTCAGTGAAGGTGAGGCGGATGTAGTTGCCGGGACTGAAATGGGTGAGCTCGTGGTGAATTTTGCGAGCATGCTTGTCGAGACTGACACCGGAGTTCGAGCTGCCGGACTCTGCGCAGCAGACGGGCGCGGCGGCAATCAGGGCCAAAGCCGGGATAAGCGTCAGGACCGAAATCGAGATCAGGGCCGGACTAAAGGTGAGGGATTTTACTGCGCGACGAAACGACTTGCCTCCGCAAAAGGAAATCATGGAGCCCTCCGTTGAATTCAAAAGAACGCACCATCGGGTTGAAGAATCTCAGTGGACTCTTTCTCTTGTTATCGGCGGCTGTTCAAGAAGACCAGCCGCGATAACAATAGCACTATATTGATCAAGAAATCATGGTGAGGAACATCGCGAGCTATCAATTGGTAACGTGGCCACGCGTTTTCGAATCGGCCGCGGTGAACTCAATGCTGAGGATGCCGGCGGGGAGTATGATGGTTGTCCGCACCTGAACGAATTCGCAAACGGGGGTTAACAATGCGGCGATCATCCATCTTTGTGCGAGGACTGTGTTCAGGTGGGGCGTTTATTCCGGGCCTGCTGTCAGTGGGGATTCTCTCCTGCTCGGCTTCACTGGCTGGGGCACAGGCCACGGTTCCGTCGGCTGCACCGGAGAGCAGTCCGCCGCTCGCTGCGCGCCCGGCGAATGAATCGAGCACGCAGGCGGCTGAAGGGAGCATGCGGCTGAACGTGGTGGTGACGGACAAGGGCGGCAAGAATGTTCCCGGGCTTGGGGTTGGCGACTTTCAGTTGCTCGACAACGGGCGGCCGATGCAGATTGTGTCGTTCCGTGCTTTTGGCGGTGGTCCAGCACCGGCCCAGGTTCCGGTGAATGTGCTCATCGTCTTCGACACGGTGAATATGCCTTTTGAAAGCGTGTCGTACACCCGCGGGCAGGTTGGAGCGTTTCTGCGCCAGAACGGCGGGCACCTGGCTTGCCCGGTCTCGCTTGCCTTTTTGACCGACACCGGCATGCAAATGCAGAATGATGCGACGAGTGACGGCAACGCGCTGGCGAAACAACTCGACGAGACGGCGGGAAATCTACGAACCATCGGCAGATCAGCCGGGTCGTGGGGCGAGATTGAGCGGTTCGAGTTCGGTGTGAGGATGCTGGCGACCCTGGTGCAGAACATCAAGGATGAGCCGGGGCGGAAGCTGGTGATCTGGGCCGGCCCGGGATGGCCGATGCTGGATTCCCCGGGGATCAATTTCTCAATGAAGGGGCAGAAGCAATTCTTCGACAGCGTTGTGGCGTTGAATACGATGCTGCGCCAGGGGCAAATCGAGCTTTCGAGCGTGGCGCAGGGAATGCCGGGTGGGGCCACGTATTTGTATGAGTCGTATCTGAAGGGCGTGAAGAAGCCGACCCAGGCAATGCCGCCGAATCTGGCGCTGAAAGTAGTGGCAATGCAGAGCGGCGGCCGGGTGATTCCCCCCAGCAACGATGTAGCGTCGGCCATTTCAGCGGTGGTGCAGGATGCCGGGACATATTACGAAATGACGTTTGAGCCGCCGCGGCCGGATGGTCCTAACGAATACCACGAGCTAAAGTTGAAGGTGAACCAGCCGGGGATGACGGCGCACACGAACATGGGGTATTACGGCCAGCCGCAGCTGATTGCCGCGCCTTGACATTGGCGATGAGGCATTTCTAGAATTAAAGAGGAGAAAACCATCCTTTTTCCCGTTTAATACATTGATTTAAAGGGTTTAAGATGGGATGGCCGGTCCGTGAACGAGGGCGGTGGAAGCCGAGGGGCCCCAAGCGGAACGCGATGGGAAATAAGAAATGCCTGAGGTAAGGCTGAGCCCGCGGGAACGGCTGGTTCTAACCGCTATTATCGATGCGTACATCACCACCGGGGAGCCGGTGGCGTCGCAGGCGCTTGCCCGGGTGTTTGCCGACCGCGATGGGCTGAGCTCGGCGACGCTGCGCAACGTGATGTCTACCCTGGGCGAGTTGGGGTTGCTGGAACAGCCGCATACCTCGTCGGGGCGGGTGCCGACGGCAGCGGGATTCAGATTTTATGTAGAGCAGCTTACGCAGTCCGGGCGGCTGACGGTGCTGACGCGCGGTGGCGCAGGCGGGACGGGCGGCGAGGCTGGGGCGATGAGCGAATTGACGCGTGGCCAGATTGAAGAGAGTTTTTCAGGCGTGGCCAGCTCGCATGAGTACCTGGAACGGACCTCGCATGTTCTGGCGTTGCTCTCAAGCGGGCTGGGCGTGGCGCTGGCCGGCTCGACCGCAGGGCAGGTGCTGGAGCATATTCACTTTTTGCGGCTGGCAACGGGCCGTGTGCTGGCGGTGGTGGTAACGCAGACCGGTGCGGTGCAGGATCGCGTGCTGACGCTCGACCACGAGCTGACGCACCTGGAGCTGGAGACAGCGGCCAGATATTTGAACGAGAACTTCCGCGGATGGCCCATTGAGCGCATTCGGTCGGAGGTTTTGCGGCGTGTGGATGTGGAGCGCGAGGTCTATCGGCAGCTTCTGACGTCGGTTGAAGAGTTGTGCCGTAAGGGCGCTCTGACCGTGGAAGACACGGCGCAAGCCATTTTTGTGGATGGAATCGCGAATCTGATTACGGTGGAGAGGGACCGCGAGCGTCTGCGCCAGATGCTGGCGGCGCTCGAAGCCAAAGAGCGGTTGATCGAGCTGCTGAACGCGTACGTGGATGGACGGCAGCAAGAGGTGCGGGTGGTAGTGGGGCTCGACAAGGCGTCGCCGGCCATGCAGGACCTGGTGCTGATTGCCGCGCCGGCGCGGCTGGGTGGCGCCAGCCTGGGAACGGTTGCAATGATTGCGCCCACCCGTATCCAATATCAGGAGATGATCCAGGCGGTGAGTTATATCGCCCGGCTTTCCGAGCGGATTCTTGAATCTCCGGCCGAATAAATGAGGAAGTTTGCGGCCAGCGTTGGCCCGCGATAAGTGTCGGCGGGCTGGGAATTTGATCCGATAGGCGTACGCTGTGAATCTAACGGGTTGGGCGTTGGCGGGGTGAAAGCGAATAAGGACGCAGCCGATCGTAAAAAGTGAGGCAAGAGACGTCAGGCAAATGAAGTAAGGCAGGAGAAGTGAGGCAGTTTTGACAGCGAGGAGAAATACTTGGAATATGCCCGAACAGGAGACTGAGTTGAACGTAATGGAGCCCCTGGAGATTGAACCGGGCGAGCCAGGCGAAGGAACCGCAGATGAGAAGCCGTCAGAGCAAGTGGAGAAGGCGGGCGCGGACGAAGGTGCGGCTGCGGAGCCTGAACAGGCTGGGCCAACTGAATTGGAGAAGTTGAAGGCCGAGCGCGATCAATTGGTGGATCGCGTGGCCCGGATGCAGGCTGAGTTTGAGAATGCGCGCAAGCGCGGCGAGCGGGAACGCAACGAGTTTCGCGACTTTGCGGCCGCGGGCGTGGTGGAGCAGTTTTTGCCGGTGCTGGACAACTTTCAACTGGCGTTGAAGGCTGGCGGCACCGAGAAGCAGATGCGTTCGGGCGTGGAGTTGATTGTGAAGCAGATGGAAGAGATTCTGCGCCAGATGCAGGTGGTCGCGGTGGCGGCAGTGGGCGAGGAGTTCGATCCTCGAGTGCACGAGGCATTGGGAACTGTGGAACGCGACGACATCCCCGATCAGCACGTGGCCGAAGAGGTACGCAGGGGCTACAAGATGCGCGACCGGTTGCTGAGGCCCGCGCTGGTGCGCGTGGCGCACAATGCGAAACAGGTGAATGAATGAAGCTTCTAGCTTCTAGCTCTTAGCTTCTAGCCGCGTGGTGGAATTTCTTGCATACCTGACCATGGGTGAATTCCCGTAGGAATATTTGGTTGAGCAACAAAGATCGAAGAACGAAAGGCTAGAAGCTAGTAGCTAGAGGCTAGAAGCTTGCGGTTGGTGAAATGAGTTCTAATACAAGAGTGGGTAAAGCGGATTTTTACGAGGTTCTTGGCGTCTCGCGCGATGCGAGCGATCAGGAGTTGAAGAGCGCCTATCGCAAGCAGGCGCTGAAGTATCACCCTGACCGGAATCCGGGGGATCACGCGGCCGAAGAGAAGTTCAAGCAGGCGAGCGAGGCCTACCAGGTGCTGTGCGACCCCGACAAGCGCGCGGCCTACGACCGCTACGGGCACGCGGGACTGAGCGGCGGTGGATTTGGCGCGAACCCGTTTGCGGGCGGCGTGGATATCGGCGACATTTTTGGCGACCTGTTCGGCGAGATGTTCGGAGTGGGCGGGGCGGGCCAGAGCGGCGGGCGGCAATCGCGCCAGCGCCGGGGCGACGATCTGCGATTCGATCTGACGATCGAGTTTGAAGATGCGATCTTCGGTGTCGAGAAAGAGATCAAGATACGGCGGCTGGAGACTTGCGGCGCCTGCAAGGGAGTCGGCAGCGCGTCAGGCCGGGGCCCAAGCGTCTGCAGCCATTGCCATGGACGCGGGCAGTTTCGCTACCAGCAAGGATTCTTCTCGGTGGCGCGTACCTGCAATGTGTGCGGGGGCAGCGGGCAGACGATCGGCGACCCGTGCGCAACGTGCCGGGGCGAAGGGCGCGCGGCCGTCGAAGTGAAAATGCACGTGAAGGTGCCGAAGGGGGTTGAAGACGGAACGCAGATCCGCTACAGCGGCGAGGGCGATGCCGGCCGCGCGGGCGGCCCCAAGGGCGACCTGTACGTGGTGCTGTCGATCAGGAAGCACGAGTTCTTTGAGCGCCAGGGTCATGACCTCTACTGCGTAATTCCCATCAGTTTTCCGCAGGCTGCGATGGGGGCGGAGTTTGAGATTCCCGGCATGGATGGCGCGGTGCAGGTAAAGATTCCGGAGGGCACGCAGAGCGGGAAAGAGCTGCGCATACGCGGCCGGGGCGTTCCGTACCTGAACGAGAAGGGCCAGGGCGACCTGGTGGTGCAGGTGATTGTGCAGACGCCTCGCAAGCTGACGAAGGCGCAGCGCGAGCTGATGGCAAAACTCGGCGAGACGATGAACGTGGACAACCGGCCATCGGCGCCGGGGCTGCTGGAGCGGGTGAAGGACTTGTTCAATTGAAGCAGGGAACAAGGGAAGCGGGGAACGAGGGAAGCAGGGGACGAGAATTCATCCCGCGCAGCTTTGCTTGACGGCGGGAACTCCAGGCCCATGAATCAACTTTTCCACGGATCGACGACCGGTACGCCGACGGCCAGGAATGGTGCGGTATCGCGCGTGGCGACGGCGAATGCATGTACCGAAGCAATGGCAGCAATTTGACCGTCGGCCACTGAGATGGAATAGCCCTTTGCGGCTGCGCGGCTTGCCAGCGAGGCGTAGGCTACTGCGGCTTCACGATCGAAGGCGAGAAACCGATCAGAGAAGTAGTTCGCCAGCAATCCCTGCACAGCCTCGGTCATTATTCTCTTTCGCTTACCGTCCGGAAGAAGGTTGACACCAAGCAGAGCTTCCATCAGGACAGGCGCGCACAGGTATAGCGTTTCTTTCAGCTGGTGATCAAGCCACGCAACCACGATCGGATTGGCCGAGGGCCTCACCGGCTCCGAGATCACATTCGTATCGAGGAGGATCACGAGAAATCCGCCGGCTCAGCCGGCCTTTTGTCACGAGCGATGTTGAGCTCAATGCCGCCAAAGCGACGCCCGAGCGCAGCCAATTGCGAGCCGAGTCCCGCAGGAGCTGACACGGCGTCTTCCAGAATCCGGCGTATCTCGGCTTCGGTGCTGCGGCCGTTCCGCGCAGCGCGCAGCTTGAGGGCGCGATGGGTTTTCTCCGGGATGTTGCGGACGGTGACAGCAGGCATAGGACGGCGCTCCTTTCGTATCGCTATCAATGATAGCACTTCGATATCACATGAGCAAGTGCTTGCTCAGATAGCCAGCAGGACGACGGCGATGACGGCTGCGCCAATCGTCAAACTTTGTTTGTCGGTGAGCGCGAAGACGATGGGGTCTTCATTGAGCAGGCCGCGCGAAGCCCTCAGCCAGACGCGGCAAAGCCAGAGGATCATAAGCGGCACGATGATCCAGAGGCGTTGCGCGTGATCGTAGAGCGCGACCACATCGCTGCTGCTGATGTAGTTGGTGAAGACCACGACCGCCGCGAAAGCGCTCGCTGTTCCAAAGGCGCGCAGCTGGTTGAGATCGGTGAGCAGGTAGCCGCGGCCGTTGCTCGGAGTTGCGCCGCGGGTGATCAGGTTTTGAAGCTCGGCAAACCGCTTGACGATGGCCAGCGAGAGAAACAGAAAGACTGAGAAGCCGGCGAGCCATGTGGAGATGTGCGTGCCGGTGGCGGCGGCGCCGGCCAGCAGGCGCAGCGTGTAGAGGCCGGAGAGCACCAGCACATCGATGAGTGCGTAGCGCCTGAGGATGGTGGAGTAAGCGAACGTGGTGGCGAGATAGAGAACCAGCCATGCGAAGAATTCCAGCGGCAGGAACCGCGCGCCCACGAAGGCTAATGCGAGGAACATCGCGGCTACACCCAGGCCGGTGAATGCGTCGAGATCGCCGGAGGCGAAGGACCGGTGACGCTTTTGCGGATGCCTGCGGTCGGCGTCGATGTCGAGCAGGTCGTTGACGATGTAAGCTGCCGAGGCAGCGAAGCAGAAGCATGCGAAGGCGATGAATGCGGCAAAGCAGCCGTGGGGCGGCGACGATGTGGGCCAGAAGAAGAGGAAGAAAGATAAGCAGGTTCTTGGTCCACTGGTGAGGGCGGATGGCCCTGAGCGCCGAGCCGAGGAGGGGGCTGCGTTCTTCAAAGGCGCGCGCAGGCGCGATGTGCAGCGAACGGAGACGCGAGCGGAGGCGGCGACTGGGGTTGGCGACCATTGCCGATGAGGCGCCGGCGAGCAGTGGCAGGTCGGGCGTGTCGTTGCCGATGTAATCGAATTGATTGATGCCGAGGCGGGCGCGCAGGGCGGCGAGTTTTTTGCTGCCGGTGAGGTTGGTCGCGCCGTCGCTGCCGAGCACATCGGCAAATATGCCGAGATGCGCGGCTACGCGGCGGGCGATACGTATATCTGCACCGGTGGCGAGATAGATAGGCCGGCCTTCGCGGCGCTGCTCGCGCAGATATTGGAGCAGCTTGCGGTTATAGGGCAGGTGCTCGACGTCGAGTGTGACGTTGTCGGTGACGAAGGCCTTGAATGCGGCCTTGCCCTGCAGGACGCGGGTGAAGAGCATGGGTATGAGAGTGGGGCGCGTGCGTGCCAGGACGAGGAGCGAGTCAATGAGCGTGTCGGACTTGACCAGGGTTCCGTCAAGATCGACGCAGAGGGGCCGCGGGGTTGGGTGGAGTTGTGCGGGGTCGGCGGTCGGAGTGGAGGTTGGGTTGGACACGGGGTCTGCTCGCGAAGTCACGGCAAGTATACCGTTGCGCTGCGTAGATCAGTCCTGGCGTTCCTGGGGATGGCTATGGCGAGGATGCGCAGATATAGGCAGCCTTCCGGATCCTGAACGGAGAGAAGGACCGTCAAGCCCCAAAATTTGTCTTGAATTGGTGGAGCTGAGCGGGATCGAACCGCTGGCCTCCTCGTTGCGAACGAGGCGCTCTCCCAGCTGAGCTACAGCCCCACAAGGACTCTTCTATCTTAGCAAGGCGCACGGAATCGGGGAAGGGCAAGCGCACTAGTTCTCAGGGCAATCGCATTTGGATTAAGATCACGAACAGTGGCGGCCTTGAAAGGGCACGACTTCAGCCGTGCCGCTGGGATAGGTCAAAAACTGCGTCGGCTTTAGCCGCTGAGGGATGTATTTTCCCCGCTCAACCCTGTCCCCCAGGGCCTAAAGGCCAGCAATTCTCCTTGCGGCCTTTTACGGCACGGCTGAAGCCGTGCCCTTTCAAATTCCTCCTTATGAAATGCGATTGCCCTGCACTAGTTCTTTGACCGCGTGATTTTGTGCTTTCCCACCCTTTCCGCGGCGGAACTGCGGAAAGGATGAGGCGCCCACATTGGTGCAAATTTAAACGGTCAGAGACTTAGCGCGCGTAGTTGAAGGTGCCGCAGCGGTCGGTGGTGTTGGCCAGGGCGTCCATGGTGAACACGGGAGGGTTGGAGCCGGAGAAGAATGCGACGCTCAAGGTGCGGCCTTCGACCCAGGTGACCATCCATTGCACGTCATCGTCACCGCAGAGGGTGTTTTTGTGCTGGAACCGCTGGCTTGCGGAAATGTTCAAGCGGTAGACGCTTCCGCCGCCGGGGGTGTTGACGTCGGCGTCGAAGAGCGCACTGGCCTCAGCGGGCTGAAGGGCGCGGATCTGGCCGATGGGGAAGTTGTAGTAGTCGATGGTGACGCGGGCGTCGGCGATGGAGATGTCGCCGGTGATCGCTTTGGCGGACGAACCGGCGGCTGCCCATAGGCCTTTGTCCTGCGCAAGGGCGGGGAGTGAGCAGATCAGGATGCTTGCGACGGGGAGGAGGTTTCTAACGCGCATGAATTGAGGATGACATTTTGAGGAGGTTGGGGGCAAACGGGTGAGTGGATCGGTTCGGGTTGAAAACCAGCCGATCATTGAAGATTAAAGTTGGGACACCAGGCGAATTCTCTAGTTCGAGGGCGCGGCCGTCAGAGCCGACATTTTTTTGATCGCCTGCGCCAAATCGTCGGGCGAGCGAATGGCAAAGACAGTCCCGTGCAGATCCTTTGTCAATTGCTCTATTCCGTCCGGAATACCGCCTGCAGAGGGAAATAATTCGATATAGAAGACGTGAGTATTGCCCAATTCGATCTTATGAATTGTTTCTTGCGGCAGCTTCTCCCACGCATGACTTCCCCAGGCGCCGAGGAAGACGATGTCATCCGCAGGCTGCTTCGATGCCAGCTCCGACCGCATCTGGTTCACCAGAAATATGCTCCAGGCGCCATTCTGAAGGGCTCGATACGAGATCGTGGAAAAGTCCACCCGCCTCAATAATCTTTCAAGCGCCAGGAAGCCGCGAGCATCGAATGGTTCCTGGCTCAAAATCGGCCGCTGCCCCTCGAGATCGAAGGCAATCAGCTTTACCGATCTGCACGGGACTTGGGTGATCAGGGTGAATAGGGATTGCAGGAGTGCGGCCCGGTCCAAGGCGTGGAGGTATGCGCTGCCATTTGGGCCGTAGGCGTTGAGGAACACGGTGAGGCGCGGCCCATGGCCGGCAAGTACGCCGTTCCACCGCGTGTTCATGAGAGGGGCAACTTCGCCGGGTCGAAGCGCAAATGGCTCAGCTCTTGCTCTTCGATCCACCTGTTTCAGATCTTTTTGTTTGCGGCAAGTGTGGCCATGCTGATCTGTGACTACAACCTCAACCGAATATTCGCCGGGGCCTGAAGCAAATCCCCCGCTCATTGTGGCTTTCATTTTGGACGGCGCAGCCAGAAGACCTGCTTGATCCCGCTGCTGAGCCGGAGGCACGTCGAATTGCTCCATCATGAGCACAGGCGTACCGTGCCGGGGCGTGATTCTTAAAAGAGCAATCAAAACTGTGCCGGGCGGGATTTTCTCTTCAAGACGACATTCCACTGAGAAACCGGCTATATAGCGGAACAAAAGGTCCAGGTGCAGATTCTCGGAGAACTGGATCGAACAAGGCAACTGATTTTTGTGTGGTGAGTTGTCGAGGATTTGAGTTGCCTGGGGAAGATCAGCTTCTTTTACGAAATCCTGCGCAGCCGCAGTGCCGGCGATCAAGCTACCAAACACAAGGAACCGGGCGATACTTTGTAGCGGCCTCATTTTTCGCGAACCTGCCGGCGGCGTTCAAGCCGGGCTCCTGCTTGCACAAGGATACAATCGAGAGCCGACAGAGTGTGGAATGATGGCGAAGGTTGCAGGAGGGTGGGTGCGGGAATTGAGGTTTGTGCTCTCCCACCCATTTCGCAGAGAGCGCGAAATGGATGGGGCACGGGGTCCTGGGTAGATTTTTGTGCTGATCGCTATTGCTCGCGGAGCAGGACGAGCGGGTCGACGGCGAGGGCGCGGCGCGCGGGGATCCAGGATGCAACGAGGCCGAGGACCAGCATGGTTACAGTGACGCCAGCCAGGACGAAGGGATCTTTTGGCGTGGCCTGATAGACGATGAAGGAGAGGACGCGCGTTGCCAGCACGCCGAGCGCGATACCTGCGACTGAGCCGACGGCGAGCAGGCGAAAGGCGCGGCCGAGAGAAGCGCGCAGAACCTCGCGCCGGCCCGCGCCCAGCGCGATGCGAATTCCGAGTTCGCGCAGGCGCTTCGAGACGACATAAGATGCCATGCCGAAGACGCCGGTAATGGCAAGCATTGCGCCGAGCAGGCCCAGCGCGCCCAGCGCCACCGAGGCCACGCGCGCAGCGAATAAGGCAGTATCCATCTCCTGTGTCCAGGTGCTGGTATGAATGGGAATCGAGGAGTCGAGGCCATGCAGAGTGCGCACGATCGCCGCCGTCATTTCGGCCGGGTCGCGCTGGGAGCGCACGATCAGAAACGTGCCGCTTTCGGGATGCTGCTGGAACGAGAAGAACATTGCTGACATCTGATCTTCAGTGAGCGTGCGGTATTTTCCATCTTCGACTACGCCGACGACTTGAGCGCGGTTGCCACCCCAGAATTTGAAATGACCGCCGATGGCTTTTTCAACAGAGCCGAAGACCTTGACCGCGAATGTGCGGTTGACGAGAGCCGCGATGGGCGCGTTCTTCTTGTCGTCGTAAGAGAGGTCCCTGCCTGCGATCAAGTGTGTTTGAGCGGCGGCAAGGTAGCCGGGCGATATGTTGTAATCCATCGCATCGGTGGCGTAGTTGGTGGGGCGGTAGTCGGTGGTTGCGTCGGTGTAGACATAGGAGTCGCCGCCGCCGAGGCCGAGCGGAATCTGATTGATGTAGCCGGCATCAGCCACGCCGGGGATTGCGCGGATCGCATCCAGCATGCGCCGCTGCATCTGAAAGTCGCTGTCGCCGGAGTAGCCGGCCATCTGGAGATCGGTATCAACGATGAGAGCATTCTGCGGCTGGAATCCGTAGTTGCTGTGGAGCGAGCGCGCCAGGCCGCGCACCGCGACGAGCGAAGAAGTAATGAGCACGGCGCAGATGGCGATTTGCGTAATGAGGAGCAGATCGCGCATGGTGAAGCGGCGCATGGTGGAGTCGCTCATGCCGGTGCGGATGATCTGCCATGGATCGGCGCGCAGCACCTGGCGGACGGGCACCATGCCGAAGAGCAGGCCGCTGCCCAGGGCCATGGCGAGCGCGACGAGATAGGTGCGAAAGTCAGGATTGACAGGCACGTTGATGGGTACCGAGGGGATGGGCTGCCAGGCGCTGAGCAAATGCAGAATGCCGACAGCTCCAGCAATGCCGACCGCACCGCCGGCGATGGAAACCAGCACCGCCTCGGTGAGCAACTGACGCATGATGAGCGAGCGGCGCGAGCCGAGGGCGAGGCGGAGAGCGACCTCCTTGGCGCGATCGGCGGCGCGGGCTGCGAAGAGGCTGCCGAGATTGGCGCAGGCGGCAAGCAGAATAAGGCCGGCGAGCAGCATCAGGCCGGTCATGAAGGCGCGGGCAGGTCCGCCGAGCATATCGCCGATCAGGCCGGGGCGAGCCAGGGTGAATGTAACTCCTTCGTCGTCGCCCGGATAGGTTTTTGACAACCAGTTGCCGATTCCGTCGAGATCTGCAGTTGCCTGGGCGGGAGTAACGCCGGGCTTGAGGCAGCCGATCACCCACGGCGAGTGATCGCCCCGGTATTGCAGATTGTCGTTGCCCTGCAGGAGTGGCTCTTCAACGATGGGGACGAAGAATGCCGGCGCGAAAAAGATTTCAGTTCCACGGAAACCTCGAGGCGCCACGCCAATGATAGTGAACGGGTGCTTATTGAGCTCGATCATGCGGCCGATGACGCCGTGGTCGGCGTTGTAGTGGCTGCGCCAGTAGTCGTCGGTGAGCACGATGTAGGGAGCGCTGTTCTTTCCCTTTTCGTCGGACGCATGAAAAAGGCGGCCTAGGGAAGGCTGGATTCCGAGTCCATCGAAGTAATTGCCGCTTACGAGATACGGCCACGCCGTCGATGTATTGCGCCCGTCGTTCACGCCCAACGGACCCATGATCGTGGCCGCCATCAGTGAGTTGAAGGTGTGATTTCGGTCACGCAGATCGATGTAGTCGAGGTACGACTGCGACGGGTAATGGCCGCGCTGCACCATATAAAGGCCTTCAGCATTGGGCACTTTGACCGGCCGCAGGATGAGCGCGTTCAAAACGCTGAAGACCACGGCGTTGGCGCCGATGCCGAGCGCGAGCGTGACCAAAGCGGTGATGGCAAAACCGGGTGATTTGCGCAATTGGCGGAGTGCGTACTTCACATCGGTGAACATGGGCAGCCTCTTTTGCTGTGGATTGCCTGCAGATGCGGCTCTGGTTTCTTGTTACGCGAGTTCCTCAGGGATGGTTCCAGCAAATAATCGGCAACGAGGCAAATATGAAAACAGGGAGATTAAAAAGGGAAGTGAAATTCACGTTGTCCGCGAATGGCGGGATTGTCCGGAAACGGACGATTGGGGCGTGCGAATCCTACGATTTTCGGATTCGAGCACGCCGACTATGCTCCTCTTTTCCTGATCCAGGAGGGAAAGAGCGGATCGATGAAAAAGTAAGTGCCCTTATAGCGGTCGAGCACGTCTCTGGAATCGAGAGACTGAAGGGACTTTTGGACTGTAGAAGCGGGGCCGAGACGAAAGCTGTTGCGAACCTGCTGCGAATAGATGTTGGAGACACCGTGATTTGCCAATGCCTGGAGAGCCGCGCGTTGCCGGGCAGAGAGCTGGTCCCAGAGCAGTTCGTAGTAAGTCGATTGGCTTGTTACGAGATCGGCTGTCACAGAGTGTACGTCGGATGCGTCGAGCCGGCGTTTGTCTCTGAGTTCGGCATGGTCCCAGAGTTCGTGGGCGATGCGTTGAACGTCGTAAGGAATCAGATCGGCGGCGTTGAGCAGAGCGTCCAGGGCTGCTTCGTCAAGGCTCCGGCCTCTCTTGCGAAATTGGCGAGTGATGAATTCCTTCCAGTGGCTGGCGTCGATTTTGTCGAGAAACATCTGAGGGCCAGCCTTATTGAATGGCCGCTGCGATGAAAGCATCTCCCGCATCAGGGATGGCTGCGAGCCCGCAAATACATAACCTACTTCTCTTTGCTCCTGCACCTGGTTCCGCAAGGTATTTTCTACAGAGCCGCCATTGAATTGGGAGATTTGCTGGAATTCGTCGAGACAAATTGCCATGCGAAATCCGGCGTTCTTCGTTAATTCTCCGGGCAAGGCAAAAACATCGGGCGCAATGGGGGCAGGATCGAATGCCTCTCCCCGGCCGAGCGATACACTTACTTCCCCGGTGTTCATGTTGTAGTTGAGTTCGGGCTTTACCTGGCGGCCAAACCGTGTGACCCAGTCTTTGACGCGGTTCCATGGGCCGGCAGCCCGCAGAACTTTTTCTGCGAATTTTTCAAGAAACTGCGTGTAGCTCGAGTAGCTGCTTACGGTGAGGCTGACGGTGCGAATGTGCCGCTTTTTAAGCCTCGGCATGGCCACTGAAACCAGGGAACTCTTGCCGAAGCGCCGTGGAGACAGCAGGAAGATTTTCTGGCCGTCGGCCAGGTCGCGAACGAGCTGGCGGAGTTCTTCGGTTCGATTGACGAAATTGGTATCGTCCACGATTTCGCCGAAGACAAACGGGTTTTCGGGGGGCAGGGGCATACGCTAAAGAGCGTAACGCTAAATGGCGTAATTGGCAAGAGAGATTACGCTAAACGGCGTTACGCTGAATGGCGTAACGGGCGATTCGGCCATCTCCGCGGATGAGAGAGCGCGCTCAACGCTGTGAAGGTGCGACCGGCTGATTGCAAATGCAAAAAACAAAAAGGCCGGGAAGAACCCGGCCTTTGTCACTCTGGCGTAGCTAGACCACCTAGACCCCAGAGCTGAATTCGAAGCTCAATCAGCTTTCTACTTCTACTTGGATGCGCGGCCGGGAGACCGGCGGCACATATTTGTTACAGCTGGTTCATGTTCTGGAGGAATTCGGCATTATTGCGGACCTTCTCGAGGCGCGTAATGAGCAACTCCATGGCTTCAACCGGCGAGAGCGGGTTGAGCACGCGGCGCAGCACGAAGATGCGCTGCAAGTCTTCCTTGGGAATGAGCAGCTCTTCTTTACGGGTGCCGGAGCGCTGGATGTCGATGGCCGGAAACACTCGTTTATCTACGAGCTTGCGGTCGAGGATGATTTCCATGTTGCCGGTGCCCTTGAACTCTTCGAAGATGACTTCGTCCATACGCGAGCCGGTGTCGACCAGGGCCGTGGCGATGATGGTGAGCGAGCCGCCTTCTTCAATGTTGCGGGCCGCGCCGAAAAAGCGCTTGGGGCGCTGCAGGGCGTTCGAATCCACGCCGCCGGAGAGCACCTTGCCCGAGGGCGGAACGATAGTGTTGTAGGCACGCGCTAGCCGCGTGATGGAGTCAAGCAGGATGACGACGTCGCGCTTGTGCTCGACCAGGCGCTTGGCCTTTTCGATGACCATCTCGGCTACCTGCACGTGGCGGGCGGCCGGTTCATCGAAGGTGGAGCTGATGACTTCGCCCTTCACCGAGCGCTGCATGTCTGTCACTTCTTCGGGACGCTCGTCGATGAGCAAAACGATAAGCACCACCTCGGGGTGGTTCGAAGTGACGGAGTTGGCGATCGACTGCAGGAGCATAGTTTTGCCGGTGCGGGGCGGGGCGACGATGAGGCCGCGCTGTCCCTTGCCGACGGGCGTAAGCAGATCCATGACGCGGCCGCTGACGGCTTCGCGCACGGTCTCCATCTTGATGCGCTCCTGCGGATAAAGCGGCGTGAGGTTGTCAAACAGGATCTTGTTGCGGGTCTCTTCAGGCGATTCGAAGTTGATGGCTTCGATCTTGACCAGCGCAAAATATTTTTCGCCCTCGTGCGGCGGGCGGACGTTGCCGCTGATGGAGTCGCCGGTTTTGAGGTCGAATTTGCGAATCTGCGAGGGCGAGACATAAATGTCGTCGGGGCCGGGGAGATAGTTGTAGTCGGGCGAGCGGAGAAAGCCGTAGCCGTCGGGCAGAATTTCGAGGACGCCTTCGGCGAAGATGTGGCCTTCTTTTTCGCTCTGCGCCTGCAGAATCTTGAAGATGAGATCCTGTTTGCGGAGGCCGCTGGTTCCCGGGATTTCAAGCGTGCGCGCAATGCGGCTCAGTTCGGTAATGTTTTTTTCTTTAAGTTCAGCGATGGTCATTGTTCAATTCACCTGCAAACGGGCGGGATGTGAGTGGAGGGATGGGGGAGGGAAAAACAGCTCCAGAAATACGAAGGGACAACTGGCAAGACAACCTGCCAAGACCGGCAACCGAGCATGACCCGGGTTCGTTTGGAGAAGCGAGACACCAGGGGAAGAGAAACGATCGACAACGCAAAACGCGGAATCGATGCCTTGGACGTGCCAGCCTGGCAGAGAGGCGCCGCTATGCTGCGCGACGCCTTTCAACAGGCTGTGAAACCTGGGATACCTGCGGTACCACCGATCCTGGATTGGTGGTGTGGAAGCGGCCGAGGACTTCGTTCGTGGTGTCCTGCAGCCGGGTATTGGGCTTATGAAGCTTCCGAGTAGCCTTGCTCGCCAGCTGGCACAGCTGGTACCGGTTGGACACATGAGAGAGTGCCCCAAATACTAAATCAGAACGCATATGCAAAATCTCCTTTTTAAAAATGCCTGCCCGGACGGAACTACTTGGCACCGCCGGTGCAGCCAGGAACCCGAAGCCGAGCCTGTGGTTCCCAAGAAACAAAGTACCGCCAATCTTTAGACGCAGTTCGTGCGGCCGTAGTTCAAAATCTTGCTACGGCGTCGCACTTTGTGAAACCCAGCCAAACTGACCGAGGACACGACGTTTCGAGTGCGGGATTGTGAGCGCCCGAGATTCCCGGTTCCGGCGGGTTAAACGCACCGGGACATCGACTTATGAGCCCTCGCTCAAATTGGATGCAGGAATTGGCTGAGGGGCGCGCAAAATCGCACTAGACAGCCTGCCCTCTTTGGAATGGCTCATATGACTGTATAACGAGAAAGGGCAGGGGTCAACCTTTTTTTCGGTGATTGGTGGGGTAAAACGGCAATCTGGAACAAGTTTCTGCATATGTAGTTAAATAGTTTGAAATAAGCATTTTAGTGTCTGTACAGAGCGGCGTGGATGGCTTCGGGGCGGTGAAATCTGTTCTGTGACCGTGTGCCGGCACAGAAAACTTTCGGAATTGATGCCGAAAGAGTCAACCTCTGGCTGCTGGAAGCACATCTGGCGGGTTTCCGGGGTGTGGACGGGTAAGAAATCCACAGGTTGGCAGGTCAGATCAGGCCCAGTAGCTGCGGTCGAGGGTCCTATATTGAATGGCTTCGGCCAGGTGGGAGACGGCCAGGTGCTCGGCGCCTTCGAGGTCGGCGATAGTGCGGGCGACCTTGAGGATACGGTCGTGAGCGCGGGCGGTCAGGCCTTGCTGCTGCATGGCTCGCTCAAGCAGGCGCTCGGCGTCGGCGCCGAGCTCGCAATAAGCTCGGACTTGGCGCGTGTTCATCTGCGCGTTCGAATAGATTTTTTCTTTGGCTTTCAAGAAGCGTTGCTGCTGGAGCTGCCGTGCGGCCATGACGCGGTTGCGAATCTGTGCCGAGCCCTCGGCGGCCGCGCCGCCACGCAGCTCCTTATATTGAACGGCCGGCACCTCGATGTGTATATCGATGCGATCGAGGAGCGGGCCGGAGATCTTGGCCACGTAGCGCTGGATCATGGGCGGGGTGCACATGCATTCGCGCGATTTATCGTTGAAGTAGCCGCAGGGACAGGGGTTCATGGCGGCAGCGAGCATGAAGCGGGCCGGGAAGCTGAGCGACATTGAGGCGCGCGCAATGGTGACGGTGTGATCTTCGAGGGGCTGACGCATGACTTCGAGCACGTTGCGGGGAAACTCCGGCAACTCGTCGAGAAAGAGCAGGCCGTTATGCGCGAGCGAGACCTCGCCGGGACGCGGCACGATGCCACCGCCGATCAGGCCGGCGTCGGAAATGGTGTGGTGCGGCGAACGGAAGGGACGCTGCGTGACCAGGCCGGCGCCGGATTCAAGCACGCCGGCAACGGAGTGGATCTTGGTGGTCTCGAGCGCCTCGTCGAAGGTGAGCGGCGCGAGGATGGAGGGCAGGCGCTTGGCCAGCATGGTTTTGCCTGAGCCGGGCGGGCCGATCATGAGAATGTTGTGGCTGCCGGCCGCGGCCACTTCAAGCGCGCGTTTCGAAGTTTGCTGGCCGCGCACATCGCTGAAGTCGACGCTGAAGTGCTCGAGCTCGCCAAGCAGTTTTTCAGTGGAAACACGAAACGGCTCGCGTTGGATGTGGCCGACGACGGAGGAGTTGAGAAGCTCGAGTACGTCGAGCAGCGAGGTGACGGGATAAACATTCACACCATCGACGACCGCGGCCTCAGCGGCGTTGGCCACGGGAAGAACGAGATTGGAGATGTTCTTTTCGCGCGCCATGACCGCCATGGGCAAGACACCTGGGATGGGACGCAGGCTGCCGTCGAGACCGAGTTCGCCGACGAAAAGGAATCCGCTGAGATCGCTGACGCGCAACGCGCCGTAGGCGCCGAGGATGCCGATGGCGATGGGGAGATCGAAGCCCGAGCCTTCTTTTTTTAAATCGGCGGGCGCCAGGTTGATGGTGATGAAGGTGGGCGGAATCAGGTAGCCCGAGTTCTTGATTGCGGCGCGGACGCGGTCGCGGCTTTCGCGCACGGCGGCATCGGGAAGGCCGACGGTGTGAAAGTGGTCCTGATCGCTGACAACGCCGCTATAGTCCACTTCGACATCGATAAGGTTGGCATCAATGCCGTACACCGCAGCGCTGAGAGCTTTGAAGAGCATGATTGATGAAGATTGCTCGGAGTGTAACAGAAGCTGAGAGCGGTGAACAGTGATGGGGAGCAGTGAACAATGGAAGAGGGAACAAGGGAGCAAGGGAACGAGAAAGATAGAGACCGGGACTGAGAAGTTGCTGCCGCGATACAATCTGATCCGTGACGGCGAGTTTATTCGAACTCTACAAAATCGGAGTGGGTCCATCGAGCTCGCATACCATGGGGCCAATGCGCGCGGCGTGCCGGTTTGCGCGGGAGCTTGAGACGCGCGGTGTGTTGGCGCGCGTGGCGCGCGTGCAGGTTGACCTGTATGGATCGCTGGCTCTCACCGGCTTGGGGCACGCGACCGATCGCGCGGTGTTGCTGGGCCTGGCAGGCAATGAGCCGGCAACCATCGATCCGGGGGCGATTGAGGCGACGGTAGCGGCGATACGGCAGGAGCGCAGGATGAAGCTGGCCGGCAAACGCGAGCTGGGCTTCGATGAGGCGCGCGATCTGATCTTTCATCGCGAAATCATGTTTCCGCCTGGAGCGAAGACGCAACATCCCAATGGACTGAGATTCACGGCGTACGATGCCGAAGGCGCAGTGGTGAACCTGCGAACGTTCTTTTCAGTGGGCGGCGGATTCATCATCGAAGATGGAGCAGACGCGCAGGCGGCAGCGCAGGTCGGAAGCCAAGTTCCTTATCCCTTTCACAGCGCGGCCGAATTGCTGGCGACTGCCGAAACGAACGGATTGACGATTGCCGAGCTGATGATGGCGAATGAGCGCGCGCTTTTGGTCGGCAGCGCTGGAGTTGCGCCGGCCGAACAGGTAAGCGCGGGCCAGGTGAGCGATCGCATCGATCGCATCTGGGCCACGATGAAAGAGTGCATCGCGCGGGGCATGGCGACTGAAGGGATTTTGCCGGGCGGGCTGAACGTGCGGCGCAGAGCGCACCGGTTCGCGGAGCGGCTGCGCGAGAAAGAAGCTGCGGGTATGAAGGGCGATCCGCTGGCGCCGCTTGACTGGGTGACGGTGTATGCGATGGCAGTGAACGAAGAGAATGCAGCGGGAGGCCGCGTGGTGACAGCGCCGACAAATGGAGCGGCGGGAGTGGTGCCCGCCGTAGCGCAGTACTACGAACGTTTCATTGAAGGCGCGGATCGCGATGGCATATTGCGATTCTTTCTGGTGTCGGCGGCAATCGGAATTCTTTACAAAGAGAATGCGTCGATCAGCGGCGCAGAGGTGGGATGCCAGGGCGAAGTGGGGGTCGCGTGTTCCATGGCTGCGGGCGGTCTTGCGGCAGCGTTGGGCGGGACGAATGGACAGATTGAGCATGCGGCCGAAATCGGCATGGAGCATAACCTGGGCATGACCTGCGACCCGATCGGGGGGCTGGTGCAGATTCCCTGCATCGAGCGCAACGCGATGGGAGCTGCCAAGGCCGTTCATGCCACGCGCATCGCCATGAACGAGACCGAAGAGCACAAAGTTTCGCTCGACCAGGTGATCAGAACCATGTACCTCACCGGACTCGATATGCAGTCGCGCTACAAAGAGACGAGCCTGGCGGGGCTCGCGCTCAACGTAATCGAGTGCTGAAATAAGCAGTGTTCATGCGGCTTCCGCGCATATGGACATCAGTGAACGGCGACGGAATGCGAACGAAGTTGTGAAGCGATGCGAAGACGACGCGCGAGTCGAATCAGTAAAAGAGCGGGTCGCGGTATCGAGGAAAAACTGAAATCGCAGCGTTGAAAGATGCACGAGGTGAGCGAATCGGAATGGAACGACTCGAAGGGTCGGAAAAAATTGTTGACCTTTTTTCCACTCACCAGTCGTTTTTTTCTTGACATCGATGCTGCGCGATTCTATACATTCAACAACTGCAATGTATTCATTGCAGACATCGATGCAACCCATCGAAAAGGGAGAATAGGCAAATGGCAACTAAGAAAGCAGCCAAGAAGGCAGCCAAGAAAGCACCCGCGAAGAAGGCGGCAAAGAAGGCCGCGAAGAAGAAGTAGTCGCGGAACACCAACCCAAAAAGGCAACACTGAGGGGGACGCACAAAGCGTCCCCCTCAGTGTTTTTGCGTGAAGGTTTACACTTCGAGTGAGTGAGGATCGACCGGAATGACGCGGCGAAGATGGATTGCCGAGCATTGGGATGAAGCCACAGCCACCATGGTGGGAGCGCAGGCCGAGCATATGGCTCGCGTATTGCGAGCGCAGGCGGGAACGCAGACCGAAGTGATTGCCGGAGGGCATGTGTTCCATGCCGAAGTGGCCGCGGTGAAGCTCGCCGGCGAAGACAGCGAAGTGCGCTTTACTCTGCTTGCCGAGCTCGAGGCCGACCCCGCGCTGCCGGTTACGCTGGTGACCGCCATCTACAAGTTCGACCACATGGAATGGGCGATTGAGAAGGCAACCGAGCTTGGAGTAGCGGGTATAGCGCCGGTGATTGCACGCAGGACGGAGAAGCACCTGGCGCAGGCTGCTGCCAAACGCGCGGAGCGGTGGCGTCGCATTGTGCATGAGTCGGCAAAGCAGGCGCGGAGATCGGATGTTCCGATCGTTCACGATCCGGTTGAGCTTGCGGCGCGGGTAAGTGCGGAGTCGAGCGCGACGCGCATTGTGCTGGCCGAGCAGGAGCGGTCGACTACGTTGCGCAATGCGCTGGATGAAGCGATTCGCGCGGCAGGCGATGAACAACCGGCGTTCGAGATTGCGATTGGACCCGAGGGCGGATGGGCGCCGAATGAGGAAGCGCTGTTTGATGCGAATGGATGGAAGGCTGTTTCGCTGGGGCCGCGGATATTGCGCGCGGAGACTGCGGCGATAGCAGCGCTGGCAGTGGTGGCGTCGAGTTTGGAGTGAAGCCGGCGAATCAGCAGGTCAGCGAGTCAGCAAGTCGGCAAGTCAGCAAACGTTTCGACGCTTACTTCGACGTTACAAATGCGCGTAGTGCACCAGCAGGCCTGCGAGAGCTCCGCCAATCAAGTCGCCGATGATGGGGATGGGCGCATAGCTCCAGTTGGAGCTGCCTTTGCCGGGTATGGGCAGAATCCAGTGCGCGATGCGTGGACCGAGATCGCGCGCGGGGTTGATGGCATAGCCGGTGGTCCCGCCAAGCGAGAGCCCGATGCCCCACACCAGGCTGCCGACGAGCCACGGACCCACGCCGGCGGCGGGACCGTTCATTGAAACGCCTTTGGAGAAGATGGCGTTGGCAACGATGACCAGAACGGCGGTTCCGACGATCTCGCTGAAAATGTTGGCGAGGGGGCTGCGCACAGCTGCGTTGGTAGCGAATACGCCGAGCTTGGCAGCGGGATCGGACGTGAGCCGCCAGTGAGGCGCGTAGTGCAGAGCGACAAGAGAAGCGCCGCAGATGGCGCCGAGCAATTGCGCGGACCACATGCTGAAGACTGAGGAATAGTCGTCGCTGACAACGGCGGAGGCGAGAGTGATGGCGGGGTTGAGATTAGCGCCGGGACTGCCAAAGGCCTGCGCTACCAGCACTCCGCAGAGCACGGCGATTGCCCAGCCGGTGGTGATTACCATCCAGCCGGAGTCGGCCGCGTAAGATTTGCGCAGCGTAACGCCGGCGTTGACGCCGTTGCCAAGCAGGATGAGCATCAGCGTGCCGATAAACTCGCCAAACCACACAGAATGCATCGGGGCTTCCTCGTCGGTTGTACCGGTTACGATTGCGCCGGGGCGACCTCGCGGGCGCGCGCAGAAAGTGATTTGCTGAACCCAAGCATTCTCACCTGCCGGGGCTATGGCCGTAAATACAAGGAATGTAAATACAGTGAAAAGGGACCAGGAATCGGAGGGGGTGTCCATATATGCCCACTCCGCAGTCGGCGTCGTAGAATATCGCAATGCGCGCCGGGAAATTGGCGACGCGGACCTCGTAAAGCGTCGCCGGCGCATCCAATCAAATGGCGGTAGCGCTTCACGACAATTTCGCGCATTCTTTTTTGAGAGTGCCGCGTGCAAGGCAGGATGGTTAAGCAGTGGCGGATGTGATCTTTGTCGGATTGTCGACGATCGACGTGCTTTACAGCGTCGATAAGTTTCCCAAAGCGAATGAGAAAGTGGCGGCGCGGAGCCAGGAAGTGTTTGTGGGCGGGCCGGCCACGAATGCGTGCATTGCGTACGCGCACCTGGGCGGAAAAGCCGCGCTGGTGACGGCGGTTGGCAAACATCCCCTGGCGGCGATGGCGCGCGAGGAAGCGGTGCGATACGGGATTCAACTGATCGATCTGAATGCGCAGTTTGCCGGCGTGCCGCCAATATCGTCGGTGACGGTGGCGAAGAACGGGCAACGCAACGTAGTTTCAGCGAACGCAGTCCGGGTCGAGACGCCTGAAACGGCGGTTGACCACCACGTGCTCGATAAGGCGCGGATGTTGATGGTGGACGGGCATTACATGCAGGCATGCCAGGCGTGGGCGGCAGCAGCGCGCGTGCTGGGGAAGCCCGTGGTGTTTGACGGCGGAAGCTGGAAGGACGGGTGCGATGAACTGCTGAAAAACGTCACCACGGCCATCTGCTCGGCCGATTTTCTGCCGCCGGGATCGAAGGACGGCAAGCAGGTGGTGGAGTATCTGCGAGCGCGCGGCGTGACCAACGTTGCCATTACCCATGGGAGCGAGCCGATCGAGTTTATTTCGGGCATGTCGAGTGGCACGCTGCGCGTTCCGCATGTGGAAGTGGTTGATACGACCGGCGCGGGCGACGTGCTGCACGGCGCGTATTGTTACCATGCGTCGCTGGGGCACGGATTTATCGAGGCGCTCAGCGAAGCGGCGGAGATCGCAGCGGAATCGTGCCGGTATGAGGGGACGAGGGCGTGGATGGAAATGCAGGCAGTAGGGGCCAGGGACTAGGGGCTACGGACTAGGGAAGACCTGTCAGCGCACCGCAGAGGGAACAGAGTTCGCATATTGCGGCCAGTGGGTGAGGAGTTCGATCACCACGGTGTGGCCTACGACGTATGCCGCTTCGAGCGAGGGCAGGTAGGCAGCGTAAGCACCGATGCGTTGTTTGGCGAGGCTCTCGGCGGCGCTCATGCCGCGCGGCTGGCGATCGTAGTTGCTCACCGCGCGCAGAACCAGCACGCGATTGATGTCGATGCGGCCGGCATGAGCCAGGGATTCGAGCGATTGCAGGGTTCCAGTGTCTTCCATCGCGGTGGTGGCGAAGACTCCTTTGCCGCCAGTGAAGTAGGGCACCCACCGCGCAGCCCACGCGTCGAAAAGCTGTCCGTGCCAGTAGGTTGAAGATGAGAGCTCGTCGCCGAGGGTGACGAAGGGCGGATGCTGGGCGAAGGCGCCGTCGAAGTTGCCGCGAATCTGCTTAAGCTTGTCGCTGTCGCCAAGGTCGATGTTGCGCGTGAGGTTGAAGGCCCATTGCGCGAGCGACGCATTGAGAGCGTATACCTGGCCGGGGAGCGGCTCTGCGGGCGATTCGAAGGGCTGCTTCTTGCGCAGGGGAATGTAGCCGGTCGACCAGTCGGGCGGAATCTCGCGGGCGTCGATCTCGTAAGCGAGATCGCCATCCACAACGTAGCGGGCCCACGCAGCGGAGCCAAGCGAGACGCGATCGGGAGAGCCACCGGCGATTCCTGCAACGATCCAATAAGCGTGACTGAAGTCGAAGCGCGGATCGAGGCCTACGGCCATGATGGTGGCCGCGGCGTGCGCCGTGCCCTGGCCGGTGAGAACGGCCATCTCGCCTGACTCGTTCATGCGTACGACGTGATAGGCGGCGGGCATGGGGTAAACGCGATCGAGATGGTCGCGCTCGACCCAGTACTGCAGCTCGCCGGGCTGGTCGCCGGTGTCTTCGCCTACTTCAAACATGGTGACGACGACAACCTTTACGGGGATGGGCCGCGGCTTGGCTGCGATCAAAGCCGCGAGTGACACGAGCAGCAGGAGCGTGGCGAGTGTTCGCGGGCTGGGCGTCATTAGATGCGATGGTAAATGAGAGTAGGGACTGAGAGACTGGTTCACAGTCCTAGACCCGTTTGATAGTCGCGAACCACGCTGACGCGGCGTCGTGGAACCTGGTCTGAAGTCGATCCGATGAGAGGTCGGCGATATTCCATCCGCTGCCGGGGCCGAATGCCGCTCTCAGATCAATTTCACTGACGGGGTGCGGGCCAATATCGGGACCTTCATCGCTGAAGCACAACACATATACGGTTGCATCGCGCCTGGTCACCGACGCAAGACTCGCGACGTATTCTGGCCGTTCCTCGGGGTTGAACGTGTGGAACAAACCGCAGTCGAGCACCGTGTCGAACGTTCGACCTAAGCGATCAAGGTGCAGCGCGTCGGCCACGGCGAACTCAATCGCGACTCCACGTTGGCTGGCTTTCTCTCGAGCGATGGTCAACGCCGTCTCTGCCACGTCAACACCTAGAACCCTTAATCCCAGCGAGGCGACAAGAAGAGAGTTCTCGCCGGGTCCGCAGCCGGCGTCGAGCACCGCTCCGGTGAATCCACCAGCGGACGCAAGGCGCGCGATTGCCGGCTGCGGTTGGCCAATATCCCAGGGCGCAGGGCCATTCTGGTACGAGGCATCCCAGGGAAGTCCCGACATCCGTTCGTGACTGGTGCGTTTCCGACCACCAAATGGATCGTCAGCAAGTTTCTCTTTCTGCTCCGCCAACTTTGCCGCCCCCACAATTGATTTTGCCGCCTCGTCGTAGCGCGGCGTTCCCCAATGTTTTGATTATTGCTCAACAGAGAAAAGAGAACATAGATCAGGGAAAAGAGAAAAGAGAAAAGAGAAAAGAGAAAAGGGACCGGGGAGTTTCCGGGAGGCTCAGAACCAGGTCTTCTTCTTGTAGTCCAGGTAGGCGTCGCCGAAACGTGCTTCAAGGATGCTGGATTCTTTACGGGCGCGGACGACTTGCAGGGGGATCAGGATGACATACACGACTAGCAGCAGCGGCTTGCCGGTCCATATGATGATGCCGAGAATCATGAGCGCGCCAAAAAAGTAAATCGGGTTGCGGATGCGCGAGTATAGGCCGGTAGTGACGAGATTTGTGGCCTTGGCTTCGATGCTGAATGAACGGCCAAGCTCGATGCGGGCGATCGCGAAGAGAATTAGAGATGGAAGAGCGATGGCGATTCCGGCGATGCGAAAAGGCGTCCATGGCAGGTTCGTGGCCTGAGAAGCGAAGAGGAAAACTGCAAGGATGACGACGACCAGCGTGATGACGTTAAGCTTCATGGCCGGTACCTCCTTGAATTGAAGGTTTGAGCATCATCTTAGCGCAGCCGGGCACGGCCCATGCGGCGAATTTGCGTGGTGACGCTGTAGCATGTTTCCTATGCCGTGAGCTGCGTGCAGGTACGGGCGGTGTCGGGCGCAGGGAACCACGAGCAGGAGGGAGCGATCGATGAGGGCGATGGACGTATTGGTTCTGGGAGGGTTGATGATGGCTGCAGCCGCAGGCGCGCAACAGCCGCAAACGCACCACTGGGCGATTGTGGTGCATGGTGGCGCGGGCGATATCGATCGTGCCACGCTGGGCGACAAGGGCGATGCCGAGTATCGCGCGGCGCTGACCAGGGTGATTGAGGCGGGCGCAGCGGTGCTCGACCGCGGAGGTTCGTCGATGGATGCCGTGGAAACGGCGATCAAGATGATGGAGGACGATCCGCACTTTAACTCGGCCCGCGGAGCGGTGTTTACTTCATTGGGAAAGACGGAGCTGGACGCGGCGATCATGGATGGCGCGACCATGCGCGCCGGCGCGGTTGCCAGCGTGTCGCACACGCGGTACCCCATCAGCCTGGCGCGCTCAGTGATGGAGAAGACGCCGTATGTGCTGATGGTGGGGCCCGGCGCCGATGCGTACAGCGTGCAGGCGGGGATGGAGCAGGAGCCGCCGAGCTACTTCTTCACCGAGAGCCGCTGGCAGTCGCTGGTGAAGCAGCTGAAGAAAGAGGGCAAGCCGATTCCTCCGCGGCCTGAGGGCGCGCCGGCGGAGGGAACCATGATTCCGGTGGCGCAGATCGAGGAGTCGGCCGACACGCATCGCTATGGCACGGTGGGCGTGGTTGCCCTGGACCGGCAGGGCAACGTGGCTGCGGGTACGTCGACGGGCGGGCTGCAGGGCAAGGCGCCGGGGCGCGTAGGCGACTCGCCGATTATCGGCGCGGGCACCTATGCCTCGAACCAGTCATGCGCGGTGTCAGGCACGGGCGTGGGCGAGTTCTTTATCCGCTACACGGTGGCGCGCGAGGTGTGCGCACTGGTGCAGTACAAGGGTATTGGATTGCAGCAGGCAGCGGATGAGGTGATCCAGACGCGTCTGAAACCGATTCACGGCGACGGCGGGGTGATTGCAGTTACGCCCGACGGGCAGATGGCGTGGAGCTTCAATACGCCGGGGATGTTCCGCGCCAGACTGGCCGAGGGCGGCAAGGTCGAAGTGCATATTTATAACGATGAGCCGTGAGCGACCGCGAGTTCCGAGGTAACAGCGGCCTGTGGCACCGCCCAAAAGCGAAAATTATCGCGCTGCCTGTACAATTGCCGCCATGGAGACCATCCAGTACAACCTGCCGCAAGACCGCATTCCACGCACCTGGTACAACATTTTGCCTGAACTGCCCACGCCGCTCGCGCCGCCGCTGCATCCGGGGACGCTCAAGCCGCTGGGGCCTGACGATCTTGCACCGCTCTTCCCGATGAGCTTGATCATGCAGGAAGTAAGCGCGGAGCCGGAGATCGAGATTCCCGAAGAGGTGCGGCAGATTTATGCGCAGTGGCGGCCCTCGCCGCTGATACGCGCGCGGCGATTGGAAAAGGCGCTCGATACGCCGGCACATATTTACTACAAGTACGAGGGCCAGAGCCCGGCCGGCTCGCACAAGCTGAACACGGCCGTCGCGCAGGCCTGGTACAACAAGCAGGACGGCACCAGGCGGCTCTCGACGGAAACTGGCGCGGGGCAGTGGGGATCGGCGCTGGCGATGGCGTGCAGCTTCTTCGGTCTCGAGTGCAAGGTGTACATGGTGCGCGTGAGCTACGACCAGAAGCCTTATCGCCGCGCGCTGATGGAGGTATTTGGCGCGAGCGTGACGGCAAGCCCGAGCAATGAGACTGACTCGGGCCGCGCGATTCTGGCCGCGCATCCCGACTCGAACGGGTCGCTGGGCATTGCCATCTCAGAGGCAGTTGAAGTGGCAGCGAAGGATGGGCAGACGAAGTACGCGCTGGGCAGTGTGCTGAATCATGTGCTGCTGCACCAGACGGTAATCGGGCAGGAAGCGATTGAGCAGATGGCGCTGGCCGGCGAAGATCCCGACGTGATTATCGGCTGCGCCGGCGGCGGCTCCAACTTTGCCGGGCTGGCCATGCCGTTCATCGGGCTCAAGCTGAAAGGCCGCAGCCAGGCGCGCGTGATCGCGGTTGAACCGGCCGCTTGCCCGAGCATGACCAAGGGCAGATTCACGTATGATTTTGGCGACACCGTGCACCTGACACCGCTGGTGAAGATGCACACGCTGGGCTCGACGTTTGTTCCTCCGGGGATTCACGCCGGAGGGTTGCGCTATCACGGAATGGCGCCGCTGGTTTCGCATGTGGTCGACCTGGGATTGGCTGAGGCGGTAAGCGTGCAGCAACTGGATGCATTTGCCGCGGGCGTGCAGTTTGCCCGTGCCGAGGGCATCGTGCCAGCGCCGGAGTCCAACCACGCGATAGCGGAAGCGATTCGACAGGCGCTGATTGCGAAACAGGAAGGCACCAGGCGGACGATTCTTTTCAACCTGAGCGGGCACGGACACTTCGACATGCAGTCGTACATCGCATATCAGGCGGGAAAACTGGAGAACTACGAATACCCGGCCGAGGAGATTGCGATGGCACTGGCGGGGTTGCCCGCGGTCGGTTAGCGAATCAGCAAGCCAGCGGGTCGGTGCACGAAGATACTTCAACGCCGAAGCAGAGAAGAAGTGAAGAGGCAAACATAACGGCCATCCCGCCTGGGATGGCCGTTGGTGTCTCGGGGGTCTTCGATGTCAGGCATGAATACCTGGCCCTGCCGGACTACTGCGGCGTCGTAGCCGCGGTGCCGGAGTTCGAATTCATCCGCGCCTCGGCCTTTTCAGTTTCAATCTTGTGAGCGTTGGTTTCGAGGGCTTCTGCCTGGGGCAGGTAGGTGATGGCCTTCTGGATCATCGGGTCCCATTCTGCCAGCACCCGGAGGCCCTGAAGCTGTCCGAATTGAATCGTGTCTATGTCCTGCTTGATGCGCGTCTTCAGCCATTCCTGCACGCCGTTGACGTCGTTCTCGCTCCAATCGATGCTTTGGCTGGTGAGGAACCGCTTGAAGTCGGCCAGCACCGCATCGTCAACCTGGAAGTTCTTGTCGACGGAATGATCGGCGACGTAAACCGGTGCGAAGCGGAAGAACACATTGTGGTACATCAGATCTTTCTGGAAGCTGTTGGGCTCCGGGCTCTCGATTTTGTCGTCGGGCGTGATGCCGCCGCCGCCGTAGACGGTGCGGCCCGAATCGGTGAGCTTGACCTCGCGATTGCTTGAATCGGGAGGCGCAGAGCCGGCGTGATTGTAGTAGTCGTAGAGCGAAACGCCCGCGTAGTTGCGCTGGATGAGCCGGCCTGAGGGCGTGTAGTAGTGGTAGGTGGTGAGGGCCAGGCCGCTATTCTCGCTGAGGTTGTAAACGGTCTGCACCAGCCCCTTGCCGAAGGTGGTCTCGCCGACGATCAGGGCGCGGTCGTGATCCTGCAGCGCGCCGGAGACGATCTCGGCGGCCGATGCGGTGTCGCGGTTGACAAGCACAACGATGGGGAAGGTTTTGCCGCCGTTGCCGTGGGTTGCCGTGTAGTTCTGGTCGGGATAGGCGCGGCCGCGCTGCGAAACAATGGTCTGGCCCTTGGCCAGCAGATGGTCGCACACATCCACAGCCTGGCTGAGCAGGCCGCCCGGGTTGCCGCGCAGGTCAAGCACAAGGCCCTTCAGATTGCCGAAGCCGTTGATGGCGTCTTCCATCTCCTGGCCGGTGGTCTCCTGGAACTGGGTGAGATGGATGTAGCCGACGCCGGGGCGAATCTCAAATGCGAGGTCGACGGAGGGGTGGGGAATTTCGTCGCGCACCAGGTCGAAGACCAGCGGCTTGGCCTGGCCGACGCGCATCATGGTGACCTGCACGTGCGTGCCCTTGGGGCCCTTGAGCGCCTTGGCTACCTGGTCGCTTGTCCAGGTGTCGGTGCTCTTGCCGTCAACGGCGACGATGGTGTCTCCGGGATGAATGCCGGCACGATACGATGGGGTGTTCTCGTAAGGCGTGATGACGTAGACGTGGTCGTGCCCCTGCTCATCGCGCTGTTGCTGGATGACCATGCCGACGCCGTAGTAGTGGCCGCGCTGGTCTTCGCGAAGCCTGGCGTAGGCCTTGGGATCGTAGAAGTGCGAGTGCGGATCGAGGGTCTGGAGCATGCCGGGGATGGCGCCATCGTAAATAACGTCATCGGCGCGGTCGCCGGTAATGGGCTCAGCGTAATTCTGCTCTACGAGGGCGTAGACGTTGGTGAAGGCCTTGAGGCTGTCGCGAAGCTGGCTCTCATCTTCGGCTGATTGGGCGCCGACGCGGCGCTGTAACAGCGTGCCCACGACGGCACACACGGCAAAGAAGAGAGCGACGGTGAAAAGAGCGCGGCGCGCGCGAGGACTCATACGCAAATCCAACCTCCGGACGGCAGACACATTTGAGCGCCCGTCTTGCGGGTTTTCCGGGGTTTCCGTCTCGGCCGGAGCGGAACCAACGCAGGGCCGAAGAAAAAATTAACCTTGCCTCGGTCCAGACTCGGTCCGGACTCGATCCAGGCAAGGTAACGGAAATCTGGAGGACCACCTCAGGAAACCGCGCAAGGCCGTCGTCAGCTCAAGTATAGCACCGCCTTATTTGACGTATAGGGCAGGAATTCGGATAGCCTTTGGGGCAAACTTGCCCGGAAAAGGAGCCTTGGAATCGCGTTTGTGCTGCCCCGCCATTTACAATGGCGTCTATGCATCAGGCAGCATTCATTCGTGCCTGCTGAGCGCTCAAATTATGACCTTCAGATTCCTTCGCACTCCCGCGGCGTTCGTGTTCGGCACGGTGCTGCTCACGGGCTGGCTCCCGGCCCAGGTACAGCAGAATGCGCCGGCAAGCCCGTACGGCGGCACGGTGGTGGAAGACATTGTTGCCCGGGTCAACAACCAGATCATCACCCAGAGCGATTACGACCGCGCCCTGAGCGACATGGACCAGGAAATGCGGCAGCGCGGCGACACCATGCAGCAGATATCTGAGGGCCACAAGGACCTGTTGCGTAACCTGATCGACCAGCAGCTTTGGCTTTCGAAGGGCAAGGAACTGGGGATTTCGGCCGATACCGAGCTGGTGAAGAAGCTCGACGAGATCCGCAAGCAGTACAACCTGGCTACGATCGACGATCTGGAAAAAGCGGCCAAGGAACAGGGTTATTCGTTTGAAGATTTCAAGCAGAACATCCGCAACCAGATCATTACCCAGCAGGTGATGCGCCAGGAAGTGGGCGCGCACATCAACTTCACTCCCGGTGAGGCGCAGCGCTACTACGAGGCGCACAAGCAGGATTTTGCGCAGCCCGAGAGCGAGCGGTTGAGCGAAATTCTGATTTCGGCCAACGCCGACGATCCGGCCAAGGTGCAGGCGGCCAAGGCCAAGGCCGACGATATTGAAGCGCGTTTGCACTCAAACGGCGATTTCAGCCAGTTGGCGCGCAGCTTCAGCGACGGGTCAACGGCTAGCTCGGGCGGCGACCTGGGCGTGTACAAGCGGGGCCAGCTCGGCACGGTTCTCGAGGACAAGACCTTTCCGCTGAACACAGGCGAGTATACCGAGCCGATCCTCACCAAACAGGGCTACATCATCCTCAAGGTTGTGCAGCACACGGCCGGCGGTCCCGCACCCTACAAGGACGTCGAGGAGCAAGTGGAAGAGGCGCTCTACATGCAGCGGATGGAACCGGCGATTCACGCGTACCTGGAGAAGATGCGCGATGAGGCGGCGATCTTCATCAAACCCGGCTATACGGATACCGCCGCCACCGAGGCCGAGCTGCACCCCAGCATCACATTCAGCACCTACGTGCCGCCGGCACCCAAGAAGAAGGCCAAGGTGCAGCGGACGCGTTTCCGCGAGAGCACGCACACCTTCCGGCAGAAGGGCGGGCAGATTTCCGCTCCGCCAGAGCCGGCGGCGGAGCAGACAACAGCCAATGCGTCGACCACAGCCACTGCTCCTACTACAGCCACGCCGGCGGCCGCAACCAGCGACAAGAAGTCCAAAAAGAAAGAAGAAGCTTCGAGTCAGAAGCCGGGTAAGAAAGAGAAGATCCGTTTTGGGCAGGCTCCGCGGGAGACACTGCCCACAGCAGCCAATGGCTCGACCACTGAGAATGCCGGCGCGCTGCCGCAGACGGCCGACAATACGCAGCAGCCTGCGAATCCGCTTGAGGCCGCGCCCCCGAAAGTGAAGGGTCGCTACAGCGATCAGGCCCGCGCGGCGAAGGGAAAGAAGAAGAAGCAGCCATTTGGATCGCAGACCGACGATATGGCTCCCGCGCCGCCGAATGCGGGCGAAGTAGCCGATCAGCAGACGCAGTCAGCCCCGCTGGGGCTCGGCGGAAATGCAACGCCGACAAAGAAGAAGAAAAAGAAGACGGCGACCACCACCAGTGAAAAGACACGCTTGTCTGAGAAGAAGAAGGAGCAGAGCACCACGCCGCCTCCACAGCCGACGCCCCTGCCGCCGGTACCCGGCGCGCCTGCACCGGCAAGCAGCCCCGAAGCGCCGCAACCGCAGAGCCAGCAGCCGCCGCAATAGCAAGTCAGCAAGTCAGCGAGTCAGCAAGTTACCGAGTCAGCGAATCAGCAAGTCAGCGAGTCAGCAAGACTTCGGGCCCGGGATGTCAATCCCGGGCCCGAGCTATTTTGGCGCGGCATCGCCGGTTGAAACAGGTTCCGGGCGGTCCTTTTCAAAGACCATCGAGGTTTTCACAACGCGGTAGCCATCGCGGACGTAGAAGCGATGCGCATCAGGCCGGGTACTGCGTGAGGTGACGCGAACAGTTTCGACCTGCCGGTCCCAGCTCCACCCCTCGGCGCGGCGGCAAAGCTGGCGGCCAATTCCCTGGCCGCGGAGACCTTCTTTCACGACCAGTCCTCCAATCAACGCGAAGGGAGAAGACTGGAGGCGACGCTCGATTGAGATCTCAATCCAGCCTTCCACCTCACCGTTCCGGCATGCGACAAAAGCTGCTTGTTGCGAACTCGTGCCAGTGCCGGCCATCCATTCAAGAACCTGCTCGGGAGTGCGACGATAGCCAAGTTGCGCGATGAGCAAACTGATGGCTTGTTCATCGCCCGGCTCGATCTGCCTTATTACCAAATCCTGTTCGCTCTGTGCTGAAGTCATCGAGTGCCCGCCCGCAATCATCTTTGCACGTCGGCGGGCTGTTGGGGCTGTCGGCACATGCTGTATTCTTGCGGGCAGAATGAAAGACATTTACATTGCCGATCTGGCCGCATTCGACGAGGGCCGAACTTTCGACGGGTTCTTTCTGGTGCTGTCGAAGCAGCAACGCTCAACCAAGACCAACAAGCCATATTTGAACCTCACGCTGGGCGACAAAACCGGGCAGATTGAAGCGCGGGTGTGGGACCCTACCGACCCGCGCATCGCGAAGGTTTTCAACCAGGGCGACATTGTGAAAGTGCGCGGTTGTGCAACGCGCTTTGACGAACGCAACCAGTTGAAGGTTGAACAGCTGAGGCTGGCCGCGCCAAATGAGGTGGAAAAGGCCGATCTGCTGCCGGCGACTACGCACGACGTGGGCCAGATGTGGGGCCAGCTTGAGGCGACGATCGATGGGTTCGCCCATCCCGATCTCAAACGGCTGCTGAAGGCGTTGCTGGCCGACCCCGCGATTGCGCAGGCATATCGTGAGGCTCCCGCCGCCCGGCAGCTTCATCACGCCTGGCTGGGCGGACTGCTGGAACACGTGATCAGCCTGCTGGGGCTGGCCGAGCGGGTGGCCGCGCATTACACAATGCTCGATCGCGACCTGCTGCTGAGCGGCGTGATTCTGCACGACATTGGAAAAATCCGCGAGCTTACCTGGGACGTTGGCTTTGACTACAGCGTTGAGGGCATTCTGCTCGGGCATATCCAGATGGGTGTTGACCTGGTGGAGAAGACCATCGCCGGCCTGCCCGGTTTCCCGGAGCGACTGCGCGCGCTGGTGGTGCACATGATTCTTTCGCACCACGGCAAGCTGGAGTTCGGCTCGCCCAAGCTGCCCATGATTCCCGAGGCGCTGGCGCTGAACTTTGTCGACGACCTGGATGCCAAGATGCAGGCGATGAAGAGCGAATTTGAAAAGTGTGCGCGCGAGGGCCGGCCGGCAGACGAGCTGACCGGCAAGGTGTGGGCGCTGGATAACCGGCAGTTGCTGAACACGAAGGGGTGGCTGAAAGACAGGGAATAGGGAGCAGGGGCCGGCATTGTTTTGTGAAACTGGAATTGAAAGGCTTTGTAACAGTCCTTCACCGGCATCTCCGATCCGCGATGGATGAAACATTGGGGTGGGATGCCACGAAGCCCAAGTTGCAAGCAGCCGGTTTTGTTTCTTAACGGGGCACGAGTTTACTCGTGCCGAAAATGGCCAAAAAACTCTTCGGACTTTAGTGTCTGCGTGAAAACTCGTTTTGTCGCGCTGTCGGTATGCAAATTGGAGGGAGCAGCAGCCTTCAGGCTGCTGAATAAAGCGCAAACTATGCAGGCGGCTTTAGCCACGGGCCTTTTGGCTGCCGCCCATCCAAACGGCCTGAGTTCTCACGCAGACACTTTAGCCCCTGAAGGACGCTCATTCTTCACAATTCTTCACTGACTTCGATTCACCAAACATTGCCTATTCCAAGTGCGAGGCAGCTTAGCTGCGAACAGTGCCAGAGAGAGCCTTGAAATCCATTGACCAGCCGGTTGTGAAACAGGAGATTGTCGCGCGCATCGCTCGGCTGCGGCCCGATCTCGGGCGGCGCTGGGGCAGAATGAATGCGCGACAGGTGGTCTGCCATTTGAATGACGCCTTCCTGGCCACGATGGGCGAGATGGCGGTTTCCATCGAGCCCAACTTTCGCGGGCGCGGCTTCTTCAAGTGGTGCGCGCTTTACCTGCCCACGCCGTGGCCGCACGGATTTCCAACACCACCTGAGATTGACCAGGAGTTCGAAGGCACCGCGCCCGGAGATTTTGGGGTCGACCAGAAGAGGCTGCTTTCGCTGGTTGAGAAGTTTACCAGGCAGCCGAGGGAGTTCGAGTTCAAGCCGCATCCCAAGTTTCTTGAGCTGACTGAGTGGCAATGGATGCGCTGGGGCTACCTGCACACCAACCATCATCTAAGGCAGTTTGGCGTGTGAGGGGCGAACCGGGGGGCTGCCGGCGATCAAGGCGTTGGTTCTCGAGCCCGCGAATTCATTTAATCAGTCGGCCGAATTGGATTGATAATCTTAAGCCCTGCAAAGTGTTTTTCGTTGTCTGTCACCAGGACACAGTCGTTGGTTTCGGCGACCGCTGCCAGAATCATGTCTAACGGGCTGCGCGGCCGGCCAGTCGTCGCTCCTTCGGCCATCAGGCGTCCCCAGTTCAGCGCGGCCTTCTCGTCAAACGATAGAATCCGTCCCGCAAACAGCGATTGCGGCCCATTGGGTCCGGCAAACCAGCGCTCCAACTCTGCGCGCTTCCGGCCAGCGGGCTTTGATTGCACGCCGCGCCAGATTTCTGCCACGCTCAGCGATGAAATAAACAAATCCTCATCGGCCTTTTCGTCCAGCCAGGACTTCAACTGCTGCGACGGTGCTGGTTTGGCCGGGTTGCTCAGGATATTTGTGTCAAGCAGATAGCGGCTCACAGGTCGATCTTTCGCGGCTTCACGAACGGACGCCTCAGGTCCAGATCTGCAATGGGCCAGCGGCGCAGTGCTTCGTAGATGCCGCCCTTTTTGCGGGGGTCGGATGCGATTTTTTCGCGAACAGCGGCGCGAAGCTCTTCTGCCTCCGGACTGTTTTCCGCTAGCCGCTTGGCCACGGCGCGCACCAAATCCTGGTCCTTCTTCAGGGCCAGCACCTCGAACCGCGCCATGCCGCGCTTGGAAAGGCGCTTCCGGTAGTTGTCGACTGCTCTCGCCTGCGCCGTGCTACCCATGATGTCCTCCTATCTATATCCAGTAATATATCCTGAAATAGGGTGAGATTGCAAACAAATCAGGCGACGAACCACTCCCACTGCGCCTCGGTGAGCGGGACGACCGAGAGGCGGCCGATCTTGATGAGGGGCGATTCCGCAAATAGTTTCGTAGTTTTGATGACATCGAGGGTTTTCGGATTTTTGAGCCGTTTGCCCACCTTTACGCGCACGATGGGCGCCTTGGGATCGGTCGCGTCGACGCTGGTCACCGTGCCGGTGCCAACCGCGGTGCGCTCGTCGCCGGTGTGGTAGAAAATCCACTTGGTTCCGGCTTTCATCTCGCGCAGGTGCTTGACGGCGGTGGGGTTGGTGACGCCGTCCCACACGGTCTCTTTGTCGCGGAGAAAGTCATCGAAGCTGTAGACGCCGGATTCGGATTTGAAGAGAAAATGATCCATGCCGACATGGTAGCTGAGCGCGCAGCCGAGAGGGAACAGAGTTAACCCACCCCGTTCACGGAAAGTCTTATGAACTTATTTGCCGACATATCGTAAAGGGCTTGCCAAACGCAGCTCCCACCGTCGTCTATTACGATCAATTTGCTCCGCCATATTGGCGGCGGCTCGCTATCGAGTTCTGCGCAGAATGCGTTGACGTAAATGAATTTTCGATGGCCTTGCGAAAGTCCAAGATACTGGCGGAAATAGTTCTGTGGATGCTCAATTCTCTGATAAGACGATTTCCTTTGTGATAGGGTCGCGACTTGATTAAGGTTTGCCTCAAGTAGGCTTATTTCCGATTGACTTGGATCCCAAGTTTCGGTCAAAGCTGTTTTGGGAATCATCCCTCCGCGAAGCAGTGATTTAGCCTCAGACTGTGGCAAGACTACAGAACGCTTGCCGGTTTGGGCATATGCACCGAGTACGCCAATGGTCAATGTGAAAGCAATGAGCGAATTGCCGTTAAACATTCGAACGCCTCGGATTTGTCGTTACGAACTATCGAAAAGCTCGCCGACGGCTGCGTAAGCAGATTACACCTACCCAAAGGCGAATTGGCTGGATTGCGGGAAGTGCGTCGATCCATGGCCAAATTTTTTGCATGCCGAGCCAATCCGAGCCGTGCTAGGCTTTTCGCATATGGACCAGCGTGCGCCTCAGATCCTGTTTGAGCAGGGCCGCAAGGCCCGACGCGAGCGTCGCCTTGAGGACGCACGCGGCTTGTTCAAACAAGCGCTGGAAGAGTGCTGCGACGACGATGATCCGCGGCTGGTGGCGGAACTATACGCCGAGCTCGCGTACGTTGAGCGGGCCTTGCACGATGAGCAGTCGGCGGAGGCGCATTATCGCCAGGCGACGGAGATGTTTCGCACCCTGCACGACCCCTATCGGACGGCGCATAACATGCGGCATCTGGCCGACATTCTCCGCGAAACGGGCAAACCGCTGGAGGCCGCACCGTTTTATTCCGAGTCGATTGAGTTCTTCAGGAAGAGCGGGGAATATCCTCTCCAGCTTGCCAATGCTCTTCGCGGACTGGCGCTCATGCAGGGCGATGTGAAAGATTTCGCGGGATCGCTTCAATCCTGGTCGGAAGCCAAGGCGCTTTATCAGATGGTCAGCGTCGAAGCCGGTGTGGCCGAGAGCCGCAAGCGCATCGACGACCTGATGGCGCTTCGATAGCCCGCGCTAATAATCATTCACCGGCCCCAATCCTTTGCAGTCCGGGCTAACTCCGCTAACACCGCTAGCCCCGCTAACTCCGCTTACGGCACCATTTACAATCAGTAACATATGATCCGCTTCTCAAGCGCCGGCGAATCTCATGGCGAGGCACTTATCGCCGTGATCTCAGGACTGCCGGCTGGAGTGCCCATCGATCTTGAATTCGTGAACCGCGAACTGTGGCGCCGCCAGCAGGGCTACGGACGCGGCGGGCGCATGAAGATCGAGACCGACAAGGCGCACATTCTGTCGGGCGTGCGGCACGGCAAGACGATTGGATCGCCGATCGCAATCGAGATCGCGAATCGCGACTGGAAAAACTGGGAAGAGAAGCTGCCGGTGGAGGCGGGCGATCCGGCCAAGCACCAGGCGGTTGCTTCTCCGCGGCCAGGCCATGCCGACCTTGCGGGGGCGCTCAAATACAACTTTCCCGAAGCACGCTACGTGCTGGAGCGCGCCTCGGCCCGTGAGTCCGCTTCGCGCGTAGCTGCGGGCGCAATGGCCAAGCTGATGTTGCGCACGCTGGGTATCGAGGTATTGAGTCATGTCATCCGCGTCGGCCGCGTGGAACTGGAGCGCGCTGCCGGGTGGGATGAGATTGCTGCACAAGCTGCCAAAGACGAAGTAGTGCTGGGATGCATTGACCCCGACACCGAAGCGCGGATGAAAGAAGAAGTGGAAGAGGCTGCCCGAACCGGCGACACGGTGAATGGCGTGTTTGAGGTGGTAGCACATAACGTGCCCGCGGGCCTGGGCACCTATGCCAACTGGGATGAGCGGCTGGACGGGCTGCTGGCCTGGTCGGTGATGAGTCTGCAGGCGGTGAAGGCAGTCGAGATCGGGCGCGGAGTGGTGGCGGCCGGATCGTTTGGCTCCAGGGTGCATGACCCGATTCATTACGACGCCGAAGATCGCGGCCGGCCCACGCGGTTTACGCGCCCGCACAACAACGCCGGCGGAGTTGAGGGCGGCGTTTCAAACGGCGAAGACGTGGTAGTGCGCGGATATCTGAAGCCGATTTCGACGCTGCGCAAGCCGCTTGAATCGGTTCGATTCGACACCCGCGAGGCGACCAGCGCAAGTTATGAACGCAGCGATATTTGCGTCGTGCCGGCGGGCGGCGTGGCGGCCGAGGCCATGGTTGCCATTACCCTGGCGGGCCTGGCGGCGCAGAAGTTCGGCGGCGATTCTGTGCTTGAAATGAAACGGAATTTCGACCAGTACATCGAACAGATAAGAAGGTTTTAGCAAGTCAGCAAGTCGGCGAGTCCGTCAGCCGGCCGAAGACAATAACGAGAGTTCAACGATGATTTTGAAGATTGTGAAGTATCCCGAGCCGGTGCTTTCGCAGCCCGGCGAACCGGTAACCGAATTCAACGACGAGCTGCGCAAGCTGGTGGCCGACATGTTCGAAACCATGTACAAGGCACAGGGCATTGGGCTGGCCGCGCCGCAGGTGGGCGTGTCGAAACGACTGACGATCGTTGACCTGAGCATGGGCAAGGAGCCAAAGGACAAGCTGGTGCTGGTGAATCCCGAGATTATTGTGAGCGAGGGCAAACAGTACGAGGAGGAGGGCTGCCTGAGCTTCCCAGAGATTCGCGAAAAAGTGCAGCGCGCCGCAAAGGTGCGCATCCGCGCGCAGGACGAGAACGGCAAGTGGTTTGAGATGGACGGCGAGGAACTGTTGTCGCGCGCTTTTCAACATGAAATCGACCACCTTGACGGCGTTCTGTTTCTCTTCAGAATGAGTCCGCTGAAGCGTAACCTGAACCTGCGCAAGATTCGCAAGATGCAGGCCGACGGCTCGTGGTAAATAAACGATGACAAGTCAGGCGGCGAGTTTGAAGCTGGTGTTTTGCGGGACGCCGCAGTTTGCCGTGCCCACATTGGAAGCGTTGATTGCTGCGGGGCACCGCATAGAACTGGTGGTTTCGCAACCCGATCGCCCGGCAGGCCGCGCCGCAGAGATTCATCCAACTCCGGTAAAGCAGGCCGCGATGGCCGCGGGCATTTCTGTAACGCAACCTGAGAAGATCAAGTCGAATGCGGAGTTTCGCGCGCAGCTCGATGCGATTGCGCCGGATGCGATTGTAGTTGTCGCGTACGGGCGCATCATTCCGCCGTGGATGCTTAAGCTGCCTCGGCTTGGCTGCATCAATCTACATGCATCGCTGCTGCCAAAGTATCGCGGCGCTGCGCCCATTCAGTGGTCTGTGGCAAACGGCGATGCATTCACCGGCAATACCACCATGCTGCTCGAAGAGGGGCTCGATACCGGGCCGATATTGATGCAGCAGACGCACGAGATTGGACCCGACACAATTGCGACAGAGCTGTTTGATGCGCTGGCGCAGGCTGGCGCGCCGCTGGTCGTTGAAACGCTCGCCGGACTTGCGGCAGGGACGATTACGCCGCAGCCGCAAAACCACGAGTTCGCCACGTTTGCCCCGCTGCTGGACCGCGAAGACGGGCGCATGGATTTCGGAGGGCGCGCAGCTCATGAGCTTTATAACCGCTGGCGGGGATTTCAGCCGTGGCCCGGCGCGTTCACTTCTCTCAATGGCAAAAAGCTGATTGTGCATCGCATGGCGCTGGCGCATGAGACGCCGGGCTTCGCAGCAGACGTGCAGCCGGGAGCAATCCGCATTGCGGACGGCCGATTGTATGCCGCATGCGCTGACGAGACATGGATCGAGCTAATTGAAGTACAGCTTGAGGGCAAGAAGCGCATGGCAGCGGCGGAGTTTCTGCGCGGCAACCCGCTGGCCGCAGACGCGCGGTTAGGTTAGCCGTGGCTGGAGTCAGCGCGGCGCGCGAGGCGGCATTCAAAATTCTGCTGGCCGTGGAGCGCGGCAAAGTCCACGCGGATGAGTTGCTGCGTGGGCCCGCGGTGAATGCACTTGAACAGGCCGACCGCAACCTTGCCACGACACTGGTGCTCGGTGTACTGCGCTGGCAGATCCGGCTGGACCAGCAATTCAAACAACATCTCACCAAGCCTGGCGCAAAGCTTGACGCCGAGGTTTTGATCGCGCTGCGGATGGGCGCGTTTCAACTGCTGCATCTTGACCGGATTCCCGCGCACGCCGCGATTGGCGAGAGCGTCGAGCTGGCCAAGCAGGCGGGTCATCGATTTGCCGCGGGAATGGTGAATGCGGTGCTGCGCAAATTGGGCATTGCATGCAGCGGACTTCTGGACGATGGAACAGGATGGGAAGCTGAACTGGCGCATCCGGCGTGGCTGCTGCAGCGATGGAAGTCATTCTATGGCGATGAAACAACGCGGGAGATCTGCAGGCACGGTCAGCTGCAGCCGGAGCTTGCGGTGCGGCTCGCCGATGCCGACGCCGAGGGCGAGTTGATTGGTGCGAGTGCCGTGCTTGATCCGGGCCGGTTGCTTGCCGATGCGAGAATTGTGACGTCCGGGGACGTGGCAACGACTGAGGCATTCCGCAGTGGACGCGTGCGAATCCAGGACGAGGGGTCGCAGTTGATTGCGGAAATTGCGGCGGATTCGCGTCCCGGCACCGAGCTCGTCCAAAGAGTAAAAAGCATCTTCGATGCCTGTGCCGCGCCGGGAGGGAAGACCATGATCCTGGCGGAGCGTAATCCTGAAGCGAAGATTGTTGCCTGCGAGTCGAGCCCGCAACGGATGACTGCGATGAAGGAGCGGGTGGCTGGATTCGGTGAGCGCATTGAATGCAGATTGGTCGATGCGGCTACGCTGAATGAGACTGAGAAGTACGATGTGGCGCTGGTCGATGTGCCGTGCAGTGGAACTGGAACGCTGGGGCGCAATCCTGAAATTCGCCATCGATTGCATATGGATGATCTGGCGCGCCATGCCGAGCGGCAGAGGGCGATTCTGTGCGCGGCGATCCGCGCAGTTCGGCCGGGCGGACGCATCGTCTATTCGACGTGCTCGCTGGAACCGGAAGAGAATGAGCAGGTGGTTGATGCGGTGCTCGCGGAGTTGGGTGGGCTGCGGCGGATCCCGCTCATTGAGCGCATCGATGCGAAGCGAGGCGCCGGGATTTTGACCGCTGAAGGCGCGGCGGCTTTGCGCGCGTGCATTACGGCCGAAGGCGCGCTACGGCTGATTCCCGGCGCGCTGGGCACGGATGGTTTCTTTGTAGTCCTGATCGAAAAAACGGATTGAACGAGCGGGTCCGTGGGTTTGCCAGGTCTCCAAATACGAGGGACCCGAGGCGCCCAGGTTAAAAGTTATTCCGGGCCGAGCTTGAGCGACTGGTAATCGCGGCCGAGCAGGGCGCAGAGCGCTTCGACAACCAGTTCATGATCCTCGCGCTGGGTGAGACCGGTAACGGTGACCGCGCCGATAATTCCGGCAGACTCAACGTTGAGCGGGAACGAGCCGCCATGCGCTGCGTAGTCTGCGACGGGCAGGCCGTAGCGCTCGAGCAGCGTGGTGTTTTTGAGCGCAAGCGCCAAGCCGAATCCGTAAGAGCTGCGATGGAAGCGCGCGACCACATTGGTTTTTTTGCGAACCCATTCGGGGCTGTCGGGCGTGGTGCCTTCGAAGGCAAAGTAGAAGAGCGGCTGGCCAAAGCGGCGCACGTCAACGGCGATGACGTGGCCGCGTTCCTCGCTCATGGTTTTAATTCGTGTACCCAGATCCCAGGCAACGCGAGCATTGAGCCGAGGCAGATGAAGTTCGCGCTCCTGCAGCAGAATTCGTTCTATGTCTTCATGCACTCCCATTCAGCCCCCTTTTTGCTCGCTACGTTCTTTCCGGTCCCTCGGCCCTTAGTCCCTCAGTCCCCTTAGTCCCTTGTTTTTTCACTTCGCGACCGTGAGCGTCGCGGTTGTGTCCTGGTCGATGCGCGAGCCTGCGGCAGGCGACTGCGCAACAACGGAGCCGGGCAGAACGGGAACCGCGGGTGGTGCAGTTCCTGTGCCGACGTCGGGCACGTTTTCATCGACGAATTTGAGCGGCGCGATTTTGATGCCGGCCCTCGTGAGGTCGGCCTGAGCGCCAATGGCACGCCAGCCGGTCATGTCGGGCATCACGTAGCCGTCGGGCGCGTCGTCGCCGGGCGCAGCCACAAGCAGGTTAACGGTGGGCTGCGCAATATCCTGCGCGTGCGCGGGCGGGTACTGCGCAATCACAGTTCCCTCATCTGCGCCAGCGAAGGGGAGCTGCGCCGTTACTCCGACTTCGAGGCCGGCGCGACGCAACTCAATATCGGCGACGCGCTCGGCCGAGCCAACAGCGTCGGGCACGTCGACTTTCTGCGGTCCCAGGCTCTCTGCCACGCGGACGCTCCACTCGCGTCGCACCACGGTGCCCGGATCGGGCGACTGGGTGAGGATGTGGCCGGCCGCAACGTCGGAGGAGTAATAGCGATTATCAACGTCGAGGTTGAGGCCCAGGCCGGAGGTCTCGCTGCGCGCGTCGGCCACCGTCATGCCCTTGAGTGCGGGCACCTCGACCTCTGCGCCGTGAATGGCAAAGTGCATGGTGATAATGGCAGCCATCAACCCCACAGCCACCAGCAACAGCAGCAGCGAGGCGACCTGGAAGAAGTTCTTGATAGGTTGGCTGGTCATGGTAGCGGAGCCGGGCGGTTTGCTCTCTGTTGATGAGTGTATACGAAATGTGTATTCTCGATGAGGAAGTGCGCACGTAATGGACAGCCGCGAAATTATCAAAAAGCTCCGGGCTGACGGCTGGTTTGAAGTTGCGCAGGCTGGCAGCCACAAACAATTCAAACATCCCGAGAAGGCCGGCAGAGTTACGGTGCCCTATCCCAGAAAGGAGGTCCCGATTGGAACGCTTAAAAGCATTGAAAAACAGGCGGGAATCAAACTCCGTTAGAGGTGGGAAGCTGGAGTTCATTGCCTATTTGCACAAAGATAAGGACTCCGATTATGGGGTAAGCTTTCCCGATTTTCCGGGCTGCATCACTGCCGGTTCAACCCTTGAAGAGGCTCGCCGCATGGCCGTTGAGGCGCTGACGCTCCATATTGAAGGACTACGCGAAGATGGCGAAGGCATTCCTAAGCCGTCGACTCTCGACGATCTGCGTGGCGATCCGGCGATGAAAGGCGCGGTTGCATTCTTGACTGAAGTGAAGCGTCCGGAAAAAACAGTGCGCATCAACATTACAGCCCGCGAAAGCCAGATTGCCGAGATTGACCGCCGCGCACGCGGCGTGGGACTCACGCGTTCGTCCTTCGTGGTGCAAAAGGCGTTGGATAAGAAAGTTGCTTCGCGGTGAAGTGAAGCTCAAAGCCCTCGGATTATCAGGGGGTATCGCATTTCTTCAAGATGAATGAATCCGAGACGGGAAAAATCGCGGAAGGCAATCTTCCGTCTTCTACGCCGATAGCAAAATGAATATAGCTCTCGGTATTCTCGAGTAATTCGACTTCTACGTTGTACTCAACTGATTCGACTCTAATCTGATACGCCTTTGTTTCCGGCAATTCGGCGATGATTTGGTCAGGCGTTTTTTTCGACCAAAGCGCGGCCTCTCCTTCCAGCACCCCTCGCGACTTCTTCCGATCAGACATAAAACTGTCGAATTCTACCTCGTATTATCCGTTACCGGCTCGGGATGGATGGTGACCCGGTAGACTTCAGGGCACTCCAGCTTGAAGCGGTCTTCGAGCGAGGTCATGATCTCGTGCACCCGGTGCATGGGCAGCTCGTCGGGCAGCGTGCAGTGGCAGGTGAGCGCCGTGTGCTCGCCGGTGTGGGTCACCACGATGTCGTGCACGTCGGCGATTTCAGGAAATGCTCTTGCCGCCGTAAGCAGCGTCGTCTCGAGCCGGTTCTCTTCGACCACCCCTTCTCGTGGCTCTTCGATGGTGGCCGGCTCGCTTTCGATATGCGTAAGCACCGCGTCGATCTCAGGCACTTCTCGCAGGATTTCGGCTTCGAGACCGGTGACGAACTCGTGCGCGTCGCGCAGGCGCGTATTTTCTTCAATCTCGACGTGCAGCTCAACCCGCAACCGGCCCTGGTGCGATTGAATGCTGAGATCGTGCACCGAAACATTGTTGCGTGCGGCCACGGCGCGAACGCGGTCAAAGATGCTTTCGGCGCGGGTTTGGTGGGGCACCGTGTGGATGACCACATCGGCCTGCGGAAAGACACGCTGCGCGGCAGCCGTGGCCTCGCGAACTACTTGCTCAGTGTGCTCAAAAGTAAAGCGACGCGGCAGGGCCAGCGTGAGATCGGCAAAGTAGCTGGCGCCGGCGCGGCGGACACGAGCCTGTTCCACGGCCAGCACCCCGGAAACCCGCTCCACCTCGTGAATCAATTGTCTACGCGTCTCGGCTGGGACTTCGTCGACCAGCACGGCCACAGCTTCATGACCCAGCCGCAGCGTCATGCGCAGAATCATGATGGAGACGACGATAGCGGCAACGGGGTCTGCATAGCGCAGCCATGCGATGCTGTATTGCATGCCAATCCAGTTGACGCCGAGGCCGGCAAGGACGGCCAGCGTGGCCCACATGTCTGAAGCGAAATGGAAGGCGTCGGTGGCAAGGGCCGGAGAGCCGGTTTTGTCGGCCACCGCACGCAGTTCGCGCGAGCGCCAGTAGTCAACGGCAATTGATGAGAGCAGCACCACCGCCGGCCAAAGCGAGTGGCGCACCTCGACGGCATGAAGAAAGATGCGCTGCACTGCTTCCCACACAATCCACGCGCACGAGATGCCCATGAGCGTGGCCTCGGCAAAAGCGGAGAGGTTTTCAATCTTGCCATGACCGTAGGGATGGTCTTCATCGGCGGGCTTGTCGCTCACGTTGACTGAGAAAAAGGTGAGCGCTGCGCCCACAAGATCGAGGCCGGAGTGTACGGCGTCAGAGAGCACGCCAAGCGAGCCGGAGAGCAGACCCGCTCCAAGTTTGAACATGGTCATGGCGCCGGCCGCGCTCATACTGAGCAGCGCGACACGGCGCTTTTGGGCCGAGAGCGCGGCAATCGACGCGGACTGCGGGGCCGGTGCCGTGGCGCGGACGCTGTTAGAGCCGGATTCGGACGTGCTCGAAACGGCGGATTGCATAACAGCCCTAGATTACAGTTGGCCGCGTGGCCGTGTACAACCCGGCGATGCCGAAGGTGTAAGGCTGCCAGCTGGCATCGGCGTAACCTGCAGCGAGCATCATGGAGAGCAGTCGTGGCGGAGGTGGAAAGTTGCCGACCGAGGCAGGCAAGTAGTCGTATGGGCCATTTGCACCGCAGATGAGCCGGCCGATGGCGGGCAGCACGCGCCGGAAGTACATCGCGTAGGCCTTGCCGATGAGGCCGCCGGGCTCGCTGAACTCGAGAATGCCCAACTGGCCGCCGGGCTTGAGCGCGCGAAAAAACTCGGCGAGGCCCGACTGGTAATTGGCCAGGTTACGGAAGCCGAAGGCGGTGACGATGAGGTCGAGCGATTGATCGCGCAGCGGGAGACGAAGCGCGTCCGCCTCGAGGGCGACAGCGTAAGGTTCATCGTCGCGACGACCGGCGCGGACTTGGCCGAATTTCTGTGCGCCACGGGCGAGCATGTTGCGCGAGAAGTCGGCAGCGACGATCGGGTCGGCCCCGTGCGGTCTGCGTTTGAGCAGGGCTATGGTCATATCGCCAGTTCCGCAACAGATGTCGAGGATCTGCGGCTTCAGGGCGTGCCAGCACCGCGCCGAAACGGCGTGCGGCGCGGCGCCACCAGAGGTGGTCGACGTTGGCCGAGAGAACATGATTGAGCAGATCGTAGCGCGGAGCGATGGAGTCGAACATCTGCCGCACCGCGCGCGCCGCGCCGGCTTCGTCCACTGCTCCCGCGGGTTTGGCGCCGGTTGCCGGCATGGTGTTCTGCCTCGCTTACTGTAGGTCCTGCTCTTCTATCGTAGCGGGCTGGGGTGGGGACTTCGGGCGCAATGCTAAAGGAGGCACGATCCGAATTTGTGGATGAGATATGGTATATACTATTGTTATATATCGTGTGGAGGGAGGAAATGAGCGCCAATAGCCGGACAAAACCCGAGCAAGTGGATGCCAAATTGTTTTGGAACGGCCGCAGCCAGGCCGTGCGCCTGCCCAAGGAGTTTCGCTTCGAGGGCGACAGAGTGCGCGTTCGGCGGATGGGGGCGGGCGTGCTGCTGGAACCGGTCCCAGAGACGAAGAAGGAAACAGTTGAGGAGTGGTTTGCGCGGATCGACGCGCTTAAAGGAGATCCGATTTTTCCTGATGGACGCAAGCAGAATCTGGCGCCGATTCGAAAGTACTTCAAGTGAGCTATCTACTCGATACGAACGTTTGCATTGCTCTAATCAATCGAACTTCCGATCAGGTGCGAACGCGGTTTGTTCAAGCCGCTCGTCGCAATTCATCGATTGCAACCTCCGCCATCGTTGCGCATGAGCTCTGGTACGGCGTTGCTAAGAGCTATCTGGTCTCTCAAAATGCAACTGCTCTTGCGGCTTTTTTTGGCGGCGATGTTTCAGTCCTCGACTACTCCGCTAAGGATGCACAGGCTGCCGGAGAGATTCGCGCCGATCTGGAGCGCCGGGGCAAACGCATCGGCGAGTACGACACGCTGATTGCCGGGCAGGCCTTCGCCCGTAACCTGGTCCTTGTTACCGCCAATACGCGGGAGTATGCGAGGGTGAAGGGATTGGTGGTGGAGGATTGGACGATATGAGCGGCGACATCTTCAGTGTTTCCGAGAGAGCCCGCTCGGCCGCGATTATTTTGCTTGTGCCGGCGCCGCGTAAATTGTCGCGTTGCCGCCGATCGTGGAATCGGCCAGCGGCGTGGTGATGATATCGGTCCACGGCTTGCCGGGATGACGTGCCGCCCAGAACTCCGTCCAGGCCGGCGGCTTTTTGCCGGAGAAGAGCGAGAAGGTCTGCGGCTCGGACGCATATTTCTTTACCAGGCTGAGATCGGCAGAGGCGCGCACCAGGAAGTCAACGGCGTCGCCAATGGTGTGGCCGTTCACGCGAAGGTTGTAGAGGTCGACGCCCTGGCGCGCGGCCAGTTCGGCAATCATCACCAGCGGCGCGAGCGCGAAGCTCTGGTAGTGGAGCGCGTTCTCATGGCGCGCCATCTCGAGCGGGAGCGAGCCGTCAGGGTTCATTTGCCCGATTGCGCGCACGTATTGCGAAAGACCGCGCCGATATAGCTTGTCGTCGCTGGTTAGGATGCCGACCGATGTTGCGCACAGGGCGCGCCAGTAGGCGTGGTTGTTTTCGCGTGCGCGGCCGTCGGGATGCGGATCCTGGCCGAACATGTATTCCGTCACCTTGTGCATCCATTTGAGAATTGCGGCGCGCTGTGCGGCCGGAATGGCCGGGTCGGTCTCGACCACGGACCACGCAAGCGAGACGGAACTGAGCGTCCACTCCACCTGGTACCAGGCCTGGCTGCTTTCGTTGTAGCTGTAATCGAGCAGGGCATTCGCGTCGGCCCATTGCGCCAGCAGGTTGGCCACGCAAACGGCTTCAGCCGGGTCTCCGGTAGCAACGTAACGGCTTGCGCCGTCGGTCGCTGCGCTCTGGAATTTCTGGTATGGGCGAGTTACTTTGGCCTCTTCAGGATTGATGGGGCCGTAGCTTCCGCTCAGGTAATGGTGCGGGATGATCATGCGGCCGGCGGGCGGCGCGGGCTGCTCGGAGTTGACGCAGCCATGCTTCCAACCGAGAGCCTCCAACACGCGCGGCGTTGTGGCATGATCCAGTTCGACGCGGCGAGCCTTGACATTGAGGAACGAGGCGGTGGGGTCGGCGATGGCGGCTTTCGCGAAGGGGTCCTTCTCGGCCATCGAAATCGGGACACTAAAGATCAGCGCGAAGACGGTGACGAATGTTTGGAGGCGCATAGAGTGAGTGGCCCTCTCAGACTTGCATGGACGTGGATGAGTATACTTGTTGGCGCTTGATTGTATGCAAATCCGTTGAGGTCGGCCAGAGAAGTTAAGGAACTGTCTAAGGGGCCTCTTCCATCTAGATTTAATGCCCCGCGTGAATCGTAGCGCTCCCGGTCAACGAAACGCTGGACGGTGGACCTCTAGAGGGGAATAATAAAGACATGGCGACGCAGCCTATTTCCGATCGCTTGGTTACCGTAGAGGAATATCTCTCCACTTCCTACTCGCCAGACTGCGAGTTCGACGAAGGCGTGGTGGTGGAGCGCAACTTGGGCGAGATTGAGCATTCCTTTCTGCAGATCGTTCTTGGCACCATATTCACCACTCATACAGAGGAATGGGGTGTCTACGGATTGACCGAGCAGCGTGTGCAGATTTCTCCTTCGCGTTTCCTGGTGCCGGACCTGTGCGTGTTACCGGTCGGGGTTTGGGAGAAAGTCGTAACCTCGCCTCCGCACATTGTCATCGAAATTCTTTCCCCTGAAGACACTCTCCGTCGCGCCGAGGAGAAAGCGCGTGAGTACCTCCGGTTTGGCGTGCAGCACATGTGGGTCATCGATCCTTACGCCCGGGTCGCGTATCGCGGCACAGCAGCGGAACTGGAACGCGTTCCAAGCGGTGAACTGGCTGTCCCCGGTACTCCCGTCAAGGTGAGCGTCAGCGAACTGTTTGAACAGCTCGACCGCATGAGAGCGCGAAGCGAAAAGCGGTAGCTGGGCATTGGAATACTGAGGCGAGGCATGCAAGTAGACGAGTCGAAGTTCGACTACATCTATGTGCCGGAGCACCTGAAGGAAAAGGTGAAGAACTGTAAAGATCTTTCGTTCAAGGAGCGTTTCGATCTAATCGCCGAGTTGAGTGAAGCGGCCTGGGCGAAGCTAGGCGTTGTCCGCGATCCGACCAAGCCGATGGATAAGACGATTCGGCGGTTTCGTCGCAAAGAGAATGGAGAACTGGAACCGTGGCCTATTGAGTAGGGCGATGTTCGACCTCCTAGGTCTAAAGCTGAATGGGAGATCCCGCGGCTCTGCCGGTGGATAGTTACACTGTGATACCCGGACACCCTGCCGCATCTATTCGGAGGAAGGAAACTATGGCGCGTTCGAACTCACCAGAAGCCTTAACAAGGCGTGGCTTTAGCATTGGGGCTGTAAAGCAATGGAGAGAAAGAGAGCATGAGTCCGGTCGACCTTCGGGGCTGGATGACTTCTACCGGGCGCATCAGATTTGCGTTGAGTGCGGTGGCCATGGCAGCTTCGTCACCGGCGTTCGCTGGCGCGACACGGACGGAATTCAACGGACGGAACGGGGCCCCGTCGCACTCCTTGTCCAGCGTCACGGTCTGGACGATCCGACAAACTGGCTCAGCGATGTACTGAAATGGGACTACTTGAACGAAACATGCGGCTTCTGCGGAGGATCAGGACGATTAGGCACTGCCGGCGAGCCGAAGGTTAAGCCCGTCGCTGAGAGTCCGTCAGTTTTTCCAACCGATCTTCTTGACCAATTAACCGGTCGCGGACAACCATAGGCCGGCTGCCCCAGGTCTCGATTTTGAGACCTGGGGAAACCACGAGTCACCGCTAGCCTCGAATCCCCGACCACCGCTTACTGAATCAACGTCCCCTGCGCATCTTCTTCCTTGCCGTTCAGTTCTTCAGGCGGAATGATAACCGCGGCGGCTACCTTGTCTTCGGATTCGAGGTTGAGCAGGCGCACGCCTTGCGTGGCGCGGCCGGCGGCGCGGATGGTCTTGGTATCGCAGCGAATGATTTTGCCGAACTGGCTGATGACCATCAGTTCGCTGGTTTCGTTGACCAGAAGGATCGACGCGGTTTTGCCGACCTTGGCTGTGGCCTTGAGATTGGTGACGCCCTGCGCGCCGCGCGCGGTCAGGCGGTACTCGTCAACGTCGGTGCGCTTGCCAAAGCCGTTCTCGGTGACGGTGAGGATGAGCTGCTGCGTGACGCAGAGCTTTTCGTCGAGGGCCTTGATGGCCTTCCATGCGTCGTCGAGCTTCTTTTCAGCCGCATTCACGGCGGCGGCGTCAACCAGCTTGTTGCGATTGTCCTCGCGAGTCTTGGTGAGTGCAGCCTCGGCGTCGGCGTAAGCCTTGCGAAGCGCCGTTAGCTTGACGGTGAGGCCGGACTTGGCGGCGCACTCATCGCGTTCGTGGTCGCGCATGGCATCGGAGTTGGTGATAGCCGCGCCGATGACGTAGTCGCCCTTCTTGAGCGAGATGCCGCGGTTGCCGGCGGCGTTGCGGCCCATGGGGCGCAGACCTACGCCATTGCGCTCAGGGTCGTACTCCTCTTCGAAGCGGATGGCCATGCCGTCGCGTGTAGCCAGAAAGACAGTCTGCTTGCCATTGGTGAGGTCGGCTGAAACCAGGTCGTCTTCTTTGTCGATGGCGATGGCGATGATGCCGCGCGACATTACGTTGGAGAAGTCTTTCAGCGGAGTTTTCTTTACGGTGCCGTTGCGCGTGGCGAAGAACACATACCTGTCTTCAACTTCAAGATCGCGCACCGGAAGAATCGCGCGCACATTTTCGCCGGGCTGCAGGTCGAGCAGGCTTTGCATTGATTTGCCTTTGCCCGCCGCGCCCACGTCGGGAATCTCGTAGACCTTAAGCCAGTACACGCGTCCGGTGTTGGTAAAGCACAGCAGATAGGCGTGCGTGGAGTCGACGATGAGCTGCGAGACGAAGTCTTCCTCGCGCGTCTTCATGCCCATGCGCCCCGAACCGCCGCGGCGCTGCGAGCGATAGGTGCTGATGGGCGTGCGCTTCAAGTAGCCCTGGTGCGAGACCGTGACCGCGACCTGCTCGTCGGCGATCAGGTCTTCAAGCTGGAGTTCGGCGCTCTCGTCGATAATTTCGGTGCGACGTTTGTCGCCGTACTTGTCGCGGACCTCTTCGAGTTCCTTGACGATGACGCCGCGCAGCTTGGTGTCGCTGGCCAGGATGGATTCGTACTCGGCGATCTTTCTCGCGGATCTCGCCGTGAGCTCTTTCAGAATCTCGTCGACCGACAGCTGGGTGAGGCGATAGAGCTGCAACTCGAGGATGGCGTCAATCTGGCGGAGCGTGAGGCCGCGCTCTTCGCTTGCCAGGCGTTCGCGGCCGAGGTTGATGACGACGTCAGTGCCTTTTCCCCATGCGTACAAATTCTCGCGGGCATCGACGCGCGACTGCGATCCGCGAATGATGCGGATCACGGCGTCGAGATTGTCGAGGGCGATCTTGTAGCCTTCGAGAACATGCTCGCGCTCGCGGGCCTTGCGCAGCAGGTAAACGGTGCGGCGCTGCACCACGTCGATGCGGTGATCGATAAAGACGCGGATTGCAGCATCCAGACCCAGTTCGCGCGGCTGGCCGTTGACCACCGCGAGAAAGATCATCGAGAAGCTCTCCTGCATCTGCGTGTGCTTGTAGAGCTGGTTGAGCACAATCTCGGGCTGCGCGCCGCGCTTGAGCTCGATCACGATGCGCATGCCGTCGCGGTCGCTCTCGTCGCGCACGTCGCTTATGTCGTCGACAATTTTCTCGGTCACCAGCTCGGCAATGCGCTCAATGAGCTTTGACTTGTTCACCTGGTAAGGGATCTCGGTGACAATGAGGGCCAGTTTTTCCTTGGTGATGTTTTCCTGGGCCACGCGGGCGCGCATCATGAATCGGCCGCGTCCGGTGCGATAGGTCTCGGCGAGGTTGCCGCGCCCGTAAAGCACGCCGGCGGTTGGAAAGTCGGGCCCGTGAACGTGCTTGAGCACCTCTGCGATTCCGGCCCTGGGATTGTTGACCAGCGCGATGGCGGCGTTCACCACCTCAGTAAGATTGTGCGGCGGAACATTGGTGGCCATGCCGACGGCGATGCCGCTTGAGCCGTTGACGATGAGATTGGGAATGCGCGCGGGAAGCACCGATGGTTCAAACGTGGACTCGTCGTAGTTGGGAACCATGTCCACGGTTTCCATGTCGATGTCGGCGAGCAGCTCGCCGGCAATGCGCTCCATGCGGCACTCGGTGTAGCGCATGGCCGCGGGCGGGTCGCCGTCGACGGAGCCGAAGTTGCCTTGCCCGTCGACGAGCGGATAGCGCAGCGAGAAAGGCTGGGCCATGCGCACCAGCGTGTCGTAAATTGCCGAGTCGCCATGGGGATGGTACACGCCCATGGCTTGGCCAACCACCTTGGCGCACTTGGTGTACTTCTTGTTGTGCTCCAGGCCCATCTCGCTCATGGTGTAGAGCACGCGGCGATGCACGGGCTTGAGGCCGTCGCGCGCGTCGGGCAGAGCGCGGCCGATGATGACGCTCATCGAGTAATCGAGGTACGAGCGCTTCATCTCATCTTCGATGTTGATGGGGATGAGGTTCGAGCTGTTTGGCGGAGGTCCGCCGCCATCGAGAGGGAGCTGTGGATTCTGATCGTCTGCCATAGATTTTTGGCCCGCGGAAGGGCTCGAAAAAAGGTCCGGAAGATGCGGGGCCGGGTCCGCGGGTCTACAGGTCTATTTTACGCGCCGGAGGGGTGCTTTAGCAAGGCGAAAACCGGCAAATAAGTCTTTATATTCGTGTAGGTTATGATTAGTTATCGCTGGCCGTAATCGGCTTGGCTTCCACTGCTGCTGAAGGCCCCGATCCGGGACTGTTTTCATCCCTAAAAACGTCAACCTGGGGACACCTAAATCATCCCCGACAGGCTCACAATGCAAAGCACTGCCTGCAGCAGCACGATTGCGCCGGCTGAGGCCATTGCAATGCGGCTGCGCGGGCTCTCAAACGCGTCGGCGAAGACCCCGCCAATGAACGTAAACAGGAAAGGCAGCGACCAGATCCATGGACTGCCCGGCGAGCCAGTCATTACCAGCGCAATACAAACCAAAGCGCAAAACAGCGCAGCTGTGTTGCCGAAGTAGCGGGAACGGCGCAGGGCAAGATAAAGGACGAGAGCGGCTGCGGCAGCAATGGTGATACCGGCTTCGGGCATGGACATGAAGAACCGCAGCGCAGGCTCGCGCGAAAACCAGAGGAATCCCGCGGCCGAGCGGAAGACGTAGCTGAAGGCGTCCGGCGAGAAGCCGTAGCAAATGAAGACGATGAACAGGGCGCCCACAGAGGCGGCCAGAATCAAAGGCAGCGCCTGGCTGCGGTGGCCTTCGGCGATCCAGATCATTGCGGCCAGGCCAAGCAGTGCGGCCACCGGCAATGCGGCAATGTGCGCGGCCGCCGCCACGCCAAAGATAACTATGAGCAAGATGATGCGCGGCCGCCACTTGCGGCGCGGACCCTGCATGGCATGGGCAACGCCGATGGCAGTGTAAATGCCGCCAAACACTCCCAGCGCAGCCAGCACCTCGGGATTGGGCGAAAGGCAGGCGCGCAGAATCGCGGGGCAAAAACAGTAGAGGGCGAGGGCCGTGTAGCCGCCGAGATTGCCGTAGAGACGCCTCGTGACCCACCAGAGGCATCCGCCCAGCGCGCAGCCCGCCAGCAGGAAGGGGAGCCGCAAGAGCAGCAGGATGTGGGTCATCTGGTGGCGCAGTTCCCAGGTGCTCAGCTCGCCGCCCGCTTCGGTCTGCGGGGAGGGTCTGCCGCTGTCGTCTGCCGGCTGCACCACGCGGTCTTCCGGCTTGCGGAACACGTCAAGGAACCGTTCGCCAATAAAGTTGAGGGTGAGCGGGAGCCCGGCGACGCGGTAGGCCAGAATGCCGTCGTGGATGTTGCCGCAGGTGGTGTAATAACCGGCCAGCGCCGAAGGCCGCTCCCAGGTTTCGCGCCCGCAGCGGGCGTACTGGTAGTCGCGGTCGGTAAGCGTCTGGTGAGCTGTAACCCACAGACCTTGCAGCAGAAAGGCCGCCAGCAGGCCGGCGGCAATGCGCTGGGGCAAATTGAAGCGGAAGCGGCGAAGGATTCCAAACCGGTGGGTCATCACGATCAGCGGACATTACCAGTTTAAACGGCGACACCGGAAGGGGCGCGTGAGAATGAGGGTCGCTGGTCGGACGTTCAGATGTTAACCGGTGCTATCCTTGACCTGAACTGGCCATGAGCACTGTTTACACAATCGGTCACTCCGCGCACGCCTGGGAGGACTTTGCCGCGTTGCTTAAGGAACATCGCATCAATGTTGTTGTGGATATACGCTCGGCTCCATACTCTCGTTTCGCTCCCCAGTTCGACCACGAAGTGCTCGAGAGAAAGCTCGCCGAGGCAGGCGTGAAACACCTCTTCCTCGGAGCTGAGCTGGGAGGCCGTCCCAGCGGCCCGCAGTATTACGACAAAGAGGGACATGTGCTTTACGGGCGCATGACGGCGGACCGGGAGTTTCAAGCCGGTATCGAGCGCCTGGAGCGGGGGATTGCCGGCTTTCGCGTAGCGTTGCTCTGCGGAGAGGAGGACCCGGCACACTGCCATCGCCGTCTGCTGGTGGGCAGGGTGTTGGCAGAGCGCGGCCATGAACTGCTCCACATCCGCGGCGACGGACGCCTGCAATCGGAAGCGGACTTAACTGCCGAGTCCGGCAAGCCGCTGGTGAAGGAGCAACCCGCTTTGTTTGCCGAGTTGGAAGAAGACCAATGGAGATCTACAGCATCGGTTTCACCCAAAAGAGCGCCAGCGAGTTCTTCGGCGCATTGAAGGACCACGGCATCGAGCGCCTGCTCGACGTACGGCTCAACAATACGTCCCAGCTCGCCGGATTTGCCAAGCAGTCTGACCTGCCTTATTTTCTGCGGGAGATTTGCGGGATTGACTACGAACATGAGCCGCTGCTTGCGCCCACGCAGGATATCCTCGACGCCTTTAAGAAGCACCGGGGGAGTTGGGAGGTTTATACCGACGCGTACCTTGCGCTGATCCGCTCGCGAAAAGTCGAGTCGGTTCTTTCCCCAAGCAGCTTCCTGAAGAAGACAGCGCTTTTGTGCAGTGAGCCGACAGCCGAGCATTGTCACCGCAGGCTTGCGCTCGAATACATGCGGAGGCACTGGGAAGGCGTTACAATTCACCATCTTTAGTTCACAGTTTGGGGGCAGCTGTAGTTCCATGCGAATCGACCGGATTCTCTGCCTCGCCAACTCCTACAAACATGGGAATCGCTGTGTGGCCGGAATCAGTCTTTCCACAGGGGCGTGGGTACGACTGATAGGGGGTCAAGTCCCCGGTTGCCTTACAGAGAAGGAATCCCGCTATGCCGATGGAAAACCGGCGGCACTCTTAGATATATTTGAGGGCGAGCTCGGTGAAAAATGCGGTACCAATTGCCATCCTGAAGATGTGCATGTGACGGGGAAGCCTTGGCGTTTGATCCGGCGCTTTGATGAACGGAGCGACCTCGAATGTCTCTCAAAACACATCAGCAAGAGGCCGTCCGTCTTACAGGGATACAACGATTGTGTCTCGGCAGCGAGGGTTATCGAAGTACCAAGGGAGAGGTCGCTTGAGTTGATCCAGCCCGAGGATCTGTGGTGGTGGATTCGCGAGGATAAAGGTAAACGAAGGAATCGTGCCGTCTTTCGCGTCAGTAACGAGAGCCGCGTCCGCTACGACCTTGCCGTTACCGATCCCGTTTGGCTCGATCAGCTTAATCTTCTGACCGCCGGCATCTACCCCCACGCTCTCTTTTTCAAAAACAAGCCCCCCAGGACGCTTCTCACCATGAGCCTGAGTGAGCCTTTCGAGGGCTTCCACTACAAACTAGTCGCAGGAGTGGTCGCTTTGCCCGGTTGAGGAGCAGGCCGGAATTGCCCCCAAACGCAAGTGAGCCGCCCCGAAGGGCGGCTCGCGAGGTCTGCGGATACAAAACCATCAATTGAAGATGGCGCCCACCGTCTGGTTTAGACCGTTGACGGTAACGGTGTGGGTATTTCCACCGCTGTCAACATAGGTGTAGGTTCCAGTGAATGGTATGACGCAGTAGTTTGGCCCGGCTGCAGTTTGGGCCGGAGGATTGGTGGTTTTGCCATTGGCGTCGCTTGGAATGCAGTTGTAAGACCAGCCGCCGAACTGGCCGCCAGTTGCAGTTATAACCACTCCCTGGGTGCCGGCGGGAGTAGTGACATTCATGGGATAGGTGGCCGTGCAGACCGAACCCGTACCCGGCTGTTTGGCCGTCGGAACCCAGGCCGGGCCGCAGTGGATCACGTCGGGAGTTCCCGTGGCCGAAGGAGCGGTAACCAACCAGTTGGTAGTGTTCAAACCTTCGTTATAGACGGTCAAGGTCGCAAGCAGTTCGTACGCAGGTGGTTCACCTGGATAGCATGAACCAGGTTGTGGCGGGGCAGGCAGCAGATAGGGGCAGCTAAATGTAGCCGTTGCGGTTTGAATGGTCCCGTCCTGGCTCGCTGATTCAGCAATGATGGTCGCGCCTCCGCTCCCGATAGCAGTCACCAGTCCGGCGCTGGCTCCAGGATTTCCGCCGGAGTTGGTGTCGACCGGGAAGATCTCCTGCTGGCTGGAAAGCCAGGTTGTCGCCGGATCGTTGGTCAGGTCCCTCACATATGGGGCCGTCGCAAAGGTTCCAATGGCCAGGAACTGTCCTGTCAGATAAAAGTCCCCGACGGTGATCGAGCCAGGAATGATGGTGAGCGAGAGAATGGGCTCAGGAGGAGGGGTTGCCGACACGGTCAGATTGGCCGTTGCCGATGCGACAGAGTTGTCGGGGTTGGTCAACAGCGCGGCGATTGTCGCTGTACCTGTGCTTACCCCGGTCGCAATACCAGTCGATGAGATGGTGGCTATGGCTGGAATGGTAGACGACCACTTCAGCGACGGATTGTCGCTCACGTTTTCGATTAAGCCGCTTGCGCCTGCGGTTGCAAGCGCGATGAAGTCGCTGCTTCCGCCTGAAGAGATCGTTTGCGAACCCGGCAGAATCGTAAGCGCGGTGAAGTCCGAGTTGGCCCCTGCAGTTACCGTGATGGTCGCTGTGCCTGTTGCCACAGTGCCGTCGGCATTGGTGTACACCCCGGTGATCGTCGCCGTTCCCTGGCCCACTGAAGTCGCAATGCCGGTTGAAGAACCGACGGTGGCAATCTGGCTGCTGCTCGAACTCCATACAACCTGCGAATCCACGTTCACGGTTGCGCCCGATGCCGTAGTTCCCACTGCCAGGAAGGTGGCCGTGTTATTGGGCCCAGCTACGGTTTGACTGCCCGGGATAATGCTTAGCGACACAATATCGCCGCCTGCCGTCCCAGTTGTGGTGCTCGTAACCGTAATGGCCGAAGTAGCCGAAAGTACCCCGGTATAGCCTTTGATCGAAGCGGTAATGGATACCGTGCCGGCGCCGACCCCTGTAACCAGGCCGGTATTCGACACGGTCGCGACATCGGCCGATGCCGTACTCCAAGTCACCTGGTTGGTGAGATCCTGAGTCGTAGAGGGTCCCGATCCGTGACTATAGACTCCGGTAGCGGTCAACTGGGCCGTGGCGCCAGGCACCATGCTTACTGTGGCCGGCGAAACCTGAAGCGTATCGACTTCAGCGGAACCGCAGCCCATAATTGGCAGCGCAACACCAATCAGGAGCAGCGCTCCCAACTTAACGCGATCAAACATCGTTACCCTCCGGGATTTCCTGCCGGTATCGGCGCCGGCCATATATCTCATAGCAAACACTCGCAGGCTATTATGCCTTCGAATATAATCCACCCATCGGCGAACCTTTTCGGTCCGCGCGGACGCACTGTTCGTGTGGTATAAAGATAGTCAATAAACCCTCCATAGTCAATCATTAATCCTGCCACAAAAGGGCCATGTTAAAGGGATTGAAGGGTGCCGCTTGAGGCCAATGCGCAGCCTTAACTCTGATCCGCTGAATCATTTGTATCGGGGCCGCCCCGGTTGCGAATCGACCCGGCTTTTACCCCGGCGCAGGAAACGGCTACACTGCTCCTGACCATGGCAATTGCCCGCGACAACACCCCGGAACGGCTCGTGAGCGCCGCCCGCGCCGACGAGGAGCAGGGATTTGAGCTCAAACTACGGCCGCGCTGGCTGCGTGAGTTCATCGGCCAGTCCAAAGCCAAAGAGCAACTGGCGATTGCGCTTGAGGCGGCTAAATCCCGCGGCGAGGCCCTCGACCACGTGCTGCTCTTCGGCCCTCCCGGCCTGGGCAAGACCACCCTGGCCACCATCATTGCCAATGAGCTTGACGTGGGGTTTCAGCAGACTTCCGGCCCGGCCCTCCAGATCCAGGGCGACCTGACCGCCATCCTCACCAACTTGCGCGAGCGCCAGGTGCTGTTCCTCGACGAGATTCACCGCATGCAGCCGGTGCTCGAAGAAAAACTTTACACCGCGCTCGAAGATTACAAACTCGACATCATCATCGGTCAGGGCCCGGCAGCGCGCACCCACGTGATGGAGATCAGGCCCTTCACGTTTATCGGGGCCACCACGCGGCCGGGACTGCTTTCGTCGCCGCTGCGCTCGCGTTTCGGCATTCTATTGCGGCTCGAGTTCTACAGCGAGGAGGAACTGCGGGTCATCGTGGAGCGGTCGGCCGAGGTGCTGCAGATTCCCGTCGATGCCGACGGCGCCGCCGAAATCGCGCTGCGCTCGCGTGGCACGCCGCGTATCGCCAACCGGCTGCTGCGCCGGGTCCGCGACTACGCCCAGGTGCGCGGTTCGGGCTCCATCGACCTGCCAACTGCGAACGCCGCGCTGACCATGCTCGAAGTGGATGCGCACGGATTCGACGAGATCGATCGCCGCCTTATGCTGACGATTATCCAAAAATACGACGGGGGCCCGGTGGGTCTGGGTACGCTGGCGGCGACGCTGGCTGAAGAAGAAGACGCGCTCGAAGAAGTCTACGAGCCATTCCTGATTCAGATTGGATTTCTTGACCGCACGCCGCGCGGGCGCGTAGCCACTCGCCTGGCGTATGAACACTTCGGCATCGCGCATACGGGACGGCAGCCGGGGTTGTTTTAGGAAGGAAGCGGAGTTAGCGCTGTTGGCCGCGCTTTGCGCGTGTTAGCGGAGTTAGACAAGCCGACCGTGTGAATCGCCGATCGTCTTGCGGGTTGCTCCGGTGCTTTTACTAACTCCGATAACCTCGCTAGCTACGCTGACGCCGTTAACTCCGCTTAAAGGAGGAATCATGTCGCTTACAGGATCAACGATGCTTGAACTTGGAACCACCGCGCCGGACTTCGCACTTACCGATACGGTAACTGGAAATGCGGTCAGAAGGGACGATTTCAAAGGTAAGGATGCGCTGCTGGTGATGTTTGTCTGCACGCACTGTCCTTATGTAAAGCACATTGAAAGTTCGCTCGGTAAGCTTGGCGCCCATTACGCTTCGAAGCCGATTGGGATTGTGGCGATCAGCTCGAACGATGCGACCACGTACCCGGCTGACGGCCCTGCAGGATTGAAAGCGCAGGCCCGGGCGTTCGGGTTCACGTTTCCTTATCTCTACGATGAGACGCAGGCTGTGGCGCATGCGTATTCGGCGGCCTGCACTCCCGATTTCTTCCTTTTCGATAAAGATTTCAGGCTGGTTTATCGCGGGCAATATGACTCGAGCCGGCCCGGCAACGGGGCGCCCGTCACAGGCGAGGATTTGCGCGCCGCCATTGACACGGTGCTCGCCGGCAAGCCGGTTTCCAGAGACCAGCGCCCGTCGATCGGATGCAATATCAAGTGGAAGGCGTAAAGGCAGCAAGTCAGCGAGTCGGCAAGTCAGCGCACAGCGCACAATCGGCTGACTTGCTGACTCGCTGACTCGCTGACTCGCTAAAATCCCAATCCTTTGAGATAAGTCCGAAACTTATCGCGGAACTCCGGGCGTTTGAGCGCAAATTCAACGGTCGCCTGCAACATACCGAACTTATCGCCGGCGTCGAATCTCTTACCCTCGAAGTTATAGCCGTATACTTTCTCGTCTTTCAGTAATGCGAGAATACCGTCGGTAAGTTGTATCTCTCCGATGGCTCCCGGCTTGGTAGTCTCGAGTAACTCGAACACCCGCGGTGTAAGAATATAGCGGCCGATAATTGCCTGGCTCGATGGCGCATCTTCGAACTTCGGTTTCTCGACCATGCCGGTGCAGTTGTAAATCCGCGGATTCGCTGGATCCGGTGAGCCGGAGAGAACGCCGTAGGCGCTGATCCCGGGCCCATCGACTGTCATCGTCGCCAACACCGATCCGCCTTTCTCATTGAAGACATCGATCATCTGCTTGAGACACGGTGGATTGGCGTCGATCACATCGTCAGGCAGAATCACGGCGAAGGGCTCGTCGCCGACCAGATCCTTTGCGCACAGAACAGCGTGACCCAGTCCCAGCGGCTCTTTCTGGCGCACATAGCTTATCCGCGCCAGGGTAGCCGCATCGCGTGAAATCTTGAGCAGTTCGGCTTTGCCTTTGCGATCGAGCGCGGCATCGAGCTCGGGAGCGAAGTCAAAGTGATCTTCCATGATACCTTTGCCGCGACCGGTCACGACGATAACATGCTCGATGCCTGAAGCAATCGCTTCTTCAACGCCGTACTGAATGATCGGCTTGTCGACCAAAGGCAGCATCTCTTTGGGAACGGCCTTGGTGGCGGGAAGAAATCGCGTTCCCAAGCCGGCGGCCGGAAAAACCGCCTTGCGTACAGTCTTGCTCATTCAATCTCCTTCAATCAAAGTGTTGGCGAGTCATCGCCCAGCATGGCCTCGCGAACGATCTTGATCGGCGGGAAGCCCTGGCGCAGAAAATCGTCGTGGAATTTCTCCAGTGAGAATGCCCCGCCCTCTTTCTTCATAACATCTTCGCGCAGCTTCATAATCTCAAGCTTGCCCAGCGTGTAATAAAGATAGGTCGGGTCGCCCGTGCCTCTCTTGGTTTCAACAGCGGCGTTCTCCTTCGACTGGTAACCTTCTTTCTGAAAGAAGGCCTCAGCCTCCTCCATCGACATCTTACCTGTGTGCATTTCGATGCCGACAATGAATCGCGCGTTGCGCAGCAGAGCATCCTGCAGTTGGCCGAGTCGCAGCAGTTTTGATTCGTGCTCATCCTTGGCGCCCACGCCAGGCTGTCCGTAACCCTCGTCAAGCATCATCTGCTCGCAGCAGTGTGCCCAGCCTTCCACATCGGTGTTTGCACCAAGCAGCTTGCGCACCTTGCTCGGCGCCTGTGGCAGCCACAGGAATTGCACATAGTGGCCGGGGTAGGCCTCATGCACCGCCGTCGATACGATGGTGCCGACGTTGAAGCCGTGCATGTAGCCGTCAACGTCTGCCTTCGACCAACTCGGGTCAGGCAGCGTCACGTTGAAATATGCCGTGGTGGCGTGGGTTTCATAGGGACCCGGCGTATCCATGCTTGCGGTTGTAGTGGCTCGCATAAATGGCGGCGACTCTTCGAGAACAGGTTTCACATCCGAGGGAAGCGTGACGATGTGGTGTTCGTGAATGAAGGTTACCAGACCGTCGAACCTGGCGCGGAACGCGTTCATGAGCTGGTCTGGTGCGGGATGGTCGGCGCCAAGCTCTTCAAGCACTTCGTGCGGGTCCTTACCGGGTTCGAGCTCCGCTGCCACCTGCCTGAAATGCTCCTGATTCTTGCGCATGTCCGCCCACCCTATCTCAAGCAGCTTGTCGAGTGGCAGGTCAACCATTTCGTCGTACTCGAGCTTCTTGCTAAACGTATCTGCGCCGATGCGGAAGTCGCCATTGGAGCGGGGAAGCACGTCGCTCTTGAGCCAGGCGAGGTAATCATTAAGCGCTGAAATCGCGGCGGCGTTAGTTGTAGCGAACTCGGTTTTCAGGGCAAGATCTTTCGCGTCGGCGAACGCCTGCGGCACGTCGTGCTGAAAGAAGCTGACGATGTCGGGCAGTTGCTCGATTGCAATTTCGGTAAAGATGCGCGGAGGATTCTGCAGATTCTCGTGCGCGGCGGACAACAACGCGGGCATCTGTTTTTCGCGCGAGATCAATGAGCGCAGCCGGTCGTCAACCGGCGCAAAGTTCCGCTCCATGAGGACGAATGCGCCGCTGGCGCAGGCGCTTGAGTAGTTATCGGCATTCTTCTGCCACGGCTTGATAACTTCGAGAGTTAGTAGCCCGGAGCGGATGTTATTCAGCATTAATTCGCGATCGGTCCGAGGAACAAAGTCCGCCGGCGAGTTATCCGGCTCAATGGCAAGCAGGCGCTGTTCGAAGCCATGCAGCGCCGCAATCTCCGCATCAATGTTCTTGCGCGAGAAGTCCTCGAGCTGCCCGTCGTACCGGTGCAAGCCCGCCTGGGTTCCGGCCGAAGGCGAGTAGTGAAAGTACACCTGGTCGAAGTACTCGTCCGAGACCTTCGCAAACTGCTGCTTCCAGTTATCCTGCGCCGATGCGGCAGACATACAAACTCCAAGTACTGCAATTACGAAAGCTTTCTTCATTCGTCAGCCTCTCAAATCAATTCCGCAAATCATACGTTTACCGGATCCGGTGCGAGCCGCGACAGAATCTCTTGAATCTCAAGCAGAACTTCATCGGGACGGGTGGCCGCCAGCGGCAGTTTGAGCACGCCCTGCGGCGTGAATTGCGCGCCCCGCTTGGCGTTGCGTGCCACCAGCTGCATCAGCCGGTTTGGATCGACGACGGCGTTCTCAACAAAGCGAATCTGCAACTCGTTGCGCTTGCGGTCGATCTGCGCCACGCCGATGCGCTCGCACTCCAGGCGCAGCATCGCCGCCTCAAGCAGGTAAACAGTCGCGTCCGGTAGCGCGCCGTAACGGTCTTCCAGTTCTGCGCGAATCTCGTTGATAGCGGCTGTGGACTGCGTTCCGGCAATCTTCTTGTAAAGACGCAGGCGCTGGTTCTCCTCGGGCACGTAGCTCTCGTCGATGCGCAGCGCAATGCCCAGGTTGAGTTGCGTGGTTGGGCGCTCTTCCGCGCCTTCGCCCTTCAGCTCTTTTACCGCAGCCTCAAGCATGGATGTGTAGAGCTCGAATCCGACCGCCTCAATGTGGCCGCTCTGCTCACCGCCCAGCATGTTGCCTGCGCCGCGCAACTCAAGATCGAGTGCGGCAATTTTGAATCCTGCGCCAAGGTCGCTGAACTCCTTGAGCGCCGCGAGCCTGCGACGCGCAATCTCGGTGAGCTCAGTGTCCTGCGGGATCATCAGATATGCGTACGCGCGGCGATTGGACCGGCCCACGCGGCCGCGCAACTGGTACAGCTCGCTCAGCCCGTGGCGATCGGCGCGATTGATCAGAATGGTATTCGCAAGCGGGATGTCAAGCCCGTTCTCGATGATGGTGGTGGCCACCAGCACGTCGTACTCGTGATGCATGAAGGCCAGCATCACTCTTTCAAGCTCGCTTTCGCCCATCTGTCCATGGCCTACGGCGACGCGCGCCCCCGGCACCAGTTCCTGAATGCGCGCGGCGATCTCGTAGATCGATTCCACGCGATTGTGGACGAAGAACACCTGGCCGCCGCGTTCAAGTTCAACCTCAACCGCAGAACGCACAATCTTCTCGTCGAATTTGGCCACCACGGTCTGAATGGCCATGCGGTCTTTGGGCGGCGTTTCAATTACGCTCATATCGCGCAGGCCCACTAGCGACATGTGCAGCGTGCGTGGAATAGGCGTAGCGCTCATGGCCAGCACGTCGATCTCCTTGCGCATCTGCTTCAGGCGTTCCTTGTGGCGCACGCCGAAGCGCTGCTCTTCGTCGACGATGAGCAGGCCGAGATCCTGGAACTTGATGTCTTTCGAGAGCAGCCGGTGCGTGCCGATGAGTATGTCCACTTTGCCCTGCTCGACGCGCTCCACAATGTCTTTTTGCTCCTTCGCAGTGCGGAAGCGCGAGATCATCTCCACGTGAATGGGGAACTGCGAGAAGCGCTGCTTGAAGGTTTCAAAGTGCTGGAAGCTGAGGACCGTTGTGGGAGTCAGCACGGCCACCTGCTTGCCATCCTGCACGGCCTTGAAGGCGGCGCGCATGGCCACTTCGGTTTTGCCATAGCCTACATCGCCGCAGAGCAGCCGATCCATGGGTGTAGTCGACTCCATGTCGTTTTTGATGGCGCGGATGGCAGTGACCTGGTCATCGGTCTCGGTGTAGTCGAAAGCGTCTTCAAACTCGCGCTGAAACTCGTTATCTTTTGAGAAAGCGTTGCCCTCTGCGGTGTGGCGCTCGGCGTACAGCTTGAGCAGTTCGCCCGCCATATCCTGCATGGCCTTGCGCACGCGCGCCTTGGTCTTGGTCCATTGTTGCGAGCCCAGCTTGTTGAGTATCGGCGCGGGGCCGGTGTCGGTCGAGCGGTACTTCTGGATGAGGTCGAGGCGCGTGAGCGGGACATAAAGCTTGGCGCTCTCGGCGAACTCGAGAATCATGAACTCAACCGAGAGGCCATCCTGCACAATCTCTTTCAGACCCTGGTACTGCGCGATGCCGTGCTCCACGTGCACCACGTAATCGCCGATGGTGAGGTCGCGAAAGTCCGAGACAAAGGCCGCGGTCTTTGATTTCTTGGGCGCGGGCCGCGCGGCCACATCGGCCTCGTCGTTCAGATCGTTGGCGCCGAAGACGATAAGATTCGCAGCGGGGAAGCTGACGCCCGAGGCGAGCGGCGAGCGCACGATGACCGGGACGCGCAAATCGCCGGCCATGTAGCTGGCTTCTTCAAAGATGGTTTCGCCGGGATGCGCCATGCGGCTGCCAAGGCGATAGGGAACCTGGTAGTCGCGCATCACGGTTGCCAGGCGCTCCACATCTCCCTGGTGGGGCACGGCCAGCACGATGCGCGACTCAGTCTGCATCAGGTTTTTAATTTGCTCGGTGAGCGCGGGGATGGAGCCGTGAAAACGCAGCGTGGGACGCGTTTGCAACTCGATTTCGCCAAGCGTTGCATCTTCGTCGAGCACGTCGATGGCGCCGAGCTGATCGAGATCGAGACCCATGTGCGACTGGAGCGACGCGGCCAAAATCTCGGGGCGGAGATAAATGTCTTCAGGCCGGATGAGCGAGCCAACGCCGGAGCGCTCGTGGCGCTGCTCCACCTTGTTCCACCAGCGATCGATCTGGTTGCGCACCATGGCGGGCTCGTCGACAAAGAGCGCCGAACGTGAAATGAGCGAGAGCAGCGATTTTTGCGCTCCGGCAACGGAAGCGAAAAACTCCCACCCCGGAAAGACGCTCACGCCGCCCGCAGCGGCGGCCTCGGCTGCCATCTCTTCATTTTCAATTTCGATGCGCTGATGGCTCAAGCGCGCGTTGACCGCGGCCAGCAGGTGCTCGGTGACCGGAGTCTCGGTCAGAGGCAGCAATTCGGTTTCGTCGAGGCCGCTTTGCGAACGCTGCGTCTCGGGGTCAAACTTGCGGATGGTGTCGATCTCGTCGCCAAAGAACTCGATGCGCACGGGGCGGTCGGCCTCGGGCGAGTAGACATCGAGAATGCCGCCGCGCCGCGTGAACTGGCCGGGCATCTCCACCAGGTCCATCTGCGTGTAACCCACGCTGGCCAGGTGCGCGGTGAGGGTTTCAAGGTCGAGCTCGTCGCCGCGCCGCAGCGTGACGGCGAGGCCGGCATAATACTCGCGATCGAAGAGGCGAAGCGCCGCCGACTCCACCGGAGCGATGAGAATGTCGACGGCGTTGGTCGAGAGCTTCCACAGCGCCGAAGCGCGCTGCTCCTGCACGTCGGGGTGAGGCGAGAGATTTTCAAATGGAAGCACGTCGTGAGCCGGCAGGCGAACGACTCTAGCTGGATCGATTGCGCCGGTGAGTTCGCATCCGGCTTTCAAAAGTGGCTCGAGGGTTTCGGCCGCCTTGTTATCGGCCACGATGACGACCACCGGCTGGCGGGCTGCCCGCGCCATCAACGGGATGTAAAGCGCACGCGCAGTCGCAGTCAACCCGGACACACGCCTGCGCCCCGCACCCAGGCTCAGGTGCCTGCGAACGCGTTCGAATCCCGAGGTCTGCTCCAGTTCCACGAAAATTTCGCGGACGAACGGGAGAATCATGCAGTGTTTAGTTTAGCAGCGGGGGTTTGGAACCGGTGGTATCCTCAGACCATGCAGGTAACTCTCAACATTCCGGATGAATTGGCCGCACAGATGGTCTCCGGAGGCGCGGATATTTCCCGCGCGGCGCTGGAAGCGCTAGCCGTCGAAGGATACAGGACCGAGCGCCTTTCCGAATCCGAGATCAGGCAACTGCTGGGCTTTGATACCCGCATGGAAGTCCATGCTTTCCTGAAGGAACGCGGAGCCTGGTTGCACTATTCGTTAGACGACTTGGAGCGGGATCGTAATTCGGCGCTGCGGATGAGACGTCTGCGGCAGCATCCCTCTCCTCCCGATGAGCGTCTTGCTGGATGATCGTCGTTGCCGATACAACGCCCATCAATTACCTGATCCTCATTGGCGAAATCGATGTGCTCCCGAGGCTCTATGGACGGGTGATTATTCCTCCCTCAGTGCATGAGGAATTGACTCACTTGCGCACTCCAGCAGATGTGCAGGCGTGGATGTCGCGTCCACCCGATTGGCTTGAAGTTATTGCGCCCGCTCCCATCTCCGATCCGGCGTTGGCAAAGCTCGATGCCGGAGAACGCGATGCCATTACTCTTGCCGAGCAGCTTTCGGGATCGTCGGATTCAATTCAGTTGATTGTCGATGAACTTCTGGGGCGCAGGGAGGCGGAACGACGCGGCCTGCTCGTAATAGGCACCCTCGGTGTCTTGCGCGAGGCTAGCGAAGAGGGATTGCTCGATCTGCAAGACGCTATCGAACATCTGCGACGGACGAGCTTCCATATCTCCCCCGCAATTCTTGCCTGGTTGCTCGGTGAGCGTCAGTAGCGAATCATCTGCCCCGCACCCAGGCTCAGATGCCTGCGAACGCGTTCGAATCCCGAGGTCTGCTCCAGTTCCGCGAAAATTTCGCGGACGAACGGGAGAATCATGCAGTGTCCAGTCTAGCAGCGGGGGCGGAACGCAATTACTTGGCAAACAGTTCGGAGTGAGAGCCCATGCGCACCAGCCGCAATGTATCGTCGTCAGGGAGTTTGTAGATCAGTAGTAGGTCAGGCTTCAGGTGGCACTCACGATGACTTCTCCAATTGCCTCTCAGACCGTGATCCCGGAACTTATCAGGTAAAGGAAGATCGTTGACAAGAAGGTTCACGATTGAGGGAAGGAGAGTCTCAATGTCCTTGTGGCGCGGCGTAGCTTTGGCGCGTTTGTAGTCGCGTTTGAAAGCCGAGGTCCACTCAATCGTTCGCATTCAGGCTTGCCATCATAGCATTCACGCTTCGGGCTCGGGAAACCTTGCCCCGCTCGCCGGCCTCGATTGCGGCCTGCGTCTCCCGGTTCGGAACACGCACCTCGAACGGCATGGCTTTTTCAACCGCGACGCGGGTGAGCAAAAGGCGAACGGCATCGGAAACCGTCAACCCCATAGCCGCCAGCGTTTTGGCTGCTTTTGCTTTGACCTTCGTGTCGACTCGGATGTGAACCATTCCGGAAGCCATCGCACCACCTCAGATACACATTGTATACCTGTTCCGCTAGGTCGATTCATTCCTGCCAGCGTCAACCCACGGTTCACTTGCCTCCCACCGCCTTGGCAAACGCGTAGAAAAAGTCGAGCGACTTCCAGAAGGAATCCTCGGGCAGGCGTTCGTCTTTACCATGCGCACGCACGTCGTCCACTTCAAGGGCGATCGCCGAATATCCGTAGCTGGGAATGCCGGCCTGGGCAAAGTAGATAGAGTCGCTGGCGCCGTTTTCCATGATTGGCGTCACCGGCACGCCCGGCCATATCTCGTCGGTGATTTTGGTGAGCGGATCAAAGACCTCGGGGATAGGCGGTGGCGGCGTGATGGCCTTCCGATCCGGCGCCACCTCTGAGATCTCTCCGGCGTCGGAGACATATTTCACGGTCAGCTTGGGATCGTTGAAGAGGCCGATGAGCTGCTGGCGAATCTCCTCGGGCGAGTGGCCGGGAAAGATGCGGCAGTTAACGATGGCCTGGGCCATCTGCGGCAGCGCGTTGTTGGCGTCGCCGCCGCTGAGGCGCGTGGCCACGCAGGTGGTGCGGAAGTTCGAGTTATAGCTCGGCGACTGGCTCAACCGGGCAGCCGCGGCCATGTCCGGCGGATCGGCAAGAATCGCGCGCATATCGTCTGCGGTCTGGCCGGTTTCGCGCTTGGCCAGATTCGTAAAGTAAGTGCGCGTCACTTCATTGAGTTCGAAAGGAAAAGCATAAGTGGACAACTTGTCGAGCGCGGCCATCAATTCGTAGATGGCGTTGTCGGGCCGTGGCAGCGAACTGTGGCCGCCACGATCGGTGGTGGTGAGCTGGAAGTCGGAGTAGACCTTCTCAGTGGCTTCGACCGCGGCCACGGTGGGCCGGCCGTTCTCAAGGTCCACGCCGCCGGAATCCGGATTGATGACGTAGGCGGCATCCACAAGATCGCGATGCGTGTTCACCAGCCACGATGCGCCGTTGAATTTGCCGCCCTCTTCATCGGCGGTGAGTGCCAGAATCAGATCGCGCTTCGGCTTGTATCCCTCGCGATGCAGGCGCAGAAAAGTCTCAACCAGCGCGGCGTCGGAGTCCTTCATGTCCTGCGTGCCGCGGCCGTACCAGTAACCATCCTTCTCAATAAACTTGAAAGGATCGGCCGACCAGTCCGCTCTGAGCGCCTGCACCACGTCAATGTGGCACAGGAAGAGCACAGGTTTTTCAGTGGGCGTGCCTTCTGCGCGGTAGCGGACCACGAGGTTCATCTTTTTGGGGTTGGGTCCGATGAGGTGAACATCGGCCTCAGGGAAACCGGCATCGAGAAAACGCATCTCGAGCGGCGCGGTTGCAGCGCTTACATTGCCCTCCGGCGTGTCGGTGGTATTGGTTTCGACAAGCTGCTTGAAGATGGCGAGGGCCTCGGCGCGATCGGCCGGCGAAGCGTGCGGCAGCGCTTCCTGCGCGGCTAATGAAGTTGCGAAGATGCAAATGGCGATGAAGGGAAATGCGCAACAGGCAGCGGATTTGTGCATGGAGGGATTCTACGACCTCGTCCCCGTGCCTCAAGCCATTATTTGCACTACGATTTTTGGAGCTTGGCAGAAACGGTCGTCAAGCACGCTCCTCGTTCCGCCTCACCAAAAGCTGAGAGCTGGGAGCTGAGAGCTGAAAACTGATAGCTGATAGCTGATAGCTGAAAGCCGTCTTTTAATGCGGCTTGCCCGGCAGCACAAAGTGCTCGGCGCAGCGTGGCTCGTAGGCGTCGCCGGGCACCTTGATCGGGCTGTCGTAGGGTGCGGGTTTGCCGTCGATAAGCCGCTGCGAGTAGAGCGCCCGCGCGCCGCACGTGCAATAGGCTATGCACTCGGTAATGTTGCCGCCATAGGCGTTCACCAGCCAGTTCAGGTTGAGCATCTCGCCGAAGGGCATGGCGCGAAAATCCAGGTCGAGCCCGGCCACCAGCACGTCGTGATTGTTGTCGAGCAGGTGCTTGGTGAAGAGAAAGAGGTCGGTGACGAACTGGCCCTCGTCAAGGGCGATGCACTCCACGCGTTTGCCTATCTCCTGCTCTTTTTCGGCGATGGCTTCGAGCACCTCCCACGGATTCGAGGAAGGGAATTCGAGGGCCTTCGATTTGCCATGGCCGTTGGGATTGCGGCTCTCAACCACTCCGGGACCGCCTTTGGTGTCGTCGCTGGGCTTGAGCACCATTACATATTGCTTGGCGTACTGGCGGCGCATCTCGGCGCGGCGAAGCAACTCCGCGGTCTTGTTGCTTCTCATCGGTCCCAACAACAGTTCGAGCTTACCCGGCAATGCGCTATCTCCTCCGGAGCGATTCTTCCCGCTTCGCTTCCGGATTTTCATCATAACGCGTGAGGCTTCGGGCCCAAGAGTGTGCTTGAGGACTCGTGTCGAAGATACAAAATCGCTCGGAATCGCCGGCGGCTAGACCAAATTCTGAGTTGATGTATCCGAGGCAAGGCCTTGTATCAGGGCATGACTTTAGTCGTGCCGCAAAAACGCCCATAAAAACTTTAGGCTTTAGCCCCTGCCCGATACATCAACTCTGAAAACGCCCTAAAGCCGCTCGAATTGTTTTGCGCTCGTTCAGCAGCCTGAAGGCTGCTGCTCCCTCCGATTCGCACACGGATAGCCTGCCAACAAGTTCTCACTCAGACACTCAAGTCCTTGCGGGAGCTTCGTCTCTACGCGGGAGGCACTCAAATCCCCGGCGACCACAGGCGCTTAGTGAACGGCTTTCATCGAAGCGTCAACCTCAACCCTCATCACCCCGCAGTCACCGAAGAATTGCATCAGATCGCCCGAAAGCGGCTGCAAAGGACGGCTGTCAGCGGGCTGCAAATCAGTCCGCGCAGCGCGAAAAACGGCCGGCTCCAAATCCGGCTGCGCCGCTCCGCGCGAATCCGCCACAATCCTCCGCGAGCCCGGCAGCGACACCATGCGCAGATCGCCTCCGCCCTGAGCGTCGAGGATGAGCGTGGTCAGCTTGCGGGCCATATCGAGAGGAAAACTCTCCGCCACGAATACCATCTTGCCTCGAGTCGTGATCACCACCGGTCCTTCGCTGGTGGAGTAGACTTCCTCGCCCGTCCCGTTACTTGAGGGCGCGGTAACCGAGGCAGAAGTATCCAGGTGGACGTTGGAATATTTGCGGCCCAGGTTGTCGGCATACATCTTGGCAAAGTCATTGGCTGAAACCGGATTCTTCCACATCGAAAGGTAGAAGAGGGCAAGCGAATTTGTATTGTCCTGCTCGGCCGGAGTTGTGGCGCTGCGCAACTGACCCGCCCAGTAAAGGCCGCCGTTCCAGGCGGGCGTCAGATCCACCGCTGCCGAATCGCCCCCATACAGTTCTGCCAGGATGTGCAGATCGAGCTGGCCCACCTGCCCAATGTCGTAAGGCTTGTAAAGCTTGTCGGTAATCGGGTGGAAGTTGGGTAGCAGGGGAATTGCGGGCATCTGTTTCTGCTCGTAGACGCGCGGATTGATGATCTCCCATGTGGACGTCGGCGGGCGGTCGAGAGCGCCCGCGAAAGCCGCGGCCTTTCCCTCGTCCATCCAGACGTCCTGCTCAAAGCTCAGGCCCTCGCGATAAGGAAAGAGCATCGACTCCGACAGCAGCAGCGGCGCCCGCGCCATAACCGGCGAGTTCTCCGACGAGGTCATCTGGTCCTTGAGCCGGTCCATGATCTCGGGATCTTTCACCAGGCTCTTGCCCAGCGGCTTCAGCACGTAATCCATCATCACCGCGGTCGCCTGACCCTCGGCCACGGCATCGCGCGCCGTGTCCATCTCGTCGCGGGCCAGGTGGTCCTGATCGCCTGCAGCGTCGGTTGACACATCGTCAGGAGTCTGGTCGTCCCACTTATCAAGGTCGCTGTGCTGATCCTGTAACGCGTGGGTCAGCTCATGGGCCAGCACCGGTTTCTGCTCGTCGGCGTCAACCCAGTCGAGCAGGTTTACGGTCTTGGTTTTGGAGTCGTAGTAGGCCTCGATCTGCTCCTTGAGCAGCTCCAGCAGAAATGGCTTCAACTCGAAATCGCGATCAAGCAGGCCGAATTTCTTGAGTACGATCTCGTCGCGCTCCATCCGCTTGGCGCTCGCATCGTCGTTGAATTTCTCTTCAAGGTACGCTTCAACCGCCGCGCGAGTGGTCAGCTGGCGCTTGACAGTGCTCTTGATCGGCAGCCCGGTCTCATCGGAGGCGAACTTCATCAGCTCGTCGACCAGCGCGAAAAGTTGTTTGGCTTGTTCGGGAGTGATGTGCCCCGTGATGGTGCCGCCCGCGGGTTGGGACGAATCCGGGCTCTTGGCGCCGGGGTTATTGTCAGACCCGGCAGCCGGAGCCGAACCAGCGGAACCCTGCTGCGCAAACGCCGTCGCGGCAACGCCCTGACCCGCAATTCCCACCGCCAGGCACACCGCCAGCGCAACCACCAGACCGCCGTATGTCCGGCGTTTTGCTGCTCGTTCCAATTGGCTCATCGAATCTCCTGTGAGCGTCTGCGTACCTGAAGGCACCGGCCACTCACGCTGCCTGTATCAAGGCTATAATCAGGATGCGGTCCCGCGCCAAGCCGTCGCCAAAATAGGCAGGCAAATTTGCCCGGGGACTGCGGAAACGATCCCCTATGGCAGAGACCGGCCTTACCGTTAACATACAGGCCACGGCACTTTCTTCGATGCAGGAGTCTGCCGGTACGCAGCGCAGCCTTTCCGCATATCGCGGCGTTCTCACCCCACAACAGTTTGACGCGCCCTCGGCCGAAATAGCTGCGCTGGCCCACGGCACCGCAATTCACGACCTTGGCTGGCTGCGGCGCGTCGAGGTTCGCGGCGCCGACCGCTTTCGCTGGTTGAGCGGAATGGTTACCAACACGGTCAACGACCTGTTTCCAAACTCCGGTGCGTGGAACCTGGTGCTGAATGCGCAAGGCCGCATCCAGGGTGACCTTACGGTGTGGCGCGAGGGCGAGGAACAATCGCCGCAACGGCGCTCGCCCGATCATGATACCGCCCGGAAAAGCGATCCTATGTTGGGCACTCCGTTTGCCGGTGAGTCGGGCCTGGAACTGGAGATTGAAGCGGGGCAGTTTGAAAAGCTGATGGCGCACCTCAACCAATTCATCATCATGGATGATGTGGAACTGGTGCCGCTCGGCGAAGAGTCGGTTTGCGGCGCCGGCGCCGAAACCGCTATCGGAGTAACCGGCCCGCAGACAGCCGAGGTTCTTGAGCGGCTGGGCCTGCCGTTCTTTGCCAATACCATGAAAAGCGCCCAGGTTGGCTGGAATGGTCTCGACCTTACCGTCGAACGCACCTACGGAGTGCTTGCGCCGCATTTCGTTTTCTGGGTGCCTTGCGCAGGCCTGTCCAAGCTGTGGTCGTGCATCCGCACTGCCGGTGCCATACCGGTCGGCTGCGCTTCGCTTGAGGCATTCCGCATCGCCGAGGGCATTCCGGCCTACGGCATCGATATTCTGGAGCGGGACCTGCCCCAGGAGACCGCGCAGTTGCGGGCGCTGAATTTTAACAAGGGCTGCTACCTTGGCCAGGAGATTGTGGAGCGCATTCGCTCGCGCGGCAACGTTCACCGGCACTTGCGGCATCTGGAACTGGAAGGGCCCGTGCCTGAGCCTGCTCCCGGGTCTGGAACCGAGTTGAAGCTCGCCGACGGTTCGCCGGCCGGGCACATCACCAGCGCCTCCGAACTGCCGCTCGAGAAGGGCCGGCGCGCTTTTGCCTTGGCCATGGTGCGAGCGGAGGCCGAAGCTAAGGAAGAGGCTCTGCACTACTCTTCGGCCTTGGGTGAGGGAACAGCGCGGATTCATGCAACGCATCCGGTGCTGTAGAGCGCCGGTAAGTGCGGTTTCGGGAGTGTTGTGTACGAGTCCTTCAACGGCGTCTCCGACCCGCGATGGATGAAACATTGGGGTGCCCCATCCATCGAGCGTTTTTTGCTCGATGGGTGGGGTGCCACGAAGCCCAAGTTGCAAGCGGCCGGTTTTGTTTCTTATCAGGGCCCGAGCTTAATCGCATCGACGGGTCGCCTCCCGGAGGGAGGCAATGAGTTTGGCCCAGGACAAGGTCGCGAAAGCGAACGCAGTCCTGGGTGAGCGATACACAAAACACTACGGCCCCGGAGGGGCCAAACGAAAATAGCCCAGGGTGGACTGTTTGTTCGCCGAACGGCGAACGAACGGGAACCCTGGGTCAGGCCGGCATCAAAATGTTGCCGCCCCATAGGGGCGGCTCGAACCGCCGGGGACGAAATATCGCGAACCCCAAAGATGGGAAAATAGATTCATGACCGACAAGCCAAAGTTCGAAGTGATTGACCGGCGCAAGATGAAAGCCGAAGAAGAAGAACAGCAGAGCCAGCGCGCGCCCGAACCTCCCGAGCCTGGGGCCGGCCCCCGGCTGGTTGTTAACGAGAGCCGCGCGGAGCCAGCGCCTGAGCCGCCCGCGGCCGAGACTGCGCCGGACCAGGAGTTTGAAGGCGCGCTGCCGCCTGCGCCCACGGCGCAGGAGAGCAAGGAGCAAAATGCTGCTTACCAAGCCTCGGCCGAGCGCGTTGAAGACCTGTTGCGCGCGCAGAATCCCGGCATGGGCAAGCAGCCCACGGTGGGCTTCGAGCACCTGGTGCAGCAGTTTTATCTCTCCGGCATGATCCAGATGGGCGCCGGCACGCAGGAGGGCCAGCGGCCCCGCGTCGACATTGTTGGCGCGCGCAACACCATCGATCTGCTGGGCGTCCTGTCTGAAAAAACCAGGGGCAACCTGACCACCCAGGAAGAGGGCATGCTGCAGTCGGTACTGTTCGAGCTGCGCATGGCTTTTCTTGAGCTCACCAGCATGATCAACGTGCAAGGCGTTCCGCCGCCACCTCCGCCGGCAAAACCGTAAAGACAGCTGCTAGCTCCTGGCTTCTAGCTACTAGCTTCAGGCCGGTAGAAACGGTCTCCGAACCTGACGCCATATTTGGCGAGCTAGAAGCTAGGAGCTAAAAGCTAGGAGCTAGAAGCTGGAAGCTGAAATGCAATCCACCCTCACATTCCTCGGCACCGGAACATCCATGGGAGTTCCAACGCTGGGGTGCGCCTGCTCCGTTTGCACGTCCGCCGATCCGCGCGATTGCCGGTTGAGGCCTTCGGTCATGATCTCGTGGATTGACCCTGAGACTCAATCCCCGCGCATCGTGGTCATCGATACCGGGCCCGACTTCCGCCAGCAGGCGTTGCGCGCACGCGTTGCGCACATCGACGCGGTCTTTTTCACCCACGGACATGCCGACCACATTCTGGGCATGGATGACCTACGGCCGCTGAGTTTTATTGCCGCAAGAAAGTCGGGGTCCATTCCGCTATACGCTACGGCTGACACGATTGCGATTCTGCAACGCATCTTCGATTACACCTTCTCGCCCAACGCAACTTACCCCAACCGCGCGCGGGTTGAGCTTAAGCCCCTGGCCGCGCACAACAACCTGCATGGCGCGGATTTCATGCGGATTCCGGTGATTCACGGCAAGCAGGAGATTAGCGGCTACCGCTTCGGCAATGCCGCGTACCTGACCGATGTGAGCGCGATTCCCGAGGCGAGCCTCAAGCTGCTCGAAGGAATTGATGTGCTCGTGCTCTCAGCTCTGCGCCATGCGCCGCACCCGAGTCACTCCACCGTGGAGCAGGCGTTGGAGTGGACGCGCCGGATTGGGGCAAAGCAAACATGGTTCACGCACATCGCCCACGAACTGGGCCACGAACAGACCAATCGGACGCTGCCTGAAGATGTGCGCCTGGCTTATGACGGGTTGAGCGTGCCCGTAACGATATGAGCGCGCCCATCGGTTCCACACGCTTCTTCCGCTCGCTCGAGGAAATTCCCGTGGGCTTCGGTCCCACGGCGCTGGCTATTGGCAATTTCGACGGCGTGCACCTTGGCCATCGCCAGATTCTTTCGGCGGTTGTGGCCGACGCGAAGGTGCGCAACGCACAGGCTATGGCCGTCACCTTCGAGCCTCACCCCGAACAATTTCTGCGGCCTGACCGCGCGCCGCAGCTCATCACGCCACTCGGCGAGCGGCTGCGTCTGCTGGCTGAAACCGGCGTCGATGCGGTCCTTGTGCTGCGCTTCGATGCGGCGCTGGCGGGCCTCGCGCCGCGCGAGTTCGTCGAGAAAATTCTGGTTGCGGCGCTCAACACAAAGAGCATTCATGAGGGCCTGAATTTTCGCTTCGGGCGCGGCGCCGCAGCAGGCGTGGCGGAGCTTGCGGCCTTCGGACGCGAGTTCGGCTTTGAAGTTAACCTGCACCAGGCCGTCGATGTGCGCGGCCTCGAGGTTTCAAGCTCTGCGATTCGCGCGCTCGTTTGCGCCGGTGACATGCGCCGTGCGCGCTGGATGCTGGGACGCCCGTTTACGGTGCTCTCCACGCAGGCGCGCGGGCGCGGCGTGGGCTCCAAGCTGCTGGTGCCTACCGTGAATCTTGCCGAGTACAAGGGATTGCTGCCGGCGATCGGAGTTTACGTCACGCGATTGAAGATCGAAGGCCGAGCCTTTGAAGCAGTGACCAATGTTGGCAACCGGCCAACATTTGAAGGCGTCGGCTTTGGCATCGAGACGCACATTCTGAACTTTGAGCCCGTCGAGCTGGGCCCTAAAGAATCGAGTGTCGATACGCCGCTCGAACTCGAATTTCTGCTGCGTCTCCGCGGCGAGCGCAAGTTCCCGTCACCCGAAGCGCTGAAAGCGCAGATCATGAAGGATGTGGCCCGCGCGAAGAAGTACTTCATGAGAGCAGCTTCTAGCTTCTAGCTACTAGCTTCCAGCCGGGTCTGCGCCAGCCACGGACTCCGCAGGCTGCGGAAAGGCTCCAGATGATTGGGCCTCGGGTCGGGGCACGACTTCAAGGGCTGCGGAAAAACCCCAGGGACGCGGTTTTGTATCAGGGCACGAGTTTACTCGTGCCGATAAGGCTCGCCAAATGAGTGCGGGCTTTAGCCCCTGAGGGACGATTTTTCGGGCACTGAACCGCGTTCAATGAGTTTTTCCGCAAACTCTTTAGCCCCTGCCCGGATGCACCAACCCTGAAAATGCTCTGTTGGGCGCTGAGTAAGCAATATCCTGTAAAGGGTAGCGCGACATCGTTGCTGAGTCCCGCCCTAATCAGCAGCCTACCTTGACCGCGTCGTCATCATCCAACCCGGAATGGCGCCCGATATCCATTGGCAGCAAATCGCGCTCCGTCTTGTTCTTACCATTGTTGCAGGCGGCCTGCTGGGCATGGAGCGCAGCAAGACCGGGCATTTTGCCGGGCTGCGCACCACGCTGCTCGTCACCCTTGCCGCCTCGGTTTCAATGATCCAGATGAATTTACTCATGCAGTCGAATGGCAAGCCGCCCGATTCCTTCGCCGTAATGGACCTCATGCGCCTGCCGCTCGGCATTCTTACCGGCGTGGGATTCATCGGAGCGGGCGCCATCCTGCGCAAGAACGAGATGATAATCGGCATCACCACTGCCGCAACGCTGTGGTTCGCCACCGTGATCGGCCTGTGCCTGGGAGGTGGGCAGCTCATACTTGGCTCGGTTGCCACCGGCATCGGATTCATTATTCTCTCCGGCATGAGGCGCCTTGAACAGCACATGGAGAATTACCAGCTCGCCGAGCTGAGCGTGACTGTTGTGGAGAATCGCCTGTCCGCCGAAGAACTGCGTGGGCAGCTCGAAAAGGCAAGGTTCCAAATCAAGTCGTTTTCTGTTTCATACACTGCGCTCGACCGCAAAAAACGTTTCGACTGCGAAATTCGCTGGCCGGCGCCCCGTGGCAGCGCCGCCATGCCGCCGCCGCTCCTGGCACAGCTTGAGAACCTCGCCGGGCTTGTCGATATCCGGTGGAAAGGCATCGGAACCGGGCCAAGTTGACCAGCCTCACCGCCAGTCGCGCTGGGCATACCGTCAGTTCAGCGCCGGTTTTACCGGCGCGTTAAGGTGGGCTGCAGAAGCTGCGTGCGGCATGGCCGGCTTCACCAGCGTTCCTTCCGATCCGGATGGGGCTGCCCGCTTCGGCCGTGGCCTGGCAGCGGCCAGAGATCGAGAAGCAACCCGCGGCGGATGCGGAATTACGACCTGGGTTCTCGGCCCGCGCCCAACCGGCAGGTAATGAAAAACGTGTGCCCCGGGCGGGGGCTTCCTGGCCGTTTCGTTTGCTGCGGGCTGTGACGCACGCAACGAAACCGAACGCTGAGCTGCGGTCTGGGCTGTGCGCCCCAAAACTAAAGGCTGAGACGTTTCGACAGATGCGGGAACCGGAGCGCTATGTAGTTCGCGATCAACGACGGGCGCACCAACAGCGCCCTGCGTCTGATTTCGAGGCGCCGTATTCGCATTCTTGGTAATCGGCCCGGCCGCTGCACGAGGCACAATCGTCGTCAGCGCAGAACGCGGACTCGCGACCGGCTGCGCTACTGATTTCGAACCCAGCGAGGCCCGGTCCAAATTGCTGCCTGGCGAGCGGCCGGGCCTGTTCCCAGGTGTCAAGTCGTTATCGCCTCCGGGAAACAGCTCGTCGTCCTTGCCCACAATGGCCTGCTTCATAAACGTGATCCAGATGGGCAACGCTGCCTGCGCGCCGGTCTCTTTCTTGCCCAGCGACTCGCGGCTGTCGTACCCCACCCAGACTCCGCAGGTCACCGAGGGAGAAAAGCCCATGAACCATGCGTCGGTAAAGTCGCTGGTGGTGCCTGTCTTGCCGCCCAGCGGGTGGCCCAGCTGCCGCGCCATCGAGCCGGTTCCGTGCTGAGTTACGTCTTCAAGCAGCGTCATCATGGTCCGCGCCGTCTGCTGGTCGATCACCTGCGTCACTGCCGGATTGTCGCTCCACATCACAATGCCATCGGCATTCGACACCTTGCGAATGAGCCGCGGCGCAATCCTCAGCCCGTCGTTGGGGAAGACCGAATACGATGCCATCTGCTCCTGCAATGTGATCTCAACCGCGCCCAGCGCCACCGGCAGATACGGAGGAATGTTCGAAGTGACCCCGAACTTGTGAGCCATATCGATCACGTTATGAATGCCTACGCGCGCGGCCAGCTTCAGCGCCGGAATATTGCGCGACTCTGCGAATGCGTTCGCGACAGTCATCGCCCCTTTGAAGTCGTTCTCGTAGTTGTGCGGCACGTAGCTGCCAAAGCTCACCGGCGTATCCATGATGATGTCGGTGGGCTTTACGCCGTCTTCTATCGCCGCCGTGTACACATAGGGCTTGAAGCTTGAACCCACCTGCCGCTCGGCCTGGGTGGCGCGATTGAATACCGAAAGTTCGTAATCGCGGCCGCCCACCATGGCCAGCACATCTCCGGTCGTGTTGTCCATGGCCATAAGCGCGCCCTGCGCGCCCGAGTCCTGCTCAAGCGTGGCGCGTAGCGCGGCGCCTTCGCTGGCGCCAGTCAAATGAATGTAGATAATGTCGCCCGGCTTGACCAGGTCGGTGCCGTAGCGCTGGCCGGTCCACTGCCAGTCCTGCGGCAACAGCACAATCTCGTCGCCCTCTCTGCCGGGCGGCCCCATGCGCGCATGAATCTGCAGCGGCAGCGCGCGCGTCACCAGCGCGTGCACGTAGTCGCCCGCGCCGTACTGGACGCCCCAGTCGGGATGACGATAGGCTTCGATCGTCTGGCCCTCCGCGATCACATTCTCCAAATGTCCCTTCCAGCCATGCCTGCGCTCGTACGTTGCCAGGCCATTGTCCACGGCGCGGTTGGCCGTCTCCTGCAGGTTCAGGTCGAGCGTGGTATCCACGCGCAATCCGGCCTCATGCACCTCGTCCGTGCCAAAGCGCTTTTCAAGCTCGCGCCGCACCTCTTCCTGGAACCACGGCGCCACACTTTCTCCAGGTTGAGATATGTGCAGGCCGAGCGGGGCCTCGCGCGCCTGCTCCGCCTGGACGTGGGTAATCACGCCGTCCGACTCCATCTCGCTGAGCACCAGGTTGCGCCGCTTGAGCGCGCGGTCGGGATAGAGCACCGGAGAAAAGCCCACCGGCCCCTTGGGCAACCCGGCCAGCAGCGCCGCCTCGGTCAGGTTCAGGTCTTTGGCGTGCTTTGAGAAGAAATACTCTGACGCGGCCTCGAAGCCGTAGTTGCCGCTGCCCAGGTAAATCTGGTTGCCGTAGAGCGTAAAAATCTGCTGCTTGGTAAAGGCGCGCTCAATCTGGATGGCAAGATACGCTTCCTGAATCTTGCGGCCGGCGGTGCGCTCGTCATTGAGAAACAGGTTGCGCGCCAGTTGCATCGTGAGGGTCGACGCGCCCTGCGCACGACCGTGCGAGCGAATGTCGTGCCACGCCGCTCCGGCCACACGAAATACATTAATGCCCCAGTGCGACTCGAAATTCTTGTCTTCAATGCTGATTACAGCCTGGCGCAGAATGGGCGCAAAGCCGTTGTAATCCACCACCTGGCGGCGCTGCAATGCGAATGAGCCAATCAGTTTGCCGTTGCGGTCGTAAAGATCGGTCGTGGTGGAGGGCCGGTAGCGCTCCAGATCGCCGATCTGCGGCAGGTTGAACGAATAAATCAGGGTGAGCCCGGCCAGCGACCCGGTAACGGCCGCCAAAACCAGCAGAATTACCAGCGCGGAGCGGCCGGCGAGTTTGCGGCGCCGCGCAGACACCCTGAGCGGCTGCGGCGCAGAGGGGCGCACAGGCCGGTCAAAATCGAGCGATCTCTGATCGGGCGGCTCTTGGCCCGCAGAACGCCGCGCTCGATCCGGCTCAAGCGACCTCGGGCCGCGCAGTATAGGATCTTGGCTCTCGACGGGCCGTTTGGGGGTGGCAGCCACCGGTTACACGCTCTTTCTTTTGAACCTGTGAACCCGGCTTCAGGGTCCGATGTTGCGCGCACAGATTCCCCGCGCCTCGCAGGCAGGAAAAACAATATACCTCAAGGCTAGCACTTTCGGAATTTCAATGTATGGGCGATTAGGTTTCCGGAACCATGCGGGGCAAGAGTGGAACGGCAGGGCAGATTCGGGAGGGGGCAGCGGCGGGCATGGGGCCCGGTCTCCGCAAGCATTTCCAGGTGGTAACTTCGCGCTTATCGCTCCTCGGCTAAATTCAGGCACGACATCGGTTCTGTCAGATTCCGAATTCTTGCCAGCAGGTCTGCCGGATGCACAGGCTTGAGAAGAACTTCGAAGTCATTCCCGTTTTTACGGGCGTCTTGAAGCATCTTGAAGGTCGCGGCTTGTCCTGAAAAGAGCAGCACTTTGCATTCAGGGCAATACTCTCGCACCCTTATCGCCAGGTCGATCCCGGAGAGCCTCGGCATCATCACGTCGGAAATGAGAAGGTCGGGGGCTTCAGATCGAGCAGCTTCCAAAGCCTCGAGGGGCTTGGTGAACGACCTGGCGTTGAAGCCGCCCTGCAAACGCAAAATCATCGTCAGGGTCAGCGCGATAACTTCCTCGTCATCCACAACGAAAACATTGGGTTGCTGGTGTGCCTGCGGCATGACGCTCCTCCTTTGCACCTGTTCAACACGACAGCGCGCCGGATCTTCCGGTATTCGCGCGACCATTGAGGGCGCATCCGGTCCCTGTCCTTGAGCCGGCCTTTTCAACCTTCAATTTTGATTTTTCTCAGGCTGCATGCTTCATTGCAGCTCCGGTGTTTCGTTTCTTCCACCGTCCCGGCATCCGATCAAGCTCTTCGGGTGGTCAGTCCTTCAAAATCCATCACTGGGGGAGGGCAAGAACGTCTCCAGGGACCTGTGGTCCCGCTCGCAAATCCAATCAAGAAATCGAAAATGCCAAGTTCGACGGGTTCGACCCGCTGTTGCCTCTCGAGTGGAACTAAACAACAACCAAAAACCGCTGGTTCCTGCCGATAGACGTGAAATGGGGAAGCCGCTCTCGGAACTATAAATGCAGAGTATTCTCCCATTTCGGGCGGGTCTGTCTCCTGTCGAACATATGGTCGTGCGGCGAAGAGCGTATGATCGCTTCACATCTCTATACGCACGACTCCCGCCTCTGATCGAAACAGGCTTCGGATCGGCTCTCTTGCGCGTTCGGGTGCAAGCCTTTTGGCTTCACTGCGCAAAGGAGCCCCATGGAATCGTCTGCAAATCCTCCTCCATTCAAGAATCGTGTGCTGGCCTCGTTGCCGGCGGACGAGTTGAAGCGTATTCGGCCTCATCTCTCCCAGGTGAACACTCAAACTGAATCGAACCCTCCACGATCCAGGCCAAATCGTTGATACCGTGTACTTTCTCGAAGAGGGCATTTGTTCCACGGTTGTGACCATGGCAAACGGAAGCACCATAGAGGTGGGCATCACGGGGACAGATGGCTTTGTGGGGCTGCCCGCGGTGCTCGGCACCCGCCATTCTCTGAACCGGTCCTTCATGCAAATTCCGGGCCATGGCTTCAGCATCAAGGCCAGGGTTTTGCAGGAACATTTTGACGGATCAAGCGAACTGCGGTTGAGCATGCAACGAGCGGTTCAAGGCATGCTGATGCAGACGGCTCAAACCGCTGCCTGCAACCGGGTGCATGAACTCGAGGAACGTCTCGCCCGCTGGCTGATGATGTGCGAGGACAGAGTGCAAAACGATAGCATCCCCATAACCCACGAGTTTCTCGCCATGATGCTGGGAACTCGGCGCACCTCGGTCACCGTGGCGGCCGGTATGTTGCACAAGGCTGGACTCATTGAATATTCGCGGGGACATGTCGCGATCCAAAATCGCGAGGGCCTCGTACATGCTGCCTGCGAGTGTTATCAGGTCATCCACGAGGAATACGTTCGCCTCGGACTGCTTTAGCAGCATTTCTCACCGGTCGCAAATACCCGTAGCGCCGATCGCCAGACCGGTTTTGTATCAGGGCACGAGTTTACTCGCGCCGATGAAGCTCGCCAAATGAGTGAGGGCTTTAGCCCCTGCGGTGTCAGGTTGCGGAAAAACTCGCCCAGGCGCATTCGAAGCAGGCTTTGTAACAAGGGCACGGCTTTAGCCGGGCCGATAAAGCCAACAAGAATGAGCTGGGCTTTAGCCCCTGCTACTTCCCGTCCTCAAATAATGAGTTTTTCCGCAACTTGTTCAGTCGTGCCGATAAGGGCAATAAAGAGGCGGGGTTTTAACCCCTCAGGGACGGTTTTTCGAGAACTTCACTCCACCCAATGGCGGCGCTTGTTTTGAAAGGGCACGGCTTTAGCCGGGCCAATAAAACCTATAGAAAGAAGAGGGCTTTAGGCCAGCGGTGCTTTGTAATAAGGGCACGGCTTTAGCCGGGCCAATAAAACCTATAGAAAGAAGAGGGCTTTAGCCCTTGCCGCACTGACTGTAGCAGCATTGCGTCGTTCGACGAGTTTTTGCGCTGTCTGTCTAACCCCTCGGGGACGTTTAACGTCTGCCTATGCGCCCTTGGCCTTGAGCAGATTGAGGGCCTTGTCGAGCATCTCGTCGCTGGTCGGAGGCGTGATGCCTTCGTCGATCTCGTCCTGCGGCGAGGCCACGGCAACATTCGGCGTCACCGCGTCATCCTGAATCTTCTTGCCGTTCGGGTCCTCGTACTTGGCTACCGTCAGAAAGAGCGCCGCGCCGTCGGGCAGGTCGATCGTTCGCTGCACCGAGCCTTCGCCAAAGGTGCGTTCGCCCACCACGTCGCCGCGCTTCAGGTCTTCGATCGCCGCTGCCGTCAGCTCCGGCGCGCCGTAGGTGCCGCGGTTCACAATCAGCGCAACCGGCGCATCGGTAATGAACTTTGCCGGGTCGGCGGTGAAGGTCTTGGTGGGATAGGTCTGGCCTTGAAGCGTGGCCAGCGTGCCCTGCTTGATAAAGAAGTTGGCCAGGCGCAGTCCCTGCTCCAGATCGTCGCCCGTGCAGTCGCGCAGGTCGAGCAGGATCTTGCGGCCCTTGCCGGCATCCTTGATTTTGTTTGCGATTTCGTCAACACGCGTCGCGGTCAGCACGCCGGGCTTGAGGTAAAGGATGGTCGAATTTTCATACTGCTGCTCGTCCAGACTGGGCGGCTCGACAACAGCGCGTGTAAGTTCGACCTTCTCCGGATCGGGCTTGCTGGGCCTGATGACCGTCAAGTCAAGCGAGGTGCCGGGCTTGCCCTCAAGCATCATCCGGATCATTGCCAGCGGAATGTCGTGCGTCGACTTGCCGCCGATCGATTCGATCACATCGCCGTCGGTCAGATGGCCGCCATCCAGCAGCTTTTCCCGGTCGGCAGGCGAGCCGGGAGTAACGTTGACGATGGTTGCGTAACCGAAGCGCTTCGAGATTGTGATGCCTTCCTGCGCGTCGCCGCCGGTCGGGCGATCTTTGAAGAGCTTGTATTCGTCGGGAGTCAGATAACTTGAATCGGCATCGAGCGATTCCAGCAGTCCGTGCAGCGCGCCGGTTGTCACCTGGTTGATGTTGGGGTCGGTCACATAGTCGCTCTGCACCTTTTGCAGCACCTCGGCATAGACCCGCATCTGGTTGTAGGCGCCATCCTGGTCGTTACCGGCATGAACGCCGAACCAGCCGAATTCGCCCAGGGCAAACCCGAGGCCGAGTGAGGCGAAAATCGCCAGGGAGAGGACAAAGACGAGACGCTGAAAGAATCGTGACACAGGCACCACCGGGGGCAGGCCTCAGGGGAAGCAGGCCGCACACATCTATAGACGTAATGATACCTGAACCGGCTTTCCGCCGGGCCGCTCAAGCTCAAGTCAATAAGTTTTTGTAACAAGCGCACGGCTGGCAGGCCAGAGTTTCAGCCCTCTCAATCGAGCCCGGAATCCAATCGCGGGCTTTAGTGACTGCGTGAGAACTTCCTCTGGCACGCTTTCCGTGTGGAAAGTGGAGGGAGCAGCAGCCTTCAGGCTGCTGAATGAAGCGCAAAATATCGAGGCGGCTTTAGCCGCGGGCACTTTTCAGGCAATCCCAGTGACCTCGCATTCAATTCTCACGCACACACTTCAGCCCAGCCTCCCGTAGGGAGGCAACGAGTTTAGCCCAGGGCAAGTCCGCCGGGGCGGACGCAGCCCTGGGTAGGCAGAACAGGAGGTCCGCCGCCCCGGAGGGGCGGCACGAAACCTGAACTATACCCCCCGTGGATAATTCCCCCTCCGGAATTGCAGTTAATTTCCCCCTTCCGCGATACATTCAAAACGGGGAAATGTACCCTCCTTCGATGGCCCGGGCGCAAATCGGCCCGGACCCGATCGGTAACCCATTTGTCTTGACCAGCTTGGAGATTAAGTCATTGAAAACAAAACAATTTATAGCTGAACCGCACCTCTAAGCCTCCTCGAATGAAGAGCTTGCCTGAAATACCCCGGGGGGCGGCGGGGGTAGGGGTATGGGTCGGATCGGCTACATGCCTGGAAGGGTGCCAGCACCGCCGGCCCGCTAAAAACACCAGGTCTCTGACCGCTTAAATCTGCACCAATGTGGGTGCCCCATCCTTTCCGCAGTTCCATCGCGGAAAGGGTGGGAAAACACAAAATCACGCGGTCAAAGAACTAGTCTTTCAGGCCGAAGCCATCACTTCCGCGGCAATCTTGCGCAGTTCCGGCAAAATGTTGCCGAGTGCGGCAGCCGGAGCCGAGCGCGTGCCGAGTGCGAAATACGCCGCCCGGTACAGCGGATAAAGCCGCTCGTAAGTCGCCGCAGCCTTTGCGTCGGGAGTGACTGTCGCAAAGTCAAGGCAGAGCGCCGCCTGCGCATCTTCGACAGTGGAATATGCGCCCGCTGCCATCAGCGCAAAGATGCCCGATCCCAGGCTCGTGGGAACGCCCGCCGGAACCAGCACCGGCTTGCCAAACACGTTGGCATAAACCTGGTTGAGAACCGGATTGGACTGCGGAACGCCACCTCCGTTGATCACGCGGTCGACCCGGACGCCGTGCTCAGCCATGCGCTCCAGAATGATGCGGGTGTGAAATGCGGTGCCCTCGATGGCGGCGAAGAGTTCGTCCTGTGCGGTATGCACCAGGTTCCAGCCGAACGTGACGCCGCCGAGTTCGGAATTGACCAGCACGGTGCGGTCGCCGTTGTCCCAGCTCAGGCGCAGCAGACCGGTCTGGCCGGCGCGGTAGTTTTCAAGGCCCTTCGAAAGCTCGGAAACTTTTGTCCCGGCGCGGTTGGCGATGGCCTGGAAGATGTCGCCGGTAGCCGAAAGTCCCGCTTCGACACCGGTATATTTGGGATGCACGCTGCCGGGCACAACGCCGCAGACACCGGGAATAAGCTCGGCCTGTTTGGCCATGGCAACGATGCAGGTTGAGGTGCCGACGACGTTCACCACGTCGCCCTCTTTGCATCCGGCACCCAGCGCGTCCCAGTGCGCGTCGAATGCGCCCACGGGGATGGGAATGCCGGCCTTAAGCCCCATTTGAGTGGCCCACGGCTCGGACAGGTGGCCGGCAAGCTGGTCGGAGGTGAGGTAGTCGCCGTCAAGTTTCTCGCGCACGCCGTCGAACAGCGGATCGACTTTGGAAAGGAACGATTGTGCGGGAAGCCCGCCCCACTTGCTGTTCCACATCCACTTGTGGCCCATCGCGCAGACGCTGCGCTTCACCTTTTTGGGATCGGTAATGCCGCAAAGCGTTCCGGCAACCATGTCGCAGTGTTCGAAGGCCGAAGCGAACTTCGCACGCTTTTCGGGATTGTGCCGCAGCCAGTGCAGCAGCTTGGCGAAGCCCCACTCGTGCGAGTAGACGCCTCCGCACCAATCGATGGCTTCGAGGTTTTCTTTGTGCGCGAGCGCAGTGATCTCCTGCGCTTCCTCTTTGGCGCGATGATCGCACCAGAGGTAGTACTCGTTGAGCGGCTGCATCGCCGAATCGACCGGGAACAACGCTCGATCCGGTGGTGTCGAGCGCGATTGCTTCAATCTGCTGGCCGTCGATGCCTGCATCTGCAACTGCGTTGCACATTGCGGCCACAAGCGCACGCATCTGGTCCTCGTGGGACTGCGTCGCGTAGTCAGGGTCCTCCCGCTTGCGGTGCAACGGATACTCCGCTACCGCGCTGCCCAGGCGACCGCCCTCGCTGTCAATGATCGAGACGCGAACGCTCAACGTTCCAAAGTCGACTCCCGCTACGATGGCCATGGTTCATTCCTTTGTAAGTTTCAAGGCTCAGCTTTCTCAGGTCTCAAAAATCGAAGCGTAAGATCAATCCGGATTACGGTGCCTTTTCGCCGGCGGTGCTCCGTACAAGCTCTGCGGTGCGGGATGGGATGCTCGACGTAAAATAGGTCCACACTGCCCGCGTTGAATTCCAAGGACTTAGCTCCAATTTTAGTTGCAGATAATTACGCTCCGTCGTCGCATAATTGATAGCGTGAACATGAAGAACATCGCTACCGCACTCAAACCCGCAACAGAGCCCAATTGCAATATGAACAAAAAAGGCGCTGTCCAACTGTCTAACTGTGCTGCTTACTCTTCCGCGCCGTGGTGGTAGCTTTCCCAGCCGAGGTAGTTGGTTGCGGCTTCGTGGACCGCGTTCGAGACCGCGCTGAAGTTGGCCGCGGTGTGGTGCTCGAAGCCCTCGCGACAAATGTACTTGAGCAACTTCTGAAGGTGCGGAATCTCGGCAACGCCGGCGCCGCCGAAGGTCTCCAATGGATCACTAGTGAACGCGCCCGCGCCGGTGTAGCCGCGGATCACGCCGCGCCGGTCATCGGTGGAGTAGCGCGCAAACGTCATCGCGCCCGCCTTCACACGGCCCACGCAGGTGCCGAACGTGTTCAGCTTGCCCACCGTGCCGGCGATGATTTCCTGGTAGTCCATCTTCACGTCGGCGAAAAAGTGCTTGGGCAGATTCGAGCAGTGGAAGCAGACGCACTTGTTCGGGTCGGAGCCGTAGTTGTTGTTCCAGTCAAGCAGCGCCGATGGCGTCTCCGAAGCCAGCGCCATCATGTACATGCTCAGCGTGCCCGGCACATCCACTTCGCAGGCCGATGGAATAAGGTTGTTCGACATCATGCTCATGATGGTGCAGGGCACCACGCCGAAGTACTCCTCCATCGAGGTCCAGCATTGCACGGCACTAATGGTGCAATGCGTCTGCTTCATCCAGCCGTCGACCACCGCGCCCAGTTTGGCCATCTTCATCAGCGCTTCTTCAGGAATGCCGGCCGTAGTGACATATTGCTTGATGGCAGCGAGCTTGGCTTGCGCCTGGTCGTCGGAGTCCTTCATCTTGTTGATGCGGCCGAAGATTTCAGACAGATCGATCGGCTCGACCGAGATGCCGCTGGTTTCAAGAATGCGCTCGGAGTAGCGCACCGTATTGAAGGCCGAGGGGCGCGCGCCGATGGCGCCAATCTTCAGGTTCTTTAGTCCCTTCACGATGCGGCAGACCTGGCCGAAACCTTCGAGATCGGCTTTGAACTCTTGCGAGGCCGGGCTCTCAGTGTGCAGCGTGGTCAACGAGTACGCGATGCCGTACTGCATCAGGTTGTTGCACGCGCTCATTTTTCCGCAGAAGCTATCGCGACGCGTCGCGATGGTCATGGCGTCGGAGCGGTCGGGCGTGGCCTGCATCAGCACAGGCACCTTGAGCCCAGACAGTCTCAGCGCGTCGGCCACGCCCCTCTCGTCGCCAAAGTTGGGCAGCGTGACGATGATGCCGTCGATTGCGCCGGCGTGCTTCTTGAACAGTTCGGCGCAGCGCGCCGCTTCGTCGTAAGTCTCCACCGCGCCATACTTCGATTCTTCGGGGCTGAGGACGATCGGTGTGGCCCCGGCCGCTTCAACCGCCGCGATCATCTCTTCGCGCCCGGTCTTGGCCAAATGGTCAGGAAAAAATCCGCGATTGCCTACTACGATGCCGTATGTCATCTTGCGTTGCGCTGTCATCTTGTTGCTCCTTCAGGTGCTGTTGCAGGTTAAGTGGTTCAGTGCATCAGGGTTCGAGAAAAACATCCCTCCGGGGCTAAAGCCTCGATCCATCGGTCGTTCGATTCAGAGGCCTGAAGGCCTCTGCTTCCTCCAGGCCTACGCGTTCTTGCCGGGTCGGAATTTAATCACATAAAGCAGGCCCAGAATCGCCAGCAGGCTGCCCCACCAGACGGGCGCGTGCAACTGGTTCAGTTCCACGCCGGCCGGGTAGGTCGAAGTTGCCCACTCCGTGAGCCCTGCGCCGAGAATCAGAAAACCGTAAATCACCAGCAGAACGCCGATGAAAAACCAGATCGATATCCGAGATCCATGCATAATCTCACCCTTCTCTCTCGCATTCCGGGGCTAAAGTCTTACCAGAAAATCACATTGAGGGCGACGAAGATCACTACAACCGCTCCGGCCCAGGTCCACTCGCTCTTGTAGAACGGCACCGGCTCTTCTTTGGGCAGCTTGGTGGCCCCGTAAACCAGGCCCTCGAGCTCGGCTACCGGCCGCGGCTTGGTAAACAGGCTCACCAGCACGATCACGACGGTGGCGAACAGGAAGGCCCAGAGCGCGCGGAAGACATTCTCGGCCATCGGCTTGGCGGCTTCGGAAAGCGCCACATACTTCAGGTTGGCCGGGTTCAGCTTTACCCAGACGAACAGGCCGGCCGAAAAGAGAATGCCCAGCAGCAGGCCCAGGAACCCGGCCAGCCGAGTAGCGCGCTTCGAGAACATACCGAACAGGATGGCTGCCAGCAGCGGCGCCACAAAAATCGAGAAGAGCGCCTGCACGTAGTCCATGATGCCGTGAAACTGCTGTACCACGTAGGCTGCGACGATCGACACCAGCACGCCGATCACGATCGACAATCGCCCCACCAGCACGTAGTGGCTGTCGGAGCCCTTCTTGTTGATGAGCGGCTTGTAGAGGTCGTATGTCCACACCGTGGAGAAGGCGCTTACGTTACCGGCCATACCGCTCATGAAGCCGGCGATCAGAGCCGTGATGCCCAGGCCCAAGAGACCAGGCCCCATGTAGCGCACCATCATGAGTGGCAACGCCTGGTTGTAGGTGTGCAGTTCTGCCCCCGGCACTCCGCTCAGCACTTTCTGCTGGTACTCAGGTGAAAGGTTGGTCTTGCTCATGGCCGCAGAACAACCCGCAGGATCGGCGGGCGTTCCCGCGGATGAAGCCGCGCAGGCCGCGGTCACGTCTTCGCCCACCAGTACGCGGCGGCTGCCGTCGGGGTTCTGCAGCAGCACCAGGCCCAGCAGTCCGGGCAGGATCACTATGAACGGCACCGCCATCTTGAAGAACGAGCCGATGATGGGCGCCATGCGCGCCGCGCGCAGGTTGTGTGCCGCCAGTACGCGCTGCACTACCAGGAAGTCCGTTGTCCAGTAGCCGAAGCTGATCACGAAGCCCAGCCCGAAGACGATGCCAGTCCAGTGCACGCCCATGGGGTTGGCGGAGAAACTGCCCGTGTCGCGCCACAGGTGAAAGTAGCTGTCGGAGTGGAGGTTGGTGATGATGTGCGACTTCAAGCCGTCCCAGCCGCCCGCCTGGCGAAGCCCCAGAATCGGCACCAGCAACGCGCCGCCCCAGATGAGGACGAACTGCAGCACCTCATTAAAGATGGCCGAGCGCAATCCGCCAAGGCCGACGTAAAGTGCCACAGCCACCGAGCTTACGATGATGGAGAAGTTCAGGTCCCAGCCCAGAACCACTTTCATGACGACGGCCATGGCGAACATGTTTACGCCGCTCATCAGGATCATCTCGAGAGCGAAGGCAATGGCCGCCGTTGTGCGCGCGTGTTCGCCGTAGCGGAGATTCAGATACCCAGGCACCGAATGCGTCTTCGAGACGTAGTAGAAGGGCATCATCATCAGGCCCAGGAAGAGCATCGCCGGGATGGCTCCTATCCAGTACCAGTGCGTAGCCAGGATGCCGTACTGGTAGGCCGAGCCGGCCCAGCCCATCAACTCCAGCGAGCCAAGGTTGGCCGAAACGAAGCTCAAACCCGCGATCCACGCGGTCATTTCGCGGCCGGCCATGAAAAACTCTTCGCTGGTATTTGACATGCCCTTCAGGTAGAAGCCGATCCACACCACCATGGCAAAGTAGATCGCGATCACCGCGATATCCAACCCGCGCAAATGCGCCAACGGTTCCGACGAGAAGGCGAGGAGTTGGGAACAGCCTGCCGCCAGATGATCAAACGAAACAAGCATCACGTCGATTCCTTTCATATGCCGGGCTCGCAGAAGGCTCTTGAGAGCGTCTGCCGGCTTCCGGCGCACTCACATCAGTTTTGCCCGTAGGTCGCCTTCGGGCCGTGCTTGCGGAAGTAATGCCGGTCGAGTAGAGCCTTTGATACGCCAGCACACTCCGGATTGATAGACAGTGTAAGGATAGCCATGCGTGCCACGGTTTCAAGCACCACCGCCGTGTGCGCAGCATCGGCCGGCGTAGGTCCCCAGGTGAACGGCGCATGTCCGGCGACGAGGACAGCCGGTGTCGCCATGGGATCGAACCCGCCGCGTCCCTCGAACAGGCGAGTGATGGCGAGGCCGGTGTTCAATACGTAATCGCCCTTGATTTCCTCATCGGTGAGGGGGTCGGTGACCGGAACAGGGCCCCAGAAGTAGTCGGCATGGGTGGTGCCGAAGGCAGGAATGGGCTTGCCTGCCTGTGCCCACGAGGTCGCGTAGGTGGAGTGGGTGTGAACGACGCCGCCGATCGCAGGGAAGTGTTTATAGAGAATGATGTGCGTATCGAGATCGGAAGACGGCTTCAGATTGCATTCAACGACCTTGCCGTCCATATCGGTGAGCACAATATCTGAGGGCTGCATGGTTTCATAGGGAACGCCGCTTGGCTTGATGGCGACCAGGCCCTCATTGCGGTCGATTCCGCTGGCGTTTCCAAATGTGTACAGGACCAATCCGGCGTGCACGAGTTCCAGATTGGCTTTAAGCACTTGCTCGCGCAGGTCTTCCAGCAGCATGGTTTCCCTCTCTTCCCCCGATGGCATTGATAGTAGTGGACAGGCCGATTTCGAGGCTCCAAGAGAAAGCGTTTTCTTTGTGGATTAACCCTAATCGGGGGCACACTTAGGTGTCAAATGCGACGTCGATTCTCGTCTTCCTGTGCGGTATGATGTAAACGCCTTCTTAGATACCGAGGTCTGCATGGCGAAATCCCCCAGTCGGAGCCGCAAGCAACGCGCACCGCTCGATATTCGGTCCGTCGCCGCAAGAGCGAATGTTTCAATTGCTACGGTTTCAAGGACGATCAATCGCGTGCCGACCGTGAATGCGAAACTGGCAAAACGCGTGTGGAGCGCAATTAACGAACTCGGTTATGTTCCCAACACGCAGGCGCGCGCCCTCGGATCGGGACGAAGCGGAATGCTGGGCCTTGTAGTCTCAGAGATCACGAATCCATTTTTCCCGGAATTGATCCAAGGATTCGAGGATGTGGCGATCGAAAATGGATTCGAGATTCTGATCAGCTCGACGAACTACGACCCCAAGCGGATGGAAGTATGTATTCGCCGCCTGCTGGAACGCAAGGCCGAGGGAGTGGCGATTCTTACCTTCGGCATTGAGCAGCCGTTATTCGAGCAACTGGCTGAGAGAAACATCCCGCTCGTATTTGTTGACGCGGGCCCTGACCGGCCGGGCGTGAGCCTTTTAAAGATCGACTACGGTCATGGGATACGGCAGGGGGTACAGCACCTTGCAGCGCTGGGCCACAGAAAGATCGGTTTCATCTCCGGGCCGATGAGGCTGCATTCGGCACGATCGCGATCGGCGGCATTTATGCAAGCACTCGAGGAATGCGGAATTGCCGCCAAGCCTGAGTGGCACGTTGAAGGCGATCACACGCTGGAAGGCGGAATTAAGGCAATGGAGAAGATACTTGAGTGTTCGAGCCGGCCGTCCGCGGTGATGTGTTCCAACGATATGACCGCCATCGGAGTGCTGCACAAGGCGTTCAGGGTTGGATTGCGGGTGCCCGCCGATCTCTCGGTCATCGGCTACGACGATATTCAGATGGCGAAGGTGACAATTCCTCCACTCACCTCGATCCTGATGTCGAGAGTGGATTTGGCCAAAGCCGCTGTGAAAGCGCTGAAAGAACACATTATTGAAGGCGGCAACCCGCAGCGCGAATATAAGATCGACACCCACCTGGTGGTGCGGGAATCGACGGCCTACCCGCCAGGGACGATGAGCGACCTGAAATCGGCCTAGCTTCTTTTGCGATTTCACTCTTATCGCAAGGCGCGATTCTGTTTATGCCTTTGGCCGAAGGACTCCGGCGAAAACCGATGAGATTTGGACAGACATCTCCAGTTCTTCAAAACCTAGCGTCGCGCGCGAAATCGCATGAGGAAGAATGATCCCCAGGCGAGGAATGATTGTGAGTCCACGAAGGTCTTCAGTTGCGCTTTATTTGTTTACACTTGCTGCAACGGCCCTTATCGCCGCCGTTCCCGCAGGCGCACTCGATTCGGCTTCCAAATGCAATCCTCGTAACTATGGGGCCAAGGGTGATGGAGTCACCAAAGATACTGTTGCAATTCAGGCAGCGATCGATGCGTGCGAAACGAAAGGCGGAGGCACTGTTCGACTGACCGCGGGAACCTACCTGAGTGCGCCCATTGTGTTGAAGAGCAACATCACCCTGCAACTCGACATAGGCGCCACGCTGCTTGGCTCAGCCGATCACGGCGACTACCCGCCCAAGACTGAGTTTCGAGAGCCTGGCCTGCAATCGCTGGTGAGCGCAACCCATGCCTCGAATGTTGCGATTCGAGGGGAGGGAACTATCGACGGAGCAGGAGCGACATGGTGGGAAATGGCGCGAAGCTTCAAGAATTCAGGCGTCATGGGGTCTGACCATCCGAGGCCGAGACTTGTGGTCTTCGATCATTGCAGGCACGTTGTGGTTGAAGGAATTACACTTCGGAATTCGCCGATGTGGCAGTTGGTTCCTTATTACTCGGATGATGTGGTGATTCGAAATATCAAGGTTCTGGCGCCTGCCCATTCGCCGAACACAGACGCCATCGATCCGTTCTCTTCTTCCCACGTACAAATCGATCACGTTTTTGCCGACGTGGGCGACGACGATATTGCGATCAAGTCTGGCGCGATAGGGTCTCGAGGGCCGGATGCGCCAAGCCAGGACATTACCATTCGAGATTGCACGTTTCTGCACGGGCACGGTCTGTCGATTGGGAGTGAGATTGCAGGGGGAGCCGGAAATATTCGCGCCGAGCGCATTCACTTCAAGGGAACGGACAACGGTATTCGAGTGAAGGCGAACCGGGACCGCGGCAACGACGTCGGACACTTGTTTTTCAGCGACATCGATATGGTCGACGTGAAGAACGCACTGATCATCAGTGAATACTACCCGAAGATATTGCCGCCACGCTCAGATGAGCCGCAGCCGATTACTCGACTGACGCCGCACTTTCACGACATCACGATCGAGAATCTGATCGCGACGGGAAGTATCTCTGCCGGAGCGATTGCAGGGTTGCCTGAGGCGCCGATTACCGGCGTGACGCTGCACAATGTAAGAATCAACGCGCGGACAGGGCTTGCGGTGGGCTTTGCTAAAGTGTCGGGCCGGGAGATGACCGTACAAGCTGAAGATGGGCCATCGATCATAAAGAGCGATGGAGCGGTGGTTTTGTTGCGCTGAATTGTCAGCACCGGGAATTAATCGCGACATTGTCGGCGCATCCAGCCTTTCGGGTGGCTACAATTCGCGCCCCAGAAAAACGGGAGCAATGTGCCGTTCGTAGAGATTCGCCGTCACGTTTTTTGCAATCACAGGTTCATTGGCATCGAGCAGGTCAAGATAGCGGCGCCCCATTTTGGCCGCAACTTTGAAACCAACATGCAGCAACTGACGAAAGTTGTTGTTGTATGCAGCCGCCCCTCTCACATGGCGCAACGCAGACGTGTACTGCTCTGACGACCACCGGCGAACTTCATCGGCAGATGGAAGTTTGGAAGGATCAATGTCGGTGACATTGGCGTACGGAGCGCATAACTCGTCGCGGTGCGCGAGTGCCTCTCTGTATATTTCCTTGGCCAGCGCGAGGCCGTCGCCTCCCGCCTCCGCCAGCCCGATCAACTCTTCCAGCCAGGTCGTTCCCGCGGTCTTCAGATGCACGCCGGCATCGAACTTTTTCATAGTGGCGTGTATCGCCGGATAGATCGAGAACTTGTCGCTGCCGGAGTGAATGCTCAACTTAAGATTCTGCGGCAAACCATATTGCCGGACCGCGAATCCGATCGCCGCCATGTCGAGCGCCATCTCCCGCTCGAATTGCGCCACGTCGCCTTTATAGTCAACGCCCTTGTTGAATCGGCCGCTGAATTTAGGAGCGATCGTCTGGATGGGAATGCCTTCGTCAGCAATTGCCGTCAAGATGATAAGTAATTCAACCGGGGTCTGAGCGCTGTCGGTTTCATCCATTGAGATTTCGGGGATGAAATTTCCGGCCCCTTTGACGCTCTCGATTTTGCGATAAACTTCGCCCGCCTTCGCGACTGCGAGCAGAAACTTCTGCGCAGAATGTTGCAAATTCTCCCGCGTTACCTCGAAGGTCTCATCTGTTCCATCGAGCTGGATGCGGCCGAGCAGCCCGGTGTGCCGCTTTACGAAGCCATCTACTTCGGCTGGCGAGGCCGGCTGACCGATGAAGTCGGCGACATCGATGGTAAAAAAATCGCACGATGAGAAAAACCGGTCGACAGTCTGCAACGTGATGTGGTCGGCATCGCAGAAGTACGGCAACCTCCAACCAATCTTCTTCACCGCATCACCGGCTGCCTGGCGCGCCGAGTCGGGCTCTGACCCGATAATTGCGTGTTCGCGGTTTGACTTGTTCCACACTGGGATCACCTCGACCCCGTTATCGAGCGCCTGCATGCAGGCCTTTAGCTGCGCATTCGCCTGGTGCGCGAACCGGTCACCGGTCCCAAGGGAATACTTGGCGAGCCTAAAGTCGCAATTTCCCATACTCTTTCCCAACTCAGAGGCAGGTGTGGCGCCAATAAGGCAAGCGTGATCTTCGTGGATCGGCATAACGGCTTCGCGTTCCTCGCTATCCCATAATGTGGTCTGACCACTGGACAGATCCAACCCCAGTATATACATAGGCTCTTGACATGTCAGGGTTATTGAGCGACTTTTTTCTGGAGTCCAGAAAGGCCATCGGTGTTAATCTCGTCTTGCCTTTCAACCGAACAATGCAAGAGGGTATCTGTTATCTATGCCGCGGAAAATAAACAATCTGCCGGATACGCAGCGGACGATGCACGTCGTGAACCACATTCGCTCCCTGATTGAAGATGGCACGCTGCAGCCCGGCGACAAAATTCCGCCAGAGCGTGAGTTTGCGCGCTCGCTGAAAATCAGCCGCGCGAGCGTGCGGGCCGGAATTGGCTATCTTGCGGCGATGGGAGTCATGAAAGTGCGGCACGGGGTCGGAACCTTTGTCTCCGATGGCCCCGCAGAATTCAGCAAAGCATCGCTCGGCTTGATGGGCGCGCTTCATGGATTTCAGTCCTGGCAAATGTTTGAAACGCGGCTGATTCTTGAGAGCAATCTTGCTGCCCTTGCCGCAGAACGGGGCAAAGAAGAGCATCATGCCGCGTTAGCGGAAGAGGTTGCCGAGATCTTCGCCTTCGTGGACAGTCCTGCCGATTTTCTTATCCACGACGTTCTATTCCACCGAATTATCGCGCAGGCTTCCGGTAATCCGATTCTGGCTGCGCTGATGGAGACCATCACCACGGCACTGTATGAATTTCGGCGAAAGACGGTAGAGCATTCCATTGATCTGCGTGAGTCTGCTGAGATGCATCGGCGAATCTACCGCGCCATTCGCGCTCGCGATCCGGTGGAGGCGCGCAGAATGATGGAGGAACACCTCCGTCTGGCTCAAACAGCGCAGGGCAAGGAACGTTCCAGGGCACGGAAATCGAGCAAGGTTGCGGTCGGCCGCAAGACATTCCCTGAAGCTCTCGGTTCCTCTGCTTCTTGACCGGACACTCCGACGGCGTTGCGCCCTCAGAACATTCCCGGCGAGGAGATATTTTCCCACCCGGTTTGAACTGAACAGCATTGCAAGCGTCAAGGCCCACTTCTGGCGCGGAAACGCCTGCCAGCATTGCTGCGCTGATCGAGCGATGAGGTGACTGTTTCAGTCCGATGTATAAACTCTGCGCGGTGAAAGACTTCCTGCATCGAATTGGGTGTGAGGGTAAATCGGCCAAGCGGGGGTTCATGTCCGCACGATTGCGGCTCGGCGCTAAAATCTGCAAGGTCTGACCATCCAAAAGAAAAACGCGAGATTTTCAGCTTGACAGGTGTTATCCGACTGCAAGAAACTGGTTGCGCTCCGAATGTGGTCAGACCACTGAGAACAAAATACCTGCCGCACAATCCGAGTCTAGCGGCCCCGGGACCAAAGCTGCATGCATTTTCACGGAGGTTTCGAATGAGAAGTGTTGCCTTAAGAGGACAATCGTGTCAGGCAGAAAGATCGGGAAGCGCACTGCAACGGATTTCGAACAGTTTGAGATTGGCGTCACGAGCGACGTTGCTCATCGCCATCGTGTCGCCACTGTGCGCGAAGGCGCAGTTGGCAGGGACAGGAACAATTGAAGGCACTGTTACCGATTCCACCGGAGCCGTGGTGGTTGCTGCAGAAGCGAGTGCGTTGAATGTAGCCACTGGGACGAAGACGGTTCGTCTTACTACCAAGGACGGTCTTTATTCGCTTTCCCCGCTCGATGCCGGGGATTACACCGTTACCGTGTCTGCTCGGGGCTTTGAAAAGCTGGTGCGCGAAAACGTTCACGTGGATGGCTTGCAAGTTCTGGCGCTCAACATCGCACTTAAAGTCGGTGCGGCTTCCCAGACCATCACCGTGTCGGAAGAGCCTCCGCCGCTCGAGACGAGCAATGCCACGCTGGGCGCTACGCTGGAGAACCAAGTCTACCAGTCTCTTCCGCTCGAGATGGGCGGCGCGAATGGAATCAGCACCGATCAGCGGAGAGCCACCGACTCCGCCATACTCATTCCCGGCGTGAGCAACAACGAGACCAAGAACAACGAGTCCGACGAGCCGATGGTGGTGAACGGCAACGCCAGTTCAACCGAGATGTACATTGAGGGTTTGCCCTTCGAGTCGGCATCGGTTAGCGGAGATCCTCGTTACATCTGGTCGGCGATTTCGGTCGAGGCGGTCGATCAGTTTCAGGTGAAGACTACGGCCTACTCAGCGGAGTATCAGGGACTTGGTGTAGAGAACTTCACCATTAAATCCGGCACGAACCAAATTCACGGTTCGTTCTACGAAATCATGCGCAACACGGCTTTCGATTCCGCGGGCTTTAATCCGGCGCAATATCCGAGCAACTACGCGATTGTGGCCAAGCAAAACGAGTTTTATAAGCCGCCGGAGCATATGAACGAGTACGGCATGACGATTGGCGGGCCAATTTGGAAAAACAAGATCTTCGTATTCGGCAATTATATGGGTTTCAGGTTCTCGGCACTTACGGCTCCGCAGACTGAAACCATACCCACGCCGGCGGGATTGTGCGGCGATTTTTCGGCGCTTCCTGACCCCATCTACGATCCGACATCGCAAATCGACAGCGGGGGCAACTACTCGCGCTCGCAATTCTATGGACGCAGCTGGACTCCCTCAGGCTGCGGAACCGGCCCGGTGACAGCAAACGTGATTCCGCAAGCGGAACTTTCGCCCATTGCCAAGTACCTGCAGCAGTATTGGGCGGGAGTGGACTATCTGAACTCGACCCCCGTGAACAATTATCAGGGCTCGTATAACTATGGGTTGAACAATTGGTCGACGACGAATCGTATGGCCGTGGATCTTTCCGACAGGCACAAAATGTCGTTGATCCTGGCCGCAGGCCGCCAGGGTCTCATTGGCCCAGCCGGCAGCCAGACGACTCAAGTCGGCCCACTACCCTATCTCTATTCCAAGACCTATGCTCCCGTTACCAGGGTCGCAATTTTCCAGGACACCTTCCTGATCAACTCAAATGTGGTGAACCAATTGAATTACGGTATCGGGCAGTACCACGCGCCCGACGACAACATCACGTTGCTGACTCCCTCGTGGGCGGCCACTGCAGCCGGCATTACGAACCTGCCGTCGGCCGGACAGGCCCCGAACAGCTTCCCAATGGTGAAGTTTTCCGGCACGGATGCTCCCAATCAGTGGGGACCAAACACCGGACAATACGTGCAAAGCACTAACACCGATTCGCTGAAAGATAACGTGCAATGGGTACACGGCAAGCACTCTCTTACATTCGGCGGACAAATTGAGTGGCTGGAGTTTAACGACCTCTATGCTTATCAGGGCACCACGCCTCTTACGCTGAGTTATGCCGTAACTGAGACCGCGCAGGTCAGCGGTTCTTCTGCCGCTCCGACCAAGAACACCGGCCTGGCGTATGCCAGCTATCTTTTAGGCGCCGTCGATTCGTCGAGCTACACCGAGTACGCGCCTATCGCGCAGGAGACCGGCTCACGTTACCGTCCATTTGCACTTTATGCAAATGACGATTGGAAGCTGACACCTCAATTGACCGTGAATGCAGGCTTGCGCTGGGACTACATACCGCCGTTCCGCGAATCGGAGAACCGGTTCTCGTTCCTAAACCCGTACCTGGCCAATCCGGTTACCGGCAATAATGGCATTTTGCAGTTCGCCGGATTTGGAGCAGACAGCTGCACATGCAGAACCCCCATCAGCACGTTTTACAAGGACTGGGGTCCGCGATTGGGTGCGGCCTATGAACTTGGCGACAAGACGGTCATCCGCGCGGCCTACGGCATTTACTATGCTCATGGCGGAGGTACCTCGGGCGGCGCGACCTCGCTCCCCGCCTCGGGCATGGAACTCGGGTTCTCGGCCGTACCAAATCCACCCAGCCCTGGCGATTCGCTCCCAGCCTATTACCTCAACAACAGCAACTACAACAGCACGTTGTCCAATTCCAATTTTGGCGGGGCCGGATATTCCGTGACTGCGCCGCCTATCTATAACTCCGCGTACGCGACTTATTACTCAACTGCGGCTGTTTCACCCAACAAAATCTCGTCTACGGTGTCCTACCTCGATCCAACGTTTGGTGGCCGCACGCCGACATTCGAAGGTTGGTCGTTCGGATTCCAGCGACTGCTGACCAAAGACATCACGGCTACTGTCAGCTATGTGGGCAACCAGGGACATTTCCTGCAGCCAACCGGCGTCGCGCGTGGGTACTGGGGCAATCAGTTGAACCCGGGGTACCTTGCCCTCGGGAGCACGGCTCTGGGCGCAACCGCTTCTCCCTCCAACATGCCTAACGGAGCCCTGCCGTATGCAACCTTCAACAACAAGGTCCAGCAGGCACTGTTGACTTTTCCGCAGTACAGTGGCGTTACCGACCAAGTTGCTTCGGTTGGCAACTCAAACTACAACGCACTTCAGCTCTCAGTAGTGCAGCGGCTCAGCCACGGCCTCACCTTTATGATCAACTACACGTACAGCAAAACCATCGACGATATCGGAACCTTTCGCACCGGCTATGCCATTCCCGCGGGTACTCTTGCGAACAGCAGCAAGGCATGGCCCATGGATAGAATCGAGCGTTCCCGCAGCGTGCAGGACCAGCCGCAGAATCTTGTCGCCACCAGCACTTACGACCTGCCCTTCGGCAAGGGGCACTGGGGCGACGGCAGCGCTTTAGTTCGAGCACTCGCGGGCGGATGGCGTATCTCCAGCATCTTTAGTCTCTATTCGGGCAATCCGCTGGCAATTATCGGGGGTTCTTCCACCTGCACCGCGCCAGGACAGGGAACTTGCATGCCCGTCTATACGCCCGGATTCTCCGGTTCCGCGCGCCAGAACGGCGGGTGGGGACATGGCGCCACTAGAAACGGCAACTCCGGAACCGTGAATCCTCTCACCGAATTGTCCGCCATCCAGTACATCAACCCAGACGCCTTTTCGAATGCGACCTCGCTCTCCAACCCCAATTGCACGGCCTCGGGAACATCCTGCGAGGGGATGGTGATTGGTAATGCTGCCCGGACGAGCCCCTACGGGCTGCGCGGTCCAGGAAACTACAACATCGACGGCGACCTCCGCCGGACTTTCGATCTCTGGAAGAATGAGAGGGTGAAGTTCATTTTTGAGGCGAGCGTATTTAACGCAGTCAACCACGTTTGGTTTGGCAGCGCCTCAAGCACTGCCGATGGCTCGATCGGCTCTACTACCGGATCTTCAAGCCTGGGAGTGGTGACGGGTCAGGCCAATAGCCCGCGCCAGTGGCAATTCGGTGGGCATCTCACGTTCTAAGAAACAACGGTGTCGAATCAACTCGGAGGGATTGGTTTTCCGGTCCCTCCGACTCTTGAGCGGCGATCGATCGTTGCGGGGGCCGGTGCATATATGCGTTTGCTCAACTATGCTGCGCTTGCCTTCATACTCCTATCGCATTCTCTTTTGTCGGCCCAGGACACTCGTCGAGTTACTGAACCGCATATTCCGGCCGCTTGTATAACGCTCGACGCAGATATCGCAGCCAATCACGGAGTGATTTCACCCGCGGATGAGCAACGACTGGATACGGAGCGCATCCAGAGCGCAATCGACAACTGCATTCCGGGCAAAGCGGTTGTTCTGCGCCCTCACGGGAACAAGAATGTATTTCTGATTGGCCCCCTCTCTTTGCGCACCGGCGTAACGCTTGTGGTGTCGGCCAATACGGCGCTCGTGGCTTCACGCGACCCGCGTCTCTACGATCTTTCAGCCGGCAGTTGCGGAGTAGTGAGCGAAAGAGGCCACGGATGCAAACCGCTCATCACCGCCGACGGAGTCGTGGATAGCGGCATTATGGGTGAAGGATCCATCGATGGACGGGGTGGGGCCAAGCTTCTCGGGCAGGACGTAACCTGGTGGGACCTGGCTCATGAGGCGAAGATCACTGACCGGCAGCAGAGCGTTCCCTGGCTGATCGTCCTTCGCCACGCCGATGGCTTCACCCTGTACAAAATCACGCTGCGCAATTCACCCGGATTCCACGTTGCGGTCAACGAGACAGATGGCTTTACCGCCTGGGGCGTGAAGATCATGACTCCGAAGACTGCTCGCAACACCGATGGAATTGATCCGGGCTCATCGCGCAATGTGACCATCGCTCATTGCTACATTCATACCGGAGACGACGACGTCGGAGTGAAGTCCGGCAAATCGGGACCGTCGTCAAACATCTCGATTCTGCACAATCATTTCTATACCGGCCACGGAATGTCGATCGGCAGCGGAACGAGTGGCGGTGTCGATCGCATGCTGGTCGATGACCTCATCATCGACGGAGCAGACAACGGCATACGCATCAAGTCCGATCGCAGCCGCGGCGGCCTGGTCCACAACATTCTCTATCGCGACGTTTGCATTCGCGACACCAAAAACCCGCTGGTGTTCACGCCGCTCTACACCACCTTCACCGGAAACAACCTTCCCGTCTACCGCGATATCACGCTCGAAAACGTCCATATTCTGGCTGCGGGCAGCTACACGTTTCTCGGTCTCGATGCCGAGCACAAGCTCGGCCTCACACTCGAAAATGTGTTTGCAGACGATCAGGAGCATTCCACCTGGCTGGCAAAGGACGCTGACATTATGGTGCAAGGCAAGCGGGGTAATCTCGAACCCAAAGGCGACGATGTCGATGTGAAGGTGGGGCCGAATTCATCACCCGGAACGCCTCTCGATTGCCAGGCGCGCTTTGTTCCGTTTCCCAGCCTGGTCACTGCCCCGGAGATGGCGGGAACCATTCCACCTGAAGACAACACACTTTACGTTGCTGCAGATGGCACGGGCGATTTTTATTCAATCCAGCGCGCACTCGATGCAGCTCCCAAAGATGGAGCCGTGGTGCTCGTCTCTCCTGGGACGTATCGCGAAGTGCTCACCATCGACAAGCCGAATATCCGCCTGCGCAGCGCTAACAGCGACGCCTCAAAAACCGTCGTAGTGAACGATCGCAGCGCCGGAGCAGACGGTGGCACGCTGCACTCAGCCACGGTGAATGTGACCGCCGACAACTTCTTTGCCGAGAACATTACGTTTCAGAACGATTTCAATGCTACGCATCCGCAGTTACCGGCCGGCTCTCAGGCCCTGGCGCTGCTGGTTACGGGAGATCGCGCCATCTTCCATAATGTGCGCCTGCTGGGTAATCAGGACACGGTTTATGCGGGCAGCCGCAACTGTGCTCCCGATGGACAGCCCTGCATTCCGGCACGGCAGTATTTTTCAGACTGCTACATTGCCGGGAACGTGGATTTTATTTTCGGCGATGGCAAGGCCGTATTCGATCACTGCGAAATTCACAGCACGCCCCATTCCGAGGGGTTCATTACGGCGCAGGGGAAGCATTACCCGGACGAAGACTCCGGCTTTGTTTTCAACCACTGCAAGCTCACCGCCGATCCGGGAGTCACCAACGTGTATCTCGGCCGCCCCTGGCGCCCGCATGCAACGGTGATTTTTCTCAATACTGAAATGGGTAGCGAAATTGTTCCGGCTGGCTGGCGCGAGTGGCATCCATTTTTATCAAGATGGGCGCCAATGGCGACGCAGACCTGAAGCGGGTCAACGTGGATACGATAGTGTAGATAAAATCGTGAGATAGAAAGGAAAGTTAGAAAGATTTCGGAATAAGTATAAAGTTACTGGAAACGGCGCATCGCATCTACGCTCAACAGTGACACGACAAGAATAAGATCTACTCGGTGCATGAACCGGAGGTCGAGTCATCGCCAAGGGCAAAGCGGGCAAGCAATACGAGTTCGGCAACAAGGTGAGTGTGGCGGTGAAGTAATGAGACGCATTCCATTGAAACTGCGTTTTATGCCGAATACGACTCCACCGGACCAGGCGCGCAGAAGGAGCAGCGCGATCCGCACACTCGGTTTCTTTCTCCGGAGCAGGCCCACCAATTTGAACCATCGATCTTTCTAAGTGGCAGCGACAACTGGAACCCGGTTCACTTCCAGACCCGGCAATGACGAAGTAGTGCCGCGAAGAGATGGGCAATCGCAAGAGGGCCTTGTCATCTTTGCAGCATGAGTTGAGAGAAAATGACTTCCATCGCTCTCAATCAGTATTTGTCGGTAGATCCTGGGGAAGATCAGTTCGCAACCATCGTATTGATGAACAAGGCTACGTTGATTCCGTCCGTAGTCGCGGCAGTCACTCGTACTTGATCGCCATTGGCAGGTCGAAAGCTGGAGCCCTCCTGGGCCCCCAGCGAGCCCTCGATCACAGTATTGGACGTGATTGTGAAGGACTCGACCACCCCTGACGAGTTGATGATGGAGAAGGAATGTTTTCCTTTCTCGAAAGTAACGACTGCGCCCTTGATGACGGTGATCGGTCCAGCTCCGAGACTGCGCAGCGCAACGGCGGTGCGGACGTCACCGTTGCCGAAGTAATAGACGATGACGCGAACACCGCTCGTGTTGAATTCGTCGGCAGGGGTTGCGTCCGCGCGAAACTTCGGGTTGAAATCGACCGCAATGTTTCGATCGATCATTTCTTTGAAGATTCCTTCAGACCCATCATCGGTCTTGACTGTGATTGTCTTTGCAGATGGATCGATTGAGATTACAACACCCGCCACAGCGTGAACCACTTCTTGCGCAGTGAGCGAGAGTGAAGCGAAGAAAAAACACGCCGCTACGAAAGAGCATCTCATCAATCCTCTTTGCATGTGCTTTCTCCCCTTTCCTTGAAGACGTAGACCGTAAAGGGATAACCCCCAAAAGACAAAAACCTTTATTTGTACGGGGATTATAATCGCGGCCAATTCCTGCAGCAACGGGGAACTGGGGAAAGTCTCCCGGGGTTCACCTTATTGATAAATAGAGCTTGCCGGGGGCATCACGGATTGCTGCGTGGCCGGCGGCGACGAGCCATGCGATGACTGAATGGATTTATAAGAACGAGACTGGACTCGGGTTGGAGTGTTTGGAAAAATGCGGAAAGGAGCTTCTGGCGGCGGAAGATTGCATTGCAGCGACTCCCGCTACCACGACCATCAGGGGACCGCTGTTGTGGTGGCCGATTTCTAACCTCGGTGGTGGGTGGATTTTTCTTGAGGATAAAGCAACTTGTCGGCCATTTCTCCGGGACATAGTAACTGCGGAACCGCCGGGGCCGGCAAAGTCGTGGCTGGAGCGGATTACAAGACTCGTCCCAGCCGCGACTAATCCACACTTCTATGGAATTGCAACAGTAAAAGTATTAGAGGGAACGCTCTGGTTGCCCTCGTTATCAACACTCGCGACATAGTAAATGTAAGACGTACTATTCTGGACGGTGGTATCGCTGTAAGCCGTCGTCGAATTGAGAGACGAGTTTACGAGTTCGTAAGTTGAACTACCGCTGACCGCGCGATAGATGTTGTATCCCGTTACAGGATCGGATGAGCCGGTGGGTGCATCCCAGGTCAGGTTCACCTCATAGCTTGACGCTCCCTCCCCTGTGCCGCTAAGGCTGATCGTCGACGTTGTTCCGGTTGACGAGTTGCTGGTCAGCGTTATCGAGCCGTTCGATACGCCTGACGCCGTGGGATCGAATTCGATCTCGAGCGTTGCTGTTTGACCTGGGTTCAACGTCAACGGGAAGCTGACCCCGGAGATCGTGTACCCCGTTCCGCTCACCGAACCGGCGCTCAACGTTACTGCGGCCGTCCCGGATGAGGTCAGCGTTACCGATTGGTAGGATGGGCTGCCGTCCGTCACATCGCCGAAGGCCACACTGGTGGATTGAAGCGTGAGTGTAGGCGTAGCTGGGCCCAGGTTAATAGCAAAGGTCTTGGACGTACCTCCCGATGATGCCGTCAGCGTCGCCGTCTGCGCTGCGCTCACCGCGGATACTGTGGCCGTGAAGCTGGCCGTGGTTGCTCCCGCAGGCACCGTTATCGACGACGGCACCGTCACTGCCGTCGCGTTGCTCGACAGGCTCACTGTAAAACCGCCGCTGGCCGCGGCCGAATTAAGACTAACTGTACAGCCGTCTGTCCCGGCCGCTGTCATCGAACTGTTCGTGCAGTTCAACCCGCTCAGCACCGGCGTTGTAGATGCTTCAGTATAGCTATAGGTGACGTACTGCCAAGTACCGCTAATCTCGTAGCCGAGGATGGTGTAAACGGTTGTTCCAGCCATCGGCACACTTGTCGCAGTAATTGAAGTGCTCGAAATAACGCCGGAATCGAAGAAACGGGTTTGAGATGGGTCTTCGGGACTTCCAGGAATCGTATTCATATGCAAGGCATAGGCCTGCACACTCACTCCCGCCGTCCATGCGAAAGTCACGGTAGATCCTGGTAGTACTCTTCCTGGCGTCGGGCTGGTAAGGGCTGGCAAGGCAACTCCGGTACCACTCAGACTGATTGTGTCTGTGGCGTTTGTAGACGAGTTGCTGATAATGGTCAGCGTCCCTGAGACCACACCAGCCGAAGTCGGATCGAACTGCACGTTGAGCGTAGCTGTCTGATTCGGACTCAATGTGAGCGGGAAGCTCGCACCCGAGATGGTAAGGCCTGTTCCGCTCACCGCGGCCGTGCTAACGGTAACCGATGCCGTCCCAGTCGACGTTAGAGTCACCGACTGAGTCGTCGCCGAATTCAAATTCACATTCCCGAAGGCAAGACTTGACGCGCTTACGCTTAAGGTGGCCACGGAAGCATTCAACTGGATCACAAACGACGGATCTGTGTCGCTGGCGCTGGCTGAGATGGTGGCAGTTTGGGCGCTGGAGACCGCCGAAACCGTAGCTGAAAAACTAGCGCTGGCAGCGCCAGCAGCCACGGTGATCGAAGCGGGGACAGTGACCATGGAACTGTTGCTGGCCAGAGAGACGGGGAACCCGCCTGTAGCTGCCATAGAGTTGAGTGTTACCGTGCAAGCATCACTGGCCGCTCCGGTGATCGATCCTTCCGTGCAGGTGAGACCGCTCAACACCGGTTGCCCCGTCCCGCTCAGGCTGATCGTCGATGTGGTTCCCGTCGACGAGTTGCTCGTCAACGTCATCGAGCCGCTTATCAGGCCCGCCGCCGTCGGCGCGAACTTCACCGTCAGCGTCGCCGTCTGACCCGGGTTCAGGGTCAATGGGAAGCTTACGCCGGAGACTGTGTACCCAGTGCCGCTCAGCGATCCGGCGCTTACCGTCACGGCAGCCGTACCGGAGGAAGTCAGCGTCACTGATCCCGTTCCCGTCCCGCCCACTGCCACCGTCCCAAGACTTACACTTGTTGTGCTCAGCGAGAGCGTGGGCACTGCAGCGCACAGGCTGATTCCGTTGGTCGCTGTCCCGCCACCCGCTGTTGCCGTCAGCATAGCCGTCTGCGCGGCGCTCACCGCCGATACCGTAGCTGTGAAACTGGCGCTGCTCGATCCCGCCACCACCATTGCCGACGACGGCACCGCGACCGAAGTGTTGTTGCTCGATAGGTTCACGGCTTGGCCGCCCGTTCCCGCCGGATTGGATACGGTGACTTGGCAACTGAGCGTTCCAGCGCCGGTGATTGCTCCAGGTGAACAACTCAGTGCGCTTACTTTTACCGGACCGCTCTCTGTATAGGTGGAGTCGGTGTACTGCCAAACGCCGTCAACTTTCTGGTAAAAGCGGGCATATAGGGTTGCGCCCTTGGCCGGCAGGGTCACCGTCGCGCTGGTGGCCGTGGTGATTCCAGATCCGTAGAGATTGTTTGAGTCTACGCCGGTTGTTCCGAGCAAAACCAGTAATCGCTTGGACCAGCCCCGTTGCTCCAGGTAAAAGTCTGGGTGGTGGCAAGGACTGCCGGGGCGGCCGGGATCAGCGTTGCCAGCACCGGCGTTCCGCTCTCTTTAAAAGTGGAGTCGGTGTATTGCCAGACGCCGTCAACTTCCTGGTAAAAGCGGGCATATACGATTAAGCCGTTGGCCGGCAGGGTCACCGTGGCGCAGGTGGCCGTAGTTATTCCAGAACCGTACAGATTGTTTGAGCCTACGCCGGTTGTTCCGAGCAAAAGCCGGTAATCGCTTGGACCAGCCCCGTTGCTCCAGGTAAAAGTCTGGGTGGTGGCAAGGACTGTCGTCGAGGCCGGGCTTAGCGTTGCCAGCACCGGCGTTCCGCTCTCTATAAAGTGGAGTCGGTGTATTGCCAGGCACCATCGATCTCCTGGTAGAGGCGTGCAAATACGGTTACGCCGTTGGCCGGCAGGGCCACCGTGACGGAGGTTGCCTTGGTCACTCCAGAACCGTATAGATTGTTCGATCCTACGCCGGAAGTTCCGAGCATAAACCGGTATGCGGTCGCTCCACTCCATTTGTCCAGGTAAAGGTCTGTTTCGTTAACAGCATTCCCGACGATGGAGCAGCGTGGCTGGGGTCGATTGACATTTCGCTGTCGCACCTGCCAGCAAAAGACAAGCCAAAAACGCCAAAAGTATGGCGTTTGAGTGTTTCCTTCGCTGAGGATGGGAACGGTCGATTCGCGATTTGTTGAGTGATGCTGATGGATAATCAGAAACTGAAGCGGCGGAATTAAAAGAAACGCCACATGATTGCAGGAGCAGGCCCGTATGTCTCACTTCGATATGTCCTTAATCAACGACGACCTGCAATTACGCAGATCGGCAACCAGAGTCGCGGGACGTGACTGCTACCTCCAGTGGAGACGGTAACTCATGACCGTCTTACTGTAGTACCCACTTTTTAGGTTACTTGTACGCGATATTAGAAAACTAAAGAAACTAATACCGTGATTACGATCACTGAATCGCCATAGTCGAGAAAGTGCACCGTCGAGAGTGCAGCAGGAGTTCGGTCATAAGCCTTCTCTTCATCGGTCAGAAGCTCGCCGACTGAACCGGAGCGATTTACAAAACCTATGCTCTATCAATCACTTACTGCTCACTGAAGATGGGCGCCCGCCATCACTTAAGGTGAGAAAGCGAAAATAGGCGCCTCAACCGGAGTACCGCATTGCGATGGGAATCGAATAGTTACTTTAGATTGTTACTGCTGCTGCAAACCCATTGCCAAAGCGCGCCAGGGTCGAGTCGGCTGTTTTTCGAGCTCCTCGATCGCGCGTATCGCATTCGGGAAACGAGTGCGCGTTTCCCGGTGGTCACGAGGGCCGGGGTCGCTCTTAGGGGTTCGGCTGCAAGCCGCCAAACCATTGAACGACGTCCAAGCGAATGCAGTTCTGTATAGTGAAAGCTGAGATCGCCCAGGAACTTTGGCGGCTGGTCGATGGAATGAAGGGTGAGAGATTCGTTTCTGGTGAGCACTCGCCCAGCCGGAATGCAACTGGGAGCGGAACAGACATTGAAACGCCGGCTGGGTCGAGTCAACCCTCGGAAGATCATTTACGTCTGATAAGTGGTGGATCGAACATGAATGAAGGGTCTCGAATCGCGGACTCAACGGGCTAGAAAGCGCCGAGCAAATACGTTGGAGTGTTGCGAGTGGACCAAGCAAGTGCCGCGGCAATTAACCCAAGCAATTCCGAGCCAGTTTGTTGCAAGTACGACTTTTAACATGTAAATAGTCGCGATCGTGGTCACTACTTTTCGGTTTTGAAGGATATTCTGCGGGAGATCGTCGCAAGCCCAAGGGCGAGTGACTCTTTAGTCATCAATCGTTGGTTATCTAAGGGATGCAATAGCACAAAATTGCAATGTATTTTTAACGCGCAAGCATGATAATCCATAGAATAATGACGAGAACGATCAATCGAGTTGTGCAGAATCAGCGCGTTTCCAAAGTTTAGGCAATCGAAATCTAACTCGCAAACGATTCTGAGGCCCAAAGCATTCCCCCGAGGGATTTCGTAGAGCCTTCAAGCTTTTGGGCAGAATTCTAATTCTTGAGGTCTTTGTAACGGTTCATCGAACCCGGATGGCAAGTTGCCTCCCTTTTTCAGCTTCTGCCCCGGGAATTTGTCTTGGTTCAAGAGCAAAAGCGAATCTGCTCACATTTTAGGGAAAAGCAGTTCGGCAATGTCCATTCGGGCATGCCGAATCGCATGTACTCATGGGCTTTGGTTGCGTGGAGAATGTGAAGATCATTCTGGAAGGTCTGGTTAAGATCCGGAGGAGTGTTGCTATTCAAAAAGCACTCGTCCCGGGCGAATCCAGACAGGATGTTCGCCCCCCCACGCTCGAACTTTACGCTTCAAGTCACAAGTAACAGTCATGTGAGGGCAATAGAGCATGGCGACTTTACCAAAAGTTACAATATCCCCGATTCGCGTCTTCATTGCGAACGGTCACACTCTCTTTCGAGAAGGACTGCGCAGACTGCTTGAAGCAGGCGGTTTCGAAGTAGTGGGTGAGACTGCGGATGGGGAATCAGTGGCTGCTTTGGCGGTACGAACTCAGGCGGATGTCATACTGCTCGACCTGGCGATGCCCAGGCAAAATGCGATTGAGATTTTGCGCGCACTATCGGCACTGGACGTTCCCGCGCGGACACTGCTGCTGACATCCGCTTCCGATGACCGAACGCAAGTGGTGCAGGCCGTAAAGCTGGGTGCATACGGAGTAATTCCGCAGGAGTCCACGCCCCAGCGCTTGTTTGAGAGCATTCGCTGCGTAATGGACGGGCAGTATTGGATTGGCAAAGAAAGCATATCGGATTTGGTCAGAGCGTTGCGAAATGATAGCTCTCCCGACGGACCAACCAAGCAGAAACGTTTCGGCCTGACGCCACGAGAACTGGAGATTGTAACTCTTGTTGTGGCGGGTTATTCGAATCCGGATATCGCACAAAGATTCTCGATCAGCGGACAGACGGTCAAGCACCACGTCAGCAATATATTTGATAAATTGGGGGTCTCAAATAGGCTTGAACTCGCTCTTTTTGCCGTAAATCACAAGCTGACAGTTGAAGCACTCTGAACTAACCGCGGAGCCCATAGGCTAGCTGCGCAGGGGAGCTGTGTCGTTAGTGGACACGAACGCGAGTGTTACTTCTGCCTTTCTCAAAGGTAACCAACAAATTGATTGCAAGGGGAAATTCGTAATTCACTAAGGTTCAAGGTAGATAGAACCAATCGGTATCATGCAGATAATACTGCCGGGCTATTGTAACTGCAGATTCGGTCAAGTACGCTTGGGCTCTCAAGATGAAAGATGGCGAGGTCAATCACGGTTGGAAAACTGTCGAGGGCAAATCTGCCGCGGGACGGGAAGGCGGTTTACGCACTAAGGTATCCCGGGCTCAGCGGTATGAAATCGACACTTTGGTGCGGTACCGCATCCGGGGAGAGAAGGAATGGCGTGAAGGGGCAATGAAGAATATCAGCATTTCGGGGGTTCTGCTTCACGCGGCAAGCTCCCTTCCGACGGATACCGTGATTGAGCTGAGGTTCTCTCTTCCGGTTCATTTGAACGGTGAAAATGCCGCAGAAGTTCTTTGCCGAGGTTCGGTCGTCAGATCTTCGAAAAGTGGAGGGCCGGGTGCGGCAGCAACGGTTGCAGCCAGGATTAAACATTCGCGCTTTCTTCGACAGAAGGATAGGAAGGACGAGGCGCCAAGGTATTTCTCCGGCGAAGCTTTTCTAGTGATCAGTTAATTGACCTTCACGTGCAAACGGCATGTGTTCTGTGTAGCGGAAATCGGGTTACGGGCGCAGGTTAGCGGCTGGTAACTCGAGGTCTTTGGTGGAATGTGTGAAACATGGGCTATGTAGCTCACAGGGCGAAGCTACGTCCGGCAGTCGAATTTCGGCGGTGCATTCAGAAGCCGAGAACCCGGGAAAAGCGCCCGTACCATAGAGGAAAGACAGAGAATGCTGACGGTAATTGATTCCCCCGTAATTGAAACCGCGCTTCCCTGGTGGGCGGTCTATACGCGCCACCAGCATGAAAAGATCGCGGCGGAGATGATGACGACCAAGGGCCTGGAAGTATTTCTGCCGTTGTACGCGTCGGTGCGGCGATGGAAAGACAGGCGCAAACTATTGTCACTGCCGCTTTTCCCTGGGTATGTGTTTGTGCGGGGAACACCAGCGGGGCGGCTGCAGGTTCTGACGACGCCGGGCGTGCACATGATCCTGAGCCAAGGTGACCAGGCGGCAACTATCCCTGAAGACCAGATTCAGGCGATCCGAAGGACGGTAGAAGGCAACTATCGCGTCGAGCCCCACCCTTTTTTGAAGTGCGGCCAGCGGGTCAGAGTTAAGTGCGGCTCGCTCAGCGGCATTGAAGGTATTCTGGTGCGGAAGAAAAGCGTGTTCCGCCTGATTCTTTCAGTACAGATGCTGGCGCAGTCCGTGGCGGTGGAAATCGATGCCGCAGATGTCGAACCGGTGGGTGCGGGAACAAATGCACCACCTGCTGAACGCGAGTTTTCAGCTGCTCAATTGCAGCGTTATTCAATTCCACCTTATGATATCCGACCGGAACCGGAAGCAGTGGCGCCGAAGAGTACAGTCATAGCCGGGTAACGGCTCCGGAGGGCCAGGGAGTTTACCATCAACAGCCGTAGTTGGGGCCATATGAGATTCGCTTCGAAGTGTTTCCTGAGTATCGGAGTCTTCGTGCTAGCACATTCCGGGATCGTGCTGGGACAAGCAAATGCCGGCTCTGACCGGCCGACACAACCGGCGGATCCACCAGCGGCGGCAGCGCCACAGCCGACGGCGCCGGATGTCAAGACTTCGCCTGGCGCGGAATACGTCATAGGGAATGACGACATGCTGGGAGTGAACGTCTGGAACGAACCGCAGCTCACACAGTCTGTGCCAGTGCGATCAGATGGCAAGATATCGCTGCCGCTCATTGGAGAAATACAGGCCGCCGGACGCACTCCATTGCAGCTTAAAGAAGCCATCACTTTCAAGCTCGGAGAGTATCTGTCGGCGCCAAATGTAACGGTGACTGTTCTGCAGATAAACAGCCAGAAGTTCAATATTCTGGGACGCGTGCTAAAGCCGGGATCGTATCCTCTGCTGGCGACCACAACCATTCTGGACGCAATTGCACTGGCCGGGGGATTTCAGGATTTCGCAAAGCAAAAGAACATCTACATTCTGCGGCGGAATTCCGATGGCAGAGAAACGCGTTTCAACTTCAACTACAAAGATGTCATCCGGGGCAGTCACCCCGAAGAGAACATCAAGCTGATGCCCAACGACACGATTGTCGTACCTTAAGGGCCGCCAATGCGCGGACAAGTTTTACTCATAGTGATGCTGGCAACGGCGGCGGCGAGGCCGCAGGTTGCGCCGAGCGCGACCGGGGGCACCCCGGCTTCGCAGTCGCAGATGATGGCGCCTCCATCGGTAGGCGGAGCGAGTTACCCGACGGAGGTAGGCGCTGAAGTGCGAACCAACTACCTGCGAGGCGGGCTCACTTCGAGCACTGCCTATGTCAACAATCTCTATGCGGGCAGCAGTGGCGCATCGATTGCCGAAACGACCGAGTCGGTGCTGCCAATGATCGCCTATGATGCAACTACAGCCAGGCGCCATACTACGATCATCTACAGTCCTGGATTTACCTTCTACCAGCCATCGAACGAGTTAAACGAATTTGATAACAATGCAACTGTTAGCTACGATCTTCACTTGACCGGGCATACGATGCTTGGCGCCACCGACAGTTTCGAAGACAGCTCTTCGCCTTTCAGTCCCGAGGATGCCGGAACCAGCGGAACGGTATCGGGAGCGCCGGAATCTTACACGCCGGGAGTTATTCCTCCCTTTGCAAAACGGCTGACGAATTCTGCCAATGTAGACCTTAGTAAACAGACGGGGCGAAACGTGATGATTGGAGGCTCCGGTACTGAGACTGAGCTGCATTATCCGAATCCGGCCCAGACAACGGGCCTCTATGACTCGAATTCACGCGGCGGCTCTGTCTTCTACAATCGCCGTATCTCCCGTTCTCAATATTTTGGCGCCACCTATCAGTATTCAGATATGGTGGCGAATCCCGGGAGCGGATCCGATACGACGCAGACCCAAACCGTATCGGGGTTTTACACTTTCCAACCAGCGGCGAGGCTTTCGCTGTCGGTATCCGGCGGCCCGCAATACTACCGGACCGTCGAGACACCGCTGCCGGCAATGGGTTCGTGGGGGACGTCCGTGTCGACGAGCATGGGTTGGCAGGGGACCCGCACCAACTTTGCAGCGAGTTACTCGCAAGGAGTCACCGGAGGCGGCGGTCTGCTTGGGGCCTTCCACTCGAAGAGCGCCAGCGCTACGGCGCGGTGGCAAATGGCGCGCACATGGACTGGGTCAGTTTCAGGGAATTACTCCATCAACAAAACTGTCAGCGCACTTCTTGCGACTGGAGAACCGGGCGGACATACGATTTCCGGAAGTGCGACATTTGAGCACACCATGGGAGAGAAACTCGGCATCGCATTCCATTACGATCGCATACACCAGAGTTACGATGAAATCGCTGTGATAGCTGCCAACCCTGACACTGATCGCGAGACGATTTCGATCAGCTGGCATTTCCAGCGTCCATTAGGTAGATAATCGTGCCCGAAGAAACAGAAGAGAACGCAACGCAACCACTCGAGATAGGGCGCTATCTCGACATCGTTCGCCGACGCCATATGATCTTCCTGATATTGCTGTTGCTGGGATGGGCAGCGGTATGGGGATCAAGCTGGTTTCTTCCGGCGCGGTACAAATCGAGCACGCTCATCCTGGTGGAAGAATCGGCAATGCCCAAGAACTATGTCGAACCCAATGTGAGCGACAATCTGCAGGACAGACTGCGAAGTATTACCCAGCAGATACTGAGCAGAACACGCCTCCTTCTGATTATCGACAAGCTGCATCTTTACCAAGGCAAACATCAGCCATCTACCCCGGACGGGCGGGTGGACAAGATGCGCAAGGACATAGGCGACATTGAACTGGTGAAGGATCCGACAGACCCAGGCAATCACAGCGTTCCGAATCAATTACACTGCCCCGGATCCCCACATCGCTCAGCAGGTGACCAGCGAATTGACGAACCTGTTTATCGATGAGAACCTCAAGGTCCAACAGCAGGAGTCGCAAAACACCACGCAATTCATTGAGTCCCAACTGGAAACCGCTCGCGCCAGCCTCGCCGACCAGGATGGGCGGGTACGGGCGTTCCAAGCCGCACATGAAGGGGAGTTGCCCACCGAGGAGGCAGCCAATCTGCAGGTTCTGAGCGGATCTGCAATCGCAGTTACAAAACGAACAGGATGCATTGAACGCGGCGAGACAGCAGAGCGTTTATCATCAATCGCTGATTGAGCAATACCGCGCCACGAATCGGACGCACCGGACCACGGTCAGTGGAAGTGCTTCTGGTCTTGAGGCTTCTTCCGATTTAGAAGTCATTGACAAGCAGCTCGACGCGTTGAAGTCAAAGCTGCAGGATCTCAAGACTCGGTATACGGATCAGTACCCCGAGGTCCAACAGGTGAAAGACGAGATCACCGCGGCCGAGAAGACGAGAGAGCAGACGATCGCCAGCCTGAAGAAAGCACCGAGCGGGAAAGAGCAAAGCGCCAGCAACCAGTCGGAAGAGATCGAAGACCCAGCGCAGAACGCACCGCTCTTGCAGCTCCAAAGCCAGCTTAAGGCCGATCAGCTCGAGATTTCGAACCGTCAAACGTCGATCGACGACCTTAAGTTGAGGATCAATGAGTATCAAACGCGGCTGAGCGGGGAACCTGCAGTAAGTCAGCAGCTCGCGGATCTGACCCGTGGCTACGAACAATCCCAGAATAACTATAACGAGCTTCTGAAGAAAGAAAATGACTCGCAGATGGCCACCAGCATGGAGCAGATGCAACAGGGCGAGCGGTTCATGATTATCGATCCTCCGAGTTTGCCGCTCCGGCCCGATTTCCCTAACCGCCTGAAGATGTGCGAAGCAGGATTGGGTGCTGGAGTTGCGCTTGGTCTGCTGGTCGTGGTGCTACTGGAATTCCGGGACGACCGAATATTCAGCGACCGGGAGATCGGAAGACTGGTTTCTGCACCGGTGATTTGCGAGATTCCTGAAATTCTCGATCCGTCGGACGCAAGACGTCAAAAGGTTAGAGTGGCACTGGGCTGGGCCATGGCCACGCTGGTGGCATGCGCCATACTTTCCGGCTCGGCATTCAGTTATTTGCACTCATAGGTATCGAGCGGCAATGTACAAATCATTCTTCCATCTCGTTCGCAATCCATTCGATCTGACTCCCGACCCATTTTGCTTTGTGTCGACGAGGAGGCATAATGAGGCACTGGCCGCGCTGTACTATGGGGTCCGCTGGCATAAGGGCTTTGTTGTGATTACAGGAGAAGTGGGTACAGGAAAGACGCTGCTATTGCGCTGCCTGTTGAAACTTCTCAAGGAAAGCAAGGATATCGCATACGCCTACGTGTTCAATGGCCGGCTTACGCCAACCGAGTTTCTGCAGTATATTCTGTGCGATCTAGGCCTGCAGGCCGCCGGCAAGAACAAGAGTGAGCTGCTGCTCGAGCTGGGCCAGTATCTGGTTTCGCGGGGAGCAAAGAAACTGACCACCGTGCTGATTATCGATGAGGCCCATCTTCTCTCCGAAGACATTTTGGAAGAAATTCGACTGCTATCGAATCTGGAGACAGCCGACGACAAGCTGATTCAGATCGTGTTGGTAGGGCAGCCGGAATTGGACGATAAACTCGATTCACTCGGCTTGCGGCAGTTGAAGCAGAGAATTGCGCTGCGCGCGCAACTGGCGCCTCTGGACAGCAGCGAAACCGGAGCATATATCGAAAAGCGACTGCAGATTGCCGGGGCAGATCTCCAGGGTGAACCGATTTTTCCGGCGGAAACGGTGGCAGCCGTGTTTCTGCACTCGCATGGCCTGCCGCGGCTTATCAATACGATCTGCGAAAACGGACTGATCGGGGCCTATGCAAGGCAGTGCCACTCAGTGACTCCGGAGATCATCCAGGATGTCGCGAGAGAGTTCCGACTGGACGTAACGCCATCGCGCGACGACGATGGGGCCGGGAGAACTAGCCAGAACGACCTTCGCCAGGCCGCGAACGCCATGCTCGACCTCTTCGCCAACCTGAGGAAACCCGAGGCTGACAGCTCAAGCTCCGAATCGGCAGTGGCCAAAGAACAGAGTAAACATGAGCTACATATTTGACGCTTTGCAGCGCGCGCAGACAGAGCGTGCCAAAACCGATGATCGAGGATCGCAGGCGGCTCTCGAGGTGCTGGAGCGCGCCGAGCGTCAAGCCACATCGCAGCGCAGCTCTGAGTTGCTGCAGGTGCAGCCAGCCGAGATCGGGATAGAGCATGAGGTACCGCTGTTCGGCGGTGAAGGTTTCGGGCCAGGCTCAACCGAGGCGAGCCTGACTGCAGTCACGAATGCGATTCAGGATGCAGAACGTCAGGAGATCTTCAGCCAGTTCCAGACAATGGAAATTTCGCATCCCAGCTACAGCCGACTTGTATGTATTGGCGATAGCGATAGCCCAGCCAGGGAGGCGTTTCATCTTTTGGGCGTGCGGCTGCGTAACTTGCGCCGGGAGCGCGAGTTTAAAAGTCTGCTGATTACAAGCACAATACCGAAGGAAGGCAAGAGCTTGGTGGCTGCCAACTTGGCCTGCATGCTCGCCTCCGGAGGGAGGCAGAAGGTGTTGCTCGTCGGCGGCGATGTGCGACGCCCAACGCAAGCCGAGATTTTCGGCTTTGCTCAAAGTGCCGGGCTCTGCAATTACCTGCTCGGCAAGCGCAGCCTGACCGCAAGCCTCTACCATCTTCCGAAAGCGGGCATCTGGATCCTGCCTGCGGGCGACAACCAGGGCGATATCCGGGATCTGATTCAGTCACCGCGACTGCCCGCTTTGATGACAACGCTGAACTCCTGGTTTGATTGGATCGTAATTGATTCTCCGCCGGTGCTGCCTCTGGTCGACACCAGCATATGGGCGCGGTTGGCAGACGGAATCCTGCTCGTAACTCGTCAGGGAACAACCAGAAAAGGGAAACTGCAGAAGGGCCTGGAAGCTCTCGATCCCAGCAAGCTGATTGGCACGCTGTTAAACTCCCGGCAGAACACCAATGACAATTACGACTACTATAGTGGCTACACGACTAAAGCCCCAAAGAGCGCTGAGACTGTCGAAAACTGATCCCGGGTTTGTATGCGCGCTTCCTGCCGGTAATTCCTCGCATAGACAGCAGAAATAGCACCACAAAACGACCGACGAACGATTGACGGAGCACGGGATTACCGTGACGGGCGAGCGGCGCCCCGTAGTGATTTCAACCATCTGAACCGATCCGCAAAAATAAATGAAAAACGCTGCCGCAGCGGCCAATCCATATCGGACTGTCCGAGAGAGGAGTAACCCTTGACTCGTCAACGAGTGGAGAATGCCTTACATCTGGAAGACCTTCTGTCTGGTTCTCAAAACGCCGTGATCCGAGATGTTCTGAACGAAGAAGCCTTCCGGCGAATGATCGCCATCGAGCGGAAAAGGACGGAGCGAACCAATGAACCCTTCCTGCTAATGCTGCTCGAGTGCGTTGACCGCCAGAAGCCAGGAAAGTTCGCGAATGCTCTCGATAACCTGATGAGCGTACTTTTGTCGACCACGAGGGATACAGATGTGATCGGATGGTACCGGCAACATCAGGCGATAGGGGTGCTGTTTACCGGGCTTGCTTCTGATTGCAATAACACTTCGCTTGGCACCATCCTGAGCAGAGTAAGTGCCATACTTCAGGACAAACTCACCTTTGAGCAGTTCAGCGAAATTTCGATTTCGCTCCACTTCTTCCCCGATGACTGGAATAAGAACGATTCCGGAGGCCCGAGCAATCCGGTACTCTATCCGGATCTGCATGAGGTGGTAAAGAGTAAGCGCACGACGCAGAGTCTCAAGCGAGCCATAGACATCATTGGCAGCGCGCTCCTGATCATCTTCGCTTCTGCCTCTACTTGCGTTGATAGCGATTGCGGTGAAGGCGACATCCAAGGGGCCGATTTTGTTTAAGCAACAGCGCGTGGGGCAGCATGGCCGGTATTTCACCTTTTTGAAATTCCGTTCGATGCGGGATCGTAACGATCATAGCGTTCATCGCGAATATGTGAAGCAGATGATCGCCGGAAATGCAGAGCGCATTTCGCTGAATGGTAGCAGTGAAGGCGTGTACAAGCTGGTTGATGACCCGAGAATCACGCCACTGGGACGGTTTCTGCGCAGAACCAGTCTGGATGAACTACCGCAGTTCCTCAATGTGCTGAGGGGAGATATGTCCCTGGTTGGACCGCGGCCGCCGATTCCTTATGAGGTTGCTGCATATCAAACCTGGCACCGGCGCCGGGTATTGCAGGTGAAGCCGGGAATTACCGGGCTTTGGCAAGTGACCGGGCGCAGCAAGGTTAGCTTCGATGAGATGGTCCGCCTGGACCTGCAATATGCAAATTTCTGGTCTTTGCGGCTCGATCTCAAGATTCTGATGCGCACTCCTGCCGCCGTGATCAAGGGTGCTTATTGAGATCTTTCCGTCCGGATACGGCGGAACGGATTTCTTCAACACTACAACCTGTTTCCATGGGATGTTCTCAAGGCCGATCCGTAAAGTGCGGTCATTGGGAAGGATGGTGAAACGTCGTGAACTTCGGAGTAATTGGTTACGGATATTGGGGCCCGAATGTGGTGCGGAACCTGGCCAGTCTGGACGGTTCCCAGGTCGTTTCCATTGCAGAACTAAGTGAGAAGGCGCGACAGCGAGCACAAAAAGCTTATCCCGGCATTCACGTGACTGCGGATGCGGAAGAGGTGATTTCGTCCACCGGAAATCGACGCCATTGCCGTCATAACTCCGGTGTGGACGCATTATGAGCTGGCAAAAGCGGCGCTCGAAAACGGCAAGCATGTATTCGTTGAGAAGCCATTTACCAGCACGGCCGAGCAGGGAGAGACGGCTGATCGATCTGGCCTCGAGAAAGAACCTGAAGATCATGGTGGATCACACCTTTCTCTTTACCGGAGCGGTTAAGAAGATCACTCAGCTTCTGAACGAAGGGAACGCTGGGAAGGCTCTACTACTACGATTCGACACGAGTCAATCTGGGGCTCTTCCAGCACGACATTAACGTTCTGTGGGATCTGGCACCGCACGATCTGTCGATTATGGACCATCTCCTCCATGCAACCCCTGAGGCGATCGTGGCGACCGGACAGAATCATCTGAATTGCCACGAGGATGTGGCCTATATGACGCTCTATTTCCCCGACAATGTGATCGCGCACATCAACGTGAACTGGCTGTCTCCGGTAAAGGTGCGCACCACGCTCATCGGCGGAGAGAAGCGGATGCTGGTGTGGAACGATCTGGAAGCCGACGAAAAACTCAAGGTTTACGACAAAGGTGTAAAGATCACCAACCGCGAGGGCGTTTACGATCTGCTCGTAAATTATCGCTCAGGCGATATGTGGGCTCCACAGTTGGAACAGGTTGAAGCTTTGCGCCAGGAACTGAGCTATTTCGTCGAGTGCGTGTCAAGCGGCCAGGATCCGCATAACGATGGCTACGCCGGCTTGCGCGTCGTGTAAATGCTGGAGGCCGCAACAGAATCACTGAAGAATAAAGGTGCGCTCGTCAGCCTGTGAACACCTGGAATTCGATCGCCGACGACGTGAAGCTCGGCACGAACGTAAGACTCTCACGATTCATCAACCTATATGGATGCGAGATCGGCGACGAAACCAAGATCGGCGCCTTCGTGGAGATCCAGAAAAATGCGCGGGTCGGCAAAATGTGCAAGATCTCGAGCCACACATTCATTTGCGAAGGCGTGGTGATTGAGGATTATGTATTCATCGGCCACGGAGTGACTTTCACGAATGACATGTACCCGCGTGCCGCTACGCCGACGGGAACACTTCAAACGGAAGCGGATTGGAAGGTTGAGCCAACAGTCATTCAAAAAGGCGCGTCGATCGGTTCCGGCGCTACGCTTCTCTCGAATATCAGCGTCGGTGAAAACGCGATTGTGGGCGCCGGCAGCGTAGTCACCAAAGATGTTCCACCCAACGCAATCGTGGCCGGAAATCCGGCCAGGATCCTGCGCTATATCAACGACAAGTTTGGAGGATCCAAATGTCCGTTGCGAGTAACATTCCTTTCCTCGATCTCGTTACACCGCATTTAGAAATGGAACAGGAACTTACAGAAGTATTTCGCAAGGCGCTGCGTACGGCAGGTTTCATTGGCGGCGCGATGGTTGAGGAGTTCGAAACGTCTTTCGCAGAATTCTGCGGAGTGGACCATGCCATCGCCGTCAGCAGTGGGACAGATGCGCTGCGCTTCGCTCTCGTTCGCCTGCGGGATTCTGCGCGGCGATGTGGTCGTGACCGTGCCACATACCTTCATCGCCACTACTGAAGCGATCTCCCAGACCGGCGCCTTGCCGGAGTTTGTCGATATCGACGAACGGACTTATAACATGTCCGTTGAAAAGCTACGGGAATATCTGGAAGAGCAATGCACACGGAACGAGTCCGGGGCGCTGATCAGCCTGCGCAGCAATCGCCGCGTAACCGCAGTAGTGCCGGTGCATCTTTACGGCCAGATGGCGGACATGGATGGAATTCTCGAGCTCGCCGAAAAGTACGGCCTCGCGGTGATCGAGGACGCGTGCCAGGCTCACGGTGCGGAGTACTTTTCGCGTCGGCTGAATCGCTGGATGAAGGCCGGTTCGATGGGGCGCGCAGCAGCGTTCAGCTTCTACCCGGGCAAGAACCTGGGGGCGTGTGGAGAAGCCGGAGCGGCTGTTACCAACGACAGCAAAGCTGCGGCTAAGATGCGGATGCTGCGCGACCACGGACAGGCGCACAAGTACTACCACGACGTGGAGGGTTATAACGGTCGCCTCGATGCAATCCAGGCCGGCCTGCTCCAAACCAAGCTGACATATCTGCCGAAGTGGAACGCTCAACGTCGCGAACGGGCAACCGAATACAACCGGCTGCTGGCAGACAATGACGCGATCGTTTGTCCCTTTGAGCCCTCCTGGTCACGCTCCGTGCACCACCTCTACGTAATTCGCTCGGAAGAGCGTGACGAGATGATGAAACATTTGAAAGGCGCGGGCATCGGAACCGGAATTCACTATCCCATCCCGCTGCACATGCAGAAGGCGTATTCCTGGCTCCATTACAGCCCTGCCGATTTCCCAGTGGCGCGTCGCATCGCGGCGGAGATCGTCTCTCTTCCGATGTTCCCGCAACTCACCGCCGAGCAGCAGGCCCAGGTAACCGACGAAATCTTCGACTTCACTATCCCAAATCTCTCACAAAGAAGTGGAGAGCGTCGAGATTCCTGCGCTGTACACAGCAAACTGCATAGCGACGACGAGTCGCGATCGGTCAGAATCGTCTGCTCGAGCAACAACTAGAGATGCAGCTCATCAACGGCAGCGCCCTGGGGAGACTTAACTGATTGTCGCGTGAACGCGTTTTTGCACGTTAGGCTTCGATTCAAAAGATTCATACCGGCAACAAGTTCACGAGGAGGAAATAGAACTGTGTCAGATGAAGGCTGCGTTGTTATCGTCGGGCTCGGGGAAGTCGGCCGACCGCTATTCGAACTCCTGTCGAAATATCATCGAACGGTTGGGGTAGATATAGCGCCCCTGGGTGAAGAAGTTAAGCAGACAGAGTTTCTCCACATTTGTTATCCATTCCAGATAAGGGACTTTGTTGGCGAAACTGCTCGTTACATCGAGCGCTTCCAGCCCAAGATCACTGTCATCAACAGCACCGTATCAGTCGGAACTACCCGTCTTATCGCCGAGCGGACTGGAACCACGGTTGTAAATAGTCCCGTACGCGGCAAGCATGCGCGGATGTTGGAGGAGTTATCACTTTACACTAAGTTCATTGGCACCCTCGATCCCGCCGCAGGTGATCTAACGGCACGGCATTTCCAGTTAGCGGGACTTAAAACCAAGGTGCTCTCGTGCCCCGAAGCCACTGAACTTGCGAAACTCACCGAAACTACTTACTTTGGACTGATGATCGCCTGGGCACAGGAAATCGAGCGATACTGCGACAAGACAGGTGCGAAATATGAGGAGATTATCTCGTTCTACGACGAGATCAAGTTCTTCCCCACTGTGAAATATTTCCCCGGCATCATCGGTGGCCACTGCGTGATGCCGAATATCGAGATTCTTCGCAAATTCACTGAATCGAAGCTTCTCGAGGCTATCGAGATTTCCAATCAGATTAAGATCGAGCGCGAATCGCGCGGAATCCCGATTGCCATGACCACTGAGCATGTCGCGGTGTGACCCCTCGTCATGACAAACCAGACAGATAATAAAGTTGGCAGCAATGCTGCTCACACGGCAGAGCTTTGCCTTTCACCGATACCGATGACTATACCGGAATCAAGGCTGACCGGAAAACGGGCAGGAATGGTCGTTTTTTCCTCATACCCCGCCGACCCGCGGCCTCGGCGTGCCGCAGAAGCGCTGCTCAAAGCAGGCATGAGTATAGACCTGATCTGCGAGGCCGAGGAGCAACTGCCAAAGAATGAGCGCCTCGGCGCTCTTGAGATCACGCGAATCCCTATTCGGCACTTCCGAGGAGGGGTTGTCTCCTACGCCTATCAATACGCCTCATTCATTGCCTGGTCAGCTGCAATTTTGGCGTGGAGAATGCCGCGACGTCGTTACGACCTCGTATATGTGCACAACATGCCCGACATACTGGTGCTAAGCGCTCTACTCCCTAAACTGTTTGGAGCAAAAGTCATTCTCGACCAGCATGATCCGATGCCTGAGCTAATGACGACAATATTCGGAATGGCCGAAACAAGCGTTGCCGTCCGGATAATGCGTCTTCTCGAGAAATGGAGCATCGGTTGCGCGGATCTCGTGATCACGGTGAATGAAGCCTGCAGGAAGATATTCTCAAGACGGAGTTGTCGCGCCGAAAAGATCGCTGTCATCATGAATTGTCCCGATCCCGAAATCTTTCCCTCGCGCGATGCAGAATCGTATGCACCTTCCGCGCCTGAGGCACCGTTCGTTGTGATGTATCACGGGTCGTTGGTTGAAAGAAACGGATTGGATCTTGCAGTGGATGCCGTGGCGCGAATCGTCAAGAATGTTCCAAACTTGGAACTGCGAGTTTATGGACGTAGTACGCCATATCTCGAAGAGGTGATGGCTAAGGTCCGGACCCTGAAGTTGGAGAATAGTGTCCGCTATCTGGGGGCCCGGAAACTCGAGGATCTGCCTCGTGAGATTGAAAGCTGCAATGTTGGTGTTATTCCTAATCAGCGAAACACATTCACGGAAATCAACACACCAACGCGTATCTTCGAGTACTTGGCCCTCGGCAAACCCGTTATTGCGCCCCGCACTTTGGGTATCACAGACTATTTCAGTTCCGACTCGCTTCTCTTTTTCGAGTCAGGCAACCCGGATGACCTCGCAAACGCGATAGAATATGTGGCTGCTCATGCGGCTGAGACCACGGCGATAGCCGGACGTGGCCACCAAGTGTATCTGAAACACACCTGGGATAGGGAAAGGGCGACACTTGTCAACCTTGTCGCCGGCCTGGTTTGCAAAGATGCTTCGGAAGCATCTTCGGCGGGGAGGCAGAGCGCTGATGGGGCTCCGATTGCAACGATAACCAGTGTCGAGCCGAATGACGTGAGAAGATGATAGGCGTTATTGTCGACGAATCTGAGCGCGCTGTTGTCAGCGAATTCTTTGAGCTGTTCAAGACCCCATGGGAGTGGTGGCAAAGCAATCGTAAATATGAGGTCGTACTCTGTACCGCGAAACAACGTGTTGAGGATTTTGTTGCAAAGCTGACATTGCTGTATTCCGGTGCTGAGCTTGAATATGACGAGGAGAAAGGCGTTAGCGTTGCACCGCGACAAATTGGGCGTACGTTATCCCACGGCGGGAACCCGATTCCAATTTACGGGGACTGCATAACGTTTCCTGAACAAGAATCTGGGGGTCTGCTCGAAGAGAATTCACAGCATCCTGCTATGCATCAACTGCGGACGCCGAATGGTCTGGTCCTGCGGATCGGATACGATCTGTTTCGTGAAGTCGAATTGCTGCTAACTGTTGGACAGCCTGCAGCAAACGCCAGCATCCCCACACTTGAGCTACACATTGCCTTGTTGCGTGACCTGATTGTCTCGGCCGGAGATGGGCTGGTAGAAATTCCGCCAGTTCCCGAAGGCTTTCGATTCATCGTGTGCCTGACGCACGACATTGATCATCCTTCGATCCGCAAGCACATATGCGACCGTACGATGCTGGGCTTTCTGTACCGCGCAGTCATAGGGTCAGTAGGAAATGTCCTTCGCGGTTCAATTTCACTACGGGATGTTTTGACAAATTGGGCCGCGGTATTGCGATTGCCGCTCGTGTACCTTGGTTTCGCTAAAGATTTCTGGCGGGATTTTGTCTCGTGCTACCGGGATCTCGAGCAAGAACTTCCTTCCACCTACTTCGTCATCCCGTTCGCCAATCGTCCGGGGTGCGATGCTCAGGGTTCAGCGCCCGCGTATCGCGCCTCCCGATATGGAGCCGGAGAAATTGCCGACTTGATCGCAGATGCACTGTCCAACGGCTGCGAAGTCGCATTACACGGCATCGATGCGTGGGCAGACAGCGACAGAGGGCGGGAGGAACTCGAAGAGATCCGGCAAATCTCGGGCCGTACTGAGTTCGGGTCACGAATGCACTGGCTGTACTTCGATGAGAATGCGCCTCCGACTTTGGAGAAAGCTGGAATCGTCTACGATTCGACCATCGGTTACAGGGAAACCGTAGGATTTCGTACGGGCACAACCCAGGCGTACAAACCGCTCCAGGCTGAACGACTCCTCGAATTGCCGCTGCACGTTATGGACACGGCACTTTTTTACCCTGCTTATTTGGGGCTGACCTCGGAGAAAGCAACAGAGGTGATTGATAGACTCACGGACCAGGTGGAGCACTTTGGTGGTTGCCTGGTCATCAATTGGCACGATCGTAGTCTTGCCCCCGAGCGTTTGTGGTATGCATGCTATGGCCGACTCCTAAAGGATTTGAAGGCACGGGGCGCGTGGTTTGCGACCACCGGTCAAGCGGTCGCATGGTTTCGTAAGCGTCGCTCGGTCGCGCTTGAAGGCGCTAACGCTCATCAAAGATTCACAACGCTCGACAAGACGAGAGCCGGAGAAGATCGATTGCCGAGACTGCGCTTCCGCTTCCACAATGCGCCATTAACTTCGGGACGACGTGAACCTGGCGACTGTCTCCATGCCCCATTCAGCTTTGATGCTGCAGTTTAAGCGGCGTATGTAACTGAGGAGCGAGCCACACGAATTGAACTGCCTGTGCCAAACAGATCCTCATGCAACAAGCCAGCCGCTTCATCGGCCCGATGGCTTGTCGGACGACGCTCCAATTAGCGGTACACTAGTGCGATGGAAAAGGCGATTCGGTAGACCAAGAAAAGCTTGAGGCCAAATTAGCAACTCTCGTGTACAAAATCTTCTCAGCGACGGGCAGGACATTTAACGTATCGACGGGCCAATGGCGAGACTCTCGACCGACTACGGCCGAAGAATCAAGATGCATCCAACATTCTAACAATCATCGAATTGGCTGCGATCCTGCATCCCCTTTAGACCACCTACCGGCAAAGAGCACAACTATGAAAAACGAGGGTGTAATATCTCTGAGCGAAAAAAATGGCTATTCAGAGAGCTCGGCAACGGAGTTCCTCTCAGAGAGGTCCTTTATCATAGGACCGAACGATCCGATACTCATAACAGGCGCTACGGGTTTCATTGGATCTCGTGTAGTGGAGTGTCTAATTGCAATGGGATTTCAAAATCTCAGATGCTTTACTCGGGGCTCTGGGAAGATGGACAGAATCGAAGCCATAATCTCCAAAAGCTCACCGATGACGCGCATTGAAGTAATCAAAGGTAATCTGCTTCGACGAGAGGATTGTGATGCTGCCAGCAACGGAGCCGCGGTTGTTCTTCATCTTGCCGCTGGTACTGGCGAAAAGTCGTTTCCTGACGCATTCATGAACTCGGTTGTAACAACGCGCAATCTTCTCGAATCCAGTCTTCGGCTGGGTTGTCTTCAGCGTTTCGCACTCGTCAGTTCTTTCGCTGTATATTCCAATCGTCAGAAACGTAGACTTTTGGATGAGTCATGTCCGATCGAAGAGCATCCGGAGAAGCGCGACGCCTACTGCTATGCAAAAGTCAAACAGGAGGAGATTGTCAAGGAGTATGCGCAAAAGACTGGTGTGCGCACCGTCATTCTCCGCCCGGGCAGTGTCTATGGTACAGGCAATCGTGAAATAACCGGACGCGTGGGTATTGGCACGTTTGGTCTCTTTCTGCATCTCGGCGGAAGCAATCGCATTCCATTCACTTACGTCGATAACTGTGCATACGCCATAGCCTTAGCCGCACTGACGCCTGGAGTTGATGGAGAAGTCTTCAATATCCTCGATGATGAAGTGCCATCGAGCCGTCAATTTCTACGCGCTTACAAAAAATATGTCCGGAACTTTAAGTCAATATACATTCCGCATTTCTTAAGTTATGGTTTGTGCCTGAGTTGGGAAAAGTATTCGGAATGGTCTCAGGGACAGTTACCACCGGCCTTTACAAGGCGCCAGTGGAGTTCTTTGTGGAGAAAGACATATTACAGCAATGTGAAGCTGAAGAAGAGGCTTGGATGGAGTCAGAAAATCTCAACTGCTGAAGCAATGCAACGGTATTTCACCGATGGCGCACCAAATGAGCACACGGCTTAAAGTCGCAATTGTTGGTTGCGGAAAAATTGCAGACGCTCACGCGATGCAGATACAGCGAATTGCTGGCTGCGAAATTGTAGGGGTGTGCGACCGCGAACCGCTCATGGCGAAACAGCTATGCGAGAGGTTTCGGGCGGGAGTCTATTTTTCGCAGCCGGAAGAACTTCTGGACCGCGTGCAGCCGGACGTTGTCCACGTGACAACTCCGCCTGCTAGTCACTTCGAACTTGCAAGGCTATGCTTGAATCGTGGATGTAATGTCTACGTCGAGAAGCCGTTCACATTAAATGCGGACGAAGCATTGGATCTAATTCAGCTTGCGGAATCTAGGCGGTGCAAGATCACGGTTGGGCATAACGACCAATTCAGTCACGTTGCGCGTCGGTTGCGAAAGCTCGTTTCTGATGGATACTTGGGCGATTCGATCATCCATATGGAAAGTCATTATGGCTATGATCTGGGCGATGCGGCTTACGCCCGAGCGCTACTCGGCGACAAAGGACATTGGGTTCGCAAGCTGCCAGGCAAGCTCTTGCAAAATGTGATCAGTCACGGGGTTGCCAGGATCGCGGAATTCCTCACCGGCGACAATCTGCAAATCATGACCCATTGCTTCACGAGCCCGCTCCTCAAGGGTATTGGAGAAAACGAAATTGCAGACGAGCTAAGGGTCGTTATTTCTGAAGCGAGCCGTACAACTGCATACTTCACATTTTCTTCACAGGTGAGGCCTTCAGTACACGAGTTTCGCATCTATGGATCGAAGAATGGCCTGATTCTCGATCAGGATCACGACATTCTCCTGAAGCTGCGCGGGAAAAAGTACAAAAGCTTTGCGGACAAGTTCATTCCGCCTCTTCAGTTCGCCAGGCAGCATCTGGACGCCGCATTCAGCAACATGCGACTGTTTCTGGCTCGCGACTTTCATACGGACTCAGGCATGAAGTACCTTTTTGAGGCCTTTTACGAGTCGATCCGACAGAATACGCCCGTGCCCATCACTTATCGTGAGATTCTCCTCACCGCCAGAATCATGGATGCGATATTTGAGCAAATGAATGTAGGTTGCCGCGAGCTGACCATGCATCCGGTGGAAGCTGGACGGCAGATAGCGCCAGAGTCTTTAGCTGGCTGAAGGGACTTGCGAAGAGCGAAAATGGCCTTGGAAATCTCGATTACCCGAACACTGTGTGATGCCGTTGGCAAGTTGCAGTGATGCCGGCGGAAAGATGACACTACATTTCGTCTGGGGCGTTCGGCTGCTACCTTGCTTTGGTGGTTAGACTTGATGAACGTGGAGTAGACGATTCGCAGCTTGGCACAGATACATCGACTTGCCGCTGCAGATCCAGTCGACGTAGTTGCCTTCCATCGCGCAAAGTCGTCGAGTCGAGATGCCGCTGCCGGCAGCTGTTCAATGAGGTGACATTATCCCGCCGTCGGTAGCTCTTTTTATTTGGTTCATGTCTCTTGCTGTCTTGCTCAAGTATGACCCGGCACAGAGACAAGGCATGTCGCGATCACTATGGCTGCCAGTACTTTGGCTCTTTGTCGCGGGCTCGCGCCTGCCCTCCCAATGGCTCAACGGCCCGGTCGGGATGTCTACTCAGGCAATGGAAGAAGGAAATCCACTTGACCGAACCATCTTGTTCCTGATGATCGCATTGGCCATCTGGATATTAGCTCAGCGATCGTTTCGCTGGGGTCCTTTCTGGGCACGCAATCCGGCCCTGATGGCATTTCTGGCCTTTGCATTGGTAAGCGTATGCTGGTCGGATTTCCCGTTTGTGACCTTCAAGCGGTGGTTCCGAGATCTGGGCAACTATTTTATAATGCTCATCCCTCTAACCGATCTCCGACCCATTGAAGCCATCCGGACGGTATTTCGCCGGTTTAGTTACCTCATAATTCCCCTTTCTGTTGTGCTCATCAAGTATTTCCCCAACTTGAGTAACCAATACGATATCTGGACAGGCGCCAGGACAATTGGGGGAGCTACGACGAACAAGAATATGCTCGGAGTTGCATGCCTTATCAGCGGACTCTTTTTCTTCTGGGATACGGTTTCACGGTGGAATGAACGGAAAGAGAGACGAACGCGCAAAATTCTCGCCGTGAACGTGTTGTTTTTTGTTATGACGCTTTGGGTATTGCACATGGCGTCCAGCACAACCTCAAGTGTGTGCCTGGTACTTGGATGTCTTGTGATTGCGTCCGCTCACGTCAAGTTGTTCCGGCGCCACCCCGGATTGCTTCATGCGCTGATCCCGGCATCCTTCTGCCTCTACCTGATTCTTGATTTTGTTTTAGGGATGAATGGGTCAATGGCGCAGGCTGTCGGGAAAGACCCGACCCTGACCGATCGGACCAAAATATGGGCCTACCTGCTCAGCATGCACACAAATCCGATTATTGGCACTGGGTATCAAAGTTTCTGGCTAGGCTCCCGCCTGGACGACTTCTGGCAGAATTCCGGCCTTGGGCATATTAATGAAGCTCATAACGGATATCTCCAAGTCTATCTCGACTTGGGGCTTATCGGCGATCTGCTACTAATCGCATTCCTGGTTACGAGTTATCGGGCGATTTGCCGCAAAACTGGGCCATTATCGAGCTTTGCACCCTTCGGGTTGGCGATTTGGATGGTTGTGGTCTTTTACAACATGTCGGAAGCTGCATTCCAATCCGGATTGATGTACACAGTATTCCTGATGGTGGCAATGTCCGTTCAACAGCGCGTGAAGAGGCGAACAGAGGCCGCTCCCGAACTTAACGATAAAGTCGTTGCCGTATAGATGAGGGTGGCTAATACAAAATGACTGAGGACATCGTGCAACAAGCGACAGAGACAGTGATTCCGATAGAAACAAAGAAGCCCGAGTCTCTATCAACGGAACCGGAACTTGGCCGCACCGAGATCCGAGTGCGGGGACGTTCGACATGGGTTCCGTCAGCACACATCGATGGCCGTACTGTGGTCGTCACTGGCAAGTGGCTCAGAATTGCCGTAGTTGAGGATGAAGACCTCTTGGAAGGCGAGACGGTTCCCAACGCAGTGTCATTTCTCCTCCAGTTGAAACGGAGCCACCTTCATGCCGATCTGCTTACCTTTGCTCAGCGAATTCCTGACACAGAGAAGCGGTATAACTTTCACACCGAGTGGGATAATGCTGCTGCGCTTGCCATTACGACCTACAACCACTGGTGGAAAGAATGCACCGAATACAGTATCAGAAAGGCTGTCAACAAAGCGATGCGCTCCGGTGTCGTAGCCCGGATGGCGGAATTCAATGATGACTTTGTCGCAGCGATTTGTCGGATGTATGCTGAAAGTCCGGTCCGCCAGGGGAGGGCCTTCTGGCACTACGGGAAAGATTTTCAAACAGTTAAGCGCGAGCTTGCGACATATCTTGACAGAAGCGTCTTTCTCGGGGCCTATTACGAGAACGAGTTGATAGGTTCCATGAAGTTTACTTACGTCGACTCCGCCGCCCCGATCATGCAGATATTCTGCTCGCACAGACATTTCGACAAGAGACCGAATAACGCGCTAATTGCAAAGGCCGTGGAGATATGTGAGCGGGATGGCAAGAGCCCTTTGATCTACGGGAGCTTCGTGTACAACGATCTGGACACATCGCTTACGGAATTCAAGCGGCGGAATGGGTTCCGACCGGTTCCGCTGCCCCGATACTATGTCCCGCTCACATTCAAGGGATCAATGGCATTGAAATGCGGGCTTCACCGTGGCCTTGCAGGATCCCTGCCACCAGCTTTATTGAAGCGCCTGCGTGATGCCAGGAACGCCTGGTATTCCCGTAGAATCAATCATGCATGACAAGGTCCACTCCGCACAGGGTTCGGAGTGAAACGGATGGGCCGGTGTAGCTCAAATGCAGAGCAGCCGAATTGTAATCGGCGGATGGAGTGTTCAAATCCTCCCACCGGCTCCACGTCACATATCCTTATTATTAATGTCGATCTTGGCCTCACTGTCAGAGCCAATTGACTGCGAGATTCGTACGAATGAGTTACAGTATCGTGCCTGAGAGCGAAGCGACAATGAGTGATTCCGAGAAATGGAAGCGGATATGGGATAACAACGCCAAAGAAGGTGTTGCGGACTTTGAGTTGGATCGCGGAATATCACCCAGGGACTTAAGAACGGAACAGCTATCGGAGGCAGAACTGGTCGGCTTCATTGAGCCACAGGCAAACGAGACCCTACTCGATGCGGGTTGCGGCACCGGGATCAATATCGTACGACTCCATTCAAGGGTTCGGTCGGTCATCGGAATTGATTATACCGAGGGCTCCGTGGAACGCTGCAGAAGGCGCGTGCAGAAGCAAAACATCGAAAATGCGCAATTATATGTGGGGAGCATATCGGAGATTCCACTGCCCGACCGAAGCGTTGACAAGATCATCTGTCTGAGCGTGCTCCAATATCTTGACGACAACGAAGTTCGGCAAGTCCTTCGGCAGTTCGCTCGAGTTCTGGTCTCAGGTGGAGCTGTGATTTTGCACGTAAAGAACAGATCTTCGCTCTACTGGGCAACTCTGTTGACTGCCAAGAGGATACTGACTCTGCTAGGAAAGAAAAAAAACACCTACAACGTGCGCCCGTTTCGCTGGTATACGCGTGAACTGGCAGCTGCCGGGTTTGACATTGTCACATTCAACGGTTGTAACGTGGTTACGCTTGAGGCAATGCCGAGAGCACTGGTTTCGTTTCTCCAAGGATTCGAATTGAGATACTTTCAAAGCTGGTTGCTTAGGAATTCCTTTGTTCGTTCTCACGGAGCCGATTTGAAGATCAAAGCCAGAAAAAACTGATTGAAGCAAATCGGTGGAACGCCAGGCAACCGGTGATTCCAAGATTTCGCCTAAGTGCGGAATTATCATGAATCGGTTGACACAAGATTTATTGGGATTCAGGAGCATAGCAAATGCCGGGAATTGCAGGAATCATTCGCCGCGGAGCGTATCCACAAGTCAGACAAGAGCTACAAGTAATGACCGAGGCCATGAGGCACCAGGAGTTTTACACTGGTGGGCAATATGTGGACGAACACTGCGGCCTATATCTTGGATGGTTGGCTCATCCGGGCTCCCTAGGCGCATGCATGCCGTTGGTTAGTCGCGACAAGCAGCTACTAATCATCTTAGTGGGCGAGCATTTCCCTGGTTTTGAAGTGAAGCGGTCATCGAGTGGAATACAGCTTTCAGATGAATGTAAGCAGGAGCTGTTCTCCCTGTATGAGGAGTCTGAAGATGAATTCCTGAGATCGCTGAATGGATGGTTTAGTGGCGTTGTAGTTGATCGAATTGCCGGCAGGGTCACTCTCTTCAACGACCGCTACGGAATGGGGCGCATCTATTGGCATCAAGGAGATGACGAGTTTCTCTTCGGAACTGAAGCGAAGTCACTATTAAAGGTGCGACCTCAGCTTCGGGCAATCGAGCCCCGGGCGCTGGCGCAATACTTGAGCTTTAACTGCGTCATGAGGAATGAATCGCTCTTCAAGGACATCGCATTGATGCCAGGAGGTTCAGCGTGGACTTTCTCGGCGGGTCGTCCGCTGACACGGAGAAAGTATTTCGAGTTTTCCGATTGGGAGCAACAGCCCACTCTTGAAAGAGACGGATTCTTTGAGAAATTTCGGGACACGGTATCGGACATTCTCCCTCGATACAGCGAGGAAGGAGAAGAAGCAGCCCTTTCGCTTACAGCAGGATTAGATACTCGAGTGATACTTGCGGGGGCCAATGATATCAACCGGAAGTTTCCCTGCTATACATTCGGAGGACTTTGGGGCGAGACCTATGACATTCGGACTGCCCGCAAGCTTGCGAAGATATCTGGGAACAATCACGAAGTGATCCGAATCAACGAGCCATTTCTTCGAGAATTCCCGAGCTACGCCCAAAAAGCGTGTGTACATCTCGGATGGTACACATGACGCACATGGGGCACACGACGTGTATTTCAATCAAATTGCACGTCAGATTGCTCCGATTCGATTGACGGGAAAGTTCGGCAGCGAAGTAGTTAGAACGCGAAGACTGATCCCTTCAATCGCATTTCCACGATATCTCTTGCACCCTGAACTTGGACACCTCGTGGATCAGGCATTATTGGCAAAGGATGCTGATCGACGAGCGCACCCTCTCTCGAGCGTAGTCGCGGATGAAATTGCCTGGTATGAATATGGCCGCGTTGCGGTCGAGCAATCGGCCCTTGTTCTTCGAACGCCTTATATGGATAATCGCCTGGTCAAGCTTATGTATCAGGCGGAAACGGATGTCCGCGCGTCGAGAGAACTGCAATCGAATTACATAATAGAGAAGAGCCGCGAACTCGCGCAGGTGCCCACGAATCTCGGACGGGTCGAAAACAACAGCAGCTTGTTGAGTAAGGCGGCGTACCTCGGTTTGTGGGCGCAGTTCAAAGTTGAATATATTTATTTGTACGCCACGCCGCATTGGCTGACCGCTCTCGACCATAAGCTGGAAAGGCTGAGGTTAGAACGGCTTATCACAGGAAGACAGAAATTTGAAGGGTACAGAATTTGGTTTCGAACGCACTTTGCCGATTTTATTCGAGATGTTCTGTTGAGCCCGCAAGCGGCGTGTACGAATTTCTTTGAGAAGAAGTGGCTTGAGCGCGCGGTCACAAGCCACCTGGCAGGCACGCATAATTACTTCACCGAGATAAATAAGATGCTAACCATTGAACTCATCTATTCGACTCTTCTACGCCAAACGGCCTCAGAAGATGCTACCGCGCGTGCGCCTGAGGCTACGTTCGGATCGAACGATATGGCAGCTATTCCGGTACCGGCGTTGCGGTCAGATTCACCGGCGCGCTAGGTTGTTGACTAGTAGTGCCTTGCGCTTCAATCGGGTGAGGGTAGGTATAAGGAGTGTAATTGAGAGTCCAAACGTTCGTAGCTGTGCAGACAAATAGCTCTCCCTGTCCCCCGCTGCCACTTTGATTCCAGTTTCCTTGATCCGTGGCCCAATAGCCTACGCCAGTTGTGCAGGTGGCGGGGCGCGATGCAAGCACACCCGAGCCGACGCCGCTGGTCCCGTTGAAAGAACTTGTCCAGGCAAAATAGTCCCGATTCGGCTGAATATGAAAATAACCAGTGCCACCAACTGTAAACCCGGGCTTCGTCGTTCCGTCCTGGTTGTCCAACCATTCGTAAGCTGGGTCGCTCGCCTGATTATCAGCTCCAGGCTTTCCCGTCGATGCCAGCACCGGGATTCCGTTGCCATTGCTCGAATCTTGAATTAGGGTTCCCGCGCCTCTGCCAACCTGGTCGAGACACGGATATGCCGACAGAACCTGCATCGCGTCACCGCTCGACGCCGTATGCGCCAGTCCGGCGCCGGGTTGAGCTGCAACACTTGTGGCAAACGAGTTGGCGGTATTGGATTGAATTGTGCTGCCCCAATTCGCTGTCGTATCCACCAAAGAGTAAACCGTACTGCCTGTAGTAAATACGTCAGCCAATTGATTCACTCCCAGCGTTAGCAGACCGTTTATCAGCGTAAGCACGCCGCTTGCAGAAATGCTGTCGAGAGTGGAGCTCCCAGAGGCGGTGAAGCTTGCATAATCAATATTCGTATTCGTGTCGAATCCGCCGCGGCCGTCGCATCCTTCCGCCGTGCCCGCCACGCTTGACGATCCGCCAGAGCCCCACGGTGCATAGCCTGACGTGTCGCGGTAGGAATTCAACTGAGCAAGAGTAATGTAAGGCGTTCCGGTTCCGGTATCGGTGAAAGTGTTCGAAAACACAAACCCTGTTCCTCCACGAAGGAAAATGCCTGTGTACATATTTCCATAAGCATTTGGCTGCGGAACAAAGGTATTGTCATAGATTTCCCATTGCCGCACGGAGCGATAGCGCCCACTCGAATCCAGACCATGCGCCCCTACAAACGGGCAACCAGTATTGAAGCGAAACACCAGCCTTCCACCCTCTTCGGCGTCGAAGCAGCCAGTCGGAAAGGGTCCATTCACGGTATAGCTGTACGTGTTGTTCTCCATGTAAACAGCATTCTCGGATCCGAACGTATCCGGCTGCGTCCATGAATTATCCCCATACCATCCAGCGCCAAGATACGCGTCGTTGTGGATAGCCGTCGGGAAAACGTCGCCGGGATTGTTGAAGGTGTTATGGTCGACCACGCCGAAAGCGTCAGATGTGTTGACCCCTACCTGGTCGTAGCTCGATCCCGACTGCGCAACCCCGTTGAAGGTCACGTGGTCAACACGAAAGTACCCCGCCTCCTTTCCAGTGGCTAAGACATGTTCCTCGCTTTCTCCACAGTTCGCGGAGATAGCCTGCGCAGTAATGGTAAGGTTCGTGGCTCGGGTGACGTTTCCTGACGATGTGTTGAGCGTGACCAGGGGGGCGCCGCCGCTGCAACTCGACCCGCCCTTAAAGAGATTGTCAGTGATGTTCCAGCCCTCGAAGTTCACCGTGATCCCCGCAGGGACATTAAGCGTCACATCGCTTGACGAATTCGTGCCCCACGTTACGCTCCCCGGAGTCGTCGGCATGCATGCGGTCTGTCCCGCGCTCGCTTTATTGATGGCCGCCTGCATAGCAGCCTCCGTACTCGAAGACGCAGTCTGGTTGCACTGCGCGTAGATCGTGCCAACCGAGCTCAAAATGAAAATGAAAAACGCAAGTCGTATCACCTTCGTCATTATTATGGTTCCTCTCACTCTTCCAAACAGCTTGCCCCACACCGGAGGCGGCTTGACGTACAATAGACCGCTTCGCAGTTCCTTCAGTTAACCCTGCGCGCGACCTTACGCCAAATGCAGGGATCACATTTTGTGGGAGCCAAGATCAATCTAGCGCAGATTGGAGATTGCATAAAGTGATGGTAATCACCTTTATTACTAACGTGCAAACTATAGGGGTATCCAGTGTGATGACTAAAGTAATCGCGGATCAGAAGCAGACTCGTGAGTGTACTCATGGACCATCTGGTTTGAATGCAATGGAATGTCATGGGAGGACGTTTCGCATTATGGAAGAAAACACCGGCCATCTAGGCCAGACATCGGATAAACCTCGTGTTTCCTGATAAAGAAAACACAAAGGCTCTTTTGCGCCACTCCCACCTTGCGATTGGCTTAGCGAAAGCTACTCGTGGGCTTATAAGAGACACTCGTACACTTCTCTGGCTAGCGGGCCGAAAGCGAGAAATTGCTCACTATCTGAGGACCCACGAGGTCAAGAACCTCCAGCTCGCGACCAGCAACAACCTGCTTCCTGGATGGCTCAATACCGACATCTTTTTGAATCACCGCGACGTTTTGTATTTGGACGCTACAAAGCGCTTTCCGTTTGAAGATCGCTGTCTGGATTATGTCTTCTCAGAGCACATGATTGAGCACCTGGAATACCAGTCCGCTCAATTCATGTTACGCGAGTGTTTCCGGGTCTTGAAGCCGGGAGGGCGCGTCAGAATCGCCACTCCTGACCTGGGTATTCTATTGGCGCTCTATGGCCACGAAAAGGCAGACGTCCAAAGCAATTACATCGACTGGGCAGTGACACGTTTTTTGCCGAATGTCAGTACATGCGAAGAGGTCTTCGTTATAAACAATTTCTTTCGCTCCTGGGGACATCAATTTCTGTACGACAAAGAAACGCTGCATCATGCTCTTTCCGCCGCCGGATTTCGAGAAATCAAGTTCTATCGACCCGGCTGTAGTGAGGACCAGGTTCTGCAAGGTTTAGAGGCGCACGGAAAGGAGCTAGGGTCTGAAGAGATTAATGAATTTGAGACCATGGTAGTCGAGGGCCTCAAGCAAGAAGCTATAAACTCGATCAGTTAGGCTAATATGAATCCCCTTGTCAGCATCCTTATTCCCGCATATAACCACGAAAATTGGATCGCCGAGTCGATCCAATCCGCGCTTGCCCAAACCTGGCCAAACATAGAAATCATCGTCGTCAACGATGGATCGACGGATAGAACGGCCGAGATAGCCAAGAGCTTTGTCCCAAAGATCAAGGTCGTTTCGACAGAAAATCGGGGCTTGTCGGCGGCGGTGAACACGGCCTACCGGCATTGCAGCGGAGACTACATTCAAGAACTGGATGCGGACGACCTGCTGCTACCGGACAAGATTGAACGCCAGCTTCGAGCCTTGCGGGAAGGCGACAGTAACCGGATTCTTCTCTCCTCGCCATGGGCGCCGTTCTACTATCGAACTCACTCGGTCCGATTTGTGCAAAAATTCCTTCTGGGAAGATCTAACCCCTGTCGAGTGGCTTCTGCGAAAGATGAGCCAGGGCACGCACATGCAAAATGCAACCTGGCTGGTCAGCCGAGAGGTGGCTGAGGCCGCAGGGCCATGGGATGAAAGTCTTAAATACGATCAAGATGGGGAGTATTTTACCCGAGTGCTGGCAGCATCCGAAGGGACGCGGTTCGTGCCGGGGACGGGAATTCTTTACCGCATCACGGGATCGAATCGCATCAGTTATATTGGCGACTCCGCCATAAAAAGAGATTCGCTGTTCCGCTCGATGAAGTTGCACATACAGCTATCTGCGATCGTTGGAGGAGAGCGAACGGGTCAGCAAAGCGTGCGTAATGTATATGCAGATCTGGTATGGGATCTTCTATATGAATAGTAGGGACATTGTCGCAGAGATGCAAAATCTCGCTGCCGAGTTAGGAGGGCGACTGCAGGAACCTCACCTGCGGCGAAAGTATTCGTGGATGGAGCCGATACTGGGGCAAGGGGCGGCACAATGGGCGCAGATGGCGTTGCCGCAACTCAAAGTCCAAGCCATCAGACGATTTGACAAGCTGATGTATGAACTGCAGACCAGGGAGAAGATGCGAGGACCGGAGACAACGATCGCAGGCGGAAGGACATTTTGAGGACTAATGGCTGAGTTGCTTACAATGACAACGGAGAGCCCCCATGGCATCGAAGTCGCACTTTTAACAGGCGGCGGCGACAGACCCTACGCTTATGGGCTGGTGAAAGCTCTTATGTCGAACGCCACCTGCCTTGACGTGATCGGGAATGACGAACTCGACTGTGCTGAGTTTCGGAATGCGCCGAGTGTCCGGTTTTTAAACCTTCGTGGCGATCAACGGCCGGATGTGAGTTTCACCTCCAAAGCGCTGCGGGTGCTTAAGTACTATGCTCGCCTGATCGCTTACACGGCGACTGCCAAACCGAAACTCTTCCACATTCTTTGGAATAACAAGTTCGAGTACTTTGATCGAACGCTGCTCATGCTGTGGTACCGGGTTCTGGGTAAAAGAATTGTTCTCACACTGCATAATGTTAACGGCCGTAAGCGGGACTGCACCGATTCGACGCTTAACCGGGTAACGCTCAGAATCCAGTATCGGCTCGCCGATCGCCTGTTTGTACACACTGAGAAAATGAAGCAGGAGTTGCTTGAGGAGTTCGGCGTAGGAAGCGAGAAAGTCACTGTCATACCATTTGGAATCAATAATGCGGTCCCAGATACGCAGATTACCGGGAAAGAGGCTCGCCAGAAACTGGGTTTCACGGATAAGGAGAAGATCATTCTCTTCTTCGGAAACATCGCCCCTTACAAAGGCCTCGAGTACCTGGTCGAAGCCTTCCACCGGATTACTCGCGAGCGCGATGATTACAGGCTGGTGATCGCCGGCAGACCGAAGAACTGTGAAGACTACTGGAAGCAGCTTCAAAGCGAGATCGCGAATGATGTCCTGAACGGACGGGTACTGCTCCGAGATGAATACGTTCCGGATGAAGATACCGAGTTATACATGAAGGCTGCCGACGTTCTGGTCCTTCCTTACCGGCATATTTACCAAAGCGGAGTTTTATTCCTCGGCTACAGTTTCGGGTTACCGGTCTTGGCCGCCGATGTCGGGTCGCTTAGGGAAGAGATTGTTGAAGGCAAGACGGGGTTTGTTTTCCGGCCCGAGGATCCACAGGATTTGGCACACGCCATCGACCGATATTTTACAAGCGGACTCTACATCGACTTGGACAACCGTAGACGCGAGATCAAAGATTATGCAAAAGGACGGAATTCCTGGATCATCGTGGGACAAATGACGATGGACGTATATTGCAGCCTGAGTTCTGCGGACCTCCCGCAAGCGACGGCACCATCCGGATCAGCTCTGCGGTCGATGCAAGGAGTAAATGACAGATGCGCCGGCTAGAAGTTGTGATCCGAACGAATGGTTTAATCGTCGATCCAAAAGCCTGAATCGATTTAGGAAAGCATTACGTGGCAGCTTCGCAACAGACTTTCAACAACTTCAGTACCGACCACCTACAGGCGGACTTAAAGGGCCGGTCGGTGCGCGGCGGGTTGCTGACACTCACTTCGCAGGGTGCGCAATTCATTCTGCAATCTGTTGCGACCATAGTGTTGGCTCATATGCTGACCCCTGCCGACTTTGGACTCGTCGCCATGGTCACAGCGATCACAGGTCTCGGTCAGGCTTTCGCGGACCTCGGGCTGTCCGAAGCAACAATCCAGCATCCCGAGATCAATCACGACCAGGTTAGCAAACTCTTCTGGGTGAATGTAGCATTCGGCTTGGGCCTCACCATTGTCACCGCGTGCCTGGCGCCATTTCTTGCCTGGTTTTATCACGAACCGCGGCTCCGGGCGATAACATATGTCGTATCCTTCACCTTCCTCATCGGAGGTCTGAGGGTCCAGCACGATGCGCTGCTCCAACGCAATATGCGATTCATGGCTCTTGCCATACGCGATGTCACCGCATATGCTCTCGCTGTTCCTGCTGCCATTTTCTTGGCATGGCGAGGCGCTGGATACTGGGCGATAGTAGCTCTCCCTCTGGTGCTTAATATGATCCAGATGACGCTCTCCTGGGCGATGGCGCGTTGGATTCCTGGCCTGCCCAGGCGTGACGCGAGAATTCGGCATCTGATTTCGTTCGGCGGCAGCGTGGCGGCCTCTTATCTGACGTTCAATACCACTCGGAGCGCCGATAGTATCTTGATTGGATGGTATTGGGGGGCCGGGCCTCTCGGACTCTATTCACGAGCAATGAACCTGCTCTTACTCCCCGTGCGCCAGCTTGGCGCTCCCGGCCGCAGGGTCGCCGTGCCCGCATTCAGCAGACTACAGGATGATCCGGACCGCCTGGCGCGATCTTACTTGCGCACTGCGAACCTGATCATGTGGATCACGGCTCCAATCTTCGGGTTTCTTTTCGTTGCCGCGAATCCGGTAATCGTGCTGACGTTAGGGCGCCAATGGCAGACAGCCGGACCGGTATTTCAATTACTCGCCATATTTGCGTTAGGACAATTGCTTTATGAATCGGTGATCTGGCTCTTTGTAAGCCGTGGTCAGTCCAAGCGGCTCCTCAAGCTGGTCCTGATTCTGTGCCCGATTATCGTGTGCAGCTATGCAATCGGTCTTCCTTTCGGAATCAAAGGCGTTGCCCTGTCTGGCGCTTTGGGGATGTTGCTGGTCTTTCCCTGGATACTAAGTTTCAGCTTTCGCGGTACCAAGCTGACGCTGGCACAATTTGGACGGGTCATCGTATACCCCGTACTTACGTGCTTGGCCGGCGTTGTGACCGGCGAACTGGCACTTCATGCGGTCAGCCGAATGTCGAACGTCTTGCAGATTCTGATTATCGGCGCGGCCTTTGCCGCAGGGTGCATGTTCGCCCTCATTTTGAAACCAGTGCGTGAAGAGATTAGGCAGTTGAAAGATCTGCTGCGAAGCTCGCGCGCCATTTCCTCGGCGCCCTTAGTCGAGAACCTGAACTGAAAGCTTGAAATCTGATATGCCCAAGAAGAATAGAGCATTTGTAACCGGGGCCGATGGATTTATCGGATCCCACCTTACTGAGTTACTTCAGAGTAAGGGATGGTTAGTCGTTGGTAGTTATCTGACGGAAATTCGCAATGATCTTCCCTGCAAATTCGAAAGTGCAATTTGTACAATGCGATTTGCGGAACGGTCAGCGCGTATCGCACCTACTCAGCGAGTACCAGCCTACCCACATCTTCCATTTGGGCGCCCAGAGCCTTCCAACGCTCTCCTGGGCCGATCCGGTGCGCACCTTTGAATCGAATATCATGGGGTCGCTGTATCTATTTGAAGCTGTGCGTCGGATGAAGAATCACCCGGTTGTTGTTTCAGCGTGCTCCAGCGCGGAATATGGGCACGTTCCCGAGTCAGCGATTCCGGTAAAAGAAGATCAACCCCTTCATCCGCTTCATCCTTATGGCATTAGTAAGGTCTGTCTCGATCTCCTGGCCAGGGAGTATTTTCTCGACTATCAAATTCCGGCTGTCAATCTGCGACTTTTTAACACAACGGGGCCAGGAAAAACGGACGATGCTCCATCAGACTTTGTACGTCAGTTGGTTCGAATCAAAAAGGGAAAGCAGGCTCCGGTCATTGAAGTGGGTAACCTGAAGCCGCGCCGGGCATTCCTCGATGTAAGAGACACGGTGAACGGCTTCTATCTTGCTGCGTTGAATGGTAAGGCGAGGAGAATCCTATAACATCTGCGCTAAGTCAACGCATGAAGTGGGGAGCATGTTGCACTCCGCCATCCGGCTGGCAGGAGTGAAAGTGGAGATCAAGCCTGTTTCGCACCTGATGCGACCTTCCGATGAGAAGATCATATTCGGCAGCACTTTGAAAGTCCGCCGCGACACCGGCTGGAAGCCGCTTTACTCACTTGAGCAGACACTGAAGTCCATGTTGGAATATTGGGAAGAGAGACTGTAGGAATCGCGGCCTCTGCCGAAATTGATTTGTTTTCCCGGCGCAACAAGACCTTTCCAGCTACGTGAAGGACGCTGTGCGTGACGCGCGAACCTTCCACATCACCGTCAGTTTTTTTACGTTGAAAGGCCAGGTAAATGATCATTACCAGCACACCTTTACGCATCTCTTTCTTCGGCGGCGGGACCGACTATCCCGTCTGGTACCGCGAGCATGGAGGTTCCGTGCTGTCTACCTCCATAGATAAGGCCTGTTACATCACTTGCCGGCATCTGCCACCCTTTTTCGAGTATCACAGTCGTATCTCCTATTCGAAGGTGGAGAACGTGAGCAGAAACGATGCGATTGAGCATCCGTCCGTGCGTGCCTGCCTGCAGTTTCTCGACATTGCCGAAGGTGTCGAAGTGCATCACGTAGCGGATTTACCCGCACGCACCGGACTCGGTACCAGCTCCGCCTTTACGGTTGGGCTTTTGCTTGCGCTCTATGCACTGAAGAATCAGATGCGCGACAAGCACACCTTGGCAATGGATGCGATCCACGTTGAGCGTGATCTGCTGCAGGAAGCCGTGGGAGCGCAGGACCAAGTCAGTGCGGCATACGGGGGATTCAACCGAATCAATTTCGGGCAAGACGGTTCGATCGATGCGAGGCGGGTGATTACGCCCAAGGCCAGAACCGCCGAACTTGAGCAGCACCTTGCGCTCTTCTTCACTGGTTTCTCAAGGATCGCGTCGGATATTGCAAAAGAGCAGGTGGAGATTACCCCGCGCAAGAAACAGGAACTTACGAACATGCTGCAATTGGTCGACGAGGCAGAGTCTATCATCTCTGCTCCGAATCGATCGTTGGATGATTTTGGCCGGCTTCTCCATGAAGGATGGCAAATCAAGCGGTCGTTGACCCAGAAGATCACCAACGCCAGCATCGACGAGATCTACGATGCCGGAATGAGCGCAGGCGCCCTGGGCGGCAAGCTGCTGGGCGCTGGCGGTGGAGGTTTCATGCTTTTCTACGTGCCTCCGGAGAAACGGGAAGCGCTCAAGTTGAAGCTGCGCAGGCTTCTTTGCGTTCCATTTTCCTTTTCGTCCCGAGGCAGCCAGGTGATTGTATATGAGCCTGAAGAACAGTACGAAGAAGCTCTTGCCAACCATCGTGATTCGATTTATGGGTGCGATTCGGCCGACGCAATCGCGGTCAATTCAACGAGCGTAGCGGCGCTCCGCAATTAGCATATTGCAGGCGACCAAGCGAGGTGAAATGGTGACTGATTGTCCCTATGTTCTGATTACTCCGGCTAGAAACGAAGAAGCATTTATTGAGAAGACGATCGAATCCGTAATCAAGCAGACGGTTCTTCCGGAGCGCTGGGTCATTGTCAACGACGGATCGACAGACGCCACCTCAGAAAAGGTGCGTCCTTATCTGGTCGATCATCCATGGATCACCTTGGTCGACCTTCCAGTCCGAAAAGAGCGGCACTTCGCCGCCAAGGTTAATGCATTTAACGCCGGGCCGGGACAAAGTACGTGACTTGGACTACGTCATTATCGGTAATCTCGACGCCGACGTTTCGTTAGATGCCGACCATCTTCGAGTTTTTGATGAGCCAATTCGTTAAAGAACCGCAACGCTTGGCGTGGCGGGAACGACTTTTCGTGAGGAAGATGGTTACGATTCGGCGAGTGACAGTTTCGAGGGCCAGACACACGTCTCTGGTCAGTGTCAGATGTTCCGGCGTCAATGTTTCGAGCGAGATCGGCGGCTACAAGCCAAATAAGGCCGGCGGTATCGACTGGATGGCGGTCACCACATGCCCGAATGATGGGCTGGAAGACACGATCTTTTCGCGAGAAGTCATTCTTTCATCACCGGAGGCTCGGAACAGCCGAGCGTGGCCGTCTTGCATCAAGCTTTTCGTACGGCGAAAAGGACTATTATCTCGGAGGGCATCCGATTTGGGAGATGTTTCGGGTCGCCTACGGATGACGAAACCCCCATTCTTGGTCGATGGCGCTGCACTCGGCCTGCGGATACGCATGGGCTTTCATATCCCGCCAGAAGCGTCCCGTTTCCAACGAACTGATGCGGTTTCACCGCAAGGAACAGATGCAAAAGCTTCGCGCTATTCTTGGGTCAATGCTCAAATCTGGACGCGTCGACAGTTTTCAGCCTAAAGCGAACTAGGAGATGGTTAAGTGGAAGCAATGACTGCTCTCACAACTGAAAATCCGGCAATGTCGCGGCCCGAAATTGCCGCAATTGAAGCTGGAGTCCTGCGTTTCATTGCCTGGCTCGACCGTTATGGAGAAACTTCTTATGATCATCAAAGCTACTTTGCGGGCGATCTAGGACGCATATGCAAAAGCACTGTATTACCGGAAACCGATCCTTGGAACGCTCGCGGTTGCCCCAATGATATTCTCCGAAGCATTTGTACCTTCGACACGTTCTCTTTTGGTAAACAGCAGCGCTTTCCCATCGCCGATGCTCACTACGCCATGGGGTTTGCATTCTTGGCGGGAGCCTTAAAAGACGATCGTTACCACCGCCGTGCCGTACACTTCCTTCATGTCCTGAAAGAAACACGCTCCGCTGGATTCGAGCGATATTGTTGGGGGTATCCGTTCAATTGGGAGACACGCAACGGTACGATGCGGGCGGGAACACCGATGATTACCAGTGTTCCCTACGTATACGAGGCATTTCGAGAAGTCTATGTAATTGATAGTGAGCCGAAATGGCGAGAGATCATGCAATCGATCGCCGAGCATGCATTTCTGGATTACCATGATAGAAGTACTTCGAAGACGGCATGCAGTTGTTCTTATACACCAGATCCGAACGACCCGGCGGGTGTAATCAATGCCAGCGCGTATCGAGCCTTTCTGCTAACGCGAGCTGCGGCAGATTTTTCAGAACAAAGATATCAATCCGTGGCGGACCGGAATTTGAATTTCGTTCTCGAATCCCAGAATTCAGACGGTTCCTGGTACTACTCGACGGACGGGAAAAGAGATTTTGTCGATCACTTTCACACCTGCTTTGTACTCAAGGCGCTGGCGAAGATTGAAGCGCTGACTGAAAACCGCAATTGTACCTTGGCAATAGAGCGCGGTGTTCATTACTACATCCAGAATCTGTTCGATGCGGAAGGCTTACCCAAACCATTCTCTCGCAGGCCGCGTCTCACGGTTTATCGAAATGAGCTTTACGATTATGCCGAGTGCATCAATCTGGCAGTATTGCTGAAGGGACGCTTTCCAGTCCTGGATTCGATTTTGTCTCGCTTGGCGAACTTCTCAGCGTGGCAAAAACCTGACGGGTCTTTCCGGAGCCGACAGCTTCTCATTGGCTGGGATAACACGCCGATGCACCGGTGGGCGCAATCGCAAATGTTCCGGAGCCTCTGCTTCCTTCTTTTCAAAGACGCGCAAAGCGCAACAGCCAAATCCAGTAACTGACAATCAGGAACCACCATGTGCGGGATATGCGGCCAGTTTAACTTCGGAGACGATGCTCCGGTGCTTCGCCAAGGCATCGAGCGGATGGCGAAAAGTATCGCTCACCGCGGGCCCTGACGACGAAGGATACTTCATCAGCGGCCCGATAGGGCTTGGCTTTCGGCGGCTCTCAATTATCGACCTCACCGGCGGTCATCAGCCAATGTCCGATGCCGAAGAGTCTGTGTGGGTAATATTCAACGGAGAGATTTACAATTTCCCTGAACTCAAGCGCGAACTCGAAGCCTTTGGTCACATATTTCGTACGAAATCTGATACGGAAGTCATTGTGCACGGTTATAAGCAGTGGGGCGAAGATGTACTAAACCATTTGAACGGCATGTTCGGCTTGGCGATCTGGGACGTGCGAAAGAAAAAACTGATTCTGGCTCGCGATCCGTTTGGTATCAAACTCATTTACTACCGGTTAACCGCGGACCACCTATACTTTGGCTCTGAGGTCCGAGCTGTATTGGCGAGTTCCGAGGAGCGCCCGGAACCGGATCCAGACTCTTTAAGTCTGTTTCTTCGTTATCGGTTTACTCCTTCACCACATACGATTTTTCGTGGAGTGCGAAAGCTGGCCCCGGGCTCGATGCTCGTATGCGAGAGAGGCGGAGCCGCGCAATTGCGTCAGTGGTATAACTATCGTCCAACCTCGTTTTCGCCGCCAAAGTCGGACAACCAAGTACGGGAGGAACTGGTCGAGCTTTACAAGCAGTCGATGAAAAGGCATCTCCTCAGCGATGTTCCCGTTGGGCTCCTGCTGAGCGGTGGTGTCGATTCCGGTCTCCTGCTTGCTTTAATGAATCTCTACGGCAGTTCCTGGAGAACCTACACCGTTGGCTATGGCACCGGCTATGCCGACGACGAACTGGCCGACGCAGAAAAAACTGCATCAAGGTTTTCGTCGCAGCACACATCTGTGCTTCTTGACCGCACAATGTTCGAACAGGCTCTTCCGACAATCGTCGCTCAACTGGAGGAACCGATTGCGTCGTCGTCCATTGTGCCGATGTACTTCGTATGCATGCGAGCTCGGCAGGACGTGAAGGTTGCGTTGATCGGGCAGGGCCCGGATGAGTTATTCGCCGGCTACCGCCGCCACCTTGGAGTCCGCTATGCCTCATACTGGGAAACCGTTCCCAGCTGGATGCGCGCGCCGCTTGAAGCTGCAATTACCGCGCTGCCACGAAACGAAACTTTAAAGCGAGGTATCCACTCCCTTAATATTGCAGACCGCGCGCAGCGATATAAAGAAGTGCTTTCACTCTTGCCCGGCGACGAAGTCAACGCAATCTTTCAGGACGGAGTGTTGAGCGGGGATGCCGGCGACGCTCTGCTTGATTGCTGGAGGGATCTCCTTGAACTTTCTGGCGAGACCGACGATCTGGGTGGATTCCAGTTTCTCGAGATGAGATCGACCCTCCCGGACGAGCTTCTTATGTTCGGCGACAAACTTTCGATGGCCCATGGCCTTGAAGCTCGAGTACCTTATCTCGATAAGGAGATCGTTGAGTACGTCGAAAGGCTGCCTGCGCGCTTTAAGGTTCGCGGAGGAAAACAAAAATGGGCTCACCGTCAGGTATGCAAAGAGCTCCTGCCTGCGGAGATTCTAAGAAGGAAAAAGCGTGGCTTTAATGTGAATGTGGTTGACGAGTGGTTCCGCGGCAGAGTGAGCAATGGGATGAAAGAAACTTTAATGGATTCAGATTCGCTGATGTATCGATATCTGCAGCCCGCGGCGGTTCAACAACTCTTCAAACAGCACCAGGCGGGCCAAAATGACTACCACAAAATCCTTTACAGCTTGATGGTGTTTGAAACGTGGCTGCGGGTTCACTTCGCGGGAGACGCTTGTCCCGCATAAATGTTTGTCCGCATCTCAAATCGCAATTGATCTTGGAAGAGACGCGGATAGTTAATATCTTACTGATCGATCTCGAACGAGCCAAATACTGTCATCTTGAACGCGCAAATCATAACTTGCTTCTCCCAGATTTCACTCATCGAGCCCATAGGGTCCATCCCACAGATCAAGGTGAAAGACATCCATGACGCAGTTGCTTGTAGAAGCCGGCCGCGCAGAACGCCAATACTGGAAAGACCTCTGGCGTTATCGCGAATTGTTCTTCTTTCTTGCCTGGCGCGATCTTCTGGTACGCTACAAGCAAACAGTCGTGGGTGTGAGTTGGTCGCTAATTCGGCCGCTTCTGACCATGCTTATACTGACCTTTGTCTTCGGAAAGCTGGGCAAAATGCCGTCAGGAGGGTCGCCCTATCCACTGTTGGTTCTTTGCGGTATGCTTCCGTGGAATTTTTTCTCTACGGCAATTTCTGACAGCGGCAACAGTTTGGTGGGGAATTCCAACCTGGTGGCGAAAATCTATTTTCCGCGCCTGATTCTGGCGGTTAGCTCGGTGATCACCAGCTTTGTTGATCTCCTTATTTCTTTTGCCTTCCTGCTCGCGCTCATGGTTTGGTACAGATTTGTCCCCCCTCTGGAGGCTGTTTGTCTTCCGTTCTTTGTTCTGCTGGCGATTGGCGTGTCTCTTGGAGCTGGATTATGGATCGCTGCCCTGATGGTGAAATATCGGGATTTTCGCTTTATCGTTCCCTTTATCGCTCAGTTTGGCCTATATCTCTCGCCAGTTGGTTTTCAAAGTAGCGTTGTTCCCGCTCGTTTTCGTCTACTTTATTCCCTCAACCCGATGGTGGGCATCATTGACGGCTTTCGTTGGTCGCTGCTCGGCGCGCAGAATAGGATGTATCTTCCGGCACTCGCTTTGTCGATTATCGAGGTCGCCACGATTCTTTTTACGGAGTTCTGTACTTTCGAAAGACCGAGCTCACATTTGCTGATGTGATTTAACTGAACTCGAGCGGTTTTTGCGAATCAAACTATGTCTGAAGCTGCTATCGTCATCCAAGAACCTCGGCAAGCGATATACAATCGGCCTGCAGAAAGCTGGTGTTGACGGAATGCGCCACGCTCCTTGAGGGCGCGATTCGATCACCCTGGCGCCTGGCTGAGGTCGCGTCGAGAAGCAAAATTGAGAGCAGGTGGACTTTTGGGCACTCAGGAATGTGACCCTGCCGTCAATAAGGAAGGCGAGGTCGTTGGGATTATCGGCAGGAACGGAGCCGGCAAGAGTACACTCCTTAAGCTTCTCAGCCGGATCACCGTTCCGACTGAAGGGCGATTTCGCATCAATGGAAGGACTGCGAGCCTGCTCGAGGTGGGCACAGGGTTTCATCAAGAGCTCACAGGACGCGAGAACATTTTTCTCAATGGCGCGATCCTGGGGATGACGCACACCGAAATTGCGCAAGAAATTCGATCAGATCGTCGACTTTTCCGAGATCAAGGACTTTCTCGACACTCCAGTCAAGCGATATTCCTCAGGTATGTACGTTCGCTTGGCCTTTGCCGTTGCCGCGCACCTTAATCCCGAGGTTTTGATCGTCGATGAAGTGCTTGCCGTCGGCGATTCCGCATTTCAGAAAAAGTGCCTCGGCAAAATGGGAGAATTCGCTCATAGCGGAAGGACTGTTCTATTTGTAAGTCACAACATGGAAGCGGTCCGCCATCTCTGTCAACGGGTAGTCTGGATAAAGGACGGTCAGATCCATCAGGACGGAGCTGTGGAGGAGGTCGCGGATGCGTATTTCAATAGCGTTTCCAGCGAGACTGCGTTCTCCTCCATCAATATTGCATATGGCTTGAAGGTCACCAAGGTCACACTGAAAAATCACCGCGGCGCCGAAACCAGGCAGTTTCAACCGGGCGACGATCTCATCGTAGAAATCTCTTACGAAGCCGACAAGCGCATTTCAAGACCGATTGTCGCGCTGGGAATCGTCGGAATCAGCGGTTCCTGTTTTACCGCTAACATGCTTCTCGATGGACATAGGCCAGACTGCATCACAGGCGCCGGCAAAATATCGTGCAAGTTTCATGCGATTCCCTTGCTGCCACAAAGTTACACGGTGAAAATGAGGATCCAAGACGCGGACTCAGGTGAAATGATCGTTCCGTATCAGGAAGTCGCATCCTTCGATGTGATTGGAGATCTCACGGAATATGGATATAAAGGAGAATTCCTGAAATACGCTCGCCATTCCACGCCGGTCGTGGTGCCATATTGCTGGATGCTTCCCGATGGAACCGTTGCCGCCGTTGCCCTGAATCGACAAGCTCATTCAGATGACGAACCACGGCTCGGCTAAAGCTCCTTCCGATTCTGGAGCCAGCGCGAGGCGAGGGCTGTGCGGAAATTGCAGTATTGGAACGAACGGTAGCCCGCATTCCGCAATCAATCAATATGAAATTGTTCTTAGTTGGAGACAATCGGACATGTGTCAATTGGGGACGTGGCGCCAGCATCGCACTTCGCAAGACCCTGTCTGGGCCGTTTGAAATCAGCGGCTGTGTTACAGGTGACTTTTTCGACTTGTCTGTAACTGAGGCAGGATATGTTCACACCCTGATGCCTGCCAGATTCTACCGGCATTTCCGCTATCTTCTTGAAAGACGCAAAAGGCCGCTCGTTAGTTGGTATATAAGGTTGGAACATTTGTGGGGCGCACATGATTTCATTTCCAAAGATCCAAAAGTCAGCATCGACGACTTACTCGCGGAAAAACATCGTTATCCTGCTCTGAGTCGCATTTATGAAGATGCGATGGCGGCCGACGCTTTGGTGGTTGACGGGGATGGCGATATCGTGTTTTCCACTCCGCCTCGTCGCTCAACCCTCTTCCTTCTCGCGATGATCGAATTAGGCCACAGGCTAGGAAAGCCTGTCTTCCTCGTCAATTCAATGGTTTCGGACTGTCCGATAACCGGAAGAAATAACGAGACTTTGGATTCCGCGCGAAATCTCTTCGCTCTCTGCAAGGCAGTCGTGTTACGTGACTACGAGTCCCTCCGCTACGTCCAGTCGGAGATGCCGCTGGTAAATGCCAGTTTTATTCCCGATTCACTCTTCTCCTGGTTTTCCCGTTATGAGGGGCCCGGTTGCTCGTTGCCATTTGACGGCGATTTCATTTTGCCGCATCCAGAAAAGGCGGAGTACTGGGGAAAACTTGACTTTTCACAGCCCTATATCTGCATTGGCGGAGGAGCGCTGGCTTCCTGGTATCCTGACAAGGCTATAGAAAGCTATGGACGCCTGGTCGATGCCGCCGACAAACTTGGACTGCGAATTTATCTCATCGAAAGCGATCTGCCGGATTCGTTCTTACAGCAAGTTGCTGCAAAAAAGCAGATCGGCATCGTGCCTGCGAATGCGCCGATACTCATGTGCGGTGCGGTTCTGGCCAATGCACGGCTGTTCATCTCCGGCCGTTACCATCCTTCGATTCTTGCTTCACTCGGCGGAACTCCTTGCATTTTCCTTGGATCCCATGCTCACAAGATGAGTAGCCTCCCCGAAGTGCTCAACTATGATGTCACTCGGCAATTCGACGCGTTCCCGAACAATACAGAAATCGCCGAAATTGTAACTCTGGCTCAGTCCTATTTGGAGCAAGGCGCGAAATTGCGCACTCGGATCCGTAATGTGGCAAAGTTGCGTGCTGATCAAGCGAATGACTTACCCTCGTTTCTGTGTCAGCACTTACATGTGTACGTCAATCCTGCCGTCGTCCATTGACTCTGCCATGAATTCCATTGTGTTAATTGGCGCTGGTGGCCACGCTAAAGTCATCGTCAGCATTCTTCGCAAGCTCCGTCGCTTCAATATTCTCGGCTACACAGCTTTGGAAAACAGCGGCGAACTGATGGGCGTTCCCTTTCTAGGTCTTGATAAGGACCTACCCGAATTAGCGGACCAGCACAAATATCTCAATGCCGTCCTCGCCGTCGGCCAGGTGAGGTTCGGGAACTTTCGCTTCTCGTTATGGGAAAAATTGCATGTTCTTCCCATTTCCTTCCCGCCAATTGTCTCTCCAAATGCAGTCATCAACGAGGCGGTTTCAATTGGCGAAGGTACTGTAGTGATGGACGGTACTGTTATTAACAGCGGCGCGAGCATTGGTCGAGGCGCCATCGTCAACACTAACAGTACGGTCGAACATGATGTCACACTGGGTGATTGGGTGCACGTCGCTCCGGGAGCTACCATCTCCGGCGGAGTGACCATCGAGCGCTTTTCGATGATCGGAGCAGGCGCAACGGTAATTGAAGGGAAGACTATCGGATCGGGTTGCCTTGTCGGAGCCGGCGCCACCGTAACTAGCGACCTGAGCGAGCCGGGTATCTATGTGGGCTGCCCGGCTCGCCACATCAAATCATAATTCCATGGCTCGCGTATACATCATTGCCGAAGCTGGCGTAAATCACAATGGATCGGTAGATCTTGCCTTGCAGCTTGTCGAAGCAGCCAAAGATGGCGGTGCCGATGCAGTCAAGTTTCAGACCTTTCGTGCCGATCGCATCGCGACTCGTTCAGCCGTAAAGGCGCACTATCAGGAACGGCAAACGGGTAACGCAGAATCTCACTTCAAGATGCTGCAGCGGCTGGAGTTGAATGTCGAAGCTCACCGCCGAATCATGGACCACTGCCGGCAGATCGGCATAGAATTTCTGTCAAGCCCGTTCGATGAAGAAAGCGTCGATCTTCTTGACGCGCTGGGCGTCTCGCAATTTAAGGTGCCTTCCGGGGAAGTCACCAATCTTCCCCTCCTTCAACACATCGCCAGTAAGAACCGGCCGGTCATCCTTTCCACCGGCATGTCGACACTGGGGGAAGTTGAGGAAGCTGTTCTTGCGTTGCGCGCTGCGGGAACTGCGTCGATTACGCTCTTGCATTGCGTCACAGAATATCCGGCCCCTTATGGCGAGATTAACCTCCGGGCAATGCAAACACTGCGCGCAGCCTTCGGTCTACCGGTGGGCTATTCTGACCATAGCGAGGGCATCGAGATCGCCATCGCTGCTGTTGCCATGGGTGCACAAGTGATCGAGAAACACTTCACCATCGACCGTTCGCTTCCGGGTCCGGACCACGCTGCGTCGCTTGAACCGGCCGAGTTGAAGCAGATGGTCAGCGCCATCCGGAATGTCGAATTGGCCCTGGGGAACGGCATCAAAGTTCCGGCGCCGTGTGAAATTCCAAACATATCGGTTGCGCGAAAGAGTTTGATCGCAGCGCACACCTTGCCTGCCGGGCACCGACTCCGTACTGAAGACCTGACAATCAAGCGCCCTGGCACAGGCATTTCTCCAAAGTTTCTTCAGGTCCTGGTTGGGCACACTCTCCAGACCAGCGTTAAAGAAGATGAAGTTATTCATTGGAATGATCTCGCATGATAACAATTATTCATTGACGCACACGACGGACGACCGCACCACGACAGCGAAGAATGTTGATCGGCCTTATCACCCGCTGCGGGCATTTCATCTCGAATTTCTCTGTGATCGTTTCTCCGGCAACATTCTCACGGCATGGAGGTAGCTATGACCTACGCGAATCACTCAGGAACAAGCAGGCCGCTGAAGATCTTAGTCGAATCTTAAGGACGTACTATACCGCTCTTCCTCGGAGCGATGTGCTCTGAATTGAAGCGCAGGAAAGCAAGACCTAATCGTGAGCCGCCGAAAAATCTGTGTTGTTACAACCAGCCGAGCCGAATATGGGTTGTTGCGAAACCTCATCGATTGCATTCGTGCCGACACCATGCTCAGGCTCCAGATGATTGTTTCAGGCACCCATTTGGCTCAGGATTTTGGATTCACCGTAAACGAGATTGAAGCTGACGGCGTCAAAATCGACCGGCGGATCGACATCGGCCTTACTGGAAGCAGCGGACTTGCCAATGCGGAATCGGTGGGGCGCGGGTTGGGCAAATTCGCTGAGGGATTATCTGGATTGCGACCGGACCTAATGGTGCTGCTCGGCGACAGATTTGAACTGTTTTCACCTGCAATCGCCGCGTTGATGTTGAGAATTCCGATTGCGCATATTCACGGAGGTGAGCGCAGCGAAGGCGCTCTCGATGAATCGGTCCGGCATGCAATTACAAAAATGTCTTCCCTTCATTTCGCGGCAACAGAGTCTTATCGCCGTCGGATCATTCAGATGGGAGAATCCCCCGCGACTGTCTTTGCTTTCGGCGCTCCCGGGCTGGACCAGATTCATCATTCGCGGCTTCTGACGCGATCGCAACTCGAGCGGGAACTCGGCATCTCACTCAAGGAGCCGGTAGCACTAGTCACATTTCATCCAGCAACGCGAGATGCCGGGTCGGTTGAAATCCAGGTTCGCCGACTGATCGCAGCCGTCAAAGCCAGCGGTCTCCGCGCGATATTCACCATGGCTAATGCCGACGCCCAGGGCGCGACAATCAACCATCACCTGAAAGCAGGGTGTGCTGCCCACCCGGAGAGATTCAAGTGGTTTCCGCACCTCGGTCATCTTCGCTATCTAAGTTGCCTCGAGCATCTTGCAGTCATGGTGGGGAATTCTTCAAGCGGATTGATCGAGGCGCCCTCTTTTCGCATGCCGGTCGTCAATATAGGCGATCGCCAGCGCGGCCGAATTCGCGCCGCAAACGTCATCGATGTTCCCTGCAGCAGGGCCGAAATCCTGCGCGGAATTCAGCGTGCTACGTCACCGCGCTTTCGGGCATCGCTACGCGGAATGCGCAATCCATACGACCGATTCCACGACGGCCGTACGAGCGAACGAATCAAAAATGTATTGAGAGATGTGACAGTCTCAAGTGATTTACTCAAAAAAAGTTTTCACGACCTGCCAAGCTAACCAAACACAATCTTTCGACAAACCTTATGTCAACTACAAATGGAACGACTGAAGTGATCCGCGCGAACGAAGGTGTCAGATCGTTCTTGGTGCCCCAAACGCACACCATCCGCCAGGCGATGGAGCAGTTGGAGAAGACCGAGGAAAAAATCGTCTTTGTCGTTGACGCTGAGTCGCGATTGGTTGGATCGCTCACCGATGGCGATATTCGGCGATGGATTTTATCTGAGGGAGACTTGAAAGCGCAGGTATTGCAAATCTGCAACCGCAAGCCTTGTGTGGTTCATGATGGTTTTAGCGCGGATAGGATTCGCGCCGAGATGCTGACGAAGAACCTCATTTGCATCCCAGTTGTGAATTCGTCGCTCGAAATCGTGCGGTTGGTGTTTTGGAAAGATCTCTTTCAAAGCGAGGCGGTGTCAAAAAAGAAGCGCAGCCTGAAGCTCCCCGTTGTGATCATGGCGGGAGGTCAGGGGACCCGACTGGCACCTTTCACGAATGTCCTTCCCAAGCCTCTCATTCCGATCGGTGATCGCACGGTCATCGAAATCATCATCGATCAGCTTCAGATCTACGGTCTGGATCATTTCATTCTTTCCATTAACTACAAGTCCAAGATCATTAAGTCGTTTTTCGAAGAACTGGCTCCGCCGTATTCTGTATCTTTCCTCGAGGAGAGAGAGCAGCGCGGAACTGCAGGCAGTTTGCGGGATCTCTATGTGCCGGTGCCGGAAAACTTGATCGTGACTAACTGCGATATAGTGATCCAGGCTGACCTTGCCGAGCTGGTTTCATTTCATGAGAGCAATCAGTATGACCTCACGCTTGTTGCGTCGCTGAAGGACTATCACATTCCGTATGGAGTTTGTGAACTTGAAAAGGGTGGATGCTTGGCCCGCATCTCGGAGAAACCCCAGTACAGCTTTCTTGTCAATACAGGAATGTATGTTGTACGCCGCAATTGGCTCAACTTGATTCCCGAGCAGTCGAAATACGACATGACCGACTTCATTGAACAAGTTAAGAGCAGCGGCGGGCGGGTCGGTGTCTATCCCATCGGCGAAAACGCCTGGATCGATACGGGAGAATGGACTGAGTACCGGAAAGCACTCGATAGCCTCGGCCGGCTTGGCGCGCGAATCACATCCGAATAGAAAGCAGCGATTGCACTGGACATGCTGAACGGAAAACAAGTCGTAGCGGTCATCCCTGCACGCGGTGGCAGCAAATCAATCCCCGGAAAGAATATTCGCCCCCTCAAGGGAAAACCACTGCTTGTTTGGGCGATTGAAGTGGCTCATCAGGTAAGAGAGATCGACCGGCTCATCGTTTCTACAGATGACGCAGAGATCGCCGCGATAGCTAAGGCTAACGGCGCTGAAGTTTACCCGCGCCCACCGCATCTTGCCACCGACGAAGCCCTGGTCATCGATGCTCTTAAAGACTTGCTTCACACACTCGAGTCGGAACACGGGACGACCGACTTAGTCGTCTTGCTCGAGCCAACCTGTCCACTTAGATCTCCAGACGACGTGCGCGAATGTTTGAAGCTGATTGAGCAGGACGGCATCGACTCTGTTGCGACTTTTACCGATGCGGAGTTGAATCCTCACCGGGCCTGGCGCGTGGTTGATGGTAAGGCGGAAGTCTTTATCCCCGGCGCAATTCCCTGGCTTCCCCGGCAGAAACTTCCCAGGGCGTATCAACTCAATGGCGCGGTCTATGTCTTCCGTGCCGATCTGCTTGCAGGAGAAACGCAATCCATTCTGGTCGGTCGTGTCGGAGCCGTTCTCATGCCGCGGGACCGTTCCCAGGACATCGATGATAATCTTGATTTTATTGTAGTTGAGGCACTGCTGGAGAAAGCCTTTCATGAGCAAGACGCTGCAAGAACTGCAATCATTAAGGGGTAAAGTCGCAATCGTCACTGGCGGCGCAGGCTATCTGGGCTCCGCTATTTGCGAGACGCTTGCAGAACTGGGCGCAAATCTTGTTCTCGCCAGCCGCGACCTGGCGAAGTGCCAGAAGAAGTGCGAACAAATCATGCAGTTCGCAGACGGTTCGGTTCAGGCGGTCGCGCTGGAACTCGATCTCCGGAACAAGGATTCCATCGCTCAATTCTTCCCTGAAGTGCATCGGCACTTCAAATCAGTCGACATTCTGGTAAACAACGCCTGGTCCGGCAATAAGAATTCCTGGGAATCTATTAGCGATCAGGATTGGGAATACGACATCGATATGAGCTTGAATTCGGTGTTCCGATTAACAAAGGCTGCTTTTCCCGAATTGCAAGAGACTCGCGGCGTGATTCTCAACATCGCTTCCATGTATGGTCACATCGGACCAGATTACCGAATCTATGATGGTAAGGAGTTCGCCAATCCACCAAGCTACGGCGCCGCCAAGGCCGGGGTCATTCAATTCACCAAGTATCTTGCCAGTTTCTTATCGCCATACGGTATTCGTGTAAATGCTCTCAGCCCCGGCGCCTTTCCCCATCCGCCAACACAAAAGCACGAGAAGTTCATGCAGGCGCTCGGCTCCAAGAATCCGATGAATCGCATCGGTCAGCCTGACGAACTCAAAGGTGCTGTTGCCTTGCTTTGCACCGATGCTGGCAGCTACATCACCGGCCAGAATGTTTGTGTCGATGGCGGGTGGGCAATCTGGTGAAATCTCTCGGCATCATTGGCCTGAGTGAAGGGAACGGCCACCCCTTTTCCTATAGTTCCATCATCAACGGATTCTCTCCGGAGGGTTTGGCCTCTTCAGGATGGCCAGGGATATACGAGTATGTGCGGCGCCGTCATGCATCGGAGTTTGGACTGGGCGGTTGGAAAGTCACTCATGCCTGGACTCAGAATCCGGAATTGACAGAGAAGTTATGTGCTGCTTGCCTCATCCCGAACCCTGTGAGGGATTATCGCGATTTTCTTGGCAATGTGGATGCTGTCATCTTTGCCCGCGATGATTATGAACTGCACTTTCAAATGGCTCGGCCGTTCCTTGTAGCCGGCATGCCAATCTTTGTTGATAAGCCCCTTAGCATCGACCTTGGCGAATTGCGCGAGCTCAGGCCGTATTTGGAAAGCGGTCAATTAATGTCGTCCGCAGGCATGCGCTATGCCCGCGAACTCGATGAGCCCAGGGCTAACCTTGCAACCTATGGTCAATTAAAGCTGATTCGAGGGGCGATTGTACTTTCCTGGGAGAAATACGGGGTCCACCTGCTTGACGCCGTTTTTGGAATGACCTCGGCGCGTCCTGTCTCTGTTTGGATGCGACCCTCCGGCCATGCCATGGCCATCGTTCGTCTGGATGACGAAGTCGTGATTGAAATTGACACCCTTGGCGAGAGCACTCCCGTCTTTCACATCGAGTTGTTTGGGACGCAACGCAATGGATCCTTCGACATCACGGACAACTTCTCAATGTTCCGTCGCATGCTTTGGGAGTTCCTGAACTCCATTGAAACTGCCAGGCCGGCGATTCCAAGTCAAAAAACTCTTGATGTGATGCGGGTACTGATTGCCGGCCGAATCTCGCGGACCGAAAAAAGGGAAGTACTTCTCGATGAGCTCCCAATATAGAAATCTCTTTGATTTGAACGGAAAAGTCGCTGTTGTTACCGGCGCCGTCGGTATCCTCGGACAACGGTTCTGTCGCGGCCTCGCTGAATTTGGCGCTAACGTCGCCTTGGTCGATCTGGATCTGAACCGCTGCGCAACCCTGGCCGAGGAATTGGAGCGGGATTATCGAATCTCGGCTCTTGGCGTTGCATGCGATGTCTCGGATCCTGCATCGGTTTCCGAAATGGTCAAAAGCGTCGTCTCTCGATTCGGCGCAATCCACATTCTCCATAACAACGCCGCTTCCAAATCGGCCGATCTTGATGCATTCTTCGCGCGGACCGAAGAGTATTCGCTCAGCGAATGGCGAAAAATCATGGCGGTGAATGTGGACGGCATGTTTCTGGTCGCGCAGGCTGTCGGCAGCCAAATGCAAAAACAGACAACCGGTGGAAGCATAATCCAGACTGCCTCCATCTATGGCATTCTGTCGTCCGATAAGAGGATCTACGAAGGCTCATTCTATCTGGGCCGCCAAATCAGCAATCCCGCTGTCTATTCAACATCTAAAGCCGCTGTTGTCGGGCTTACACGCTACCTTGCCGCAAACTGGGGAGATGCACGCATTCGAGTTAATGCTTTAGTCCCTGCCGGGGTGGAGAGCGGACAAAACGATACCTTTAAAGCGCGCTATTCCGCTCGCGTACCACTCGGTCGCATGGCGCAGGCGGATGAGATGGTCGGCGCACTCATCTATCTTGCCTCGGACGCCTCGAGCTACGTTACAGGCCATTGCCTGGTGGTCGATGGCGGCCTGAGCGCCTGGTAAGGCCGGCAACGAATCATTCGAACAACTGGAATATCGTGGAACCCACAGCAGGCGTTCACCCGGCAATGCGGTTCGGCAGGTCTCTATCACTGCACATAAGAGAGCGCATCATCGTGAGTTCTTGCAGACTCGTGAACATCAAGTCCGTGGGCGGGGAGAGCAAATGGAAACTGATGTGAGAATTCCGTCTGGCGAGGGAGAAGCAACGGCGGTAACGAGCGGGCCTCGCGGCATGCCAGCATCTGATCTCGCAGTTATCGCTGTCGTTGCGCTGACCTTTATCCCGTGGCTTCTGGTTGTTCTAATTACTGGGGGTATCGGCGCCGCCGTCAATATTCTTGGCTATGCCATCATAGCGACGTTGATCGGCTACTGCGCCATTTTTGTTGCGTTGCCCGCTCAAACACGAGTGGCAGCATTGGTCCTGGCGCCCGCTACAGGAATTTTGGTGATTTCGGCGCTGACTGCATTCTGGGTGAGGTTGGGTCTTCCGCTCATTTGGGTGTCGGTTCTTTGGCTCGGACTCGCCGGCGTTGGAGCAGTGTCTTCCTGGAAGGATCGCGCCCTTTGGTTGAAAGGAACCGTCACATACGGCGGAGCACTGATTCTGCTTTCCATCCTGATTTGCGGGGTGTTCTTCATTCCCGGAGCACGGAACGACGCCGTTCTGCGGCGCGATGGGAGCTTCAATTGGATTTACGGTGATACGCAATACTTCCAGTCGGTTGCTGCGAGCATCAAAAACAGCGACGGCCCTCCGAAAGCACCCGGCATATCGATTGAAGAACTCCGTTACCATTTTGGACCCTATGCACCGGCAGCGGCCATTTCCCGCTTCGACGGACTTCAACTGGGTGACGCCTTCGCCCGCGTGACGCGCGGTGCATCGCTCTGGGCGTTGGTGCTCTCGTGCTTCGGATTGGGCACGTTTCTGTCGCTCAAGGCCAACGGCGGAAAATTCGGCGGAGTCATGTCCGTTGCTGGCCTGTTCTTCTATGGTTCGCTGCTGTCCTTATTTTCCGACGAGCGGAATGGGTCCAGCCACGTAACCGGAGCCATCCTTTACACGATTCCCACGGTGGCCGTACCGGCCGATGGGGGGCCTTTCAGCCATCTGATCCTCGGGCATTCGATGCTGCACGGCTTGGGAGCCGTTACAGCGATCATGGGTCTGTGCCTGATTAAAAGGGAGCGGGGAACGTTCCCAAGCTGGCAGGAGTTCTTATTGGTGGCGCTGCCCGCATTGGTTGTCTCAGTGAACTCGGTAGCCGCCCTGTACTCGCTGGGCATAGTGGGCATCCTCTTGTTTTGGGGGCGCCTCGGAGCGGCGCGTTCATGGCTCCCGATCGTGCTGATGTTCGGCCTGTTTCTCGGAGCCTGGCACCTTATGGGTTACAGCCATTCCGCGGACATGGCGGAAGCGACGATCAATAGGCAGCCGGGAATGTATTGGTGGTGGGCTGTCATTTGTTTCACTGTTGGCCTGGGTTTCCGAATCGTGGGCTTCCGCTGGATCTCACAAGCCCTTGAAAGATCCTCTTTCCGCCCTGGTTATCGCCAGTACGCTCGGCTTGTTGTTGTTTAACCTCTCGATCCAACTTGATGGCAACGAGCGTTACGGAATGTATTATCTGGACTCAGTGTTCAGCATATTCGCCTTCTCCCGACTTACGTCCGGATGGTGGCGCGGCACGGAACGCGCCCGGTGGGTCGCTGACTGGCTAAAGTTTACGAGCATAGGCATCTTCTTCCTCCTTGCCTATGCGGTCTTGATGCGGATCGTCGATCGCATAACCCACAGCGAAACTTGGGTCGTGTATAACCGCATAGAGATTGTTTCAGTCGTCTTACTGGCCTTGGCATTAGTTGGCATATCGGCGCTTGCGAAACGGAATCATCGGTTTTCGATGGTAAGTTCCGCAATTCTCATGGGCGTGCTGATGATCGGTTTTCTGGCCTGGATTACTCCCTGGCTCAATTTCGGCATGGGACGGATGAAGATGGACGTAACTATTTCGTCCGGGCGAAGTTCAGGGCCTGAAGCGCCTCGGCGAGCTCGCGGCGCGGGACGAGCGGTTTGCGACGAACAAACATGACGTGGATAGCTCGGCGAACAAGAGCGGGCGCTCCTACGCCTACGCTGCGCTCTCCGAGCGTCCGGTGCTTCTCGAGGGATACTTGCATCACACCCAGAGCGACAATCCGGCTTTTAAGGCTTTGCTTCGCGACAATGACCTGATCTTCACTACCACCGACGCGGAAACGCTTCGAAACATCGCCAAGACCTGGAGCGTTCGCTGGCTTGTCGCCCGTCCCGGCACTGACATCGCCTTGCCCAGGCCATTACCCGCATGGCTGGTTCAGCAGCAAAACACCGGCGACCTCAGGATCTACAAAATCGACTAGCCCGCTGCCAGGGCGGTAATTCTCTAATGCCAACATACACCGAACCCATCGTGTCAACCCGAGAAATCCGCGAGGGTCGGTCGGCGTTAGCCAGCACTGATTTGCCAAACATGGACTTTATGCGCGCCGTCGCAGTACTCCTCGTCTTATTCGGGCACTTGACCTACTTCCTAGGGCTGATGAATTGGGGGCCGTTGAAGATCATTCTTGCCGGGATCATGGGCGTACAAATCTTTTTCGTCCATACCTGCTTTGTGCTGATGCTCTCTCTCGAAAGACAGTGGAAGAATCAACCTGCTGCCGAGCTCTTTAAATCGTTCATGGTGCGACGTATTTTCCGCATCTACCCGCTGAGCATTTGCGTCATTTCCCTGGTAGTCGCTTTCCGACTTCCGATGGCCGAATTGCAAAGCGGGAAGTTTGTAGCGATGCCGCTGCATCCCGCGCTGATCGTTTCGAATCTTCTGCTAGTTCAAAGTTCTCGGAACTCGATACTTGGTCCTACGTGGAGCTTGCCGTATGAGATGGCCATGTATCTCTTTCTGCCATTGCTGTTTCTTTTGCTTTATCCGAACAAGTCGTACTTGAGGCTTGTGGGCGGCTGGCTGCTTTTTGTTCTCGCAGGCCTTGCCTTCCTGTCCTACTTTGGCGGGGGCACCAACAATTTCCTGCTGTATGTTCCATGTTTTCTGCCAGGTGTAATTGCATACCAATTGCAGCGAACGTCGCGTCGGCAACTTCCGGCAATTGCCTGGCCTGGAGTGGTGATCGGAATCGTGCTGCTGTATCTGTGGAACCAGAACTTGCTATCTGACTCGTGGAGCAAAGGCTGGATCGCATGCCTTGCGCTTGGCATGTCCGCCCCATTCTTTGCGCAGATCTCGTCGCCCTGGCTTACGGAGCCCAGCCGTCTCATCGCGAAATACTCATATGGCGTTTACTTGACGCATTTCTTCTGCATCTGGCTCATGTTCGATCGGCTTCACTACGTTCTTCCACGCGCGGCAAGGCTTCCTTTGTTCGCTTCGATGGTGGTTTTGCTGCCGATCGTGTTTTACCACCTTCTGGAAGAACCGCTGACCCAGTTGGGGAAGCGTGTCGCAAAGAAATTTGAGAGTCGAAGAGAAACGTGCCAGGCTTCAACGCGTTGACGAATCTTCCAGGAGTATGAGGAGAAACCTACTATGTCATTGCACGAATCCCTACAAGTAATTCCAGGCGCCGCTGGCGCGACCGAGGCCCCTCAGAGCCGGGTCCTGGGCAAGGTGATTGTGGTGCTTCCTTCATACAATGAAGGACCGAACCTGGGTCCCCTCTTCGCTGGCATCCACGCCTGCATGAGTAACGCCCGGCTGTCTTATGAAGTAGTTTTGGTAGATGACGGAAGTTCGGACATAACGGCGGACGTGCTTGGCGAGGGCAAACGGAAATACCCCCTCACCGTGGTTCAACATCCCCAAAACCGTGGGTTGGCAGAGACCATTCGCGATGGGTTGCTGGAGGCTTTGCGGCGCACTGAAGACGCGGATGTAATTGTGACGATGGACGCCGATGGGACCCACATCCCGAGCGTCATATTGGAGATGATGAAGCTGATTGAGGGTGGCTGCGACGTTGTGGTCGCTTCTCGTTTTCGGCCCGGGGCCACGGTTCGTGGCGTTCCCGTCTACCGGCAGGTGCTAAGCGTCGGCGCTTCGTGGTTGTGCCGCGTCTTGTTTCCAACGCGCGGGATTCGCGACTTTACCTGCGGTTATCGGGCAATTCGGACCACTGCACTACGACAGGCATTGCAGAAGTACGGGGAGAAACTTTTCGATGCACAGGGTTTTTCCTGCACAATGGACCTATTGCTTAAGCTTCGCCGCATGAAGATTGTCTTCGGAGAAACGCCCATCAATTTGCGGTATGACCTGAAGGAAGGCGAGAGCAAAATGCACGTAAGCGCAACTATCCTGCGTACGTTGGCTCTGATGTTCCAGCGCAGGATGGGCTTCTGAGCGCCTCCGACGACAAGTGGAGCGAAGAACGTTAGTTCGGGTGCGACCTCACCGCGCAAAGTTTCCGCTGTATCGGTTGCCGGTCGACGCGCTCTCGGACTTCTGTATCGGCAATCGTCAAAACGTGGACAAGAAATTTCTTAAACCTCATCTGTGTTAGTTCGAGTGTAAGTACGTGACATATTCGATCCCAGAAACCGAGAAGCACAACACATCAATCGTCAGCGGCCCCGCCTGGTTGCATGTCGCCGTAATCGTCGTCGTCGCAATAGCGCTTACCTATCCTTGCATACGGCGAGGATTGCCTCTCGGACACAGCACGAATACACACATCCTTTATCAGCACGCTTTCAACCAGCAGATTGCCCAGGGCGACTTCTACCCGCGTTGGATAATCAGCATGAATCGCGGCCTCGGGGGCGGGGTGTTTTTCGCGCAGTATCCGCTTCCCTACTACGTCCCGTGGGCTATTGGCAAGATCATTCCGAATCATTGGGGCCCCTACGAGGAAACTCGCACCCAGGGACTCGCCCTGGCATTGGCGGCGATATTAGCCGGTCTGTTTACTTATGCGTGGTGCGCGACATTCGCCGACCGTCTCACCGCCATGTTGGCAGCAATCATTTACCTGACTTTGCCTTATTGCCTTACCATCGATCTATACATGCGTGCTGCGATAGGGGAGTTCTGGGCCTTGTCATTTCTGCCCCTTTCGTTTTATTTCATTGAGCGCATCGCCGCAGGTTCGCGCCGAGCAATGCCCGGGTTGGCATTGGCATTCGCGCTGGTAATTGTATCGCACCTCTTCACGGCTGTCCTGCTGGCGCCAGTACTGCTCGCTTATGCGGTCTGGCGGGTTCCCCGCGCGCGGCGCTTGCTCTCCGCCTGCCAAGTGCTTGCTGCGTTCCTCCTCGCCACGGGTTTGGCAGGAGTTTACGCGCTGCCAATTCTGGCGCAACGCCGGTTCTTCCATCCGGAGAATTTTCTGCTGACGCAGGGTGGAAACGCTTCGCCGCTCAGTCAGATGTTCTCCTTCAATGCGCACACTTTTCCAGGCACTTGGAGAGGGCCTGGGTGGCTGCACATGGTAATCGCTGCTCGACTCATTGCGCTTGCGACCGCCGCATTCATCGCTGTTGTCTTGTTTCGCTCTCGCCGGGAGCGGCCGCAATGGTTGCGCTTAGTTATAGGGTGCGTCGCGATTGCGGCCCTGGTGCGCGCCGCTTTGGCTGGGCGGCACGTATTTCCCACCGGGGAAGTTACCGGGGCCTTGCCGCTATCGCAGTATCTAACGGAGCAGCGTGCGGAGATTTTTCTATCGAGCTTCCTGACGTTCGTGGCAGCATGTGCGTGTTACTGGTCAATTCGGAAATCCCGCGACAATAAGCTGGCCGATTTCCTGATGGTTCTCGCCCTCGGGAGTTATCTCATGATGACCAGTTGGAGCCAGATAGTCTGGAAGTCTGTGCACTTCCTCTGGAACATTCAGTTCCCCTGGCGCTTGAATACATTTCTGCTGGCCGCGACAGCCGGTCTTGCGGCGCTCGCAATTTCTCGCTTGCGAACTGCGCCGCTTTGGCGCGGCTTGGCAGGTGCGCTGGTAGCTCTCGGGCTATGGGGAATAGTGGCTGTACAGAGCGCGCGGCTGGGAAATACCTTCTCTGCTCTTCGGTCAACGGAGTCGTACCAGTACCTCGATGAGATGGATTCTGCACGCGAGATATATATGCAGGTCGATCCCAGGAAAGCTCTGTTGGTGAAACCTTCTGACGACGAGAAAGTTCATGTAACGGTGGAGCGAGGCTCAGGCGTCGCGGCGGTTACGGCAGTCCTGCCGCGGTCGATTCAGATCGACACCCGCTGCGAAACCGATTGCACCCTCCAGGTAGGACAGTACTACTATCCGGCGTGGCGAGTGCAATCCCTCCCAACTGCTAAGGTGGAGCTGTACCCCGATTCAGCGGGCGGCCTGATGGAGCTTTCGCTTCCGGCAGGCGAGTTCCATCTGGTCTTGGACCTGCCACACGGGATGTCGGAGCGCCTGGGTGCATGGCTTAGTTTGGCTTGCGTGCTCATTCTAGTGGTTATTGCAATCAGAGGTACGCCCTTTCTGCCGCTGGCGCCTACTACTCCCTGACGGGAATTCATACGCGGCCGCGCAGGTCCAGGGCAATGGTTCCCCGTAAGCAAAACGCACTGTCGACGGGGCCTCTTTCCGGTACCGCCAGGAAAATGGTTGGTCAGTCTGGTTTGCGACCTGGGCTGCTCTCGCAGCAAGCCCGGTGCGCAATCTGTCATGGTTAGTTGGTGTCATGGTTAGGCGCTCTCTTCGGGTCATCACGGTTTTCGGCACGCGGCCAGAGGCCATCAAATTGGCTCCCGTGGTCAAGGAGTTACGCACTCGCCCACATGTATTTCAATCAAGTGTTTGCGTGACGGGGCAGCATCGGGAAATGGTCGATCAAGTTATAGACCTCTTCTCAATTCGCCCTGATTTCGATCTGAAGCTAATGCAACAGGGCCAAAGGCTGGCAGGGTTCGCGGCACGCGCTTTAGCGGAATTGGACGTGCTGTTTCGCGACGAAAGGCCGGACATCGTCGTAGTGCAAGGGGACACAACGACGACTTTTATGGCATCGCTGGCGGCTTTCTACAACCGTGCCATGGTGGCACACGTGGAAGCGGGATTGCGGTCATTCGATAAGCACGCGCCTTTCCCTGAGGAAATCAATCGCACTCTCACGACGCAGGTCACTGACTTCCACTTTGCCCCCACGGAGCGAGCGGCGAAAAACCTGCTCCAGGAGGGCGTGAACCCAGACAAGATCTTCATTACCGGGAACACGATTGTTGACGCGTTGCAGGATATTGCCGCCCGGATGGATTCCGGTCAGCTAAAGCCGCCATTGAGCGGAAGTTTCCCAAAACTGCCTGCAAAGTTCGTCCTGGTGACAGCGCATCGAAGAGAGAACCATGGCCAGGGGTTGCGCGACATATTCTTAGCAATCCGTGATCTCACCTGCCGGGCGCCGGATGTCGATTTCATCTTCCCAGTGCATCTAAATCCTGAAGTTCAGGGTCCGGCGCACGAAATACTTGGGAACCTGCCCCGCGTGCATTTGCTGCCTCCGATCGATTACGTCTCGTGCGTGTGGCTGATGAAGCACTGCACCAGTATTCTTAGCGATTCGGGCGGTATTCAGGAAGAAGCCCCTTCATTAAAAAAGCGGGTCGTGGTGATGCGCGATGTGACGGAACGCCCTGAAGCTGTCGAGTCGGGTTGGGCCCAGCTGGTGGGAACCGACCGGGAGCGCATCGTCTCCGCCGTCCTGAACACGCTCCACGTGGCGCCACAAGAAGTCGAGCGTGGGCCGAGTCCCTTTGGCGATGGCACGGCTGCACGCCAGATTGTTGACATTCTGGCTGCCCAGCAAAATTAGTGCAGGACGCACATGAGCCGTAAAGTAACCATCGTCATGTACCACTATGTTCGTGACCTCGAGCATTCGCGGTTTCCTGCAATAAAGGGCCTATCGGTCGAACGGTTTCGCCGGCAACTGGACTACATTCATGCGCGCTTCACGCCCATTACAGTCGAAGATCTGATAAGGGCGTTATCGCCCGCCAAACAAGAGTTGCCGCCGAATCCCATTCTATTGACCTTCGACGACGGCTACAGCGATCACTTTGCGAATGTATTCCCTCTGCTGGATGCGAGGGGCATTCAAGGCTGCTTTTTTCCGCCCGTACAAGCAGTCCTTGAGCACAAGGTTTTGGATGTCAATAAAATACAATTTGTTCTTGCGGCGGTCTCCGACTTAGAAGCTCTGGTTGATCAAGTTTTCTCTTCTCTGTCGGAATTCTGTACAAAGTATCCACTCAAGTCAAAAGAAGACTATTTCAAAGCCATACCAGAGCAGCATCGCTACGATTCCCGCAACGTGACCGTGTTGAAACGCCTGCTCCAGCGCGAGCTGCCGGAACCGGTCCGGGCAGAAATCGTGCGGCGACTTTTCGCCGAACACATTACCACCGACGAAGCATCTTTTGCCTGCGAACTATACATGTCAGCGGATCAGATCGCCTGCCTTCGGCGGCACGGAATGCACATCGGAAGCCACGGAAATACTCATGCATGGCTCGATCGTCTTTCGCCGGATGCGCAGGGCATTGAAGTTGATCAATCTCTCCAGTTTCTGAAGACTCTGGGCGTGGGACCGAACGAGTGGACCATGTGTTATCCATATGGGGGCTTTAATGATTCGCTCCTTCATGTCCTTCAAACTCGTCACTGTCAGATAGGATTTACAGCGGAGCCCCGCATCGCAGATCTGGATCTCGACGATCGGTTGACCCTGCCACGAATTGACACCAACGATTTGCCGAGTTAGCCAATTCGCATGAAATCGATGATGCAAATCTTGCAGGATCTCACACCGCTTAACCGAGCGGTTTGTTCTCTCGGATATGACCAGGCAGTGGAGTATCTTCGCGAAGTGCTCCCCTTTCGCATGATCTCGGTGCCGAGTTCCCGCAAACACAACGGATGGGTTATTCCTCCCTCTTGGGACGTCGAAGAAGCCAGAATCGTCAAGGATGGCCGCACAATTTATGATGGTGCTGTCCATCCCCTTTGTGTGATTGCGCTCTCGCGCAGCTTTTGCGGCACAGTTAGTTTGGATGAACTCCGACGCCATCTCCATTATGACCATCGCAATGAAGATTCAATCCCTTTCCATTACCGGCAGCAATTCAGAAGCTGGGAAAGGGATTGGGGATTCTGTGTCCCGAAGCGGCTCTTCGATCAGCTAGCCCCGGGCGACTACGAAGTCGTAATCCGCACCAAAGAAGCTCCGGGCACGCTCAAGATTCTCGAATACAAGCATCAAGGCTCGCTCGACTTGACGATCGCACTCGGCGGCAATCTGGATCACGCCGGAGTGGCCAATGATGGGCTCGCCGGCTGTGTCGTCGGTATCGAGACCTTGCGCCGCCTGGAGGGTCGAAAAACCCGATTCACATATTCTCTTATTCTTTCACCGGGCATAATCGGTTCGGAATTCTATCTTGCCGGACTGAGCCACTTGGAACGCGGCCGGATATTGGAAGGCATCTTCCTTGAAATGCTTGGATCTGCAACCCCTCTTGCAATCCAGGAGTCTCGGCGAAGCCACGTGAATACCTTCCATGCCGTGAAGGCCGGCCTCGACCAAATGGGTCTTCACTACCGCACCGGTCCGTTCGAGAGCATCATCGTGAACGACGAGTATGTCTGGGAGAACTATGGGATCCCGATGGTATCTTTCTCGAGGTTTCCCTATCCCGAGTATCATTCGAGCCGTGACAACGTGGAGATTATCCAGGAATCCTCGCTTAATCAAGCTGTCGAGGCTCTGATCCGAGCTGTGGATCGGCTGGAAGCCTCGCCCATAGTTGTGAAGAAGTTCGAGGGCAACATCTGCCTTTCCAATCCTCAATATGACCTCTATGTTGATTACGGTCAGGTTGCCCTGGGTGATTCGATGTCCGATCAGCAGCGGCGGATGCGCTCCCTCATGGACTTTCTGCCGGCTTTGGATCGGCCCACAAGCGTCAAGGCCATCGCCGACCACGTCGGACTACCCGAAGAGCCGACTCTTGAGTACCTTGAGCGGTGGGCCGCCAAGGGGTTGATCGACCTGCTTTGAATCACTGAATTATTTTGTGAACGCTCAAAAGTTTCGCCAATGAGTTACGGCCTTTCCACACACCTTGCGAGTCAGACTGAACTGGAGATCGTCGCTTGATTAATCGGGTTCTGCTGATGAAACACGCGGGCTTACTTGAGTCGCCAGATCAACAAACTGCTGGCGGCTTTGGGCGGACTCAGCGCGCGCGCCTAATTGGACTAGGAGCACACTTAGGCGCCGAACGCTGGATATCCGTAGCCATGGGGCTCGTGTTCCTGCCATGGATAGCGGTGGTGTTCTATACCGCCGGGTGGTGGGCCGCACTTAATTTACTCGGGTACGCAATTTTGGTCTTTGCGATCGGCTACGGCATCGTCGGAATGGCGCTGCCTGCTTCTGCCCGAACCCAGGTCATTCTTCTCGCTCCGGCGCTCGGCATCCTCGCGATCTCGGCTCTCACCGCGCTCTGGCTCAGGCTGGGGCTGGCACTTATTTGGGCCCCCGCTCTTTGGCTCGGACTGATGGCGGTCGGAGCAATTTGCCTCTGGCGGGATCGCGCGTCTTGGTCGAAAAGCTCTGTCCCCTACGGCTTGATGCTGGCTGTCTTCTCCGCCCTGATCTGCGCGGTCTGTTTCCTTCCTTCGGCTTCGAACGACATCGTCCAGCGCTCCGACGGGAGTTTCAACTGGAAGTACATAGATACTCAATATTTTCATGCAATGGCTGCGAGCATTAAGACCGCCGAGGGTGCTCCGAAAACCCCCGGAACAGTCACTGCCGAACTTCTTTACCACTTTGGACCCTACGCACCCGCCGCCGTCATTTCCCGTCTTGACGGACTAGACCTTGGGGACGCCGTAGCCCGCGTGACGCGCGGCGCTTCGATCTGGGCGCTTATGCTCTCATGCTTTGGCCTTGGCATGCTCTTGTCACTTAAGGCGACCGGCGCAAAATTCGGGGCCATCATGTCCGTCGCCGGACTTTTCTTATACGGTCCGCTGCTGTTGCTGATCCCTTTTAACGGCCCTCGCTACAGTTCAAACAGTCTGATCGGATCTTTATTCTTCAAGACACCGCTCGAACGGATGCTCGCTGCGGGAATCCCTTACGACCATCTGCTGAGCGGGCACTCCGTGCTTCATGGCATGGGCGCTATCACCGCGATCATGGGCCTGTGTCTGGCTGAAAAGGCGCGGGATTCGGTACTCAGCTGGAGAGGCGTAACTTTGTTGGCGCTGCCAGCGCTTGCGGTTCCGGTGCATCCTGTTGCTGCCTTCTACTGCCTCGGGATTGCGGGCATTCTCCTGTTCTGGGGGTGTCTCGGGGCGATGCGGTCGTGGCTGCCGATCATGCTCATGGCTGGCCTGTTTCTCGGTGCTTGGACGATTATGGGTTACAGCCACTCCCCGGACGCGCATGTGATGCTCAAAGCGCACCCGGCGGCACAATGGTGGATGCTTTTAATGTGGTTTTTGACTGTGCTGGGATTTCGCATTGTAGGCTTCCGCTGGATCTCACGATCCTTCAAGGACCCATTATCCGCTCTGTTCCTGGTCAGCGTCGTCGGACTTCTGGCGTTCACTCTCCTGCTCAGCCTCAAGGACGCCAACGAGAAATACGGCATTTATTTCTTACAATGCATGTTCAGCATCTTTGCCTTTTCCCGGGTAACTTCCCGCTGGTGGCACGGTGCCGAGCGTTTCCAAATAATCGCTGACTGGCTCAAATTTGCAATAAAGGGGATGGTCCTGTTTCTTGCCTGCGGCTTCTTGATTGGAGCTGTCTCTTATGCAACTCACAGCAAGACCGGGATAAGCTACTTTCCCGCTAAGTTATTCCTGGCCGTCCTGTCGCTCGTACTCCTGGTTGCCATGTCGGCGCTGATGAAGCGCAGCCGCCGCTTTGCGAGATTCGGTTCGGCGGCTCTCATGGTCGTGCTGATGGCCGGTTTTCTGGCTTGGTCTTCGGATTGGGTCAAATATGCAATGGGATGGATTCATACTGACATAACTTACTCGCCTGGCGAAGTTCGCGGTCTGCGGCGCCTCGGCGAACTCATGGCGCCGGGCGAAGTGTTCGCGACCAACAAACACGATCTGGATACGACAGAAGACGGCCGCGGGCGCTCGTATGGCTACTCGGCGCTGTCCGAGCGTCCTGTGCTCATCGAGGGATACTCGGCACGAAACGAAATGGCGCTCCCCTGGTTTAACACCCTTTTTCACGATAACGACTTGCTCTTCAGCACTTCAGATCCGGCAACGTTGCGTGACATCGCTGGCAAGTGGCACGTCCGTTACCTTGTCGCCCGTACCGGCACCGATATAGCTCTCCCGAGGCCGCTGCCCCCATGGCTAGTGCCCATAAACGACAGTGGCGACCTCAAGATCTATCGAATTGACTAACTGCACGGTTCGGATCTGGCCCGGATGTTTGCCAGATCACAACCATGTATCACCCATGAGTGCGATGGACAGGCGGAATGCGATTTGAAACGATTGTCTTGGGTTGCTAACAGGTTCGAGAAATCAAAGGAAAGAAAAGTTCCATGAAGATTCTGGTTACTGGCGGTGCCGGCTACATTGGATCGACTCTTGTGCCGGTGCTCCTGGCAAATGGACATCGTGTCCGTGTGCTCGATGCCCTTATGTTTGGCGGCGATTCCTTGTTGGGGGTCTGGTCGCATCCGGAGTTTGAGTTTATTCGGGGCGACATCTCTGATTCGTCGACACGGAAGATCGCTCTGGATGGAATCAATGCCGTTGTCCATCTTGCCGCCGTTGTTGGCGATCCAGCCTGCTCGCGCCAGCCTGACCGGGCGCGAAATGTCAATCTTGAAAGTTCGCTGGCTCTTATCGAGGAATGCCAGAAGGCTCGAGTCGGCCGCTTCATCTTTGCGTCAACTTGCAGCAACTATGGTCGCATGAAAGACCCTTCCTGTTTTGTCGACGAAGACGCCGAACTAAGCCCCGTATCTCTTTATGCGGAGACAAAAGTAGCCGTCGAAAAGGCTCTCCTGGCAAGCCATCCGAGTGCCAGTTGGTGTCCTACCCCCATCCGCTTTGCCACCGTCTTTGGCGTATCCCCGCGCATGCGGTTCGATCTCACGGTTAATGAATTTACCATGGAGATGTTGACCAAAAAACACCTCAAAGTGTTCGGCGAGCAGTTCTGGCGCCCTTACGTGCACGTGCGAGACGCAGCCCGTGCGATTGAACTCGTCCTCAAATCACCGACCGAAAGGGTCGCCGGCACCGTATTCAATGTCGGAGCGACCGATCAAAACTTCCAAAAAAAGCAACTCGTCGAAATGATAGGCGCCCATGCGCCCGATGCCGTCGTAGAATACGTGCACAAGCAAGAGGATCCCCGTGACTATCGAGTCTCATTCACCCGTGTCTGTGAACAGCTAGGCTTCCGCATTACACGCACCGTTTCCCAGGGAATTGAGGAAGTCGCACATCTCGTCCGCAGTTGTGTCATTACCAATTTCGCGGACGCGAGGTACAGAAATTGAACCCAGCACGTGAGTTTGTTGCCGCTCCCTCGCAGACCGCGGACTTCGTCCCGTTGATCGAACCAGAGATCTGCGGCAATGAGTGGAAGTACGTCAAGGATTGCCTCGACACGAACTGGGTTTCGTCTGTCGGCAGCTACGTCGATCGGTTCGAGAGAGTCGTCGCGGAATCGGCGGGCTCGAAGTATGCTATTGCCACGGTCAACGGCACGGCGGCCCTGCACATCTCTCTGCTGCTGGCGGACGTGCAAGCAGACGATGAGGTTCTTGTTTCTTCTCTCACTTTCATCGCCCCGGCTAACGCGATTCGCTACGTTGGCGCTTGGCCGGTGTTCATCGACGCAGAGCCGGAATACTGGCAGTTGAGCTCGGCGGGAGTCATCGATTTTCTCGAAAATGATTGCCGCTGGGACGGCAAGGAATTGCGCAACCTGCGCACTGGCCGCCGCGTGAAGGCCATTCTGCCGGTCCACATACTTGGCCATCCCGTTGATCTGGATCCTATTCTTGAAGTCGCGGCAAAATATTCCTTGCCGGTAATCGAGGATGCCACCGAGGGCCTGGGTGCGCGTTATCGCGGAAAAAGCGTTGGCGGACTCGCGCACGCCGGTTGTTTCAGTTTTAACGGTAACAAAATCATCACCACCGGGGGTGGCGGCATGATCGTCACCAACAACGCCGAGTGGGCGGCACGCGCCCGCTACCTTACCACACAGGCTAAGGATGATCCTGTCGAATACGTTCACAACGCGATTGGCTACAATTACCGTCTCACCAATGTGCTGGCTGCCATCGGCTGCGCCCAGATGGAACGGCTCGACTTGTATGTGAAAGCTAAACGAAAAATAGCGAAACGGTATCAGGAGTCATTGTCTTCTCTCCCGGGTATCCAAATGCCCGCAGAGGCAGATTGGGCGTTCAGCACGTATTGGATGTACACGGTACTCGTTGACCAGGATAAGTCCGGCATCGATTCGCGAAAACTTCTTGCCGAATTAGCTGCTGGAAGAATCCAAACCCGTCCGCTCTGGCAGCCGATTCATCGATCGGCGGCCCACGATTCTTCCGGAAGCCCTCCGTGTCCTGCCGCAGATGCGCTTCACAGACAAGCAATCAGCTTGCCGTGCTCGGCAGGACTGACTGAGTCTGTCCAGGACTACGTGATTGAAACCATCATGAACCTGGTTACCAAACGGAATCCGCGGCCGATTGAATGTTGATACAGATGGATATTCATGATCTTTTTCGTTCACCGCGGAACCACATTGCAGAATTTTTAGAGAGGCAATTGCATCTTTATCGTCATGACATAAAGCTGCAGGACTATTTTCTGCAGTTGCAGATGGACACGTTGATGACCGTTCGCGCGGCATCAGACGATCGGCGTGCCCCGAATCAAATGGCAAAATGGGCCTTTCAGGTCACTGACAAGATCAGCCAGATTCGCAGGCCGCAAAAAATCAAGACGGATATACTCTTTTGCCCGATACCTTATTTTGCCCGGAAGACCGAAAACCAGTTTCTAATTCGCATTCTTCTTGGCCTTGCTCAAACCGATGCCACAATTCTCTGCCTGCTTCCTGGCTATGCCTCGTGTCGCAACGAACTCGATGCTCGATTGGCTGCGGCGGGGCGAAGCAAGCAGGTAATGTTTCTGGATCCGTCGATACATCTCAACTCGGTCGAAGCGCGCTTGCGCCCGATTGCAGCGCGGATGCGCGGGCGCGCAGCTTTTGAGGAAACTATTCGCATCCTTGAACCTCGTGGGCTGAGTCCCAACCGGGCGCTCATCACCGGTTTTGAATACACCGCCGACTTTGTTGAGGCGTGGGAGCGCATGGCGCCTTGGATTGAATTTGAAGCTGTTGTTGCTCGCTGTCATTGGAATACCCTCTGCAGTCCGGTCTGCCGAACAGGTTTGCAACGCGGAAAACCGGTCATCACTTTTCAGCAAGGAGTGATCGGACACACCTTGGACGTTCCGGTCAATGCTTCAAAATTTGTCGCTTTCGGTCAGCCGTCCGCATCTTTTTTGAAACGAGCGAACCATCGATTCTTTCAAGCGGCAGGAATACCTGAGCCGCCGGTGGAATACGTCAACGGCGGTTGCCTATTCGATTCGATTACTGATTTGCCCGATCAGTTTGCGCTTCAGACATTGCTCATGGTAGATGTGCCGGTCGAGCCGGGTGACTTCTACGGCATTGAGGGCCAGTGCCAGGCGCTACTTCACTTGGTAGAAAAACTCCTCGCCGCGGACTCGCCGCTCAGACGCCTGATCATCAGGCCTCATCCCTACTGGAGCAATCTCGATCTCCAAGTGTGTCAACAGCTCGTTCGTGATTATTCTGATCGATGCGAGCTATCACATCCATCGTGGTCCCTTGAAGACGATCTGCGACGCTCGTCCATCGCTGTGGGGATTTTCAGTGGGGCGCTTACTGTGGCTTCAGCCTGTGGATTGCCGACGATTTTCTTGCAGACAGAACGAGGTTACACGACCGGTGACCTCGCGTGTTTTTCGCCCGATCAAACCCTGGCTCCAAATGAAGCCCTTCGTCAAATTTCAAAACTTCTGACTAACCGCCATGCATACACTGATGCACGAACTGTGGCACTGCGCAATGGGCACGAATATTATGCAAATAGGGGCAATCCGGACTTAAGCGGCCCATTCTTCGAGCGCCTTCTTCGAAATGAGCCTATGAGCAGCAAGAATTGACGCATCATTCCAAATGAGATTTGCCTTCATCAGTACAATGCTGGGCTCGCCGTGGGGTGCAAGCGAGGAACTCTGGAGCCAAACTGCGGTTCAATTGAGCCAAGCAGGGCACAGTGTACGTGCATTGGTCCCGTCCTGGCCGCGACTGTCAGACAAGGTGACTGCACTGTCGGACCATGGTATAAGGCTTGAAGCCTACCCCTCGTATCACGCTGGACGGATCAGGTACCTCTGGAACCGGTTCTCGCTTAGCTACCGGAGAACCTATCGCCGATTAAAGCAATTCAATCCCGACTTGGTCGTCATTTCCCAAGGATATATTTCAGGTGGGTTTGACTGGGCGAAAGTCTGTCGGGCGGCAGCGGTCCCTTACCTGATCCTACTTCATTGCAATAGCGAGACCTGGTGGTTTCCGGGCAATGAAGTTGGTGAAGCTGTGGCAAGTTACACCGGCGCGCGCAAAGTTTTCTGTGTCTCCCGCCACAATCTCGATTTGCTCCGCCTCCAGTTGGGCGAGCCGCTGGAAAACGGAGAAGTAGTTTGGAATCCCTACAAGGTTTCGTCCGAACCCATTCCGGATTGGCCAGATGAGAGTGCAGTATGGCGAATGGCGTGCGTAGGCCGATTGGAACTGGCCCATAAAGGGCAGGATCTGTTGGTGCGGATTCTAGCGCGTCCGGAGTGGCGGGAACGTCCCATTGAATTGAATTTGTTTGGAGAAGGTCCCGATGAGCAATCATTGCGGCGCCTCTGCACGATGCTCGAGTTGAATAATGTGCACTTTCGCGGCCACGTGAAGGATGTCCGGGCGATCTGGGAGCGGAACCATCTCCTGGTCCAACCCTCGCGCTACGAAGGCGTGCCAATTACTGTGATGGAATCAATGTTGTGCGCGCGGCCGGCAGCCGTGACAGATACGGGGCGCATGGCGGAACTATGTGTGGATGATGAAACTGGATTCGTCGCACCGGCAGCCACGGTATCGTCATTCGGTCATGCTCTGGAACGAGCCTGGAAGCGGCGCAAGGATTGGCCAAACATGGGTCAGGCGGCTCGAGCGCGGGCCGAAAGCCAGATCCCCAAAGACCCTGTTAGTGTATTTTGCGCCCGATTGAAAGCTTGCGCCGGTGGCAAATCCGACCCGGTGCCTGCGGGTCCAGGCGCACTGGTCGATGTTGAAAATGGCCTTTAATAATATCGATCCTTGTAATAATGAATCTGTAGGCGGAGATGCTTGCTTGGCTTTCGTTGCGCGAATTCCGGATGTGTCCGACATCGCCCAGGATCGATCATGCAGGCGTTAATCTCGTTGACCTTTGACGACGGACTGCGATGCCAATTTGAACAGGCGTTGCCCATACTGAATGCAAACGGCCTTACTGCAACGTTTTTTCTCGTCGCGAACAACGATTCAGCGTTAAAAGATGGATTTAAACATCCGCGCTGGAAGAAAACCGATTGGAACAAGAAAGATGTTCAACTCTTTACGAGCATGATTCACCAGGGACATGAATTCGGCTCACATAGCGTGCACCATAGACAACCCTATCTCGATCGTGATCCAGCCTTCGAAGCGGAAATGTCGAAAGAGTGGATCGAGGATCGCCTCCGAGTCGAAGTGACGTCCTACGGCTATCCATTTTGCCATTTCACTGAGAAGATCAGGAGCGCTGTGGTGGATGCTGGGTATCAACAGGCGCGCTGGGGCGCAAATGAGAGCTATTACCCTTTTGAAGAAGAAGTCGACCAGTTCAAGATAGATTGCCGCCTCATCAGTAAGTTGGGTTATGAGCGGGTGCGCGGGAATTTCATTGGACATTACGGATCCGAGAATGTTGGCGGCTGGATCCGAGCCGGGTGTTGGCATGTACTCATGTTTCACGGCATCGGCACCATCAAGGACGGATGGTGGCCTATTCCTGTTTCGGAATTTGCGAGACAGATGAAGGAACTCGCCGCCCTTCGAGACTCGGGACACGTGGAGGTCGTTACTTTTAAAGAGGGCGCGCGGAGGTCCAGAAATGGAGCGGGAAAATGATATTTCCGTCGCCAGTTCTGGAAGTAGCGGGATGAATACCACCGTCGTCGTATGCACATATAACCGCTGCCAGTCGCTCCCTGCGGTACTGGAGAGCCTCGCCTTTCAGGTAATGCCTGACACGATCACTTGGGAAATCGTGGTCATCGACAACAACTCGACTGATGAGACGCGCGAAGTAGTCGAGGAAGCTGCCCGCAAATGGCCTGGTCGCTTTCGTTACATATTCGAACACCGGCAGGGCCTCTCTTTTGCGCGTAACCGGGGCGTCAGCGAGGCTCGAGGTTCAGTCATCGCGTTTACCGACGATGACGTCAAGATTAATCCGGACTGGCTGTGCAATCTCACTTCAAACCTCCACGCAGGGGAGTGGGCGGGTGCAGGTGGACGCATCGTTCCCATCTGGGGCAAGCCAGTTCCCGCTTGGATGTCGCTTCATGACCCTCACACCATGGGGCCTTTTGCAGTGTTCGACTTTGGAGAGAACCAAAAACCTCTCAGCCGTCCCCCCTATGGTGCGAACATGGCCTTTCGCAAGGACGTATTTCAAAAGTACGGCGGATTCCGCACCGACCTGGGGCGTTCCGGAACAAACTTGCACGGACGTGAAGATACCGAGCTTGGGGAACGGCTTTTCGCTGCTGGCGAGCGCCTGAGTTACGAGCCTGAGGCTGTCGTATCTCATCCAAACCCCTCAAACCGGATGACAAAGAAATTTGTCCTGCGCTGGTGGTTCTGGTTTGGCTATGGAGAGATCGTGCAGGAAGGTCTGCCGTCGAATGTTCGGTTTGTATTGAATGGTATTCCTCTATACTTGTTCAGAAGAATGGTGCGCTGGGCGCTCCAGTGGATGGTGACTTTCAACCCTCCGCAAAGATTTACTTGCATAAGGAACTTCTCGTACTTAGCAGGGATAGCTTTTGCATGCCATCGTTTTCAGCGAATTAGCGAAACTCAGATTGCCACGGATTTGAAATAGAGCTGATAGGTATCTTCGAATGGATATTACACTCATTGTCTGTACATACAACCGATGCGAAAGCCTGAAAACGATGCTGGAGAGCGTCGCTCGTTCTGTCGTGCCTAAGGGCGTCGAGTGGGAAGTATTGGTCGTCGACAATAACTCAACCGACCGCACCCGCGACGTCGTTGAAGAGCTTTCTCGAAGCGAAGGAAATCACTTCCGATATTATTTCGAACCTCAGCAAGGAAAATGCATTGCGCTCAACTCAGGAATTAGAGAGGCTCATGGCACGATTTTGGCCTTTAGCGATGATGATGTCACAGTAGAACCGGATTGGCTGCATAATTTGACATCGAATTTGAACACAAGCGAGTGGGCGGGCGCTGCGGGACGAGTATTGCGTACCTGGACTTGCCCTCAACCCCGCTGGCTGTCATTGGAGCCGAGGTACGAAAAAATTGGATGGGCTCTTGTCAGCTTCGACCTTGATCTGGAAGCAGGTGAACTACCCTCCGCATACCCACCCGTTGGCGCAAACATGGCCTTCCGAAGCGAGGTCTTTTCGAAGCATGGTGGCTTTAGAACTGATCTTGGCCCTAAAGGCAACGAAACTGGTGAATCTACTCAGCGAAAAGCCGGGGTCCGCGGAAATGCAGAGCAGCACGTTCCACGAAGGTATGACGACACCGAGTTTGGTCGGCGATTGGTGGAGAACGGAGAGCGAATGCGATATGAACCTTCGGCCATCGTCTATCACCCGGTGCAGGAGGAGCGGCTTACAAGACATTATTTTCTTTCCTGGTGGTTCGGCCGGGGCCGGGATACCAACCTCATTCTGCCAAATCGAGGTCCGGTTTGGGGAATTCCGCGCTATTATTTTCGGGCCACGAAGATGCTCGCGTTGCTCTCCGGAAACACGCTTGCTTGGTTAACGGCCATCAAGCCAGGTCGACGCTTTTACTTTAAGGCGATGACATGGGAAATGGCCGGCGCCATCACGGGTGCCATCGCCCTTCGTCGCAGGCAAACGAGCAGCGACCACACCCAGCAGGACCAGGTCGAGGTGTAGATCGAGTTATGAGCGAATTGCCGTTGGACTGTCGTTTCGCGCTCGCTGCGGATTTAGAGCCCCATTAGCGTGCGCTACTTGTCTGGAATTCCGATGCATGAGTAAGACAGTTGCCATTATCGGCGGCGGTATCGTTGGGTTGGCGACGGCCTACCGGTTGCTGCAAAGGATTCCGGCAAGCAAGGTTCTTGTTCTGGAAAAAGAAAGCGGACCCGGCCGGCATCAAACCGGACACAACAGCGGGGTTCTGCATTGCGGCTTGTACTATGCGCCGGGTTCGGCAAGGGCGCGCATGGCGGTTCAGGGGATACGCAGCATGGCCGCCTTCTGTGCCGAACACGATGTTCCCTATGAGTTGTGCGGTAAGGTGGTGGTGGCCGCAAAAGAGGAAGAGATTCCCAGGCTCAACGCGCTTTTCGAGCGTGGCAAAGCGAATGGCCTTGAAGGCCTTCAGGTTCTCAGGCCGGAACAGATACGTGAGCTGGAACCGCACGCGACTGGATTGGCCGGACTGCATGTTCCGCAGGAGGGCATTGTCGACTTTATCGCGGCCGCTGATGCGATGGCGAAGGAGATTCAGGCGCATGGCGGTGAGATCCGGTTTTCTTCCGGCGTAACAAAACTGCAAGAGAATAACGGCTGGATCGTTCATACAACCAGCGGAGATTACGAGGCTGGCTTTCTCATCAATTGCGCGGGATTGCATTGCGACAGAGTCAGCCGAATTGCAGGCAATCGCGACTCGACAAAGATCGTTCCGTTTCGAGGCGAGTATTACAAGTTAAAACCTGAACGGCAGCATCTGGTTCGGAACCTTATCTATCCCGTTCCTAATGCAAAATTCCCTTTCCTGGGAGTGCACTTTACGCGCCAGATTCGAGGCGGCGTGGAAGCGGGGCCAAATGCAGTTTTGGCGTTTGCCCGCGAGGGGTACCGCAAGACCGATATTTCTCTTCGCGATACGATTGAGACTCTTACTTATCCCGGATTCTGGAAGTTCCTCCTTCGCTATCCTGTTATGTGCTGGGAAGAATTTACGCGTTCATTCAGCAAAGAGCTCTTCTGCCGCTCGCTCCAGCAGTTAGTTCCCGAGATCGGAATCGAAGATCTTACTCAAGGGGGCGCAGGTGTGAGAGCACAGGCCCTTTCGCCGGCTGGCGAACTATTGCAGGATTTTTATTTTGTGCGGCAAGCACGGGCTCTCCATGTGTTGAATGCCCCCAGCCCCGCGGCAACGGCTAGTCTGGCAATCGCGGATGAGGTGATCGACATGGCGCAGGACGCGATCGCGTCATGATTTCGTAACATGTCACAGGAATTCGGCGAATGCCTAAGAATCGCGTCTAAACTGAAACAGTTCGACGCCCTAAACATACTGGGAACGGCCGGGCGACCAGCAGCAACATACACCAGAAAGCTTAAAGCGACAGACGCGCGATAGCGACGCGCAGGGACCGAATTTGCCCTGCCAGTTCACAAGCGCTCATAGAAGAGGTTTTTAACGTGAGATTTCGCAAGATGTGGCATTCGATAGCAGCCCTGAGTCTAATGGCCATCCACCTGTCGTCTTGTTCATTCGACCCGAATATTCGTAAGCAGAACTATCTCCAAAGCGGCCAGCAGTATTTGCAGAAGGGACAGTACCACGAGGCTTCGATTGAGTTCAACAATGCCATCAGAATCGATCCCGGCTTTGCCGATGCTCACCTCCAGTTGGCCGAGACGTACTTGAAGCTGCAACAGCAAGACCACGCCGAACAGGAGTTTGGCGAGGTGGTCCGGTTACGGCCGGGCGATTATCAAACTCGAATTGCAATGACGAATCTGCTTGTCGCGGACCACAAATACGACCAGGCAGAAGCGCAGGTAAATCTTCTGCTCCGGCAGCGGCCGGCTGACCCCGCCGTTCATTCCCTGGATGCGGCTCTACTGGCTGGAAAAGGAAAGGTTCCAGAAGCGATTGCCGAGACACAGAAGACTATCGCGTTGGCTCCGGGTCGGTGGGAACCTTACCTGAGTCTAGCTCTGCTGCAGATAAAGGCCGGCGATTCCGTTGCCGGCGAGGCGAGCTTAAAAAAGGTCATTGCGCTCGATCCGCAGTCCGTCCAGGCGCGGGTGTTTCTGGGTAGCTTCTACGAGTCGCAGAATCGTCTGGATGAAGCGGAACATGAGTTCCGGGAAGCAATGACAGTCTCGACGCAAAGCATGGAACCACGAGAGGCTCTGGCAAAACTGCTCTTGGCAGAGCACAAGAATGCGGCTGCTGAGCAGGTACTGCTCGAGGCGCGACGCGATCTTCCCAACGATCCGGAGAGCCTTCTTGACCTTAGTAACTTCTACTTCATCACCGGTGATCTGAACCAGGCAGTTGCTCAATATGACGCACTGTATCAGCAGCACCCCAACGACCTGCAGATCAAGAAGAAATACATTCAGTTGCTTATCCAGGTGAAACGCTACGACGAAGCCCACCAGCTGGATGAAGAGATCCTGCGGGCCTCTCCAAACGACAGCGACGCGCTGCTTTACCGCAGCCAGATGCAAATCAGCGAAGGACACGCGGCCGAGGCCGTGCAAACTTTGCAGTCGGTCATCCGAAATGCGCCGGATAACAGTCAAGCCCACTACGCACTAGGAGTGGCCTTCGATAAGCAGGGCGATCGCGAAAGTGCCAGGGCCGAATGGGAAGAGGCGCTACGCCTCGACCCCAATTCTTTAGATGCCGAGCGCTCGATCGCCAATGTCGCACTGGAGCAGGGTGACATGCGGGCCCTCGAGAATTCGGCCACTCAACTTATCCGGCTTGAGCCGCGAGCTGCTGAGGGCTACGCACTGCGGGCGCTCTCCCACATCAACATGCAACAATTCGAGGCCGGTGAGCAGGATGCACGTGAAGCCATCGCCGTAAATCCACAGGATGCCTTCGGCTACGCCCAACTTGGCAACTTGAGATTAAGCCAGGCGCGCTATAGCGAGGCCATCGCGGCCTATCAGGATGCGCTAAAGCGCAATCCGAACTCCGTGGACTCGTTGCGTGGGCTGGTGAGCGCCTACATGGCCGGGAAACAGCCTGATAAAGCGGTTTCTGCCGTTAAGGCGCAGATTGAGGCGACACCCGATAACAGCGCCTTTTACGCATTGCTCGGAGACGTCCAATTTCACGGAGAGAAAGACTTGAATGCCGCGCAGACTGCATTCGAAAAGTCAACCGCTCTCGATTCGCACAATACTGCGGCCTGGATGGAATTGAGCGAGGTGCAGGCCGCGAAGGGGCAACTGAATCAGGCTATCGCGGTCGATGAGCAGGCACTTGCGGCGAACCCGGGGCGCGTGGACTTCTTGATCCTGCTTGGAAATCTCTATGAGTCGACTTCAGACTGGAGTCACGCCCAACAGGCCTATCACGATACCCTCGCAATCCACCCTCAAGACCCGATTGCATCGCTTGGGCTGGCTCGCGTCATGCTGCAGACCTCTGGGAACCTTGATGCCGCTCTGGCATTGGTACAGAACGCACGCGAGCAACTTCCAGACTCCCCGGCTGTGTTCGACACGATGGGCTGGGTTTACTACCACAAGAGCGCATATCAACTGGCATTGAACAGTCTTCAAGAAGCCCTTCGTCTGGCAGAGGAGAAAAAGCTTCTAGATAACCCCAACATCCAGTACCACCTCGGGATGGTTTACGTGAGGCTGAAGCAGCCTGCGCTGGCGCGCGAACACTTCGAACAGGTTCTCAAGATGGATCCAGCCTATCCCCAGGCTGGCGAAATCAAACAGGAACTTATAACGCTTAAATCTTAGAGATGGCGGCGAGAATGTTTTTAAGCGAATCGTTGGGATACTGAGTTGCAGAGCGTCCAGACCTACCGCGACTCCCCTACAGACGGTGTCGGCCTGCATCTTCCGCGGATGATTCTGAGATAGTCCCGAGGCGTACTGCAAATTTTTGCACTATGACGCAGGGGTCTTCAGATGTTGCGATTCGAAATGCGCTGGAGATAGATTACTAACCGCAAAATAGTACCCCAAAGTTCACCACATTCGAGGCTTCATCCGTGTACTTACGTGCCGTATTTGGAATGAGTTGCAAATATTATCATTCTTGACAACAGTCAACATTTCGCCAACAATGGTTTACACCGAACGCGGAATCGAGCTTGCGCCCCCCCACCCGCGGTTTGGCTGAGCCATAAATAGAATCAGCTACTGGAAAAGTGGAGGAGTTTTTTCTAATGAAAATCAGAGTTGAGGGATGGGCGACACTTATCGGATTGGCGGTGCTCTTCTTCGGGCTGCCTGCGTTCGGGCAAACTTCAATCACCCTGACCGGAGTAAATGGCTCGTACTCGGCCGGTGATCTCTGCAGTACGCAGAGCGGGTGCGAACAAGTCTACACGGGGCAATATTATGCGACAGTCAACGGTGCCAATTCCCCGATAATCTGCGATGACTTCAATCACAACGTCACCATTGGCGAGACTTGGAATGCAAACGCTATTAACACCTCGGCATTGACAAGCACCAACATAACCGGCTTGGAGTTCGGCGGGGGCGCCAATGGCCAAACTGTGTTCCAGGTATATGCAGAGGTAGCTGATCTGGTGAGTGAGACATTCGCCTTGAACAACGGTACAGGAACTTTTGGCGGCCTCACAGGTGTCACCGGGACTGACCTTTCCGAAGCGATCTGGGAAATCACCACCGGCGGCGGCATCACGGGCTTGAGCAACAACGCGAAGGCTTTGGTAACGTATGTGGAGGGCCTCTTTGGCAGTGATTCCTCGCAAGCGGCTCTGAGCTACTTGAACGGGCTCAATCTTTGGATCCTGACACCTTCCCCCAATAACGGCCCCCAGGAAATGTGGGCCCTGAACGTTCCGGAGGGCGGCGCGGCACTCATGTACCTGCTGTTGGCGACGCTGTTCTGCGGTGGGGCTTTCTTCATGCGCAACCGGGAACGAGTCAGCGCCTAACGCAACAGAACGCAACCAATCGTGAGCAACGGCGACCTACGATCAGCAGAGTTCGATTTGCGGGTCGGCCCTGGACCGGTGTCGCCAGCTTGCGATAGGTAAAGAGAAGAAGCAGCCGGGAAACTCCTTCCTGGCTGCATTTTTCTCGAAGATCACCAGTCTCCTCAAATATTATCAACGCGTTGCGCGAGGATTCTTTTCGTCTGACGGTAACTTGCATTCCATCTGGCTGGGAATGCGGGGCTCGCCCATTCCCCCCCGAAATCTCTTTTGCTTCCGCGGCGCCATTCGCGCGCGTACGTTTTTACAAAATCCGAAATCCCCGCTATCTCGCCAAAATAGCGATCGATTTCATCTGGCGCAGAAGAGATTCCCTCTGGCTTCGCTTCAACGCATCGTCTCCCCTCCATTGTCCCAATTCAGTCCTACGAAAAACGGCTAGTGGTGGCGTGTTACTTTATCCCATCTCTGATTATTTGGTAAGGGTCCCTTTGATGGAAAACCAAATTTCGATTGCGCGGCTGCTGCTCGTCAGTCGCGATTCCGAAGTTCTACGTGCAATTTGCAATGCAGCAGAATCCAATCTCTGGCAGCTCATCAATGTTTCGAGTGCCTGGGATGCAATGGAGAAGCTGCAAACCGAATTGGCGGTTGACGTACTTTTGATTGACTTGCCCTCGAGCGACACTGACGGGGTACGGTGCTTGCGCTGGTTACGTCAGCTTCGGCCGGAGCTTCCCATTTTGTTAATTGATCGCGATCAACAGGCAGACGTGAAACTGCATTCGATTCAAGTGGACTCAAATGATTACCTGGTTGCGCCCATGATTGCGCCTCAACTGGAGGCCGCCATCCATCGCAGCCTCATTCCCACGCACGGCAATTTGGAGATGAACATGGCTTCGAACGGCCTCGACCTGCCCGGCGATGGGCGGCTCTTTATTGGCGCTAGCCCGAAGATGCACCGGTTAAGCGCGCAGCTGGCATCGCTCGCCGAAACTGACCTGCCGGTTATCATTTCAGGCGAATCGGGTTCTGGAAAGGATATGACTGCACGCTTATTCCACCAATTGTCGGCCCGAAGTGGGTTCGCGTTTGAAAAGGTGGATTGTGCGGCACTCTCAGGAGAATTGCAGGAAAGAGAAATCTTTGGGTACGAACCGCTTCAGTGCCAGACGGCCGCGGGATCCGCACTCGGTAAGCTCGAATTGAACGCAAAGGGCACGCTCTTCCTGGATGAGATCACGGAGATGCCGCTGCATTTGCAGTCGAGGCTGGCAAAAGCAATCGAGAGCGGTTACATCTTTCGGCCAGGAAGTTCCGATGCCATTCAGACTAACGTCCGCGTGATAGCGGCGAGTTCACTGTCGGTTGATCGTGCCGTCTCTGAGCAAAGGATCGTTCCGGAGCTTTCCCTCCATTTCGGAGCACGCGAAATTCGAGTGCCGCCACTGAGAGAACGGAAAGAAGAGCTGCTGTTGCTGGCGCGGCATTTTATGCATCAGCTTTCGAGGCAATTCCGTCTCGCGCCAAAAGAATTGCCCGTTGCAATCGAAGAAGCATGGCAGTCGTATCAATGGCCAGGCAATGTACGCGAACTGAAACAGGAAGTTAAGCGGTATCTGATTGCGTGCGAGACAGCCGGTGCGGCGAAAAAAGCTGTGCCGGATCAAACCTGCGAAGCGGTCCACACTATCCATCCGGAACCACCGAGCGCGAATCCACCATTGGCACCGGTGCGTCAAAACATAACCGACATCGGGGGCTACAAATCGCTGCGATCAATGATTCGCAGCGTGCGAGAAGAGGCCGAGCGAATCGCCATTGCTTCTGCGCTTGAAAAAACTGGCTGGAATCGAAAGGCGGCGGCTCGTCTGCTCAAAGTGAGCTATCGGTCAATCCTTTACAAAATCGAACAGTACCAGATGAACGAACCCGATCGCTCCACACTTTCGGCGTCCGGACGTATCTCACCGGTAAATGTTGAAGTAAGCGGCAGCGACCGAAAAAGCGCACTCGGCGTAGTTTTGCCAAGAGTGGTCCGTAGCACGTCGTAGATCGAGCCCACGCGTGGAGTTTTGACTGTCTTCAGCGGCGGAATCTGTGGCACGCAGCAACACTTCCTCAAGCTCATCTTCCGGCGCACAAGACGGATGACGAAGAGACTTGCCGGCGTATACTCAATCATCTCCGAGGCATTTTCGCCCAAAGATGGAATTGCAACGTGTCATTGCACCTTCAACCTGCGATATTCTGTAGATTCTCGGCCGATTGGTATTCATACGGGGCCCACTTTTCATGCGGCTTTACAAACTAGATCCGTTGCTATACCGTCGTTGGGAAGATTTTGCTGCGGTTCGTGCTGGAGCTTCAGTATTTCATCAATCCGGTTGGCTAAAGGCACTGGCAAAAACGTATGGCTATTGCCCCATGGTGTTAACCAGCACGCCGCCTGGAGAGCCTTTAGTTGACGGAGTTGTCTTTTGCGAGGTCAATAGCTGGATCACGGGACGCCGGCTGGTCTCCCTCCCATTCGCTGATCACGCCGAACCTCTCTTGAATGATCCCGCTCAGATTCCTGAACTCCACGAGTGGATGCGGGCAGAGTGGGGCCGCTCTCACAGGAGATACATCGAACTCAGACCCCTGTCCGGGGACTTTCATTCGAACGGCGGCATCAACGTCAGCCAATCTTTCTGGTTTCATACACTCGATCTCTCTCCTCCGATCGGGCAGATATTCCAAAAATGTCACAAGAGCTGCATTCAGCGCCGCATCATGCATGCGGAACACCAGGGGCTTTCCTACGAGAAGGGCTCCTCCGGCGAGATTCTCAACGCGTTCTACCGACTCCTTGTGATGACCAGGAAGCGCCACCATCTGTTGCCGCAACCTTATTCCTGGTTCCGAAATTTGCTGCAGTGCATGGGTTCCAACGCAGAAATCAGGCTACTTCGTCATAGCGGTACTCCTATCGCTGCAATTTTCACACTGCGACATCGCGGAACCGTTGTCTTCAAATATGGTTGTTCAGATCAACAATTCCATCGTCTCGCAGGGGTGCCACTGCTATTTTGGAAAATGATCGAAGAGAGCAAGGAAGACGGGGCAGATCAAATTGATTTGGGCCGCAGCGAATTCGAAAATGTCGGTCTTGTTCGATTCAAAGACCGCCTCGGTGCTCTCCGTACAAAGTTGAACTATTGTCGCTATACCGAAGGTAGGCGGGAGCCGGCCTTAATGGCGCCGCGTTCACCAGCAATTCGTGCACTCTTGACAAAATTGCCAGAAATACTCTCAACACGGGTGAGTGAGCTGGTTTATAGGCACGTCGGGTAGCGAGCCGCCTGGTGATGTTGTATTTCATCGAATAACCGCTTATGACGAAATTCGAGAAACAGCGAGCAGGGCTCGTTAGTCTACTGATTGCAACTTCCTTGATTGGATGGGATCCTTTGTTCAAGACGTTTGCCTTGTCTTGGCGCAACGATGAATACACCTATATCCTGCTTATTCTCCCGTTCAGCCTGGCTTTGTTTTTCCTGGATCGAAATACCCGGGAAGTTGTGTACGAATGGGATCCTCGGGTTGGCGTGTCTCTGCTGCTGGCTGCGGCCGCCCTTGCAGTTACTCCTCGACTTCTATCCTCAGCGCCGGCCGCCGATGTACGCCTCGCAATCGATATGCTCGCAATCGTGCTCTCGTGGGTTGGAAGCTTTGTACTATGTTTTGGCCGTTGGGCTGCGCGCCGCGTGCTGTTTCCTTTGCTGTTCCTGTCTGGATTGGTCCCGCTCCCAGACGTCGCCATGAATTGCATTGTCGCTTTTTTGCAGGAGGGATCGGCGTGGTCTGCGCATGCCCTCTTTGTAGTATTCAGAGTTCCTGTGTTCCAACAAGGCGTCCTGCTCACGATCCCAAATTTAACGATCCAGGTTGCTCAGGAGTGTAGCAGTATTCGATCGAGTACCTTGCTGCTCGTCACGGCGATCATATCGGCAAAAGTTCTGCTGCGTTCACCATGGCGCAGAATCTTGATTGTTGCCTTGGCAATTCCGCTCTCAGTCGCAAAGAACGGCTTGCGCATCTTCGCCATAGCAATGCTCGGTACCAGAGTTGATGCCGGTTACCTCACAGGAAGCTTCCATCGACACGGAGGGATCCTTTTCTTTTTGGCTGCCCTGGCAGGCATCTTTGCAGCGATTGCCGTTGCTCGGAGACATGAGAATCTGCAGGCGTCCTGGAACTCTTTACGTAGGGCCACATGATCGAAACCCGACACGCTCGCCAGGGCGATAAAAGACCATTAATTCAGGTGCGGAGCTTTATTTTGAAGAAGTCGCGACTATGAGAGGGAGCAATACTCGTTGTTGCGTTGACGGTCCCGATCACCGGTGTGTAGGGCGGTCGGAAAAACATCGGATCTCCGATCGGACAAGTAACACAGAAGTGTAGTGCAACACGCGATTCCTTCACGTATTATCAACTAAATACGCGTTCCCAACCCCGCAAGAAATGAGTAAGCCTTTCATGGGTCGACATTGCCTGGATTATTATCGGTGTCCGGAACTCTTCGCCCAGTTTTCGACTTCTGGTCCCTTATCGAAAGAACCCTGCTATTTTCGTTGGGGGCAAGAGGCGCACTGCTATGGACGTACTACCGTCGACTTTGCGACAGATCTAAAGGATGAAGCCTATATCACTGAGCGGGGACTTGTTCCGGATGCCGATCTGCCCTGTTTCCCATTCGATCCAGATGAAATCGCAGAGAATCTGCTGCGAGAGCGGTATAGTGCGCATTTTCGCGAACCGAGCCGGGTTACGAATGCAATCTTGCGCAAAATCTACTATATTATTCGGCCATGGCTTTCAGTAGCGGTTCGCAAACACATGCAACGCGTACATCTTTTGGGGTGGGAAAAAATATCCTTTCCTGAATGGCCCGTCGACTGTACCGTAGACCGCATTCATCGCAAACGATTAATGCTTGCGATGAAGGCGCAGCACGTCGACAGGGTTCCTTTCATATGGTTCTGGCCCGATGAATATACAAGTTGCGCCATAATTACGCATGATGTTGAAGACTCGGTGGGCAAACAGTTCTGCTCCCAGCTGATGGACCTTGATGAATCGTACGGATTTCGGAGCTCCTTCCAGATTGTGCCGGAGGTTCGATATCCAGTTTCGAACCAATTCCTGCGGACTATTACTGACCGGCAGTTTGAAGTCAACGTCCACGACCTTAAGCATGACGGACGGCTTTATGCCGAGTATGGCGAGTTTCAGCGGCGCGTCAAACGAATTAACGAATATGCACGCCAATTTGGCGCCTTGGGATTTCGATCCGGGATACTTTATCGAAACGCTGACTGGTATGAGGCATTTGATTTCCTTTATGATATGTCGATTCCTAACGTAGGGCACCTGGACCCTCAGCGCGGGGGATGCTGTACGGTTATGCCCTTTTTCATAGGGAAGATAATTGAGCTGCCGGTCACGTGCACCCAGGATTACACACTATTCCATATCCTGAGGGACTATTCGATCAATCTGTGGAAGAAGCAGATTGAGCTGATCAGATCTCATCATGGCCTCGTCAGTATTCTCGTCCATCCCGATTACATCATCCAGCCGCGCGAACAGAACGTCTATCGTAACCTTCTGCAGCATCTTGCAGAGATCCGGGATAACGATCATATGTGGACGCCCCTGCCCCGCGATGTAGCCAAGTGGTGGCAGCAGAGAAGCCAGTTGCAGTTGGTCTACGATGAAGGCCAGTGGCGCATTGAGGGCGAGGGAAAGGAACGGGCACGAATCGCCTATGCGACTATGGAAGGTGACCATCTAGCCTACACCCTGGCAGAGGAGACGGTCTCGGCCTTCTCCTAAGCCGTCTTCTCGGCATCCGACCGCAATTGAGCTGACCGCAATGAGCATATGTGATTTGACCATCATTGGTGCGGGGCCTTATGGGTTATCCGCGGCGGCTCACGTCCGCACCATCAAGGGGATGGATGTACGCGTATTTGGCGAACCCATGTCTTTCTGGAGCGGGAATATGCCATCCGGGATGTTTCTGCGCTCCAACTGGACGGCAACGCAGATCGCCTCTCCTGACAATGACTTGACGCTGGAGGCCTTCCAGGCAGAACAACAGGAGCCCTTTGGAATTCCAGTGCCGATTGAGCAATTCATTCAATATGGACTATGGTTCCAACGCCGTGCTGTCCCGGATTTGGATCATCGTCGAATTTCCCGCATCGACCGGGGGCCCAAGGGCTTTAAGTTGTCGGTGGAGGATGGAGAGGTCTTCGACTCCCGCCGCGTTGTCGTTGCGGCCGGCATCGGTCCGTTCCCTCGGCGGCCGCCGGAGTTCCTGTCGCTTCCGCCTGCGTTGGTGACTCACACATCGGAGCACTCCGATTTTGCATCCTTTTGCGGCAAGCAAGTTCTGGTGGTCGGCGCTGGACAGAGCGGTTTGGAGTCGGCCGCATTATTGCATGAAGCAGGAGCCCAGGTGCAGGTGATTGGACGTTCACGTCAAATTCACTGGCTCCAGGGGTGGGCGTCCACCACGCTCCATCATCGAATGGGAAAAACGATCCGCAAGCTTCTTTACGCGCCAACAGACGTCGGGCCAGCAGGAATCAGCCAACTTCTGGCTCGCCCGCATCTCCTCAAGCGCCTGCCCCGCGGAGTTCAGGATAAGCTCAGAAGACGGGCAACACGGCCCGCAGGTGCGCGTTGGTTGGTCGATCGGCTTCGCGATGTGCCCATTACACTGGGTTGCACCGTAGTATCCGCTTCACCCAGCGGCGACCGCGCTCAGGTTTCTCTCAGCGACGGTCGAGTGATAACCGCCGACCACATAATTCTTGGCACCGGATACCTCATCGATATCTCAAAATACAACTTCCTGAGCTCGGACCTGATGCAACGTATTGATCAAGTCAACGGCTTTCCCAAGCTGAATCGGAATTTGGAGACTTCGATACCAGGCCTGCATATTCTCGGTGCGCCGGCTGCATATTGCTTTGGCCCGCTTCTCCAATTTGTATCGGGCACTCGGTTTGCATCCCGCTCGCTGTTGAAATCTGTGTCGAATACAAAAATCCCGGTCTAGCACTAAGAAGTGGGGTCGTTGCTTCAACTCCGAAATCCGTGAGGTCAGATCGCTTGGCTGAGAACCGCTTTTCCCAGAAAGACGTGGGAGCCGTCGTTATCGGTGGCGATTATCAAGGCCTGGGCATCGTTCGAAGTCTCGGACGCCACAAGGTGCCAGTCTGCGTCATCGATGACGAGCATTCGATTGCTCGCTATCTCAAATTACGCAACCCACTTCGTCTCCGTGAGTGACCTTCGCAACGAGCGCCAGGCGGTGGATGCCCTGATGAAGGCAGGCCGGCGACTGAAACTGGACGGGTGGGTCCTTTACCCGACTCGTGATGAGACAGTAGCCGCGCTCTCGCATCACCGCTCAGAACTTTCTGAAATCTTTCGAGTTCCCACGCCCGCATGGTCCACGGTTCAGTGGGCATGGGATAAGCGGCAAACGTATATCCTGGCTCGCAAACTGGGTATCCCCACCCCTCAGTCCTGGCAGGTAAAGAGTTTCGACGAAGCTCGTCGGCTGGACTTGACTTTCCCGGTTGCTGTTAAACCGGCCATCAAGGAGCGATTCTTTTATGCCACAAGAGCCAAGGCATGGCGCGCTAACAATTGGTCCGAGTTGAAAGAACTGTTTGAACGCGCGGCGACGCTGGTGGGGTCGAGTGAGGTGATTCTCCAAGATCTGATTCCAGGGGACGGCCGCCACCAATTCGCATTCTGCGCATTCTTCAAAGAAGGTACGAGCGTCGGCAGTATGGTGGTTCGGCGAACGCGTCAGCACCCGCCGGAATTCGGCCGAGCCAGTACATTTGTCGAGAGCACGACTTCGGAACTTCTTGAAACGCTGTCGGAGCGCTTTCTAAACGCAATCGATTACTATGGCCTCACCGAAATGGAATACAAACTTGATCCTCGCGATGGAGAATATAAGCTCCTTGATGTAAATGCGCGAACATGGGGCTACCATAGCCTGGGTTATCGGGCTGGTGTCGATTTTCCATATATTCTGTTTTGCGATCAGCTCCAGTTGGCGATCGAAGGAGGGCGTGGACAACCTGGCATCTCATGGATTCGACTGCTGACGGATCTTCCCACCGCGGTGTCCCAGGTTTTATCCGGCTCATTGACGTTGAAAGAGTATGTACGAACACTCCGTTGTGCCAATGTCGAAGCTGTGTTTTCGCGGGAAGATCCATTGCCGGGCTTGGTGGAACTGATGCTCCTTCCGTACCTTGCGGTAAAGCGAGGATTCTGATTGTCCCGGATGCAATCTGATCGCTTGACTCAATCTCAGCCGGGTGTGCCCGTGTGGAACGAATGTTTACAATGTGAACAGGCCCTAGTCTGCATTCTTCACCGATGAGACAAGTGTCACGTTCTTCGCCGTACAGTGCAGGAGATGCCCCGGCACCCCCCTGTCCCCCGCCGCCCCCCAGGGGGTTTCTGCAAGCTCTTGATTTCAGGATCGTTGGCGGCACGGATCTACCCTAAATAGTCTCTTTTCAAGAATATAAACCTCAACCTCCTCAAATTAAAGGACTTGCAACGGAACTGAATGAGCATGACCGCAGGCTGCTGCCGAAGAAGGCGTAACCCGATCGAATCACCTGCATTCAAGCTTAGGTAACTTGTGGAAAGTTCAACGAAATCAGCAAGTTGCAGCAATTTTAGATGATTGGTTGAAGTACTGAATAGAGTTGGGAAAAGTAAAAGGCGAATCGGCGGAGAAAACAAGCAAACGACCGGCTGTCGCAAGTGGCTGAAGAGCAGTGAGTTGAACGATCTTGTAGAGGGGGTGGGCTTGACTGAGAGGTGGGTGGATCACCAACATTTCTCAGAGCATGTACAAGAGGCCGTGAGAAATGCGGGCTGGGGGGCTAGGGGATGCTTAAGGTGAAGCTATTGGAAGGTTCGCTCTGGTTCCCCTTATCATCGACACTTTCGACATAGTAGGTGTAAGAGGTACTGTTTTGAACAGTGGCATCGGTGTAAGTCGTCGTCGCATCGAGGGACGAATTCAACAATTCGTATGTTGAGCCGCCGCGGATTGCACGATAGACGTTGTATCCCACCACTGGATCGCTCAATTCGGTTGGCGCATCCCAGGTGAGGTTCACTTTGTAGGTTAAAACCACTCCGGTGCCGCTCAGGCCGATCGTTGACGTGGTTCTCGCCGACGAGTTGCTGGTCAGCGTTACCGAACCGTCCGATATGCCTGCCGTTGTCGGATCGAATTCGATTTGGAATGTGGCCGTCTGACCGGGATTCAGAGTTGACGGAAAGCTTATCCCGGAGATCGTGTACCCAGTTCCGCTCACCGACCCGGCGCTCACCGTCACCGCGGCCGTCCCCGATGAAGTCAGTTCCATCGATTGGTAGGCCGGGCTGCCATCCATTACATCGCCGAATGCCACGCTGGTCGATTGCAGCGCCAGCGTAGGCACCGCCACGCCCAGGTTGATCCCATAGGTCTCGGCCCCGCCTCCCGACGACCCCGTTAGCGTCGCTGTCTGCGCAGTGCTCACTGCCGATATTGTGACGGTGAAGTTGGCGGTGCTCGATCCCGCCGCCACCGTCACCGACGACGGCACCACAACCGCTGTGTTGTTACTCGACAGGCTCACCGTCTGGCCACCGGTGCTCGCAGCCGCCTTCAACGTCGCCGTGCACGCGTCCGTCCCCGCACCGGTTATCGATCCGTTCGTGCAGGTGAGGCTGCTCAGTGTCGCATCGTCCGACTCGGAATTCGTTCCGGGTCCTTTCAATGCGATTGAACCACAGCCAGATAAAGTCAGAGAAATAAGCAGCACGAGCAGTAGATATGAGAGCCATCTAAGCTGCCAGAGGCTCCTCCGAACATTCTGCGCCCCTGCCAGTTGTCTTTCGAGATAGGAGCGATCGAGTCGCCTCAATAGCAAATACGCTTCGGCCGCGAAGCGATCGTCGTCGCGCGGCCGCCAGGAGGAGATACCGTTCAATCCCCTCAACCTACATATCCTCATTTTGCTCAACCCCGTGCCACAGGTTTGGACCAGAACTAGCGAATCCTACTCGGCCACGGAACGTCTGCGCGAAATAAAGTCTACTCGGCAAAGGACGGCGGTTCAATTTGAATATGAGTCCCAAATGCGTAAGGGTTCCTGCACTGTCAATGCAATCCCTGTTCCAAAGTAAACGGAACCGCTGCTTTTGCTCCTAATCTCTAATGAACCCAATTGATTAAGAAATGCGCGGGTTATGGAAATATCGGGTTGGAGTTGTCGCATCCCGCCGCGTCCGTGTAAATTCTTCCATGTAAATTCTTCGTGAAGCATATCCGTGCCCTTGGTATCCGATAAGAACTCTGGCTCGCGCCCTACCCGGAAAATGGCCGCGCGAGCGGCTTGCTAATAATGTCCCACCACCACCAATCTAGACTTCTATGGAATTGAAACCGTAAACGTATTGGAAGGCGAGCTCGAGTTTCCCGCGTCGTCAACGCTTTCGACATAGTAGATGTAAGATGTACCTCCCTGAGCGGTCGCATCGGTGTAAGCAGTCGTCGTATCGAGCGACGAATTCAGGAGTGCGTATGTGGAACTGCCGCTAATCGCGCGGTAGACGTTGTAACCCGCCACGGGATCGCTGGACCCGGTCGGTGCATCCCAGGTAAGGTTCACCTCATAGCTTGCTGTACTCACCCCCGTCCCACTCAGACTGATACTCGACGTGGTTCCTTTTGACGAGTTGCTGGTCAGCGTTATCGATCCGTTCGATACGCCAGGCGTTGTGGGATCGAATTCAATCTCCAGCGAGGCGGTCTGCCCTGGGTTGATATTCAATGGGAATTTCGCCGCTGGCATCGTGTAGCCCGACCCCGTCAGCGTTCCCGCACTGATGGCAAGCACATATAAGCCTGAATCCGTCAACGTCACCGATTGGTATGAGGGGCTGCCATCCGTCACATCGCCAAATGGCACGCTGGTCGATTGCAGCGAAAGGGTCGCCACTGCGGCGCCTAGATTAATTGCAAAAGTCTTCGTCGCTCCTTCTGAAGTCGCTGACAGAGTCGCCTTCTGCGCAATTGCGACCGCCTGCACCGAGGCTGTGAAGGTGGCTGAAGTGGCTCCCGATGTCACCGTCACTGAGGATGGCACCACAACCCTGGCGTCGTTACTCGACACGCTCACTGACTGGCCGCTCGTACCTGCCTTTCCAACCAGGGTGACCTGGCAACTGAGCGTTGCCGCGCCGGTCACCGATCCGCTTGAACAACTCAGCGCGCTTACCGCTCCCGCATTGCTCTCCGTGTAGGTCGAGTCCGCGTATTGCCACGCGTCGTTGATCAATTGATAGAAGCGCGCCCACACCTCCTTCCCATCTGCAGGAACAGAGACTGTGGCCGACCCAGCCGTGATTATGCCTGAGGAATATAGATTGCTCGACCCTGCACCAGTGTTCCCCAGCATGAACTTGTAGCCCGTGGCGCCGTTGGCGTTGTTCCAGGTAAATGTCTGGCTGGCGGCGAGTACCGCCGGCGATGCCGGGCTCAGCTTAGCCAGCACCAGGGTACCGGGCTCAGTGTAGGTCGAGTCCGCGTATTCCCACGCGTCATTGATGAATTGGTAGAAGCGCGCCCACACCTTTACCCCTTGTGTAGGAAGGGTGACTTTGACTGATCCAGCCGTTAATGTGTCTGAGCTATACAGATTGCTCGACCCAAGGCCGTTTGTCCCAAGCAAAAGCCGGTAGCCCGTGGCGCCATTGGCATTGTTCCACGTAAATGTCTGGCTGGTGGCAAGCACTGCCGGCGATGCCGGGCTCAGCTTAGCCAGCGTTAGCGTCCCGCCCTCGGTATAGGTCGAGTCCGCGTATTGCCACGCGTCGTTAATTAATTGGTAAAAGCGCGCCCACACCTTCACCCCATGTGCGGGAAGAGTTACTTTGACCGATCCAGTGGTGATTGTGCTTGAGCTATACAGATTGCTTGACCCTAGGCCGGTTGTTCCAAGCAAAAGCTGGTAGCCCGTGGCGCCGTTGGCGTCGTTCCAGGTAAATGTCTGGCTAGCGGCAAGCACTGCCGGCGATGCCGGGCTCAGCTTAGCCAGCACCAGCGTGCCGCCCTCGGTATAGGTCGAGTCCGTGTATTGCCACGCGTCGTTAATCAATTGGTAAAAGCGCGCCCACACCTTCACCCCATGAGCGGGAAGAGTCACTTTGACCGATCCAGTGGCGATCGCGCCTGAGTTATACAGATTGCTCGTGCCTACGCCATTCGTTCCAAGCAGAAGGTGGTAGCCCGTGGCGCCATTGGCGTTGTTCCAGGTAAATGTCTGGCTGGTGGCGAGCACCGCCGGCGATGCCGGGCTCAGCTTCGCCAGCACCAGTGTGCCGCCCTCGGTATAGGTCGAGTCCGTGTATCGCCACGCGTCGTTAATCAATTGGTAAAAGCGCGCCCACACCTTCACCCCATGAGCGGGAAGAGTCACCTTGACCGATCCAGTGGTGATTATGCCTGAGCTATACAGATTGCTTGTCCCTAAGCCGGTTGTTCCAAGCAAAAGCTGGTAGCCGGTGGCGCCATTGGCGTTGTTCCACGTAAATGTCTGGCTGGTGGCGAGCACCGCCGGCGATGCCGGGCTCAGTTTGGCCAGCACCAGTGTGCCGCCCTCGGTAAAGGTGTAGTCTTTGGATTGCCAGACGCCGCTGATCTCCTGGTAAAGCGTGGCAAACACAGTTACCCCGTCAGCTGGCAGGGTCACCGTGGCGCTGGTGGCTGAGGTTATTCCAGAGCCATACAGATTGTTCGATCCTGCGCCGGATGTTCCGAGCAAGAGCCGGTACGCAGTTGGACCCACGCCGTTTTTCCAGGTGAAGGTCTGGCTCGTTGATAGCTTGCCCGACGCCGGAGTCAACGTGGCGGCCGTCTCACCTTCCGCTCTCAGCCCCACCAGCAGCAGACAACTCAAAAGCACCATTTGAAGGGCGCGCCGGTAGTTGACTGGACAGCAGTAGCAAGGCTCGAGCCACGTGCCGTTGCTCGATGCGGCAGAACGTTGGGTTTTTGATGAGGCAGATGCAAAAAATATGCCTCTAAACTGCAGAAGTAGATCTCTGTCTCGCATTTCCATCTTCTCGTGCGCAAAAGATTTGCAATACCCAAATTGGCAACCTGATCGCGAGGCTTAAGCTTTCAACCGTGCGAAGAGTTGGAGACCCTGAAGCTCGTAGCAGGTTTATGTTGGTACCCACTATCGTTGATTACTTAAAAGAAATACTAGCACAAGAAAGTAACATTCCATACCACCAAAAATGGGGCACGGGTAACCACTTCCAGGATCGGAGCCCATCTCAATGCAAGGGGGAGCTCGCCATCCGTCATCGCTTCCGTCGGTTAAGTCCTCTTCTTATGAACAGGCTATTGCGTTTCTAAGTCTAGCCTTTTCATAAACTTGATGTTCACTGAAGGCAACAGTCCACCAATGCGCCAAAGCTGCCGTGGGCCCGGTTGCCGCTTCAAGGACATACCTCGTTGCGACGGAGATCGGATAGTTACTTTGGATTGTTCCCTGCGGCTGCAATTCTGTTGCTATTGCGCGCCAACACCGAACAGGCTCGCTCTCGAGCTACTCGACAGTGTCTTTCTCAGCCGGGAAACGATCACAGAATGTCACCACTGATCTAACCTGATATCAGATTTGCACAAATTGAGTGCTTCGTGCATGTTTTTTTGTATAAACAGGACGAAATCAGGACCATTTTTACTAATAAGACAGGTGTGAACCGGCTCCAGGGACCGCAGCCGGCTCTTTCTCTGAGGCTAGCGGTCAGGCTCACACGCTCTCCGGAGGCGGTCACACGGGTTCCAAGCCAATTCCGCTTATGTCCTCAAGTGACTGCTACCGTCACCTGGAGATCGGAGAAAAAACCATAAGATCCACCCTGACAATGTATTAGCACATACCAGACGCCGTTCAACTTCACCGAGGCCTCTCCCACAAAGAGAGGCCTCAGTGTTTTGGTACGCACAAATTCCTGCGCCGTGACTGCCACAATGATGAAAGCGCTCAAACCCGCACGTCACGGGTATTCGCATGCCAAGGTTAAGGTCGAGCCTTATTCCGTCCATAAATCTGTCGATAGATACTTCAGGCCCGAGTCGCAGATTACGGCCGCGATTGTCTTGCCACCCATTTCTCCCTGCAAAAGGCGAAGCGCGGCTGCGATATTCGCCCCGGATGAGAACCCGGCAAAGATGCCCTCGTACCGGGCTAGAGCGCGAGCGGCGTCGCGGGACTCTTTTCCGCTAACCTGGATGTATCCGTCGACAGTGGCGCCACGCAGAAACTGAAGGTCGCCCATCGAATAGCCCCCTCCCTGGATTGGGTGTTCGGGCTGAGTCACCGGCTGACCGGCCGCTGCGGCCGCGCCAACAGGCTCCACGACATAGCAACGAATCAATGGATTTCTTTCCTTCAGAGCCTTCGTAACCCCTGCGTAGGTGCCACCAGAGCCGATGAAGTCTACGAATCCGTCGATCGCTCCATTCGTCGCCTCCAAAATCTCTGGCCCGGTCGTCTCATAATGAGCCAGCGAGTTGCCTTCAAGATGAAATTGGTCGGCGCGAAAGGCGTCGAGTTGCTTTGTAATACGCTGTGTCTCCTCCTCGACCAGCTCCAGGTCACCGCCCGAGACCTGCCCCGGCACAGAATTTGGGAGCTGATCGACCAGAACGACTTTTGCGCCGAGCGCTCGCATCATGCGGGCGCGCTCTTCGGAGTTGCCCTTCGACATCACAGCAATGAACGGATAGCCCTTTACGCCGCAGACAATTGCCAGACCCGTTCCCATGTTCCCCGAAGTCAGCTCGATCACAGTCTGCCCCGGGCGCAGAGTCCCTTGTCTTTCTGCCTCCTCAATAATGCCGCGAGCCGCCCGGTCTTTCTTTGAAAAACCCGGGTTCAGATAGTCCAGCTTGGCTACGATCACACCTTCCACACCATAAACACGAGTCAGGCGATCTAGGCGTACCAGCGGTGTGTTCCCAATGGCTTCAACAGCTGAGTTGAAGACTCCATTCATGGCTGCGCTACTCCGGTATTCATAATTCGCAAGCAACGTTCGCGTTTCGATCTCCTCATGCAAGTTATCCTCTTCGTTAAACGGTCGGGAACTCGGCAATCCGCAGCCGGGAACAGCCGTAAGGAATCAGTTCAACCAGGGTTTCAGGAGAATCGGTATGCACCGGGCTCGATGGAACCTCGCCGGCATTCGCCCCATTCATGCGCCACTCGGCAACACGCCTGGCTTTGACCTTGAGCACGATAGGAACATCCTGCTGCCACGGCAAGAACTCCTTCGCGCCGGGGCGCTTCACAGGCTCTCCCTTTTGGGCAAATGGCATTGAACTGGGCCTGTTGGTGATCATTGTGACCTGCGGATTGTCGCGATCGATTGCCAGGGCAAAATTCCAATCGGTCGTAGGGGTAATTTGCCAGTTGACGCATCCCAGCGGTGCGGGCGCCACCTGATCGCTGCGCGGAATATCGAGCGGGATACTTTGGAACGACTCCCCGATACGCAAGACAAAGTAGAGCGGCCCCCATGCAATCGCTACCGCGTTGTTTTTCCGGTTTTCTGTTCGCACCTTGAAGTTGAAGTTCAAAGTAACAACGTCGCCGGGTTTCCATTCACGCTCGACTTTGAAGAATGTTCCTTCCTGCGGATATCGCGGATTCGGCTCATTCGAGATCGATAACTCTGCGTGGCGGGCCCAGGCAGGAATCCTGAAATAGATCGGAAACGAACACGGCTTCTGAGTCTTGATTTCAAAACGAATGCGATCGGAAAATGGATAATCGGTCTGTTCAATAATCTCGACACTTGAGCCATCGTGAACTTTGGCTCTCATGTGGCAGGGGCCGTAGGTGACCGCAACCAGGCCAGCATCCGCCGTCGCCATCCACATGGATTGCACGTGGCGCGGCCAGGGCGAGTGCATGTTGGCAAGACAGCATTCAAGGTTGGGACTGAAGCCGTAGATATTGGCGGTGTCGTCGTTCAGGTGCCAATGCCGCCTCGCTACTGAAACCAGCACCTGGTTGGACTGCTGATCGTATTGGTGAGCCCACATATCCGCTGTGCAGGTTCCTGGGAACGAGTTGTAGATCAGCTGCTCGATGCGGTCGGCGAAAGCCGGCTCGCCCAGAATCTCGAAGTTCTTTTCGAGCGAAAACAGCAGCTCCTCCACGTCGCACAACTCAGTCCCTTGGGTTGGATCGGTGTTAGCCAGCCACTCGTCGCCGCTCCACCGCCCTCCCACCTGGCCGTAACCCTTGTCCAGATTGACCATGCCCTCGAGCACGCTATCTTTGTCGGCGCCGTCCTTCGACAACAAATAGTGCTGCACGGGGTATTGGATTGCCTGGTTCACGTCAACTCCCTGGCGTGTCCACTGATCGGGCGGCTCATGTGGTTTCTCTGCGGTTTCGTCAGGAAAATGTACGAAGTACTTGGGATCCTCAGGAAAGTGGACAAAATAGTTTTTCCAGTCGTCCACGCAGCTTCTTGTGCATCGTTCCAGCAGAGCTGGAATATCGGAGTCGCCAGTCAGGTTGTAATACCAGTAACCAAAGCTCAGCAGCATTCCGAGCCTGGCCGGCTCTAGGACGGTTTCGTCTTTGGAGTTGTGAACGCGACCAGCATAATCGAGAATTCTCCTGACAAGCTTGACTGCCCTCGCATCCCCGGTAAGGTCGTAGTAATCGGGAAGGAATCTACCCACGTGCGACCATGCGCAAAGGCTCGGCGAAACCGTCGCAGGATCTTCGACCGTGAGAATGTATTGCATATATGGATCGGTCAGCGCCTTCAGGTGATCGTCGCCTAGCACGCCCGCCAGCACCGTCAATCCCTCTAACCAGCGGGGAATGAAGCGAGGCGTGCAGCATTCGGGCGTTACATGCTGCCCGATATCTCCCTTCCACGCGGAGACTCTGGCCGTGTCCCACACCTCGCCCAGATGACTCGTTAATCCGTTCGCCTGCACGAATAACTGGTCGTGTAGCCAGCCCTCTGGCCGAATGGCGCCTAAAGGCAATCTGACATATTGCTTGTTCAGAAGAGGCATACGATTGTTAGCGTAATTTGCAGTCGCGGGCCAGGGCGCAGATGCCTGTTGACCAGAGGCCTGTCCAAGGGATGCGTTCAATGGCGCTTCACCGAGCAGGCGGACATCGAACAACGCCGTGAGCGATGCCCCCAGTCCGGCCTTTACTGCCGCCAGTTTGCAGAATTCACGTCGATGCATCATTTCTCCCTATTGTCAGGCCGACCCGGATACAGTTCGAGCGGGCTGAGAAATTGAATTGGCAGGCAGAGCTTCATTTTCATAAGAAGAAAGCGATCTCAAGCCTCATGTTCATTCTTATATTTTACGGAAGAATTAAATATGGTTGACATCGATCACATTGTAGGATATATATTTCATTCAAGAAACAAAAGAAAGTGCGATCGGAGCGAACTCCACAAACACCGACATCGCAATCGTGGGCGCATCCGGCGACTTCAGCGTCACGCATGACGAAAATGCGAATGCGGCGAGAGATCGAACCGACCGGCTTTAATGCTCGTTGAGCTTTTTGCCCTGAATTGATGCAGGGCCAGCCATGGGAGTTCTTATGCAGGACAGGGAAAAGAGTGCAGTTCAGGTTGCCGATTCAGTACAAATTCGGTTGGCGATAGATGGAGGAACGCCGGTTCGAACCGAGCCTCTTCCTCTTGAGTTTCCCGGTGTACACCATATGGGCGCGGAAGAGGTTGATGCCGCTGCGCGTGTGGTGCGGAGCAGATCGTTATTTCGCTATTACGGCGTCGATCTGCAAAAAGAAGTTGACACATTCGAGTCGGAGTTTGCCCAGTTTCTCGATGTATCGCACGTCGTGGCAGTGAGCAGCGGTACGGCTGCGCTGAGCGTTGCATTGGCTGCTCTTGGCGTTGGGCCGGGGCAGGAAGTGATTGTGCCGGCCTACATGTGGGTCTCTGTGGCCGCGGCGGTCATCAATCGCGGAGCCATTCCAGTACTTGCCGATATTGACTCGACCTTCGGCATCGATCCGAAATCTCTTGAAGAAAAGATCGGCAGCAAGACGACAGGAATCATCGTCGTGCACATGAGTGGCGCTCCCGCTGACATTCAAGCCATCCGGAAAATCGCTGATCGCCGAAAGCTGTTCCTGCTTGAAGACTGTGCCCAGTGCATTGGAGGCAGCGTAAACGGTAAGCGGGTTGGCACCTTCGGCGACATGGGCGTCTTCAGCTTCCAGATGAACAAGAACATGACCTCAGGCGAGGGCGGCGCAGTGGTTACAAATACGCGCAGGCTCTACGACCGCGCATTCGCGTGCCACGATCTTGGCTACGCTCGCAATGAGCAAGGGCGCCTCATCTTGAACGATCCTGACTTGTGTTTGTGGGGGCAAGGGTGCAGGCTCGACGAACTCCGCGCTTCGGTGTTGCGCGTGCAATTAACAAAGCTGCCAAAGATCACCGCCAGCATGCATCGCAGCAAGTACCGCATCAGAGAGGTGCTCAAAAAGTTCCCCAACATCAGCCTGCGCAGGATCGTCGATCCAGCCGGAGATACCTCGCCTTTCCTGATTACCACGTATGAGAATTCAGAAACCGCAATGAACGTGAACAAGGCGCTGAGAGCGGAGGGCATTGTCACTCATCCTCAAGGGCTCTCAAACATTCTTATGACCGAGTGGGGATTCCATCTTTACTACAACATCGCCAGCCTGGTACAGATGACAAGCGTCGACCGCGGCGGTTTTCCATGGAACCTGGCAGAGAATTCCGGCCTGCGCACGCAGTATGCCAAAGGAACTTGCCCGGTGGCCGACAGCCTGTTTGAGCGAAGCATCCTTATCGCGATTCCGTCTTCGCTCACCGAACGCGATGAGAATGATATCATTCGCGCATTCGAGAAGGTCCATCAGGCGCTATTGTCGGTCTAACGCGCTATTGCACAACTTGAGCGTGATTGAAGCGCCGGCAAAGCAAAATGTTGCTCCAGCTTCGCGTTGCGACTTCGCGGCCGCCGCTTTGCGCTCGGAACGGAATTCATGGCAGAACCTCGTGAGGCGCTCGTCTTCGACTACGACGGTGTGATTGCCGACACCGAACCATTGCACTGGAAGTCGTGGGCAGTACTGCTTGCGCGATACGGGATCCAGCTTGGTTGGGAAGAATACTGCCGTATCGGACAGGGAGTGAGCGACGCGGAACTCTTCCGGTACTTCGGAGCGCAGATGCCGCCAACGCATGCAGGCGAGTTTTCAAGCCAGAACCGCGAACGCAAGCAAATGGTCCGCGAATGGTCGATCGCAGAATGCCCAATTCCAAGGGAAACAACTGAGTTGCTTAGAACGCTCGATGAATATCGCGTTGGACTGGTGACTAGTTCCGAGCGAACGGACGTAGAACCGGTCCTGCGCGCCGCGCAAATCCATTCAAGGTTTGACGCGATGGTGTTTGGAGGGGAACCGGCAGAACCAAAGCCGTCTCCCGCTCCATACCTGCTTATTGCCGAGCGGCTGGGAGTAAAAACAGGAATCGCATTTGAAGACTCCGAGCCCGGACTCGCGAGCGCACGCGCGGCGGGATTTCGGGCAGTCAAGATCAACCGCCCGGGCGATCTGAAAAAAATCGTGGCGGAATTGCTAAGGTGATTATGTCGAACCCACTGTGCAAGCTTAAATTGTTTTTGTTGTTCGCCGCCTTCTTCTTTACTGCCGCACTTTCGGCGCAACGGCCGGCTGTCTCGCCCGCAAAGTCTCCGAACCTTCAGTCAATTCAGGCAGCCCCCGCTAATGCCGAAGATGTTTGGTGGAAACACGCCGTTATCGAAGAGATCTATCCCCGCAGCTTCGCCGATTCGAACGGCGATGGCGTTGGTGACCTGAATGGGATCACGGAACACCTCGACTACCTGCGCGATCTCGGCATCGACGCCATCTGGATTGCGCCGATGTATCCGTCGCCCCAGGTCGACTTCGGCTACGACATCTCCGATTACGTGAACATTGACCCGCAATACGGCACACTTGCGGATTTCGATCGTCTCGAAGCCGCCGCGCAGCGCCACGGAATTCGCATCATCCTCGACATGGTGCTCAACCACACCTCCGATCGGCACAAATGGTTTATCGAGTCGTCCAGCTCGCGCGACAATCCCAAGGCCGATTGGTATGTTTGGAACTCCGGCATTCCCGTCGACTCGCCCGGCGTCGGTGACTTCCAGAAGAAAAACGAGCATGACGGCGTGGTTCCGCCTAATAACTGGGAGTCGTTCTTCGGCGGATCGGCATGGGAATGGGTTCCGGCACGCCGGCAGTTTTACTACCACAAGTTTTATAAGCAACAGCCCGACCTGAACTGGCGTAACCCTGCGGTTGAAGCCGCGATGTTCGATGTGATGAAGTTCTGGCTGCGTCGCGGGGTCGCGGGATTCCGGCTGGACGCCATTCCGGAACTGTATGAAGACGCGCAACTGCGTGACGAGCGGGACTTGGGTGGGACCAACGATCAGGGCGATCCGAACCTTGAAGAAGTTCGCACCGCGAATCAGCCGGAGATGCACGATCTGCTGCGCCGGCTGCGTGCTATGGTAGACGAGTTTCCTGGCAATCGCGTGCTGATTGGTGAAACCTATCCGCCCAATATTGCAGTTCTCGACGGATGGTATGGCGGGGCAGCGCACGACGAACTGGATTTGCCGATGGACATGTTGGTCGGTTTTGGCGACGACTCGAAGTACAGCGCACCTTATCTCCGTCGTGTGATCGATGAGGCAGAGACCGAACTCCATGGCTCACAGCCGCTCTTCGTCTTCGACAATCACGATAATGTCCGCTCCATCGATCGATTTGGCGACGGTATTCATAACATCGCGATTGCCAAAGGCATTGCGACAATCCTGTTCACCAGCCGCGCTACGGCAATAACCTATTACGGTGCGGAGCTTGGCATGACCACGCAGACTCCCAAGCGCAAGCAAGACGTGAAGGATCCGATCGGCATTACCGGGTGGCCCAAAGAAAAGGGGCGCGATGGTGAACGGACGCCGATGCAATGGACGCCGGGACCGCAGGCTGGATTTTCCAGCAACCCAAACAGCTGGCTCCCAATTGCGCCAAACTACAAGAGGGTCAACGTTAATACCGAGAGCGCCGATCCGAGCTCGCTGTTGAACTGGTATAAGAAGCTGATCGTGATACGGCATCAAATCCCCGCGTTGCGCGATGGCAGCCTGGCCATGATCGACTCGGATGATCCCGACGTGCTCTCGTTTGTCCGCCTGGCGCCCGGAAAGGGTCCCGCTGTGGTTGTTGCGATCAACATGTCAGCCAACACCAAGACCGTGATGCTTCATCTCAAGGGGTCCGGGATCGCGGGCACGACCGTCAGTACCCTCGCGGCGAGCGAGCCGGCACTTCAATCGGTACGATCGCTTGACTCTCTAACACTGCCTCCGTTTGCCTCGTGGGTAGGTGCGGTCCGATAATGGCGCGTTCAAAATCGTTGCGAAAAACCACATAAAGAGCCACGGAATGAATCGCCGATCTTAACCACGCAGGACTGGAGCATTTCTCCTTAAAGTGTGAATCGTGGGTGCCCCGTCCTCGCCGCGTCCACATTTACGAAGTGGTCTGCGTCGATCTCAAGTAAGTTTGGCGTTGCTGCGTTCATTCACGAGTTTTCTCAAGCAGAGTTTCGCTCGTCGCGTTGGACGGCAAACAAACCCGCGATCCGAAGCAAGAAAGACGGCAACAAAATGCACCCTCGGCCTTTATCAAAATCGACAATGAATTGTGAAATAAAGATAAACCAGATGGATTAATAGATTCTAAGGCGCCGGCGGCACGTTCTTCCAATTTGAATTCGGTACGTCCTCCAGGCGGCCGAGCATGCGGTAAATCTGAATGATGGCGAAATCTTCCATCTGTTCACCGGCTCCCACCTCGACCCAAGTTGTGGTGCTCACCGCGCCGTAGCCGCCCTCGCTTGCAGCTTTTATCGTAGGAAAATATCCATAGTACCCGTTCGTATATCCAAGAAAGAAGCAATCGCGCACCGGGCACTTTGCGCGCAGGTCCGTCTGGAAATCGACGAATGGCTCTCCCGGCATCCCAACGATCGCAATGTCGCGATCGATGAGTGCCGTGGTGACCGGCAAGTTCATGTTCTCTTTGATCGGCGACGCAAAAATCTCGTAGGCTTTCGGCCCGCTCTCGCGCAAGGTCTCATGCTTGAACTTCTCCGGGTTCCACCGAAGCTTGAGCGAAAGCGAGTCGTCTCGAAAATCAATTTGCGGATCGGGATCGGCCTTGGTCTGAATCTGTTGCGCCGCGCTGACCGCCGCCTTGCCAAGCGTCTCACCTGCCCAGTCTCTTCTGCCGATGACGTCGAGATTGACAGGCGTCCCGGCATCGAAAACATTTATGTCGCCAGCGGCGCCCTGCACAAAGAAGGCTAGCGGCTTGCCTCCAAAAGCCTGTTCGACAACCTTGCACATAACGCCGGGAAAGTCTGCCGAAAAGCGAAGAGCATCGGAGCCGAATGTTACAGGATGCGTGGCGTAATTCACCAGGATCGCGAGAGGTTCGCCGTCCATGCGATCGATACGCAACACCGCAACCAGCGGATCGACCGGGTAAGTTGGAGCTTGGGTTGCATTCGACCACAGCATCGAAATCGTGCCATCGGCGTCAACGTGCCTGCGGTTGTATCCGATATAGGCAGCGCCGTATCCCACCCCTAAACGAACCGGAACAGCACTTTCGGCGGCGCTATGAACGGCTCCCTCGATCCGCTTCAGGTCTTCGGTTTCCCACGCCGGAGGTCCGTTGGGATATTCATCCAGGATCACTGGGCCAGTATGTGTATGAGTGGCCTGCACAATCAGGTCGTCAATGCCACTCTCCTGTTGAACAGTTTTGCGCAGTGACTCGAGCGATGCGGGGCCGAATGTCCGGCCGAAATCGAGATCGACATAGGCAAGACGGCTATTTCCCGCCTCGAGTACAAGAACGCGCGCGTAGAGCGGATCGAGCACGCCCTGCGCACCATCCAGGCGATCGAAATATCCCCACATTCGAGTGCCGATCGGAGGAGTGATATCCACTTTCTCAACGCCGGCTTTCATATCTGACGCGTTAACGGACGGGCTCAACGCGAGGGTCAGGACGAGAAAGAGAGCGGCAGCAAGCTTTTCAATCGATCGGCAACAACTGGACACGGGAAGGGGCCCTTTCTTTTGTCTCTGAAATAACTGTGTTTATTATCTCTCAATCCTTGCGTACAGTTACATCCGGCCACTGGCCGTCATATCTCTATTCATGACCAGGTTCGCCGAGCTTTGCCACCTGCTCTCCAGCCAAAAGAAACGCGCCAACGCCATAGTTGAAACTCGAACTTGAAAGGTAGCGATCCGGCGCTGCACCGGTTTGCTGGATGTTACCAAGACGGCCGTCGGCATAGATCTCATGCACCATTCCGCGCCATGCTTTTCGAATGACTGGCATATAGGTAGCTCGATCGAGCACACCATGGTTCACGCCCCAGGCAAGGCCGAGCGTGATCAATGCAGATCCCGAGATCTCCGGTTGAGGATAGTCATCCGCATCGAGTAAGTCGGAGTGCCACAATCCATCGTCGGGGTCCTGAATTGCGGCAAATTCCGCAGCCATCTCTCGCATCTGCGCTTCAAACCGGCCCCGGTCAGGGTAATCCTGCGGCATATATTCAAGTGTGCGAGCGAGGCCGCCCATCACCCAGCCGTTTCCGCGCGACCAGAAAATCGGCTTGCCGTCATGGCCCTTTCGACCGATCCAAGTTTTGTCGCGATAGAACAGGTGGTATTGCGGATCGTAGAGGGCGCCCGATGTCTCGCGCCAACGCGTGTCGAGATAGTCGAGGTACTTTGAATCGTGCGTGGCCTTCGCCATCTCAGCCCAGGCGGGAGGTCCCATGAACAATGTGTCGCACCATTGCCACCAGATAGGGAACTGACCTTCAGGCACCGGTGGCATCGCGGCGGTGAAGAGGGTGTCAAAACCTGTCCGCGAAGGGGCGATTTTTTCGGGAGAAGGATTAAGGAAGTTCAACTCGAGATAGGTTTGCGCGAGGGCCTGGTCATTGTTATCGGGCCAACCGCGGCCGGCCGGGTCTTCGGCGCCGAGCTTCCAATCGAATTTCTTCGCCATCGCCAGCATTGCATCGCTGTATTTCGGATCGTCAAGCTCTCGCGATGCGGCCATCAAGCCTGTGTAGAGCACGCTGAAAGTCCAGTTCTGCGTGAAATAAGGTTGCGAGCGCTCTAATTCCCAGTCGGCGACTTTGCGCATTGCGGCATTCACTGCCTCAGGGCTCATCGATGGAGAAAGATTCGCCTTCGGGCCGGGATCCCAGGCAACATCGCCCAGATGGCGCGAGATATCTTCGTCAATATCTCTTTGATCGTCGGCGCTGATCTCCGGTGACGTCGGAATGCCATTCGGCGAAAGTAACTTGGGCAGCAACGCCGCGATCGGGCCGCTCCCGGCCGGGACTGCCGTCTGCTCAAGAGCATCCGTCAGGCGCTTGCGCCCGTCAGAATCCCAATCGTTCGCGTGCTGCACCATGAAGACGACAATCAAGCCTTGCTTTGTATCGACTTTCATGTCGGTCTTGTAGGCGCCGCTGTGCTCAAAGTAGCCATCGCCGACGCTCCAGCCAAAGCCATACGGCGTGGCGACGGCGTCGCCGGTTTCTTTCGAAGTGATCAGGCGGACGGACTCGGGAGATAAATAGCGTTTCCCTTGAAATGTTCCGTCGTTCAACATCATCTGGCAAAAGCGAGCAATATCGTCGGCTGTCGAAAACAAACCGCCCGCCGGAATGGGATAGCGGCGCGCGCGATCACTGAGCGGATAAGTGAGCTGATTGATCGGCACCTCGCGAAGACTCCCGCTTTCATAAGATTTTGCGAGGCGCTTGAGTTGATCGCCGGTCGGCCAGAATGTTGTATCTTTCATCCCAAGCGGCAAGAACAGGCGCTGCTCTAGGATATCCTCAAAGCTCATGCCGCTCACCACTTCGACAATGCGCCCAGCGGTGTTGAGGCCTTCGTTGCTATAGCTGTATTTTGTGTCTGGCTGGTAGATGAGCGGCTCGGCGGCGTAGCTCGCGACCGCGGTCTTGAGCGGAAGAAGATCGAGCGCTCCCGGCTCTCGCTTCGAACTGAATCGAAGCCCGCTGGTATGACTCAGGATTTCGCGTATGGTGATCGGATGCCGCGGCGGTTCGAGCTTGTCGGGAGCGGATTCGACCATCTGGCCTTTGAACTCCGGCAGGTACTTCTCAACTGGATCGTCGACAGAAACCTTGCCTTCATCCACCAGCATCATTAGAGCGGCAGCGGTCATCGCCTTGCTCATCGATGCAATCCAGAAAAGGTCGTTCGATTGCATCGGCTCGTGGCTCGCGAGATCCGCATAGCCGGTCGCCTCCCGATCAATCACTCGGTCGCGATTGGCGATTAGTACGACCGCTCCCGCGATCTCATGATTGTCGATATACGGCTGGGCTACCTTAGCCAATGGTCCCGTATGGTCCTCGCCCGCCGCCCTGTTGTTCTGCGCTGGGCAGAGCATAGACATACCGAGCATCGCAAAAGGCGCAACAGCTCTAATGATCCGCGCGAGCATATGATTTCCGGCGAGCGCGCTTGCAATTGAAGCACCCAACCGGCCAGCCATCGGCATTTCCATAATTGTCATTCCCCGTTTTCCCGTGCAAATGCGCCAATTGCGAAGCACGCCCTTAAGATTCGCTGAAGTCGATAAGTTTTGGAGCCACCCGGAAACCTCTCGTAGTTACCACGATGTAAGTGAAGCCGATGACAAACCAAATGCCGCCTACAAATTTGGCCAGTGGATTGAGGTTCCACCAGATAAGTGCGCAGAATGCGAAACCAATCAGCGGCAGAACCACGTCGCCAAGAATGTTTACCCGGCGTCGCCCACGCATCACCACGCCGAAGTGCCAGAAAGTGGAAAGATTCACTCCCATGAAGGCCAGAAATGCTCCGAAGTTCAGCAGCTCTCCCGCGTGTTCATAGGCATTGCCAACATAGTTCAACCCAACTGCGCCCGCAATCGCGATCAGCCCAATCAGAAGGATGTTGTATGTTGGCGTGTTGCTTTTCGAGCTGAGATGTGCGAAGAACCGGCGCGGTAGCACGCCGTCGCGCCCCATCCCAAAGAGCAGACGCGCGGCGCCCAGACCTCCGGTAAGGCCGCTTCCCACGGCAGCCAGAATCAAAATCAATCCCATAGCCTCAAAGAGTGGCATTCCACCTACGCGCTGGCACACATCCATGAACGCCGTCTCGAGATTGACGAAGCTATGCCAGTCGGGCCAGACGCGCTGGCCAAGGTAGACTTCGACTCCGCTGAAAATTCCGGTGAAGAGGCAGACCAGCACCGTCGCAAGCAGGACGTTGCGCTTGGGGTTCTTCACTTCTTCTGAGAGGGTCGTGATTCCGTCGAAGCCGATATACGTAAGCGCGGCAAACGATGTCGCCATCCAGATCTGGTGACCGTTGAAGGTCACTGGGTCATAAAACGGCTGGATCGAGAATAGTCCTCTCCAACCGCCGGCACGCAGAAGAAAACGAACCGCCAGCCACAGAAAGGCCACAATCACCACGGTCATTGCCACCAGGAGAACTTTGTTGGCGCGCGCCGACGATTTGATGCCGCGAAGATTCAGCACCGTAATGAATGTCCCAACCAGGATGGCTGCTATGGGGTAGGGCAGGTCGGGCGCGTAGCGACTGTGGATCGCGGCAGCAATCCATATGGTGCACAGCAGAGGCTGCAGAATGTAATCGAGCAGCATCGCCCATCCGATCAGGAAACCGATGTGAGGGCTCATCGTCCTGCCCACATAAGTGTACGCAGAGCCAGCCGAAGGATATACACTCGCCATCCTTCCGTAGCTGAATGCCGTAATCATCATTGCGAACATGGCAACAAGAATCGTTGTGACGGTATGCCCATTGGATAGTTTTTGCGCAACGCCAAACAACGGAATCGGAGCAGTGGGCTGGATCAAGATGAGCCCGTAGAAGATCAGGTCCCAGAGAGTCAGGACTCTTTTCAACCGCGGCGCCGATTCAGTTAGTGGAAGTGCTTCTGTGGTCATGGCATCACTCGGAATATTGCAACATGAAATCCATCCTGACCCTTAAATTGGCGGGCGCGCTATGCCACAAGGAATCCGCCATTGACCTCGATCACCTGGCCGTGAATGAAGCTGGCCCGATCGCTCGAGAGAAACACAATCGTATCCGCAATCTCCTCGGGTGTTCCCAGCCGGCCAACAGGCGTCGCGGCACGCACACCGTCGAGCCCTTCAGGCGTAGAGAACGACTTGTGATAGTTCGTGTCTATTGTGCCCGGCGAAACTGCATTCACGCGAATGCCCAGCGGCGCGAACTCCTTCGTCAACCCCTTCGTCATAGTAGAAATCGCTCCCTTGGCTGCCGCATAGGCAAGCGCGCCCACTCCGCCTCCCAACCGCGCAGCCACTGACGAAACATTCACAATAACTCCGCGCTTGCGCTCAACCATCCCTTTCAGCACGGCTTGAGAAACAAAAAAAGCGCTGGTCAGGTTCAGCATCATCACGCGTTCCCAAAGCTCCGGCGTAAAGTCCAGCACTTTGGTACGCGCAATCAGTGAGCCCGCATTGTTGACGAGAATTTCGATGACTTTGCTTTCCGCAAATCTCGCCAGCTTCACGGTTCCTTCCATCGTGGTCAGGTCTGCCTGCACCAACTCCGCTTCTACGCCCAGTGCCTGCACTTGCTTGAGCACGGCGTCAGCCTCAGCCCGCTTTGAGTTGTAATGGATGATGACATTGGCGCCCTCGCGCGCAAGCGCAATTGATGTAGCTTCGCCAATACCGCTGCTCGCACCGGTCACGAGCGCCGTCATGTTTTTGAATGAATGTTCGTTTTTCATACCAGCACCGTAGTTGACTCCTCGAGAGAATTCGAATCGGGTTCAAGCCGACCCATGAAAACCCATAATATTGCAACGCAAATCATCGGGATGAGGCCGAACAGCCAGAAGACCGGCACGTAAGAATAGCGCTCCACAAGCCAGCCGGTCACCAGGGCGAAAACCATGCCTCCAAATCCCGATCCCATGCTCGCCAGCCCGTAAACTGAGGCCACGCGTCCAGCGGGAAAAACATCGGCCGGCATCGCAAGCATATTGGCGAGAGCCGCGGTGTAGCCCGCCATGGCAATCGATACCAGTGCGATTGAGAGCGCCGATCCAGGCACCAGTACCCCCGGAATCGCCATCGTCATCATTGCTGCGGCCACGGTCACTGCCGCTTTGCGCGCGCCGCTCAATGGAACCTTCATGCTCAAAAATCCTTTGGCAATCAGCCCGCCGCCCATAGATCCTAGGCCGGCCACGAAGAACGGAATCCAGGCATACCGGCCGATCGCCGCCAGATCGAAGTGCCTTGCGTGAAACAGATATTCAGGAAACCAGAAGGTGTAAAAATACCAGACCGGATCGACGAAGATCTTCGAGATCGTGAAAGTCCACACAAATCGCGAACGCAGCAATAAGCGCAGAGAAGGCGCGGACGCCGGTGCCGGTGTGTCCGCCTTTCGCGCCGGTGAGCGATAACCCGCACTCCAAATCGCGAGCCAGACAAACCCCAGGCTGCCCACCGCAACAAAAGCCGAGCGCCACCCGAATCGCAGCAGAAGTCCGGCAATTACCGGCGGAGCAAGAATCGCACCGATCGATGAGCCGCTGTTAAACACTCCCGAGGCAAGTGCGCGCTCCTCGGCAGGAAACCACTCGGCCACCACTTTCACGGCGGCCGGCCAATTGCCTGCCTCGCCAAAGCCCAGCAGAAAACGAAGAATCCCCAGCGACCACACTCCCCGGGCGCAAGAGTGCAACATGGCGCACAGTGACCACCATGCCACAAACAAACCGTATCCAAGCTTGGTTCCAAGCCGGTCGATCACCATGCCCGATGCGCCGTTCATGACTGTGTATGCCAGCATGAACGCGAACAGCACCCGCGAGTAGCCCACGCTGCTCATGTGAAATTGAATTTGCAGAATGGGCGCCGAGACTGAAAGAGCCTGACGGTCGAGATAATTAATCAGGGTCGCAAAAAAGGCCAGCGCGACCATCGCCCATCGCAGTGTCGATGTTTTCGATGATCCCATACCGGTCCGTTTGAACAGTCTCGATCACCTGCGCACGACTCTTGGTGATTTAAATCACGTCACGTATCGATGGTTCTATTCCCGCCAAATCTGTCCCGACTCCAGATTTGACAAACGAATCCAGTGCAATTGTCTTCAACTGCGTGACCACCTAGTCTTCCCACGATGCACCGCACCTTCGCTCTTATTGATTGATTGAATGAACTGTTATGTCGATGATCGAAATAATTCTAGCACCTCGGTGGGGAAATTCGGCGATATATACGTCATAGTGAAATATATCAATCCCTTGCTCACTGATTTGCCCCGCTCTCGAGAGTTAGCTTCCCCCATTTCATCGACCGTCGTTTGTGGGAGCGCTATGCGCACGCCAAACTTCATTTCGTTTGTAAAATAAATTGGCCGTCCAACTCTCAACACTCTGACACGAAAGGCTGATCGTCACGACAGGCTGCCCGAATCGGCGGATCTCTCGGTGCAGTTCCTTTCTGACGTCAAAATGTGTGTCTTCCGGTAAACCCCGTGTTTGTCATAATTTACTGCGGTCCGTTTTGCAATTAACCAGAGTGATTTAAATCACATACAAGTCAATTATGTGCAAATATAAAATATATATTGACAATTTAGCCTTTGATGGCATAGTTTATTGCTAATTTGAATTGACAATGCCTTTCAAAGAAAAATCCAGAGGGGAGGGTCCTGGGAATGACGCTAAACCACAGGGTCTCTAGCGGGTTTACCGCTTTAATGAAATGGACATCTTCGATTTTCCCCGCAGCGGGAAAAGTGCGGCTGGGGATTCTAGTGATGCTGGTGGGGCTGGCAAGCTGCTCCCTGTTCGCTGCAACAACCGGCAGCATTTCCGGCACCGTAACCGATGCGCAGGGAGCCGTAATTCCGAGCACAAAAGTCGAGCTGCGGGACACCCTCACGGGTGTTGTTCAGACCATCGTGTCCGACTCGGCAGGTTTCTATAATTTCCCGACCTTGCCCCTGGGACACTACGACATCTCGTTCGAAAAGGACGGATTCGAAAAGTTCGTCCAGGCGGATGTAGTAATCGACGTTGATACCCAGAGACGCGTCGATGCAGTCCTCAAGCTCGGTAGCGTGCAAGAGCAGGTCACCGTGACGTCAACGCAAGCCCAGGTCGACACCGAGACCCCCGAAATGGGCGAAGTAATCGACAGCAAGCAAATTGCCGACATACCGCTGGATGGCCGCTCCTATACCGACCTGCTGGTATTGCAGCCCGGCGTTGTGCCCATTCAGACTCAGATGTACAGCACCATATTACCTTCCAACTCTGATAACGACGGCCTGGGGTCCATGAGCGGTGCGCAGGACGTCCACAGCGGCTTCGTGGTCAATGGCGCCAATGTGGTCGACGGAGCCGGCGAAGGCACGTTCCTGATTCCCAACCTCGACTCCATCGCCGAATTCCGCATCGTGACCAACAACGCCGGCGCCGAGTATGGCGGTTACGCCGGCGGCCTCGTCAATGTCGTCACCAAGTCTGGCACCAACAACTTCCATGGCGACGCATTCGAGTACTATCGCAACGGCAACTTGAACGCATCTCAATTGTTCGGCGGCGGGCGCCCGAGCCTCGTTCAGAATATCTTCGGCGGGACTGTGGGCGGACCCGTTCTGCGTAACAAACTCTTCTTCTTCGCCGATTACCAGGGCAGGCGGAGCACGAACGGCAGTCCTTTTATCGCCGATGTTCCCTCCGACGCCGACAGAACCGGTGACTTGAGCGACGAGACCGGAAATTTCACTAACAATCCTCGAACCGTGGCGACCCCTTTCATGGCCACTCTGTTGAGCAACCGGATGGGCACCACCGTGCAACAAGGCGAGCCCTACTTCTTTGCAGGCTGCACCAGCAATAACCCGAATACAGGGTGCGTATTTCCAGGTACTGCAACCGCGGTAGGTCCCATCATTCCGCAAAGCGCATGGGATCCTGTCGCCGCGAAGCTGCTGCAATTCATCCCTAAGTCAGACACCACGGATCCTACTAGCGGCAAAGCGGCTTATCAGGTAAGCAACAACAATACATACCTGTACGACGATAAGGGCGCCATCCGGATCGACGCCAACACCCGGTTTGGAATCCTTTCCGGCTATTATCACCTCAACCCCTGGGATAATCCCTCTCCACCCTCCTTCGGTAATGCCGCGCCTGGTTTCCCGAACGACTATACCGGAAAGGCCCAGCTATGGGTCGCCAGCCTTACCACACCTTTTGGATCGAGCGCCGTCAATACCTTCACTGCCAGCTACACTCGCAATAAGAACATCCAGGGCGGGACCAGCGGCGTCGGTGCAGGCACCAGCTTTGCATCCATGGGTTTCGCATCCCCAGCCAACGGCGGCCCGTATGAGGAGGCGCCCAGCCAATTTCAAAATTGGCCGACATTCGGCGGCGCGTTCGGCCAGGGCATTGGTCCTGCTGAGGCCCTCATTACCCAGTACAACAACATCTATGGTGGGCAGGAAGATTTCTCCAAGGTCATCAGCACCCATACGTTGAAGGTCGGGGCACAGTATTCGTGGCAGCAAGTCGATCTTGCCCACGCCAACAACGGCAGCAACGGAGACTTCTCATTCGGCAGCAATACCACCGGCTACGCCATGGGCGACACAATGATCGGTACTCCGTCCTACTTCGCCCAGGGTGCACCCTCGCAAGAGAATCTCCGTACCTTTTACGCTGGAATCTATGCTGAAGACAGTTGGCGCGCCACCCACAATCTCACCATCAACTACGGCGTGCGCTGGGAAGTTAATCCGTGGTGGCGCGAAGAGCACAATATGAATGCCATGGCTCTGCTGGGAGTGCAATCGACCGTGTTCCCGGGTGCTCCGCTGGGATTCGCGTTCCCGGGAGATGCCGGTGTCCCGACACACATGGCGAATATCAACTGGCACGACTTCGCGCCGCGCGTCGGCATATCCTATTCGCCCGATTTCAGAAACCCGGCCCTCCACACAATCTTCGGCGACCACGGCAAGAGCAGTGTTCGCGTCGGATACGGAATGTATTACACCAATATCGAGGGCTACAACACCTTCAATTTCTCCTCGCCTCCGTACCACTATTTCGATCAAGTCACTTCCGGCGACCTGCTAAGCCAACCCTTTATCGGCCAGGATGGCAGCACCATCTCCAACCCGTTCCCGCTGACTGCGTTCTCAAATCCGAAGGCAGTTAACTGGGCTCCATTCTTGCCCATTTCGACACTGAGGAATCCGATCACCCACGAGGCAAGCCCTTACGAAGAGCATTTTGACCTCTCGTTTGAAAGGGAACTCACTTCCAAGACCCTTCTTAGCCTGTCCTACGTGGGCACCTTCGGCCATCACCTTACGGTCGTGGCCAACGGCAACCCGGGCGATCCCGCGCTGTGCTTGAGCATGAGCCAGTCAAGCGAAGTGATGCCGGGAACCAATACCTGCGGGCCCGGCGCCGAAAACAAAACCTTCTATCCCGCCGCCGGTGGCCAGGTCAACGGCACCCGCGGGCCCTTCGGAGACAACTTCCAGAGCGTCGGTGACTTGCTCGACGTCGGCAATTCCAGCTACAACGCACTGTTTGCCACCCTCCGGCACACAACGGAACGGATGTCCTTCCTGGTGTCCTATACCCGCAGCAAAGCAATGGACAATGGTTCGGGACGCGGCGACTTGATCTGGGCAAACGATCCCAATCACTTCCGCAGCCTGTCTATCTACGATGTGCCCAACAATTTCGCGGCCTCCTATGGCTACGAACTGCCCTTCGACATGCTCGTTCATAACCATGATCGCGTCTTCCGTGGATGGAGAGTCTCGGGAGACACCCAGTTCACCGGGGGAGTTCCGGTATGGATGACCGACGGAAGCTCAGACAATAACCTGCGGGGAGATAAGAAAATCTCTGCATGGGGCTTCACCACTGACGAACCGATGATGGCGGCCGGCCCGCTGTATGGCGGCGGGATTGATCGCAATCTGCGCCATCCAAACGCGGCCTTTTTCAACTACAACCTGTTCAGCGAAGAGCCGGTTGGAGGCCAGGGCAACACGACGAGGCGCTTCTTCCACGGGCCTGGAATTGACAACACCAATCTGCGCTTGGCGAAGGGCGTCAAGATCAAAGAGGGATTGTCGGCGGAATTCCAAGCCGAGTACTTCGATGTCTTCAACCATGCATCGTTCAGCGCTTTCAACGGTGTCTGCGGCGACTTCTACGACTGCGGGCTACCGGTCTTTGTGAACGGCCAAAACACTGGCGGCAACTTTGGACAGTGGGTCGGTGGCTCGCCCGGCGCGCGTATTGGCGAGCTGGTAGCAAAGATAACCTTCTAACAACTCGTAATTCGCACTTAAACTGCTCACGCCCGCGAACCTGCGGGCGTGAGCTTTTTTGCGGGGAATTCTCGAATGCAACGGTCGATGCGGGCCTCCGGTCTGCGCTTCTAGACCGAATTCTGAGCTGATTTATCTGAGGCAAAGCCTTGTAACAGTCCTTCACCGGCGTCTCCGACCCGTGATGGATGAAACATTGGGGTGCCCCATCCATCGAGCGTCTTTTGCCCGATGGGTGGGATGCCACGAAGCCCAACTTGCAAGCAGCCGGTTTTGTTTCTTATCAGTCCCCCACCGGCGTTACCGACCCGCTGGGGGATGAAACTGTGCCCCATCCATCGGACGTCTTTGTTCTTGTCCGATGGGTGGGAGTCCGCAGAACCCATCTCGTGTTTTGTTGTACTTGCATTTTTGTTTCTTTCTAGTCCGCCACCGGTGTCTCCGACCCACAGGGGGATGAAACTGTGCCCCATCCATCGGACGTCTTTGTTCTTGTCCGATGGGTGGGAGTCCGCAGAACCCATCCCGTGTTTTGTTGTACTTGCATTTTTGTTTCTTTCTAGTCCGCCACCGGTGTCTCCGACCCGCGATGGATGAAACATTGGGGTGCCCCATCCATCGAGCGTCTTTTGCTCGATGGGTGGGATGCCACGAAGCCCAACTTGCAAGCAGCCGGTTTTGTTTCTTATCAGGGCACAAGTTTACCCGTGTCGATAAGGCCCACAAGTTGAGTCCGCGGCTTTACAGGCTGCGGAAAAACTCACATGGGACGCGGTTTTGTATCAGGGCACGACTTCAGTCGTGCCGATAAAGACCAGCAAAATGAAGCGCGGGCTTCAGCCCCTGCCGAATCGACACTGCCGAAAGTGCTTCGTTCAATGGGTTTTTCCGCAGCCTCCCAAGGACCACATCTAGTTTTGTGTGATTGGGATAAGTTGGAAGCCGTATTTTTTTGCCTGCTGCATGAGCTTTTGTTGGAGCCTGTGTTGGTTTTGTATTTCCTGCTGTGCGAAGACCGTTTCATCGTAGGCGTGCCGGTTGGTAAGCATGTGGAAGACGATGCGAGCCAGTTTGTGAGCCGAGGCGGTGATGGCCTTGGGCGCTCCCAGTTTGGCACGCATGCGGCGATAGTATTGGCCCAGCCACGACTGGCTGCGGAACAGCGACTGCGCGGCCATGCGCAGCGCCCTTGCCACGCGGTTGTTCACCTTGCGGGTGTGCGAACTGAGCACTTTGCCGCCGCTTACGCGGTTGTCCGGGCATAGCCCCATCCACGAAGCGAAGGCTCCCACATTGGGGAACGCCGACAGGTCAGGACCCACTTCGGTCAACAACGTATGGGCGGTCAGCGCATTGAGGCCGGGAACTTCGGTCAGATCCACCCCGAAGATGCGATACAGATGACCGCGCAGGTCGAACTTCATCTCATTGCGCCGCGGCCTGTGCCGGTCTTTTGGATCAGCCAGTACAGCTGTATCCGGCCCGGCGCCGTCCGGGAATTCGCCCAGCATCTGCTCGATCTCAACATCGCAGCAGGCCAGCAGTTGCTGGTAGCTCCGATACGCGGTCACCGACTGGCGAAGCGTAAACAGATGTTCCCGACGGTAGTCTCCGACCAGCGACTTGGCGATCGTTTCCGCGCTGGCCTTGATGCGCGGGTCGCGCAACTGGGCCAGCTTCAGCGGGTTGCGCTCTCCGCCCAGAATCGCATCCAGAATCGCCATCCCGGTCGTCCCGCTCAGATCGCTGATGACATGGTGCAGTTGCAGGTTCATCTGATCCAGCGCCTTCTGCATGTGCTGCAGATGCACCGCCGCCATCCCCACCAGACTCTCCCGGTAGCGCATCAGCGACCGCACCGCGCACACCTGCCCCGACGGCCGGAAACTGGCCCGCAACAGTCCCACCGCGTGCAAATACTGCAGCCACTGACAATCGCTCACGTCCGTTTTGCGCCCCGGCACGTTCTTCACGTGCCGGGCGTTGACCAGGCACACCTTCATCCCACGCGCTTCCAGAATCTGAAATAGCGGAATCCAGTACACCCCGGTCGACTCCATGGCCACCGTCTCGATTCGGCAGCGTTCAAGCCAGTCCGCAGCCGCTTTCAAGTCCTCGGTAAATGCCGCGAACCGCCGTACTGGTTGCGTATCCCGATCCGCGGGAACGGCGATGTAAATCTCCGTCGCTCCAATGTCCACCCCGGCCGCGTTCGGTTCCATCACCGGTGCTGCCACCAGCCCATGCGCCTTCTTTTTCTTCCTATCCTTGGCCAACACAACCTCCAGGCGTCATGTCAAACGGCCCGGACAATGCAAAAACACGCACTCTCCCAAACGGGATCGGCAGCCACAGGAAAAATAACCGCCGTCACCACTGACTCGAGCACAAAGTCCAGGACCACGCTGTTTAACGGGCTCCAATGGAAGCACCAATGGCTATTTCGGCCTACTTGCCGTCAACATGACAAAACTAGAATATCCCTCAGCCAAATGGTCCTTCCCTCATCGACCCGCCATTCGCCGGTCGTTCGCTGTTTAGCCCCTGCCCGGATACACCAACCCTGAAAACGCTCTAGAATCAACTCGGCCGTCGATCCATTGCGTCGCTGCGTCCGAGCCCGCAGGCGAAATCCTGAGTCGCATCCGGAGACGAAGGATCTTGCTAACCCGAGAAGATTGGAGGTTCTGGTGGCGGAGGGCAGGATCGAACTGCCGACCTTGGGGTTATGAATCCCACGCTCTAACCATCTGAGCTACTCCGCCGGGAGGGGGGTGCGGTAAAAGGGCACTAACATTGATGATACGGAGCATAAGATTAGCGGTCAAACCTGGAAGCACCCATCAGGCCGCATGGGCTCCTCGGCCGGTAACGAAAAGCGCTGCATTCCATAGGTGAGGCGTTATGAATCGCCGTGATTTCTTGATTGGAATGAATGCGGTGACTGCGTTCGGGCTGGTTCATCCGGGCTTCGGGCTATTGGCCGCCGAATCGGAAACCCCAGCCTCTGAACTCGCCGCAGATCCCCGGCGGCCCCAGTTCCATCTACTTCCAGCGGCCAACTGGATGAACGATCCCAACGGGCCCATCTATTGGAAGGACAGGTACCACATCTTTTATCAGTACAACCCCGATGGGGCCTTTTGGGGCGACATGCACTGGGGCCATGCCGTTAGCCGCGACATGGTGCATTGGCAACATCGGCCCGTGGCGCTGGCGCCCACGCCCGGAGGTCCTGATGCCGACGGCTGTTTTACAGGCTCCGCGGCCGTGCTCAACGGTCAGGTCGTGCTTCTTTACACCGGGGTGAAGGCTGTGCCCCGTGGCGAGGCGACCATCAAAGACAGTCATCCTCCCTACCGCGAAACACAGTGCATGGCGACCGCTTCCGGCGACGACCTGGAGACCTGGCGCAAACTACCCGCGCCTGTACTCGATGCTTCGCCGCGCGGTCTCCCGGTAAACGGCTTCCGCGATCCTTCGCCCTGGAAGCAGGGTGGCTGGTGGTACATGACCATCGGCAGCGGCATTGCCAACCAGGGCGGAGCTGTGCTGCTCTACCGTTCGCGCGACCTGCAATCGTGGCAATACATGCATCCGCTGGCACAGCGCGCCGCCAACGATGCTTTTGCAGGTCCAGCCGATCCATGGGAAGTTTGGGAGTGCCCGGAGTTCTTTGCCTTGGACGGCCGTCACGTGCTTATCTACTCGACTGCCGGCAAAACCTGCTGGCAGTGCGGCACTCTGGACGAAGAACAGATGACGTTCCACCCTGAAAAAACCGGCTTCGCAGACTACGGGAGCTTCTACGCAGCCAAGACCCAGTTGGATGCAGTGGGCAACCGCATCCTCTGGGGCTGGATTCAAGAGGCGCGACCTGAAGCCGAGTATCGAGCTGCCGGTTGGGCAGGAATGATGTCGCTGCCGCGACGGCTCTCCCTCAGTCCCGACGGGCGGTTGCAGTCCGCCTTTGCCCCGGAACTTGAAGGGCTGCGCGGGGATAAAACGCACGTCGATCCCGGGAACATTCCGTCGGCGATAGACTCGCTGCGCCTCAGGCAGTGCTGTGGCGAAGTCCGGCTCACCGCGAGCAAGGATTCGGGCCCGTTTCAGGTTTCAATCGTGAGCCGCAACCCCGGCGCGCAACCCTGGCTCACGGTTGGTTGTGTTCCGGGACCCGACGGCGGCATCTTTATCGACGACCGGCCCTTGCCGCACTTTGTGAGTAACTACGAGAAAGTCACCCTCCATTTCTACATCGACGGCTCGGTGATCGAGCTGCTGGTAAACGATTCGCTGAGCTGGACCCGCCGTTTTTATGTCTCCGGCAACTCTGCGCCCGATGCGGGTCTCAATTTCAGCGGCGGCTATAACTCCATCGAACGCTTCGAAGCCTGGCAGATCCGTCCCATATCGAGCGATCGCCTCACTTCGTAGCGTTCGCTCACGGACTGACTGCCTCGCGCACAGCCAACCCCTCCCATTACACTCGTCTTCATGGCCCCTCATACCATTGCCGGCGTTATTCCGGCGCGGCTGGCTTCCACGCGCCTGTCGCGCAAGGTGCTGCGCGAAATTGCCGGCCGCCCCATGGTCGAGTGGGTGTGGCGCGCCGCGCACCAGAGCGGCCTGATGGATCCGGTGCTGGTTGCCACCGATTCAGAAGAAGTTGCCGAAGCCTGCCGGAGCCGTGGCGTTCCCGTCGTGATGACCTCGCCCGATTGCGCCAGCGGCAGCGACCGGGTGAGGGAAGTGGCGCGCCAGGTCGAGGCCGACATCTACGTCAACATCCAGGGCGACGAACCAACGCTCACGCCCGACTTCTTTCCTCCCTTGCTCAGACTTTTCGATCGGTCCGAGGTGCAGGTCGCAACGCTCGCCGTGCGCTGCCCGCCGGAGGAGGTTCAGAATCCCAGCGCGGTGAAGGTAGTGACGGCCCTCGATGGACGGGCGCTCTATTTCTCCCGCGCCACCATCCCTTTCGATCGTAACGGCGAGAGCGCCGGCTACCGCAAACATCTCGGCATTTACGCTTACCGCAAAGCCGCGCTCGAGCAGTTTGCGGCGCTGCCGCCAGGTTGGCTCGAGCGCGTCGAGCGGCTCGAACAACTGCGCCTGCTCGAGAACGGGATCGAAATTTATGTCGCAAATGCGCCCCGCGATACCACCGGCGTCGATACGGAAGACGACCTGGCCCGCGCCGAGGCTGTGCTTCGCGCCAGGCTGCCGGGATGAGCAGGCCCTGACTGCTGTGCGCGGCCCCGAAGAATTCGCTTCCAAATTCCGATGGGGCTCCAGCAGAATGGTGGCAGGCTCCAGAGTTTTTGGCTCCAGGCTATGCTTCGCCACGTCCTCATCTTCGGTCTGGTCGGCGGCCTCCTCATCGCCACCCTCCAATTCACCGAATACCGCTTCGTCGTCATCGAGCATTCGGTCGAGCTCTACAGCGCGCTCGTCGCCATCCTCTTCGCGACCTTCGGCATCTGGCTCGGCCTCCGCATCACGCGCCGTCGCGAAACCATTCGGGAAACAGTCGTGGTGAGGGAAGTGCTCGTCCCCGCGGAAGCCCCCGCGCCCGAACCTTTCGCTCCCAATACGACCCGCCAGCAGACCCTCGGCATCACGCCGCGCGAGCTTGAAATCCTCGCCCTCGTCGCCCGCGGCTTCAGCAATCGCGAGATCGCCACGCAACTTTTCGTTTCAGAAAACACCGTCAAGACACACTGTGCCCGCGCCTTCGACAAACTTGGAGCCAAACGCAGAACGCAGGCGGTGCAATTGGGCAAGGAATTCGGCCTCATCCCATGAATTCTGTCGCACGAAAGCATGATTCTCAGCTCCATTCCAGTAAAATCATCCGAAAGAATGACGACATCCGGCCCCGTTCCACCGCATCGTGACTCCATCGTCACTCGACGCTCAATCGAAACAGGAGCCCGCCATGAAGAAAACCGTCCTCATCTTCGGCCTCATCGCCGGCGTCATGATCTCCGTCCTTATGGACGGCTCGCTTCTCGTCGCCAACAAAATAGGCTCCGGCCATAACAGCATGATTCTCGGCTACACCATGATGGTGGCGTCGTTCATGCTCATCTACTTCGGCATCCGCAGCTACCGCGACAACAACCTGGCCGGCCAAATCTCCTTCGCCCGCGCCTTCGCCTGCGGCATCCTCATCGCCCTCATCACCACCGTCTGCTATGTCGCCACGTGGGAGGTCATCTACTTCAACTTCATGCCCCACTTCATGGACAGCTACTGGGCCGCGCAGATTCATAAGATCCAGACGTCGGGACTTGACCCCGCCACCACCGCCGCGCAAGTCGCCGCTATCGAGCACTCTCAGCAGCTCTACCAGAACCCCATCGTCAACATGGCCTACACCTTCATTGAGCCCCTGCCCGTCGGCCTTATCATTACACTCATCTCCGCCGCCGTCCTGCGCCGCAAAGCTGCTGTCGAACCCACGGCCGATCGCGCAGTCATCACCACATAAATCAAAAGGCCGCGGCGTAACAGGTGGCGGAAGAGGTCTCTTCCGCACGGTGGCCGCAGGTAAATTGGAGGGAGTAGCAGCCTTCACGCTGCTGGATTCTGCGCGAATTATTAATGCGGCTTTAGCCGCGGGCCTTTTGGCTGCTAACCTTCCAGAAAGGCCTGAGTTCTCGCGCGGACAACTAAGTCCAAACATTTCATCCTCTAAACTGTTGAACGACTCTCATAGGAGGTTTCATGGCTTCAATTACCGGCTTTGGCGGTATATTCCTGCGAGCGGATGATCCAAAAGCTCTGTATCAGTGGTACGAACAGCATCTAGGCCTGGTGAAGGCCGATGGAGCTTTCTCGTTTCCTGCCCCGACGCAACACACCCAGGTCGTCTTCGCCCTTTTCAAACGTGACAATGACTACTTCCCTCCTGCGCAGAAGGCAATGATCAATCTCCAGGTGGACGACCTCGATGGTTTGCTGGACCGTTTGACGGGCGAAGGTGTCACCGTCGATCCAAAACGCGAAAGCTACGACTTTGGAAAGTTTGGCTGGATCACCGATCCCGAAGGAAATCGCGTGGAGCTTTGGCAGCCTATCGGAAATTGATCGCCAATCAATCCTTGCCCACTACCAGAATCTGGAATGAGTGCGGAATCATCGGTGCCCGATTACGCCACCAGGCCGGCGGCGGTCCACCTTGGCCCGCAGCGCCACCCCGCGGAGGGCCGCCGGCAGCGGGTGCAGCATCGGCCGACTGTGCAGGTACTGGCCCGAACTCAGCCGTGATCAAATAAATATTGCCGGTCTTGGTATCGAGCGTGTGGGTCTTGGCGCGCGCCGGCGTGAACACGGTCTGCTCAACGGCGAAATCTGTCGGCGAGTTCTCCTTCACCACCGTCAGCGTGCCGTCGCCCTGCGAGGTGAATGCCTCCATGGTCGCGGGATTGAACGACGCGCCGTCGCAGCCCACGCCAATGGGCAGGTCGGTAATGATGTGACCGTCCGCCGCCGACAGAATCACCATGTTGTTTTTTTCGCGGCAGGCAGCGAACAGGATGCCGTTCTTGGCGTCGATCGCCAGTCCCGCGCAGCCCGAGCCCTTGCTCGATAGATCGTATGTCGCAACCATCTTCATCGTGTCCGCGTCGATCACCGCGATCGCGGCCTTGTTCACAATGTCTACGTAAATCTTGCCGTGGCCGTCGGTCGCTGCCTGCTCGGGCGCCCCGCCAATATTAATCGTTCCCAGAATCGTGCCATCCTTGTCGTCGATCACGGTAAGGTTCGGCTCGGAGTGGCTCAGAACGTAAAAGCGGTGATTGTAGGTGTCGTTCAAATAGCCGTCGGGATTGCCCTCGACATCGATCTTCTTGATCACCGTAGAAGTCTTGGCGTCAAACATCGTGATCGGTTTCGACGTCGCGAACCCGTGCCCCGTCGCCGTATCAACCGCTGCGCCGTGGGCGCTTGCGCCGGGAATATCCCCCACCTGCGCGAGCGTGTCGAGATTGAAAACCCCGATATGTCCCTCGGGGCCGGAGCGCGCGACAAAGAGATTGCGGCCGTCGGGATCGGCGGTAACGTAGTCGAATCCGCCGTCGCCGCCGGTTAGTTGAATCTTCATGACGTGATACGGGCCGCTGGGTTGCGGCTGAGGCTGGGCGAGGTTGGCGAGCGGAAGAGAAGCGATGAGGAACGCAATCGCAAGAGGCTTTGTGAACATCGAGGTACCTCGAATGGAAATGTGAGTTCGGAACCGGCGCTCAGGTAAAACCCGGCGCAAAAAGCAGGGCGGTTTATTGTGCAGTGAAAGAATACACTGACCGGCGCGAGTGGCGGGCGATTGGCCGCACCGCTTGCAAGCCTATCAGCCTGTGGTGAAAGTCCGGTTTTGAAAGGGCACGACTTTAGTCGTGCCGTGAGGCCTTGAGAATCAACGCGGCTTTAGCCGCTGAGGGATGGTTTTTCACTTTCACCACAGGCTGCTCGACTGTCAGCCCGTCCTTACCGCCGCCGTTCGAATTACCCGCAAGATTCGGAGTGCAGCGCAATGCCATTCCAAGCGAATATCATTTTCATGAACACGAATGCGCAACTCGCCATCGCCGAATTCGATTTGCCTGTCACTCTCATGACCGCATCCACCCGCGCTTCCAACTCGCTTTTACCCGCCGAGACCCCTCTCGATGTAGAGGCTGCGTGGCGCCAGGTGCAGGCGCGCGACCGCCAAGCCAGATTCTTCTACGCCGTCACTACTACCGGCGTCTTCTGCTTCACCCGTGGTGTGCGAGCCGCAGGCCGCTGCGCGCCAATGCGCGATTCTTCAGCACCGCGCAGCAGGCGTTGGCCGCCGGTTTTCGGCCCTGCAAAAAGTGCAAGCCGACAGCCGATGAGAGCGCGGCTACCGCAGGCCGGCCCATCGACAAAATTCGCGCGCACATCGAGCGCAATCTCGATCGCGCCGTGAAACTCGAAGAACTTGGCCGTATCGCCGGCATGAGCCCGTTTACCGTGCAGCGTCTCTTCAAGAGCGAGATGGGCGTGAGCCCGCTTCAGTACCAGCGCGCGTTGCGTGCCAACCAGCTGCGCGGCGCTCTCAAGAGCGGCAGCACTGTTACCGATGCCATCTACGCGGCAGGCTTTGGCTCGTCGAGCCGTGCCTACGATGGTTCTTCTCTGGGCATGACTCCGGCGCGTTTTCGTGACGGCGGCCGCGGCGAGCAGATCGGCTTCGCCGTAGCCCAGTCGCCTTTCGGATGGATGATCGTCGGTGCCACCGAACGCGGTCTCTGCTGGCTCGCTCTCGCAGGTACTAAGAGCGAAGCAGAAGCAACGCTGCGCGACGAATTTCCTGCGGCCGAACTGCGCCGCGACCCTTCGCTTTCGCGCCTGGTTGATGCTGCTCTCGAATCGGTTAGTTCCGGCACTGCGCTCTAGTCCAAAGCCAAGCCGGAACGGAGTTCTTGGATTTGCGCGGCACCGTCTTCCAGCTTCGCGTGTGGCAGGCGCTGCTCCAGATTCCACGCGGAGAAACGCGCACCTACTCGCAGCTTGCCCGCGAAATGGGTCAGCCCAACGCAACTCGCGCCGTTGCCCGAGCCTGCGCATTAAATCGGGTGTCGGTGGTGGTGCCATGCCATCGCGTAGTTGGCGCCAACGGCTCGCTGACCGGCTATCGCTGGGGCGTTGAGCGCAAACAGAAGCTGCTCGCGGCGGAAAAAAGCTAGCTTTTAGCCTTCAGCCGGGTGCCCCATCCTGGGAACGCATTTGATCGTTCGCCAAGGATGGAACACAACATACCTCAATTCTTCACTCTTAACCGTCGGCTGGCCGCTCACAACCTGAGCCCGCCAGCCGCGTAAATTGTCTGTCCGTTCACCCACAGCGACTCATCCGAAGCCAGAAATGCGGCAATCGACGCGATGTCCTGCGGCTGGCCGATTCGGCCGAGCGGCGTGCGCTTCACAGCTTCCTTCTCAAAGTCGCTACCAATCAACCCCGCCGCTTGCACCCCCTCAGTGACCACCATGCCCGGGTTTAGTGAGTTCACGCGGATCTTTTTTGGACCAAGTTCCTGGGCGAGCGCTGCGCTTACCGAATCAACGGCACCCTTGGTAGCGCTGTAAACCGCACCGCCGCCGATTCCATCGGCTGCCACGGAACTGATGTTGATCACGCTGCCACCGTTAGGGCTGAAGTGCGCAACCGCTTCCTTCGTTGTCAGCAGTAAGCCCAGCACGTTCAAGTCAAACTGTTTGTGGAAGTGCTCAGGGGTGATCTGTTCGAGCGGCCCAAACTCGTACACGCCGGCGTTATTCACCAGCACGTCGATCGGTCCCAGTTTCTGAGCCACCGTTTTCACCAGCGGCCCAACCTGGTCGGGATCGGCGACGTTGGCCTGGACCGCAATTGCCTTACCGCCCGCGGCGACGATCTCGGCCACAATCTTTTCAGCGGCGGCCTTGCTGCCCGAGTAATTGACTGCAACTGAGGCGCCGCGCTCGGCAAGCTCCCGCGCAATCGCTGCTCCGATTCCCTTCGATGCGCCGGTCACCAGCGCCACTTTTCCCTCAAGGTTCCTCATAATCCCATCTCCCGCATCGGATGTCTTAACTTCGACATTTCGATGACTGTCGAATTGATTAGCGAGCCCGGGAAAAGGATTCAGGCCTTTTGTAGAAATCCTTTTTTGGGGGGTGGAGCGGATATCTTCCGGTTCGTGCCGCCCCTACGGGGCTGCAGTCCCGTCGTTTTGTCTACCCAGGACTGCGTTCGCTCGCGCGAACTTGTCCTGGGCTAACTTCATTGCCTCCCTACGGGAGGTGGATTATTGCACGAACTGGTCACGAGCGCAGCCAGCCTCGCTGCAACTGCCGCGAGGACTCCCGGCTTCAGAGTGAGAAAGGCGAACTTGCCTTCGCGGCGCACCTCGATGAGGCCGGCCGTTTCAAGCTCTTTGATATGGTGCGAGAGCGTGGCTGCGGAGATGGGCAGCGCCGCGAGCGCCTGGGCGCAACCCATCGGACAGCCGGCTTTCGCGATCCGCTCCAGCAACTCGTAGCGCCGCGGATCGGCCAGCGCCTTTAGAATGGCGACCTGCCGCGCCTTCGAGATCCGAATCGGCCCCGCTTTTGCTTCGATTGATGCCATTACACTTGCTGCCGCCATCTTTTCCATTCTCTACGATCCGATTCAATACCGCACCGAAAAGATGCAACCCTCCCGATGCGGAGTGCCCAAGCAAAACATCGGAACGTGCCTGAGAGTCGCGCTGTCGCAGACACAAAAAAGGGCGGCAAAGCTTGAGCTTTGCCGCCGCCCTGTCCCTGGGTTGTCTTTGAAATACTGCAGTCTTGCTAAACTCGTGGTTTGTGAATTGCGTCTCGCGATTCGTGGTCGGTGTGCGCCGGCCACGAACCACGGCTCACCTTTCAAGTCTTATTGCAGCAGCTTGGTCACTTCCTGCTGAACGCTGTTGGCCTGGGCGAGTGCGGCGATGCCGGTCTGGCTCAAAATCTCGTACTTCGACATGTTCGAAGTAGCCGAAGCGTAGTCGGTGGCCTGGACCGCATTTTGCGCCGAAACAATGTTCTCCTGCTGCGTGCTCATCACCTGGCTGATAGCGTTCAGCGTGTTGATCTGCGCGCCGATGTAGCCGTCCTGCGCCGCCACGTAGCTGATCGCGTTATTCAGCACCGACTCGGCGTTCTGCGCGTTGCCTTCCGTAGTGAGGTTGGTGTTGGAAAGGTCCGCACTCTGGTCGCCGCCGCTCGCCGTCACGTACTCAATGGTTTCGGTGGCTTCGGTGCTGGCCATCAGGGCCGCCGGGGTGATCACGGTGGTGGTGTCTTCAAACGCCGGCCCCGCGCCGAGAGAGATTCCCACATTGCTGTTGGTGTTGGTCAGCAGGATGCCGGTGTCGCCGGCCGCGGTGACCCCCACCGATGCGTCGCCGGTTGCTCCCGCGGTGGTAAAACTCGCCGTCACTCCGGGAATGCCGTCCTGGTTGATCTCTGTGATGAGTCCGCTTACGGTGGTCGCAGTCGTGGTGATGGTGCTTTGCGTGCCGTCAGGATTGGTGATGGTGAAGACCAGACCGCCGGTGATCGCGTCGCTTTGCTGCGCTGCCGTGCTGAGTGTGCCCGGAACCGTGTCGACGGAAAGGTCGACAAACTGGCCCGCATCGCTCTGCTGCACCGTGCCCCCGGAGTCGCCGACGCTGGCCGAGGTGAGGCGCGCAAAGTAGAGGTTGTCGATCGACGCGCCGGTCGATGACGAATCGCCAGTGTAGATGGCTACCCCGGACTGGTCGCCCGTGAAGACCTGATTCTGGTTATATGTCGTCGTGGTGCCAATGTTGTTGATCTCGGAAAGTATCGACTGGTACTCCTGGTTGGCCGCGGCGTCTTGAGAGCTGTTGAGCGTGCCGTTCGAGGCTTCCGTGGCCAGCGTAATGGCGCGGTTCAGCAGGCTGGTGACCTGCGAAAGAGCGCCGTCGGCCACCTGCAGCAGGCCCACTCCTTCAGTCGCATTCGTTCCAGACTGAGTGAGGGCCGCCGAGTTGGCGCCGAGACCGTTGACCAGTGACAGGCCGGCCGCATCGTCGGCGCCGGAGTTGATGCGCGACCCTGACGACAACTGCTGCAGAACCGTCTGCAGGCTGTTGTTCGTGTTGTTCAGATTGTTCTCTGCATAAATTGCTGACAGGTTATTCAAAACTCCGAGGGCCATGGGACCAACTCCTTTTCGGATGCCGATTGCCCCGCTGCGGCTCAACTTGCCTTGCCGCTCTTGATTCCCCTTGGGAGGGCCTTACTGCATCCACCCCTTTCATCGGGCAGGTGCGGAATAACTTTAGTCATTTTTTTAAATTCTCATTCAAGGGCCATTTGCAGCGATGCGAAACAGACTGTCCGGCAACGATTCAGAGGCTGTTTCGAAGCGATGCACTGGCTGACCGGAATCGCAACAGAAATGTGGAGCGAAATGAGGCAGCGGATTCGCGGTTTCCTCCCCCGACCGCAGACATATTAAGGCGCAGGTTATTCCGCTCCGGCCGTCACGCTGACTGGGCCGCTGCAAATGCGCTTCCCGCTCAAGCTGAGCTTGGATCCACCCCACAAACGATGACCTGTTTGTGGGGACCCCGGGGATGGGGCACCCTTTCTGTGGCTGTGAATGGAACAAAAAAAGGCGGCCGGGTTTTAACCCTTGCCGCCAACGATCCTTTTTTTAGGACCGCATGCTCTCTGCTTTGAGAAGCTTGTATTAATTTCTTGCGGGCCGGGCGGCATCGTTTTTAAACCGCGCCGGCCCTCTCTAAATAACTTGTCCGAAACCTACTGTTCGTCGCCCGAGGGGCCACCCTGAGGCGGCGCCGGGGGAGGCGCACCCTGCGAACCTGAGTCAGGCTGTTGCGACTGCCCATGATGGTGGAACTCGTTGCCCGGCCCGCTGCCGCCTGGTCCATTTCCACCCGGTCCGCGATCGCCCCTGCCCCATTGGCCGCGCTGCCCCATCATGGGGCGCTCGCGGAAATCCTGTACCTGCTTCCACTGGTCCGGCGTCAACTTGGCTCGGATGGCCAGCAGAAAACGCGCGTTGGCCTTTTCAAGCTCGGCGCGGGCGGAAGCGATCTTGTCAATCTGCGCCAGAATCGCCGTTTCGTTGGGCTCGTCGGCGCTCATCAGCGGCTGCATCTCCAGCTCGGCCTTCTCTTCGGCCCCGCGCATGTCGACCAGCTTTTCGCGATGCTCCAGCAGGATCGCGTCCATTGCCTTGCGCTGCTCGTCGGTCAATTTCAGTTTCTCGACGATTTTTGGATTATTCCAGAACTGTCCGTGCGTGCCCTCGAATCGGAAGGCCCGTTCCATCGGCGGGCGATGGTCGCCGAACCCCGGAGCGATTCCGGGCCCAATTCCGCGACCGTTGCCCGCTCCCTGCGCAAACGCGAGTCCTTGAGCCAAGGGAAAGATTGCCATCGCCAAAACCAACCGTAGTACAAATTTGCCGTTCATCGTTTCTCCTCTTCCTTTAGGTCTCTCCAGACCGCTCTCAATTTAGATTTAATTCGTGCCGTCGTCTTCCATCAGTTGAGCCAGCGGTTCCATGGCCGCCGGAACGCTGCGTGAAACATCGCTATCCACATTGGCGAGCAGGCTCTCGTCGGCTTCCTGGGCCTTCTGCTGCGCGGCCAGCTCGCGCTGGTGGGCAAGGCGAGCCTCTGCCTGCTGCCGCTCGATCGCGTGGCGATGATGATCGTAGATGCCTCCGCCGGCGGCGCCGGCCGCCACCACGCATCCGAGGGCCCAGGCCAGCACCGGGCGCCATGCGCTGTCGGCCGCCACGCGCACGGTGCGCGGACGATTGAACTCGGCTTCGCTCCTGAACTCGGCTTCGCTCCAGGCATGCAAGCTCTGGCGGAAGTTCTTGAGCGCCTGCTCGAGTTCCCCATCGGGTTCCGAATTGAGTTCTCGACCGGGCTGAGGCTCAGCTGCCGTTCCCGTTATTGACTTAAACCAGTTCATCGCCTGCCTCCCAACTCCGCTCGCACTTTGGCCAGCGCGCGCGAAAGATGTGCTTTCACCGTTCCCTCGCTTAATCCCGTGGCTCTTGCAATGTCACTCAGTTCCTGCTCCTCAACGTAGCGCAGCAGGAATACCGTTCGCTGCCGCTCGCTCAGGCTCTCTACCGCTTTCCAAACATGGCCTACCTGTTCGCGCGCCAGCAGCTTCTGCTCGGCGGTGCGCTCACCGCTGGGCAGCCATTCGCTGGCTTCGTCCACGTCGACCGCATTCGACCGGGTCTGCCGCCAGAACTGCATGCGGCGGTTGCGCCAGTGATCTTTCTGCAGGTTGATCGCAATCCGCATCAGCCAGGTCATGGCGGTCGATTCGCCGCGAAAGTGGCTCCAGTTCCGATGCGCCTTCAGAAAGCAATCCTGCGTGAGCGTCTCGGCCAAATCGACATCGCGCGTCGACGCCAGCAGAAAGCGGAAGATCTGCGGCCGGTGAGTTTCGACGATGCGCGCAAACTCCTGCGCAGAGAGTTCCTCCGCTGTTTGCGCCGCCATCGGCTCAACTACTGTGCCGGCTGCCATCACTTTGGTAGACGCTCGCATATTGTCGAAGATTACAGCCTCCGCCTTATTTTCGACGCACGTAGGCGCCGCTTGGACCCATTTCAATCCAATCGAAATGCGGGCCATTCATCGCGCCGCCTCAGTTCGACGCACCAGCCTCGAAAGGGTCTGGTCCTGGGGGCAATCGGCCGGGCGCAATCGGCCGGTCCAATTCGGGAGGACGGCATGGCCGTGTCTTCGGCAGATATAATTTGTGTCGGAAACGAGGGCCTTACTTTGATGGCATATGAGACGATTTCGCGGCGAACGTTTTTGAACGGGCTTGCGGCCGGCGCCGCGGGCACGGCAATGGCTTCGACGGCCAGGAGCTACGGGCAGATCCTGGGCGCCAACGATCGCGTTAACTTTGCGGTGAACGGGCTGAACGGGCGCGGCTATGCGCACCTCGATGCGCTCAAGAACAACGACAAGAACGCCCGCATCAGCTATATCTGCGATCCCGACTCGAAGATCCTTGCCAAATTCGCCGGCAAAGCGCAGCAGGAACTTGGTTACGCGCCCAAGGCGGAGCAGGATTTTCGCAACGCGCTGGCTTCAAAAGATGTGGATGCCATCACCGTTGCGACGCCCGATCACTGGCACACGCCGATGGCGGTTCTCGGTCTCAAGGCCGGCAAACATGTGTACGTCGAAAAGCCTTCAAGCCAGAATCCGCGCGAGGGTGAGCTCATTGTTGCCGCGCAAAAGAAATACGGCAAGCATGTGCAGGTGGGCGACCAGCAGCGTTCGTCGGACTATTCGATCAAGATGATCGATCAGATTCATAACGGCTACATCGGCGAAACCTATCTTGCCCGCTCGTGGTACGCGAATGTTCGCGGCTCGATGGGAATCGGCAAGCCCGTGCCGGTGCCGCCAAACCTCGATTGGGATTTGTGGCAGGGGCCGGCGCCGCGCAGCGAATACAAAGACAATATCCATCCTTATAACTGGCACTGGCTGCGCCGTTACGGAACCGGCGAGACGCTAAACAACGGCACGCACGAAGTGGATGTCTGCCGCTGGGCGCTGGGCGTGGATTTTCCCACGACCGTGTCGTCAACCGGCGGCCGCTATCAATACAAAGATGACTGGCAGTTCTACGACACGCTCATCACCAACTTCGGCTACAAAGACAAGACCATAAGCTGGGAAGGCCGCTGCTGCCAGGGGATGAAGGAATACGGCCGCGATCGCGGCTCGGCCATCTTCGGCACCAAGGGCACGGTGGTGATCGATCGCGACGGCTACGACGTCTTCGACTGGAAGGGCAAGCAGACTGACCAGTTTCGCGTCGGCACCCATACCTCGTCGACCGATCTGGTGGGCCGCGATGCGATGACCGATGCGCACTTCGCCAACTTGATCGCCGCAATCCAGGGGCGCGAGCAACTGCATTCGCCCATCTGGGTAGCAAACGTGACCGTGACCATGCTGCTGCTCTCAAACATCGCGTGGTTCGTCGATCGCAAGCTGCATCTCGATACCGAGACTGCGCACATTCTCAACGATGACGAAGCGATGAGCTATTGGGGACGCAAGTACGAGCCGGGTTGGGAAGTGACCGTTTGAGAGCGGCAGCTCTCAAACGGTCATCCCGAGCGCAGCCGAGGGATCTGCATTTGGTTCTGTCGCCTGAGAGCGGCAGCTCTCAAACGGTCATCCCGAGCGCAGTCGAGGGATCTGCATTTGGTTCTGTCGCCTGAGAGCGGTAGCTCTCAAACGGTCATCCCGAGCGCAGTCGAGACAGAAGGCTCCCTCCGGCGAGAATCCAGGTGTCACGTCTCAACGGTTAATAAAAAACAGGATTGTCATTCTGAGCGAACGGGGCCCCAAATGTATTTCAGTTTGGGGGTGGTGAGTCGAAGAATCTGCTCTTGGTTTTTCGTATTGACTGCAGGTGGCAAGTCGCCTGTCCCACATTTGAAGATCGCCATCGCATCGAACAGCAGCTTGGGCCATCAAAAGAACGAGGAGTACGGAATGGCTACTGGAATTGAGACTTTCCCCGCCGCCGCGGCGGGAACCATTACGCTGGGCGGCGATTTGATCGTGAATCGCATAGGCTATGGCGCCATGCGCATCACGGGACCTGGCATCTGGGGTCCGCCTCAGGATAAGGCGGCAGCCCTGGCCACGTTGCGCCGCGCCGTGGAACTGGGCGTGAACTTTATCGACACGGCCGACTCCTACGGCCCCGACGTGAGCGAAGAACTGATTGCCGAGGCGTTGGCGCCCTACCGTAATGGCGAGGTGATCACAACCAAGGTCGGATGGACGCGCCACGGGGCCGGCGTGTGGCAGCACAACGCCAGCCCCGCGCACATTGCCGAGGCCATTGAAGGCAGCTTGAAAAGGCTGCGCCTCGACCGCATCGACATCTACCAGCTACACGTGCCCGATCCAGCCGTCTCGTTCGACGCCTCGATGGAAGCGATCGCACGACTCAAGGAGACGGGCAAGGTCCATCACGTGGGACTTTCGAACGTCACGCTCGAGCACATCAAGCGCGCGCAGAAAATTGTGCCCATCGTGAGCGTGCAGAACCGTTATAGCTTCAACGACCGTGAGTGGGACTTTGTTCTCGATTACTGCGAGCAGCAGGGAATCGCCTTCCTGCCCTGGGGCCCGATGGCGCAGGGACGGCAGGCGAATGATGCAGTAGAGAAAATAGCCCGCAATCGCGGCACAACGACAGCCGTCGTTTCGCTGGCGTGGCTGTTGCGGCGCTCGCCGATAATTTTGCCCATCCCGGGGACCGGCTCAGTCACGCACCTCGAAGAAAATGTGAGCGCGGCGACGTTCAAGCTCAGCGACGCGGAATTCGAAGCGCTGAATGCCGTTGTACCCAAGCCGTATTGGCTGCGTGGGTGAAGCGAGGGACTTCTCAGTGTCTGATGTCGCGGGTCTTGTATCAGGGCGCGGCCTTGGCCGCGCCGCAAGGTGCCCAATGAACCCGTGGGCTTTACAGGGTGCGGAAAACTCAATGGAAGTCGCTGTTTTGAAAGGGCACGGATTTATCCGTGCCAATAAGCCCCATAAAATGAGCCGGGGTTTCAACCCCTGAGGGAAGGGTTCGGGAGTTTCATTCCACTAGATCAGTTTTTCCGCAGCCCGTTTAACCCCTCAGAGGTGTTTCTCAACCTTGCTCTGGCGATAATTCGACTCGTCTGACACCACCTCGCGGACTGAGGGCGCGGGTCAGGAGACTCACGCTACAGCTGGCCTGGGGATCGGCGCGACGGTGACCGGTATCCGCGAATCCCTCAGACTCTGCTCTACGAGCCCCGCGGCGGCACGTAGTGAAAGCGCACCAGGTAGATCTTCTCGCCTCGGCCGTGCTTTGCCACCTTCAGCAGGTCGAGGACTCCCAGAAAACCCGAGGCCCGAGCCAGCTCCGGGGTGATGTCGGGCAAACCGATCGGCTCAATTGAGTCCACTTCAATCTCGCCTTCCCCCATGCGGTAGCGATTGCCCACCTTCACGTGAGGGCTCATCCAGATGCGGACGCTGCAAGTGATGTCGCCGCGGCGAACGCCCTCGCGCAGGCGCTTGGTGAACTGCATGAGAAAAGTCTACGGCGTTTTCCCCAGGGAGACTCGGGAAAACGCCGTAGACTGCCGGCGGTCAATGCTACTGGATCAGCACCACGTTCATGCTCCACGGCGTCAGCGTCAGTGTCAGTGGAATCGTCTGGGTACCCATATCGGTCGTTGTTGGGGCTGCCCATACCGGGGTGGCAGCGTCGGTCTGGTCGTAGAGTGACTTGTCGTAGGTGATCACCTGCACGTCCGCCGAAGAGTTCTCTCCGTTCACCGTAACCGTTACGTTCTCGCCGGTGGTCTCGTTCAGATTGAAGAGCACCAGCGCCGTACCGCCGGAATGGGTGGCCGCGTACGCGCGAACGTCGGTGGTGTCGCCTGTCACCGTTGGCGTCAACACATTCTCGCCACTTTTGGCGACGTTCTGGAAGAGATTGAACGCCTGCGCGGTGGGAGACATGGTGCCGATGGGACCGCCGTAGTTGCAGGGGGTAGCGGGGATAACGGGGGGACCGGCGCTTCCTCCGCCTGTATCACCAGGCCCATCGGCAAACACGTTGTAAGCGCCAAAGTTCTGCCAGCCATAAAGCGAAGAGCTCCCGTTACCGTTAGGGGAGCCGTTCTCGCCGTTGCAGTTGCCGAAGCCGATCCACCAGGTAGCGCGGCTCACGCCGTCGTCCATCATCTCGCCCAGCATCTGACCTGCATACAAGCCCTGGGTGATCGACCAGCTCTGTTTGCCGGGGTCGGTGGAGACCGACCCCATCTCGCCCACATAGATCGGCTTATTGGGCTCGTTTGCCGTCGTCAACTCCTGTTGAATGGTTTTGATGTTCTGGGTGAATGCCTGCGGCGCTTGCGTGACCAGGTAAGAGTCGCTCTCACTACCGGGATTTTGCGCATAGAAGTGGAATTCGACGAAGTCGTAGGAACCGGCGGCGTTGCCCAGGACCGTGCTGTCCCATTCGGCCGTGCAGCAGCCATTGGTGGCATTCGCATCCACCACTACGCCGACCAGGGTGTTGGGGCTGGCTGCCTTGATCAGTTTGTAGTAACCGTTGGATCCAACCACAGCCGCGGCGTAGGTGGTGGGATCGTTCGGCTTGGCGTGCAAGTCGGTCTCCCAGCTTCCGTACTCCTCGTTGCCCACGGTCATATGGCTTGGCGTAATGCCGTCGGTGAGCGCCGCGGCAACCCACGCCGCCGCTTCGTTGGGATCGCCGCCGCCGGTGCAGGCCTCATCTGTACCGTAGTTTGCCGTCAAAGCCAGGTCGTATGGGCCTGCCAGCGGAATCGTGCTCAAAAAATCTGCAAAACTGCCATAGCCCGCCCAGCCGCCGGTAACCCCTCCTGCGTCGGAGGCCGACTGGCACATATATGGTGCCACCAGTGTGCTGCTGCCGGTCTGATACCCCCAGTGGTAGTCATCGGACCAGGAGCCGCCCGGCCAGCGAATGGCCTTGATGCCCGCCCCGTTGAATGCGGAAATAATCGAGCCCGCATTGGTGAACTCGTCATACCAGGCGGCCATGTTCATGCCCAAAATCTGGTCGGTGACAGTAATGCCGGGGCTTGTTGGGTCGACAGTCACCGAACTGGTGCCGCTGGTCACGGTCACCGTCGCCGTCTGGGTCGCTGCCGTACCGGCCGCATTGGTGACCGTGAGCGTGTAAGTGGTCGTGGTTGACAATGGGCCCACGCTCACTGCGGTACCGGTAGTTGCCGCGAGGGTGCCGGGGGTGATGACACCGGTTCCATTCGCGAAGACCCCGGTCAAATTGGAACTGCCTCCCGATGCAACGGAAGCCGGGGCAGCGGTAAAGCTGGTAATGGTGGGCGCGGCAACAGCCTGCACGGTCGTGGTCGCCGTGACGGTGGCGCCGCTCGAGCCGGTTACAGTAAGCGTGTATGTGGTCGTAGTGTCATTGGGAGGGGTCACCGGGACTGCCGTTCCACTTGTCGCGGATGTGTTGCCGGGCGTAATGACTCCAGTGCCATTCGCAAAAACAGCCGTGAGCGCCGCGGTCGACCCATCGGTAACGATAGCCGGATTGGTGCTGAACGCTGAGATTGTGGGTGGCGTAGTGTTGCCGCCTCCTCCACCGTTCGAGCCTCCTCCGCAGCCCGCAAGCGCGACGATTCCGAGCCCAAAAACAGCGGCAGCCGCCCTAACAAAAGCCCTGTGTGTCATGGCATCCTCAAATTCAAGCTAAATCGATTCCAGCGCGGCAACGCCGTCTCCGGGCAGAGGTCGAAGGTTGCATTCGATTTTCTGGAGCGACGCAAGTATACACCGCGAATAACATCGCCGGCGCGAGCAATTACGGCGCAAATTTGGAAGGCGGTCCCGGAAATCGCATCGCTGGTTTCCCCGGATCGCGGAAAACGTTAATAACGGTGAGAAGCTCCCGAAAAAACATCGCTGCGGGCTGGAACACTAGCGCATTTTCCGGCGCTTAAGGCACAAATAAACAACGGCGCCCGCGCCTCTTGCATTCCCACTGGCTATGGCATTTATCTAGGCGTTTCATGCCAATTCGAAGGGCGCTTTGCACATAACCCATCTCAAGCCAAGTATCTACTGAATCATGTAGATGCTACGATTCCATATAGCAGGTCTACCGATTTCTACATTTTCTGCGGCGATTTACGCCTGTCCGAGGTGACGTTTGGCCGACGGAACCATCCATATCTCGTGATTTCCGTGCGAATTATGGATCGGACGGGCCATTTCTTGCGTAACCCGCTGATGGCAAGCAACGTGCAACAGAATCTTATGATGTAGAAAGTCCCCTTCATGGAAACCAGTCTGCTCAACCGGATGCAGGCCACGCTGCTGGCGATAGCCACGCTTGCGCTTTTCGTGTTGGCGGTGCTCAATTTTGAACAGCAACAGCAGTCTCCACAGCCTGATGACGGCGTCTGGTGGCACGAGGCCGCGGGTGGCCTGCAGGCGCAGAAGGTGCTGGCGACGGGACCTGGCGAGCGCGCGGGAGTCCTGACCGGGGACCTGCTGACCGCGGTCGACAACCAGCCGGTTACCAGGGTCGCCGACCTTGAGCATGCGCTTTACCGCACCGGTCCCTGGGAACAGGTCAGCTATTCCATCACGCGGGAAGGCATTCCGCTCGACATCCCGGTCAAGGTCTCTCTGGTTCCACTCGATCGCAGCCTGTCAATGGGCTTGCGGGTCATCGGCTTCATCTATCTCGTCATTGGCTTCTATGTGCTCTTTCGCCGCTGGGGCGCGCCGCGATCGACGCATTTCTATCTTTTCTGCCTGGTCTCGTTTGCGCTGTACGCACTCAAGTTCACGGGCCGGTTCGACTGGCTTGACTGGACGGTCTTCTGGGTGAACGTGCTGGCCGAGGCACTGCAGCCGGCACTCTTCCTGCACTTTGCCTTGAGCTTCCCCGAGGAGCGTTACAGGCGCGTTCGCAGCTGGCTCTTGCCGGTGGTGTATGCCCCGGGGGCCGGGCTCTTCGGGCTTTGGGTGTGGTCGATCACCACCCGCGAGGCCACCAAGCTGCTGCTTGACCAGCTCAACCGGATCGCCACGTCATACGACGCGGTGTTTTATGTGGCCGCGGCCATCCTCTTCATGCTCAGCTACCGGCGCGCGGACACCCCGCTGCTGCGCCAGCAACTGAAGTGGGTGACCCGGGGAACGCTGCTGGCGGTGGTTCCGTTCACGATCTACGCGATTCTTTATATATCGGGTACGCGCAACAGCCTGGTCGAGGATATTGCCGGGCTCTTCCTGGTATTCCTGCCGCTCACATTCAGCTGGGCGATTGTGCGCTACCGGCTGATGGATACCGACCTGATCTTCAAGCGCGGCGTGGCCTATATGCTGGCCACCGGCCTGCTGGTAGGCGGCTCCTTCGGCACTATAGCGCTGGTTTCGGTGCTGGTGCACAACGCCATGCCTGAGGCCATTCGCGAGTGGGGCCTGGTGGCCAGCATCCTGGTGACGGCGGCGATCGTCGATCCGCTCAAGCGGAAGATTCAGGGCTGGGTCGATAAGGCATTTGACCAGCACCGTTACGACTATAGAAAAGCCTTGGTCGAGTTTGGCCGCGGCCTTAGCTCGGAGACCAATCCGCAGGCGCTGCTCAAGTCAATTATCGATCGGCTGCCGCAGACGCTGCTGGTGGCGCGTGTTGCCGTTTTCCTTGCGCAGACCAACAGTGGCAGCGAGGGAAAGTTGGAACTGGCAGCCGCTCACGGTTTGCCGGAGGCACTCGACAAAGATCCGGGAAACGCCAGACTTGCACTGGGATTCCTCGATTTCGATCGCAACGGCGATCACTCGCACATCTTTTTTGAGAATGCGCAGCTGGTGTTGCACCTGCCCGAGGATCAGCAGCGAACCGCGGCATTGCTTGACCTCAACTACTACCTGCCCTGCCGCGTGGCAACCGCTGAACAAGCCAATGGCTCGACAACTGCACGCACCATTGCTGTCATCGGCCTCGGGCGCACCCTGGGCGGCGATTTTCTTTCGAGTGAGGACGTGGAGCTGCTCGAGTCACTGGCCAGCTACATCGGCATTGCTTTGCAGAACGCCAGCCTTTATGCACGGCTCGAAGAGAAGATGGTGGAGTTCGAGCGGCTCAAGGAGTTCAACGAGAACATCGTCGAATCCATCAACGTGGGCATTCTGGCCGTTGACCTGAACGGCCGCATCGAGAGCTGGAATGCGCAGATGGAAGCGATGTATGCGCTGAGCCGCGCCGAGGCCCTCGGCCAGGAACTTCGTTCCGTCTTCCCTTTGGACTTTGTAGAGGCAATCGAAGAGTTCCGCAACGAGCAGGGCGTGCATCATCTCTATAAATTTCCGCTCACTACGCGGGCCGGTGAGCAGCGCACCACCAATATCGCGGTGGCGCCGCTGCTGTCGCGAGACTTTGTGCCGGTGGGCCGCATCGTCCTGGTCGACGACATTACCGACCGCGTGAGCCTTGAAACACAGCTTGCCCAGGCCGACAAACTGAGCTCGATCGGCTTACTGGCCGCGGGCGTGGCCCACGAGATCAATACGCCGCTGGCGGTAATCTCCTCGTACTCGCAAATGCTCTCAAAACAACTGCGCGGCGATGCGCGGCTGGGGCCGGTGCTCGACAAGATTACGCAGCAGAGCTTCCGCGCCGCCGAAATTGCCAACGGCTTGCTGAACTTCTCGCGCACTTCGACCACGGAATTTCGCGACACCAATCTGAACCAGGTGATTCGCGATACGCTCTCGCTGCTTGAACACCAGTTCAAGACGGCGCAGATTAATGTCGATCTGGAACTGGCCGAGGAACTGCCGGCGATACATGGCAACTCAGGCAAGCTGCAGCAAGTGTTTCTAAACCTGTTGTTGAACGCCAAAGAAGCGATGCCGGGCGGGGGAAGGCTGCGCGTAGCCACGGCAGTAAATGGCCAGGTTGTAGCGCAGATTTCAGACTCCGGAAACGGCATTGCGCCCGAGCATTTGAAGCGGATTTACGATCCCTTCTTTACCACCAAAACCACACCCAGACCCGGCGACCGGCGCGGGACGGGGCTGGGGCTTTCGGTTTCATACGGAATCATTCAGGAACATGCCGGAAAAATTCACGTTGAGAGCGCGGTAGGCGCGGGAACAACGTTTCATCTTGAATTTCCCCTGTTAAGGAACTCCGTACATGTCTGAGGTTGCAGTACCATTGAACGCGCCCGTTGCGATAAACCCCGGCAGTAACACAACTCCTGCGGCCCGCATCCTGGTCATCGACGACGAAGCCGGCATTCGCGACTCCCTCGAAGTATTGCTGTCGATCGAGGGCTATGCAACAGGCATGGCCGGCGACGGAGTCGAGGGTTTGCGCATGATCGATGCGGAGAGCTACGACCTGGTGCTGCTCGACCTGGCGCTGCCCGGCCAAAGCGGGCTCGAGTTGCTGCCGCAGATCAAGGAGCGGCAGCCGGAATTGCCGGTCATTATGATCACCGCCTACGGCACCGTGGACAACGTGGTCGAAGCGGTTCGCGCCGGCGCTGAGAATTTCGTCCAGAAGCCCTGGGACAACGAAAAGCTGCTGGCCGACATTCGCTCAGCCGTGGCGCGGCACCACGCCGAAGAAGAGAATCTGCAGCTCAAGCGCACACTGAAGCAGCGCTACAACTTCTCGAACATCGTGGGCAAGAGCGAACCGATGCTCAAGATCTTCGATTTGGTGGCGCAGGTGGCGCCGAGCCGGTCGACGATTCTGATCCAGGGCGAAAGCGGAACCGGCAAGGAGCTGATCGCGAAAGCGATTCATGCCAACTCGCCGCGGCGCGACAAGCCGTTTGTGCCGGTAAACACCGGCGCCATGCCGTCGGAGCTGCTGGAGTCTACGCTCTTCGGCCACGTGAAGGGCGCGTTCACTTCGGCCATCGCCAGCAAGAAGGGGCTCTTCGAAGTTGCCAACGGCGGCACATTATTCCTTGACGAAATTGCCACCATGGGCTTCGACACCCAGGCCAAGATTCTGCGCGTGCTGCAGGACAAGCGATTTATGCACCTCGGCGGCGTGCAGGAGATCCAGGTAGATGTGAGAATTCTTGCGGCCACCAACATCGACCTGCGCCAGGCCGTGCGCGAAGGCAAGTTCCGCGAAGATCTTTTCTACCGGCTGAATGTAATCATGGTCGATCTGCCGCCGCTGCGCGCACGGCGTGAAGACATTCCGCTGCTGGTGCAGCATTTCCTCGATTACTACACCAATGAGAACGCGATGCCGCCGCGCAAGCTCTCGGCCGACGCGCTGCGAGCGCTGGTCGATTACGACTGGCCGGGCAATGTGCGCGAACTCGAAAACTCGATCGAGCGCGGAGTCGTGCTTTCGTCCGGTCCCGTGATCGGCGCCGATTTGCTGCCGGGGCACATTACGGGCCGCAGCTTCCAGGACGCGCTGCTCGATCACAATCCCAATGCATCGCTCTTCGACATTCTCGAAGTCATCGAGCGCCGCATCATTATTGAGAAGCTGGAGCGCTGCAACTGGAACCAGACCGACGCAGCCGAGCAGTTCCGCATTCCGCTCTCGACGCTCAACCAGAAGATCAAGCGTCTGAATATTGAGATCAGGAAAAAGGGACGCGAGTAGGAAGCTCGTAGCCCTCGATTGCGACTGAACGGGCTGCGGAAAACTCGCACAGGCACTGACCAACGAAGCTTTGTAACAAGGGCACGGCTTTAGCCGGGCCAATAAAACCCCTTAAATGAGTGCGGGCTTCAGCCCCTGCTGAATCGACCGCACCGATATTGCTCCGCTCGATGAGTTTTTCCGCAGCCTGTTTAGCCCGAATGGATGTTTTCTTGCGATCTTCATTCGGCGAGGGGCCTTTTTCCGCAACCCGTGGATCCGAGCCGAAGGACAACCGCAGATCCTTCGACTACGGTCGCTGCGGCGACCTTCGCTCAGGATGACAGCGCGATTTTTAGCGAGCTTCTCATTGAGCCCAGTCTCACGAGTTCTGTTTCAACAGCTTCTCCCAGTTCCACAATTCACTCGTCACCCTGCCCGGCAGCTTGAATCCAAGCTGGTGCACAATCATGCACACCTGTCCGCGATGATGAGCCTCGTGCGCAACCATGTAGCAAAGCATCTCCGGCCCAACCGGCCACGGCTTGGCCCAGCCGTCTCTCACAAAACTCTTAATGCGGCCGCCACTCATCGCCAGCGCCTCAGCCAGCATCTCTTCGCAGCGCGCGGCGCTCTCAGCCAATCCGGCGCTGGCCTGCTGCGGCGTGCAGTGCGCGCGGTTCAGTTGTCGCGGAACCTTCAGGTGCGGAGCCGTGAGCCTGATCCACTTGGTGCGGACATTGTGCACGTGAGTAAAAATCGCCGCGATGGTGCGGACGTTTCCAGGCGGCTCCGCGCTCCAGGCCTCAGGCGCAACGTGCTCGATCAGCAGTTGGTTCATGTGCTCGCTGACGGCAAATATCTTGACTGCTGCTCGCCCAGGTTCCGTTTGAATATGGTTTTGAATCGGGGATTGTCGCGTGGCCACGGCGCCTCCTGACCTATCGTAGCCCCGCCCTAGTCCCTAGTGCCTACTCCCTAGTCCCTAGTCCCTGCTTTACCCATCTCACCAGGAACTCTCTCAATTCCTGTGGCGGCTTAAGCCATAAATCGGCAGCGGTTTCGCGAACCCGGCGCCGAACCAGCGCGGTGAGGTGTGGGCCGGTTACTTTATTCATGGCGCTGAAGGCTGCCTCATCGGTCAAATCGTCGCCGAGATAAGCCGCGGGGAAGGGCGACGGCTCAGCCGATTTCATCTCCTCAAGAACCGCTGTAATCGCTCCGTCCTTGTTGCGCCCGGCGCGAACCTCCAATCCGCATTCAAATTCGAGAAGGCGCAGACCATCGATCTGTGCGGCCGGCTCAAAGAGCGCACGTGTGCGGGCCTCAATCCGGCGCGCCTCATTTGAAGCGCGGCCCCGCCAGTGCATTACCATCCCGTTGGGCTTCGATTCAAAGATTCCACCCAGATCGTCGGCGCGCAACTCGGCGGTAAGTTCGTCGAGCTTGGCACGGGCCTCCGGCGCAATCTCCTCCAACTCGCTGTGGCCGTCAGGGTAGAGCCGCTCTGCGCCGTGCAGGCCCCACACCTCGACCGGCGTTTTGAGAGCGAGCAGCGGTTGAATCTCACCCGGAGACCGTCCGGTGACGATGACGATGTGAGTCTTTTTCTTCTGGCTTTGGATGAGATTGAGTAGTTTTCGCACTCGCGACCATGGGCGCGCCGTGAACCGGTTAACGCGAAAACCGGCGAGTGTACCGTCGTAGTCCAGCATCAGCAGCGAGCGTGACGCGGCAGAAAAATGGCTGAAGAATTCGTCGAGTTTTGCTTCTGTTTCGGGGGTCAAGCAGCGCTCGCTCCTATGCTGTTTTCCGCGTCTCAACTTCGGCCAGGATTGCGGGCGCGACTTGAGGCGCCATCCGCCCGGAGTTTGGCTCTGCTTCTTCCATGGCATCGATTCTGAGCTCGCGCAAATCGCCCAGCACATTTGCCGCCCAGAGATAAATGTTGTGCTCCATTACCTGCTTTCGCATGCGCCTCATGCGGGTGCGGCGATCGTCGCGGCTCATATCCAGTCCCGCGCGAATCGCCTCAGCCACGCCGTCGGTGTCGTAAGGATTGACGATCAGCGCGTCCTGCAATTCTCCGGCAGCTCCCGCGAACTTGCTCAGCACCAGTACGCCGTCTTCATCGTCGCGCGCGGCCACAAATTCTTTGGCAACCAGGTTCATGCCGTCGTGCAATGAGGTCACCAGGCAGACATCTGCGGCGCGATACCAGCGCCCCACTTCCTGGTGGTCGCACTGGCGCTCGATAAGCACGATGGGCCGCCAGCGCTGCGTCTGGAATCGCTGGTTGATGCGCTCCACTGCCTCGCCAACCCGTTTGCTGAGATCGGCGTAGGCGGGAATTCGCGTGCGGCTGGGCGCGGCGATCTGCACCAGCGTGAACCGCTCCAGATAAAAGGGGTGCAATTCCAGCAGGTGCTCGACTGCTATCAGGCGTTCCACTATGCCTTTGGTGTAATCCAATCGATCCACGCCGACGGCCAGCGATTCGGCGCGCGTCCCGAATTCGTTCAGCAGATTTACTCTCTCGGCCGCTGCGGCTTCGAGAGCATCGATGTCGGTCCCAATCGCGCGGGCGTACGATGCGCCCTCGAAGGCCACGCTCACCGGATACGGGCGCACGGTGGTGGTGTGACCGTGACGGAGGACGGTGCCGTGGGCGAGGTCGGTGCGGGCTTCAACCGAGCTGTCGACGGTTCCGAGAAAATTGTGGCAATGCGCGGGAATGTGGAAGCCAATCAGGTCGGCGCCCAGAATGCCATCGATCAGCTCCGCCTGCCAGGGGCAGATGCCGAAGGCCTCGGGGTTGGGCCAGGGAATATGCCAGAAAATGGCTACGCGCGCATCCGGGCGGGCCTGCTTGATCATGCGCGGCAGCAGCGCGAAGTGATAGTCCTGCACAAAAACCAAGGGATCCTCGCTGCCTTCCATCTCTTCAAGCAGCGCCTCGGCAAAGTGCCGGTTAACGCGCTGGTAGCACTCCCAGTCGCCGGCGCGGAAGATGGGCCGGGTGTGCGCGATGTGGCAAAGCGGCCAAAGGCCTTCGTTGGCGAATCCCTCGTAATATTTTTCCTCCTCCTCCGGCGTAAGCCACACGCGCCGCAGCGTGTAACGCGAATCCTCGGGAGGAACACGGAGGCGGTCGAAGCTGTCCACGACCTCCTTGTCGGCATCGCCGCTGCCGCTGGCTACCCACACCCCGTCACAGGCGCACACCACCGGCTCGAGCGCCGTGACCATGCCGCTGGGGGGCACGACGCATTCTATCTCGCGCCCTTTGTGCACATGCATGTACGGCTCGCGATTTGAGACGAGAAAGATTCGGCTCGATCCGGAGCGATTGCGAATGCGCACCGCCAGCCGCTCCGCGGTCCACTGGCTTTCGCCGGCCTCGCGCAGGCGTGCCTCGGTTTCGGCGGAGGCGCGGGCCGCGATCAGGCTTTCGGCAATCGTCTCCACCTCTCGCACCAGGTTTGGAAAGAGGCTGAATTCGGCTTTGCCGTGCTTTTCCACCTGGCCGGTGCGCAATCCACGCACCCGCTCCACTACTCGCATCATGGGGCGCATCAGGAACCACCGCACCATGGCATAGGTAATGCCGACAATCAGCACTACGAGCACCAGAATCCGCCCGAAGCTCTGCATCCACAAACTCACAGCTTCAGAGTGGATGTAACCCGCATCGACGGCGATCGTCATGGCGCCGGAAAGCTGCGTGCCCTCATGGAGCGGGAACGACTCTTCGAGCCATTGCCAGTCGCCGGCGTGGCTGAACCGGCTTTGCACCGATCCCTTTTCGAGGCTCTTCAGCACCAGGCTATGTGAAAGGGCGCTCATCAGATCCGGAGGGCCCGAGCTGGCCAGAAGGCGCCCCTCAGCATCGAAGATGGCCAGCCCCAGCGCGCCGGTTACGCTGCGGAGATTCTCGGCGATGGCCGGCAATTCCGGAACGTTCCCGGCCGTCATGGCTGCCTCTATATTCGGCTCCAGACTTACTCCCATCCAGTTTGTGCGGGTCTGAAGCTCCTCGCGAAGCACGTGCCTATGACGCAAATCATCGAAGTATGTTGAGGCTACCGACACAAGCGTCACGCTTGCGATGAGGGCGAGGATCAACTGTATGCGAAATCGATGCATCGGACCCTCCGTATCTCCGTTTAGATGCGAGTCAACTGCTGGATGTCCCGCAGTCGGCCCGCAGTCTTTTATTTCAATAAGTTAGGCCGGGCGCTCGATAGCCCGGCGCGTCACCTGCCTCGCGATCGGAATGTGTATCTGTCAGGCCGTGCCCGTCGAATACCATTCGTCTCTCACCGATGCGCTATTCTGTGTTCGGGAACGAAGGCAAGAAGGGTCAGCTAATGAAGGTCTTGGCACTCAAATTGCCGCATCATCGTGGTTTATCTGGGGTCGATGATTGCGGGTCGTGCAGTATTCAAAGCCAGCTTGCGCAAACTCATGTCTTTTCAGGCCGATAAATGGCGATCCAGACTCTTGACCGTACCGCCAAACAAATCGTGCTCACCATGCAGGACTACTCGATCTTCGCATGGCGAAGCTTGATGAACCTGTTCCGCCCTCCGGTTTACTGGTCTGACTTTTTGATGCAGTCAGACATCATTGGCGTTGGCTCAGTATCTATTGTACTGCTGTCTGGTTTTTTTACCGGCGCCGTCCTCGCCCTGCAATCTACGGCCACACTTTCAGAATTCGGCGCCACCAGCGTCACCGGCCGCTTTGTGAGCCTTACGATGATCCGCGAACTCGGCGCGGTGCTCACCGGAATCATGGTCTCGGGTCGCAATGCCTCCTCGATGGCCAGCGAACTGGGGTCGATGGTGGTGACCGAGCAGATTGACGCCATGCGCGCCCTGGGCGTTGACCCGTTGCGCAAACTGGTTACGCCGCGCATCTACGCTACCATAACCATGCTCTTTTTCCTCACCATCGTTGCCGATGCCTTCGGCATTCTGGGCGGCGCCGCGGTGACCGTCTTTCTGAATCACCAGAACGCCACGCAGTACTTCTCCATGGCCTGGGAAAGCCTGTATTTCCGCGACATCGCGCAGGGCCTGGTTAAGCCGCTCTTCTTCGGCTACATCATCGCCTCAATCGGGTGCTTCTACGGCATGAAAACCACCGGTGGAACGCAGGGAGTGGGCCGGTCGACGATTCAGGCGGTGGTTAACTCGTCGGTGCTGATTATCGTGGCCGACTTTCTTATCACCCACGTCATGCTCTCTCTGTGGCCCTCATGAGCCTTTCGCTGCTCACAGAACTCGAACCGCTCAAAGACACCCTCCCGGTGGTCGAGATGAGGCACGTAACCATCGCGTTCGAGGGGCCGCCGGTGCTGAACGACATCAGCTTTCGCGTGGCGCCCAATGAGACGCGCATATTGCTGGGCCCTGCGGGCGTGGGCAAGAGCGTGCTGCTCAAACTCATCAACGGCCTGGTGAAACCGGAAAAAGGCGAAGTGCTTCTGTTCGGCGACGAGATATCCGCCATGCCCGAAGAGACGCTGTTTCCGTTGCGCGCTCGCACCGGCATGGTCTTTCAGGAGGGCGCGCTGTTTGATTCGCTCAGCGTGCGCGACAACGTCGGCTATCAGCTTATCGAAGAGAAAAAGCTCACCGAAGATGAGATCGACGCCAAGGTGCGCGATTCGCTCAGGTTCGTGGGACTCGAAGAGACGTTCTCGATGTTTCCGGCCAGCCTTTCAGGCGGCATGCGGCGGCGTGTGGCCATCGCCCGGGCGCTCATCAATCAGCCCGATCTGCTGTTGTACGACTCGCCCACCGGCGGCCTCGACCCCGTCACCTCAACCAATATCATCAGCCTGATTGTGAAGCAGCGCGATGTGCATCGTTCGCCTTCGCTGCTGGTAACCCACCGCATTCAGGATGCCTTTACCATGTGCACCCACCGCTTCGACGCGGAGAAAGACGAAATGGTTCCGCTGCCCGAAGGCGAGACCGACCAGATGACGACATTCATGATGCTCGAAGAGGGAAAGCTGATCTTCGATGGCTCGCTGCACGATCTGCTGCACACCGACAATGCGTTTGTGAAGGAGTTTCTGGAGTAGCGGGAAGGCGGCATGGGTTTCAAATTCAAAGCAGCCACAAATCGAGGGTGCGGAAATCTCGAACATTCTGACCAGCCACAAATCGAGGGTGCGGAAATCTCGAGCATTCGGACCAGCCACAAATCGAGGGTGCCCCCGGTCTCGATTTTGAGACCGGGGAAAGCACAAACCTCAAATTTCAGTTTTTCGTATCAGTCCTTCACCGGCGTCTCCGACCCGCGATGGATGAAACATTGGGGTGCCCCATCCATCGAGCGTCTTTTGCTCGATGGGTGGGAGACCACGAATCTCGGGACGGCCACAGTCCGGTTTAGTTTCGTATCAGGGCATCGCTTCAGCGATGCCAAAGAAAAATTCGGATTTCAGGGGTTTTAACCCCTGCGGAAATCTCGAACATACGAACCAGCCACAAATCGAGGGTGCCCCCGGTCTCGATTTTGAGACCGGGGAAAGCACAAACCTCAAATTTCAGTTTTTCGTATCAGTCCTTCACCGGCGTCTCCGACCCGCGATGGATGAAACATTGGGGTGCCCCATCCATCGAGCGTCTTTTGCTCGATGGGTGGGAGGTCACGAATCTCGCGGCGGCCACAGTCCGGTTTAGTTTCGTATCAGGGCATCGCTTCAGCGATGCCAAAGAAAAATTCGGATTTCAGGGGTTTTAACCCCTGCGGAAATCTCGAGCATTCGGACCAGCCACAAATCGAGGGTGCCCCGGTCTCGATTTTGAGACCGGGGAAAGCGCAAACCTCAAGTTTCAGTTTTTCGTATCAGTCCGCCACCGGCCTCTCCGACCCACAATCGATGAAACATTGGGGTGCCCCCGGTCTCGATTTTGAAACCAGACGGCATCTGAACCGCCCTCGTCCCGGAGGGACGAATTGACCTTAGCCCAGGGTGGAGTCCGCCGCGGCGGACGGAACCCTCGGAAATCGCAATGATTTGATGAAACCGCCCCGTAGGGCCGGTGCGAAATCCCTATCGATCTCCATTCCTTTACCGCTGCTTGCGACGCATCGTGCGCGCCCCCGGTCTCGATTTTGAAACCGGTCGGCATCTGAACCGCCCTCGCCCCGGAGGGACGAATTGATCTTAGCCCAGGGTGGAGTCCGCCGCGGCGGACGGAACCCTGGGAACCTGCCGAGCGATTGAAACCGCCCCGTAGGGCCGGCGCGAAAATCCTGTACATCGCTCGCCCTTCACTCAAGTCCACGCCCCGGTGTACGCGCCGGGCAACCCCACCATGCTAGACTTCCGGGTGCTGCGCGGGATGCATCTTCATACCCACGCAATCTCCGAGGCATCCATGACCATCCTTCCTTCCGCATCGCAGTCTCACCTATCCCGCCGCAGATTCATGCAGGCCGCGGGCGCCGCGGCAGTGCTTTCGCGCAGCGCCTTTGCCCGCGTGCCGGCCTCTGACCGCGTCACCATCGGCGTAATCGGCTGGGGCATGATGGGCCCGGCCAACACCAAGGAGTTTTTGAGATATGCCGATTGCCAGGTGGTTGCGGCTTGCGACCTTCAAAAAGACCCGCTTGCCGACGCGGTCAATACCATCAACACTAGTTACGGCAACCAGGACTGCCGCGCCTACCACGACTACCGCGAACTGCTGGCCCGCGACGATATCGACGCCGTGATGATTGCCATCCCCGACCACTGGCATGAACTGGCGGCCACCGATGCCGCAAACTGCAAGAAGGATATTTACGGCGAAAAGCCGCTGGCCCGCACCGTGCGCGAGCAGCAGGGAATTGTGCGCGCCGCTGAGAAGAACAACATCATCTGGCAGACGGGCTCGTGGCAGCGCTCGCTGCCCGAGTTCCGCAAGGCCGCGGAGATCGTTCGCAACGGCTTGATCGGCGACGTGATTCGCGTTGAAGTAGGCCTGCCCGGCGGCGATCACGATTTTGGCGGCACTGAACCGGCGCTGTTGGCTAAATGGGCCACGCTGCCCATCAAAATCACCGATCCTTCTCAAGTGGTTCCGGGAACGCCGGCCTGGGACCTGGCCGTATCCTCTCCGCCGGCCGATTTCGATTACGACCGCTGGCTTGGCCCCTCGCGCATGCAGTCCTACATTGAAGCGCGCATCAACAAAAACTGGCGCTGGAACTACAACACCGGCGGCGGCCAGCTCATGGACTGGATCGGCCACCACGGCGACATCGCGCACTGGGGCCTCGGGTTCGATCGCACCGGGCCGTCCGAAATCGAGGGCGTCGGCGAGTTCCCGGCGCCCGACGCTGTATGGAACACGGCGACCAAGTATCACGTCGAGTGCCTCTACAAAAAGGAAGTGACCGGCTACGCAAACGATGTGCGCATGACCATTGCCGGCGGTTCGGGCGCCATCAATATGGGATGTAAATGGATTGGCGCCGACGGATGGGTGTGGGTCGATCGCAGCGGCTTCGACGCCTCAAACCACGAGTGGGTTAAGTGGGATGCCGTTCCCGACTCACTGCGCAAAATCCAGCTCTACGTCTCGCATGAGCACCGGCGCAACTTCCTCGATTGCGTCAAGAGCCGCAAGCCCACCATCACGCCGGTCGAGGTGGCGCATCACTCCACGCTGCCCGGGCATCTCGGTTTGATTTCGATGCTGACCGGCCGCAAGATCAATTGGGACGTGGAGCATGAGGTAATCGTCGGCGACGACGCGGCATCGGCGCTGTTGACGCGTCCCTATCGCGCACCGTACATGATGGCGTAGGTTTCACTCGAACAGGAGAGGTCTATGACAAAGTTGACGAGCTTTCAAGACGACATTCTCCCGCTCTTCACCGAGCGAGATATACACGCCATGAGTAAAGCATTCAACCTGGCTAGCTACGACGACGTAAAGAAGCACGCAGCCGCCATCTACGACCGAATTCGTGGCATCGGAGGCGCGGTGATGCCGCCACCGCCGCCAAGAGGAGAGGGGCCCTGGTCTCAGGATCGCATTGACCTCTTTGCCAAATGGATGGCCGACGGATACCAGCCCTAAATGCGAAGTTTCAACACATCGTTACTCTTCCGGCCGTTGTTTTGAAAGGGCACGGCTTCAGCCGTGCCAATAAGCCACATAAAATGAGTCGGGGTTTTAACCCCTGAGGCATGGTTTCGAGTTTTTCGCTACCCGCCGAGATAGCGAAATCAACGCCGACACAACATCGTTCGTATCGAGCACGACGCGCATCATTTCTTGCCGCTGCGCTTGCTTCTGCGATAGTCGTCGATTTCTGTATTGATCGCATCCGCGGATAACTTGTCGAGACCGCGCTTTTTTGATCCCTTCCAGGCTTCGCGCAGCCAATCGGGCGCTGAATGCACATTGGAGAGATAGTCCTCAACGGGGAGGATGACAACCACAGGCTCGCCCCGGCGGTCAACGATAAAGCGTTCCCTCTGATTGACGGCGCGATCCATTACCTGGCCGAATTGGGTGCGTGCCGTGTGGGCGGCGATTCTTTTACTCATCGCAGTGTCCAATCAATGCATTGATTCATTCATTGATTATCTAATCGCTTCCCGCGCCGTCGCGAATGCCCCTAAGCTCCTGGCCTTTCCTGTTCTGGCTGTGTGCCGGCAGGCGCGACGCCCAGAAATCTTTCTCACGTCAAGCCCCTCAACTCGAACTCCTGCCGCAACCGTCCGAATTTCCGGTCTTTTTTAAGCCAAGCTTTTGCAGGTTATTTCCCTTGGAATTATTACCCTTGATTTGTAAGGCGTCTAAACAGCTGCCGAAAGGCGTAAACCATTGATTCAAAGGAATCTGTCATAAAGGGGCATGTGCTATCAGAAACTTACGGCAATCGCGGACGCCAGTCGCCAGAAAACAAACCAGTTAACGAAAGAATCCTTGAGGGAATATATACCCCGGGGGCGGTTCGGTTGCACGCCTTGCAAGTACTAATCAGTGGTTGGGACGCCGGAATGAAACAGGTGCTGCAAACCGCTTCCTGCCCCGCTCAAATCTGCTAGCCTTTCTTGTTCCGGCTATGTGCCGGCAGGCAGGTAAGAAATGGCCGCAAAGTTTCCAGGCTTTGATTTTCTCAATCTCGACGCAGGCTTCTCTGAGGACGAACTTCTCGTCCGCCGCACCACGCGCGACTTTGTCGACGACAACGTAGTTCCGATCATCGAGGAATGCTTCCGCGAGGACTGCTTTCCGCGCGAGCTGGTGCCCGTGATGGGTGAACTGGGCTTCTTCGGCGCAACCATCGACGGCTACGGCTGCGCGGGCATGTCGAATGTGGAATACGGCCTTGTCATGCAGGAGCTGGAGCGCGGCGACTCGGGCCTGCGCAGCTTTGTGAGCGTGCAGTCGGCGCTGGTCATGTATCCCATCTACACGTTTGGCTCCGACGAGCAGAAGAACTCCTGGCTGCCCGCGCTCGCGACCGGCGACAAGCTGGGCTGCTTCGGGCTCACTGAGCCGGGCTTCGGGTCGAACCCGGGAGGCATGACCACGCGCGCCCGCCGCGACGGCTCAGATTTCGTGCTGAACGGCGAAAAGATGTGGATCACCTCGGGCACCATCGCCGATGTGGCCGTGGTGTGGGCCAAGCTCGAAGGCGCGGGCGACGGCAACGACTGCATTCGCGGCTTCCTTGTCGAAAAGGGCACTCGCGGCTTTTCCGCATTCGACGTGCACGGCAAGTGGTCGCTTCGCGCTTCTGTTACGAGCGGCCTGTCGCTGCAGGACGTCCGCGTACCCGAGAGCAACATGCTGCCCGGCGCAGTGGGACTCAAGGGCCCGCTGATGTGCCTCAACCAGGCGCGTTACGGCATCAGCTGGGGCGCGCTGGGAGCGGCCATGTCGTGCTATGACACGGCGCTGAACTACGCAAAGTTCCGGAAGCAATTCCACGACCAGCCGATTGCGAGTCATCAGCTGGTACAGGAGAAGCTGGTGTGGATGGCGAGCGAGATTGCCAAGGGTCAGCTGCTCTCGCTGCACGTGGGCCGGCTCAAGGACGCGGGCAAGGTCGGTCATCAGCACATTTCGATGGCCAAGCGCAACAACGTGTGGATGGCTCTCGAGTGCGCGCGCATGGCCCGCGATGTGCTGGGCGCGAACGGCATCACCGAGGATTACCCGATTATGCGCCACATGATGAACCTCGAGTCGGTGAAGACCTACGAGGGCACCCACGACATTCACACGCTGATCCTGGGCCAGCACCTCACCGGGATTGGCGCGTACTGATCGCAAGAAAAGAGCGAAGCGGATCACGGTGTCAGAACTTGGCATATTATTTTAGCCATGCCAAACTTTCGCTGGTGCTCGCTTCCCACACTTCTTGCCTGCGTGCTTGCCGCCTGTATTGCAACATCGGCACCCGCGCAGCAGCCCCCGCCCCCGGCCATCGTCCTTCACGCCGCGCGCATGCTCGATGTGGCAACCGGTGAGATCGTCTCACCAGGCGAGGTGCTGGTCGAGGGCGAGCGCATCAAGGAGGTCGGCAAGCAGGTTGACCACCCGGAGGGCGCAAAGACGATCGATCTCGGCGACACCACGCTTCTGCCCGGACTCATCGACGCGCACGTGCATCTGTTTCTGCATCCCGGCGCCGAGGATTTGCAGACTGTCCAGGAGTCGGTGCCGTGGCGCGTGATTCTTGCCGAGCAGGCCGCCAAGGCCGACCTGATGGCCGGCTACACCGCCGAGCGCGACATGGGCACCGAGGGCGCCGGCTCGGCCAGCTCGGCGGTGCGCGACGCCATCGACAAGGGGTTGATTCCCGGTCCGCGGCTGCGCGTCAGCGGAAACGCCGTCGACATCCTGGGCGGGCACGAAGACGCCATCAACTTCAACCCCGCGCAGCACGTGCTCTCAAATGCCGACTACGCCAACTCGGCCGAGCAGCTCATTGAGGTGATTCGCGAGCAGCATAAAGAAGGTTCGAGCTTTGTAAAAATTTACGAGACCGGCCCAGACAGCATGGTGCCTGCGGGCAGCCTGCCCTGCCTGGGCAATCCCGTCTGCGCGCAGATGCAGATGGGCGAGGAGCCAGGCGACCCGGAGTTCTGGGAATTCCATACACCGTACCAGTACACTGAGGCGCAGTTGAAGGCGGCTGTGGCCGAGGCCGCTCGGCTCGACACCAACATCGGCGTGCATTGCCAGGGCGAGCCGGCGGCGCGATTTGCGGTGGAAGCGGGAGTGGCGTCCATCGATCACGCCTCGCAGCTCAGCCAGGCGACCATGCAGCTGATGAAGCAGAAGCACATTCCTGCCGTCCCCACGTTCACCATCTTTGAATACTTCGCGGACCACGCGCCCAACCCTGAAGAAGCGGCGCGCGAGCACGCCATGCTCGACTACAAGATCCACGAATTCCGCCGCCAGGTCGCTGCAGGCGTGCCCATGGCCGTCGGCTCCGACGTCGGTCCGTTCCCGCACGGAACCCAGGCTCGCGAACTCGAGCTGATGGTCAAATATGGAATGACCCCGCTTGCCGTCCTCCAGGCCGATTACCTGAACGGCGCGCAGATTCTTACTTGGCAGAACGAAATCGGCCAGCTCAAGCCGGGGTTTTATGCTGATATTGTCGCCGTCCCCGGCAACCCGCTTGACGACATCAGCGTGGTCGAACACGTAAGCTTTGTAATGAAGAACGGCGAGGTTGTGCGGCAGTAAGGTCTGCCTGCGCATTGAAGAAAGGCGGAGTTTTGAAAGGGCACGGCTTTAGCCGTGCCGCAAATGAAACAGACCACATGAGGGCTTTAGCCCCTGAGGGAGGCCTCTCACGCGATTTCAACCCTCGACTTTTTCAAGCAAGCCAAAGTCGAATTCCCCAGGAGCGTCATCATGCTGCGTTTTGCAACTCTCTTCGTTGCCGCAACCTTGACTGTGAGCGCGATCGCCGCCATTCCAGCAAAGCCCGGTGTGCGTGCCGACGCAGGCACCGATTCGCGCCTCAATGGAGCCTACAAGTTCAACGAGGGCGGATGGACCTACGTGCATCTCCAGGGCTCGCCCGAGCAGGTCGGCTTTCAGCATGGGTATCTGCTGGCGCATGAAATTGAAGACAATGTTCACGTGTACCAGGTGATGGGCCAGCACAACGACCATCGCTCCTGGAGTTGGTTCCGCGAAACAGGCAAGACCGTCTTCTGGCCGCACGTCGAGCCCGAGTACCAGGCGGAGATGAAGGGAATTGCCGATGGGCTTGCCGCCGAGGGCTCGAAGACCGACCTCTGGGATATTGTCGCGCTGAACAGCTACCTCGAGATCGCCGACTACTACTTGCCGACGCTGGACAAGAAAGAGCACAAGCCTGCTCCGCCCGCGGCTGTTGCGCCGGGCAAGTGCAGCGCGTTTATCGCTACCGGATCGGCCACCAAAGACGGCGGCATCGTGATTGCGCACAGCAACTGGTCTTCTTACGCCGAAGGTGAGCGCTGGGACATGGCCTTCGATATTGTTCCCGCCAAGGGCCAGCACATCCTGATGGATGGACTGCCCGGCGTGATTACCAGCGAAGACGATTTCGGCATCAACTCCGCCGGAATGATGATTACCGAAACCACGCTGCCCATGGCCAAGGGATTCGACGCCAACGGGATTCCTGAATTCGATCGCTCGCGCAAGGCCATGCAGTATGCAACATCGATCGACGAGTATGCGGCCATCATGCGCAAAGGCAACAACGGCGGCTATGCAAATTCGTGGCTGGTCGGCGATCGCAAGACTGGGGAGATCGGATATCTCGAGCTCGGATTGCACAACACTCCGCTCAAGAAAAAGAAGGACGGCTACTTCGTTTCGTCGAACTTTACCTGGGATCCGAAGGTGATTCACGACGACACGCCGGGCTTCGACCCCACCAACTCCGAGAGCAGCATGAATGCGCGCCACATTCGCGCCGAAGTGTTTATGCAGGAGCACTACGGCAAGCTCGATACCGCGCTGGCCGAGGCCTATCTCTCTGACCATTACGACATCTACGAGCACAAGATGGATGCGGGCAAGCGCAGCCTGTGCGGACACGAGGACACATCGCCCGTGGGCGAAAAGGTGTGGGACGATCCGCCTTACGAGCCCGGCGGTGCTGTGACGGGTAAGGTGACCAGTTCGGAGCTGGCGGCGAAGATGAGCTTCATCGGCCGGGCCGGCCATCCCTGCGGCGAAGATTTCCTTGCGGGACCGTTTCTGAAAGCGCACCCGGAGTTCGCATGGCAGAAGCCGGTACTGCACGATATGATCGCCGGACCTTGGACGCAGTTCAGTTCAGATGAGAAGGCGCCGGCGACGGTGGCGGCGAAATAGCAGGAGATGATAATCAGACAACCGTAACCAGCCCCGAATATGCGGCGAGTTTCGGGTCTGCAGTGAGGAACTGCAGGTGCTCGGCAACGGCCTGGGCAACTAGAAGACGGTCAAAGGGGTCGCCATGATGAGGTGGCAGACCCGCCGCAGCGATTACATGCCGTCTGGCAATTTCCAATTCACCAATACCTGCCGCGTCCAGAAGGGTAGCAAGACGATCAATATCGAGGCGTAACTTACCGAGGCTGGCCTTGATGGCGAGCTCCCATATGCTTGCTGTGGACGCAAAGACGACAGCAGCATCGGCAATCAGATTACGCGCTTCCTGCGTGAGTCGCGCGTCACCATCCATCAACCAGATCAAGATGTGCGAATCGAGCAGGAGGCGCACAATCAGGCCTTCCTCGTCTTGTCCTTAGCTGAGTCAGTTCCATGCGGCGTAAGGTGCTCAGGGGGAAAAATCGGACCGTCCTCGAATTCGGCCAGAATCTCATCGGGAAGAGGGGCGTCGAAATCGTCGGCAACCCAGATCTCACCCTTCATCAAACCGAAGATGATAGGTTTTTTTTCTGGCTTCAGTCCTGTCAGTCGAGCTACCGGTTTGCCGGCACGTGCAATGATCACGTCCTCGCCGTGCTCCACCTTGTCGATGAGTTTGGAGAGCTGGGTCTTGGCTTCGAAGATGTTGACGGTCAACGGAAACTGGGTGGCAGCAGGCATCGGCAGTATCCTTAGCTAAGTCTAGCTTAGCACAGAACCATCCCAACGCGCCAACCCCTTACACCGCAACCACAAAGCTATCCTCGGTCCGCGTCACCGCATGGTAAAGCGTGTCGCGCTCCACCGGCACGCGGCCGGCCTCGGTAATCAGGCGGCAAAGATCCTTGCGCGTGAGCCCCTGCGGAGTGGTTGCCCCGGCATCGTGGTAGATCTTCTCTTCAATCACGGTGCCGTCAAGGTCGTCCGCGCCAAAGCGCAGCGCGATCTGCGCAATTTTGGGCGTCATCATCTGCCAGTAGGCTTTGATGTGCGCAAAGTTGTCGAGCATCAGGCGGCCGACTGCGACCTGGCGAATATCGGTAAGGCCGGTGGTCACCGGCAGGTGATCGAGCAGCGTGTTCTCAGGGTGGAACGCCAGCGGGATAAAGGTCTGGAATCCGCCGGTCTCATCCTGTAAGTCGCGCAGCTTTATCAGGTGATCCACGCGGTCTTCGTCGTTTTCAATGTGGCCATACAACATGGTTGCATTCGACCGGAAACCCATCTTATGCGCCAGCCGCGCGGTCTCAAGCCACTCGCTGCCGTCGATCTTGTGATCGCAGATGATCGACCGCACACGCGGAGCAAATATCTCGGCCCCTCCGCCCGGCATCGAGTCGACGCCCGCGTCGCGCAGCTTTTCAAGAGTTTGCTGGATGCTGAGCTTGGCGCGGCGGGCAAAAAACGCAATCTCCACCATGGTGAAGGCCTTGATGTGAACCTTGGGGAACCGTTCTTTCAGCCCGTGCACCAGGTCGAGGAAAAACTCAAACGGCAGGTCGGGATGCAGACCGCCGACGATGTGGAACTCAGTGACCGCCTCGGAATAGCCGGAAGCCGCAGTCTCCCAAGCCTCGTCGAGAGCCATGGTGTAGCCGGCCGGGTCGCCCTTTTTGCGGCCGAACGCACAAAGCTTGCAGGCGGCCACGCACACGTTGGTCGGATTAATGTGGCGATTGACGTTGAAGTAGGTGAGGTCGCCGTGCATGCGCTCGCGGACGTAATTGGCCAGCCAGCCCACAGCCAGCACATCGTGCGAGGCGTAGAGAGACAGGCCGTCCTCGGCGCCGAGGCGCTCGCCGGCAAGCACTTTCGCCGCGATGGGTTGGAGCCTCTCGTCATATGTGCGGAAAGAATGGCTCGCATGCCCGTTTGTCGAGTTGGCTGGGGTGGTCTCCATAATTGAATGATACCGGAAATCGAAAGCAGCTTACTTGCCGGTGCCCTCGGCGCCGGTAGTTTCAGGGCCGGTAAGCACGCCGTCGTTCAATGAGGCCGCCACCAGGTGGTCGCCCGCGTTGCGTATCAGCGTGATCTGGTAACCCGCCTTCCACCACAGCCAGGTCATGGTTTTGGCGTCGATGGCATAGACCTGGTCGCTCGATTCCGAACTCGCCAGCATCTTCTTCAACAGCGGATCGTAGCTCAGGTCGTCCACATCGCGAAACGGCAGTCGCTCAAACCAGAGCCAGCTTTTGCCCAGGTCGTGGCTATAGTAGACGCCCTCGCGGGCGGCGAGCCAGAGCGTTCCGTCTGGCGAAAACACGGCACGGTGAATCTGGGTGATCATGGTGGGAACGCCCAGCGGGAGCCAGGTCTGGCCGCTATCGGTGGAGATGGCCGCGCCTTCGGTGCGAGCCGCAACTATCGTATCGCCATGAACCGTGATGCTGCGGTATTGTGCGCCGCCCATCACCGGGCCGCCCTGCCACGTCGTGCCCTGGTCGTGGCTGGTTAAAACGCCAATGTCGGTGGCCGCGGCCCACGTATCGCCCGAAACATCGAGCGCATTCACGCGGCCGCTCATCTCGATCTGTGGCGCCTTCACCTCTTTCTCCATGTTGACCTTGGTGTGGTAGTGCGTCTGAGTGAAGGTCTTCACAATGGTGTTGGCGATGGTGTTGCGCGGCTCCCACGTAAGCCCCGATCCAGCCAGCGCCGCGCCAGCCGGTCCCGAAGCCTCTCCGGAACCCGGCGCACCTCCGGAGTTCGTCGCGTTGCCGGAGTCGGCAGCCGGAGGGTCGAGAATGAAGATGCCGTCATTGCTTCCTGCTACAACTGTGCCGTCCTTGGTTTGCGCCAGCGCAAACACGTCGCGGCCCTCGAGCCCCGCGCCCATCTGCTGCCAGCTCGCGCCGCTATTGGTGGATTCAAAGACGCCGCCGAAGGTCTTGTCGTTCACTACCCCCGCATAGAGGTGCCTGGCATCGTTCCTATCGACGAGCAGTGCGGCCACCTTGCGTTCCGAGATGCCTTGATTCGATTCGGTAAAGTTTTCGCCGCCGTCGGTCGAGGCCAGCACTCCTCCGCGGTCGGTGGCCAGCAGCACATGCTTCGAGTCGTGAGGATCGACGTAGACGTCGTTCACCACCACTTCGGGACCGGTCATGCGCTGGAAGGTGCGGCCGCCGTTCTCAGTTTTGTAGAGGCCCTCGGTCGTCCCCGCGTACACAATCTCCCGGTTCTCAGGGTCCTGCATGATGACGCGGGTTCGGCGCGCCTCATTGGGAATGCCTTGAATCTTGTGGAAGAGCACGCCCGAGTCTTCGCTCTTGTAGATGCCGCTGCACGCGCTCATGTATACGATGCGCGGCTTGTCGGGATCGACGATGATCGAGAAGATATCGGAATCGACAATCACGCCCTTCTTGATGTTGCTCCAGGTCCTGCCGCCGTTGGTTGTTTTCCACGGCAGATGCCAGGTGCCGGCATAGAGAATGCCGGGGTTGCGCGGATCGACTGCCAGAGACTCAACCTCGTGAATCTCCCGGCTGCCTACGGGGCTGATCAGGGCCCAGGTCTGACCGCCGTCGCTGGTGCGATAGACACCTTCCAGTGTGCCGGCGAACAGAGTTCGTGGATCGGAGGGGGCCTGGATGAGGGCGTGGATCGGCTGCCCCTTCAGGTCGCGAGCTTCTTTCCAGGTCTTGCCGCTGTCATGGCTGACCCAGACACCGCCGCCGAAGCTGTCTTTCCATGCGCCCACGTAGAGCGTTGAGGGATTGGCGGAATCGACCACAATGCTGTCGAGCACGTAGCCGTCGGCGGGGTCGATCTTGGCCAGTCGATGCCAGGTTGCTCCCGCGTCCTGCGACTCGTAAAGCCAGCTGTTTGTGGTGCCCAGGTAGAGATGGCCTGGGCTCGCTGGATCGGCGGCAAAAGCCCGCGCATCGCCGCCGTCAGGGCCCACAACTCTCCAGGCAGACTGCGCCGCCAACGGCTGAGCAGCCAAAATGGAAAAAAACAGGATCGGGATGAATGCGAGTCGTTTGAGGAAACGCCGGGGACGATCGCACTTGCAACCAAGGCTCATGCGGTGAAAAATGCTCCGAAGTTCATTCATTCAAGTATACAAAGGATTGAATCTCAGCCCCAGTAAGAAGGGTGAGACGTATTGAATTGGTCAGGGGTGCAGCCGCGGTTGTTAACAGCGGGCACTAGCGAGAAAGCTAACCACGGAGTAACTTCCGGTTGGCCGACAATCCGCCCCCGAAGCCGACTCGAGCACTCCGTCTTCCTCCCAATGCGCTGTCATCCTCAGCGACGGTCGACGTCCGCTTTTGCGGACGCCGACCTGAGTCGAAGGATCTGCCCTGAAAATAGCCGTTCCATACCCAAAAGGCTGTCATCCCGACCGGAGCGAAGCGAAGTGGAGGGATCTGCAGTTGTTCCTTCTCCGCCGTCGTCATTTTCATCGTTGCGGGTGGAACCCCGTTTCATGCCCGACTGCGGTTGTTCTTCAAACTCTAAACCCGCCAATACTTTCGGATTGGCGACCACTCGCCCGCGAAGCCGGCCACGGCACTCCGTCTCCCGCCCAACGCGCTGTCATCCTGACCCTGAGCGCAGAGAAGGGGAAGGATCTGCGGTTGTTCTTCACGCCTCTAAACCCGCCCATACTTCCGGATTGGCGACCATCCAGGCGGAGCCCTTTTCCTTGGCGCTGCGGCGTTTTTCAGGATCAATCCTGTTTTGGGTGAGTAACCCAGGGCCACGGCGGAACCGGACGATCAGCCGTCCGGTTTCGCCCGTTGCACTCAAGGCAAATACTTTCATGTTTGACCTCGATCTTTCTTGACGTTCGCGGCGCAGTTCCCGAGGAGCCGAGCTGACTCAGCTTGCCCCGGATTTACGCCTTGACGGCGTTCTTTGCAGCCGCAAACACATCGCGTGCGGACGTCGTACCCTCTACGTGCTCCGTACCCGCGATTCCGAGGCCCATCCATCCCGCGTTAATGGCCTCATACATTTCTTCGGCAGGTCCAGTGTGGCTCTTGGGGACGCCGAACTGCTCGAACGCTTCCGCCCACCCTGCACGCGGAATTGCAAAGGCTTTTACGTCGAGTTTCAGCACTTCACCCAATTGTGCGGCCACTTCATCTGCGCTTACCATCGAACCCAGTTCGATGACGCGATGCCCTGACCACGCCGGCCCGGTCAGATGCGTTGCCACCTCTGCGCCGATATCGTCTGTCGCGACCATTATCGATTTCCGGTTTGTAGGATTGTAGAAGACCGGTAGTGTTCCGCTCTGTGCGGCCTGTAAGCCGAAAAGAAAGTTTTCGAAAAAGCCGCCTGCGCGCACAAATGCGACCGGAGATGGCAGGCTGCGGAAACCTTGCTCCAGGAGTGACAAGGCCGTGATAATCCCCGCCCCGCTTGTTCTATGCGCGCCTGTCGACGAGAGCGCTACCACCCGCGGGGGCACTACCTTTGTCAGTGCCTCGACATAGTTCGCAATCACGCCCTTTGCTTCTCTGAAATCAGGCGAGGGTGCCCATACAGCCGGCAACATAACAAACGCGCCCTCAACACCTTTGAGCGCCGCCGCTATGGCTGCCGCATCGTTCCAATCTCCATCTACCAACTCCACGCCCTGGTCTGCCCACTTCGCCGCTTTCACGCGATTGCGCACAAGTGCTCGCACCTGTTTGCCTTGCTTCAGCAGATGCCGCGCGGTAGCGCCGCCAACTTTTCCAGTAATGCCCATGACTAAATACATGCTCGTTTTCTCCTTGTTAGAACGAAAGTGATGCTCCGATGCGAACGCCAGAGCTTGTGAGTTGCGCAGCTAGCACTCCGCTAGTCCCGTGAGTTTCCACAGTTGTCTGTCGCATGAATCGTTACAGGCCTTTACACAGTCGATCGGATCGCCTCGATAAGAGAAGTGGTTGCTCCTCGCGGAGGCCTTGCTATGTGGTCGTCACTGTTACGCCCTGATACGCTCTAGCTCTGGTTAAGCTCCTGGCGGTAGAAGGGTCAGACCGAACGGTCCGGCCAGTTCAACCAGTTGTGGGGGGGTGGGGGCTGGCGAACATTTTGCCACCGCCAAGAAGTACTCCTCTAGTCCGCCGGGAGTGATAACGAATACCAAACGGCTGGGCGTGGACGCCACGTTGCGAAAGCCGTGCGGAATGTTGCGGGGCAAGATTGCGGAGGCGCCAGCGGAAACGGTCCGGCGCTCATCTCCGACATGCAACTCGTAGCTGCCGTCAAGAATATAAAATATCTCGTCTTCACATGAATGGATGTGACGAGGTGGACCCCAACCAGGCGGCGTAACCTGCTCGATCACTGTATACCGTCCTCCAGTGCCGGCGGCGGTGGCGAGCAGACGCATTGTGGTCCCGAGCATCGTGAAGGTGGGCCCACCACCGGCATCAGTCAAAATCGGATGAAAAGGCGGTGCAGCGACACCGGCCATAGCGTCTGACCTCATCTTGGCTTCACTCATCGGTTTAAGCTCTTCCGGTAAGAGCTGTTATCGACATTTGAGGCCACAGAACGTGATCAGGCCCCTTTTTCGGCCGTCGTGTGGCGGGCAAGACGCAGGAAGCTCAGAGCCAATGTCACCCCGCAGATGAGCATGGTGATATGGAAGGCAATTTCAATAAAGAGCAACCCATGCATGTTCATTCCGTTGTGCATGTGCAGGTTATCGTGCATCCACCAATTTCCCATGAACCAGCAAAGCGTGACGAACAACCATTTGTTAAGCCACGACGCCCCAAGACTTAAGCGGCGTATAGCCGGCCATCCGAATATTGCGAACGCTACAGCAAAACCAAAGGCGAGCGCCTCGATCGCGGAGAGTGCAATGTAGCCGGGCAAAAGATTCGCCGGCGGCATGGGAGCGTTGGGGTTCATTGGCCAAATCCGTGGTCCAGTGAAAAAGGCCGCAAGGCCAATCACTACAGTCAAGAACAACATGCGCGTTATCCTGCTATTCATCTCCATCTCCTTCAACTGGTGTCTCTTTGTCCAAGCCTCGTTCTGGTACTGCACAGGTCATGCGCCTGCCAGCTAGTCTCGCGTCCACAATATGTGTGCCGCGCTCGTGCTCTTCGCGGAGGCCATGCTATGTTGTCGTGACCGTCACAGCCTGACGCACATACTGGCTGCTTTCCAGTTGCTGCACCATGAAGGCTGCCAGATCGGCCCGCCCGATCTTGTGCGCCTTCTCGCCGCCCTCCGTGCTCAACACCCTGGCAACGCCGGTCTTCTCGACGTCGGTCAGCATCGGCGGTCGCACCAGCGTCCAGTCCAGGTTGCTGCCTTCGATCTCGGCCTCCATGCCCGCCTTGTCAACCAGCAGACCCCGCAGAAACGTTTTCATAAGCAGGTGCTCGTTGAAAAAGCCGGCGTTCTTGACGCTCTCGCCGGCGCCAACCACCGAAATCTTCAGCAATCGCCGCACGCCATTGCGCCGCATCGCGTCCACAATATTGTGTGCCGCGCTCGTTTCCCTCGTCGTCTCTTTCCAGGGCGTCTTGCCGCCCAGCGCGTCGATCACCGCATCCTGCCCGGCTACCGCAGCGTCGACGGCGTCCGCATCCAGCGCGTCGCCCGCAACAACTCTCACGTTCGCCTTCTTGTACTGCGCGGCGCCGCGCACGAAAGCCGTCACCTTATGTCCTGCCGCCAGCGCCTCATCTACCAGCGCTTCTCCGCTCCTGCCCGCTGCTCCTATCACTAGAACTTTCATCGCTTCCTCCTTTTGCCTCGTATTTGGTCGCCCATCCAAATGAGCGATCTTCCTATTAGAGGACTAGCATAACCATTGGTTGCAAAATAATCGATGGTTTTATAACCGATGGTCATAAATTAACATTCGGTCGCACAAATCGTCAAAATGGACTAAGCTATCAAAATGACATCCACCTCACCAAGTCGCCGGGTTGAGCGCAAGGAGAAGTTGCGGAGCGAAATCCTTGCGGCTGCAGGTAAAATGTTCGCCGATCGCGGTTACGAAGCCGTGACGCTTCGCGAGATCGCTAAAGAGATCGGTTATACGCACGCCGTGATCTACCAGCATTTTCCGGACAAATCACACATCCTTGCCGAGTTGAGCCGCGAGACGATCAGGCTCATGATTCAGAACTTTGACGCGATTGCCGCTAAATATCCTGAACCGAAAGAGCGCCTTTTTGCGACTTCACGCGGCTTGATTCAATTCTGCATTGCCCATCCACAGCAGTTCCGCAACGTCTTCTTCGGGCCTGAGAACCGAAACGGCGTCCGCGCTGGACAATACATCAACGACCTTGGCGCGCCGTTGTTCGAACGTTTTGTGAAGCTCTTTTTCGAGGTTGCCAAGGCTGAAGGATTGCCCAATAGGGATGACATAGTCGTAGCCCACACCTGGTGGTTTACGATCTTTGGCCTCGCCATGCTCTTTGTTATCCAAGGGGTTGTGCCTGATTTGTCGGACCAGACTCTCGTGATGGAGCAGACGATCGCCACGCTTTGGGCGGGCGTTCAGGCTGTTCCGCGATTGCCGAAGAGTGCGATCACGAAGCGATCCGGCCGATCCAGCGCCTCAAAGCAGTAGCACCTTCTATCCACTTAGGAGTTGTTGGGGGTATGCCCGTGGAGTCACGGCATTTCCTGCTAAATATGCATGTCGCCGGGAGAGTTCTCGTTTTATGCCAAATCGCGAACTCACTCGTTGAAGAACGGATTAGTCCCGAAATGTCGGCATGGCGCAAGTTTTCCGCGATCTCCGGCGTTCCGGCTGTATCGCCCAACCGGAAGTCACTCATTGATGAATATTCCCGCGCGCTTTAGTCTTGCGGTCACAGGCATGCCATTTCAGAGCCGCAATTCTGTCGCCCGCCCTTTTGCATTGAATTACGCCCGAAGCGAGCACAATCGAATCATGCAGACCGTTGAAGATACCCTGCCGCCGGGCTTGGTTCCATTGCGCCCTGTCGAGGCTTCTCGATAAGCCGCGCACAAGCTGAAAGCTGAAGGCTGAAAACAAAAAAACGTACCCCTCCCCCCCCCGGGGGTACTCAGAAGGTAAATAGGGTTTGTCAGTTTTAACCAAATGGCAACAAAAGATTTAGTCTTAGAAATGTAACAAATACGCTGTTACATTCGTTTCGGGCGGCTTCGCGTTCTAAAGCACTTATGATCCAAACATCGCATTTTTTGCGCAAAATACGCGTTTTTGCGCGCCGCAGAATTCCCGCCGTAAACGAATGAACTCAAATTAGTTATATCGAATTTCAAGCGCGCTCCGATTCACCTGAATGCGCACCAAAACGCATCGGAATCGACCCGCATCGAGCGCTCTTATTTCGACGTTGAGGGTCTTCAGCAGGCTGCGGGGTTCGCGCTGGATCTTTTCCTGCGGGAGAGCAGTGGCGTAGATAAGCCTCTCGGGCCGGGGCGGCCGCTCGGTCGACTTCCGCTGGGTCTGTCTCCTTTGGGCCTGTGCTACGCTTTCACCATCCGTGGCCAACTTCGAAAAAGCGTCGGCAGAGGTCCAGGAGATCCTGTTCAAACCAATTCAGCAGCTTGGCTTGAAGCTGGAAGGCTCACCCCTTGAACGCTTCGTTCAGCAACTCTACAAGGAGCTGGATGCCAAGAAGCTAACCAGGTTCCACCCCAGGTGCTACCTCACCGATGAGTGGGGCTGCCCTAACATGGAGCCGGTTATCGGAATTCCGTTCTATCTTGCCGATCCGAATCTGCAGCGTCTTGAATCGGAGATGAACGACATTGAAGACACGCGGCAGATCATGATGTATATGCGCCACGAGGCCGGCCACGCTTTCAATTACGCTTACGCGCTTTATAAAACCGAAGAGTGGCGCAGTCTCTTCGGACCTTTCCGGCGGCCTTACCGGGATAACTACAAACCAGTTCCGTTCTCGCGCCAGTTCGTGCGGCACATGGAGGGCTGGTACGCACAAAAGCATCCCGACGAAGACTTCGCTGAGACCTTCGCGGTTTGGCTGACGCCCCGCTCCAACTGGCGGAAGCGATACAAAGGCTGGGAGGCCATGAGGAAGCTGCTCTACATGGATCGTATCTGTCACAAGCTCCGCAGCACCGATCCTGTAATCGCACACGGCGACACCGATATTACCGTCGACGAAATGGATGTGACGGTAGGCGAGTTCTATCAGCGGGCGATCGATCAGCAGCTCACTCCCGGCGAGCTTCCACTCGACGCCGACCTGCACGATATCTTCAACGTATCCAAGCGCCGGCGGAACAATGTTCGGCCCGCGGTCGATCTTATTCGGGAGAATCGCAAGGTCCTTGTCGACAAGGTGAATTATTGGACGGGCGTTCAACGTCCGCTGGTGAAGAAGCTGGTCGAAGCCATCGAAGCAAAAGTCAACGACCTCGGCCTGCATGCCGACATAAAATGTGAACGGGTGTATTTGACCGAAGTCAGTGTGTACGCGACTGCACTGGCAATGAACTACATCACCCGGGGCAAATTCATTCTGCCTTGATTGGCGATTCGCATCAGCTACCAAGGCAGATATGGTGAATTCAGAAAAGGCATAGTTGCATCATGGCAAACCTGAAAGTAACGATATTGCACGATGTCTGGGAAGAGGGTCCACCGGAGCCTGAGCCGGAGCCAGTGAAGGCGCCGCGCGGCAAGAAGGGCAAACGGCAGAAGAAGAAAAAAGATCCGCTGCACGACCGCGAAGAGATTTTTGAGGCGTTGACAAAGCTCGGGCACGAACCCTCTTATTACGTTCTCGACGGCAAGAATCAATCGCTGCTTGCGCTTGCAAGATGCGGCGCCGACCTCGTCTTCAATCTCACCGAGTCTTACTCCGGCGACGACACGTTGGACAAGAATGTCGCCGCGTATCTTGAGCTGTTGCACCTTCCGTATACCGGCAGCGGCCCTCAGGCTCTTTATCTTGCTCAGGACAAATCGATCGCAAAAAAGATCTTCGACTTTCACAAGATAAATACCCCTGACTTCGCAACCTCCTACAAAGGCCGCACCGATCACTCGCACGATATCAAGTTTCCGTTGATCGTGAAGCCCGTCTCAGAAGATGGATCGATCGGCATCGACAGTGGCTCTTTCGTCGAGAGCGTGAAGGAGCTCATGGAGCGCATCGACTACATCCACGAGGAATTCGACAGCCCGGCGCTCATTGAGGAGTACATTGAAGGCCGCGAAATCTACGCTTCCATTTTGGGCAACGATAACCCCGAGGTGCTGCCCCTGATTGAACTCGACCTTTCGAAACTTCCCAAGGGTACGCCGCGGATCGCCGGCCAGGATGTGAAGTTCGATTACGAGACCGAGGCCTACAAGGTGACAAAATCCGCGCCGGTTGAAGATCTCGACGAGGAAACGACGAAGAAACTTCAAGACACTGCGCTCAGCGCCTATCGGGCTCTCAAGCTGCGCGACTACAGCCGCATCGATATGCGGTTAAACGAAAAGGGCGAGGTTTACGTCATCGAAGCGAACCCCAATCCCTGGCTCGCCAGTGCGGCCGAGTTCACCATGGCAGCCAAAAAGGCCGGCTACTCGTACACTGAAATGATCGATAAGATCGTTGAACTGGCCCGGGCGCGCTCAATGTAATTGAAGCCGAAACTAACCCGCATTTCCCCTAGGCAGCCGTAGAATGTAGCGCCGGTCTCCAGACCGGCTGTACGGCGGGTCTCCAGACCCGCCGACGAGGCTGCGAACCCTTCAAATCTCGCTTCTCGCACCGGCTGTGAGAAAAGCCGAACGAAGGCTCTCAGCGGAGAACACCCTTACTCGACGTTGAGGGTTTTGAGCAGGCTGCGCGGTTCGCGCTGGATTTTTTCCTGTAGCAGCGTGATTGCGTAAATCAACTGTTCGGGCCGGGGCGGGCAGCCGGGCACATACACATCCACCGGAATCACTTGGTTGACCCCTTGTACCAGCGCGTAATTGTTGAACACGCCGCCCGATGTGGCGCAGGCGCCCATCGAGATAACCCATTTTGGTTCGGGCATCTGGTCGTAGAGCCGGCGGATGACCGGGGCCATCTTCTGCGATACGCGGCCGGCAATAATGATGAGGTCTGACTGGCGCGGCGATGGCCGGAAGACCTCGGCACCGAAGCGGGCGATGTCAAAGCGGGAGGCGCCCATCGACATCATCTCGATTGCGCAGCAGGCCAGGCCGAAGGTCATCGGCCACAGAGAGCTTTTTCTAATCCAGTTGACCGCGAAGTCGAGCGTGGTAAGGAAGACGCCCTCGGGCTGCTCGTAGCCGTAGCTCACTTCCTGCAATTTGAGGCGATTTTTGGCGCTGCTCTCCAGGTTGCCGAAGAGATAACGATCGCGCTCCAACGAGGCCGCCATACATCCACTATAGCGCAGGTCGGGAGCGCCTGCCGCGGCCTCTGCCTCTCAACCGTCACATGCTTCTTTGCCAACAAATCCGTAAGGAAGCAATCAGGATTGCCGTTAAAACTTGCGTTTCGCTTGGCTGGCAATGAAAATGTCTAAAAGCGCACTCGCATCTCGCTATTTCAAGGGGTGGCTATGCTCCTGACCTCCTGCAGATTTTCTGCGGCGAGCGGTGCAACCACACGGCGAAGAAAATTGCGGAATCCGGGCCACTCGAATTCCGGACCGGCCGAAATTCAGAACGTACTATATCCGGACCGCATCACGTAGTCCTCGAATTTCATTCAAGCCGCGCTCATGCGCGGACGCGATCATCTCGGAGCCAAAAAACCGATGTCCCGATTGTGCAGTTATCTCCTGCTCCTGTTTGCACTCATTGCATCCTCTCTTCCGCTTGTCGCCCAAACCGATCCCGTCGCCCAGTCCGTCTCCGCCTCTGCGCCTGCTTCGCAGGCGCAGATTGCCGCTCTTCAGCAGGCCGTCCAAAACGCGCAGTCGGCGGGCGACAACGCGTGGATGCTGACCAGTGCCGCGCTGGTTTTGCTCATGACCGGCCCTGGCCTCGCGCTCTTCTATGGCGGCCTGGTGCGCAAAAAGAACATCCTGGGCACCATGATGCAGAGTTTCGCCATGATGTGCCTGGTGACCATCATCTGGGCTATCTGCGGCTACTCGCTCGCCTTCGGGCACGGCAATCTTTTTATCGGGGGCTTTGAGCATCTCTTCCTCAGGGGCGTTCCGAACGTCGTGGACCCCAGCAACTTTTACGTGCAGACCATACCCGAGCAGACGTACATGATCTACCAGCTCATGTTCGCTATCATCACGCCGGCGCTCATCTGCGGCGCCTTTGCCGAGCGCATGAAGTTCAGCTCGATGGCGGTTTTTCTCTCTCTTTGGTCGATCTTTGTGTATAGTCCGATGGCCCACATGGTGTGGGGCGTAGGCGGACTGCTCAACGCGAACGGCGGCAGGATTCCGTCGCTCGATTTTGCCGGCGGCACTGTAGTGCACATTACCTCAGGCGTCTCGGCGCTCATCACCGCGCTCTACCTGGGCAAACGCCTCGGCTACCCTCACACCAAGATGGCTCCGCACTCGCTGGTGCTGAGCTTTATTGGCGCGTGCCTGCTGTGGGTGGGGTGGTTCGGATTCAACGCCGGCAGCGCGCTGGGCGCAACCCCGCTGGCCACCAGCGCCTTTGTCAATACCCACTTTGCCACGGCGGCCGCGGCGCTGGGCTGGACCATCTTTGAGTGGTTTCACAACGGCAAGCCAACGGCCCTGGGCGCAATCTCGGGAGCCGTGGCCGGCCTGGTGGCCATCACGCCGGCATCGGGCTTCGTGCAACCCATGTCTGCGCTGCTCATTGGACTCGCGGCCGGCTTCTTCTGTTCGTTCATGGTGTTCAAGGTCAAGAGCGTTTTCGGTTACGATGACTCGCTCGACGCCTTCGGCGTGCACGGCGCAGGCGGAACACTGGGAGCAATTCTCACCGGCGTCTTCGCGGCCTCTGCGATCAATCCGATCTATGGGAAGGGAGTGGCGACAGGCGCAATCGACGGTCATTGGGGCCAGATCCTCAACCAGTTTGCCGCGGTCGGCATTTCATGGGGGATATCGATTGCCGGCACGCTGATTTTGCTGTTCGCAGTAGATAAGGTCATGGGCCTGCGCATGAGTCCGGAGCACGAGGCTGCCGGTCTGGATCTTTCGCAACACGGCGAAGAGGGTTACGACTTCAATAATTAGTTGTCAGCTTTCAACTCTCAGCCTTCAGCTGGTTTAAGCGGGAACCAGGGGCGCGTGCACCAGCAGTAAAAAGCTGATAGCTGGCGGCTGAAAGCCGGTCGCCGGGCGATGCGCGGGAAAAACTTTAACCGCGGCGACTGCCAAATGAGGCGCCGCGCCTGATAGGCTAACGAACGAGGCATTTTTCGTATGCTCAAGATTGAAGCTATTCTCCAGCCGTCAAAGCTGGATGCTGTCAAGGATGCGCTGCTCGAGGCAGGCATTGAAGGAATGACCATTCTCGAGGCCCGCGGCCACGGCCGCCAGAAGGGCCACACCGAGTTCTATCGGGGCCGCGAATATACCGTCGACCTTTTGCCCAAGGTGAAGATCGAGATGGTGGTTCACGACGATTTGAAGGAAAAGGCCATCGCGGCAATTGTGGGCGCTGCCCGCACCGGGCGCATCGGCGACGGAAAGATTTTCATCAGCAAGGTCGACGAAGCCATCCGCATCCGCAACGACGAGCGCGGCGAAAACGCGCTGTAGTCTGTTGACCAGCCTACCGGCCGCCTCACCCTGCCGCATTTAGTCAGATGCTCTATTTCTTAAACCGCTGCAGGATTATGACCGCGTAAACTCATCCATTTGGCTTTCGCGGCCTCCCACCCTTTCCGAGATGAAACTGCGGAACGGATGGGCACGCAATTGTCGCAAGTTCAGGCGGTCACAGGGCTAGAGCACTTCAGAGTTGATGTATCCGGGCAGGGGCTAAAGCCCAAAGCTCTTGATGGGCGTTTTTGCGGCACGACTAAAGTCATGCCCTGTTACAAGGCTTTGCCTCGGATACAACAACTCAGAATTCGGTCTAGTCGACCGTAATCGTGGTAAACGTCACGTAGCTGCCGATGATGGAACCATCCGACAAGGTGAATCCCACCTGGCCATAGCCCCAGAACAGTGAGAAAGTGTCGCTGCAGGTAAAGCCCGGATCGGGAGCCTGCGGCGGATAGTTGACATTCACGGTAACGGTCCCCGGGCCGGTGCCGGAAGTTGGCGTGACCGTCACATCGGGCGGGGGAGTTGCAAAGTTGTCGAGCGATGTCGTCCACGTTACCCCGGGAGCGGTAACCAGGCTGATACTACCCGTCAGAGTTCCACCAGGGCATCCTCCCAGCGTTCCCAGAGAAACGGTCGCAGGGGTGACCTCGTCGAAAACGCCGCTTGAGAACGTGGCCGAGACAGACTGGTTCGAGTTCATGGTGACCGCGCAGGCGCCCGTTCCCGAGCATGCGCCCCCCCATCCGGTGAATGTGGAGTCGGAATTCGCCACGGCGGTTACCGCTACCGACGATCCCGCCGGGAAAGACGAGACAGACGGGAACGAAGCGATGGTGCCGCCCCCGGTGCCGTTGGTGCTGAGGGTGAGTGTATAGGTAGTCCCGGGCGCCAATACCAGTGAGGTTGTATCGAAGCTCCCTCCATCGGGTGTGGAAGGAATCTGCAGCAATGTAGTCGGAGCGCCGGTATTCGGGTTCAGATAGGTTATCCCTCCCGGCAGCAGGGTAGCGACACCCGAACTGAGCAGGATGCCTTTCTGGGGCGGCTGGTAGGCAACAACGTCAACGAAGGTTTTCACCAGGTCAACGGCCGTGCTGATTCCCGGAACCCCCGCGTCGGCTGCGGCGCCCAGAACTCCCTTGCCAACCTCGCCTGCCAATTCAGTGTCTGAAGGAACTTCGCCGCCTTCGGCGAGCGATGCAATAAAAGTAGTCACCATGGGAGCGCCGCCGATGCCGTAGATGACGGCGCCACCGACAGGGTCGCAGGCTTCGGCCAGTGAGCCCAGAATCAGGTTGGCAAAGAAGGCCATGGCCTCGGCATCGGGCTTGGTGAAGGTCAGCATGGGGCTCAAACTGCCTGCGGCGCCATACATTTCCGACCCCAGCTTGAATGATGCGGAGGGCCCCAGAGCCGCGAGAGCTTGCATATAAACCTGCACGTTGCACAGATTGGCGTCGAAAGCGGTGTCGCCGGTCGGCGCCGGGCAGCTGGTATTGGAGGCGGCTGTTGGAATCGATGCCTGGCTCACGACGGCAGCCATGAGGGCTTGCAGGTACTGGTCGGATTGCGCCAGCATCTGTGCGGTGAGAACCACCGTTGTGCCGTTTGCAGCGGTTAGATTCACTGTCTGCGTGGGGTCGGCAATGATGGTGTTGGCGGCATTGATCAGCGGATAGATGTCGTTGTTCAGTTGGGCCATGTCGGCCGAGATGTTAGTCAACGCCGAGTTCCCATTGGCCAGGGTCTGCGCGTTCACTGACATGTTGAGCGCCGCTGAGAGCGCCGCTACGGTCACTGTGCCGGCAGGCGCAGTGCCTGCGACCGCGGGCAGCGCGCTGACCCGTAAGCCTGTGATGGTGTTCGAAAGGTAGGTTGTGGTGGAAGAGAATGCCACCACCTGCACATCGACCGTCTCGGCGGAAAAGGCGCCGGTGGTCTGCGCCAGGAATGCCGGAACCATGAGCTGAAGGCTACTTGCGCTCGATGAGGAAACTGGAATCATCAAAGGCGGGTCGCCGTTTTCAGGCGTGAAGACGACTGAAATCGCCCAAGTACCGTCGTTGAATCCCGTGCCAGTAACGGTGAGAGGGTCGAACGGATTCGCAGTGCTCTCGCTCAGCGAAGTAATCGTGATCTCCGCCGCAACAGCCGCGACGGTTATCTGCGCCGTACCTGACTTGGTTGAATCCGCCGTACTGGTTGCGGTGATGGTCACAGGATTTGTCGCCGGTACCGTCGCGGGCGCGGTATAAAGGCCAGCGGAAGATATGGTGCCAACAGTCGCGTTGCCTCCTGCGACGCCGCCCACGCTCCAGGCTACTGCCGAGCTATAAGCTCCAGTTCCAGTCACCGTCGCCGCGCATTGCGACGTATCCCCGGTTTCGACCGATGTGGGAGCACATGCGGCCGCAACTGAAGTGATGGTGAACGCGGCAGGCGCAGTAATTGTCACGTTTGCGGGGCCGGACTTGGTTGTGTCTTCGGTGCTGGTTGCGGTGATGGTGACAGGATTTGTGGTTGGTACCGTCGCAGGCGCCGTGTAGAGGCCGGCGGAAGTGATGGTGCCGACAGTGGAGTTGCCGCCCGCGACGTTGCCAACGCTCCACGTTACCGTGGAACTGAAGCTTCCGGTTCCGGTAACGGTGGGCGTGCACTGCGATGTCAATCCGGTCTGGACTGAAGTGGGAGCACAGGACACCGTAACCGCTGTGATTGTGGGTGCGGCCGGCGGACTCAGCGTGATGGTTGCGAAAGCGGATTGCGCTGAACTGGTGACGCTGGTGGCCGTGAGTGTCACGGTGGTGGCCGCTGAGATGGAAGCGGGCGCGGTATACGTGACGCTTGAACTGGTCGAAGCGCTGAGTGCGCCTGCGCCCGTGCCGATGCTCCAGGTGACTCCCGCAGAGGGCTTGGCAGAGTCATTTGCTATTGTCGCGGTGAAGGCCTGGGTTCCGCTTCCCTGAAGAGAAGCGGTGGTAGGGCTCATACTCACTGAAATTGCGGGTGGAGGTGGGGTCGAGGACGAACCGTTGTTTCCGCTACAGCCCGCAAGGAGAGCTATTGCTGTTAATCCGCTGGAAACGACACAGAGACTGAGACGAGAGGCCTTGAGATCGAACATTGGCCCTCCAGCCATTCCTTATACTGACTTGTCTCGAATTAAAGAATTGCACTTGCGGGGGATGGTGGATGCATATTCCGTCACTGCGGCTTCGTCGAACGGCAGTTTCAGAAAAAGCACGGCGATTAACTGGAGGTTTCGTCTCCAGGCGGCGCGAAATTGGGCAGGCCTGAGAATCCGGCTATCGAGAGTCCAATAGCCGAAGGGATTCCCACTATGCGTGGAGGATTCGCTTAAGGCCGTGATTTAACATGCGTTTTCGCTCACTGCGAAACCAGAGGGTGTCGCTTCTCGCCAAGATGTCTTATGCTGTTAACAATTCCTTTCCTGCTTCGGCAGGTCACACAGACAATCCTATGACTTCAGTCGTTTTCGCGGTCGACGATCTACGGGAGCAGTATCTCAAGGAGATGGCGCTTGTCCGCCAGACCTGTGAGCGCACCGGAGACGGCACCGCGGCGATCCGGCGGCGATCGGCGGTTGTCGACCGTATCCTGATTGAAATGTGGCGCCGGGCCTTTATTGAACTACCCACACAGAACGTAACCCTGCTGGCCTTGGGCGGGTACGGACGTAAGGATCTCTTCCCCTATTCCGACATCGATGTACTATTTGCCTTCGCCGACGAGAAGACCGAGGAGCACTCGCGCGAGGCGGTGCGAGCCATCGTCCAGGGCATGTGGGATATAGGACTGCGCGCCAGCCCTAATTCGCGCACAGTAAAGGAAGCCGGCAAATTCGATGGCGACAACCTGGAGTTCACCCTGGCCACGCTGGACCGCCGTTACCTGGCCGGCCAGTTTCCGCTTTACAAGCAACTCCACGATGTGACGTTTCCCGGGCTGGTGTTGAGCGAGTGGAACAACATCACGCAGAAACTGGGCGAGATTGCCCGCGGTCGCCATGCCAAGTACGGCAACACCATCTTTCACCTCGAGCCTAATCTCAAAGAGTGTCCCGGCGGTCTGCGCGACTACCACCTGGCCGTCTGGTTCGCCGTGCTGTTTCACCTCAAGGAAAGCAAGGAGTGGCCGCGGCAGCGGGGCGGCGTGTTCCAGAGCGCGCGGGGCGATGCCGAGGCGGCGTTCGACTTTCTGGCCGCGGCGCGATGTTTTCTGCATTTCCGCCACGGGCGCGACGACAACACGCTCGACTGGCAGTCGCAGGATGAGGCGGCGGCGCGCTCCATCGGCCTTGAGACGCGCGGGACCGCCGATCCCAGCTACTGGATGCGCACCTATTACCGGCACGCGCGGGTCATTTATCGCCGCGCCGCGCTGCTGATGGAGCACCTGCCGGCCCCGGTCAGTTTCTATCGCCAGTTTCGGCGGCGCAGAACCCCCATTGCCGGTACCGATTTCCTGCTCGACCAGGGCCGCATCGATGTGCAGCCGGGCGCGCAGTTCAATGACACCGCGGCGATATTGCGCGTTTTCTCGCTGATGGCCACGCACGGCTACACGCTCTCGCAAGCTGCCGAGGACCGCATCACCGATGCGCTGCCGGTGCTTGCCATCCATATTCCCGAGGGGCCTTACCTGTGGAATGCGCTGCGCGAGGTTCTGCTGGGCCCGCATGCGGCGCACGCTTTGCGCACCATGCACGCGCTGGGCGTGCTGGAGATGCTGATCCCGGAGTTTCACGGCATCGACGCGCTGGTTATTCGCGACAGTTATCACCGCTACACCGTCGACGAGCACACCTTCCTCTGCATCGACAATGTGCACGGACTGCGCCAGCCCACCCACGAGTACGAGCAGCGGCTGGCCCAGTTGCTGCCTGAGATCGACCGGCTCGATCTGTTTTTGCTGGCGCTGCTGCTGCACGATACCGGCAAGGCGCGCCGCACCGGCGAACATGCCGGCCAATCGGTGGAGCTGGCCGACAGCTTTCTGGCCCGGCTCGACTTCGACACCGAGGAGCGCGAGTCGGTCCTCAAGCTGATCCGCCTGCATCTCGATATGTCGGTCGCGATGCGCCGCGACATCTTCGACAACGAAAATGTGCGCAGCTTTGCCGAGAAGATCGGCAGCCCGCAATTGTTGAAGATGCTCACCATCATGACCTTCGCCGACATCAAGGCCGTGAACCCCGATGCGCTCACTCCGTGGAAGGCCGAGAATCTGTGGCAGTTTTACATGTCGACGGCCAATTTCATGGACCGATCGGTGGACGAGACCCGCTATCACGCCGCGATCGATCCTACGCTGCTGAACCGGATTCGATCGATGGTGCCGGCCAGCCAGTACGATCAGCTCAAACAATTCCTTGAGGGCCTTCCGCAGCGCTACCTGCAAACCCGCCTCCCCGAGCAGATTCGCAATCACTTCCAGATGGCGCTCAATCTCGACAAAGATAATGTGCAGCTTGACCTGAGGCCCAACCGCCAGCTCTTCGACCTGACGGTGATAACACGCGACCGCTCGCGTTTGTTTGCCGACGTGGCGGGCACGTTGGCTGCGTGGGGCATGAACATTGTTCGCGCCGGTGCTTTCTCAAACGACGCGGGCGTGATTGTCGACAGCTTCCACTTTACCGACTTCTTTCGCACCATCGAGCTGAACCCGAGCGAGAAGGACCGGTTCCTAGAAAATCTGCATGATGTGGTGGCGCAAAAAGTCTCGGTGCAACAACTCCTTGAGGCCCGCCGTCATTTGAACCGTCCCGGCAACATCAAGGTCGAGGTGCCCACGCGGCTCGAATTCGATTCCGAATCCTCGTCGCACTCCACGCTGCTGCAGGTGGTGGCGCAGGACCTGCCCGGCCTGTTGCGCCAGATTGCGCTCACCCTCAGTTCGCATCAGTGCAACATCAAGGTCGCGCTGATCGATACCGAAGGCGAAACGGCCATCGATGTCTTCTATCTCACCAGCCATGGCGATAAGCTTCCACCCGAGACGCAGCAATTGCTCAGCGCCGACTTGACCAACGCGCTCGAAGCCATGAGGCTGCCCGCAGCATAAGGCAGTGCGGCTTCTCAGGGTGTACGGGTGGATCGAGTGTCTCCGTCTCGAGGCGTGCCTAATGGTCGTTGTATTTCAAAATCATGTATTCCTTGAGCAGTACCGCAATCAGCACCGCGGTAGGCACCGCAACCATGGCACCTGGAATTCCTGCAAGCTCGAAGCCGACCAGCAGCGCTATAAACACGGCCAGTGAGGGCAGACCGACACGCGACTTCATGATGCGCGGAGCCAGGAACGAATTCTCGATCTCAAGATAAACGACGAAAAAAATGAGCACCCCCGCCGCGCGCCCCCACGAATCGAGACTTGCGACAATCACTGCAAGTACCAGTGAGATGACGGCGCCGAGCACCGGTACCAGGTTCAGCAAACCGGTGATCACCCCGAGCGCATATGCGTAGCGCACATCGAGCAGCAGGAAGACGGTTGTGCTGGTGAGCCCAATCAAGGCCATCAGGGTCAATTGCCCGACCAGCCACTTGCCCATTCCTACGCCCGCGGTTCGCAGCGTCAGGTCGAGACGTACGCGCACGTGAATCGGGAAAAAAGTGAGACACCATTGGTATGTTTCATCGCCCTCCACAAGAAAGTAAAGGGTAAGCACAAAGCACGCAATGATATTGGCAATAATGGCGGCAAGATCCGACAAGGACGCGATCGCCTTCGATACCGTTTGTGTCGCCAGATCCTTCAACTGCCCATACACAACATTCGCGTCCAGGTGATAGCGATCGATATAGGGGATGGTTTTGATCTTGTCGACTAGGTTGGGAACCTGGGCCGAGTTGGAAGTGCCGAAGGCCTGCAAGTCGTGAATCACCGGCGTAAAGGTGATAACACCAAGGACGGTAAGCACGGCCATCACCGCTAACACCAGCACTAGGATCGCTATTGGCCCTTGAAACGGCTGCTTGCCCTTGATTTTGATATTGCCGGTGGTGTCCACGATCGGCCTAAGCACGACGGCAAACAGAGCTGAGACATAGAAGAGAATCAGCAAGTGTCGCAACTGCCACGCAATATAGGCCACCGCGGCCAGCGCGAAGGTAAACACGATGTCGCCGCGAAGGTTGTAAGTTGGGGCTGCTTCTTTCGTCATGCCTTCTTACTGATCTCCGCTCAGGATCGAGCCCACGATGCCGCCCAGCAAGCCGCCTCCAATGGCGGCTGGCGCTTGTCGGCTCTCGCCGCGCGGCAGGTACTCGCTTATCTGATGCGCCAGTCGCGAGATTGGCAGCGTCTGCAGCCAAACCGTTCCCGGACCAACCAGTTCGGCAAGAAAGATTCCATCGCCGCCGAAGATCATGTTCTTGATGCCAGGCACCGTTGTGATCTGGAAGCTCATCGATGCCTGGAAGGCGCCGACGTGGCCCGGATGCACGCGCAGAACTTCGCCGGGTTGCAGATTCTTCTGGATCAGCTCGCCGCTCAGCTCAAGCCACGCGGTGCCCATGCCGGCAATGCGCTGCAGCAGGAATCCGTCGCCGCCGAAGATGCCCGCGCCCAGCGACTGCTGAAATCCCAAAGTGATAGTGACCTGATCGGTGGCGCAGAGAAAGCCGTGACGGTGCACCAGGTATTCCGCCCCCTGACCCAGATCCACCGGCACTATGTGGCCTGGAACCTTGGTGGCAAACGAGACCACGCCGGGGTATTGAAAGGCGCGGTACTCGGTCATGAAGATGCTGGCGCCGGCTACTACCCGCTTCAGCACGCCGAAGAGCCCCCCGCCGCCACCCATCTGGGTGTGCGTGGTCATCTGAATCGAGCCGGTCATCCAGCTGAGCTCGCCGCTCTCTGAAAACACGCTCTCGTTCGGTTGCAGTTCGACCTCAAGTACGGGCATGGTGGTGCCCAGAATCCGGGTTTGCATGTAGGAATCTTGCCTCCTGTCGCACAGTTTACCTGTCGGACCCGCGGGGGCAAGAGAATTCGAATCGAGAATCCTCGGAAAACAAGAAGGCTCCCTCGGACTGACACCTGACCCGAGGGAGCGCTGAATTCAAGACAAGCCGGTAGTGAGGCTATTTTGTGGCTGAAATTGTCACATTGTGGGCCCGAGCGAGCGTTTCGAGCACCTGGTAGTGCTCCGACAGCACCGGCTCATCTGCCTTTGCGGCTTGCTGCAGCCCTGGGCTCTGAGCATTGTTTGCCTCGTCTTTAAACGCCCTCAGGCTCTTCTGCTGTTGTTTCGCCATAGCCATAATGTAGGCAGTGTCGAAATCGGGCCCGGAGAGCGATGCAAGCTGGTCGATCTGTTGTTTCTCCTTTTTTGAAGGCCCCTTGGAATCCTTCACCCCCAGTTGGTCCGCTGCCGGTTTCAACTGGTTGTTGAGTGCGGTGTGAACCTGCACCATCTTCTCGCCGAATTGCTTCACGTCCGGACTTTGTGACTTGGTTTGAGCGAGCTGGCTCATTTGAACCTGGACCGTGTCGCTTTGGAGCGCATCCTGCACAAAAACCATGTCGCTATACTTCTCTTCGGAACTTGTCCCCGGCATTCCCTCGGTTGGCGTACCGGTGGTCGGCGATCCGGCGCCCGGAGTTCCGGGCGTTGGTTGTGGTTGTTGCTGCATCGGCGGACCTTGCATTCCGGGGTTTTGCTGAGCAATCGCGGCTCCCGTCCACAGCAGAGCTGCCGCAGCCAGCAAAACGCCGCGAAACTGCCCTGCGGACCTGCCTGCCGTCGAACCTGGATTTGTGGGGTCCTGCCTTGAAGAAACATGCTTTCTGAATCGCGTCGCCATTCCGTATCTCCTCCTTTCTTCAGCCCGCTTCGATGCCGGGCTCGCGTGAGGAAGTTGCCGTTTGCCGCCGCCGGCCGCGCCAAGGCGCTTTCATCGAATTGCAACCATCTGATGTTCAATTCTTTGCTGTCAGGTTCGTGCCGGCGACCATAATGCGCAGTTTTTGCTGCATCGAAAAATGTGTGCATCACAGTTGGAATCCCGCAACCCGCCTGAATGCTCTACCCTTGCCAATGAGGCATCATGCCCGGAGTGATGAATCGGTACCTTAGAATCTCACGCCAGACCCTGCTGCAGGCGCTGGCGCACGACGTCATCAACACGTCGAAGGCAGCCGCCTATTCAGGCATGCTCATGTTGTTTCCGGCCCTGCTGGTCATCACCACGCTTGTGGCCCAGGTGCAGGAGGGCGGCACCATGCTTGGTGAATTGCGAACCCTCTTCGAGCAGTTTCTGCCCGTCGACACTCTCGATCTGTTGCAGTCGTACGTGCTCACGCGACGGCTCTACTCAAGCCAGCTTCTGCTCTCGGCCACAAGCCTCGGCATCTTTGCCGGCCTCGGCATGATGCTCTCTCTGATGGAAGGTTTTCGGCGCTCCTACGGCCTGCCGCAGGACGCGTGGGGGTTCTGGGACCGGCGTCTGCGCGGCATCGTGCTGCTGCCCATCGCGATGGTCCCTCTCTCAATCGCCACGCTGGTGGTTATGTTTGGACACCAGATCGAACTCTGGATGATTGTCAACGCCGGCCACGAATTGCGGCACTTCCTGCTCTTCTTCTGGCGCCTGGCGCGCTGGTCCATAGCGCTGCTTACCAGCGCAACGGTAATGAGCGCTCTCTACCACTTCGGCACCAGGCACAAGGAACACTGGCTGCGGGTAGCGCCGGGAGCCGCCGCAGCCACGTTGATCTGGTTCCCGGCCACGCTGGCATTCGGCTGGTATGTCACTCGCATTAACAACTACTCGCAGTTCTACGGATCTTTCGGCGCGGGCATTGCCACGCTCGTCTGGCTCTACCTTACTTCGTTCAGCGTCCTGGTGGGCTCCGAACTGAATGGAGTTCTTTACCGAGAGCGGCAGGAAGCGCAGGACGGGAGCGATGCAAGGGCTTCGTAATCAAGCCCGCATAGCGCGCGATGCGGCATCCGCGTAATCCATTTACAATGGAATTACGTTGTTTCCCCGCTCATTCCGCGCTTTTTTTGACCCACAACCTGCATTTTGCCAGCACAAAGATTGCAAGGGAGCTTTCTTATGTCTTTCCCTGACACGGGGTTGACCGACATGCCGGCGCAGCGGCGCGCCAAGATTGTGGCCACGCTCGGACCCGCTTCGAATACCGAAAGCGTGGTTCGCGACCTGGTGCGTGCCGGCGTCGATGTGGTGCGCCTGAATTTCTCGCACAGCACCCACGAGAGAAAGATCGCGGTCATCAAGCTGATCCGCAAAGTCAGCCGCGAAGAGCGCAAACCGCTCTGTATTCTCGGTGATTTGCAGGGGCCCAAGATTCGCACCGCGAATCTCAAGGATCATCAGCCGGTGCTGCTCAAGGCCGGCGGAAGACTGATCATCACTCCGCGCGATGTGCCCGGCTCGGCGTCGCTGGTTGGTTCCACTTTTAAAACTCTCGCTGAAAACGTGGAGCAGGGCTCGCGGATTCTGCTTTCCGACGGGTTGATTGAGCTGCGCGTGCACGAGGTGGTGGGCGACGACGTTCACTGCGACATCGTCAACGGCGGCATGCTGGGCGAGCACAAGGGCATCAACCTGCCCGGCATCCTGGTGCGGACGCCTTCGCTCACTGAGAAAGATGCCGAGGACCTGGAATTCGCCCTCAAGAACGGCGTAGACGCGATCGCGGTATCGTTTGTGCGAACTGCTGAGGACGTACGCATGGTGCGCAATCGCGTTTCGGCTCTCGGCTTCGATACCTGGATCATCGCCAAGCTCGAAAAACCTCAGGCCATCGAACATCTCGATGCCATTCTGCAGGCCTCCGACGGAATCATGGTGGCGCGCGGCGACCTGGGCGTCGAAGTTCCGCCGGAGATGGTGCCCGCGATTCAGAAGCACATCATTCGCCGCGCGGCCGAGTATTCAAAGCCCGTGATCACGGCCACGCAGATGCTCGAATCGATGATCGAGAATCCGCGGCCCACGCGCGCCGAGGTCTCCGATGTCGCCAACGCCGTTTACGACGGCACCGACGCAGTGATGCTCTCGGGCGAGTCGGCGGTCGGCAAGTATCCAGTGGAGGCGGTCGCCATGATGGCCCGCATCGTGAGCGAGGCGGAGCGCGACATCAAGGAACAGGACCTCTTCGAGCCGCGCGTCACCCGGTCGCATCTCTCGATTGCCGAAACCATCTGCGAGGCCACGGCGCACGCTGCCGACGATCTCGACCTGCGCGGCATCGCGCTGTTTACCGAGTCGGGCGCAACGGCGCGCCAGCTTTCGAAGTACCATCCTTCCGCGCCCATCTTCGCGCTCAGTCCCGGTGGAGATCACCGTCAACCGGATCAATCTGCTGTGGGGAACCACGCCCATCCGCTGCCCTAAGGTGAACAGCACCGAGGCGCTGGTGGAGTGCGCCGAAAATCTGCTGGAGCAGAACGATTACGTGCGGCCACGCGAGGTGATCGCCATCGTTGCCGGAACCCGCACCAAGTCAGGCTCGACCAACTTCATGCGACTGCATGTGATGGGCGAGCAGAAGCTCGAGGGCGTGCGCTTCCACATTACGCGCGACCAGGAAGCGGCGCTGCAGGAGCAGACAGAAGGCAAGCGCGCTCCGGCAAAGAGAGCGCCCAGGACATTCAAGCGCTATCCATCGCCCAACCCGCCCAAGATTTCGAATCCGTAGAAAAGCAGCGGAGTTAGCGGCGCCATTCGTAGCGCCGGGCTCCAGCCCGGTTGTCGTGTGGGCGTCCACGCCCGCGATTGCTCAGGGATGATTACAGATACACGTGGCCGTCAAGGTGCCGGACTCGCCGGCGCTTTACGCACTTTCTTTTTTCCCTCATGCACAGACGCAACCACGCAGAAGATGGAAAACAGGGCCATCGAGAGCGGAAAGCCCCACTCCGAAGCTGTGTGATTGCCGTGGCGGATAACCGCGGCCACACCAATGATCGCCAAAAGGGCAAACGCACCCGACGCAACAAATCCCGTCCACCGCCTTCCGGGCCGCGGCCAAAAAGCGTCGAATACGACGATGATCGCGATCAGCCAAAAGAGCGCGGGAAAGCCCAGGTTAAGCAGCAAATAACGTCCGGGGTCTGTCCAAACGGCATGTGAAGCAGCGAAAGCGATGAGGCAGAAGAACAAAACAACCGCGATTTTCAGCCAGGCGGAAGGATGCTCCCAACGATGCCGGCGCGCAATCAATTCCTCGCCGCTCGGATACAGACTCCCTGATTCCTTCTTCCTGCGGGCCATTTTGCGAAAGACCGATGCCGGATAAATGAGCAGAGCTCCCGAGAAGGCAAGCATGGCGGTAAGGAACACGAGTGAAGGCCCTAGATTCTTGAGCCATTCAGGGTGGTGAATATATCCCTGCAAATGGATCAGCAAGCTGAGCGAAAAGGCAATGAGGAAGGATGAAGAAACAAGGAAAGGCACTCCCGCGCAGAACCCCCAGCAGGTTGGAGGAAGCCAGAATTCAAACTTCTCCCACCGCGTCATTCTGGCGACGCTATCGATCTCGCGCAGGTTCTGCTCCTGCTCGCTGTTTGCATCTTGAGACATTGAATTTGTTGGTGCAACGATTTGCCATCAAGTATGCGCCAGTCCGTTGGGCAGCGTGTGCGGTGCGCCTGAACGCGAGCATCTGTGGCATGGAAGGAAAGAACAAATGCAGATCCTTCGACTCCGGTCGGCGTCCACGCCGACCTTCGCTCAGGATGACAGGCGCTACGCTGCGCGAGGCAGAGCGCCGACTTGCTGACTCCCTGACTTGCCAGCAGCCGGGTGCCGGGTGCACCCGGTCTCGCTTTTGAGACCGGGGAAGGCACAAACCCATCCCAGGCACGAACACTAGCTCCGCTAGCCCCGCTAACTCCGCTAACTCCGCCAACTCCGCTAGCTCCGCTCACTTCCCTGCCAACTGCCGCAGCACGTACAGCAAAATCCCGCCGTGCTCGTAGTATTCGATCTCCTGCGGCGTGTCGATGCGGACTGTTGCATCCAACTCCTTCACCTTGCCGTCGGCGCCGGTGGCCTTCACGCGCAGCGTGCGGCCGCCAGCGAACTTCGTCTTCAGCAATTCCGTGAGCCCACCGAAGTCGTAGGTCTCTTCGCCTGTCAGACCTAGCGACTCGACAGTCTCGCCTGCCGCAAACTGCAGTGGCAGAATGCCCATGCCTACGAGATTCGAACGGTGGATGCGTTCGAAGCTTTCGGCGATGACTGCTTTCACGCCCAGCAGATTCGGACCCTTTGCAGCCCAGTCGCGCGATGAGCCCGAACCGTACTCCTTGCCCGCGAGAATGATTAACGGAGTGCCGCGCTTTGCGTACTCTACGCTGGCGTCGAAGATCGACATCGGCTCGCCTTCGGGCAAAAGGCGCGTCACTCCGCCTTCGGTTCCGGGCGCAAGCTTGTTGCGCAGGCGCACATTGGCGAATGTTCCGCGCACCATGGTCTCGTGATTGCCGCGCCGCGAGCCGTAGCTGTTAAAGTCAGCGGTCTTGACGCCGTGCTCGGCAAGATATTTTCCGGCTGGGCCAGCAGTCTTGATATTGCCCGCCGGCGAAATGTGGTCGGTAGTCACCGAGTCGCCCAAGACTGCCAGCACCCTCGCGTCAAGAATGTCGCTGATGGGCGCGGGAGTCCTGGTCATGCCGTCGAAGTATGGTGCTTTGCGAATATAAGTGGAGTCGGGCTCCCACTGATAAACGTCGCCGGTGGGAAAGCTGAGGCCCTGCCAGCTCGCGTCGCCTTCGCTTACCACTGCGTATTCCTTGCGGTAGCTCTCGCTGGTAACGGCCTTTTCGATTGCTTCAGAAACTTCGGCCTGCGAGGGCCAGATGTCTCTCAGATAAACTGGATTCCCGTCCGAATCGTTGCCCAACGCAGTTGTATCGAAGTTGTGCCCGATTTTGCCGGCCAGCGCATACGCGACCACGAGCGGCGGGCTCATGAGGTAGTTGGCGCGCACGTCAACATTCACGCGGCCCTCAAAGTTGCGGTTGCCGCTTAAGACGCTCACGGCGACCAGCCCATGCTCGTCGATTGACTTTTCGAAACGTCGGCAGGCAGCGGTCCCGAATTGCCGATGCACGTGGTGCAGCCGTAGCCCACCACGTTGAAGCGCAGCTTTTCGAGATACGGCAGCAGGCCGGATTTCCGATAGTAGTCGGTGACCACGCGCGAGCCCGGCGCGAGCGAGGTTTTTACCCACGGCGGAACGGTGAGTCCTTTTTCGACGGCCTTCTTCGCGAGGATTCCCGCCGCCACCATCACCGAGGGATTTGACGTGTTGGTGCAGCTTGTGATGGCAGCAATCACCACCGAGCCGTGATCGAGATACGGATCGGGATCGACGTTGAAGCGCTCTTTTACGGTGGTGGTTACATGCAGCGGAGTGCCTGCGGGCGCCGAAGAACCCGTGGGGCCCTCATTCTCTTCGGTCGCTATAGATGCGTCGGCCACGCTGTTGCGCTCCCAGGCAACGGCGGTGCGCGTGCCCAGCGGTTTGGCCGTGGGCGCAAGCAGTGAAGGCAACTGCTGCGCAAAGCTCGCAGCAGCGTCCTTCAATAGTACGCGATCCTGCGGGCGCTTCGGGCCGGCCACGCTGGGCTCAACCGTGGCCAGGTCAAGCTCAAGGGTCTGCGTGTATTCGGCTTCGGGCGAGCCGGTGGTGTGGAAGAGGCCCTGGTCTTTGTAATACGCCTCGACGAGATTGATTTGTTCTTCGCTGCGGCCGGTCAGCTTCAGGTAACGCAGCGTTTCTGTGTCGACCGGGAAGATGCCGCAGGTTGCGCCGTATTCGGGCGCCATGTTGCTGATGGTGGCGCGATCGGCCAAGGGCAGCTCCGCAATTCCCGGGCCGTAGAACTCAACGAATTTGCCTACAACGCCCAGCTTGCGCAACGCCTGCGTCACGGTCAGCACCAGGTCGGTTGCGGTTGCGCCCTCGCGCAGTTTACCGGTGAGTTTGTAGCCCACCACCTGCGGAACCAGCATGGATACAGCCTGGCCCAGCATCGCGGCCTCGGCCTCAATGCCGCCGACGCCCCAGCCCAGCACGCCCAGGCCGTTGATCATGGTTGTGTGCGAGTCGGTGCCCACCAGCGTGTCAGGATACGCGTGCCACACGCCATCAACTTCCGTAGTGAAGACTACGCGCGCCAAATATTCGAGATTGACCTGGTGGCAGATGCCCATGCCCGGCGGGACGGCGCTGAAGTTGCGAAACGCCGTCTGGCCCCATTTCAAAAACGCGTAGCGCTCGCGATTGCGCTGGAACTCGAGCAGGGAATTGGCGCCGTACGCGCCACCGGTACCGTACTCATCGACCTGCACGGAGTGGTCGATCACCAGCTCGGCGGGAATGAGAGGGTTCACGCGCGCCGGATCGCCGCCCAGCGTCTTGATGGCGTCGCGCATTGCGGCCAGGTCGACGATCGCGGGCACGCCGGTGAAGTCCTGCATGAGGACGCGAGCGGGCATGTAGGCAATCTCGCGGCTGGGCTCGGCCTTCGCGTCCCACCGGGCGAGAAACTCGATATCGCTCGCCGTCACGTTCACGCCGTCTTCGCGGCGCAGCAGGTTTTCAAGCAGGATCTTGAGGCTGAAGGGCAGGCGGGCCAGGTTGAAGCCTCGCTTTTCGAGCGCAGGCAAACGGTAGATGGTGTAAGAGCGGCCGCCGGAGGTCAACACGGCGCGGCTATCAAAGCTGTTCATCGGGAAACCCTTTCTATCCGCCCAAGCGGCGGATGGTTCGCATCAAAACTTGTCCCGCATCGTCTGTCCCCCAATAGGGGCTCGCGCGGTCTCGCGCGACGCGGCGGCCAAAAATTGGCGCCCGCCCCGGGGGAGCGAAATTCGACGGAATTAGATTACTGAGCGGGAGGGATCAACGTCCACGGTCGTGACGGCCGCGGCGAAAGCGCCTCAGCGGAGGGGATGACGCAGGTCCGTACTGGCGATGCAACTGCATGCTGATAAAAATTGTAGTCCAGTCCCAGCGCAATGGGAATACGCATCGCCTCTCCGTTCTATTGAACCGTCATTCTAGATTCTTTTGCAAACTCATTTTTGGCTTTATCGTCGGCGACGATCGCCCAGCCCACCCAGCACTTGTCCACATCGACCAGTACGAAGAGCGTATGCATCGACACTGGTTCACCTTTGACTCCTGCTTCGCCTCCGGGGCCGCCCCCGGGCGGTGATACAACCGCAGCTCCCTCCATGCCCAAAAACAATCGATTCTTAGCGCCGCTGCCTCGAAATGCATACAAGTTCAGGCCGCTGGGCGGGAAAAAAGTCGATCTGTTGTAGATTTCCGCGATGCTGCGATTGAAGGCCTCCAGCTTTTCCTTTTCCGTCTCCGCAGCAGGAAATGGGCCTATACCCAGGCAGCCAGGATCGATGGCGAAAACCACACCCTTGGCGGTGCTGTCGCCCGGCTTTGAATCGAATTCCAGCAGAATGCGCGTGCACCGGTTGGCGAGCGCATCCGCGTCGGGGTTGAACAGGGTCGTCAATTTAGGATTGACCGTCGCAGTCCAGTCACGCGGGAGCCGAAAGACGATAGCGAGATCTTGGTTGGTATAGGTGTTCCCGTTGAGCACACCATCGGGGATCTGCGCGAGCATGCCGGGCTTGGGAGATTGCCCAAACGCGCCAATTGAAATAGACAGAAAAGCCCCTGCGGCGGCTTTGAGACGCATACTTGCATTCTTTCAGATGGAGGTTAGTGAGGCGACCGGTAACGCCCTTGTCCAGTTGCTTCACGGCAAAATGCTTGTGCGGCAAGGTTGTCCCGCGAAGAAGGGAAAGCATGTGCTTCTATACTGGAAGAGCGAAATGTGTCCTGGCGAGATTTCCCCGAAATCCAAACCCCTGGCTGGCGTTGCGGAGCAGTATTCCCGCTTCGTGGCCTGGCTGGCTCTCCGCATGCCGGGCGAACGTCAGCGTCTACTGGCGTTCACGATACTCTCGGGCGGGTTGTGCGGCCTGGCGGCGGTTGCCTTCCACATTACTGCGGGGCGCCTTGAGGCTCTGTGGATCGAACCTGCCGCTGCTGCGGCGGGGCATGCGTGGATCTGGTTGACGATTCTCACCCCGGCGGTGGGAGGCGCGGTTGCCGGGGTTGGGCTGACTTATTGGGCTCCCGCGGCAGCCGGCAGCGGCATTCCCCAGGTCAAAGTTGCATACTTCAGGCGCTTCGGCTTCATCTCTTTCAAAGAGACGGTCGGCAAGTTTGTGCTCTGCGTGATTCAGCTCGGCGCCGGCGCATCGCTGGGCGTCGAGGGCCCCACGGTACATATCTGCTCGGGCGTGAGCAGCATGCTGGCCCGGGCAGCCAGGCTCAGCCCTGAGAATCGGCGCAGAATGACGTCGGTGGGCATGGCGGCAGGCATTGCGGCGGCCTTCAACGCGCCCATCGCCGCAGTTACTTTTACGCTCGAGGAACTGGTTGGCAACCTCGATCAAACCATGCTCTCGGGAGTGATCGTGGCTGCCGCACTGGCCGCGGTGGTCGAACATTCCACGCCCGGATTCGGTTCTGCGCCGCTGTTCCACTTGAAGCGTGACTTACACGCTTGGCAGTGCCTCTTCACTGATGTGGTACGCGCTGCTGGGCGTGCTGGCCGCGGTCGTTTCAATTGCGTTCACCGATTCGCTTCTCTGGCTACGGCTGTGGTTTCGCATGCTGAAGCGGGTTCCCAAATGGGTGCAGCCGGGAATCGGCGGCGCGGCCACCGGGAGTTTTGCGGTTGTAGCGCTCTACTTCTTCCACGTGAACGGCATTGCCGGCGATCCTTACAAGACGCTCACCATGGCGCTGGTGGGCGGGCTGCCGGTTTTGGCGATGGCGGTGCTCTGCGTGCTGAAGCTGGCGGCGACGGTCACATCGTATTCAAGCGGCGGCGCGGGCGGCATCTTTGCGCCGGCGCTTTTCATGGGCGGAATGCTGGGCGGCGCAGTGGGCTATATCGATGTCGCCGTCTTTCATCACCCGGCCGACTCCATCGGCGCATTTGCGGTAGTAGGCATGGGCGCGGTGTTTGCTGGAGTCGTTCGGGCGCCCATGACCTCGGTGCTGATCATCTTTGAGATGACCGGCGGCTACGGGCTGGTGCTCCCGCTGATGATCGCCAACATGAGCGCCTTTGCCCTCGCCCGCCACTGGCGGCACACGCCTGTCTATGAAGCGCTGCTCGAACAGGACGGCATCTTCCTTCCGGGTGGAGGGCATCCGCTCGAATCGACTGCGGACGAGGATGATCTGGCGCACATTCCGCAGAGCCATTCGGCGGAAGAGTAGCTGCTGATGCCCTACTGATTCGGCGGCTGCATGTTGTAAAGGAAATATGCCCGCAACTCGATATATGGGCCGTGGAAATCGCGCGGCAGCGGCGGGTAGTTCGAGCCCGTCAGCGCGCCCCACGCAGCGCGGTCGAGTGCCGTATCGCCCGATCGGCCTTCGAGCATCACGCTGCCGTCCATAAGCCGGCCGTTGGGCAACACCTTGAAGCGGATGACCACCACGCCCGACTTGAGAATCGGCGGGTTCACTTCGTCGGGAATTAGCGGGTCCCAGGTCCTCTCAGTCTCGTAGTGCCAGCGCGCCAGCCAGGAGTTGAAGTCGACTCCCTGCGTGTCGCTCAGTATTCTTACGCCGCCTGCCGCGCCGGGATGCTGGGCGAGACCGCCCGCAGCCGGTTCTCCAGCCGCGCCGCCTCGATTGCGCATGGCGTTTTGCAAATCACGCTTCAACTGGTCGGCGGGATTGGAATCGTTCAACGCAAAATTCGGACGAGCCGGATCTGCCGATGGCCGCGGCGCCTCGACTTGCGCCTGCGATTGGGGCGTTGGCGGAACAACGGGCGCCGCGGGCTGCGGTTTCGGCTGTTCCTGCGCCGGCTGCGGCGGTGGAGGCGCGGTCTCCTTTGGCGCGGGCGGCGCTTCGCGCTTCAGCTCGTCCAGGGTCTGCTTGTCGATCATCGGGGGTTTCAACAGCGGCTTGACAGGCGCTTTGGGCTTCCACTGCGGCGAATCGAGGTAAGTGAAATCTTTGTCGTGCAGATTGGCTTGAATCACCGGCGGCATTTTGAAGACGTATTTGGGCAACAGAAACAGCGCCAGTATGAGTGCCAGGTGCACCAGAATCGCCCACAGAACGCCTTCGCGCAACCGCGCCCAGCGCCGCTCGTCTTCGAGCTCGCCGATCATCTCCAGCAGTTCGTGAGTGTCGTAGTTGATCCAGCGCGAGGTGCTGCCGCGCGAAATTGGCTCGGAGTCTGAAGGAGAATCCTCCGGCGCGGCGGCCGACCCGGTAACCGTTCCGGCGGGGTTTTCGGGCTCGTTCACTTCAGTTGGCGCTTCACGGGTGGGCATTCGATGCTCGGGAGCCTGGGGGTGCGCGCTACGCGCCGGCTCCTACTCAATTCCTTCCTGGTAATTCCTATTCTCTCATTCTCTTTGAACCGTTGCCATCACGCACAGGTTCACTCTTCCGGCGGCCCCGCGGGGATGGCGGTCAGGACTCGTGCCAAGACTCGTATCAGGTCGAGGCCCTTACAATTTGAATTGACGGTCTGGAACCCCGAACTGGAGCCTGTTTGAAGCATTTTTTTCTGCGCCTTGCGGCTTTTTGGAAGCTGGTAATGCTGCCCGCGCTGGCCAAGCTGGGAATTTGGGGCGCGGGGGCCATCGCGCTGCTCGATTCCTCCTCCATCCCGGTTCCGATGGACGCTTACCTGGCTATCGCAATATGGAACGCCAAAGGCCACTTCTGGGCGTACGTGTTGATGGCCGCCCTGGGCTCATCGATCGGCGGATTGCTGCCCTACGCCCTCGGTAGGGCCGGCGGCGAGCTCTTCTTAATGAAAAAAATCAAACGCGAACGGCTTGAGGCCATCCGCGCCCGCTTTGAGCGGCAGGAGTTCCTTGCCGTGATGATTCCCTCCATGCTGCCGCCTCCCGCGCCGTGGAAGGTGTTCATCTTTGCCGCGGGCGTGTTTGAGATGCGCGTTGTGCCGTTCATGCTCGCGGTCTTCTGCGGACGCGCGGTGCGGTGGTTCATTCTGGCGCTTCTGGTGCTCAAGCTGGGACCCGGCGCCGCCGGCCTGGTGGCGCATCATTCTCTGGCGACGGTTGGCGTTGTTGGTGGGCTGGCGGTTGCCGGGTTCGCAATCTGGTGGTGGATGAGGAGGAAACGCCAACTGCCCAACAGAGAGGACTAATACAGTGGCTTAAGGATTTGCGTGGCGATATTTGCTGCCTTACTCGCGCTCATCCTGGTGAGTGTGCTGCCGCAGCCAAATCCGCGATATCGCCAGGTAAACCGGTGCCGCATATGAAGGGGCGATCAAGCCGGATGCCGCGGGAAGATTATCCCCAGTTCGACTTGCGCTGCTGGGGCCAGCGTCTGTGGGCGCGGATGTGTCTTTGCGCGAGCCCAGGCGGAGTGGACGAAGACACGATCAAGCGGTAAATTGAAAATCAGCAGTTAGAGGATACAGGTAAGGACATCAAGATTACAGCCGAGCGAGCCTTGAGTCGACCCCGAGCCGGGCCTGCTTAAGACGGCTTCATCCGCAAACTTGCGACTTTCAGTCGCAACACAACCTACAGGGTTTTGTCCAGAAGTCGCTGAGCCGAAAATCCAAATGTAATTGGCCTGGGTGAATCCGCGACCGCCAAAACTGCAATCATTCCACCAAATCTATGGTAGCTGCGTCGAAGGAGCCTGTTGTCATGAACAAGACTCAAGGAGGCGGTATTCATCCAAAATATCGCGCGGACATCGATGGGCTGCGTGCAGTCGCCGTGCTTCTCGTTGTGTTTTTTCATGCCTTTCCGGGAAAAATGCGAGGCGGGCTGATCGGCGTCGATATCTTCTTCGTCATCTCCGGCTTTCTGATTTCATCCATCATTTTCTCAAATCTGGAGTGCGGTAGCTTCAGCATCGTCGGTTTCTATAATCGGCGCATCCGCAGAATATTCCCCGCGTTGCTGATCGTAATGGGCTGCATTCTGGCCTTCGGGTGGGTCACTCTTTTTGCGGATGAATACACACAACTAGCCGAGCATGTGGCGGCCGGTGCGGCGTTCGTATCCAACTTTTTGCTCTATGGTGAGAGCGGCTATTTCGATAACACTTCAGCGACCAAGCCAATGCTTCATCTATGGAGCCTGGCGATCGAAGAGCAGTTTTATATTTTCTGGCCCCTGCTCCTGGCTTTTGTATGGAAACGCAAATGGAGCTTTCTCCGTATCACGGCTGTCATTGGCGTGCTTTCTTTTGCCGCCAACATCTATTTGATCCAGAAAAACCCTGTAGCTGCGTTCTACTGGCCGATTTCGCGATTCTGGGAGCTGATGATAGGCGGATTGCTGGCTTACGTAACGTTGCACAAACCGGCGCTGATCCGTGGGCGCAAGAATCTGCAATCGACCATCGGTTTCGTCGTTCTCTTTGCCGGCGCGGCGCTGATCAACGAAAAGGAGGCATTTCCTGGATGGTGGGCTCTGCTGCCTACCGTCGCCTCATTCTTCATCATCTCTGCAGGTCAGGACGGATGGTTTAACAAATACGTTCTCTCTACCAGAGTCCTCGTATGGTTCGGACTGATCAGTTATCCGCTCTATTTGTGGCACTGGCCGCTGCTCTCTCTGATCAGAATTATTGAAGGCACCAAGGGGAGCTGGTTCATTCGCGTCGTGGCTGTTGTTGTGTCAATCGTGCTTTCCTGGCTTACTTGTCGATTCGTGGAAAAGCCGATCCGCCAGAAGGGAAGATACCGAACCGCCCTGGCTTTAGCGGCGGCAATGGTTCTGATGGCTACCACGGCCATCGGCATTGTGCACTTCCATGGCTTTGAAGACCGTGCTGCTATCCGCGACAGCACATTCAACGCGGCGGTAGCACAGCAGTTCACTGGCCCCGTCTGGCGATATACCAATAACAATTCCTGTTTGGAGCGATTCCCCCTGAAGGAGTCGCGGGACTTCAGCTGGTGGTTCTGTATGCTGGAAAAGGACCAGCCCCCTACCTTCATTATGTTGGGTAACAGCTACGCGAACGAGCTTTATCCAGGCCTGGTAAGCAGACCGGAACTGGCCAGACAGATCTTTTTATCTATCGGGACATGCGATCCTGGAAGTGGAGCTACCGACGACTCAGGCATGGCGAAGGATTCCCCCTGCTACGGCGACCGATCGGCGCTGCAGGAAAAGTTCATTGACAAAATTATCGTCGATAGTCGGACCGTCCGCTTTGCCATCCTTGATGGACTGAACAGAAATCCAGATGCTGCCTATATCCATCGTTTGAAGGAAAGAATCGACTTTCTCGAATCGCAGGGCATTCAGGTTTTTGTCTTTTACCCGCACCTTGTGGTGGACTTCGATATTCGGGAATGTTATAGCCGCCCGCTTTTCCCTTCCAAGCGAAACTGCACTTTGCCCCTAAGTCGGCGTGAAGATCTTAATGCGCATTTCAAACCGTTGGTGGACAGCATTCACGCTTCAAATCCAAAGGTCCTCTTCTTCGATCAGAACGATCTGTTCTGCAATGCCAGGAATTGCAGTTTGATTTGGGATGGTTTACCTCTCTACCGTGATGAATTTCACCACATCTCCGTATTCGGCAGTGACCGAGTCGCGGAGTATTTTGTTGGCTACCTGCGGCAAAATCTGCCGGAGGCATTACAGTGAACTTTAAGCAGTGACTGGTTCTATCACCCCTTAATGCAACCTCAATCAAGCCGACTTCCCCAAAAAACCACGGGCAGCCCGCAGGTTGCCCGTCGTATTCACATGCTCGATATGGTTCTACTTCTTCACCCGCACCGTTGCCGGCTCGGCCGGATTCAGCTTCTTTGCCAGCACCGGGACGCCGAAGGCCGCGGCCAGCACAATCGAGGTTGCCGCCAGATCGTTGCCATAGAAGGGAATTGCCGCTGCGTAGCAGGTCATCAATCCGCTCATCGTGTGCGGATAAAACACGCTTCCCAGCCAGACTGCGTAATTTGAAATGACAAAGAACGCCGTGGGGCCGAGGATCGCGCCGGCCGCCACGCGGACCACGCTGGTTTTTGCGCGAAGCAGAATCTGGCCCAGCGCCATGGCCGCCACATACCAGATCCAAGTAGGGATGTAGCCCTGCCAGTGGAAAGCGTAGTGATAGGTGTAAGTCGTCAGGCAGTAGTCGCTGACCATCAGGATGGCAAGCGGTCCAATCATCTCGCGCCACGAGCGCTTGGCGCCGAAGTAAATCAGCCCGCCCGTAACCGCCGTAAAGTTTAAAAGCGGTAAGTGCCCCGCAACCAGGTAGCGGCTCAACACCGCCAGCAGCACCAGAAAATAGGCAATCATCGGTGAGTCATCCTTTTGAATCCGCAACGTTTATTGAATCTCTTCGGAATTTGACGTCGGTTCATCCACAATCGGTAGAAGCTGGTTCCTGGGTTTATGTGCCCCGGTTCCGCTCCCCTTCATTCTGCTGACCGTATACGCTCGGGTCAACCTCTAATATTCCACATCGCCAAAACAATTTCCATGAAATCGAAAAAAACTTTGCTTTTACGGTCCCAACACTTGCGAAAGTACTAATGCGATGTAAAGAGGGCCGTTTGCGACCAGGCTTAATTTCAATAACTTAGACCAAATTCTCACTGCCGGTAATTACGGCCTCTCGGCGCACAATTGTTCTTGGAAGGATCGAAATACATGAGGAACCTCGCCATCCCATTCCGTCAAGGCTCGCGATCCGGCAAGCTGAAAATAAGCCTCCCCGGTCCCATACAAGAGCGGCTGTCTAACTGTCTAACTGTGCTGCCAATGGAATCAACAGCTTGGCGACACGCTGTTCAGCGTTCCCGCTGTGCAACTGTGCGGTACCCCACCTCAGTGAGAATTGCGGCCTACTCCGACCCGTCGGTCTTCTGCTCTCTCGATCCCATGCCTTCGGCGGCTTCGTCGTGCCCGTCCACGATGTACACCCAGCCGCTGAGCGGCGGCTTCGCGTTACGGCTTGCGCCGGGCAGCCGATCTGAAAATCGCAAATCGCTGAACTCGACTGTCGTCCACTTGCGGTTGAAGGGCAGGTTTGGCGGGGCAACTCCCGGAACCGGCTCGGGGCCAACATCGCGCACCACGGCCCAGCGTCCCCAGTCGAGATAAACGCGGCCCAGCAGCGTCTGCTTGGCTGCCCCAACCGCGGGCGTGTCGGCGGGCTTATACATCGCGTCGCGCACGGGGTCGCTGGTAATGGCGACCGGGGAATCCGGATTGAAAGTGTTGATCTCGGCTGTCTGGTAAAAGTCGCGCGTCTCGAGGATGGCGCGCCAGTGGTAAGGATTCACCGGGTAAGGCTCGAGACCGATGCGAATGATTGGTTCGCGCGTTACCTGGGTTTTGCCCAGCATGATGAGCGCCTGCTGTTGTTCGAACCAGCGCCAGCCCCACAGCGCAACCATTCCGCTGAGCGCGAAGATGGCCCAGCCACGCCCGCGAAATCGCTTGCGCCTGGCGCCGATTTCCTGATCGGCCAGCCCGAAGAGCCACGGCATGATGAGCGCCAGCAGCAGCAAAGCCCAGATCACCGGCTCCGCGATATAAACGATGCTGCCCATGTACCAGCGGGGATTGAATGGGAAAAATGGACGCACGCCGTAGTTGTTGGTCCAGTCGAGCAGCAGATGGCTGAGCGATGCGACGATGGCGGTGAGGTAGAGCCAGCCCCAGCTGATAGATTGCGGCGCCGGCGCCGGGGGCGCTTTTACTTCTTGGAGTTGAGCATTGGCAGGTGAGGGTTTCGCCCGGCCCTTGCGAATCCGATCGATGAGCCACACCAAGCCGACCACGACCGCAGCAATCACCGGGACGGCGATAAAGGTGTGCGTGATGCCGCGATGGTGCTTCAGTTCCTCGACCGGCCCGGCGAAACCCCAGAGGATGTCGACGTCGGCGGCCTCGGCAGACAGCACCGCAGCCAGCGTGGCGTAGGCCGTCTTGCGATTGAATCCCGCGCGCCCGATGCACGCTCCGGTCAAGAAATGTGTGATTGGCTCCATTGAATTAAAAATGTCCTGCTAACAGCATCCCACACGAGTGCGCCTGGCCCGTAGAACCGGTTCGAGACGATCAAGATGCCCTGACCACGCGCTGTGCGTCAAAGAGTCTGAGCTTGGTCACAACCGGCGGGCCGGCCTTTCTCATACAATCTTGCCTTGCAGGGGAAATGGCGTAGTTATGAAAAACTTAAGAAGTACCTTTTGGAGCTTGTTGATTTTGACTATGTACTCATCCATCGCATCGGTCGGAACATTGGCTGCGGCGCAGAGCAGCTCATTCGGACCCGAGAATCCCTTCTTCGCGTCAAGTACGCTGCCGTTCGAGGCGCCGCCCTTCGACAAAATAAAAGACAACGACTATCAGCCGGCTATCGACACCGGCATGGCCGAGCAGCGCAAAGAGGTTGAAGCCATCGCCAATGATCCAGCGCCGCCGACCTTCGAGAACACACTTGTCGCACTCGAGAAGTCGGGCCAGTTGCTCGACCGCGTGATGGATGTTTTCAACGGCGTCACTTCTGCAAATACCAACGACGCACTGCAAAAGGTGCAGGAGTACGAGGCTCCGCGGCAGGCCGCATTGCACGATGCAATCTATCTCGATTCGAAACTCTTTGCGCGGGTAAAGGCAGTCTACGATCAGCGCGAGTCGCTCGACCTCGACGCGGAATCGCTCAAGCTGCTTGACTACACCTACAAGAAGTTCATTCATTCCGGCGCAAATCTTTCCGATGCGGACAAGGAAAAGCTGAAGAAGATTAACGAAGAGGATTCGACGCTGCAGGCTGCGTTTATCAGCAAGCTGCTGGCTGCGACGAAGGCGGGCGCATACTTTACGAGCGATGCGTCGGCGCTCGCCGGCTATAGCCCTGCGCAGACAGGCCGCGGCGGCGCAGGCAGCCGAGGGGCGCAGGCGAGAAGGGATGGCTCATCCCACTGCAGAACACGACGCAGCAGCCCGACCTTATTTATCTCACCAATCGCGCAACCAGGCAGGCGCTGTTTGAGGACTCGTGGAACCGTGCCGAGCACGGCGATGCCAACGATACGCGGCAGACGATTGCGCGGCTGGCGCAACTGCGCGCGCAAAAGGCGGCGCTGCTGGGATTCGAGAACTATGCCGCGTGGGTGCTCACGGATCAGATGGCCAAAACGCCCGATGCGGCCGAGCATTTTGTTGAAGCTCTGGCGCCAGCAGCAACAGCCAGGGCCGCAAGGGAAGCGAAAGATATCCAGGCCTTGATTCTTAGCCAGAATGGCTCGCCTGCCAGCCTCAAGCTCGAGCCGTGGGATTGGAACTTCTACCAGGAGCAGGTGCGCAAGGCTCGCTACGATCTCGACGAAGCACAAGTGAAGCAATATTTCGAGCTCAACAACGTGCTTGAAAACGGCGTGTTTTACGCGGCGCACATGCTCTACGGGCTCACGTTCAAGGAGCGGCACGATATCCCGGTCTATCAGCCCGATGTGCGCGTCTTTGAAGTCTTCAACGCCGATGGCTCGCCGCTGGCGCTCTTTTACTGCGACTACTTCAAACGCGACAACAAGAACGGCGGCGCGTGGATGGACAATTTCGTTCAACAATCGAAGCTGCTGGGCGAACTGCCCGTGGTTTACAACGTGGCCAACTTCGACAAGCCGGCGCCGGGTGAGCCGGCGCTCATCAGCTTCGACGACGTCACAACCATGTTTCACGAATTCGGCCACGGGCTGCACGGCATGTTCGCCGACACTATGTATCCGAGCCTCTCCGGCACGCAAACGGCGCGCGATTTTGTCGAGTTCCCCTCGCAGTTCAACGAACACTGGGCGTCGTATCCCGAGGTGTTCAAGCACTACGCGCGCAATTACAAGACCGGCGAGCCCATGCCGGCGGAACTGGCGGCAAAGCTGAAAAAGGCGAGCACTTTTAACCAGGGATACATGATGACGGAACTGCTGGCTGCGGCCGAGCTCGATCTGAAGTGGCACACGCTGGCTGCGAGCGCGGCGCTCGAGAATCCCGACGAATTTGAGAAGCAGGCACTCGAGCAAGCGCATCTGTGGATCGATGCTGTTCCGCCGCGTTATCGGTCGAGTTATTTCTTGCACATCTGGGCCAACGGCTACGCGGCCGGCTACTATGCGTACCTGTGGACCGAGATGCTCGACGACGACGCGTTCCAGTGGTTCCTCGATCACGGCGGGCTGACCCGTGCGAATGGCGATCGCTTCAGGAAGATGGTTCTTTCGCGCGGCAACACCGAGGATCTCGAGAAGATGTACACCAACTGGCTCGGCGCCGAGCCCAGCATCGAGCCGATGCTCAAGTTCAGGGGGCTGAAAGACGAATCGAAATAGCCGCAAACCTCAGTGTGCCATCCAGCCGGGTGCCCCATTCAAGCTTTGCTTGAGTGGGGCTCAATATAATTCCTGCTATGACCGACGCCGCGGCAAAACAAATTGAAAAGCTGCGCGAGCAACTTCGCCGCCACGAGCATCTCTACTACGTTCTCGACACGCCCGCGATCAGCGATGCCGAGTACGACGCGCTGATGAACCGGCTCAAACGCCTCGAAGCCGAGCATCCCGAGCTCGTCACGCCCGACTCGCCAACACAGCGCGTGGGCGGCAAGCCGGCCGAGGGGTTCAGCAAGGTGCGCCACTCGCGGCCAATGCTCTCGCTCGACAATGCCTACTCCATCGACGAGCTGCGCGACTGGGACCGGCGCGTGCATGAACTGGCCGGCAATCTGCCCGTGGATTACACCACCGAGCTCAAGCTCGACGGGCTGAGCGTGGCGCTTCAATACTCAGCCGATGAGGCGGGAGGAGCACTGCTCTCCGCAGGAGTAACGCGAGGGGACGGACAGATCGGCGAAGACGTCACCACCAACATCCGCACCATTCGGAGCGTGCCGCTGTCGATTGCAGCCGATCGTGTTAAGAAGGCCGGGATCCCAGCAGGCCGCGGACTTGAGGTGCGCGGCGAGTGCGTGATGCCCGAGGCCGCCTTCGTGCGAGTGAACGAAGAGCGCGAAAAAGAAGGGTTGCCCGCATTCGTCAATCCGCGCAACTCGGCAGCGGGCACCTTGCGAACGCTTGAGCCCTCCATCGTTGCGAACCGCAGGCTGGTGTTCTTTGCCTACTTTCTGCTCATTGACGGCGAGTATTATGCCGCCGGGCAGACCGCAACTCTCGAGACGCTAACGGCCCTGGGCTTTCGCGTGAACCCGCATCGTGGACGCATGAAAAATGTCGATGAGATGGAGCGGTTTATTGAAGACGCCGGTCAAAAGCGACCCACGCTCGGCTACGACATCGACGGCGTGGTGATCAAAGTCGACTCTCACGCCACGCAGCAGAGGCTGGGCTACACGGGCCGCGCGCCGCGCTGGGCCATCGCGTACAAGTTCACCGCGGAGGCCGCGATTACGCAGCTTGAAGGCATCATGATCACCGTGGGGCGCAGCGGCAAGCTGACGCCTACGGCCATGCTGCGCCCCGTTTTTGTGGGCGGCGTAACGGTGAGCCGCGCTACGCTGCACAATGCCGATTTTATCGAGCGGCTGGGCCTGCTGGTCGGCGACTGGGTCAAGGTGGAGCGGGGCGGCGACGTGATTCCCAAGGTCGTTGAAGTGGTTGAAGACGCCGATCACCCGCGCGGGAAGCATCGCTTCAATTTTCCTTCGGAATGTCCGGAGTGCAAGAGTCCGGTGGTGCGAGAAGAGGGCGAGGCCGACTGGCGGTGCGTCAACGCCGACTGCCCGGCCAAGCTGCGTGAAACGCTGCTCCACTTTGGCAGCCGCGGCGTGATGAACATTGAAGGGCTGGGCGACGCGGCAGTGCAACAGTTGCTCGATCGCGGACTGGTGAAGAGTGTCGCCGATGTCTACCTGCTCACCGAAGAACAGCTTACCGAGCTGGAACGCTTCGCAGAAAAGTCGGCGCGCACTTTGCTTGCCGAAATTGAACGCTCGAAGAAAGCCGGCCTGGCGCGCGTGTTGATGGGGCTTGGCATTCGGTTCGTTGGCGAGCGCACTGCGGAGCTGCTGGCGCAGGAGTTTGGATCGATCGACGCCGTGATGGCAGCGGGCAAAGAAGAGCTGGAGCGCGTTGAAGAAGTCGGCCCGCGCATCTCAGAGGCCATTCTCGATTTCTTTTCACGGCCGGCAAATCGCACGCTGGTTGAGCACCTGTGCGCCGCGGGCGTCGATATGACAGCAGAGAAAAAGCAGCGCACAACGCAACTGACAGGAATGACCTTTGTGCTCACCGGCACGCTGCCCACGCTTTCGCGCGAAGAGGCCAAGGAAAAGATCGAGGCTGCGGGAGGCAAAGTCTCCGGCTCGGTGAGCAGGAAGACCAATTACGTGGTTGCCGGCGTAGAGGCCGGATCAAAGCTCGACAAGGCGCACGAGCTCAAGATCGCCGTGCTTGACGAGGCGGGCTTGCTGGCGATGCTTCAGGGGTAATTGCCGGATTGAGCTTGCGGCCTTGCAACATAAGTGGCGTTAAAGCCACAAGAACCAAAAGCAGATCGAACCACATAAGAGTCTCCTCCTCTAAACCAGTGGCTTATTGCCGCGATCGCCGACGTACGATGTCGGGGCGGCGCTCGGCTGCGCGCAGTTCGCGTTCCCGCTCGCGTTCCCATGCTTCGGCGCGCCAGTTGGCAGAGTTGTAGCGCGGCGCATCGGGAATGCCGCCAACTCCGGCCGCATCGTTGTGCGCCGGAATGGCCAGCCCGGCCGGCAGGCGTTGTCCGGGACGCGGAGCATTGTCGTCAATCGGCGTCAACAGGCGAATGCCCGATTCAATTTCGTCGAAGCCGATCTTTTTCGCAGGCAACTCGTCATAGGCGGCCTTCGAGGTCAGGCTGATATCGGTGGCCGTCGCCAGCGTCGGCTCTTCGTCATCGCTGGGCTGTGCGCGTACCGCAATCGACTTGGCCATGAACTCGTCAACCAGCTTGTGCAGGCAGGTTTGCCCGCACAGGTGCTTGGAGCCGGGCCGCAGCCGATGACGCGAACTCCATCCGCTCATCCGCAACTCGCCATTCAGCTCATAAGCCACAAACCAGTGGTTGGTTTGCCGCTTCTCTGAACCGCAGATGTCGCACGTTATCGCCTGCCGGATCACCGGAACCCCTCATTCCCGTGCTGCGTCTGCATGGCTCGCAATCCGTTCCGGGCTGGCTCACGTTCGGAGTGTGCCCCAACCCCTGAATCGACCCCGGCCATCGCAACCTGCGCGGACGGCGTTCGCAACTCAGCGCCTTCTCCTATTTCATCGTGCGCAGGGGAGGAAAAGATTAGAAACGCGAATATGAATTGTGGTGGGATTCAATTACGAACGCGTGGAGACGAGTTGTCCTGAAATGGAACAGCCGGGGCTGGGTCTTATTCCGCCGCTAGAAAGAAACAAAAATGCAAGTACAACAAAACACGGGATGGGTTCTGAGGACTCCCACCCATCGGACAAGAACAAAGACGTCCGATGGATGGGGCACAGTTTCATCCTCCAGCGGGTCGGTAACGTCGGTGGGGGACTGATAAGAAACAAAACCGGCTGCTTGGAACTTGAACTTCGTGGCATCCCACCCATCGAGCAAACAACGCTCGATGGATGGGGCACCCCAATGTTTCGTTCCCGCGGGTCGGTAACGCCGGTGGGGGAATAAGAACGAAAGAGCGCGAACCATGCCGCGCTCTCTCTCAGAAATCAGGTCCCGGCTCGCGGTTGCGCGCTTAGTTCTTCGGCGCGAAGTATCCTTTTCGGGCGTGCACGTGGTAGCTGCGGTTGTAACAGTAAAGATAGATGGTTCTGAACGATCCGTCGGCCTTGAAGTCGGCCGGCGTGTAGTCCAGCTCATACTGACTGCGCAATTCGGTCTCGATATCGCTAAAGCTGGTGGCCATGTCCTCAATGTTGGGCGGGAAGAACGCTTCTCCGCCGGTCTCCTCGGCCAGCTCCTGCATCACCTTGTCGCCGGGGCCGCGGCTCGGCGTCCAGTTGGTGCTGATGGCGTAGATAATGGTGTCGGCCCGCTGGCATTCCTTGATGGATTCATTCAGGTACACGCGGCTCTGGTTATCGTCGCCGTCTGAAATAACAATGAGCGCCTTGCGTACCGGTTCAGGGCCGCGGGAGGTTAGCAGCTTGTCGCGGCAGGCCGTATAAACAGCGTCGAACAGCGCCGTACCGCCGCCGGATTTGAGTCTGTTCACGCCGGTTTCAAGCGCGTCGAGATTGTTGGTCCAATCCTGAGTCACGTCGGGCGTTACGTCGAAACCCATCACAAAGGCGCGATCGCCCCTGGCCTTCAGCACTTCAAGCAGAAACTCGGTCGCCGACTGCTGTTCGAACTGGAACCGAGAGTGAATGGACGTTGAGGTGTCGATGAGCAGGCCGACACGCAGCGGCAGGTTGATTTGCTGGCGGAACCGATTCACTTTTGCGGGCGCGCGCTGGTTGTCGAGCAGGGCAAAGTCGCTTTGCTGCAGGTTGGGGATGTAGTGGCCGTGACCGTCGGTCACCGTGAAAATGAGCGGAACTTCGTTGACCTGTACCGGAATGACCGGAGGAGTTTGTTCGTCGTTGGCCGCAGTTCCCTGTTGCCCGGGCTGAGTTGCCGGGGCGGACGCCTGCTGGGCTGCCGGGGCTTGCGTTGGCGCGGATGCCGGGGCTGAAGGCGCGGGCGTTTGAGGCTGTTGAGAATGCGCGGCGGACACAAGAATCGCCGCTAAGGCCAAGGACAGGATGTTTCGAATCATGACTTCCTCATTTTAACAATCGCAACCGGGCCACACGCCGGCGGGAATCTCAACTGCCGGCGCTGGGTTTCGCCGGGTATTCCAGCCGCTCAAGAAAGGCCGAAAGCTCGTCAGGCAGCGGCGCTTCCAGTTCCATCGCTTTTCCCGTCACCGGGTGCGCGAACTCCAGCCGCGCCGCATGCAGAAAATTGCGTCCCAGCCTGAGTTTTTCCCCCTCGGCTCCACGCCTTCCGGCAACTTTTCCCGATTGCGCCGGCGTCTTCTCGACAATTTGTCCGGCCGCGCCGTAGAGCGTGTCGCCCACCACGGGATGGCCGATTGACGCCATGTGGACACGGATCTGATGCGTTCGGCCGGTCTCAATCCGCACGCGAACCAGCGTGAACGGGCCAAAGCGTGTCTCAAGCCGTCGAATGACTTCATAGTGAGAGACTGCCGAACGGGCATTTTCGTTAGGGCGGGTGGTCATGCGGGTGCGTCGAATGCGGTCGCGGCTGACGGCTGCGGTAATGGTTCCCTTGTCGCGCTCGAGCCTGCCCTCGACCAGCGCGAGGTAGGTTTTCTTGATGCGCCGCGACGAAAACATCTCGCCAAGCGCGGCGTGGGCGCGATCGTTTTTTGCCACCACGATCAGCCCGCTGGTCTCCTTGTCGAGCCGGTGCACAATGCCCGGCCGTAGTTCGCCGCCGGTTGACGAAAGCTTGTTGAAGCGGTAAAGCAGCGCGTTCACCAGCGTTCCGCGGCCGCGCGCGTCGTTGTCGCGGCCTGAGCCGGCGTGCACCATCATGCCGGCGGGCTTGTCGATGACAGCGAGATCGACGTCTTCGTATACAACATGGAGGGGAATCGCTTCAGGCTCGGCCTTGAGCGGCGCCGGATGCGGCTCACCAGTCACCTCGATGCGCTCGCCGCCGCGCAGCTTTGTTGACGACTTGGCCGCCGCGCCGTTTACCTGCACATCGCCCTGGTCGATGAGCATCTGTACGCGCGATCGGCTCACATCGGCGAGTCCGGTGGCGAGAAAATGATCGAGCCGCTGCCCGCGCGCCTCGGCCGGAACATCGAAACTGCGAGGCTCACTCATGCGTTGCTCCCGGGCCAGGGCGGGTCTCGGCCGCGTTTTCAGGCGCCGACCTGCCGGCTTGCTGACTAGCCGGCTCGCCGATGCGCCGCTCTCGCAATTTCCACGCGCCTAGAATCACCATTGCCACGGCTGCGACCTGCGGCCCGTCGAGCGCGCCGTTGAGAATCGCACCGCGTCCCTCCTGGTCGCGCCATAACTCGGTGATGTAAATCGCTGCGCCCAACCCCATCAGGCAAATGCCGGCAACGTCACCCACGCGCCGGCGCGCCGGCAGCAATACCAGCAGCAGAATGGCGAGCGTGAGGAACGCGAGGGCTGCATAGGCCTGCACCGGGTGGAGAGGAATGCCGAGCGGCGTTCCGCTCCACAGCGCGGCCGCGGGGCTCTTGTAAGTGACCGCCCATGGAACGGACGCTTCGGTGCCGTATCCGGAGCCGGCCAGCAGCGCGCCAACCTGTTCGCAGGCGAGGCCGAGCGCGAGTGGCGCAGCGAGCGCGTCGGCCGTGGCGAGGGCCGGCAGTTTTCGAACCTGCACATACAACGTTGCTGCGCCTCCGCCGGCCAATACGCCGATCGCGGCCACCAGCGGATGATGCACCATGGCCAGGCCAAGGGTCCATTGCGGATGCAGCCGGATTGCGCTCCAGTTGACGGCCACCAGCAGCAGTCGCTCGGCGGCCAGCGCGGCGCAGAGCGAAATGATGCACAGGTTCCAGAGCCCGGCGGCATTCACTCCCGCCGTGCGTGCGGTGCGCTGCGCCAGGAAAAGCGCGGCAAGCACGCCGACCGCGGCCATTGCTCCATACGACGGAACGATGAGAGAACCGATGTGGAACAGGACGGGATGCACGTGAGGCAAGGATACGGCATCGAGCGGCTCTTCACGTGGCTGAGCGCGCTGTTCACGGCATCATGGAGCGCAATGACGGCGCGGACAGGCGGGTGATTTCCGTGTGCAAATAGAAAACCGACCCACTGGGCCGTGGGTAATGCGCTGGTGAACCCGTCCTAAGACGGTGGAGCTCTCCGCGGTTCATTAGGCATTCCGGACTGGCGGACACGGCACACAGAACCGATAATCGAGTCGAGCCCCTGTTCAATGAATGTTGGTTCATCCAGCGTTGACTACCCACCTGCTTTGCAGGCCGGTTTCTAATGCGGATAGTAGGTGTACTCGCTAAGAAATGCAAGTCTTGTGCTAAGAGGGTAAGTTGTGTTAGGTTCTTTCTCCGCCGCAATTGGGATGCGCCGACCACTTCGGAACGAACTCTCAGTTGCCCGCTCCGACAGGCTTGACGGCGGCAGGTTCCGCGCTTTTGCGATTCGCAAGTTCCTGTGCCTGCGCAATCAGCTTCTTTAGAGTCCCATCGATGGCCGCATCACCTTCGTGCTGATCTTCAAGCACTCCGTCGGCATCGATGGTAAGGGTTGCGGGAATGGCGCGGATGTCGAAAACCTGTGCCAGCGGGCCGGTGAACTTTCCATCGCGAATCTGCACCCATGTCATTCTGTTTTTGACGACAAACTCTCTCCACTTCGCGTCGTCGCTGTCGAAGCTCACGCTGATAACTACGAGGGGCTGCCCTTCGAACGCGTGCGCAATTTGCCGGATATGCGGCAGAGCGGCGACGCACGGCGGGCACCAGGTGGCCCAGAAGTCGATGAGCACCACCTTGCCGGCCAGGCTGTCGAGCGAGATGCGCTGCCCATCGATGGTGGCTGCCGAAAACGGCGGGGCCATGCGCGAGCGGGCCAGGTCAATGCGTTCGGCATAGCGCCGCGCACGCTCGTGCAACGATGGATCGTCCTTGTCCTGACTCAAGAATGCGTTGAACTCGCTGCGCGCCGCATCGTCCTGGTGCAGCCAGGCAAGCGAAATCCCCATCAGGTAGTGCAGGCGCGAGTATTGCGGATCGAGAGCGAGAGCTGTCTTCAGCTCGTGGCAGCTCTCGGTGAAGAGCGCATCATTTTTCTCTTTGATCCCCCGGCGCTGGAGCACCAGCGCCAGGCGAAAATGCAGTTCTGCGCGATCTGAATCGTTTGTCGGGAGCGGCATCTGATCGGCAACCGCAGCCTGGGCAGTCTTCAAATCGCCGCTCTCTAGCGCAAGCTTGTAGGCGCGGTTCAGACACGTCGCGCAGCGCCCGCCGTCCTGCTTGTTTGCCTTGCGAAATTCGTCGGCGGCGCCCTCTTTGTCACCGTGGCGCGCGCGCTCCGCCGCCTCATCAAAAGTCTTCTGTGCCTTGGGGTGGCTGGGTCCGCCGGAGTTGCTCTGCGCCGCAACGCCCGCTGGATTCGCGGCTGCATACACCAGACAAAGCGATGCAAGTGAGACAAGCCGTAACCGAACCGTGCTCTTCAAACCCGGCATTCGCATTTCGCCTCGGGTGCTTGATTCGTATCGAAGGAATCTTACACCCGAGGCGTTTTTTTGAGTTGTGACGGAGGCGACTGCTATTTGCCGGCCGCTCCCAACGGCGCGCCGAAGCCCGAACACGCGTCCCATCCGCTCGCAGCCAGGTAGCCCTCGTAGTAGCCGCAGGTTCCGACAGTGATATCGCGGAAGTCCGCAGCGGTTTTTCCGCTTGCGTAAATGAGCGTCTCTTCAGCCGATGTGGATGCGCTGAAGTGACCGGCATGATTTGCAACGCCTGCCCAAAGCGGCGAGGCCACGCTGGTGCCGCCGATGATGTTCCAGGCATAGAGGGTCCCGCTATAGGTGTTTTCGTAGCTGTTGTAGACCCACACCCCGGTGCGTGGATTGCCCACCGCGGCGACATCGGGTACGCCGCGGTGCGTGCCCACTGTCGACGAGATGCTACTTTGGAACGAAGGCCGCGACTCATAGACGCTGTAGCCGCCGCCCGTATCTTCCCAGGAAACTTCGCTTTCAAAGGCCATGGTGGACGGATTGCGGGCGATGGTTGTGCCGCCGACGGCAATCACGTTGGGAGAGACCGCAGGGTAGATGGTCCCTTCGCTGTCTCCGCTGGATGCAAAAAACACAACGTTTGTGCCGGTGAAGGTCGAGTCGTAGCTGGTCTCGGTGGAGTACTCGCCGCCGCCCCAGCTCATTGAGACTTCACCGCCGCCCGCGGCCTTTACCAGCAAGACGGCCTTGGTGACCGCGGCGAAGAGATCGTTGTAATTGCTCGAGTTCGCTTCAACCAGGTAGATGTGTGCGGAGGGCGCGGCAACGTGCGCCATTTCGATGTCGAGCGCCGATTCGGTGGCCCAGCAGTCCCAGCCCCCGTAGTCCGCGCAATCGGGATCGGGCGACGGCTTGCTCGTTGCCTCGTACGCAACCGTAAATGTTGAAGATGTGGGCGACGCGAGGCCGAACTGCTTGGAGAAAGCAGTCAAGTCAGCTAGCGCGGTCGGGTAATCGTAGGCATCCACAATGGCGATTGCCTTTGAGCCTCCCGTGGCGACCGTCGTCAAGGTTCCCGGATTGCAGCCCGAGGTTACGGCCACCAACTGATACAGGCAGGCCAGTGACGCCGGAGTCTCCGCATCGTATCCCGCGATGGGCTGCACAGACTTTGTAACGGTTTCCCTGAACACGTCTCCCCTCGAAACAGGCAGTCTTGCTGTTTCCTCATCCTCGCCGAATCCTGCAACACCCTGCGGACGGCCGGCGGGAACAAAGATTTTGTAGAGAGTGCGGGCGCGAATGCCAACATCGTTGGGGCGTTGGATTCCGGAATGCGGAATCACAATTTGGCCGCTGCCCATGCTTGCGGCCTGTTGCGAGAGTTCCTCGTCGCTGGGCGGCAGCTGGGCGAGCGCGGCCGCTGACGAGAGCAAAAAAGCCAGACCAAAGGCCATCAGAAAGCGGGTGGTGAAGCGGGTCATGCAGCCCTCCAGGCTCCGCGCGCAGAAGAAATGTGCGACGGTGACAGGAAGCAGTCGTACGCTCCTGTACTTGAGCCCTTATCGGAGGGGAAAAGTTAGACTTTACAAATTTCCAAGAGAGTCTACGCGAAGGTAATGTGCAGAGATGAAGGAACGCCACACCTCTGGCCAATTGGGGAAAGCTGGTGTCCCGTCTCTGAAGTTCCTTGTGAAAATCGAGAAAGGACAAATGCAGATCCTTCGACTCACCACCCCCAAACTCTGCCCCAAAGAGCAAAGGCAGCTCATTGGGGACCCCTGAAAAGCGTTTGAGGCCCCTTTCGCTCAGGATGACAGGTCATTTTATGTTATGGCCTTTAGAGGCAGGACACTAGCCCAGCTTCGCCGGGCTATTACGACGAGGTCTTACGTTCGTCTTCCAGCACTTCGTCGAGCAGCCCCCTGAGGCATGAAGCGCGCAAATGGCCCACCGTGGGATCGGCGGAGCGCGCCTGCGAAAGTTCGTCGGCCAGGTTCAACGCTGCCAGCACAGCCACGCGCAGCGAGTCCGCAGTGCGCCCCTGTGCCGCCACGGCACGCATCTTTGCATCTACCTGGCGCGCCAGCTCCTGGATGTGCGGCGCATCGTTGCCGGCCAGATGATAGAACTGATCGTAAATCTCAACCGTTACAAATCCCGTTTTGTTGATGGGTTCAGCTGTCATTGGAGCCTCAGATTTCCAAGGAGTCAAGCTGCTCAAGCAACCGTTCCACCCGGTGCCGCACGGTGTCCCGCTCGGCGCGCAGGCTGGAGACTTCGTTCTGCAGTTGCTCAATGAGCTGCGTCTGCTGGTTGAGTTGCGTATGGGTTGGTCCCAGCTGTTCCTCAGCCTTTGCGGTGCGTTCTTCGGCCTCGGCAATACGCACTTCGGCTGCGGCGCGCGCCTGCCGCTCGTGTTTCAGCATCGCAACCGCGCGCATCACGCGTTCTTCAAGCGCTGAAAAATCGTCAGAACTTACGGCCAGGGCGACCGGTGGCGCAACCTTTTCTGTTTCTTTTTGCCCGGACTCGTCCTCAACCCGGGGTTCGTGCTTCTCGTCCGTCGCGTGCTCCGCCTGCTGTTCCACTGCTTCTGTTTCGGAAGACCATAAGGATTCTGGCATAATCTCAACCTCCGCGCTCTATAAGCGTTCGACCGTTCGAGTATAGCCCGGATGATTGCGGAAAACTTCTCACGCTCGTAAACGTGCGCCAACCTTGCCAACAGCTTCCACCACTTGAGCCTGAAAGCTCTGCAGTTCCTCCTCGCGCAGCGTGCGGTCGGGCGCCTGAAAAGTCGTACCCAGCAGCAGCGAATACTCGCCCTTGCCCAGCCGCGCATCGCGAAAGACCTCGCGGACCCGCCAGTCGACCAGCTCGGGAATCTGCAACCCACCCAGGGCTTGGTCGAGCGCCTCCCAGGCAACGCCCTCGTTCAGGACCAGAGAAAAATCGCGCCGCACGGGCTGGAAATCGCGATATCTCACGCGCGGCCGGCTTGCGCAGCGGCAACTTGTAGAGCCGGTCAAGGTAGACCTCGCCAACCAGCACCGCGTCTTTGATCTTGCGCGCCGCGGCTTCGCGCGGATTGAGCTGCCCGAACCACGCCACCGTCAAGCCTTGGGCCACCACGCGGGCGGCGCGACACGGGTGCAGCCACTGGGGCGTGATACCGGCCTCGGCAGGGAAGCAGTCGAAGTAAATCGCTCTCATCTCGAACCGGTACAGCAGCTGCTCAACCAAGCCTTTGATATCGTGAAAGTCGATGGCTCGCGAAGCATGCAGCGCCGACTCCTGGGGCAGAGCTCCGACCGCGCCAAAGGTCAGCGACGGCCGCTCATCCACTTTCTCCGTGGTGCCGCTGAACACCGTTCCCAGTTCGAACAACCTCACATCGCTCACGTCTCGATTCAGGTTGCCGGCCACCATCGCCAGCATTCCCGGCACCAATGACGGGCGAAGCACGCCGGCCTCTTCATTTAGCGGATTGCCGAGCGGCACCACCAGCCCTGGCTGCGGCGCAGTCAGCGCGGCCTCGGCCGCCGAGCAAAACGTGCTTCCAATCGCTTCGTGGAATCCCGCGGTGCGCAATGTATCGCGCACCGCCGCCTCTTTTTCAGCCCACGGCAGCGCCTTCACTCCTTCGCCAAAAGCCGGCAGCGTGTTCGCAAACCGGTTGTAACCGTACACCCGCGCGATCTCTTCAATCAGGTCGATCTCGCGCTCCAGATCGAGCCGCCAGCTCGGCAGCGTGACCCGCCACGAAAGGCCGCCCTCGCGCAAGTCATCCAGGTCCGCGGCAAGTTTGCAGCCGAGTCCGTTCAATACCGCTTCGACGCCCTCAGCCGCAATGCCAGCCTTGTCCACGGTGGCTCCAAGAAGCCGATGCACCTCGCGGAGCTGGAGAGTGACCGGCTTTCTCCTTGCCGTTCGCGCCTCAATCGCTTCTACGCGCGCGTCAATCAATCCGCCTTCAATCCATCCACCCGGGGCGAGCAGAATCGCGCTCACCAGAGCCGACGCAACCGGTGTCGCATTAAAATCCGCGCCGCGTTCAAACCGATGGCTCGCGTCGGTATGCAGCCCATGGCGCCGCGCCGTGCGTCGCACCGCCATGGGATCGAACCACGCCGCTTCAACCAGGACGTTCTTAGTCTCAGCCGTAATCATGGTGTCCCAGCCGCCCATTACGCCGGCCAGCCCCAGCGCCTTTTTGTGATCGGCCACAACCAGGTCGTCGTGATCGAGAACGCGTTCCACGCCGTCGAGCGTCTTGAGTTTTTCGCCTTTCAGCGCACGCCGAACAATAATGCCGCCCTCGATTTTGTCCAGATCGAATGTGTGGGTCGGCTGGCCCATGGCGAGCCACGCAAAGTTGCTGGCGTCGACGGCATTCGAAATCATCTTCTGCTCGAGCAGGCCGAAGTACGACTTCACCTCCGCGCCCTGGAACCAGTCGCGCGACTCGCAAATTGTCACATCGCGCAGCACCCGCGCGGTAAAGCGGCCGCAGGCATCCGCGGCTTCAATTTTCACCGGGAAGGACTGGGCCCCGGGCCTCGCCTCGGGCAAAGCAAAATGGAGCGCCGGCAACCCCATTCCATAAATCGTCGCCACTTCGCGAGCCACGCCGTAGTGGTTCATCGCGTCCACTCGGTTGGTGGTGATGTCCATTTCGTAGAGTGAGCCGTTGCCTTCGCCCAGCGAATAAATGCCCTCGACGGCAATGCCGCGCAGGGTCAGGTCTTCGGCGAGCCGCGCATCGTCGACGGGTAGCGCAGGAAGGTAAGTTCGAAGCCATTTTGTCAGAATCTTCATGATGAGTTTGTTTACCAGATAGCAAGTTAGCTTGCGCTTGCGCGCAAAAAGCAAGTTAGCAAGTTAGCGGCTCCAGCGTCGCTCACGCTTCCAACACTCCCATTAATCCATGGATGAGTTTGACGGTTTCCGTCGCCAACGCGAGCAAACGGTCGGCGCATTCTGGTTGAATGAAGCCCAGATCGCGCGCCAAATCGTTCTGGGTTTCGAATTCGTACAGCGATCCACGTGCGGAGCCAAGCGATCTTCGTAAATCTGCATCCGTCGTCCTGCCATGCCCATCAGCGATATGGCTCGCAGCGGCAACAGCCGATCGCCTCATTTGCATACGCAGCCCAAACGTCTCAGAGTTAGGGAAACCTTCGGTCAGGAGATAAACCTGTCGAGCCAACTTCATCGCCTTTTGCCACACAAGCAAATCCCGAAAATGTCGTGTTCTTGCCACGAGGGCACGTCTTTCTCTACCACCGCTAACTTGCTAACTCGCTAAGTGCGCGCAGCGCACGCTAACTTGCTGCATTATGCAAACTGCCCCAAAAACCGCATGTCTCCGGCATAAAAGCTGCCAATCTCGCTGATTCCGTACTTCATCATCGCGATTCGTTCCACGCCCATTCCGAATGCGAAGCCGGAGATTTTTTTCGGGTCGTAGGCCGGTTGCTTTTCAGCGGCAAAGGCAAATACCGCGGGGTCAACCATGCCGCAGCCCAGCAGCTCAATCCATCCGGACTGCTTGCACTTTCTGCAGCCATTTCCTCCGCAGAAGATGCAACTGATCTGCACGTCGGCGCTGGGCTCAGTGAACGGGAAGAACGATGGGAAGAAGCGCGTCCTCACCGCCGAGCCGAACAGCGCCTTCATGACGTGGTCCAGCGTGCCTTTCAAGTCGCTGAAGGTGATGTTGGTGTCGACGCAGAGGCCTTCAACCTGGTGGAAAATGGGCGAGTGCGTGGCGTCGGCCGCGTCGTTGCGGTGGACCTTGCCGGGGATCACGATGCGCACCGGCGGAGGCTCGAGCTCCATGGTCCGCATCTGGACAGGAGAAGTGTGGGTGCGCAGCAGCAGCCGGTCGCGCAGCGGACGGCGCTCCTGATTGGCAACCACCAGCGTGTCCTGGGTGTCGCGTGCCGGATGCCCCGGCGGAAAATTCATACTTTCGAAGTTGTAAAAGTCGGTTTCAACTTCGGGCCCCACGCCGACAGAGTAACCGAGCGCCGCAAACACGCTTACAATTTCGTTCAGCGTGCGCGAAATGGGGTGCTCCGCTCCAGTGAGCCGCTTTGTTCCCGGCAGCGTGATGTCGATGGCCTCGGCCTTCAGTGCAGCATCATTTGGACCGGCGCTCAGCGCCGAATCCAGCAACTGCTCCACAACTGCCTTAAGGGCGTTAAAGCGCACGCCGAGCGCCTTCTTGGCCTCGGCCGGCGCGGCCTTGAGCCACCGGTCAGATAGATCTTTCAGACGCCCCTGTTTGCGCCCCAGCCACTCCAGGCGAAAGGCTTCAACGGCGGCCTCGCCGGCCAGCCCGGCCGCGGCCTCGCGCGCCTGTGCCTCAAGCGCGGCAAACGCCTTGTCGAGAGCGGGATCGTCGTATGCCGGTAAATCGGGAATTCCATCACTCATATGCGTAAAGAGCAGGATAAACCACTGCGTGGGGCAGCCGCTCGCGCCCGCGCGTTCGCACAGCAGCCCGTTGGCGCCATATTTTCTCAGACATCTTTGACTCGCCGATGCCTTACCATGATTCCCATGAAGACCTGCTTGCTTTCCCTCGCCCTCACAGTCGGCACCGCCTGCGCCTTCGCGCAAAACCCCGCCGCCATCTATCGGCAGCAATCGGGCTACGTCGACGCCAACGGCGTCATGATCTACTACGTCGAGTTCGGCAAAGGCGAGCCGCTGGTGGTGCTCCACGGCGGCCCCGGCGCCGACCACAGCTACTTTCTACCCTGGCTGCTGCCCCTGGCGCGCACTCACCGGCTCATCTTTATCGACGAGCGCGGTTCGGGCCAGTCCGAGCGTCTCGAGGACGTGTCGAAATACACCATCGAGAACATGGCCGACGACGTTGAGGCGGTGCGCGTGGCGTTAGGCCTGGGCAAAATCGACCTGCTCGGCCACAGTTGCGGAGGCGTGCTGGCCGAGGCCTACGCGCTCAAATACCAGCAGCACCTGCGCCACCTGATCCTCAACAGTACCTTTGACTCAACCAGCGAGATGAATGTGGTCCTCGCCCGGGAAAAGGCCGCCTTGCCGCCCGAAAAACTTGCGCGGCTCAATGAACTCGAGGCCGCCGGTCTCTACGGCAAGGGTGCCTCGTGGGAGCATGGGCGCTACCCGGTCGAGTACGAAACTCTCGCCTGGGGCTGGGGCTATTTCCCATTTCTCTATGGTGCGCGGCCCGACGCCAACTACGACCCTGCGCAGGGCAACGCGCCCACCAATTGGGAACTCTATCGCGAGATGTGGGGGTCGCACGGCGAGTTCATCATCGACGGCAACCTGAAGTCGGTGGAGTGGGCCGATCGCCTGCCGACCATCCATGTGCCGACGCTCATCGTGGTTGGCGACCACGACGAATGCGACCCTTCATTGAGCAAGGAGATGCACCAGAAGATTGCCGGATCGAAGCTCGTCATCCTGCCCAACTCGGGCCACATGAACTTTATCGACCAGCCGGACATGTGGCAGCAAGCGGTTGGCGAATTCCTGGCGAATTAGTCACGGACGCGCAGCCGCAAATTCGTCAGACCGCGACTCCCGCGGCGCTGTAGATTTCCGCCATGTAACGCATGTCGCGGAGTCCCTCCTCGCCCGGAGTTTTCGGCTCAAGGCCGTTCTGCACACATTCGGAAAAGTGCTGGGCCTGGGGCTGAAACTGATAAGGATCTTTGGCCGGGTTGGGTTCGTCGAGTACGGTATCGCCATACTCGGCATGCAAGTGCTGGCCGTCGTAGTTGAATGCCGGGCTGGCTTCGATCCATCCCTTCGAGCCATGTACCTTGAAATAGCCGAGCAGCAGTGCTCCGTACGTGGTGTTGCACGAGGCCACAACGCCGGAAGGGAACTTGGTTGTCCACGAAAGGTTCTCCTCAACCTGCGCGAAACGGCCGTCGTGGTCGATCACGGAACTGAAAGCGGCAAAGCTCCCGGGCTCTTCGCCGGTCAGGTAGCGCGTGGCATTCAGGCAGTAGATACCCACATCCATTAACGGGCCGCCGCCGGCCATTTTCTTATCAAGCCGCCACTCGCCGGGAGCGATCGGGAAGCCGAATGAGCTCTCGATTGCCTGAATCTGGCCAATTGCGCCGGAGCGGATCAGGCTTACGGCCTTCAGATTGGTGGCTTCGTAGTGGCAGCGGTAGGCAATCATCAGCTTGACGCCTGCGACTTTGCACGCGGCAATCATCTGCTCGCCGTCTGCCACGCTGGTGGCCATCGGCTTTTCGCACAGCACGTGCTTGCCCGCCTTGGCTGCGCGAATGGTGTACTCGGCGTGCATTGAGTTGGGCAGTGCCACGTAGACCGCGTCCACGGCCTTGTTCGAGGCAATTGAGTCGAAGTTCTCGTAGCTGTAGATCGAGCTCTCAGGCACGCCATATTCAGCTGCTATGCGCAGAGCCTTGTCGCGATGGCCGCTCACCAGCGCCGTCACCTTTGAGTTGGTGGTTCCACGGGTGCCGGGCATGAAATGTCCCGCGATGCGGCCCAGCCCGATAATGGCGTAGCCGGTCTGGCGTTCGACGGGTTGCGCTGCGAGTGTGGGCGCGAGGCGGGCGGCAAGGCCAAGTGCGCCCAGTTTGGCGAAATCTCTGCGAGTCAAGGGCATGAGGCCCAATATAAACTGGCCGCGTCCGAAACGGTAAGCTCTTTTGGCCCCCAAACGCCGAAAGGCCCGGAGTCCTTTCGAACCCCGGGCCATTTTCCGCCAGTCGTGTTGCCATCTTGAGTGAGGCGCGGCCATGGATGACCGCGAACCCCTGCTGACTTGCTGACTTTACGCTGCCTTGGCCACCAGCGCAGACTTGGCCTTGTCCACCAGTGCGGTGAATCCGGCCGCGTCTTTCACGGCAATGTCGGCCAGAATCTTGCGGTCGAGCTCAACGCCGGCCTTCTTCAGGCCGCTGATGAACTGCGAGTAGCTGGTGCCGTTCAGTTTGGCTGCGGCGGCGATACGCACAATCCAAAGCGAGCGGAACTGGCGCTTTTTCTCGCGCCGTCCGCGGTAGCCGAACTTGAGGCCGCGCTCGACGGCTTCCTGAGCCGCCTGGTAGAGCTTTGATTTGGTTAGGAAATATCCGCTGGCGCGCTCGAGAATCTTTTTGCGCCGGTCGTTGCGTTTGGTGCTCCGTTTTACGCGGGGCATATTTTTTCTCCTTTTTGCGTTTCAGTTACGCGGCTGGAGGCAGGAGGCGGCAGATTTTACCGCTCGGAACCTCTTCACTCGCTCATTCAAGCCGTTCAGTCTCTCGCCGATTTCGGCGGGGGCCACGCAACGCATTGGCGAGGCCCAATGGCGCCTTCCGGCGCCGCGACTCAGGCGTATGGAATCATGCGCGCTACCTTCTTGTAGTCGCCATCGGAAACCATCACGGTCTTGCCCAGCTTCCGTTTGGTCTTTGGCGCCTTCGAGGTAAGGATGTGCCGCGTCTTCGTGTGGCCCCGCTTGATTTTGCCGGTGCCCGTCTTGCTGAAGCGCTTGGCCGCGCCCGAATGTGTCTTTAACTTCGGCATTGTTCTTCTCGTGTTTTCAGGGTTTTGGCGGGCTCTATACCCGCCGCAGGCGTGATTCGACAGGGATCTCCCCTGCCTGAAGGCCACAGCCAGTATATCCCAGTAACAGGGAGTAGCCAATAGTGAATAGCCAGTAGCCTTAGGGAATAGCCGATAGCCAATGCCGGCGGGGGCCATTGCCAATTTCGGTTACGCCCGGCCCGCGAACTCCCTCGTCTCGGTGTTCACTTTTACCTTGTCGCCTTCTTTCACGAAGAACGGCACCTTGATCTCGAGTCCGGTTTCGAGCTTGGCCGGCTTTTGCACGTTGCCTGCGGCGGTGTCGCCGCGTGTCGCCGGCTCGGTGTATTTGACTTCAAGCTCAACCTGCTGCGGCAACGTGATGCCGATGGGGTTGCCGTTGAACTTGTCTACTTGAATCATGGCTCCCTCCACCAGGTAATCGAGCGCGTCGCCCAGCTTCTCAGCCGAGAGCTGAATCGTATCGAAGGTGGTCTGGTCGAGGAAGTACGAGCCGTCTCCGTCGGAGTAGAGATAAGAAGCCTCGACCGTATCGAGGTCCGGCTCCTTGAACTTTTCCTGGGCTTTGAAGGTCTTGTCGAAGACCGCGCGGGTGAGCAGATTGCGCATCTTGAGCCGGACAAGCGTCTGGCCGCCGCGGGCCGTTGGTGTGGAAACTTCAACGTCAATGCAGTAGTAGGGAGCGCCTTCGAACTCGAAGAACATCTTGCGTTTAATGTCGATGGCGTCGATCAATGCGGGCATGGTTTAAGAATACCAAGTCGGCGGAGTTAGCGAGTTAGCGGAGCTGGCACAGGTGCACAGTTGCGCTGAGAAGCACCCTGCTGCCAAGTTACTGATTTGATTGAGTGCACAGTTGCACAGTTAGACAGCAGGTTTTTATGAGGTTCAGTTCGGCGGACCGACCCGGATTTCTAGGACAGAGAGCAATGGCCTTCGGCCGCAATGCGAGTGGGTTGGGAGGCACGCCCGTGATGGAGACGAAGTTCTTCATATTTTCGAGGTTCAATCTCACTTCATATTGTGCGCCGAGGGCGCGAAATTCCCTGCAAGAAAGAAGCGAAAAAAGGATTGTCGTCTCCTCCCGTTCCGACGTTCCGATTCGCATAGTGAGATGCTCAATCTTCAATGCCGACCAATTAAGTCGTATATTAATCTCAGACTAATTTGGTCGCATATTGAAGGGTTGGCTTGCGGGAGCCCGCCCAATTCGCTCCGGAGGCCAGTCTTTTTGCTCCGGCGTGATTTGAATCACAGACGGAAACCGGACCATTTTGTCCTATATTGACAGGCTCACTTTCTGCCGCGTCCTGCCCCCAGGAACCGGGCTGGAGGATGAACCTGCTGGAGGTCGTAAGTTGAAGCACTCTTTTCTTATCGCACTCTTTCTTATTTGCCTCGCGTCGCTGGTCACTTTTGCGCAGGCGCCCGCTGCCTTTAGCATTAGTGGCACGGTTCACGACGCAACCGGTTCGGTGATTCCCGGCGCAGAGGTCACCATCGCCCCGCCAACCGCAAACCCGACGCAAGCCAGCCCGGCGTCAGCATCCACCGTCGCCAACGGGCCGATTATCACCGATGCGCAGGGCAACTTCCAGGTCACGGTTCCCGCGGCCGGTGCTTACTCCGTCCTGGTGACCGCGCCGGGTTTCGCCGATTACAAAGTTCAGGCCACCTTCGCCGCCGATTCACCCTCCCCCACGCTCAACATCGAACTCAAAATCAACGCCACTGCCGAAACCGTCGAGGTAACTGCCAATCACGCTTACCGCCGAGACGACCAGCACCCAGCTTGGCGAAACCATCGCGACTAAAAAGATTGAAAGCGTTCCCCTCAATGGCCGCAACTTTACCGATTTGATGGCCGTGCAGCCGGGCATCGTGCCGGCCAACACCGCCCAACCGGGCGCAGTGATTATGACTGGCGTTGCCACCACGCCGCCCTCGGGCGATGCCAACCCCGGCAATCTATCGATCAGCGGCCAGCGCGAGGCTTCGAATGGCTTCCGCGTGAACGGCGCCGATGTTGAAGAAGACGTGAACATGGGCACGTCGATCGACCCCAACCTCGACTCCATTGACAGCTTCCGCGTGCTGACTTCGAACTTTGACGCTGAGTATGGCAACTCCTCGGGCGGGCAGGTGCTGGTGACCACCAAGACAGGTGGCGACAAGATTCACGGCGACGTTTTTGAGTTTCTGCGCAATACCTCGCTCGACGCCCGTAACTATTTCTCAGCCGACCGCGCTGCTTATCGGCAGAACCAATTTGGCGCCGCTGTTGGCGGACCTTCGCGCTGGAAGAGCCTGCATTGGTTTGCCGACTACCAGGGAACGCGTTTGACCGAAGGCCTCGACACTGGCGACATCTCCGTTCCATCGCTCGCAGAGCGCGGCGGCGACTTTACCCAGATGCCGCTCACCGGCAGCGTGAATGGCGATTACTGGGCCGCGCAGTTGAGCACCAGGCTTGGCCATTCAGTGACGGCCGGCGAGCCCTATTCGCAGGTCTTCCCGAGCGGCAAGATTCCACAGTCGATATGGTCGGCGCCGGCAAAGTATCTGCTCGCGTACATCCCCAAACCCAATGCCGGCGACGGCGTATTTGAAACGGCGGATGCCGCCGAGACCCTGGAAGACAACAAGGGCGCGATGCGCGCTGACTTTGCGCTGGGCAAGGGCACGCTCTCGGCCTACTACTTTCTCGATCAATACTCGCTCGACAACCCCTACCCCACGGGCACCGGCGGCGCCAGCGTTCCGGGATTCGATGCTACTTCGAGTGGCCGTGCGCAGCTCTTCAACCTTGAGCACACGGTCACCATTGGCAGCACCGCGCTGAACGATGCGCATGTGAGCTACATGCGCAACGCCAACGCCGTGGGCCAGCCGCACGGCGGCGTGGGTACCTCGCTCAACGATCAGGGATTCACGAATATTGTCGCCCTCAAGCCATCAACTGAAGGCATTGCCAACGTCGCCTTCAACGACTTCACCATGGGGGTCGATACAACCGCGCTGGTGCAGAGCGAAAACATCTACGAAGCCAGCGACGCTTACTCGCGCATCGTAGGCAAGCACGGGCTCAAGTTCGGAGGCGAAATTCACTCGAGCCAGATCGACACGCATCCCGATGTGGACTTCAACGGCAGCTTCGGATTCAACGGTTCCGAAACCGGCGTGGACTTTGCCGACTTTCTGCTCGGCGTTACCTCGAGCTACACGCAGGGCCAGGCCGAAAGCTTTTATAACCGCAACCTTTATATGGCGGCCTTCGCGCAGGATAGCTGGAAGGTCGTCCCGACTCTTACCCTGAATTACGGTGTTCGCTGGGATAGAATCCGGCCGTGGCTTGAGAAGTACAACCAGTTGCAGACTCTGGTTGAGGGCGAGCAGTCGGTGGTCTTTCCCAACGCGCCGCTAGGGCTGGTTTTTCCGGGCGATCCCGGCGTGCCGCGATCGCTTGCGCCGCCGCGCAATAATTTTTCGCCGCGCGTGGGGATTGCCTATAGCCCAGCTTCTGAGAATCGCGACAACTGGCTCGGGCGATTGATCGGTACGGCGGGGACGACCAGCATCCGCGCCGGCTACGGTATGTACTACACGGCGTACGAGGGGCTCTCGGCCGGCATCATGAGCGCGAACCCGCCTTACGGCTACACGTACACCAGCGCCGCGCCGCCGCTGTTCTCCGATCCGTTCACCGTTGCGGCTACCGGCGTCGACGCGGGCCAGCGCTTCCCGTTGCAGAAGGTGGCTTACGGCGCGAGCGCATTGCATCCGAATGCTTCAGTCGACTGGACGCAGTTCGAGCCGCTGGTGGGTATTCCCGCTGTAGCGCCCAGCGACGTTACGCCCTACGCTCAGCACTGGATGATGAGTATAGAACGCAACTTTGGCTCGGGAACTCTGGCGACGGTCAGCTATGTTGGCACCTCGTCGCATCATCTGCTGTCGCTCGAAGAAGCAAACCCGGCAAATCCCGCGCTGTGCCTGAGCCTGGGCTCGGCTTGCGGGCCCTTCAACGAACAGGCCGCGCGCACTACGTTCGGACCGCAGTTTGGCAGCGTTGAATTGCAGCGCACTATTGCCAACGCAAACTACAACGCACTCGAGGCCACGCTCAACCATCGCACCCATGGGCTTGAGGTGCTGGCCAGCTATACGTATTCAAAGTCAATCGATCAATCGGCGGGATTGCCTGAGCCGGTGAATCCGGTGAACCCAACGCTGAGTCGCGGCCTCTCGTCGTTCGACCTGCGCCACAACTTTGTGGCCAGTTTCGATTACACGGTGCCCAGCTTCAAGACCGCGGGCTGGCAGCGTGCGGCATTCGCTAACTGGAACGTTGCCGGGATTACGCGCTACACCACTGGGCTGCCTATCACGCTGCTCAACAACAACGACACTTCGCTGCTGGGAACGATTCCGAACGGGATTAATAACAACGGTGTTGACACTCCTGAGTGGAATGGTGGGGCGCTCGACCTCAACACCAATCCTCGCCATGGCTCGGCGGTCTTCAATGCGTCGGCGTTCGCGCTGCCGGAACTTGGAACCATGGGCAATGCGCGGCGCAGGTTCTTCTCGGGGCCGGGACTCGAGAACCTTGACGCCACTGTCTCGCGCGAGTTCAACATGGGCGAAAATCGCGCTTTCGAATTGCGCGCCGAGGGGTTCAACGTGTTCAACCACGCGCAGTTCTTCGGGGCGGCCTCGGTTGAGGGCAATATCTCGAGCGGGACGTTTGGCAATGCGGTGAGCGCCATGCCTCCGCGGCTGATGCAGATGGCGGCGAAGTTCAGGTTCTAAAAGCAGCAGAGCCAGGAAAAAAGCAAGTCAGAGAGTGGGCGCTTACTTATTATTTCAGCGTCGGACCCCATCAGCATTCCATTCCGGGTCTCCAATTGCGAGGGACTCGGGGCACCCATCTTAAGATTGACCGGGGCACCCGTATCTGTGATTGCCCCACCTTATGGAATGGTGGACCACCTCGCGATTTGCGCACCTCGGCAAAGCGATTTATGGTTATCTGGCTTGAAGATCAGCGAGGAAATCGCCATGGAATCGAAACACTTTGCCGCGTTACTCCTGTCAGCGTTCGCCGTAGCCGCCTTTGCGCAGGCGGCACCGCCGCGGCCGAAAATCACGGGCATCTCACACCTGGCCGTCTACACTTCTGACGCAGCCGCCACTGAGCACTACTACGTGGGTATTCTGGGCGCGGAGAAATTGGCCGATCCCGAAGATGCCAACGGTGTGATCTACGCCTTCAGCGCGACACAGTACATTGAGGTGCTACCGCTGCCAGCGAACTCGGGTGTCAATCGGCTCGATCACATTGCGTTCAACACCACGAGCGCCGAAGGCATGCGAAAGTATCTCGCGGCCAAGGATTGGAAGGTTCCGGCGCACATCAATCACGGCACGGACGAGAGCCGCTGGTTCGCGGTGCTAGATACCGAGGGCAACAAGGTTGAGTTTGTGCAGCCGCCCGCGCATCCCGCGCAGGTGAACGCGCCCAACGCCGTTGGCCACCACATTATTCACGTGGGCATGCTGGTGCACAGTCGCGCCGCCGAAGACAAGTTCTATCGCGATCTGCTTGGGTTCAGGCCTTATTGGTGGGGTGGAATGCAGACGGGCAAGGTGGATTGGGTGAGCCAGCAGGTTCCCGACGGACACGACTGGATCGAATACATGCTGACCAGCGGGCCTTCGGGCTCCGGCATACCGGCCAATATCTCGCAGCAGTCGCTCGGGGTTCTCGACCACTTTTCGATCGGCGAGGTCAGCGTGCCCGACACTTACAAGGTGCTTGAGGCGGGCAACCGGCTCGACTGCAGACACGACCAGGGACCGAAGATCGGGCGCGACGGCAAATATCAGTTCAATTTGTATGACCCCGACGGGATTCGCACGGAGACGATGAATTTCCACGCGACCGACAAGCCATGTTGCTCGCCGTTCACGGCCGGCGATCCGGCGGAATAGCGAGTTAGCAAGTCGGCAAGTCAGCGAGTCAGCGAGTCAGCAAGTCAGCGAGTCGGCAAGTCAGCAGATCAGCAAGGGCTTGTGCGGAGATTGGCGAGTAGAGGTTCGTGGTTTCTCAGGTCCCCAAATGGGAGGGATCTCCACCCCAACGAGTACAAGTCACTCGTTGGGGGCCCGGGACTTGGGGCACACATCTTTTCAGTTTGGGACCGATCCGTTCTGCTATTTCTACGCCAGCGCGACGTGAGGGGCGGCGTGTTTCTTTACGGCCATCAGTTCCATTGCACGCGCGGCAATGTGCTCGGCGCTCACACCAAGTTCCTTCACTAACTCCCACGGCGCGCCGGAATCGCCAAAGCGGTCATTCACGCCGATTGCTCCTGTGATCACGGGCAAACCGTAAAGCTCGCGGCTCGCAGTGATCGCCGAGCTCACGCGTCCTGAGAGCGCGCCGATCTGGTGCTCTTCTGCGGTGACAATCACGCCGGTTTCATGCGCGGCGCGAATGATTGCCTGTTCATCAATGGGCTTCAGCGTGTGCATGTTGATCACGCGGGTCTCGTAGCCGTATTCGCACTTCAGTATCCACGCGGCACGCATTGCCTCGGGAACCATCGGACCGCAGGCGATGATGCTGAGGTCTTCAAGCTCGTCGGCGTAGTGCGAGGCGAGACGCGTTTCAAATGCGCGCACAAGCTCGGCGCCTTCCCGGCGGAGCCGAATCACGTTGGCTTTGCCGAAGACAAACGGCGTCGACTCATCGGTAACTATGGGTGTTGCTTCGCGCGCGAAGCGGATGTACTTGGGGCCAACGTGCTTCAGGAGCAGATGCTCGGTGGCCTTGCGCGTTTCGATGGCGTCGCAGGGCGCAACCACAACCATGTTGGGCAGACCCATCATGGCGAAAAGATCTTCGAGCGCCTGGTGCGTTGCGCCATCGGGGCCGACGGAGACGCCTGCATGCGCACCGGCAATCATCACGTTGAGCCGCGAGTAGCAGATGGAGACGCGAACCTGATCGAGATTGCGCGCCGCGGAGAATGTAGCGTAGGAACCGAGAACCGGCAGCTTGCCCTCGCGCGCAAGACCAGCTGCTGCGGCGGTTGCCGACTGCTCGGCGATTCCCATGCTGATCCAGCGCCGCGCGCGCTCGGGGTGGCCCGCCTGGAAATCGGAGATGGTGATGGAGCCCGAGATGTCGAGGCCGATGCAGACAATGCGCTCGTCGCTGCCGCAATCGGCTAGCGCCTGGCCAAAGCCTTTGCGCGTAGGCTCCATACCGACTCGCATTGCTTTGGGCGCCGCCGCTTCGCGTGCGTTCCACCAATAGTTGTGCGAAAAGTGAGGTAGCTTCATTTCGAGCTTCCGTGCGGCTTCGACCTGATATTCGCGAGCCTTTTCAAGTAACTGCTCGACTGGAATGCGATTAGTGAGCCCAAGTTCGGCGAGCGCGGCATTTAGTTCCGCGCGGTTGGGTGTTTTGCCGTGCCAGCCCGCAACGTTCTCCATAAAGCTGACGCCCTTGCCCTTGATTGTCTGGGCGAGAATTACGGTTGGTTTGCCTTCGCCGGCGCGCGCCTTGTCGAGTGCAGCCACGATCGCGCTCATGTCATGGCCATCGATCGTGAGCACGCGCCAGCCGAAGCTCTCGTACTTCGCGGCCAGCGGTTCCACTTCCATCACATCTTTGACCCAGCCGTCGATCTGCAGGCGATTGCAATCGATGACGGCGACGATGTATTCGAGGGCGAAGTGGCCGGCCTCCATCGCGGCCTCCCAAACCTGGCCTTCCTGCTGCTCGCCGTCTCCCATGAGGCAGAAGATCTTGTGACTCTTGTGGTCGATGCGCGCGGCCAGTGCCATGCCCACGGCGATGCTGAGGCCCTGGCCGAGTGAGCCCGTCGAGACCTCGACGCCCGGGAGTTTGAGCCAATGCGGATGGCCCTGGAACGGCGAGCCGAGCTTGCGCAACGTAACGACGTCGTCAAGCGGGTAGAAGCCGGCCATGCCGAGGGAGACGTAAAGCGCGGGCGCCTTGTGACCTGCCGACCATACGATACGGTCGCGATCGGGCCAGGTGGGGTTGGCCGGACCGTGATGGGCGGCGTGAAGATAGAGAGCCGCCGCGAGATCCATGATGGAGAGCGTGCCGCCGGCGTGACCCGAGCCGGCCGCGTGCAGAGCCACCAGGTTGTAGCCGCGCATGAGCCGCGCCGCGTCTTCGAGCTCGGCGATGGAGTATGCGCGGGTGGTCGTTCCGGTTATTGAGTTGATAAGCGGCATGGTCGGTCTCCTTTGAGCAGCCGGCGATCGTCAGTTCCCGGCGCGGGCGGGGACGCCCAGGCTACAGCCGGTCTTTCACCCCAACGAACACAAATCATTCGTTGGGGACCCCGGTCGGGAGACCGGCGGTACGAAGTTACAAATTGCTACTTGCCCACGATTCAATGCGACGCAGGGCTTCCGTCAGGTTCTCCATCGAGTTGGCTACGCTGAAGCGGACGAAGCCCTCGCCGTATCGGCCGAACGATGTGCCTGCGAGGCCCGCCACGCCGGCTTCATCGAGCAAGGCGTCGGCGACAGCCTTTGCGCCCCAGCCGGTTTGCTCAATGTTGGCGAAGACGTAGAATGCGCCTTTGGGCATGAGCGCATGGAATCCACGAATCTTGTTCAACCCTTCGACGAAGGCTCGGCTGCGGCGTTCAAATTCGGATCGCATCACGCGAACAGCGCTTTGGTCACCGGTGAGCGCCTCAAGGGCGGCGCGCTGGGTAAAGCTGGCGGTGCAGGAGTTCGAGTTGGTCATGAGGCGGGTGATTTGCGCGGCGAGGTCGGCGCGCATCACACCGTAGCCGATTCGCCAGCCGGTCATGGCATAGGTCTTTGAGAAGCCGTCGAGCAGGATGGTGCGTTCCTTCATGCCGGGCAGGCTCATGATTGAGAACGGCTCGCCCTCGAATTGCAGGCGGCTGTAAATCTCGTCGGAAAGGATCATGATGTCGCGGTCGCCGATGACGCGGGCGGCGGCTTCAATGTCGGCGCGGTCGAGTACCCCGCCGGTGGGGTTCTGTGGCGAGTTGAGGATGATGAGGCGAGTATGCGGCGTGATGAGATGAGCGAGTTCGTCCATGTCCACGCGGAACTCGCGTTCCTCGCGCAACGGAATGGGAATCGCGGTACCGCCGGCGTAGTTGATCATCGACTCGTAAATCGGGAATCCGGGGTTGGGATAGATCACCTCGTCGCCTTCGTCGATTAGCGCGAGCATGACATAGAACATGATGGGCTTGCCGCCGGGTACGACGACAACTTCAGAGGGCTCGACCATGACGCGGTGGGTGCAACTTACATATCGGGCAATGGTTTCGCGCAGCTCGGGCAGGCCAGCGGAAGGGCCGTAGTGGGTGTATCCGCCGCGCAAGGCAACCACTGCGGCTTCAACGATGTTGGGCGGAGTGGCAAAGTCGGGTTCGCCGATTTCAAGATGGATGATGTTACGGCCCTGGCGCTCGAGCGCTTTGGCGCGGGCGAGGACTTCGAAGGCGGTTTCAGTGCCGAGGCGCGACATGCGGCGCGCCAATTTCAATTCATATTCCACTGCTGTTGTTGACATAACTCACGCTCCCCGGGTCGGGACCGCCGGCTGGCGAGATTGAATCGCGCGACCGGTGAATCCGGCGTCTCTCCGCTGGTTGGAAGAGCCTGAATGCCGCAAAATAAGGCGCTTCCGTTCGGAGGCGCCGGATAAACGCTGCGGCATCAAAGCTCGGCGAAAGCAGAGATTCGCTATTGGCCGGAGGAGATTATAGGCAGATTGAAGAATGAATCGATGTGACGGATGAACATTGCGGCGAGGGTTTTCGGCTAGTTTGGCGTTCGGGCAGGGGGGCGAGCTTTGAATCAACCAAAGCTTAACAATTTAGAGGGCGTTCGGCGGATAGCATGGGCAGAGGTTTTCTCACCGGTCCGGCAGGATAATAAACAAAGACCCGGGCCTAAAGGCCGCTCAAAGTCGCATTCTTTCAAAGGGTTATAACGCCCTGCTTCTTCCGACAGAGTTGTCAACAGCCAGTTCGGGAATTAACAGCGCGAGTTTACTTAAGATAGGCATGGACCAGGTCAATCAGATCCTCGGCGAGTTCGGGAGCGATCTGCTCTTTGGCGCCGTCGGCCAAATGGAAGCGGATATGCGTCTCGAGGACTTCGCCCATGAGGCCGTTGACGCCGCCGCGCACCGCGGCCAGCAACATGAGTTGGCCGCCACAGTCCTCGTCGGCGTTAAGAGAGCGTTCCACGGCGTCGAGCTGCCCGCGGACCTTGCGAAGGCGCTGGAGGAGCTTGAGTTTTTCGCGATCCATGTGCGACATTTTGGCATTCTCCTGGTTGACAATACCCATCGGGGGTATAGTATTTACCCAGCGGGGGTATAGGATTCCTGCCCCTTATTGTATGCCTGCCCGCTTTGCCAGATCGATCGGAATTGCGCTGGCCGCCGTGGTTGCATGCGGCGGAGGGGTGCGGGTTTCTGCGCGGAAGGCCCAGGCCCAGGCAGCCCAGACGCTTCCACAGGCGCCGATTCCTCAGTCCTGGCAGGTTGCCGAAGTGCAAGCCAGTTCGGGATTTCAGATTGCGGGGCAAATAACAGTGCGGCTGCCCTTCGTACTGTTGCAGGACAAGGTACCGGCGGCTAGCGCGTCTACAGATCCCGACGCAGCCGAGGCTCAGTCTGCGAACCCGCCGGTACTTTCAATGGCGCCGCACTCTGAGGATGCGCGCTACTGGGTTTCGGGTCAGGCCAACAGCATCCTTCAGATGCACGGACATTTTCACTCGCCGTACGAGGGGCCGAACAGCCTGCGCGACATCTTTGAGACCAAGGCGTCGGAGGTGGGGACGCTGTATCTCGGATATCAGCTCAAGCCCAACACGCGCTTCAATACCGATTTGATTGTCGATTTTGAAAACGCCGGCGGACGGGGAATCAGCCAGGCACTGGGGCTGGCCGGCGCCACCAATCTCGACGTGGTGCGCAACCCGAATCTGAGCACGGTGCCATATATTTCGCGCGGCGAGATTCACCAGATCATTGGCTTGACAGATGATATGTCCGATCAGGAGCGGAGCTGGCTTGCTCTTGCAACCAAGGTGCCGGTGCGGCGGTTTGAGATTCGCATCGGCAAGATGAGTGTGCCGGATGTGTTCGATGTCAACTCGGTGGGATCGGACAGCCACCTGCAGTTCGTGAACTGGACAATTGACAACAATGGCGCATGGGACTACGCCGCCGATACGCGCGGCTACACGGTGGGCGGCATTCTGGAATACGACGACCGGGTGTGGTCGGCGCGATACGGCATCTTTGCCATGCCGGTGATTGCCAATGGCATCGATCTGGACTGGGCATTCAACCGCGCGAACGGGCAGAACTGGGAGTGGGAGGTGCGGAAGGGTTTACTTTCGCCGTGGCAGAAGACGAAACGGGTGGGTGCAATCCGCGTGTTGAGTTACGCGAACCACGCGCACATGGGCGATTATCGCGAGTCGGTCAACGAGTATTTGGACGGGATCACAGCGACGCCGGAGATTACGGCGACTGAGAAGTTCGGGACCGTGAAATATGGATTCGGCGTGAATACCGAGCAGGAAGTGACCGACAGTCTGCGGCTCTTCGGGCGTTTTGGATGGAACGAGGATCAGCACGAGTCGTTCGCCTATACCGAAGTGGGCCAGACGGTGGAGTTTGGCGGCGATTACGCGGGCCACGACTGGCACCGGCTCAACGATAAGTTGGGAGTAGCGTTTGTTTCAAATGCCATCAAGCGCGATCACCAGGCTTACCTTCACTACGGCGGGCTGGGATTTTTGCTGGGCGATGGCGGGTTGACCTACGCGCGCGAGGATATTACGGAGTGGTATTACAACGCGCACATCTGGCGCGGGCTCTTCGGCACATTCGGTGGAACGCAGATTTTCCATCCCGGATATAACGCAGCTCGCGGGCCGGTGTATGTGACCACGGTGAGGGCGCACATTGATTTCTAGAGCGAGTCTCAAGAATCGAATCCCGCCAGTATATTTAGCTGGATCGCACCGGTGCTAAAGACAGCGCGTGAGAACGGGCCACGGGGAGAGAGGCGTTTCGGTTTGAATCAAAAGCAGCAAGTTAGCGTCTGTTTCGCAGGCATGGCAAGTTAGCAAGTTGGCGCAAGGCGAGTTCTGGCTCAGACACTGAAGGCCCCAACGCCCTCCGGTTCGAACGCTAAACCCATGCGCCGGTTTCGAGATATTCGTTGATCGATTTCGCGGCTTTGCGGCCTGCGCCCATGGCGAGGATCACGGTGGCTGAACCGGTAACGATGTCGCCGCCGGCGAAAACTCCGCGCTTGCTGGTGCGCATGGTTTCGGGTTCGGCGACGATATAGTTACGCGAATTGGTTTTAAGGTCGGGCGTGGTGCTTTGGATGAGCGGATTGGCGGTGGTGCCTACGCCGATGATGGCGACGCTGGCAGGCAGCACGAATTCTGAGCCAAGGATGGGAACAGGCCGTCGGCGGCCGTCGGAATCCGGCTCGCCAAGCTGCATCTGCTGGCAGCGCGCGGCAGTGAGCCAGCCTTTTTCGTCGCCAAGAAACTCGAGCGGGTTGGTCAACATGCGAAACTCGATACCTTCCTGCCGGGCGTGGCGCACTTCTTCGCGGCGAGCCGGCATTTCCATCTCTGTCCGGCGATAGACGAGCGTGGCCGCGCGCGCGCCCAGGCGGCGGGCGGTGCGAACCGCATCCATGGCGGTATTGCCTCCGCCTACAACGATCACATCGCGATCGCGGCAGTCGTAAATCGGCTCGTCGTACTCGGGATCGTAGGCGCGCATCAGATTGGAGCGGGTGAGAAATTCGTTGGCGGAGTAGACGCCGTTGTAGTGCTCGCCGGGGATGCCGAGGAATTGAGGCAGGCCCGCGCCGGTGGCGACAAAGATTGCGTCGTATCCTTCCACGCGCATCAGTTCATCGAGCGTGACGCTCTTGCCGACCACCACATTAGTTTCGAATTCGACGCCGAGTGCGGCCAGGTTGTTTACTTCCTGGCGAACGATTCGCTTGGGCAGGCGGAACTCTGGGATGCCGTAAACAAGAACGCCGCCGAGTTCATGCAGCGCCTCAAAGACGCGGACGCGATGACCTTTCTGAATGAGGTCGCCCGCTGCGGAGAGACCGGCGGGACCGCTGCCCACGATGGCCACACTTTTGCCGGTTACGGGAGCGATGGGCGGCAGACCGAGTTGGCCGCTCTCGAGCTCGAAATCTGCAATAAAGCGCTCGAGGTTGCCGATGGCCAGTGCCTGGCCTTTGCGGCCCAGGACGCAGCCGCCTTCGCACTGATTCTCCTGCGGGCAAACGCGGCCGGTCACGGCGGGCAAGGCATTGTCTTCGCGCATCTTTGAGGCGGCGGCAAGGTACTGGCCGGCGTGGATGAGCGCGACGACTTCCTTGATTTTGACGCCGACCGGGCACTCGACCTGGCAACCGGGCCTGGCGCACTGGATGCAGCGCGTCGCCTCGGTGTGCGCGTCGTATGTGGGCAGGCCAAGGTTGACTTCGGCAAAACAGCGTGAGCGAACGACGGCATCGAGTTCGGGCATGGAAGCTCGGGGAATCTTCATGCGTTCTTTCAAGGGGAGGGAATTCGATTCAGACATTGTGCACCTCGCCCTCAGTTCCATTCCGAGCTCCGCGCTGAGCTTCGAGCTTCGCGCGCAAGCGGGCAGTCTCGCGCTCGCGCGTGGCGATGCCGGCGCGTAGACGAGCGAGCTCCTCCTCTTTGTGCGCCTCGAAGTAGGCCAGCGACGCGCACTCTTTGTCGCGATACATGGTGTTGCGCTGCATGAGGACTTCAAAGTTCACCTGCGAGGCATCGAACTCGGGGCCGTCGACGCATGCGAACTTGCTGTGGTTGCCGAGCAGCACGCGGCAGCCGCCGCACATGCCGGTGCCATCGACCATGATGGAGTTGAGGCTGACCATGGTGCGAATGCCGAGAGGCTTGGTTATGGCTGCGACGGCGCGCATCATGGGCACGGGTCCGACAGCGAGGATGAAGTCGATCGGACGGCCATCGGCAATGAGCTCGCTGAGCTTTTTGGTCACCAGGCCCTGTTCGCCGTAGCTGCCATCGTCGGTGAGGATGTAGGACTCAGAACTGGCTGCCTGGACTTCGTCTTCGAAGACGACCATTTCGCGCGAGCGCGCACCCTCAATAAATATGACGTGGTTATCGGCATCTTTAAGCGCGTTGGCCGTGGGCAGCGCCATAGCAGTGCCCACGCTGCCGGCCAGGATGACCGCGGTGCCGTATCGGGAGATTTCAGAGGGTGTGCCGAGCGGGCCGACGATGTCGAGGATGAAGTCGCCGGTTTCGAGACAGTTCAGCAGTCGAGTGGTCTTGCCGACGGCCTGGACGACGATGGTGATGGTGCCTGCGGCGGGGTCGGCCGCCTTGATGGTGAGCGGGATTCGCTCGCCTTCGTCGGTGAGGCGCAGGATGACGAACTGTCCGGGGCGCTGCTTGCGGGCGATGCGCGGAGCGAGGATGACAAACTGCCTGATGTTCAACCCGACGGTGCGGGCGTCAACAATCTTATACATTTCGCCATGACCCCCTGCATCGGCGCGCGCAAGACGATTATTCAGGAAGGTTGGCGGCACGAGGTGTGATGCAAGTCACTGGCGGAGCCGGGAAGGTGGGAAGAATCAACGTCTTGAGCGGCAAGAGTCTGGATCAGAATGGGATTGCCCGTCAGTCGA
>CAVSYM010000004.1:0-97909 GCA_963732165.1 uncultured Acidobacteriaceae bacterium
CAACGCGGCGACCACAGCGGCGCCAAAAGTGGCGGGACGAGTGGTTTTTTCGGGCGTCGGCAAAACCCAGGCCGAGATCGATCTCGGAATCAAGGCCCGCATCCTTCAGTTCAATGTGGAGAGCGAAGGCGAACTGGCGCTGCTTTCCGCCCGCGCCCGCAAGCTCAAAATCCGCGCCCGCTTTGCGCTGCGCGTTAATCCCGACGTTTTCGCCGACACCCATCCCTACATCTCCACCGGTTTGCGCGAACACAAGTTCGGCATCGATATCCGCCACGCTCTCGGCCTCTACAAACAAGTCGCCGGCGATCGCTGGCTCGTGCCATTCGGCGTCAGCGTCCACATCGGTTCGCAGATCCGCTCGGTCGCGCCTTTCGGTGCAGCCATCGAACGCGTCAGCAAATTGGTGAACCGGCTCAAACGCGAAGGCATTGCGCTCCAATGCATCGATGCCGGCGGCGGTCTCGGCATCGACTATCACAGTCCGTTTGACGCGGGCGCCAAAATGGCTGAGTACGCCGCGGCTCTCGACGATTCTCTCAAAGGCTTCAACGGCGTCCTGCTCATCGAGCCCGGCCGCTTCATTGTCGCCCAGGCAGGCGCGCTCCTTGCCCGCGTGCTCTATGTCAAGCGCAACGGCAAAAAGACCTTCGTCATTACTGACGCGGCTATGAACGACCTCATCCGCCCGGCGCTCTACCAGGCGCATCATGAGATTGTTCCCGTGCGCCGCAGGCCGGGCAAGCCGCGCATTGTCGATATTGTCGGGCCTGTCTGCGAGTCGGGCGACTTTTTTGCCCGCGATCGCAAACTCGCGCCGGTCGAGCCCGGCGACCTGGTAGCCTTGCTCGACGCCGGAGCCTACGGCATGTCGCAAAGCTCGAATTACAACACCCGCCCGCGCGCCGCCGAGGTGCTGGTGCACGGCGAAAATGCCCGCCTCATCCGCCGCCGCGAAAGCATCAACGAGATGCTCGCGCCAGAGTTGGCATAGCACGCTGGAAGGCCCCATAAACATGGGAAATGGCGCTATTATTTGAACTGAGGTTGCCATGGACGACCGCATCACTATTGAGCCCGGAAAGCGTTCGGGCCAGCCCTGCATTCGCGGACTGCGGATAACGGTGTGGGACGTATTGGGATGGATGGCGGCGGGAGAAAGCGAAGATCAGATTCTTCGCGACTATCCGGAGCTTGAGCCGGCAGATTTCCCCGCAGCGCTTCAATACGCTCCTCGCAATCGATGAATCCCACGCAACCCCGCCCCGCCCTGTTATCGTGTTGCGCGGGAGATTATTTAATGCGTCCAAGACTTCTGTTCGTTTCGATCGCTATTCTGTCCTGCTTTATGCTTGGCTTCTCTCGAATCGCCTCAGCCGATCCGCTTACCGTAAAAACCGCTCAAGGCAAAGTCCACGGCAAGACTATCAACGATGGCAAGGTGAAGGCATTCCTCGGCCTGCCCTACGCCGAGCCACCCGTCGGCGAACTGCGCTGGAAAGCTCCTCAACCGGCTCAAAAGTGGAAGGGCGCGCGCGACGCCAGCAAATTCGGCGCGCACTGCGTCCAGGGCCATGTCTATGACGACATGATCTTCCAGGACGACGGCGAAAACGAAGACTGCCTCTTCCTGAATGTCTATGTGCCCGCCACCGCCAAGGGCAACAGCAAGCTCCCCGTCATGTTCTGGATTCACGGTGGTGGCTACAGCGGCGGCTCGGGTGACGAACCCCGCCACAACGGCGACTTTCTGCCCCTCAAGGGCGTGGTGCTCATCACTATCAACTACCGGCTCGGCGTCTTTGGATTCCTGGCCACCTCAGACCTGGCCAAAGAGGCCAACGGCTCGGCAGGGAACTACGGATTGATGGACATGGTGGCCGCGCTCCAATGGGTCCACAACAACATTCAGAAGTTTGGCGGCGATCCCGGCAACGTGACCATCTTCGGCGAGAGCGCCGGTTCATTCGCCGTGAGCACGCTCATGGCCGCGCCCTCGGCGCAAGGGCTCTTCGCCAAAGCCATCGGCGAGAGCGGCGGCGCGCTGGGCAGAAGAAACCAGCCTGATCTTGCTGAAGCCGAAGAACGCGAACAGAAGTGGACCGACTCGCTGGGAGCAACTTCTCTCGCAGCGCTCCGTGCGTTGCCCGCCCAGGCCGTTCTCGAAGCTTCCCACAAGCATGGCGCTCCAGGCTTCTGGCCGGTTATCGACGGCCGCTTCCTCACCGAGCCCGTGGCCGACACCTACGCCGCAGGTCATCAGGCTCACGTTCCAATGCTCGCCGGCTGGAATCACGACGAGATGAGCTTCCTCGCCAACGGCATGACGGTCGAAAAATGGAAGGCCTTCGCTAAAACCACTTATGGCGATCACTCCGATGAGTTCCTCGCTCTCTATCCCGGCAGCACAGACGCAGAGGCCCAGCGCTCTGCCATCGACTACGGCAGCGACAGCTTCATCGCCTTCTCCACCTGGCAGTGGATTGAAGCGCAGGTGAAGACCGGCGACTCGCCGGTTTATCGCTATCGTCTCGATCTCGCCTCACCGCCCAGTAAATTTCACGTGGGGTCGTTTGCGTTCCACTCCGACGATATCGAGTACATCTTCGGCACCCTCGACACGAGGCCCGGAGCCGTGTGGCGTCCTGAAGACCGCAAGTTGAGCGACGAGATGATGGATTACTGGACCAACTTCGCCAAAATCGGCGACCCCAACGGCGGAAGCCTGCCTGCATGGCCTCGCTACGACAAAACCGGCCAGATCATCTACCTCGATACCGACATCACCTCGGGCACCCCCACCACGACAGCCCGCTACCAGTTCATGACCAACGTGAAGCCGATAACCCGAGGCATGTTCGGGGATTGATCGCACAGCGCGGGTGCCCCATCCTTTCGCAGTCTCATCGCGAAAGGGTGGGAAACCTCTGACCTCAAGTCGCTGACTTGTCTGGACACAACAAGGGCTGCGCAACTCGCGCAGCCCTTGTGTCTGGTTGTGCGCCAGGCATGGCGCGTAGCGCGTAAGCGCAAGCGAGGTGACTGTGGTGGTCACTTCGTGGACTTGGGGGTGAGAGTCCCCTGCAGGCCCTGATGGTGGGAACTGCTAGCCGAACAGCAAGGGTGTCCATCGTGAGGTGGAATCTGAAGGAAGCTGTAAGCAAAACTGCGGTCCGACGAACAGCCAGCGGATATAGGCGGTCCCATCTGGGCGAGAGGGCCACAACACTCAAAGCCCGATACCATCCGGAAGGTGGGGACGTAGATCCGACGGATATATGCAGTGAAGGTCGCGCGAATTACCCTGGGAAGTCTGTTAGCCTGCCTCGGGCTACTGACGCCGTAAGGTGTTGGGATGGGCTGGCAGATTGCAGCAGAGGTCGTAGTAGCCGCTCGGAACCGGAGCGGCGAAGGACCGAACATGAAACACGGAAGTAGGAGAGCAGACCTCGATGCGAGACGATGACGCAGAAGCATACGCAAGTATGGCCAGGACAGAGGGAGGCGGGCGGAACCTGCTTTGGGCTGTTCCGGTGCCGAGTATTCGCACGGCGGCTGTTGGGTTGCCGAAAACGAAGGTGATGGGAGCGTTATAGCATCCATCGCCGTTTCATGAACCGCCGGATACCGAACGGTCCGTCCGGTGGTGTGGGAGGACGGCGGGAGCAATCCCGCCTCCTACCCGATCGGAATTCAGCCTATTGGTTCACGCCCGATGCCGCGGCAAAACCGGAGTCCTGCGGCGCGGGAATCGCGCCGGCGGGCGGCGGAGCACTGAGGCTCGAGTCCTTCGCATTCAACGCGTTCGAGTAGTCCGGGCCGAGGCCAAGCTTCTTGAGCGCGCGAGAGTCGGGCATCAGCTTGGTCTGCCATCCCTGATCCGACTGGTATTTCTGCATCGCGGCTACCGTGGTCGAATCCCACTTGCCCGTGGGCTCGCCGTTCAAATAGTGCTCGTGGATCAGCGCCTGCTGAATCTGCATCACCCGGTCGGGCTCGATCGACTGCTGGCCGCGCACACGGTGATAGCGTTTGGATGTCACGCTGCGCGAGTGATGAAAGGTCCGGCCGCTCGTGGGCGAGCGGTGTACGCGAGACGCGTTCGCGGAGGAAGCAAAAGTCCCCGCGCCAATCAATAGTGCCAAAACAAAACGCATTCGATACACGTCCCTTATCACCTCATATATTGAAATTCTTATCTGGACGTTGCGTGCAGTGTACCCAAACCCAAGGTACCCGACAAGAAGAAAATAATCTTTCGTCGGGGATTGGGGCACTGTTCTTCTATATAAATCTGCTCTAACTTGCTGAATCGGCGCCGGAAATCCGCTCTCCGGCGCCATTTCGAACGCTACTGCAGTACTCCGCCCGGATACAGAATCCCGGCCTCGGGATGCTTCGGATCGACCACTTCAAATACCACGTCATCGCCCACCTTCAGTTTGCTCACGATCGCCTCAAACTGGTCGCGGTTTCCCGTGGGCTGCTTGTTCACCTTCGTAATCACCTCGCCCGGCTCAAGTTGCTGCATATCGGCAAATGAGCCCGTCCGCACCGACTCAATCTCCACTCCGGATGTGTGAATCTTTTGGGCAACCGCCGGTGAAATATCGCGAACAACGATTCCAAGCTTGGTCTCGCCCGCCCCGCCCGCGCTCTCCGGATTGGGAGCCGCCTCCGGGTTGTTCATGCTGGCAAACACCTTGTCCCGGTCTCCGATGGTCACCGTCGCATCGTCCTGCTTGCCGTCTCGCAGGAATCCCAGATGGACCGTCGTACCCGGCCTGCGGCCGGCGATGTCGTTCACCAGGTCGTCGCCGTCCTTCACCACCCGACCGTCGATGCTGGTAATAATGTCGCCCGGCTTCAACCCGGCCTTGTCGGCAGGTCCGTCCGGCTGAACCAACTGCACCAGCACCCCGTTCTTAAACCCGTACACGCGGTTCACCGAGCTCGACAGGCCGTTGTTAAACGAGATCCCGATCGATCCGCGAACCACTTTGTGGCTGGGGCTGATCAGGTCGTTATAGACCGCTACAACCGTGTTCGACGGCATGGCAAATCCAATGCCCTCGTATCCGGCCGACTGCGTATAGATCGCCGTATTCACGCCGATGACGTTGCCATTCATATCCAGAAGCGGCCCGCCCGAGTTGCCCGGATTGATGGCCGCGTCTGTCTGGATGAAATGCTGGAACTGGCCCTGCACACCGGGCTCGATGGTGCGGTTTTTGGCCGAGATAATGCCCGCGGTTACCGTCTGCGACAGCGCAAACGGGCTGCCGATGGCCTCAACCCAATCGCCTACCTGCGTCTCGTCGCTGTTGCCCATCTTCACTGTTGGCAGCGGCGTGCTGGTGTCGATCTTGATCACCGCCAGGTCCGTGGCCTTGTCTATGCCGATCACCCGCGCCGGCCGCCCCAGGTCCTGCGTATCGGGATCGGTCGAAAGCTTTACATAAATCTTGTCGGCGTTGTCCACTACGTGGTCGTTGGTGATGATGTAGCCCTTGGGATCGACTATGAACCCCGACCCCAGCGACTCCTGCACCTGGGCCTGATCGCCCTGGTCGCCCTGCCCCGGAACCTGTCCGCCGAAGAAGCGGTTGAAGAAGTCCTGGAAGTTGTCATCGCCCTGGCCCTGGCCCTGACCCTGCTGCCCCTGGTTGTCGTTATCATCGCCGCTACCTGGTCCCGGCATGGGCATCGTCCGGCCATGGAACCGGTGGCCCGGCAAGGCACTCTGCTTGGGCAGTGTCTGAGTATTGATATTCACCACCGCCGGCCCAACCTGCCTGGCAATCTTCACAAACTCGTTCGGCGGCTGCGTAGAATTCACAATCTTCAGCGGGCTGGCGTCACTGCTCGCGTTCTGCTGCTCCTGCCCGCGAACTCCGTGTACGGCAAAGGAACCCGCTACGATCGCAGCCGATAACGTGGCCAGCACAGCAAACGCCGATGTAAGACGGCGCGCGCTCAGCCGCTCAAGAATCGATCTCATATGTCTCTTTATCCTCGTTGCCCCAGCCCGCCTCGCGGCTCAAGCCCGTTCCTTCAATTCTCAGTTGGATGCAACAATTCTCAGTATAGCCAGTCGCTGGCCGCGCGTCGCATCCGCGATCGACTTTTCCCGCGCCATCCTCTCCCGTTCCTAGCCGCGACCCCATCCCGCTTTTACTTATAGACGGGATGGAGCAGTGAAAAGAGACGCGGCTCTCATCCTCGCTGGCAGATTGCAATCCCGTTCCAGATCAGGAACCGAATTCAAAATTGTAACCAACTGATTTTACTGCTCGTGACACCATTCAACCATCGCCAGAACCAGCAGCAGCACCCGTCGCAACCCCACCTCCCGATCCTTCGCCGAGTACCACTCCGCCAGCGTATGCGCGCCCCCTCCATCGCCCCCTGCGCCAATCGAAAGCGACTGTACCCCGAGCGACAGCGGCAGATTCGCATCCGTCGATCCGAGCCGCAGTTCCGTCTGCAGCCCCAGATGCCGGTCGACTGCCCGCAGCGTCTCAAGCAGCGCCGAGTCTTCAGCCAGTCTTGCCGCCGGCCGGTCGCCAATCTTGCCGATCTCAAAGTCCAGCCTGCCGCGCCCATCCGTCCCGGCCGCCTTCGCTTTCCGGTTCCAATGGTCAATCGCGTCCTCCACGGCCCGGTGCAAACCCACCTCCAGCCGCACCAACTCGTCCACGTTCGTCGAACGGATATCGATCGTCGCCTCCGCACTCTCCGGAATCGAGTTCACGCTCGTTCCCCCGCGGATCGTTCCCAGGCTCAGCGTGGTCCTCGGTTCTTCGGGCAGAGGAGTCTCCGCCAGCGCCGACAGCGCCGTGGCCAGCGCCGCAATCGGATTGGGCGTTCCCGCGTCGGTAAAGCTGTGACCGCCGGGCCCGCGCACCGTTATGTGAAATCGCCGGCTGCCCAGCGCCTGGGTCACTGCCGAGTCCGCCCCCGCCCCATCCATCACGATGTGTGCGGCAATTCGTCCCGCCAGGCGGTTTTCCCGGTAAAGGTGCCGCATCCCTCTCAGGTCGCCTTCGCCCTCTTCGCCCACATTGCCCACAAACACCAGCGGAACAGGCAGCGACGTCTTCGCCTCGGCCAGGGCGAAAGCCAGAGCCAGCATCCCCACCACGCCGGCCCCGTTGTCGCAGGCTCCGGGAGCATACAGCAGCTCGCCCTCCGCCACCGGCTCCAGCTGCGTTCCCGCAGGAAACACCGTATCCAGGTGCGCTGAAACCACCACTACCGCCCCAGTGCTTTCTGGCGGCAGATCGCTGGCCTCGAGCACGCCAAACACATTCCCCACCGCATCGGTCTCAATCCGGCTCAGCCCGGCCTCTGCGAACCGCCGCCCCATCCACTCGCCCCGCGCCTGTTCGCCCTTCAGCGGGGCCGGAATCTTCACCAGCTCGGTTTGCCAATCCATCATGCGCTTGGGGTTCAGGTGCAGCCACTGAAAAGCCGCATGCACGCTCCGGCGGGCGGCCAGTGCCGTCACCCGCGAGAATGCTGTGTTGTGAGTCTTCAGGGGCATGAAGTGGTCCCAGATCAACAGGGATAAGGTTAATTCAAATCCTTCCCGTCAATCCCCATATTCAACTGAAGTAAGGAACAGCCCCGTTGCCGGCGCTGTAGGTCCGGCTTCGCTTCTCGAGCGAGCTCCCAGGATCTCTTTGAGCCTCTCAACCGTTGTGAATCCCCGCCCGGCATCAATCATCGCACCCACAAAGTTACGCACCATGTGATGTAGAAATCCGTTGCCGCGAACGCGATAAATCCAAAGCTCGCCGGCCTCGTTTTGTTGTCTTTCCCAGGCGGATGAAAACACCATCCTGACGTTCGTCGCCATCGAATCGTTTTCCGATAGCGAACCATCTCCCCGCGCCGCCAGATCCGGGTCCGTCGCCGCAAAACTGGTGAAATCGTGTTCTCCCGCGAAAACATTTGCCGCTTCATCCATAGCAATAAAACTCAGCGGCTTCGAATAACTCAAAACATACCGATGCACCCAGGGCGGGCAGATCTCTTCACGAAACACCCGGTACTCATAGCTCTTCGCCACGGCCGAATGCCTCGCGTGGAATGTGGCCGGAACCACTTCAACGTCCATCACCCTGATCGCAGCAGGCAACGTCCGGTTCAGTGCCCGCAACAGGTTCTCCGGCGGTATGGGCGCGGCCAGTTGAAAGCTCGCCACCTGCGCCAGCGCATGCACCCCTGCATCGGTTCTCCCCGAGCCCTGCGGCAACGGCGACTCCCCTGCAACCCTTCCCAGCGCCGCCCGAAGCTCTCCCTGAATCGTCGCCAATCCCGGCTGCACCTGCCAGCCGTGGAACCCCGTCCCATCGTAAGCCAGGGTCAGCTTGAACGTCCGCACTCCCGATGCTTCAGCGGGAGCGCCCTCCTGAACCTCACGCATTTCGAAGTCCTCAAGAGAGAGCCTACTCGACCGGGGATTGTGCCGGGAAAAACCCCACCCGATTTTCATTCAACGCCGGGAAGATGAAAATGCCACACGGAGCGGCTGGCGAGTCGGAAGGCGTGGAATCCGACGAATTCGCCGGCGGGTATTGTGGCGCGAGGGTCGGATCGGTTATTTTACTAACCAGTTAGTTAAAAACATGCGACCCAGCCGCCTCCTCCAATCCACACCCCTCGGGGATCCGGTTAAAGAGTCAACGCATGTGGGAATCGGAATCGCGGAGATCGGCGAAGATCGGGAAGAGTGTAGCCTCGTAAATGGAACGATCCCGGAGACAATCGCGTATTGAAAAGCAGGGCCAGGGGTCTTGGCTGAGGGTGAAACCCCTCCGGCAACACAAATTTGCATCCTGACGTGCTCACCAGCCGTCTTGAACAATGTCATTCCAAATGTTCCGAGCAATTGGTGGAGATAATAACAATGCCCTTTGAAAGTAGACGTGTGTTTGAGGCTGGGTCGAGAGAACACCGTGGCGCCGGCCCCGTTTTGTTGAAGTCAGGAAAGAAAGCCGGCAGCCTGCGCGCAGTTGCCGCAGCTATTCTTACTCTTAACGCCTGCATGCCGGCCGCTTTCAGCCAGCAGGTCACCGGCGCGGGTTCAAACGGACCCGACAAGGCAGCTTCAACCCTGCCCAGCGCCCCGGCTCCGGTTGCAACCCAGCCCTTCCCGCTGCGCACGGGTTCGCGCGACTATTCCAAGCCGTTTGGCAGCTGGTTGCGTAGCCCGATCAACATTTACCGGCCGACCAAGCTTTCCGTTGCCAGCTTCACCAATTCCATCAGGCTGGGCAATCTGGTCAAGGACGGCAAGATCTACCTCAGCCTCTCTGACGCCATCGCCCTGGCCATCGAGAACAACTACGACATTGCCATCGCCCGCTACGACCTCGACATCGCCGATACCGACATTCTGCGCGCCAAAACCGGCGCGGCTCCTCTTGGTTCGCCCTCGGGAATCGTGAGTGGCACCCTGGGCGGCTCAACCAGCATCCTCTCCACCGGCGGCGGCCCGGGCGGCACGGCCGGTGGCTCAGGTGGCGCCGGTTCGGGTACTGCCGGACTGACCCTGACCACTGCCGGCGCGGGTCCCACCCCCGAGACCCTCGACCCCGCCCTGACCGGGACCATCCAGCTTGAGCGTGCCTACCAGCCCCAGCTCAACCCCCTGTTCTCAGGCGGTCTGCCGAAAACTGACACCAATACCAACCAGTACAACTTCACTTACAACCAGGGGTTTGTCACCGGCACCGCGCTCCAGGTGGGCTTGCAGAACTCCCGCACCACTTCAGATAACCTCTTCGACTCGTACAGCCCGTCGTTCCAATCGATCTTCAAGGCCACTGTTACCCAGCACCTGCTGCAGGGCGCCGGCATCTGGATCAACAAACGCTTCATCTACCAGGCGCAGAACAACCGCAAGATCACCGATTCCTCCTTCCGCCAGCAGATTCTCTTCACCGTGAACCAGGTCGAGACCATCTACTGGGGCCTGGTCCAGGCCTATGAGGACGTGCAGGCCAAGGAGCGCGCCCTCGACCAGAGCACACGGCTGCTTGAAGACAATAAAAAGCAACTTCAAATCGGTACCATGGCCCCCCTCGACGTAGTCAACGCCGAGTCGACCGTGGCCACTGACAACCAGGCGCTCATCAGCGCACGCAGCTCGCTCAACTACCAGCAGCAGATCATCAAGCAGGCCGTCGCCCGAAATCTCAACGATCCCGTTCTGTCGGCCGCCCCGGTTATCCCCACTGACCGCGTGAGCATCGAGACCATCCCCGAGGAGGGCGAGCCGGTCGAATCGCTGGTCCAGGATGCCTTCCAGCAACGGCCTGAACTTGAGCAGGCGGTCCTCACCCTGCGCAACGACGAAATCACGCTGAGGGGCGCACGCAATGCCCTGCTGCCTACCCTCGACGCATTCGGCTTCTATGGCTCCAGCGCACTGGGCGGCTCACAGAGCCCCGACTGCCTGAATTTCTTCACCGGCGTCGCTTGCACGCCGGGTACCTACCCTAGCGTTGGTTACGGGGCCGTCATGCAGAACCTCTTTAACAGTTCGGCCTCCGATAAAGGCGCCGGCTTCAACCTCACCATTCCCATCCGCAACCGCGAAGCGCAGTCCCAGCAGGAGCGCTCATTGATGGAATACCGGCAGGCGGAGTTGCGATTGCAGCAGCTCTATACCCAGATCCGCATGCAGGTGGTGAACGCCATGTACGCGTTGACCAACGACCGTGCCCAGGTCCAGGCCGATCTGGCGGCGCGCGACTATAACCAGCAAAGCCTCGATGCCGCAGTCAAAAAGCTTCATCTTGGCGCCGGCACCACCGCCGACGTGCTCCTGCAGCAGCGTGACCTCGCCGTCGCCGAGGACAACCTGATTGCGGCCAACGCGGCTTATGCCAATGCCCGCGCCGGCCTCTACCAGATCCTCGCCTCGACCCTGCAGCACTACGGAATCAATCTCGGCGATGCGGCTACCGGCCAGGTGGGTTCCGCCCCGGTCATTCCAGGAGTGAAGCCTGCGCCGCCGGAAACCGCAACTCCCGAGTCGGAGGCGCCTGCCGCGACCCCAGCGCCCGCCGCCCCGCCATCAAACCAATAGACTTTCTTTTTGGGGATCGACTCACCAAAGTCCCGGCTAACCGCCGGGCCTTTTTCTCAGCCCGTGTCCGTACCCCGCCAAGAAAGACCAACGTCGCGGTCCGCCGTGACTCAGAGCCCCAGGATCTTGCGATTTTTTGCCTGGTCGGGTGCGGCGCCGGCGAAGTCATCGAAGGCGCGATCGGTAACGCCGATGATGTGGCTGCGCACAAAGTCCGCGCCCTCAGTCGCCCCATCTTCGGGGTTCTTGATGCAGCACTCCCACTCGACGACCGCCCAGCCGGAATAGTTGTACTGCGCCATCTTCGAGAAAATCTGCGTGAAGTCGATCTCGCCGTCGCCTAGCGAACGGAAGCGGCCGGGACGGTCGATCCAGTCAAGATAGCCGCCGTATACACCCGCGCGGCCGCTGGGATTGAACTCCGCGTCTTTAACGTGAAACGCCCGCACCCGCTCGTGATAAAGATCGAGAAACGCAAGATAGTCGAGCTGCTGCAGAACCATGTGGCTCGGGTCGTAGAGAATGTTGGCGCGCGGATGATTGTTGACGGCCGCGAGAAAGCGCTCGAAGGTGGCTCCGTCGTGCAGGTCCTCGCCGGGATGCAGTTCGTAGCAGACGTCCACGCCGGCTCCATCGAAAGCATTCAGAATGGGGGTCCATAGACGCGCCAGCTCGTTGAAGGCCTCGTCGATGAGCCCCGCCGGGCGCTGCGGCCAGGGATAGAAGAATGGCCAGGCCAGTGCGCCTGAGAACGTGGCGTGCGCCTTGAGCCCCAGGTTGAAGCTCGCCGTTGCCGCGTAGTTGAGCTGCTGCACGGCCCATGCCTGCCGCGCCTTTACGTTGCCCGCGAGCTCAGCCGGAGCGAATGCATCGAGCAGCGGATCGAATGCCGGATTGCTGGCGACGAGCTGGCCCTGAAGATGCGTCGAAAGCTCGGTGACCGCCAAGCCGTGTCTCGACGCCGTGCCCAGCACCTCGTCGCAATACGACTTGCTCTCGGCTGCCAGTTTCAAGTTGAAGAGCCGCGCATCCCAGCTGGGAATCTGGATGCCTTCATAGCCGCGGCTCGCAGCCCAGCCCGCCATGCCGTCAAGCGTGTTGTAAGGCGCTTCATCGCCTGCAAATTGCGCAAGAAAAATTGCCGGCCCTTTGATGGTTTTCATAGCAGTCCCTTCGGAGGCTTCTCTGATCCCTGATCCCTGATCCCTGATCCCTGTTCCCTGATCCCTGTATTTAAAACTCCACCCAACTTTTCTTCTTGTCGCTCTCGATCGTTCGCTCAATAAACCGCATTCCGCGCACGCCGGCCTCAATCCCCGGCAGCGTCGCGGGCAGCGGACTCTTTTCACCTTGTTTCCACGCCACGAGAGCATCGGCAAACTCGCGATAAAGTACCGCGAACGCCTCGAGATAACCTTCAGGATGACCGGCAGGAGTTCGCGATATCGCGCGCACGCCTGCAGTCAAATAGCCGCTCGACGCGTGATAAATCTCCTCCGGCTTGTCGAGCAACTTCACAACCAGCCGGTTCGGATCCATCTGACGCCAGTCAACCGAACCCTTCTCGCCATAAATACGAATACGAACCTCGTTGATTTCGCCGGCGGCAACTTGCGAGCACGCCAGCGATCCGGCCGCGCCATTGCTCATGCGCACAAACGCGTTGCAGTCGTCGTCAAGCACGCGACTCGAAACCACGCGCCGCAGCGTGGCATTGATCTCTGTCACCTTGAGTCCGCTCACATACTCCACAAGGTGAAAGGCATGCGTTCCAATGTCGCCGATCGAGCCGCCCTGTCCGTTGCGCGCCGGATCTGCTCTCCACTCAGCCTGCTTCTGCCCAGTCGCCTCGAGCGGCGTGCTCAGCCATCCCTGCAGGTATTCGACCGCAACCTTCCGCACTTCGCCAATCGCGCCCGCTGCAATCATCGCCCGCGCCTCGCGCACCATCTGATAGCCCGCATACGTATGCGTAAGGCCGTAAGGCAAGCCGGACTTCTTGACCAGGGCCTCAAGCTCAAGCACCTCGTCATAAGTTGCCGTTGCCGGCTTGTCGCTCATCACCGGAATACCTGCTTCAAGTGCAGCTCGCGCAATCGGCAGGTGCAAATGGTTGGGCGTAGCGATAACCACCAGGTCGATGCCGTCTTCGCGACTGCGCTCGGCGTCAATCATGGCCTGGTAACCCGAGTAAGCCCGCGCAGGATCGACGTGAAACGCAACGCCGGCCTCGCGCGAACGCTCGGGCGACTGCGAGAACGCGCCGGCAACCAGCTCGATCTTGCCATCGAGCTCGGCCGCAATGCGGTGAACCGGGCCGATGAACGCGCCCTTGCCCCCGCCAACCAGTCCCATGCGCAGCTTGCGCCCTATTGCCATCGAAAGACCTCCAGCCGCGCGCAACGGTCGGGCGCGCGCACTTCTCCGCGAGCCAGTCTACACTACGAACGCGGCGACGTGGCGGGACGTGTTTGAAAGTCGACGAACGGAATCCCTCATCACGGCCGGGCAGCACATCAATCGAATAAAATGATCTTCGCCCATGAATCCCCTCGTCATTCCCGATTCGCCGCGCCGTTGGGACTGCCTCTCGCTCGGCGAGGTCATGCTGCGGCTCGATCCCGGCGACGGCCGCATCGCCACCGCGCGGCAGTTCCAGGGGTGGGAAGGCGGCGGCGAGTACAACGTGGCCCGCGGCCTGCGCCGCTGCTTTGGCCTGCGCACCGCAATCGCGACTGCGCTCGCCGACAACCCCATCGGCGGCCTGGTTGAAGACTTCATGCTGCAGGGCGGCGTGGATACATCGCTGTTGCGCTGGGTTCCTTATGACGGAGTGGGCCGCACAGTGCGCAACGGCCTCAACTTTACCGAGCGCGGCTTCGGCATGAGGGCTGCGGTTGGATGCAGCGACCGCGGACATACGGCCATCAGCCAGGTGAAGCCCGGCGACTTTAATTGGGACTGGATATTCGGAAACGAGAACGCCACGAAGTGGTTTCATACGGGCGGCATTTTCGCGGCGCTTTCTGAATCGACCGCCGAGGTGGCCGTGGAAGCCATGGACGCGGCGCGCAAATATGGAACGCCCATTTCCTACGATCTGAACTACCGCGACTCGCTGTGGAAGTCGATTGGTGGCAAGCCCAAGGCGCAGGAAGTGAATCGCGAAATCGTGCGCAAGGTCGATGTGCTGCTGGGCAACGAAGAAGATTTCAGCGCCATGCTTGGCATCGCCATCAAGGGCGTGGGCGAGGACTTTGACGAGTTGCCCATTGCAGGCTACGAAGAGATGCTGCGCGAAGTGGCCGCGGCGTATCCCAACCTGAAACTCATCGCGAGCACGTTGAGAACCGCGCAGACAGCCAGCCGCAACGCATGGGGCGCGATTGCGATTTATGAAGACAGGATAGTGCATGTGCCGCAGCGCGAGATCGACATTCTCGACCGCGTTGGCGGCGGTGACAGCTTTGCCTCCGGACTGATTTACGGAATGCTGGCCGGCAAAGGCATTGAGTGGGCGGTGAAATGCGGCGTGGCGCATGGCGCACTGGCCATGACCACTCCCGGCGATACCAGCATGGCAACGCTGGCCGAGGTGGAGCGCATCATCAAGGGAGGGTCGGCCAGGATTGCGAGGTAAAGCGGCTACTAGCTTCTAGCCTCTAGCTGCTAGCCACGTAACGATTGAGTTGAGGAAGTTTGCTTATGCAAGGAAAGAGCTAGCAGCTAGTGGCTAGAAGCTAGAGGCTTACGAAACAATGCGGGAGACAACACAAGAGATTCTCGAACGCGTCGGCCTCATTCCGGTGCTGCGCGCGAAAAGCGTAGCCCAGGGCCGCGCCGTGGTTGACGCCATGATGGCCGGAGGCGTGACCATTGTGGAAGTGACGATGACCGTCCCCAACGCGATCGAGCTCATCAAGGAACTGAAAAAGGAATTCGGCAAACACCTCCTGCTCGGTTCGGGCACGGTGACCACCGCCGTCCAGGCCCAGGCCACCATCGATGCGGGCGCGGAGTTTGTGGTGAGCCCGAGCCTGCATCCCGATGTGATTGCTGCCACGAAGAGAAACGGCAAAGTCTCCTGCCCGGGCGCGCTGACTCCAACTGAGGCCATCACCGCGTGGGAAGCCGGCGCCGATTATGTGAAGGTCTTTCCCTGTTCGGCGGTGGGTGGGGCCAGCTACCTGAAGTCGCTGCTGGCGCCGTTTCCGCATTTGAAGCTGATCCCAACGGGGGGCGTTACTCTGCAGACTGCCGAAGGCTATATCAAGGCCGGCGCAAAGGCGCTGGGCGTTGGCGGCGACCTGGTGAATCTTGCGGCCATCGATGCGGGGCACCCTGAAACCATTAGGGAGACGGCGCGGGCGTACTTGGAGGTGCTGGCGAAAGCGCGGCAGAAAGTCTAGCTCAACCTCCTGGAGTATTGACTTTTGGACTGATATATATCATGATATATATCGACGGAGGCAAAGATGACCCAGGCACTTAAAGCCCGTGTTTTCATGAATGGCCGTAGCCAGGCGGTGCGCATTCCGGCTGAGTTTCGGTTCAAGGCCGACGAGGTTTATATTCGCCGCGATGAACAGTCCGGCGATCTTATCCTCTCGCAGTCGCCGGCAAATTGGGATGAGGTTTTTGCCGCACTTGACGCGGCCGGGTTTCCAGCGAATTTTATGGCTGATCGCGATCAGGGACTGGCAGAAGAACGCGAGCCGCTATGAGCCGTCTCTACATGCTCGACACCAACACTGTTAGCTACATTTTGAAGGGCATGTCGGTGGCTGCCCGCAAGCGCCTTGCCGGACTTGGAGCACCCGAGGTTGCGTGCATCTCGACCATATCCGAGGGCGAGTTGTGGTTCGGTCTGGAGCGGATCGGTGCTGGAACGGCGCGACAGAATGCGATGCGCACCTTTCTCGACCGGTTAAAGGTTCTGCCCTGGGGGCGAGATGAAGCCAATGCTTATGGGAGATTTCGAGCTAATCAAGAGGCGATCGGCCGCCCGCTCGGTCCACTCGACACGCAGATTGCCGCACATGCTATTGCAGCAGGAGCAGTCTTAGTGAGTAGTGACGCGGCATTCAAGCAGGCCGCGGGACTGCCTGGCCTCGAAGTCTGGGCAACGGACATTTGATAGACGCACATTGAACCGGCCGCTACCGGGCCTGCATCACGAAACGCTTAACCAAGTACCACGAGTTATCGATGACGATCCTGAATAAAGAGAGATGATGAGCACTGATCCATTCCGTCTCGACGACCGCGTCGCTCTCGTCACCGGCGGCGCCAGCGGCATTGGTGAAGCCACCGTTCAAGAGCTGTCAAGGGCCGGCGCATTCATCTGGATCGCCGACGTCAATTTCCCCGCTGCCGAAGCGCTCGCGGCTTCGGTCGGCAGAGCCAAGGCCCTGCACTTGGACGTCACCAGTTCTGACTCTATCGCCGCGGCCGTGGCCCAGGTCGATTCGCTCGACATCCTGGTCAACAACGCCGGTATCGGCCATGTGGGCTCGATTGAGGCCACCGAACCCGCCGATTTCGACCGACTGATGAACGTGAACGTGCGCGGCGTATATCTCGTGACGCGCGCGTTCGTGCCACTATTGCTGGCAGCGCAAGAGCATCACGAAGCGGTAGGCTCCATTGTGAATATCGCCTCGGTTGCCGGACTGGTGGGCATTAAGCAGCGCTTCGCCTACTGCACCACCAAGGGCGCGGTGATTGCAATGACGCGCCAGCTCGCCGTTGAGTACCCCAAGACCCTGCGCGTGAACGCCATCTGTCCGGGCACGGTGGAGACTCCTTTTGTGGAGGGGTATCTCGACAAGTTTCACAAGGACACGAAAGAAGAGACGCGGGCCGAGTTGCGGGCAAGGCAGCCTCTGGGACGGTTGGGGCGTCCCGAAGAGATTGCGTCGGCGGTGCGGTATCTGGCGTCGGACGAGGCGGCCTTTGTGTCGGGAACGGTGTTCACCATCGATGGCGGATGGACCGCGGCGTAAGGGGAAAACAGCGGCGCCACAATTCCGCCGCCTGTTGCATCAAATTACTCCACTTCGTCCTAAACTGTCTCTTGAAGTAACAAAAATGGCCTCCGTTCACCGGGCGTCGTTTTTTCTTTGATTGGAGCCTGCACCTCAAAAAACCACCGCTAAGTCCTTTATTTCGCATCTCTGGCGGCGACCCGCTGATTCTAAAATCGTTAACGTCGCATCTTCATGCTAATCCCATGAAAACACACGAGTTTTTTACAGAGATACCGGGGGGTATACCCCCATCTCAGGCCGCTTGCCTCATTCTCTCCGTCCGCCACGGCGGACCCCGGCGACCGGAAAGGACCGGAATACATATAACCGTCCAGCGTTAGAACTTGCTACGATGCGGCACCCAGAGCTTCTGCACGCCCTGGGCGCGATATGTTTTCCTGAACAGGTTGTGATGGGGAGGTTGGAAGGTGAAGCTTGTTTCTTTTTCTACCGCCGATGGCGTTATTCGGCCGGGCGCGCTGCACGAAGAATCGAACCTGGTGGTCGATCTCACCGCTGCCGGTTGCAAAGACACGTTGGAGGCCATCGCTTCCGGCATTCGAGAAGTGCCGCGCGAGCCGGGCGTTTATACGGAACACCGCCTCAGCGAAGTGCGGCTGCACGCGCCGCTCGCCAACCCGCCGCGCCTCTTCGCCATCGGGCTTAACTACCGTGAGCATGCAACCGAATCGGGCCTTACCCTGCCCGATTATCCAGTCGTCTTCTTCAAGCTGCAGACGTCGATCGTTGGCCCCGGCGATGCCATCGTGCTGCCAACCAACTCCAGGGAGCCCGACTACGAGGCCGAGATGGCGTTCGTCATAGGCAAAGGCGGATTCAGAATTCAGGCGGCCGAGTGGCGCGAACATGTTTACGGCTACACCATCGTCAACGATGTGAGCGCGCGCGATATTCAGCGCTCCACGACCCAGTGGTCAATGTCCAAGAGCTTTCCGACTTTCTGCCCCATGGGCCCGGCCATCGTGACCGCAGATGAGATTGCCGACCCGCATAACCTGGCCATCGGCCTCAGCATCGACGGCGAGGTGCTGCAGCGCTCGCGCACTGATCAGCTCGTCTTCGGCGTTCCCGCGCTTATCGAATACCTGTCGTCGATTGCACCGCTCTTGCCCGGCGACATTGTTTCAACGGGCACTCCGTCCGGAGTAGGCATGGGCCGCAAGCCGTCGCGCTGGCTCAAGAACGGCGACACCGTGACGGTGACCGTGGAAGGGCTCGGCTCACTCACGAATCCGGTGGTGGCGGAATAGTAATACAGGCGGGGAATCGCATTGCAGGGTTCATTTTCCCAAGTCCCGACTGCGAGGGAACTGGGGCGCCATTTTTCAGTGCCGGGTTTAGTATTACAACGTTAAGTGCTAGGGACTATGCGAGCGGTCCACCGCGACCCCGCAGTAGGCGCAGTTGCCAGTCCACGTGAAGAGCAGGTATTGGATTTCACGCCGAGTCCTTGGCAGGGTCCACCCAGAAGTTTTTTTTACTGCGCAAGGTTTCCAGGGTCAGGAAGGAGTGCGCCAGCATTACCAGGGTTACATGATGATGCCAGCCGTTCCAGCTTCTTCCTTCGTAATGATCCAGGCCCAGCTCTTCCTTTAACTGGTGGTAGTCTTGTTCGATCTTCCACCTGCACTTGGCGATGCGCACCAATCGCCGCAATGTGTAGTTCGCCGGCAGATCGCAGAAGAAGCATTTGGCCGGTTCCTTCTCCGCTTCCGGCCACTCCACCAGCAGCCAGATTTCCTTGTGCGGCGGATCTCCATCGACGAAGCCGTGCGACGGCTGTACCCGCACAGAGAGGAAGCGCGACTCCAACCAGCCTTTGGTCCCCTCGCGCCAACGAACCTTCTTCCAGCCCCTGGCCTTCAGCGCTACGTCTTTCACCGAACTCGGCCTTTGGTCCCCGTAGTTCCACCTCTTCGGCGGAGCGCCACGCCCCTTGTATTCCGGCACTTCGATCCTGGGCGCTTTGGCCCAAACCCCGGTCTGCGGCGCGATGCCCACCACGTAGCGTAGACCGCGCGCTTCCAATCCATCGCGAAACTCAGTTGCCTCACCGTATCCCGCATCGCCAAGCACAATCCGGTCCGGCAAGCCCCAACCGCGTACTTGATCGAGCAGTTCCAGCGCCAATTCCCACTTCTTCTTAAAGACAACTTCTTCGGGAACCCCGGCCGCCTGGCGCCTCTCGGGGTCTTTCGCCCAAGTTTCCGGCAGATACAGGCGCCAGCCCAGAACCGCATTCCCCTGAGCGCCCACATGATGCAGGCTCACCGCGACCTGGCAATTGCCGGTCTTGCCCAGCGTCCCGGAATACTGTCGATCCACGCCCACCGAATCCTCGCCTTGCTTGGGAAACCCGGTGTCGTCCACTACCCACGCCGAATCCGGCTCCAGCTCCGCTGTCATCCGCTTTCCCAACCGCGCCCAGACTTCCCCCCACTCCCAAGGGCTCTGCCCGACAAACTGCTGCATGGCCTGTACGTTCCCATCCGGCAGTCGAGCAGCCATCGGCTCGATCGATTTCCGTTCCCCGTCCTGGAGCAGGCCACGGACATAGAGTTCACCCCAGTGACGACGCTCGCTGCGGCCCATCGGCTCCAGCAAGTCGACAAGGAATCCCTCCAATCGCTGACGAGACCTGGCGATCTGGTTTTCGGTCATGCCCGAGCGTATCAGCGTCAAAACATGATGTCAATACTTAACGTTGTAATATTAGTTGGGCCGGTTGAAATTCGCGCCACGCCTGCAAGGCGCCGTCAACCAAACAAACGTTTCTCCGCTCGCTCCGTCTCAACGGTGGAGAATCTTCCCATGCTAAGATTCGCAGGCCCGTTCGGCTTAAAAGCCGCACTCCTTGCCGCTGTTGTTGTATTGCTGATCGCGGCGCGCTATCAATCGCAAACCACTGCGAGTTCCGGAGACCCGCCAACAGCCGCCAGCGACAACAGTTCGGCTCCAGAGAGTGCTGCTCTGAGAACCGAACGCAACCAGTGGATCGCCACCATCATGAGCGAAGCTGCAGCCATTCGGCCAGGCATGCAGCGTAAAGATCTTTACGCCCACTTCACCGTCGAGGGGGGCATTTCGACGCGCACCCAGCGGCAGTACGTATCAAAAAAATGCCCTTTCATCAAGATCGCAGTCACATTTGAGCCCGTAACCGACTCTGACGATCCGTCATATGAAGATCCCGAGGACATGATTGTTTCCGTTTCGCCGCCTTATCTTCAATGGTCCATCATGGACTGACGCAAATCGAATCATCCGAAATGCTCGAGCGAATCGCTACAGCACCCGCGCCAGCCACTTGCCGGTGTGGGAGTGGAGATTCTGGGCAATCTCCTCGGGAGGGCCTTCGGCAACAATCCGGCCGCCGTCATCGCCACCCTCGGGACCAAGATCGATCACCCAGTCGGCGCTCTTGATCACGTCGAGATTGTGTTCGATGACGATGAGCGACCCGCCTCCGTCAATGAGCTTTTTGAATGCGGTAAGCAGCTTTGATACATCGTCGAAGTGCAGGCCTGTAGTGGGCTCGTCGAGGATGTAGAGCACGCGGCTGGCCTGCGAGGGTTTGGCGTTGGCGTTAGCCGCGCGCACCGAGGCAAGATGCGCCGCGAGCTTGACGCGCTGCGCCTCGCCGCCTGAAAGTGTGGTCGCACTCTGGCCGAGACGCAAATATCCTAGCCCAATCTCGTCGAGGACTGCGAGTTTCTCAAGCAGCTTGGTCTGGCCGGAGAAGAAGCGCAGCGCCTCTTTCACTGTCATCTGCAGCACTTCGTGAATGTTCTTGCCTTTGTATTGCACTTCGAGAATGCGCGCCTGGTAGCGCGTGCCGTTGCAGTCTTCGCAGGGCAGTTCAACATCGGCCAGGAACTGCATTTCAACGGTGACCGTGCCGTCGCCCTCGCAGGTGTTGCAGCGCCCGCCTGGCACGTTGAACGAGAAGTGTCCCGGCGTGAGCGACAGCCGCTTGGCTTCGGGTTGCGATGCGAATAATTCGCGGACAAGGTCGAAACCTTTTATGTAAGTAATCGGATTCGAGCGCGGCGTGCGGCCTATGGGAGTTTGATCGACCAGCACCACATCGTTGAGGCGCTCGACGCCTGCGAGTGAAGTAAAGCTGCCGGCCAACTCGCCGCCATCGGCCTGGCCCAGCGCCCGCGCAACTGCACGATAAAGCACCTGGTGCACAAGCGTGGATTTACCCGAACCCGAAACGCCGGTGATGGCCACCAGCAGGCCGAGAGGAATGTCAACATTGACGCCACGCAGGTTGTTGGCGCGCGCTCCCCGCAAAGCCAGTTTTTCGCGGCCTGGCGCACGTCGGCGCGTGGGCACGGGAATGGAAATCTTGCCGCTCAGATAGCGGCCGGTGAGCGAATTCGGATTGGCTTCAATCTCCGCCAGTATTCCCTCGGCGAGAATCTTGCCGCCGAATTCACCTGCGCCTGGACCGAGGTCAAGCAGATGATCGGCGGCGCGGAGAATGTCCTGGTCGTGCTCGACAACAAGAATAGTGTTGCCCAGGTCGCGCAGCTCCTCAAGAATATGAATCAGCCGCGCCGTGTCACGCGTGTGCAGGCCGATTGAAGGTTCGTCCAGCACGTAGAGCGCGCCCACCAGTCGCGAGCCAAGCGAAGTGGCCAACTGGATGCGCTGCGCCTCGCCGCCTGAGAGAGTTGAAGCGAGTCGATCGAGCGTGAGATATTCGAGGCCTACGGCATCGAGGAAGTTGAGACGCTGGCGAACCTCGTCGAGCACCGGGCCGGCAATCTCTGCGTGCATGGGCGAGAGTTCGAGCGAGTTGAAGAAAGCTTTGGCCTGCGCGATGGTGAGCGCTGAAGCCTGGCAAATGTTCTTGCCCCCCGTCTTTACGTTTCCGATTCTGACGGCGCGTGCCTCGGCGCGCAATCGCTGGCCGCGGCAATCGGGGCACTCGGCATAGCCGCGATATTTCGAGAGCATCACCCGCACATGCAGCTTGTACTTCTTGCGGTCCATCTGTTTGAAAAATCCCCACACGCCTTCAAAACTGCCTTTGCCGCGCAGAACCGTTTCCTGCTTTTCGAGGGGCAAGTCGCGCCAGGGCACATCCATCTTTACTCCCAGTTCGGCGGCGCGCTTTTTGAGGTCGGTAAACCACGGGCGATATTTGGGGCGGTTCCACGGATCGATGGCCCCGTCGTTCAGGCTCAGCCCTTTGTCGGGAATGATGAGGTTGATGTCGTAATCGACCGTGTTGCCGAAACCCTGGCAGCGCGGGCATGCGCCGAAGGGGTTGTTGAAGCTGAAGAGGCGCGGCTCCGGTTCGCGGCCGGGCCGATGGCAGTTAGTGCACTCATAAGCGCCACTAAAGCGCAAACGACGGCGCTCCGCCGTCTCGTCGCGCGGAGCTTCTTCCAGTACTGCCTCGCCCCCTTCGCGATACGCGGTCTCGAGCGCGTCAACGATACGCGGGCGATTCTCTGTATTGACGACCAGTCGATCCAAAAGGACAAACAGCGGAGCTGTAAAGTCGAGATCGATGAGCGATTCGGGAGTTGAGAACTCGAAGATTTTGCCCGCCTGCCAGAGCCGGTTGAATCCGCCGGCGCGCAGGTCGGCGAGGCGGGCCTTGAGCGTTTCAATATGCAGGGCTTCGGGGGTCAGCGCGCCGGATTTCGATTTCGCAGCGGACTTCGCAGCCGGCCTGGCGGCGCGGGCTGACTCCTTTCCCTGGAGATTCGGAGCGCCGCCATTCACAGGAACCGCCTGAACAACCGGGAAGAGCACATTGAGCCGCGTGCCCTCGCCAAGAGCGAGAATCGCGTCGGCCGCCTCGTCCACCGAGTCGCGCTTCACCAGGCCGTCGCAATAAATACAGTGCACCTCGCCGCAGCGCGCGTAGAGCAGGCGCAGGTAGTCGTAGATTTCAGTGGCCGTGGCGACCGTCGATCGCGGGTTCCGGGTGGAGTTTTTCTGCTTGATGGCGATGGCCGGCGCCAAGCCGTCAATCTCGTCCACATCGGGCTTCTCAATGCGCTCCAGAAACTGGCGCGCGTAGGCCGAGAGGGACTCTACATAACGGCGCTGGCCCTCGGCGTAAACCGTGTCGAAGGCGAGCGAACTCTTCCCCGAGCCCGACACGCCGCTGACAACCGTCAGCTTGCCATGTGGGATCTCGCAGGAAATGTTCTTCAGGTTATGGGTCCGCGCACCGCGGATAATAATGGCGTCGTTCAAAGGGAAGGCACCGGAAAAAGGCGTCCGGCGGCGTCACAGAGTCCTCGGTGAGGCTCAAGGCGCAACCGGCCATTCTTTATTATAGAGCGAATCGAAAAGAGGAACGTGTGGAAGAAGATGCGGCGAGTTGCCGCGCGACGCCGCCATCCGTAAAATAGCCTGCAGAAAAGCCCAAGGGAAGCACGAAGTACCAGGGCGCGACTTCAGAGGCTGCGAAAAACTCCATAGAAGCCGCCGCTTTGAAAGGGCACGAGTTTACTCGTGCCGATAAGGCGATTAGAAGCCGCCGGGTTTTAACCCCTGAGGGATATTTCTCCGGAAACTCACCGAGCCGGATGAGTTTTTCGCAGCTCCCGAAGTCGTGCCCTGACACTTCGCGCCTTTGAGTCGAGATTTTCCGCAGCCTGTTCAATCGCGCCGTAAGACCCTTCAAAAGGGCTAGTGTCTTAGCCTCCTGAAGAAGAATTCTGTGAAGCCTCTCCAGGATTGATGGGATTATCCGCATCCCGGCCCGCATGCGACGCACCGATGTGCAATTCATGCGCAACAGGCCGCAGGCAAACGGTCAAGCTCGAATTCCCTGGCAGCGGGTATGGACGCACGAACCCTGCAGCAGGGATCCGCACTCCAAGTGAATTAGGCCAAAGCGGAATCGTCTAAGCGGCGAGCGTCGATACGCGGGAATAGACGATCTGCGTGCGCTCTTCCGACTTGCGATTCAGCACGTTGGCCAAACCCATCAGCGCCTCTGAAGCGCAAGCAGGACATTGCGCGGCACAGTTTCCCACGCAATTGCAATCCTGGCAAAGATAGGCGTTGGCCAATGGCATATGTTGCAGCGACATATATGTCATATCTTCACCCCATCGGCCCGTCGCATTCGATGATGAAACGTCCCGGCCCTCATCGCCCCTGCTTCAGGCGCCTGTTGTTCATTCGAGTGGATGCTTTTCATGTGACCAAAGTTGTCCCGCCAGTAAACCGCCACCGGGAATTCACAATCTACACCGAAGGTGCGGCGAATCGCTGCGCAATGCGGCCAGCGACTGCGAAATCAAACGCGCGGACACGCGATTCGCGCGCAAACGGCCGGGCGCGAAATCCTGTCGGCCGCAATGAACGCGAATCCCCGGGGCGAGGAAGCACACTTCGAGCGAAAAAGCCTCGACCGGATCGCTTAAGCAGCGAGCGCTGAGACGCGCGAGTAGGCCACCTGCGTGCGCTCTTCGGGCTGGCGATTCAGCACGCTCGCCAGACCCATGATTGCCTCAGACGCGCATGATGGACAGCAGCGCGCACAGTTGCCGATGTGGTCGCAATCCTGGCAAAGATATGCGTCACTCAGCGGTATGTGTTGCATCGAGACAAATGTCATACTTAACCCCCGATTGCTCGTGCCCCGACTGAGAATTCTCAATCTTTGCCTTCAAATCCAATGCAGCGAGCCGTCCGCAAAGGGACACATCCACGCTGATTAGGTGAGGCCGTTTATAGGGAAGCTGTCTTTTCAGAATCCTCAAAGGGGGAAGTTTTACCCGGGTACCTTTAATTGAATGATGCGCGGCGAGCCAGAATTTGATTAGGGGCAAAATTCGCTCGCGCCTTTAGTTAATTAAACTAATTTAAGAGGGATTTTGTGTTTCGCGCCAGATTATTAGTTCTTTTTGCGGTGACGATGGTGCCGCTTGCGGTTACGATTGTGCCGCTTGGGTTTTCCCAGGATCAGCCTTCAGGGCAATCCGCGCCTGCTCCGCCGCAGAATTCGCCCGCTGGCAGCCCCGCACAGTCGGCGCCAGCTGAAGCAGGCAGCGCCGCCCCGCAGCAGGCTGACCCGCAGGTGCTGGCGGCAGAATCGTCCATCGCCTCGAACGACCTGAAGACCGCGCAATCGAGCCTCGAGAGCTACGTTGCCGCGCATCCAAACGACGAGCGTGCGCTATTCGACCTGGGCTACATTGCCGATGCGCAAAACCGGCTGGATGACGCCGCCGATCTCTATCGGAAAGCGATTGCCGCGAACCCGAAGTCGTTTGAGGCGCACCTTTCGCTGGGGCTGCTGCTGGCGCGAGAGGGCAAACCCGATGAAGCCCGGCCCGAACTGGTGACGGCCACTACGCTCGACCCCGGCGTGGCCGGGCCGGCACTCAAGGCCCGGGCCTGGCGCGCGCTGGCGCAAATCGACCGTCCCAGGCCGGGCGGCGACAATGATCCCACGGCCGCTTCAAACGACCTCATTGAGGCGCTGAAGATTTCGCCTGAGACCGAGAGCGACACTCTGCTGGCTGCGAGCCTGGCCGAGGAAGCCGGACAATACGACAGCGCCGAGGCAGCGTATCGGCGGGTTCTGGCCAAAGATCCCAAGTCGCAGCCGGCAACCGCGGCGCTGGCCCACCTGCTGTTGGCCCGCAAGCAGTATCCCGAGGCTGAAACCATGCTGCGGGCGGCATTAGTTGACTTCCCGGCCGACCCAACCCTCACCGCGCAGCTTGCCATGGTGCTGGCCGCCGAGGACAAGGCCGAGGCGCTGCCGCTGCTGGAGCAGTTGCACGGGAATCACCCCGATGATGCCTCGATAACCCGAATGCTGGCTACCGTGGAGGCCGACGCCGGCGATTATGCCGCCTCAGACAAGTTATTTGTGGAGCTGCTTCAAAAAAGTCCTCAGGCCCCGGACTTACTCGTCGGGCACGGCCAGAATCTCGTCCGCCAGCAGCATTACGCCGAGGCCTTTACGGCCTTCGATCAAGCCACCCAGGCTGACCAGACCAACGTTGACGCCTGGAGCGGACTGGCCTTTGCTGCCGAGCGGCTGGGACGGCCGGAGGTTACGCTGCGTGCCCTGGCCGAGCGCAGCAAATACCTGCCCGACAACGCGTCAACTTATTTCCTTTGGGCCATCAGCTACGACAAGCTGAACCAGAAAAAACAGGCCATCGACTACTACCAGCGGTTCCTCGAGGCCTCGGCCGGCAAGGCGCCGGACGAAGAGTGGCAGGCCAAACAGCGCCTGCAGTTGCTGAAGAAGTGATGTGCACCGCCGTATTTGCCTGCTAAAAGCACATCGCCATGCACAGACGGGCAATCGTTGTGCGGCTCAGTAACACGAATTGGTCAGAGCGGTTCCAATTTCCCTCTTGCGATCTGTCGCACATTGTGCCTAGTATTATGGACATCTTCGAAAAGGAGCGTGGCTTGCGGGTGTCGGCTTGGAGGGCGGACAACCGGAAATCGAGTTTCACGCTCTAACTCGCTATCGACTTTCGCGCTCGCGCCCAGGTTGATAACAAGTTCAAGGATCGAACCGAACCAGCGGAGGTTCCCCATGCGTTCCGTGGTTCTTATCGCCGCGCTCGTGGCAGTTGGTTCAACAGGTACACTTCTGCGCGCATCCTCCATCGATGAAGCTTCCCCCGAAGCCCAGACAATTGCCGCTCTCGAAGCCCGCGCCAGCCAGGCGCAGCCCCGCGAGCAGTGCTTCCTCTATGCCCAGATCGTGCACCAGATGACCGAACTGAGTTTGAAGGAATACTCTGCCGGCGACGTGGACCACGCCACCAGCTTGCTCAAGCGCATCCAGTCATTTGCGCAAAAGATTCACCTGTCGATCGCCGGAAACGACAAGCGGCTGAAGAATACCGAGCTATTGTTGAGTCATACGGCGTTCCGCCTGAACGAGATGCTGCACTCCAGCAGCTACGACGACCGCCCCCTGGTTGAGCAGACGCTGGTGCAGGTAAACCAGGCGCAGAACCAGGCAATGATGACGGTCTTCCAGAAGTAGCGGGATTGTGGATCGTGCTTCGTGAATTGCAATCTGCTTCCGATCATCCCATTGTCTTCCAGTCCAAGCCATCTGCTTCCAATAACCTTTCCTCATGTGCTTGAATAGAGCCGCCGGAGGAATGTCGTCATGCGAACACTCATTCCATTTCTTCTTTGCTTGATTCTTGCGGCACCGCTATGCGCGCAGAAGAACAAGCCTGATCCGCTCACCCAGGCCCAGCAGGACCAGATCGCCGAAGCCGGCATTGCACCGGTCGACCGGCTTGATCTTTACGTGAAATTTCTCAACGAGCACGCCGACACCATCCAGGGACTCACCAAGCGAGCCCATACCGCAGCGCGCGCCCATCGCATAGACGACGAACTCCAGAACTTTTCCGCGCTCATGGACGAGATGAGCTCAAATCTTGACCTTTATGCCGATCGCAAGGCCGATATCCGCAAGAGCATGAAGCCGATGAACGAGTCCATTCAGCGCTGGCAGTCGATTCTCAAGAGCCTTCCCAGTGAACCAGGCTTCGAAGTATCGCGTCAGGGCGCCATCGACAGTGGAAACGATCTGGCCGCGCAAGCCAAGCAGGTGACCGCCGATCAGGATGCGTATTTCAAGCTGCATCCGGACCAGAAAGGCCAGGACAGGTACGAGCCGAGGTGAGGAAAGCAGCCAATAGCCAATAGGGAGTAGCCAATAGGCGCAGCGTCTCAGGCTCTGAGCTTCCTCATCATCACGACCAGCATCTTCCCAGTTTCGTCGCATAAGCTCTCAGCGGCGAAGCGCAATTCATCAGACCCGAAACCAAGCTTACACGTGATTACGAGTTGCGTTTGAACTTCGCAGTTTGAGCCTCTGGCGTGACCATGAAACTGAACATTCTCACCTTTGGTCGATCGGCCATAGCCCTCCGCAATGTTGCTCGCAATCGAGACGGAGGCCCTCCGCAGTTGATTCGTCAGTCCGAACTGCTCCGAGGCTGGAAAAGTTGCAGTGAGTTTGTAGACTTCCAAGCAGAGTTTCACTGCTTTCTGCTAAACAAGAAGATCCTTGAACGAGCCTTTCATGGACTCCCTTTCTCAATTGCCACTTCTTTGCGTTTATTGAAAGATGGATCGTAGCATGGTTGGGCATTGGCTTGACGCCTACTGGCTATCGGCTTTTGACTACTGTCTATTCGCTATCGCCTATTGGCTACTGGCTATCGCCTATTGGCTACTGGCTATTGGCTACTGGCTCTTCCTGCTATCCTGCTTTCGGTGACCCCCGACGTAGCAGCTATCTTTCAAGAGGAGTACCGGGCGCTCAGGCCGCGTGCGCCAATGCCGGTGATTCAGGTGCGATTCCGGCGATTTACCTCGCTCAACACCCGCATCCGGCTGCGCGAAGGGCAGATCCTGGCCAGCCTCTCCGATCTGCTTGAGGGTGCGCCCGAATCGGTGATCCACGCCATCGCGCACATCCTGCTGGCCAAGCTCTACGACAAGAGGAAACTCGACCCCGCGAAGGAACTGCGCTACAAGCGGTTCTGCGCCAGTGCCGCCGTAACCCGGCAGGCTGAGCTCATTCGCACCGTGCGCGGCAGCAAACGCTTCTTCGGTCCCGAGGGACGCTTCTTCAACCTTGAGGAGGTCTTCGATTCGCTTAATACGCGCTTCTTCTCAGGACTGATGGGCCGGCCCGAATTGACATGGAGCGAACATCACGCCAGGCGATCGCTGGGCCACTACGACGCCGCGCACAATACCATCGTGGTGAGCCGCGTCTTCGATCGCCCTTCGAGCCCGCGTTACGCGATTGAATACCTGCTCTACCACGAGATGCTGCATCTCAAGCATCCGGTGCGCATGCGCGGCCTAAGGCGCTGCGTCCACTCCGCCGAGTTCAAAGCCGAGGAGGCAAGATTCCCCCACCTCAACGAGGCGCTCGCGTTCATTCGCAGGCTCTAGGCGACCGATTGCGGGCCGGCATCGGCGAAATCGCTTCCGAACCCGCCACTCTGCGTGAGAAACTTCTAGTCGAAGATTCAATGAAAAATAAAACGCTGGTTCCGGCGCGCCGCGAATTCGCCGGCGCCCAGTATTTGACCTGATCTACTTTTCCTCGTTCTGTCTTTACTTCTTGCGCATTGGGGCTCGTGTGCTGCGCGATGTTGTGAGCGCCCAGGCCCATGTGTTTTTGTGATCGAGGCCATTTCAAAAGCAGTTGCTACGTATTCACGAAAATGAAATTGAAGTTCCGCATATTGGGCCCCGGTATCCTGCTGATTGCATTTCTGCATTCTGCGGAGCACGCAACGGCGCAGGCGCCTTCCCCATCGGCATCTCTCCACGGAACCGTGCTCGACCCCAGCGGCGCGGCCATTGCAGGCGCGCTGGTAACCGTCAAGGGCGCGGGGCGCGGCGTTCAAACTGATTCAGACGCCGATGGCCAGTACAGCTTGCGCGGATTGAGGCCGGGGAACTACTCCGTCGAAGCCAAGGCAAAGGGCTTCGATGCCTTCAGGCTCGATCATGTCGCCATCGCCGCCGGCGAATCCAGGGTCCTCGATCTCAAACTCACCATCGCCGTTGAAAAAGAGGAAGTGACGGTCGCCGGAACCAACGAACAGGTAGGCGTGGGTGCTGACCAAAACGCAAGCGCCACCATCATTCGCGGCAGCGCGCTCAATGCGCTTTCAGACGATCCGAATGAATTGCAAAGCGAGCTGCAAACGCTGGCCGGCCCCGCAGCAGGACCCAACGGAGGCGAGATTTATATCGACGGATTCGCCGGCGGCAAAATTCCTCCCAAATCGTCGATTCTTGAGATTCGCGTCAACCAGGACCCTTTTTCAGCCGCATACGACAGAATCGGATACGGCCGCGTTGAGATCGTCACCAAGCCCGGCTCGCAAAAGTTTCTCGGTTCCATTTCCGCGGGCGGCAATCCCTCGGCGGTGAATACGGCCAATCCTCTCGTCCCCAACCAGCCCAGCTACTTCCAATACACGATTGCCGGCGACGTCAGCGGCCCCATCGGTAAGAGCGCCGCCTACTACTTCAACGGCTTCCGCATGATATTTCAAAACCAGAACATGGTGGATGCGCTGAACCCGAGTAACCTGACTACCAATATTCGCGAAGCCGTTCCAGCGCCGGTTGACACGCTCTCAGTCAATCCGCGGATCGATGTTCAGCTCAGCGCAAACAACACACTCTCGCTGCGCGACTCGTTCTACCGCACCAGTCTCACTGGCCAGGATGTGGGCACGCTTAATCTTCCATCGCAGGCGGCAAGCATTTTGAGCGAGGAGAATGCGCTGCAGATGAGCGAGACGTATCTCGTGAATGCGCAGTTTGTAAACGAGACCCACTTCCAGTGGAGCCACATCGTCAACAACCAGGAGGCAGCGAGCGCAACGCCGGCAGTGACGGTGCAAGGCGCGTTCACATCGGGTGGCAACAGCGCCGGCGCGGAGCGCGATACCCAGAATAATTTCGAATTTCAGAATTACTCCACGGCAACCACCGGCAACCAGACGCTGCGTTTCGGCACGCGGCTGCGGCTCTATGCCGACACCAGCTTTTCAACCGCCGGGCAGAACGGAACTTACACCTTCGAAACTGTGGCCGCATACCAGGCAGGGCAGCCCTCGCAGTACTCGGCCAACGTGATCGTCAATCCACTGGCCAACATCAAGCTCTTCGACGGCGCGTTGTACTTCCAGGACGACTGGAAGGTAAAACCAGGTTTCGGTGTCGACATGGGTCTGCGATTCGAAGGCCAGAATCGCATTCACGATTACAGCAACCTGGCGCCGCGCGTGGCTGCGGCCTGGAGCCCGGGGCTGCATAGTGGCGGAAAGGCAAAGACCATCATCCGCGCCGGCTACGGCTGGTTCTACAACCGCTTCACGGTGCCCAACTCGTTTGCCGGTTCGTATTCGGGCACGCCGTACATCGCGCAGGCCATCCACAACAACGGCATCAACCAGACGGGATATATTGTCCAGAACCCCGCGTTTTTCGATCCCGCCTCGCCTGAGCCGGTATCGGTTCTAACCTCGGCCGCCACGTCGAGGCCATCGATCCAGACCATCGACAAGCACTTTCACGCAGCGCTCGATATGCAGACCGGCGTGGGAGTCGACCGCAGAATCGCCAAAGGCATCACCGCAAATGTGACCTATCTCTTCACCCAGGGCGTTCACCAATACCTGATGAACTGCATAAATGCGCCGGCCTTCGACGTTTCGAGCTACACCATTACCGGCGCCCCGCCCGCCGAATTCAATTACCAGTTTCAGTCGGGCGGATTCTACCGGCAGAATCAGCTTATCTTTACCGCCAGCGTGCAGCTCAAGCGCTTCATCTTTTCAGGAAACTACATGATCAACCGGGCCAGGAGCGACACCGGAAGCGTGAATTATGTCCCGTCGGTGGCCGCGAATCCCGGACTCGACTACGGACGCGCGACGTTTGGCTACCGGCAGCGGCTGAGCTTTTTGAACAGCTACACGGGCCCGTGGGGCGTTGTGTTTGCATCGCTGCTGGTTGCGCGTTCGGGCACGCCTTACAACCTGACCATCGGCAACGACCTGACTGGCAACAACCAGTTCAATGCACGCCCCACTTTTGGTACTTGCGGCGCAGCCGGAGTTGTTTCGACGGCGTACGGATGCCTCGACACCGACCCTGCGGGCAAAGACGAGACAATGATTCCCTTCGATCTTGGCACCGGGCCCGCCAATTTTGTCTATCACGTGCGCCTGAGCAAGGTTGTCGGCGTGGGGCCGAGGACCAAAACCGCAGGCGAGGGACAGACGTACACAGCGAATGGAAACAGCGTGAGCGGCCGCGGAATCGGGAACGGCGGCGCGGCGGTACGCCTCGACCAGGCGGCTCCTCGACGCTTCAACCTGACCTTCGTGGTCGGTGCCAGCAACGTCTTCAATGTTGTCAATCTGGGCGCGCCGAATGGAGTGCTGCTCTCGCCTCTCTACGGCAAAACGCAGCAGCTTGCCGGCGGCCCGTTCGCCAATCCCACACCCGGCAATCGCGCGATCAACTTTCAGACCACGTTTTCGTTCTAGTTCACCACCGGCGTTACCGACCCGCAGGGGGTTGAAACTGTGCCCCATCCATCGGACGACTTTGCTCTTGTCCGATGGGTGGGAGTCCCCAGAACCCATCCTTTGTTTTGTTGTACTTGCATTTTTGTTTCTTTCTAGTCCCCCACCGGAGTTACCGACCCGCGGGGGGATGAAACTGTGCCCCATCCATCGGACGTCTTTGCTCTTGTCCGATGGGTGGGAGTCCCCAGAACCCATCCTTTGTTTTGTTGTACTTGCATTTTTGTTTCTTTCTAGTCCCCCACCGGAGTTACCGACCCGCGGGGGGATGAAACTGTGCCCCATCCATCGGACGTCTTTGCTCTTGTCCGATGGGTGGGAGTCCGCGGAACTCATTCTTTGCTTTGTTGTACTTGCATTTTTGTTTCTTTCTAGTCTGCCCCCGGCGTCGTCGACCCGCGATGGATGAAACATTGGGGTGCCCCATCCATCGAGCGTCTTTTGCTCGATGGGTGGGATGCCACAAAACCCAAGCTGGCCGGTGCCTCGGGTCCCGATGGTCGTTACCACACAGGCTGAGGGCGTCCAGTCCCTCGCCTTTTGGGACCGGGGATATCGATACATGCAAACACTGGCGCTGGGGAATTGGGAGAAATAGAGGGACATGATACTCACTCCGCGCTCAATTCGCCCCGCAAATAAATTCGCGAATTGCAGTTAATTTCCTCCTCTCGCGCTACATTCAAAGCAAGGAAAGAAGAATGATCTCATCCCTGCACCAAAACCGGTGCAAAACGGAGCCGTAAGTCCTTATTTATGTAATCTCCTTCCTCTAAACCCGTTGCTTTCAATGGGTTAAGAGTGGCTTTGAAAGTGCATAAGTAATTGAAAACAAGCCACTTAACCCCTCTACATAGGGAGGAGGGGATACCCCTTTGCCGCAGGGTCCGTCCTACGCCGCTTTTCCAGCAGGCGCAGGCACCGGGCGAGGAAACTCTGCCGGGCGTCTTGCGGCCCACCAGATCATCGCGATGCCCGCCACGGCCGTTCCGGCGCTGGCAAGCTGAGCATTCGACAGCCCCCACAGCACTTTCGGATTGCGGCGGATGAATTCAACCAGGAAGCGGGCGACCCCGGTCAAGAGCAGGTACTGGCCGAGAATGGCGCCCGTGGCATGCGGCTTGCCGCCGCGCCAGTAGAGGAAAAAACCGATCAGGATTCCGGCCGCCATCTCGTAAAGCGGGGTGGGATGAACCGGCACAAAAACCGGATCGATGCCGTGAGGGAAGGCCATTCCCCAGGGAAGCTTGGTCGGAATGCCGTAACAACCGTCGCCGGAAAGAAAACAGCCGATGCGGCCAATGCCGTATCCCACAGCCGCGGCCGGAGCGGCCAGGTCGAGGATGCGTAGCGCCCCGATCTTGGCCCGCCAGCCCTGAAAAACCAGCGCCCCGATTCCGAAAACGAGTCCGCCGTACCACGCAAAGCCAGCCGTATCGTAAAGAACCCGCCAGCCGTCAGCCTGGAACTCGGAAGGGGTGTCGAGTATATGCCAGACCTTGGCGCCGATGATGCCCGCCACAACTGCGATGGCCACCATTCCGATGGCGTCGGCCTCAATGTGGGCGCGCTTGAAGTTGCGGTCGACCACTACCGCTGCGGTAACTGCGGCCAGCCACAACATGAGCCCAAAAGTAGGGATCGTGAACAGGTAGGGAATATGAATATACGGATACATCGCTCTCTCAAGTATAGACGGGGGCGGATAACGCATTGTTGTGGAACCAATCCACGGAGAGGGCTTGGGCTGCTACCCCGCACCGTCCACCACCCACCGTCCACCGCCCCCGCCCCGATTTACACAGAGGCGGCTGGCATTATTTCGGGCGATACTGTGTGCATGGCTAGCACGACCTTCAATGGACTCGAAGTTCTTATCTCCCGCCAGCAGATTGCCGAGCGGGTGGCCGAAATGGGCGAACAGATCACACGCGATTTGAAAGGCGAAAAGCTGGTAATGGTGGGCGTGCTCAAGGGCGCCGCGTTCTTCCTTACCGACCTTTCGCGCGCCATCGACGCCGACGCTACCTTCGATTTTGTAGCGGTCAAGAGCTACCCCAAAGGCAGCCAGACCTCTTCGGGTGCGGTACAGGTCATCAAGGATCTCGACGAGCCGATCGAGGGCAAGAACGTGCTGATTGTGGAAGACATTCTCGACACCGGCCTCACGCTCGCCTATCTGCGCAAGATTTTTCTGCAGCAGCATCCCAAATCGTTGCGCATCGCTACGCTGCTCGACAAGCCATCGCGCCGCGTTGAAAAGATCGAGGCCGATTACGTGGGCTTTGCTGTTCCAAACCTTTTTGTGATCGGCTACGGAATGGATTTTGCCGAGCGTTACCGCAATTTGCCCGACATTTGCCTGATGCCGCCCGATCAGCCTTTATAGATCAGCCGGCGTAACAGTCACCAAACCGCGAACACGAAACTTTGGTTGCCCCACCCTCGCGACGTCTTTGTTCTTGTCGCTAGGGTGGGTCGGCACAAACACTTCAACGTCATTTTCAATAACTTACTGACTTGTCCTTTTCAGGACTGGGAGCGCCCAATGGACGAATTTGACATGCTGAGAGCCGCGTACCGCGACTTCAATGCACGGAACATTGAGGCCGTGCTCGAGCACATGAGCCCCGATGTCGCCTGGGCCAACGGCATGGAGGGCGGACACGTCCACGGCGTTGACGCGGTCCGCCAGTACTGGCAGCGGCAGTTCGCAATTCTTAACCCGCATGTGGAGCCCCTCGGCATCGAACAAAATGCAGATGGCCGCTTTCAAGTGCAGGTCCACCAGGCGGTCCACGACCTAGCCGGAAAACTTCTGCTCGATACCGAGGTCCGGCATTTCTACACCATCAAAGGCGGTTTCATAGAACGAATGGACATAAACACTTAGCGCTCTGTCCAGCAGGCACTTTCGTGCATCTCCCCTCCTTTGTGTTAACGCACCCCTGACGGGTTTTGCCGTATACTCTTTTCCCGGAGAGCAAGAAAGAAGCTGCCTTTCAAGAGCGGCCTCCGCAACGCAAGGAGCCTGAAGAAATGTCCGCAACCATCCCCGCAACTACACCCATTGAACCTTCCGACCTCGAATTCGACAACGGAACATTTGACTCGGCCGCATTCGCCTCGCAGACCCTCGCAAGCTCTCAATCGCTGGCATCGGTCATCGACCACACCATACTGAAACCCGAAGCCACCCGCGCCCAGGTAGAGCAGTTGTGCGAAGAAGCGGCAAGGTACCGCTTCGCCTGCGCCATGGTGAATCCGGTTTGGGCTGCGACGGCAGTGAAAGCTCTCGCCGGAACTGGGATTCCGGTAGGCGTGGTCATCGGATTTCCCTTTGGCGCATCGCTGGTTTCGACGCTCAGGCATGAAGCCGCTGCACTCACGCGGCTGGGCGCGCGCGAGCTGGACATGGTGCTGCCCATCGGCGTGCTCAAGAGCGGCGACTACACGGGAGTGCAGCACACCGTCCACGCCGCGGCAACCGTGGCTCACCACCACGGCGCGCTGCTCAAAGTGATTCTTGAAACTGCGCTGCTGACTATGGAAGAAAAACTGCGCGCGTCGGAGATTGCCATCCAGGCGGGCGCCGACTTTATCAAGACGTCGACCGGCTTCTCAACCGGTGGCGCAACCGTAGCTGACGTGGCGCTGATGCGCGGCGTAGCCGGCGCGCGCTGCGGCGTTAAAGCCTCGGGCGGCATTCGCACTTTGGCCGATGTGAAGGCGATGCTCGAAGCCGGAGCGAACCGCATTGGCGCTTCAGCGAGCGTCGCGATCGTGCGGGAGTTAGGCGCCGAATAACGCCAGTTGTCAGTTGTCTGTCTACGAGCCGCAAGACTCTGCGCCCTGCCGCTGACTCGCCGACTTGCTGACTCGCTCGCGCCTCCGCACTTGTTCCCTCGTTCCCTTGTTCCCTTGTTCCCTGCCCCTGCTATCCTTTCCTTCGACGCATGACGAAAAAACCTCCAACTCCGCGGGCCGAAGCGACTGAACTCGAAGGCGACTATCGCCCGGCAGAACCGTCGCATCTCGACCCGGTAAATGCTCGCATCGAGCCGGTGGATGCAGAGTATCTGCTCAAGCTGACCGACGCGCTGAACACCACGCTCGACCTGCAGACGTTGCTCAATCGCACCTCGGAACTGGTGCGCGCGGTCATCAACTATCGCATCTTTGCCATCTTTCTGCTCAACGACCGCACCAACGAGCTGCGCATGCGATTCCAGATCGGCCACACTCCACAGGTTGAGCGTACGCGTGTGCCGCTGGGCAAGGGGGTCGTGGGCCAGGTGGCTCTGACGCGCCAGCCCATGCTGCTGAACGACGCTTCAACCTCGGAGCATTACATCGCCGCCAATCCCGACGTGCGCTCTGAGTTGACGGTTCCGTTGATTGCCAAGAACCGCCTGATCGGCGTGATGGATATTGAGAGCGAGCAGGTCGGCTACTTTCGTCCCGAGCATCTGCATCTGCTCACGTTTACGGCTTCGCGCATTGCGCAGGCCATTGAAAACGCCCGGCTCTACGCGCGAGTTTCGCGCCAGGCGCAGACGCTCGAGGTTCTGAACGAGATCGCAGTCGAGCTGGCGTCGATTCTCGATCTCGGACCGCTGCTCGAACGCATCGGCCAGCTGCTGCGCCGCCTGATCGACTACCAGATGTTCACCATCATGCTGCTCGACGACAAGGGCGAGGTGCTGATCACGCGCTACGCGTGGCGATTCGGTTATTCGCATGCGCCGCGGCGCAGGATTCCAACGACCAGCGGCCTCGTGGGCGCTGCGGTGCGGGAGTGGAGAACCATCAACGTGCCCGACGTGGCGAAGGATCCGCGCTACATACCCATGAATCCCGAAACAAAGTCGGAGCTGATTGTGCCGCTTTTCTACAAGGGACGCGTGATTGGGGTATTGGACCTGGAGCACACACGGGCTGGTTTCTTCAACGAAGAGCATGAGCGGATGCTGACCACGCTTGGGTCGCAGATCGCTATAGCCATCGAAAATGCGCGCCTCTACCAAGCCGTGCGCAGGCAGGAGGCGCAGCTCGAAAAAGACATTGCCATGGCGCGCGAGGTGCAGCTAAGGCTGCTGCCTCCCGAGCCGCCTCAGCACGAGCATGCCGAGATGGCGGTGCGATTTTTGCCGGCGCGTTCGATTGGCGGCGACCTTTACGACTTTATCGACTACGGACCCAACCGCTCGGCAATCGTGCTGGGCGATGTAAGCGGAAAAGCCGCGCCGGCAGCGCTGTTTGCCGCGCTGGTGAGCGGCATAATGCGTTCGGCCGCGCAGCAGAATCCCGATCCCGCACAGATGCTGGCGCACCTGAACGACGCACTGCAGGAGCGCAAGCTTGAATCGCAATACGTGACGCTATTGTTTGCGCTTTGGAACGACGAGAACCAAACGTTGCAGGTTGCAAACTCGGGCGCGGTGCAGCCGGTGTTCTGCCGGTCGGGCCAGTCGGTGACGGTAAAGGCCGAGGGATTTCCGCTGGGCATGTTCCCTGATGTGACCTATGAGGAGTTGAACGTGGCCACACAGCCCGGCGACGTGATCGTGTTTGTCTCCGACGGAATTCTCGACGCCGAGAACGAAGAAGAAGAGATGTACGGGCAGGATCGGCTGTCGGCGCTGCTGTGCGCCAATCGCGAACGGCCCGCTATCGAGATTGCCGACGAGATCCTGGCCGATGTGGCCCGGTTCCAGGGCGCAAAGGACCGCTTCGACGACGAAACCATTATCGTGCTGCGAGTGAAGTGAGGTACAAAAGCCATATGAACCAAAATGCTCAACCCATTCTCACCTCGGTGGCCGCGCACCTGTACGTTCGCGACCTCAAAGCATCCACCGACTTCTTCGCCACGAAGCTCAGCTTCACCATCGACTTTGACTACGGCGATCCTCCCTTCTATGCACAGGTGCGCCGCGACAACGTCCGGCTTGCCCTGCGGTCAATGGATGAGCCGGTCTTTGCCGAAGGCATCCGTCAACGAGAAGAATTACTTTCGGCCTCAATCACGCTGGCTACCGCGGACGAGATCAAGCAGCTCTTCCTTGAGTATCAGGGCAAAGACGTGCCCTTCGCCCAGTTACCGAGAGACGAACCGTGGGGCGCCAAGACGTTCATCGTGAAAGACCCCGACGGCAATCTCATTCTCTTTGCCGGGCCTGCCAATTAACAAAGCGGAATTCTCCGGTGGACGATGTGCCCTCCGGAATTGGCTACTAGCCACCCAGTACGCAATAATGCGCAGGGGCTTTGAAAGATCCATCATGATCGCCAAGACCATTATTGAGCCGTTCCGCATTAAGAGTGTTGAACCCATTCGCTGGACCACGCGCGCCGAACGCGAAAAGCTGCTGAAGGCCGCCCACTACAACCTGTTCCTGCTGCCCGCCGACGATGTACTCATCGACCTGCTCACCGACTCAGGCACGGGCGCAATGTCGACAAAGCAGTGGGGCGCGATTATGGAGGGCGACGAGAGCTACGCGGGCAGCCGTAGCTTCGTCCGCTTCAAGGCTTCCGTCCAGGATATCTTCGGCTACACGCACGTGATTCCCACGCACCAGGGCCGCGCCGCCGAGCGCATCCTGTTTGGCTGCACCTGCAAGAAGGGTGACGTGGTGCCCAACAACACGCACTTCGACACCACGCGCGCCAACGTGGAGTTCACCGGCGCCGAAGCCGTTGACTTGGTGATTCCCGAGGGCAAGCAACCCTCGCTCGTACATCCCTTCAAGGGAAACATGGATGTGGCTGCGCTGGAGAGCCTGATTGAGCGCGTGGGCCGCGAGCGCGTTCCGCTGGCGATGCTGACGGTGACAAACAACTCCGGCGGCGGGCAGCCGGTTTCAATGGAAAACGCGCGGCAAGTGAGCGCGGTTTGCCGCAAGCATGGAATTCCGCTGTATTTTGACGCGTGCCGGTTTGCTGAGAATGCGTGGTTCATCAAACTGCGCGAGCCTGGATACGAACATAAGACACCGAAAGAGATCGCGCAGGAGATGTTCCAGCTGGGCGATGGGTGCACCATGTCGGCCAAGAAGGATGGCATGGCGAACATCGGCGGATTTTTGTGCACCAACGACGACCTGCTCGCGCAGCAGGAAAAAGACCTGCTGATTTTGACTGAAGGCTACCCGACCTACGGCGGCCTTGCCGGTCGCGATCTTGAGGCAATCGCCGTGGGCGTACAGGAGGCGCTTGAAGAGGACTATCTGCGCTATCGGATTGCCTCGACTGCGTACCTGGGGGATCACATTTCTGCTGCCGGGGTTCCGATTGTGCAGCCGCCCGGCGGGCACGCAATTTATCTTGATGCGCGCGCTTTTCTTTCTCACATTCCTCAAGATCAGTTTCCCGGCGTGGCGTTGAGCTGCGAGCTTTATCTCGAAGGTGGAGTCCGGTCCGTCGAGATTGGCACGCTGATGTTTGCCGGGGCCGCACAGATGGACCTGGTGCGGCTGGCGATTCCGCGGCGCGTTTATACGCAGAGCCACATCGATTACCTGATTGAGGTGATTCTCGAAGTGTGGAAGAACCGCGTCCAGATCAGCGGAATGCGCCTGACCTACGAGGCTCCATTTTTGCGGCACTTTACCGCGCACCTTGAGCCGGTTGTAGCGCCGCGCTCCAGCGCGGTTGTACCGCCGGACTCCAGTCCGGCTGTATCGCGGATCCCCACCATATAACTGCATTCGATAAACTCATAATGGCTACTGGCTACTGGCTTCTGGCTTCTGGCTACTGGCTATTGGCTACTATCTGCTTTTTCACGGAGCCCGCTTGTCAATCGCAACCCAGGAACGCCTGATTCGCCCCGCTCGCAACATTTACGGCAGCCTTAAGCTGCCCGGCGACAAGTCCATCAGCCATCGTTACGCCATGCTGGCGGCGTTTGCCGAAGGCACGTCGAATTTCACGAATTTTTCGACCGGAGCCGATTGTGCTTCAACTCTTGCCAGCATGGAGGCGCTGGGCGCGAAAGTCAATCGCATCGGCGAGGCAATTGAGATTACCGGCGTGGCGGGCCGCGTGGCGCCTGCTGACCATCCGCTCGATTGCGGAAACTCCGGCTCAACCATGCGCTTTCTTGCAGGGCTGCTGGCGCCTCAGCAGGGCACGTTTTCGCTCGTCGGCGATGCGTCACTCTCAAGGCGCCCCATGGAACGGGTGCGCAAGCCGCTTGCGGAGATGGGCGCGCAGCTGACGCTCACGGAAGGGCACGCGCCGATCACGATTGAAGGGCGCAAACTGCACGCCATCAACTACACCACGCCGGTTCCGAGCGCGCAGATCAAGACCTGCGTGCTGCTCGCCGGGCTGCAGACCGAAGGCACTACAACATTGCGCGAGGCGGTACGGACCCGCGACCACAGCGAGTTGGCGCTGCGCGCGTTTGGTACAACACTCACGCGCACCGGCGATTCGGTTTCGATCATTGGGCCGCAGGTGCTGCACGGAATCGATGCCGAGGTTCCCGGTGATATTTCGTCGGCCGCTTTCTTTCTATGTGCGGCGGCGCTTTTCCCCAACTCAGGGCTGGTGCTGGATTCGATCGGCCTCAACCCCACACGCGCCACGCTTCTCGACGTTCTGACAGCGCTGGGCGCGCGCGTTGCCGTTTTGAATCTCGAAGAGAAGCACGCCGAGTTGGTAGGCACCATACAGATCTCCGCTCCCGAAGAGGGCTTGGGTTCGACGACGGTGAGCGGTGCGCTGGCCGCGCAACTGATCGACGAGTTGCCGGTGCTGGCGGCGATTGCGCCGTACACCAGCGGCGGCATCAGGATTCGGGATGCGAAAGAGTTGCGCGTGAAGGAGTCGGACCGCATCGCGCTGGTGGCGCGAAATCTGCGGGCGATGGGCGCCGAGGTTGAAGAATTCGAAGACGGCCTCGACGTGCCTGGCGGGCAAAAGCTGCATGGGGCGACGATCGATGCCGGCGGAGACCATCGCATCGCGATGGCCTTCAGCGTGGCGGCGCTCAGAGCCAAGGGAGAGTCGCTGATCCAGGGCGCCGAGTCGGTAGCCATCAGCTTTCCTGAGTTCTTCGACCTGCTGGATCTGGTGGCGGAGCGGTAGAAGGCATTTCAGGTCGCGTTTCGATTCCCGAGTTCGTGCCATGGGGCTGGGTGCGGTTCGAGGTTTCCACTCCAGCGACAAAATCAATCAGCAACTTCGTCCGTCGGCGTCGCGTCCTCACCCGGCGCCACAATCCCGTACTTCACATCGAGAAACTCGCGCAGTTCGTCCGGAAGATACGCAGCCAATTCCTGCCAGGTTAGCACTTTCTGCCGAACGCGAAGCTCCGCGCTCTTCACTGCGGTCATCACTTCGAACCACACCTCGCGCAGGTCGGGCCGTCGCGCATCGTGAAGCACGCAAAAGCTCGTGCCCGTAGCCTGCGCGGCGAGCACATTGCGAATTAGTTGATAACTTTCATAGCCCGGCTCGACGGGCGCAACGACGATCGGGTCTGGATCGATCGGGTCTTCGACAGGGAAGAGATCGGGATCGCAAATCAAGCTCTCGAACTCCTGCGAATTGTCTTCAGGAAATTCACTCGCCCGTCGCGGCCGCGCTGTCGGAATCGCCGCGCGCGGCAGCAAGTCTCGCTCAAACACTGCATTGAAGTCTCGATATCCTTCTACAATCGACGCCGACCGGCGCTGGAAGTCCGATTCCGTCAGTTTCGCTTCGACCAGCAGCGATCCCAACCGCATATCCACTTCAGTCCGGTCGAAACGTCCATTCGCAAGCGGTACCTTCGCTTTCCATCCGAACTCGGGCTGCGCGCCTGCCTCCACTCCCAGCACACCCTGCAATGGCGCTGACTCCACTACACCCGGCGTGCAAAAGATGTTCATCAGCAGCGCATCCGAGCTCATCGATGAATCAAGTTCGCGCCAACGCCGCAAGGGGTCGAGCGCGGGCTTGGGAAGACACCGCGCACCCTGGGTGTGAATCTTGTCGAACCGCCGCATCCAATCCGGCCGCGACCGCATTGCCGCATACGCCGCATCATAGAAATTTCCGTGCCGACCCTCTTCCGGCTCGTACACAATCACCGGCGCGCTGCCGTAGCTTTCGGCGTAAGCGCGCCCGCGCGCGTAGATGCGATTGCGCGCCATAAGTTCGGCCCTCAGCAAGCCTGCATACAAACCCGCGCGCGCTTGCATCTCCATTCCGTCATCGCCTTACGTCAGCACCGGCACATCGGCCAACCCGGCCACGCCAAACACGCGGCGGTAGCGCTCGGTCTCTTTTGCGTCGCCCAGCGCCTTGGCGTAGTTATCGCTGAGCTTCACCGCCGGCCGACCATCCACTTCAGTCAGCTTGCACACTAGACTCACCGGGTTAAAGTTCTCGCCGCCCTGCGGATTGCAGTTTCTGAAATCATTGGTGAGCAGCGTGCCCCAGCCTGCGCTGAAGCGGATGCGCCGTTCCGGTACCCAGCGATCGCAGTCGTTGAAGTCCGCAGCCGAGCGAAAATCGTCGGGCGTGGCGCCGTTGCGGATGCGCCCGGCAAAATAGGCGTGCAGGCCCAGTATCTGCTCCACGTCGAGCGCGTCAGATGCGATCAGGCGCTTCTTGCGCGGCTCGCGGTCATGCCGTTCCAGCCACGCGATGTACTCGTCGCCGGCCACGTAGGCATCCTTGCTGTCGATGCGCTGGCCAGTCCAGTTGGCCACCCAGTCGGGCGCATCGCGCAAAAACTGCGTCGACCCAAAAGTATCGGGAAGCAGGATCAGCAACTCGCCCTGGTAGCTCTGCTGCCACAACTCCAGCAGCCGGTACTGCGCCGAGCGCAGTTCTTCATCGCTGTCGGCCAGCGCAGCCATGGCCATGGGCAGCTCGTGCCCGTTGGTGCCGATTGCTTCAAGATCGTGCTTGTAGGCAAGGTACGCGTTCGAGGTACCGGCAAATCCCGAGCCGATTGTGTCGCGCATCGCCTTTACCACGTACTCATGCCACAAAAAACTGTGCCGCCGCCGCGTGCCAAAGTCGCTCACGCTCAGCATGGGAACCCCGCGCAGCCGTTCCATCTTCTCCCACAGCCGCGTCTTGGCGCGCGCGTATAGAATGTCGAGTTCGAGCTCACCCAGCAGCTTGAGGCTGGCGCGGGTCTTCAGCTCGCCGATGATCGAGAGCGCGTAAATCTCCCACATCGTGGTCGACGACCATGGCCCGTGAAAGCGGAGGCCGATTTGTCCGTCTTCAACCGTGAGCTCATAATCCGAGAGCCGGAACTCCCGCTCCAGCCACTCAAGGAATGCCGGCTCAAAGATGCCGCGGCGCCCATAAAAACTGTTGCCGGCCAGCCAGACCAGCTCTGACCGCGCAAAGCCAAGCCTGCGCGTATTCTCCAGATGCTCGCGCAGTTGATCCACATCAATCATCTCGCCCAGCCGCGCATGGCTGGTGCGGTTGATGAGCGAGAACGTGGCGTGAACCTGGGGAAAATTCTTCCAGATAAACTGCAGCATCAGGAGTTTGTAGAAGTCGGTATCGAGTAGGGAGCGCGTGATGGGATCGAGCTCCCAGTTATGATCGTGCGCGCGCCTGGCAAGGTTGATAATCACGTTCCCTCAATTTACTTGAAACGATGGCCGTGCTCAAAACATTGGACGCGTCAGCGACCGCCGAGGGTTCCTCATTTTCGCCACATGTACCGCCGGTCTCCTGACCGGCTGTACTGAGGGCCTCCTGGCTCTCAGCGGCATCGTTACATCCTGAATTCCTATTGGCCGCGCTGCAAACCAGAGTTCCCTCAGTTCGCCCGCCATTCTTCGCCGCGATTGCGTCGCGGGCTTATTCAGGCGATTCAGCGACGAGGCGAATCGCTCCGAAGAGGCCGGAAGGAACAGGTTTCAGATTCTGCATATCCTGGGGTTCGAACCGCTTCCCGTACTTCGAGTAGAGCGCCGAGTAGTCGTGCGGGGGCTGGCCGGCAAGTTCATTAATGGCCGTGTTGTACACTCGAACTTCGATCCGATTCTCGCCTGCGTGCACCAACCTTGCAATGTCGATCCGATAAGGCGGATGCCACAGCGAACCGGCCCGCTGGCCGTTCACGAAGATGATGGCAGCTTCACGAATCGGCGGGTCGAGCAGCGCGAGCATCCCGCTTGAGCCGGGCGGGCGAGTGTCCACCGTCGGAGCGCCTTCGCCAAAGTCGAGATAAAGGTGGCCATCATTCGCCGGCGCGGCCGCAAGTGCGAAGTTGCGCGTGTAATCCGCCTCGCCCGAGTAATATTGCCGGCCCGGCATTGCCGTCCACGAAATAAGATGTTCCAGCGTCTGGCTAGCCTCAGAATTACCAAAGCGAATCTGCCAGCCCGTGCTGAGGTCGGCGAGCAGCTGCTCGTGCATCGGTGATCGCTTGGTGTCCTGCTCCCGAATCCGCGCAGCCGCATGATCCGTCAGCACAAAAACGCGCGATTCATACGGCGCCAACCCAAGCGAAATCTCATCGCCTGCGGCAAATGGCGCGGCGAAAAGAAGATCGCCCGAATCCGCATCCCACTCCTCAATGTGCTTGCGGGCCGCGCGGAAGCGAACCGTTCCCTCCATTGGCTCATTGCCGGTATTTGCGACGAAGTAGATATCGCTGCTGGCCAGTTTGCGATGAATGAAACCAAGTCCGGCCGCCTGGCCGGATGCATCGAGATCGGGCCGAAGCGCGCGATGCAGGGCAGCGCCGAGCTCGGCTGTGGATGCAACCAGTACGCCATTGTGTCCCGCGCCCTGAAACAACCGGTCGGAAATTTGCTCAATTTCCGGCGTCTCACCCTGCTCCATCAGGCCCGGCGCCAGCGACGGCATCTTGCCAATCGCGATCACATGACCCCTGCCGTTGGCATAGGTCGCGATCTTCTTATAAGCCGCAAGTGGTATGCGCTCCGTTGGCGGAATCACCAGCACGGGGTAGGGAATTGTGCGCAGCTTATCGATGGTCGCGGCGTCGATGTAGTCCACGTTGTACCCCGCGTCCAGAATCGTTCCCATCAACTCGGGCGTGATCCGCTTCTGCATCTCATCGGTGACGGCAACGTGGCCGGGAGTGAAGGCCGCCTGACCGTCATCTTCCGGCAGCAGTATTGCCACATCGTTTGCGGGTTTGCCCTGACGCAACAGCCAGCTCACCCGCGTCAGGTAGCGCATCACGTCAGGCATCAGCAGAAACCAGGGGTTGTGCGAGTTAAAGACTGCAGCCGCATAAAACGCCCAGCCCGGCTCGCCCGCTGCCGGAGGCGAATAAGGATACCCGTGCCCCACAAACTGATTCACGCCGATCAGAAACATTCGGTCGGCCTCGGCCTTCACATCGAGTGGCGTGGCGCGAAAGGCCGGCGAGTGCAGCCACGTCCACGTCTCCGCAGAAATCACGTTGCGCCCATTGAGATGCCCGGCCGACGTAGCCCAGCGTGCGTACGAGAAATCGCGCCACTGAGGACCTTCCCCCTCAATCAACTGGGGCGTGGCCTCGTCGGCCAGCGTCACGGCCGGATCGCCGTACGTCTGCGATCGGAACAGCGTTTCATGCGCGACTGCGAATTGCGCAAGCGGCTCAAGATAGTTCTCGCGAATCAACTCTGAGAGCGTCTCACCCCAGTCATGCCGCATCGACGCAGCTTCAGCCGTGCCGCCGGCCACGAGTTCGGGCAGATGCGGAACAATGTCGTACCCGCGCCGCTTCTTGAACTCCTCAGGAAGGTTCAAAGTCCAGTCCGATCCATACACTTCGAGCGAATCGGAAAAGACAGAGGACGGCGGCTCAGAGCCGAATGCCTTCAGCAGCGGCTCCGCTACATCCGTAATGTGTTCGTCAATCGCCGCACGCGAAAAATGATCGAGCACATATCCCTCGGCGCCGTACGCCGCACGTTTCACCATCTGTCCTGTGTGGCTCGAAATAAAATAGAGAGCCGTCTGACCATCTGCCGCAGCCGGCGTTGCCGCGGTGGGATCGAACTGCTTCGCCGTCACCGGGTCGAATGACTTCTCGTCTCCCTTCACCAGGAACGCGGCAATCATGTTGTCGCCCGCAGGCAACTTCAGCGCAGCCACTTGCGAGTCACGCACCGGGACCTCGATCACCTTGAGTTTTCCGGCGGCCAGCTTCAGCGTCGTCTTCGGCCCGCCATACGGCCAGCCGCTGCCCAGCGTGATGCTTACCCGCATCCCCAGCGACCGTGCCTTCTGGTTCGCAAAACTCACATCGTTAAGGAACTGCGGCGATAGGTAGCGCAGGTTCACAATGCCCTTTGCCTGGTCGTCGAGCATCAGCGGATATACAGGCTGAATCTCAACGCCGCCAATTCCCGCGCCGTGCATCGTCTCCAGCTCATTTTCAAGCTCCGGCTTCACCACCGCGGGTCCAAACCACCACCAGCGCATCATTGGCTTGGCATCGTCAGGCGGATTGAGAAATCCCTGCCGCAGAGCAGCCGCATCCTGCGCCGCACCAGGACGAGCAAAAATACCTAGAGCCGCAAAAGCCGCGAAACCAACCATCGCAGCGACGGCACAACGTGAATTTTTCAGTTCGAATCGGGGCATAGATTCCGATGGCCGGCGCAAATCTCAAGGCGTTACGGAAGAATTCTAACTGGCGCCCTCAATCTCCGTCGCAATCTCTTCGCGCACGCGATCAGGCAGTTCAGGCATTGCGCCCGATTGCGACGCCACCCATGCGCCCCAGCGATTGCCTGCTTCGTTGAGCGTGGCCAGGCCGGAGCCGCGCAGCAGGTAGTGGGTTATCGCGGCAGTAAAAGCGTCTCCCGCGCCAATCGAGTCGCCAACTTCGACGGGGAACCCCGGATGCTCGTTCCACTCGTCGCGGGTCGCCAGCAGGCTGCCTTGGCTGCCTCGCGTTATCGCCACCAGCGCGAGCCCCGGGAACTCCTCGAGCAGCCGTTCGGCCGCAAAGCGCAGGGTCACCGTTCGCTCAAGGCCCGGTTCGGCTGCATCCAGCCCCAGCAGGTCCAGAATCAGCGGCGCCTCTGCCTCATTCATCTTGGCCACGGTAGCCAGCTCCAGCGACTCCTCAACAATCTCTTCGGAATAAAACGGCGGGCGCAGATTCACGTCAAACACGCGGATGCAGGCCGACGCTGTTTGCGCGGCCAGCGCCTGGATGGTCTGCCGGGACTGTTCGCTCCGTTGCGCCAACGTGCCAAAGCAGATGGCATCGGCACGCTCGGCCAGCCGCACCCACTCATCGCTGAGCTGCATGTAATCCCACGCCACCGGCCCACGGATCGCGTAACGGGGCTCCCCATGCGAAAGGTCGACCGTCACGCTTCCGGTTGAGTGCGCGGCGTCAATTTGCAGAGCGCCGGTGTCGACAGGCATGGGATTAAGATTCTCGACGGCCTCGCGGCCCAGCTCGTCGCGGCCGATGCGGCTCAGGATGGCGGCGTGATTGCCCAGCCGGCCGGCCATTACCGTGAAATTTGCAGGCGCGCCGCCCAATGTGCCTCGGGGCTCATGCGTATGCGCGTGGCCTGCGGCGCCAGACGTCGCGTTGGGCGCCATGTCCCACAGTAATTCGCCAATTCCCAGAATAAGGTGCGGTGCTCGCATGGTTGTTTGATCGGAGATGGTAACACAAGAGCAGCCAGTAGCAAGTAGCCAATAGCCAGTAGGCAACATCCAGCAGTACCCATCTTGCAGCGCGCGAGCTACCCGCTACTGGCTATTGGCTACTCCCTACTGGCTGTTTACCCACCGGTAAATCGAGCAGTCCTCCCAATCCATGGCCGCGTACTCGCCGTCGGGCTGGCTAGTCAGAATCTTCCGGTCGGCTACGGCATCGGCATGCGATCGCCGCACCTGCCCGCGAAAAAGCCGCTGGAAACCCGGCTGGCGCTCAATCACGTCTTCCTGCTCGTTGTTCACGTAAAGCAGTTCGAACGGCCGCGGGCTCTTTTCTAGCTGGCTGCTCCACGCGCGCAGCACCACCCGCATCACCGGGCCGTCAAAGGGATTGAAAAGGAACGCCGCACAGGGCCCAGGCGGCAGCTTGAACCTGGCCGCATCCCTGCAGTACATCCGCATCCTGGTCAATGCCCGCCCCCGCGCCCGCCAGATGGCCAGATTCCTTCGCGCGATCCGCGCGAGCGTGGGATGCAGCTCCACCCCCACCACCGAGGAAAAGGGATGTTGGGCGGCAAGCAGCATTGCTCGCCCCATGCCTGCGCCAATATCGATAAAGGTGAACTGGTCAAGAGGCGGCAGCGGTGAGCAGCGGCGCCAGCGTGCAATCATCGACTGGAACACTGACGGCGCGATGGCGTAATAGGCGGTGGCGTGGCGATCGCTGCGACGGCCCAGGTCCAGGTGGCGGCCTGCCACCAGACCGCTCGTCCGTACGTCAAATTCAAGATCGAAGGGGTGGCGCACCAAGCCGTCTTTCACGGCCAACCCTTGCAACATGCGCCGTTTCTTCCGGGACGATGAGAGAGCCTTGTTAGCGCCAGCCAACTCCACGCGTAAACCTTAGCACAAGAGGGTTTCGTGGCTGCGGCGGCCATTGCAGGTTGGCACGGGATTTCGTACCGGCCCTCCGGGGCCGTCGATCCTCATTTGCGGCACCTTCCGAGGGTTCAGTCGCCAAAACGACTCCACCCCGGGCTATTGTCGTTGCGTCCCTACGGGACGCCGCGCCAGCGGGCCCGGAACCACGAATCGAAACCCACCGCGACACAGCCAAGAGCCAAAAGCCAAAAGCTAACAGCTAACAGCTAACAGCTAACAGCTAACAGCTAACAGCTAACAGCTAACAGCTAACAGCTAACAGCTAACAGCTAACAGCTAACAGCTAAAAGCTAAAAGCTAAAAGCTAAAAGCTGTCCGTCACTGCTGCAGCACCACCTGGTCGCCTTCCTTCAGGCCGCCGGCAATCTCGGTCACCGACCCGTTTGACAGGCCGGCCATTACCGCAACCTTCCGTGTGCCGTCCTTCTGGCTCTTGTCGGGAATCATCACCGAGGCTTTCCTCTGGCCGTCGTAAACCACCGCGTTCTCGGGGACCATCAGCACGTTCTTGTGCTCATCCAGCAGTATTTCCGCGTTGGCCGTCATATTCGCTTTGAGTTCGCCGCCGGGATTGTTGATGGAGACGCGCACTTCGAAGGTGGTTACGTTGTCTTTTGCCACGCCCATCGGGGCAATTTTGGTTACTTTTCCGTTGAAGACGCGGTCGCGGAAGCTCTCCACCTTGATGCGCGCGGGCTGGCCCAGGTAAACGTGCGCGATGTCGGCCTCGTCCACCTTGCCCTGCACATAAACTTCGTTCGTGTCGCCCTCGGTCATCACCAGCGTGGCAGTCGACCCCAGCACCAGTATGGAGCTCACCGCGTCGCCCATCTCAACGTCGCGCGACAGAATGATTCCATCCATCGGCGCCACAATGGTGGTGTACGAGAGCTGCTCTTCAAGCTGTTTCAGGCTGGCTTGGCTCTGCTGCACCTGCGCCTGGGCCTGTTTCAGCTTGGCGTTATCTACGCCGATCTGCGCCTTGGCCGAGTCGCGCCGCGTCAGCGCCGCCAGGTAGTCTTTGTTGGCGTCGTCGAGCGACTGACGGCTCACGATTCCGTCGTGCTGCATGGCTTGTGTACGCTCCAGCGTGGCCTTGTACATCTCGAGGTCGGGAGCCGCCGCATTCACCTTGTCCTGCGCTATGTTGGCTTCGTAGGTCGCTACGTTGGCTTCGGCAGCCGCAAGCTGCGCACGTGCCGCATCTACCTGGTCTGAAATCTCCTGCTTGTCGAGCTGGGCCAGCTCCTGGCCCTTGGTCACTTTGCTGTTGATGTCCACAAACAGCTTCTCGACAATCCCCGATGCCTTGCTCTTTACTTCGACCTTGGTAATGGGCTCAATTGTGCCGGTGGCTACCACCGACTGCGCCACGTCTCCGCGGGTCACGCGCGCAAGCCGGTTGGGATCGAGAGATGCGCCCTTAGCCAGCTTTATCAATCCGGTGCCGGCAATCAGCAATAGAATCACCGCGGTCCCGCCTACCCATATCCAAAAACGCTTGCTTTTGCGTGCAGCCACAAATACCTCCCAGCAGACGACCAGAACGCCGGTATAAACCCAGATGCTTTAACCCTGTTGTAATCAGGAACCCCAGCTATTGAGACGGTCCCGGCCCTTTGCCGTCAACCGCCATCTCTCCTTACGCATTCCGTGCTTCGCAGGTTCCATGGCTGCCTTTGGAACCGCGGCTCTTTTCTTCTCGTAGATAGAAGCAACGGTCAAATTTTGCCGTCAAAGACACATGCTCGGCTTCTCTGACACTCTCGGCCAGGTATTCCGCGCCATTATGGCCAACAAGCTGCGCAGCTTTTTGACCATGTTCGGCATTGCTTGGGGCGTGGGCTCGCTGCTGGTGCTGGTTGGGCTGGGCGAGGGGTTCAGGTCAGGCCAGCATAAGCAACTGGCCCAGTTCGGCGACGACGTGGTGATGGTCTTCAACGGCACCATCCCCGCCCTGGCCAATCAACACACCGGCATGAGGCCCTATGAGCTGACCATGGGCGACCTTGCCGCGCTGGACAGGCTGCCTGAGGTTCGCGCCATCACCGAAGAGCTGAGACGCGACGATCTCTACGAGGTGAGCGAATGGAGCAACACCTCGGGCCACGTAATTGGAACCGAGCCCAGCTACGCCGCGGTGCGCAACATTCCTGTCGCCAGTGGTCGTTTTCTCGACGCTGAAGACGTAAGCCTGCACCGGCGCGTGGTGGTATTGGGGCAAAAATCGGCTGCGCTGCTCTTTCCCGGCCATCCGTCCATCGGTGAGTTCATCACTATCAATGGAACCGAATTCAAGGTCGTCGGATATCTCGAAAAAATCGGCCGCGGCAACAATACCTACGACGATGAAAAATATTACGTGCCGGTAACCACCATGAGCGAGCTCTTCGCTCTCAAGGGCGACAACATTCCCCAGGACGCGCTCACCGCGATCGACTACCGGCCCACCAAGCCAAACGACAATACCGACGCCCAAGTGGCCGTACACCGCGTGATCGCCGAACGGCATGGTTTCGACCCCTCGCTCACTGACGCTTTCAATGAGTGGGATACGATTCAGGAGGCGCAGACCATCGGCATCATCTTTACCGCAATGGACTTTTTTCTGGGCAGCGTGGGTGTTGTAACGCTGGGCCTCGGCGCGGTGGGCATCGTCAACATCATGCTGGTATCGGTGAGCGAACGCACCCGCGAGATCGGTGTCTGCAAAGCCGTCGGCGCAACCAAAAGCAGCATCATGGCGCAATTCTTCTGGGAAGGGCTCCTGCTCACCGGCTTAAGCGGATTGATCGGGATCGCTATCTCGGGAGCGTTCATGGCCCTGCTGCAAGCCACGCTTACCGACAAGATTCCGGGCTTCGATCCGCCGCGTATTGTGCCCTGGACGGCGGCGCTGGCCCTGGGCTCGCTGGTTTCGTGCGGAGTAGTGGCCGGCCTATACCCGGCCAGCAAAGCCGCAGCCCTCGACCCGATCGAGGCACTGCGCAGAGAGTGAGAAAGCAGCTACTAGCTTCCAGCTACTAGCTTCTAGCTACTAGCTTCTAGCTTTGAAGTGCTGAGAGGAGCCTTTTTGGCAGAGTAATAGTGAAGTTGAACGTGACTGGATTTGGAACTGGTCGGGTCGATTCGATCACGGGCTTTTAGCTAGTAGCTAGTAGCTAGAAGCTAGGAGCTGCTTTTCAATGTTTACCGACATCTTCAAACAAGCCTGGGAAGCGATGCTCTACAATCGCCGCCGCACCGCCATCACCACCGTAGGCATGGCCTGGGGCATCGCCACGGTTGTGCTGCTCATGGCCTACGGCTCCGGTTTCAGCAACGCCATCGCCACCATCTTTGCCCAGTGGGGAACCAACACCATCGGCTTCTTCCCCGGCAAAACCAGCGAACAGGCCGGCGGCGACAAGGCAGGAGTCAAGGTCCAGCTCACCCTCGACGACATCGACCGCGTCAGCATCGCCGTGCCCCAAATCACCCACATCTCGCCCGCCGCCTACCTCGATACCAACGTGCAGAACGATCTGCATAGCTACACCTGGACCGTCGTCGGCAGCCGACCCTCCTACGCCGATATCGTCAAGCTCATTCCCGATCAGGGTCGCTTCTTCACCGGTGCCGACGACCAGCAGCGCGCCCACGTCTGCGTGCTCGGCTCCGAAGCCAAGACCAAACTCTTCTCCGGCGAGTGGGCGGTGGGCGAAACCATCCGGCTCAACGGCGTATTCTTCAAAGTCATCGGCGTGCTCAAGCCCAAAATGCAGGAGTCGAACGACGACATCAATCGCACCGTGTACGTGCCCTTCAACACCATGAGCGACCTCAAGGACACGACCTACATCGACGGCGGCTGGATCAGTTACCAGGGCGGCGACTACGAGCAGATTGAAAAGACCATCCGCGAAACCTTGGCCGCCGCGCATCACTTCCGGCCCACCGACCACGACGCGGTTCACGTAGCCAACCTTCGCACGCAGCTCCACCAGTTTGAGATTCTTTCGATCGCACTGCAGGTGCTGCTGGCCATGGTGGGCGCGCTCACGCTGGGCATCGCCGGCATCGGACTCATGAACATCATGCTGGTCGCCGTGCAGCAGCGCACCCGCGAAATCGGCGTCGAAAAGGCGCTCGGAGCCCGCAAGAACCAGATCCTCGTCCAGTTCCTCTCTGAGGCCTTCGTCATCACCGGCGTTGGAGGAGTGGGCGGCATTGGGCTTGCCTATCTCGTCTCGCTTCTCGTCGGCCGCATTACGTTTTATTCGGCCATCGCCAAAAACGCGACCGATGCTGACATCCGCCTGCTCATTTCGCCATCCATCGTGATCGTGGCCACGCTTATCCTGGTTGTCACCGGCCTGGTCAGCGGCATGATCCCAGCCATCCGCGCCGCCAACCTCGACCCCATCGAAGCCCTCCGCTACGAATAAGATAGATAACTCAGCAACACACGAGCCGAGGGTGCCCCACCCTAAACGCGTTTCTTGCGTTTAGGGTGGGAAACCACAAATCCAAATCGGCCACTCTCAACCCCGCACGAACCGCGGGCGCGATAGCACGCGGCGTCTGGCGAGTTAATCGCCCGGAAGCTTGACATCCGCCCGGCCGTAGTCTCAAATGCAGGGATGAAATTCTGCAAGTTGCGGGTAAGGATCGGTGTGGCCGGACTCTCTGCGGGGTCCGTCGTCCTCTGCACGGTGCTTGCCGGATGCGCCCCGACGCCCCTGGCCAAACCCGCCACTGCTCTCTCCTCCGCACTGGCCCCGGTCGTCGATCAATCGGCTGCCGCCTATCGCGATGCCGTAGCCCTCGATAATCTGCGCGAAGATTATGAAGCGGTGGTTGCCTACCAGAACAAGGACGCCACTTTCAATCCGCGCAACACCCCGGTCCTGCTCACTGAGAAAGATATTCAGGCAAGGCTGGCGGTTCTGGCGGCTCTCCAGGTTTACTCTCAGTCGCTGATCGAGATCACCAAGGGACCCGACTCGCCGGCGCTCGATGCTGCTTCAAAGTCCGTAGGAAGCAACTTGACTTCGCTCGGCAACAACCTTGCGCCATCGATTGAAAATGCGCTCGGAATTGCCGCAGCAGCAGCCTCGACGACCACGACCACCGTCACCACGGTCTCAGGCTCGACCACCACTACGACCTCGTCCTCTTCATCGACACCTGCGCCCCTGCTGTCACCGGAGGTCAAAAACGGCATCGGCACCGCGATCGACGCGCTGGGCCAGTTTATGGTGAACCGGACAGTGGAGAAGGAGTTGCCCGGCAAGATTGAAGAGATGGACCCGCATGTCCAGGCGCTCTGCAAGGCGCTTTCCGACGATATTCAGGCTCTTCAAAGTATTGAACAGCGGGACTACGACAGAATCCTCAATCTCGAAAAACAGTTCATCCTCGAAGACGAGCAGCCCGGCAAGAATGTCGATCCCCAACAGCACCGCGCCGAGATTATGAAACTGCCAGAAATTGCCCGCCAGCAGCGGGAGGCCAACGACCGGCTCACAGCTCTTCGCGCGGCCATCGATAAGCTGGCGAAGACCCATCAGGCCCTGGCCAAAGAGGCGCAACACGCCGACCCCGAAACCCTGAAACAGAAGCTGGGCGACCTCGCCGACGTGGGAAACAATCTCGGCAAGTTCTACTCATCGCTGTCGGCAAACTGATCGCAACAAATCTCAAAGGAGCAGGACCATGGCCACTCCCCCAGGAAGCAAACTTCCCGCCAGCCCCACCATTCCACTCACGCCGGACGTGAAGGCGGCCTATCAGGATTTGTATAACAAGATGCAGGCAGCCATCGACAGCACGATGGATGCTGCTGCCCTCGAGGCGTTGAACGCCTGGCAGCCGCAGGTTGACCAGATCCTCAAGCAGGATGACCTCTACAAAATGAGTTTGGACACCAACATCTTTGCAGCGCTCGAGCAGCAGATCAGCGACACGAACAAGGGCCTCAAGACCCTGCAAACCCAGATTTCATCAATAGCCTCCCACTTCGCCATGGCCGGCGACATCATCGCAGCCATCAATAAAGTCCTCACGTTGATCCCGGGGGCATGAGTCTGCGGCAGCTGGCCGGCAAATCCGTGGTTACTTTTCTATAACTGACGAGTAGGCGACGACATGTCCTCGATCCCGACTCGAGCACTCCGTCTCCTCCCCAAAGAGATGTCATCCTGAGCCGCAGCGAAGGATCTGCGGTTGTCTTTTGGGAGTTCAACGTGGCGATACTTCCGAATCGGCGACAAGCCGCCCACAATTCCGTCTGTGAACGTTATCGTCCAGTATTCCCCGACAATCTTGGCACTTTGCTGACAGGCGTAAACTGTGGAACGTGCAAAAGAAATCGACAATCCTGGTATTGCTCTTGCTTCCCCTCATCGTTGCAAGTGCACAACAGAAGCCATCTGCGGCGACTGATCCGCTTTACAGTTCGGTTCACTCAGTTATCATCCCGGAACAGGAAAGATACATCAAGAAAATCGTCGCGCCGGATGGGCTGAAGTTCGTTACTGCCAACCTGATCGATGATCCGGAAGAGGGGGAAATTCAGCAGATAGACGTCACCGTGGGTGGCCGCACTGTTCCTCTGAAAATTAAAGGAAGGGGAGCTGAAATTCTTTGGTCACCGGACTCGCGATGGCTCGCCGTAACATACACCTACTGCTGTTCGGGATTCTCGCCATATCTGAATGTCTACGAGGTGTCGGAGTCAGGTGTGCGAGATTTGAATGTGAAACATGCACTAGCGCGTGGATTCGAGACTGGAATTCGCTGCGATGGCGGACTACCTGCGAGCCAATGGGCGTTAACGGCGGCAGTAAAGTGGCTCGACTCCTCTCACCTGCTTGCCGCAGTGCAAGTCCCGAATGTGAGCGTGTGCGACAGCATGGGCGTCTTTGAGTTGCGCGAAATATCTGTACCGCAACTTTCAATTCTTAAAACGTATGACCAACTTAAAGCGAAGAGGCTGTTTCGTAATGATCTGGGCGGAAATCTCCTAGATGCAAATGACGGGTGTGTCCAGGCCCCGAAATCATGTTGGGTGGCCGTCCACCACAACGATCAGCAGTAATTCGCCAGTATGCCCAAGTAGCCGCCGCGGGTGTATCACCCCCAATCCTGAAATAGCCTCTCGATAAACGTTCCCGGCTGCCAATCCTGCCGTATAGGGCGCTGGCCGCAGTGCCGGTTCCCGGTATTCTAAGTGACCAACCAACAGCCCACAGCCGGGTCTTACCTTTCAAAACATCGGCGTGCGCCCATTCTTGCATTAGGCTGTTAAGCCAAGTGTTTTCAAAACTTCAATTCCGCCAGTGACACGTAACTCCGATTCGCGATACCCTAACCTTGTGTGCCTCCTGCGCGCACGAAGGAGTTTTTCGATCCCCAATGCCCATCCAACCCACTGAAAAAATCTGGCATAACGGCACCCTCATCCCCTGGGAGAAGGCCACCATCCACGTCATGAGCCACGTGATCCACTATGGCTCCAGCGTTTTTGAAGGCATCCGCTGCTACGGTCAGCCTTCGGGCTCGGCGGTTTTCCGCCTCCCCGAGCACATGCAGCGGCTCATTGACTCGGCCAAGATCTACCGCATGGAGATCCCCTTTTCGCTCGAAGAGCTTTGTGCCGCGGTTGTCGACACAATCGAGGCCAACGGCGTTGCGCCCTGCTACATTCGCCCCATCGTCATGCGCGGCTACGGCGAAATCGGCGTCAATCCCCTGCGCTCGCCCATCGAGGTCTACATCGCCAATTACCCGTGGGGCAAATACATTGCCGGCACCGGCGGCGCAGACGTCTGCATCTCAAGCTGGAACCGCCTGGCGCCCAACACCATGCCGGCGCTGGCCAAGGCGGGCGCCAACTACATGAACTCGCAGCTCATCAAAATGGAAGCCGAAGTCAACGGCTACCACGAGGGCATCGGGCTCGACGTCAACGGCCTGGTGAGCGAGGGCTCGGGCGAGAACATTTTCGTCGTCCGTAACGGCGTGCTGTTTACGCCGCCGCTCTCGAACTCGGCGCTCTCCGGCATCACCCGCGACAGCGTGCTCACCATCGCCCGCCATCTCGGCCTAACGGTCACTGAGCAGTCCATTCCGCGCGAACTGCTTTACATTGCCGACGAGGTCTTCTTCACCGGCACCGCGGCCGAAGTTTCGCCCATCCGATCCATCGACCGTATTGTGATCGGCGACGGGAAGACGGGCGAAATCACTCGCAAGATCGCCGACGAGTTCTTCGGCATCGCCAACGGCCTCAAGCCCGACCGCTTCGGCTGGCTCACGCCCGTCAAGGTCGACTCCAGCGAGCCGGTAACCGCATAGCAATCGGCGATGTCGGAATAATCAATAACCTGGGTGCCCCAGGTCCCTCGCACTTGGGGATCTGGGAAACCACGAACTTCAATTGACCTGTCTCAACTAAGCTCGAAAATGGTTGCCCCACCCTAGCGACGTTCTTGATGCTGGTGTCCTGAGTCTAAAGTCCATAACCTAAAATGAACTGTCATCCTGAACGAATGGGGCTCCGAACGCTTTCCAGTTTTTTGGGGAGGTGAGTCGAAGTATCTGCCCTAAAGATTCGGCTAAATCCTTTAGATTTGCCGCAGCAAGAACCGTCGAATCTTTATGGTCTTGGGTGGCCCGAAGGACCATGTATGACTGCGGTTGTTCTTCGCGGGGCCATTGGATAGTAGGAACCCGATTGGCCCATCTCAATCAAGCACGTATCGTGGGCGCTTCAACCGCTTCGCTCTTTACCGGCTCTCTGCTTAACTCCGGCTTCCGAAACGTCAATACATAAAACCGATTTTTCCCCATCGGCTTCAAAAGTTCGACATGGGTCTCCTGCATTGCCGGGGGCACCAGGTCGATAGGCGCAGTCACCGGCTCCTTGCGATTTTTGTAATAGTTGCTGGTGATGGGCCCGCCCTCATACATGGCCTTTACATGCTCCTCGGTCTCGTCGGCAATCAGGATTTTGCTGCCCGGCTTGGCCACGCGAATCATCTCTCGGATCGCCTTGCCGCGGTCGTTGAAAAAGTTGATCCCGCCCACATGAAACACCACGTCGAAGCTTTCGTCGGCGAAGGGCAGGCACTCCGCATTGCCCAGAAGCAGGTCGGCCTTGAACTGCCAACGGCGCAGATTTGCCTGGCAGTTGGCTAGCATCTCCGGCGAGAGATCGAGGCCGGTCAGCGATACCCCACGCGGTAGATATTTGAAGTTGAGCCCCGTTCCGACTGAAGTCTCCAGCACTGAGTCTCCCGCCTTCACTTCGAGCAGGCCCATGTAACTCATCACGTACCCAACCCCGTCCATGGCTTTCAATGCGCAGTAAACGCGCTGGATATCGTCGTAAAATCCGCCGATGGTTTCGTAAAGGTGATTGTATTTCTGGTTGTCGCCGGTCATATCGCTGTGACGGCGCATGTCGGGCATGCCGTTGCGGATTGGGAACCGCTCGCCGGCTTGGGTGACCAGAGCGTGGCTGCGGCCCTCGCTCTTTAGCTGCAACGGCTCGCCCGTAGCCGGGCTGATGAGAGCACGCAGTGTTTCAGGCCGGCACTCCCAACCGCGATTTTTGAGTGCTGCGACGAACGCCCAGCTGCTGAATACAATTGCCGCGCCAAAGCAGAACAATGCGAACCTCGCTTCCGGCACAGTCGCCATTTGCCCGGCACTACTCATCGGGCGAAGCAGCGCAAATGCCTCCGCCAAAACGCACGCGCCCGCAAAGATGCTCGCACCCACTCGAATCCTCGCCAACCGAAACTCTTGGTTCCACGCCCACATCAGCGTTGCCGCAAACCAGTAAATGGCGAACATCGGTGCACTGCTGCCAAACACGGCGCCGAGTTGCTGGAGCGGCATACGCTGCATGTCGCCACTGGCAAAACCCACCGGCAGCCACGCGCCCGCGATCGCCGCGAATACGACGCCAAATACCGGCAATGGAAGAGTCGAAAGCCATCCCGGCAAGCGTGGGCTCACCATGCGATGAAATGTAAACGGAAAAGTGCTCAGCACCATGGCTGCCAGCATCCAGCCCAGAAAAGCGGGCAGGGAACCGGGGACGCCGTGCAGCAGGCTGTGCGCCAGGTGCGGCAAGCCGAACAATACCGCGAACCCCATCATCAACACGAATCCGCGACCCACCCGCTGAGTACCCGCAAGCCATGCGCTCAGCACCGGGCCTGTCCACATGCCCACCGGAGTGAAAAAGCCGAGAACGAAAATCGAGACCACCACCCACGCGGCAATCTGCCTGCGGCGGAGAGAACTGTAGGTTGCATTCATTTGGAGACCTTTCTTTCAGACCTCTTGGTGCCGCGTTTAGCACGCGCCTGCTTGCGGGAAGTGACACTCGTTTTCTTCGATTGACGGATATTTCGTTTCGGGCGAGCTGAAGGTGCTTGGGGACGCCCGGCAGCCGGTTGCGAATTTGCCGCGGCGGATTCCTCCCAGGCAGTGGTCGCCGCCAGCGCCTTATCGCCCCAATCGAGCGCGGCAAGAGTCAGCGCCTTGCCCAGTCCCAGCGTAAGCATCCAGTAGCGCAGGTGAGGGTGCGCCTCCTGCTCCGAGGGCACTGAGGCTTCAATCTGTTTGAGTACATCCAGCATGCGCCGGTTGCGTTCATTCACGTCGCGCACGTGCGCTGCCGCCACCACCGGCCCTGCTTCGCCGCTGAGGAAGAGTTTAAGCAGAAATTCGTTGCGCGGGGGTTCGTTGTGAAAGGGCAGCGCAAGCCATTGGCGTAGCGCCAGGCGGCCGGCATCCGTCAATACGTAAGTCTGGCGTTCGCGTCCCCGCTCACTCGGCTTCGACTCAGCCTTTGTAGGTGCGATCAGCCCATCGGCGCTCAGCCGCTTGAGCGCAGGATAGATCTGCCCGTAGCTCTCAGCCCAAAAATAGCCGATGCTTTGCTGGATGCCCTTGCGAATGTCGTAGCCGGAGAGGTCGGGTTGAATGGAGAGTCCCCCCAGGATCGTGTACGAGGTGGTGTTGAGACGTGACATATCTTTAAGATACATCTATAAGATATATTGTCAAGATATATTGTCACCCCCGGTCCACCGGCTCGGTGACTTGGGTCACCGCTTTCCGCGCGCCTCTGAACCATCATCGATACGGAACCGCGGGCCAGGTGCGCGGCCTGATTCTTGTATTCAACCTCTCCTCGTGCAATTTTCAGGTCCCCGCCGCAATCGTCTCTTCTCGCCATAATCTGCGCCTGGGCGCGGCCCACGAGGAGGTTCCATGAACCAGCATGGTCGCAAAATCGTGATTATCGGCGGCGGTATCGCCGGCCTTTGCGCCGCGGTGTATGCGCTCAAGTGCGGCTACGACGTCGAGGTGCTCGAGATGCACGACATGGCCGGCGGCCTGGCCATGAGCTGGCGCCGCGGCGCCTATACCTTTGAAACCTGCCTGCATTGGCTAGTCGGCTCAAAACCAGGGGCCGATTTTCACTCTCTGTGGCAGGAAGTCTGCGATATCGACAGGCTCACCTTCGTCGATCCCGAACAATTTGTCCGCATTGAGACAGAATCCGGCGACAGCCTCACCATCTTCACCAACATTGACCGCCTCGAGGCCGAGCTGCTGCGCCGCGCACCCCACGACGCGCCGGCCATCCGCGATCTGATTCACTCCATGCGCGTGCTTGGCAAATTCAGAATGCTCGATCCCTCGGGCGGTTTTGCCGGCAATTGGCTCAACATGCTGCGCGACCTGCCCGTATTTCCCGTCCTCAGCCGGCTATCAAAAATCAGCGACAAAGAATACTCCAAACGCTTCGCCGATCCGCTGCTCAAGAGCTTCTTCTCCACAGGCGACGTCGGAAAAATGTCGGCGATCGCCCTCATGATGTCTCTCGCCTGGATGAACAACGGCAACGCCGGGTATTGCATCGGCGGAGCGCAGGCTCTCATCCGCCTGATTGAAGAAAAAATCGCGAACCTCGGCGGAAAGGTCCGCTTCAAGGCAAAGGTCGCACGCATTCTGGTTGAAGACGGCCACGCCGTCGGAGTCCAACTGGCCAATGGCGAAACCGTCCTGGCCGACTGGGTCATCTCCGCGGCAGACGGCCACGCAATGCTCTTCGATCTGCTCGATGGCAAGTATCTCGACGACGCAACACGCAAACGCTACGACGAGAAGCCGCTCTTTGCTTCGTATCTGCAGATCTCTTTGGGCGTGGGGCTCGACCTTCACGACCAGCCCCCGGTGGTGAGCCGAATTCTCGAGACGCCGATTACCGTCGATCCTGAAACCGACCATTACAACATCGGGTTCCGCATCTTCAACTTCGACCCCACCTTTGCCCCGAATGGAAAGACCGCCGTCACTTGTCTCCTGCCCACGCACAACTTCAAGTATTGGGCCGACCTGCGCGCCAATTATCCGGCGGAATATCACGGTGAGAAAAAACGCATCGCCGATGTGGTGATCGAGCTGCTCGAAAAACAAATCCCCGGCGTGCGAGCAGCCATCGAGACCGTCGACGTCTCCACTCCGGCCTCGGTTTTTCGCTATACCGGTAACTGGCAGGGCACTATGGAAGGCTGGCTGCCCGAGCCCGGCACGGGCTTCAGCCCGATGCAAAACACCCTCCCGGGACTCGATCACTTCTTGATGGTTGGCCAGTGGGTGATGCCTGGTGGAGGACTGCCCTCGGGTCCCATGACCGCCAAACCCGCCATCAATGCCATCTGCAAACACGACCACGTCCGGTTCGATCTTCATCCCGAGTCCGCGCGTATCGAAGAGCCGGTTGCAGTCTGACCTGAATGCCAGTCACTCAACCCTTGTTAAAGAACTGTCATCAACCCAGGCACTGTCATCCGAGCGTAGTCGAGGGACCAGCAATTGTCTTTTCGGATACGTTTGGAAAGCCGGAACCTCGACTGACTCGACTTAACCACTCATGAAAATGGGTGCCCCACCCTCGCGACGTCTTTGTTCTTGTCGCTAGGGTGGGATACCACGACTCCCTAATTACCGGCTTAAACAACGGCAGCCTACTGCTCCTTCGGTTTCTTCTCAGGGGCCGGGTGCGAAGCAGGCGCCGCGTGGGAAGGCGCAGCGTGGTGCGCCGGTTCGGTTGGTTTTGGTGTCGGCGCCGCATGCGATTCGTGTTGCGGTGCGGCATGCTCTGCTGGGTGAGGAGCAGGAGCTGCATGCTCGGCCGGGGCCGCATGTTCAGCCGGTTTTGGTTCAGGAGCCGGTCTTGGCGCCGGCGCCGCATGTGGCTCGTGCATTGCAGGTGCCGGACGCGACTCGGCCCGCAGATTCGGTTCTGAGCGCGGTGTCGTCTCCGGTTTTGTTTCCGGAGCCGGATGCGTTTCGCCACGCAGATTCGGCTCTGAATGAGGTGTCATTGCCTGGTGCGGTTCCGTCGCCGGTTTCGATTCATGTGCCGCAGGAGCCGCCGGTTTCACGTGCGTTTCGCTCCGCGGCGCAACATGCGTCGATCCCTCCGACCGCGCCGATTCAGTCGAACGCGTCTCGGTTCGTGGCGCTACGTGCGTTGTTCCTTCACTCCGCGCGGTTGTTCCTTCATGTGCGGTCGTTCCTTTGCGTGCTGTTGTTGCTGGCCGCGTTTCATGTTCGGTCCGCGCAGTCGTTCCTTCATGTGTAGTAGCTGCAGGTCGTGTCTCATGCTCGCTCCGCGCCGCAGTTGCTCCGTGCGTTTCTGTCCTTGGGGTCTCTGTTCTTGCTCTCGGCGCCGGCGCAGCATGAGTCGTGCTGCGCTCCGTCGTCCGCGCTCCCGCATTGGCGCCCGCCGCTCTTTCGTTGCCCTGCGGATGCGTCTCGGTCAGCGTGCGGGGATGCCCACCGTTCGCTTTGGCATATGAGTCCCGGTTCGCACGCGCCTGCGACGCCCGCCGTTCCTGGGCCTGCGTGGGCGGCGTGTGCCGCTGGTTCATGGCAGTGCGCTCCTGCGGCGTTGGGTCGTGCCGAATGCCGCCCGGTCCGCCGTTGTACGACACATGTCTCGTATTCTCGATCGTATTCTCCCGCACGATCGTGCGGTTGACGTAGGTGTTGTGAATGATTGTCGTATTTACCCGCATCACCGCGGTGTTATACGAGAACTCGTTACCCCGCCACATGCCACCCACGAAGCCGATGCCCATGTAGCCGAAGCCGTAGTTCACGCCGCCGTAGTAGCCCACCGTCGAGCCCCAGTATCCGGCGTTAAACACATATTGGCCGCCCGACCATCCCCAGTACGGAGGGGTCCACAGCGCACCCACATACGGAGCAGGCTCCCACGCGCCGGGAACCCAGTAATAGCCGTCGGGCCCGTACGCCCAGTAGCCCGGGGTCCACATCATTCCCGCCTGGGGACACATCGGTTGCTCGTAAACAGGGAGCGCAGGTGGCGCAAACCCTACCGAGATAAGAACACCCGCCTTCGATACGGCGGGCAAAAAGAAAATTAGAATCGCCAAAACTGCCAGGCGTCCCATGCGAGAGCATTTCATAAAAAACCTCCAGGGTCTTACGTCTATGGTCGCGTTAACTTCGGCGGCCTCTTAAACTCGGGACGAGCCCCTGGCGGCATCCGGTATGCGCAGACCTTTCATCTACGCCATCGGTCCTGAATGACCACCGGGAAATGAAAGGTCCGGCTCGTCATTTTTGCGACTGAGCCCTCGAGCCCAGCCAGACATCCACAATTTGAACCCTCCCCGCTCGAATAGGTTGCACCTGCTCTGCAACCCCAACGAGGCGCTTACGTTATGTCATCAAAAGCGTTTTTCTACCCGTCTGATCGGCGAGCAACCCCTGTCCCCGGTTCAACGCTGTAAGAACTTATCCGTAAATAACGATAGTCTGCCTCCAACAGATTAGAGCAGCGGCGAGTTGTAGCAGAGCGGTGTAGCTGGCCTCGGTTTTTTCGAAGCTGACCAGCAGTTTGCGGAATCGATTAAACCAGGAGTGGGTTCGTTCTACGACCCAGCGGCGCGGCTTAGAGTCCGGGTAGCGATACTTGATGAGTCGCTCTTCGGCGCGTGATTTAACGCGAGGATAGTAGTGATGCTTGCGGGCGATCTTGCTGACCGGATAGCCCACGTATCCAGCGTCCAGGCAGAGATATTGTTGATTTTTCCACCCCGTAACGTCAGGACGCCGGATGGCTACCTGAGCCAGCGTCCGATCCAGCAGTTTGGAGTCGTGGAGATTGGCGCCGCTGACGGCGATCGACAGCGGGGCTCCACGGCCGTCGACCAACAGGCTGCGTTTGCGCCCTTTTTTTTCCCCGGTCGGTCGGGTCCCGACCAACGCATTCGGTTGCAAGCGGCGCTTTGCCCATGGCTCCGTCAGCTGCCTGCCACTGCCAGGCGATGCCGTGCATTCCGTCATACTCGGCCAAGCCAGTCTGCCACAGTCTCTGGAAAAAACCAGCCCTATGCCAGTTCTGAAAGTGTTGATGCACTGCGCTGGCCGAACCGAACTCACGCGGCAATGCCTTCCACTGAATGCCGGTCCGTAAGACGTAAACAATCGCCGAGAAGACCTGTCGAGAAGACATGGGCTTGCGTCCCGCTCCAGCCTTGCGCTGGTACTCTCGCCCCGGTTCACGACGGCGCACTGGAATCAAAGGCTCAACCTTGCTCCACAAACGATCCGAAACTGTCCAAGACTTGATCTGGGCCATATTGAATCCATCATCGCCGCTTCCAATTCCCAGCAAAACAGAGATTCAATCCCACGGATCAAACTTGACACTATTTACGGATAAGTTCTAAATCTTCAGATAATGTCTCGGACCATTGCCTCTTCGCCGACTGAGAGGGCTGTGCACGTTGTGGTGAAGAACAACCGCGGATCCTCCTCGCGTTCGGGATGACAATCGATTGTTTCTATTGTGAGTGACTGCCAATATTGGTGGGTATTTCCTGCGAGTTCACCAATTAGAATTGGATTGAGCACACATCTGTTTCCGGAAGGCGCACGCCAAGTGAAACCCGACATGAGAGTTTCGTTGGCCGGTATTGAACTGGTGAACCCGGTCATCGCCGCCAGCGGCACCTTCGGCTACGGCATCGAATTCGAAGAGATCGTCGCTCTCGATCGCCTGGGTGCCTTCGTCACCAAGGGTATTTCGCTTGAACCCATGGCCGGCAACGCCCCGCCCCGCATTATCCAAACCGCGGCCGGCATGTTGAACGCCATTGGACTGCAAAATGTCGGCGTCGTCGACTACCTCCAGAAAAAACTCCCACCGATGAAGCGCTACCCCGAGTGCAAAGTCATCGTCAACGTTTTCGGCTACACGGTCGGCGACTATCTCGAGGTGATCGCGCGACTCAACGATGCGGAGGGCATCGCCGCTTACGAACTCAACGTCTCCTGCCCCAACGTTCACGCCGGCGGAATGACCTTCGGCACCGACGCCGGCTCGCTCGAGTACCTCGTCCATCGCGCCAAGTCAGGTGCAAAACGTCCCCTTATCGTCAAGCTCTCGCCCAACGTGACCTCCGTTGCGCACATGGCACAGCTCGCCGCCAACGCCGGCGCCGACGCCGTCAGCCTGGTGAACACGTTCCTCGGTATGGCTATCGATCCCGAGACCCGTCATCCGCGCCTCAGCAACATCACCGGAGGCCTCTCCGGACCGGCCATCAAGCCCATCGCCTTGCGCATGGTCTATGAGACTGCCAGGTCAGTCAAGATCCCCATCATCGGCCTGGGCGGCATCATCACGCCTGAAGACGCCGTCGAATTCCTGCTGGCCGGCGCAACCGCTATACAAGTGGGTACCGCCAGCTACGCCGATCCTCGTGCCGCCGAGCGCCTTGCCAAAGGCCTCGAATCCTGGTGCAAAAGCCACTCAGTTGAACGGGTTGCAAGCCTCACCGGCGCGCTCGAAATCCCCCACGCCTGAGTTACCCATCACAGAAAATTTCATCTTCGCCCCGCTTGTGTGATGAAGCGCACAGCGAGTTGTGTTTCTAAATGGGTACTTTCCAAGATGATCAAGCCGACATGTGATTGGGCTCACTCCACGGAGGATCCACATCACATCTCCGCAGTTCTCAAGCCAGCGAGGTACGCATGGGTCAGACGATTTGGCAATCAATGCAGCAAAAAGGCTACAACCGCAGAGATTTTCTGCGCTTCTGCGCCACCGCCGCAGCTGCGGCTGGGTTAGGCAAAACCGGAGCCGCGCAGGTGGCTCAAGTCTTCGAGAAAAAAGAAAAACCGGCCGTCGTCTGGATGCACTTTCAGGAGTGTACCTGTTGCAGCGAGTCGTTCATCCGCGCTTCGCACCCGATTGTGGCCGATGCGCTGCTCGACGTGCTCTCGCTCAACTACACCGAGACCCTCATGGCCGCTTCCGGCTTCCAGGCTGAAAAGAGCCTGAATGACACCATCGCCAACAACAAAGGCAAATACATTGTCCTGGTTGAAGGCGCGGTGCCCACCAAAGACGGCGGCGTTTACTGCATGGTCGGCGGCAAAACTGCCGAGCAGATTCTGCAAACCGTCAGCAAAGATGCGGCCGCCATCGTTGCCTGGGGCAGCTGCGCTTCAAATGGTTGCGTGCAGGCTGCCAAGCCCAACCCAACCGGTGCAACGCCCATCGCCAAGCTGGTCGACAAGCCGGTCATCAACGTTCCCGGCTGCCCGCCCATCGCCGACGTGATGATGGCCATCGTTACACACCTCCTGGTTCTGGGCGAGGTTCCCGCACTCGACTCACTCGGCCGCCCCAAGGAGTTCTACGGCCGCCGCGTGCACGACACCTGCTATCGCCGCCCAAATTACGACGCCGGCCTCTTCGTCGAGTCGTGGGACGACGAGAACGCACGCAAAGGTTATTGCCTTTACAAAATGGGCTGCAAAGGGCCGGTCACTTACAACGCCTGCTCGGTGGTGCGCTGGAATGAAGGCACCAGCTATCCCATCCAGTCCGGTCACGGCTGCATCGGTTGCAGCGAAGAAGGCTTCTGGGACAACGGCCCTCTCTACCAGCACCTCAGCTCGTTCCCGGGATTCGGCATTGAGAGCACCGCCGACACCGTCGGAACCGCGGTTGGCCTGGCCACGGTGGCAGGAGTTGCGGCCCATGCCATCGTCACCAACATTCGCAAGCGCGCGGTGATCGCCGAAGTTCACACCGAAGATCAGAAGGAGTCGTAAACAGTCATGGCAGCAACACGCATTGTCGTCGATCCCGTAACCCGCATTGAAGGCCATCTGCGGGTTGAAGCGGTGGTGGAAAACGGCGTCATCACCGACGCATTCAGTTCCGGAACTATGATCCGCGGCCTCGAAAAGATCCTGATCGGCCGCGATCCCCGCGACGCCTGGGCCATCACCGAGCGCGTTTGCGGAGTGTGCACAACGGTCCACGCCCTGGCCAGTGTTCGCTCTGTCGAAGATGCGCTCGGCGTCGCGGTGCCACCCACCGCCGAGCTCATCCGCAACATCATGTTGACCACCCAGTACGTGCAGGATCACGTGATCCACTTTTACCACCTGCACGCCCTCGACTGGGTCGACATCGTCAACGCCCTCAAGGCCGACCCCAAAAAGGCCGCCGAGTTGGCGCAGAGCTTTTCGCAGTGGGACAAGAACACGCCCGCGTATTTCACCGAAGTGCAGAACAAGATCAAGGCCTTCGCAGCCTCCGGTCTGGGCATTTTCAACAACGGCTACTGGGGTCACCCGGCCTACAAGCTTCCGCCTGAAGTCAATCTCATCGGCGTCGCGCATTATCTCGACGCCCTCGAGTGGCAAAAAGAGATCGTCAAGATTCACGCGGTCTTCGGCGGCAAGAATCCCCACCCCAACTACCTCGTCGGCGGCGTGCCCTGCTCCATCAACGTCAATGAAGTGGCAGCCATCAACAACGAGCGGCTCAATCTTGTCGCTTACCAGATCGCCAAGGCCGACGAGTTTATCAGCCAGGTCTACATTCCTGACCTGCTCGCGGTTGCCTCCTTCTACAAAGATTGGGCCAACTACGGCGGCGGTCTGCACAACTACCTTTCTTACGGCGAATTTCCAACCAAGGGCTACAATCACCCCGAGTCGTTCAAGTACTCCCGCGGCGCCATTCTTAACCGCGACCTCTCCACGGTCTACCCGGTCAACGCCAAGGACTCGCAGGAGATAAAGGAGTACATTGCGCACTCCTGGTACGAATACGACGGCGGCAAAGACACCGAGGGCATCCATCCCTGGGCCGGCGAAACCAACATCAAATACAGCGGCCCCAAGCCTCCCTTTGAAACTCTCGCGGGCTTCGACAAATACTCGTTCCTCAAAACCCCGCGCTGGAAAGACAACCCCATGGAAGTCGGTCCGCTGGCGCGCCTGCTGGTCTCGTATGCATCGGGCCACGAGGACGTGAAAGAAGTGGTCGGCTCGGTTCTGGGCAAGCTCAATGTGCCCGTCGCGGCGCTCTTCTCAACGCTTGGCCGCACCGCGGCTCGCGGAATCGACGCTGCGCTGGCCATGGTCTGGCTCAAGGAGTTCTACGGCGAGCTCATCGATCGCGTCAAGATCAACGAGGTTTCAACCCACAACGGCGAGAAGTGGGATCCAAAAACCTGGCCTGCAGACTGCGAAGGCGTCGGCATGGTCGAGGCGCCGCGCGGATCGCTCGCGCACTGGATCAAGATCAAGAACGGCGCCATCGACAACTACCAGTTGGTGGTTCCGACCACGTGGAACGGCTCGCCCCGCGACGCCAAAAATCAGCGTTCATCCTTCGAGGCTTCGCTGATCGGCACGCCTGTAGCGAAAATCGATCAGCCGGTTGAGATCATCCGCACCATCCATTCCTTTGACCCGTGCCTGGCCTGCGCCGTCCATCTTTACGATCCGCAGGGCAAGCACCTCAGCCAGGTTTCTTTCGAGTGATGACGATGAGTACACAGACCGTCAAAGTGCGGGATTTCTTCAAAGAGAACGGCTCCGCGCCCGTCGAATACCGTCGCGTTTATGTCTGGGAGCTCCCCGTTCGCGCCTACCACTGGATCAATGCAATCGCGCTCACACTGCTGTGCATTACCGGCTACCTGATCGGTGCGCCCATTCGCGCCTTCTATGCCAGTGAGGCATACCAGCAGTACTGGTTTGGGTGGGTGCGTTTCATTCACTTCGCCGCGGCCTACGTCTATGTCTTCAACTTCGCCGCGCGCATCTACTGGGGATTCGTCGGCAACAAGTACGCAAAGTGGACCAACTTCTTCCCGCTCACCAAAAAACAGCGGCAAGAAATTGTGGACGTGGTCAAGACCGATGTGCTGCAGGTGAAGATGCACGGCGAAATATCAACCGGCCACAATTCGCTGGCGGCATTCATCTACTTTCTTACCTTCCTGGCTTTCTGCGCGCAGGCCATTACCGGCTTCGCGCTCTACTCCAGCATGAGCCACTCATTTATCCCGCGCATGTTCACCTGGATTGTTCCGATCATGGGCGGCGAGATGGGCGTGCGCTTCTGGCATCACTTGTTGATGTGGTTCTTCGTGGCCTTTATCGTCGTGCACATTTACCTGTCTTTCTATCACGACTACATTGAGGGCCGCGGCACCATCTCCTCGATCGTGGGCGGGTGGAAGTTCGACCGCGAAACGCCCGAGGGAATGGCAGCTGCCTGCAAGCTCCAGGACAAACTAGTCGAGGACATGAAGCGGTAACCAGGCCTCACTGATGACAATTACGGATGCGCGACCCATGGTCGCGCATCTCTACTTATGCGCTGTCATCCTGAGCGAAGGTCGCCGCAGCGACCGGAGTGGAAGGATCTGCAGTTGTTCTTGCGCACTTTCGCATCGCACGAAACAATGAGTGGACACCAGGAGTTCACCAATCGATAAGGACCACCCTTGACCACCACCAGCTCTAAAACACTCATCCTCGGCCTCGGCAACGTCCTCATGGGCGATGAAGGCATAGGTGTCTACGTAGTCCGCGCCCTCGAAAAAGAGTCACTCCCAGCAGACGTCGAATGCCTCGACGGAGGCACCGGCGGCTTCACCCTTCTCGAACCACTCGAAAACGCCGACCGCATTATCATCATCGACGCCGCCAACGATGGCAACCCGGTTGGCACCGTCACCCGCACCACTCCGCGCTTCTCGCGCGACTACCCTCCAACCCTTACCGCGCACGATGTAGGAATGAAAGACCTGCTCGACATGTTCTACATCCAGGGCGGCCACCACGACATCATTTTGTACGCCATCACTATCGATCCCAAGCAGCCAATCCGCATGAGCCTTTCTGATGCCGGCGAATTCGCAGCCGCCGAAGCAGCCCAGCTGGTTCTCAAAGAGATCCGCGAAGACGCGCCAGCCGCTCAATGAAATCTGCGCAATCGCGCCGGCCGTTCAATGAGATCCTCGGAGGCCCATCTGCTGCAAGACCCAACGCCCCGGAGGGGCGTCCGACCTTAGCCCAGGGTGAAGTCCGCAGGACGAAACCCTGGGAATCGACCGCAAAACAAATTGCCGCCCCGTAGGGTCGGCACGAATCCGGCGCACTGGCCCAATTCAACCTGATCACCAAGGTTGACGACATCAACTCTCGACTCGAATAATGAAAAATGAAGAATTGCGAGCCGCACAAGCCCATCAATTCCACACGCTTCAACCCGCAAGTCCCTTAGGAGCAGAATCTTTCATGGCTTCAGCCTCATCATCTGCCGCGCCTTCGCTTCGCAAGGGCGTCCAGCCGCTGCGAGCCGGCGAGGGCTCCAGTTTTATCCTGCACAAATTGCACTCTCTGCTCGGCATCGTCCCCATCGGCGCATTCCTGCTTGAGCATTTCCTATCGAATTTCGAAGCCCTCAAAGGCCCCGTTGCTTACGGCGATCAGGTGCGCTTCCTCAACAGCCTGCCGCTGGTGCGCGTGCTTGAGTGGGTCTTCATCTTCCTGCCCATCCTCTATCACGGAGTCTACGGCGTTTACATCTGGCTGCGCGGAAGGGCCAACGTCGTTTACTACCCGTGGTCTGGCAACTGGATGTACCTCGCCCAGCGCTACACCGGCCTCATCGCCTTCGTCTATATCGGCTACCACGTGGCCACTCAGCGCTTCATGGGCACCATGCTCCCTGAGCATCCTTATGCCGCATTCAACAAAGTCCAGACTGAGCTCTCGCATCCGCTGATCCTCGCCGTCTACATCATCGCCATGGTTGCCGTCTGCTGGCACTTCGCTTATGGCGTGTGGCTCTTCGCCGCCAAGTGGGGCATCACACCCGGCGATACCGCCCGCCGCCGCTTCGGCTGGGTCTGCCTGGCCGGCGGAGTTCTGCTTTGCGTTATGGGCCTGGCTGGCATCTGGGCCTTCGTCGGTCCCAAATACCAGAACACCCCCGCCGATCTCGCTCCGCCCAACGTCAGCCAGCTCCACCAGTCCGCACCCGGTGCCAGGGAAGGAAACCAAGCTGGGTGCCCCTGGTCCCTCGCATTTGGGGACCAGGGAAAGGCTGTCCGTATTGGCAGCCCAAGCCATGAGAACCACTATGCCTGAGACCGAAAAAATCACACCCCGAATCGACTGGGCCGAATTCCAGAAGATTGTCCCTGAAATGGCCACCGGCATGGCTGCCATCAATCACGCACTGCGCAGCTCCACCCTCGAGCCGGACCTCCGCGAACTCCTCAAGATTCGCGCCTCCCAACTCAACGGCTGCGCTTTCTGCATCCAGTTCCACCTGAACGAAGGCCGCAAAATCGGCGTCCCCGCGCCTAAGCTCGACCTGCTTTCCGCCTGGCGCGAAACCACAATTTACTCGCCCCGAGAAGCCGCAGCCCTCGCCTGGACCGAGCATCTTACGCTCATTGCCGGCCACCCTATCGAAGACGACGCGTGGGTCGAAATCCGCACTCATTTTTCTGAAGCCGAGGTGGCGCTGCTTACCACCGCCATCGGCCAAATCAACTTCTGGAATCGCGTCGCAGCCCCATTACGCTTCACGCCCCAGATTCCATCAAATGCGTAGTCTTTTGCTTCTAGCTAACAGCTAGAAGCTAGTAGCTAGGAGCTAGAAATTCAATGGCATCACCCAAAATCATCGTGGTAGGCGGAGGGCTGGCTGGCCTCGCAGCGGTCATCAAAATCGCCGAAGCCGGCGGCAATGTCGATCTCTTTTCCATCGTTCCCGTCAAGCGCTCCCACTCGGTCTGCGCGCAGGGCGGCATCAACGCCGCCAAAAACCTCAAAGGCGAAGGCGACACCACCGACAAGCACTTCGACGACACCATCTACGGCGGCGACTTCCTCGCCAACCAGACCCCTGTCAAGGCCATGTGCGAGGCCGCGCCTGCCATCATCGACCTGCTCGACCGCATGGGCGTGCCATTCAACCGCACCCCCGAAGGCCTGCTAGACTTCCGCCGCTTCGGTGGCACCCTCTACAACCGCACCGCATTTGCCGGCGCCACCACCGGCCAGCAGCTCCTCTACGCGCTTGACGAGCAGGTCCGTCGCCACGAAGCCGCCGGCCACGTCAACAAGTACGAGGGCTGGGAGTTCCTCTCCGCCATCATCGACTCCAAAGGCATCGCGCGCGGCATTACCGCCATGAACCTTCGCACTATGGAGCTCAAGGCCTTCGCAGCAGACGCCGTCATCCTCGCCACCGGCGGCATCGGCGCCATCTTCGGCAAATCCACCAACTCCGTGGTCTGCACCGGCTCCGCACAATCCGCCGTCTTCCAGCAGGGCGTCTATTACGCCAACGGCGAATTCATCCAGGTCCATCCCACCTCCATCCCCGGCGAAGACAAGCTCCGCCTCATGTCCGAGTCGGCCCGCGGCGAAGGCGGCCGCGTCTGGGTTCCGCGCACTGCCGGCGACCCGCGCCCCGTCAAGCAAATCCCCGCCTCTGAGCGCTTCTACTTCCTCGAGGAGTGGTACCCCAAATACGGCAACCTCGTCCCCCGCGACGTCGCTACCCGCGCCATTCACCGCGTCGTCTACGAACTCGGCCTCGGCCTCGACGGCCAGCCCATGGTCTACCTCGACCTCACCCACATCCCCCGCGCCACCCTCGACCACAAGCTCGGCGGCATCCTTGAAATCTACGAGAAGTTCGTCGGCGTCGACCCTCACGACGAGCCCATGAAAATCTTCCCCGGCATGCACTACACCATGGGCGGCCTCTGGGTCGACTTCGACCAGATGACCAACATCCCCGGCATCTTCGCCGCCGGCGAGTGCGAGTACCAGTACCACGGCGCCAACCGCCTCGGCGCAAACTCGCTCGTCAGCTGCATCTACGGCGGTTTCCAGGCCGGACCCAACGCCATCCGCTACGCCAAAAGCCTGTCCGCAGCCGAAGGCGACGGCGGCGCGGCAGCCGAGCTCAAGCGCCAGGCCGAAATCAACGCCGGCCTAATGAAGTCCGAAGGCACTGAGAACCCCTTCAAGCTGTGGCGCGAGCTGGGAGCAAACATCACTGAGCACGCCACCGTCACCCGCTACAACAAGGGACTCAAGCTGGCCGACAACAAGGTCCTCGAGCTGCTCGATCGCTACAAAAAAATCAACCTCAGCGACCGCAGCCAGTGGGCCAACACCAGTTTTGCCTTCACGCGTCAGTTGAAGAACATGCTTGAACTCTCTCGCACCATTACGCTTGGGGCCATGCTACGCGACGAGTCACGCGGCGCGCATTACAAGCCCGATTTTCCCGAGCGCATCGACGAGAAGTTCCTCAAAACAACCAAAGCCAGCTTCACCGGCGCAACCGAAGGACCCAAGTTCGAGTACGAAGACGTGGACGTGCAATACATCAAGCCGCGCCCGCGCCGCTACGACGCCGCCAAGTAGCGATGTTTTGAAAGGGCACGACTTTAGTCGTGCCGAACAAAGGGCCAAAAAAATTTCGGGGCTTTAGCCCCTGAGGGATCTAGATCGGGCACGAAATCGAATCACGAAACACCGTCCACTTTTCACCGATCACCGATCACCGATCACCGACCACCGTTTACCGTTCACCGCCCACCACAAGGGGACACATGGCAACTCGCACCGTATCATTTGAAATCAAACGCCAGGCCGGGCCCGATGCGCCCGCGGTCTGGGAGAAGTTCGAGCTCGAGTGGCGTCCCGGTATGAACGTCATCTCCTCCATGATGGAGATTGCCACCAACCCGGTCACCGCCGACGGCAAGCCGACCACCCCCATCACCTACGACTCCAACTGCCTTGAAGAAATCTGCGGGTCGTGTGCAATGCTCATCAACGGCAAAGCCCGCATGGCCTGCTCCGCGCTGGTCGACAATCTCGAGCAGCCCATCCGCGTCGAGCCCCTCTCAAAATTCCCCCTTGTGCGCGACCTCCAAGTCGACCGCTCCGTCCTTTTCGAAAACCTCATGCGCGTCAAAGCCTGGGTCCCCGTCGACGGCACCTACGATCTCGGCTCCGGCCCCCGCGTCTACCCCCAGCAGCAGGAGGCCAATTACCCGCTCTCCAACTGCATCAGTTGCACCTGCTGCATGGAAGTCTGCCCGCAGTTCAACGACGTAACCAACTTCGTTGGCGCGGCCACCATCGCCCAGGTCAAGCTCTTCAACAACCACCCCACCGGCAAGGTCTTCAAAGAGGACCGGCTCCGCGCCCTCGCCGGCGACGGCGGCATTCAGGAGTGCGGATACGCCCAGAACTGCGTTGAGGCTTGCCCCAAGCAGCTACCGCTAACCGAGGCCATAAGCGACATCGGCCGCGACGTCATGGTGCAGAAGATCAGCGACTGGGTCAGAGGCTGAAGGCAGGGATCAGCGAGCGCACGAGTTAGCTGCATTTCACACAACTCAAGCGTCGGCCGAGGGGACTCGATGGCAGATTCGCACCCCCCCATATATACCCCCTTTTAGGGGTTAAGCGGTTTATTTTCATGGGCTTATACCTTTTACCTTTGGGCGTAACCCAATGAAAATGAATGGCTTATGGCGTAAAATAGTCGCGAATAAAGGGTTACGGCGAGTATTTTGCACCGATTATTGAACTTCCGCCTTCCCCAGCTTTCTTCCGCACGCAATTGAATGTATCGCAGGAAGGGGGAATTACCTGCAATGCCGGCGCGGTTCTGGTTGCGGGAGGCCTGCGCGCGGAGGCCCGTGGAAGGTTCAAGGTTGGCGTATTGCGCTGGCTTGAGACGGACTTCTTACGCCCGCAATCCCTTGCTCGTGCCCCACATGAGAGTCTCTGTCCGGCATCTATGCTTCTCCAGTTCAACGAGAATCGACGACCAAACTGAATGAGATCGATAAGCCGCTAAGATTACCCTCTGCGAGACTCTCCAGGCAAGGGGGGGCAATGCAGCCGTAATCGTTTTAATCGAATATGGCCAGTCGTTTGATCAGTTTGACGAGAAATGAAAAATACTTGCTGACAGAATTGCCGGGGTTCTCTATACTTCGTTGCGCTGCACATCCCCCGAGAAATGAGGTTCCTTCCTGTGAAAGCACCTTTGTTGCGCACGTCCTTCGCTGTGCTTGCAAGCCTGTCGTTGTTGTTGACGGGTAGCGTAGCCGGGTTCGCCCAAACCGCTAACCATCCAGGCAAAATCCTGGCAGGCTTCTTTGAAGAGTGGAGCATTTACTACGCGAACTATAACCTTGCCAACCTCCAGAGCAATGGTTCGGCCGCCAAGCTGTCGCATCTGGTCTATGCCTTCGGAGACGTGTCGGCGAGTGCCGCGGCCCCTTCCACCGACACCTGCGTCATCGCGGATCCCTGGGCAGACTTTGAAGACAATGGCCTGCCCCCGGTCGGTGGAATTGCCGACACATGGCCCCTCTACGGCAATTTCGCCGAGATACTCAAGTTGAAGCAGCTCAATCCTCAGCTAAAGACCTTGATCTCACTGGGCGGCGCGAGTGCTGCCGAGGCGCAGGCTTTTTCCACGGCAGCCAGCACCGAGCAAGGGCGACAGGCGCTTGTCTCTTCGTGCATCGACATGTTCGTGGTGGGCAATGTGGGCAGTGACTGGAACGGAAATATCACCGCACCGGGCCTTTTTGACGGGATCCATATCGATTGGGAGTTTCCCGCTGCCACCGACACGGCGAACTTTACTCTTCTGCTCCAGGAATTCCGTAACCAGCTCAACGCTCTAAGCGCTCAGACGGGAAAGCAGTACGTGTTGAGCTTCGACGGACCCGCCGGCGCGCAGAACTACACAAATATCGACTTGAAGAGTGCCGCCAAGCTGGTCAACTTCATCACCGTCGACGGCTATAACTACGCCGGAAGCTGGGATACGGTAACCAACCACGCCTCGCCGCTCTTCGATTCGCGCCAGGATCCGGACTTCGGGCAAGACCTGGACATCGAAGATACGGTAGCGGCTTATTTGAAAGCCGGAGTCCCCGCGCAGAAGTACGTGATGGGCGTGCCCCTTTACGGAGCGGGTTGGACGGGTGTGCCCGAAAAAGAGCATGGCCTCTATCAAAGCTCTACCGGACCGTCCGCGGTTCCTGTGGCGAACGGAACCGGGGAGTGCGCCGACCTCAGCGGCAATACACCCGGATGTGACGTACTGCTGACACCGGGAACTGCGACGTATTCCACTTTGTCGACTCTCACTTCGAACGGTTATAGGAACTACTTCGATCCGGCCCGGATAGCAACCTGGCTCTATGACCCGAGCTCGGAGACCTTCTTCACTTACGACACTCCGGCGACGGCTTTCTTAAAGACGCTCTACATTCAGGTGCGTGTTCCGGGCGGGCTCGGCGGCGCCGCTGCGTGGGCAGTGAAAGATGATGATGCAAACGGCACGATGGTGAAAACGCTGGCCGCTGGGCTTGGCCGCTAACCTGGACTTGCGCCCGGCGGTGCGGTGTCAAACGGCTTGTTGCCCGCTTGGGCGAACGCCACAGCCATCCCTCGCACGGCGGGGGATGGCCGGGTTGCCGCCTTATGCTGGGTGCCCCTCCAGAGCGGAGGTCGCCTGTGGACCCTCTGGGTAGGACCGGAGTCGAAGGACCTGCTTCTTGAATTCGTTTGCGGTTAGGATGGGATACCGCGAACCTCGACCCGCCCATCTCAACCGCGCGCGAAAATGGGTGCCCCATCCTAACCGCGTTTCGTGCGGTTAGGGTGGGATACCACGAACCCCAATCCCGCCGCCGCAAGGTCGCCGTGGCGACCGCAAGATGTCAGAGAGTAGCGCCGCGCTCCAGCGCCGGGGTCCCCGGCGAATGATTTGTATTCGCTGGGGTGGTAGCGCGGTTGTCGCGCCGGTCTCCGGACCGGCATTGCACAGAAGCTGGGCTGATTTGTGCGGAATCTGTGTTGATTCTGTACGGTTTCTGTATGGTTTCTGTGCGACTTTTTGACGCCATGTTGTTGATTATGCTGGGGCGGGTCACTACTGCACAGTTTCTGCGTGCTTTTGGATGAAAGACTTTAATGCTGAAAAGAGGCTTGCTGTGCTTTGCGTGGGGGCGGGGCTCTGCTGGATTTGGGCTGCGGTCCCGTTTCTGGCGGCCCGGTCGCGGGCGCGGGCTTGCTGCCTGACGCGGTTGATCACTGTAAGGCACTCGGGATCCGCTTTGGTTTTGGGAAGCATCTCGATATAGGCCTGCACGGCTGCGGAGATTGAGGTGCAGTTGAGAGCAGCCCAGGCGCGGGCGGTTACGTAGGCCTGGTCGCTGACTGATACGGTAATGTTCTTCATGGCTCTGGCGCATTCCTTCCTATTTAGAAGTGTGCGCCGGATGAGGGAAATTGCATGCAATGGGAAGTGGTTTGGATTGTGCGTGATGTGGGGATCGGGGTTGACTATTCCTGTGTGAAGATGAATTGGAGTACGCCGCGCATTTTGGTGAGTACATCAAGGGCATCCTTTAGAGTAGTCGGCTTCTCATGGAGCACATCGTCTGCGGCATCTGCAACCTCGCGCGAGAAGACTCTATTTGCATGATCGATGACGCCAGCGGACTCTGCCTCCTGCAACAGATCCCTCATTTCAACGAAAGTGTTTGTCGACTGATACCCAATGCCCTCTTTAAGTGCCTGCTCCAGCGCAGCGCGGCTGAGTGCCACTGATGCTTGCGGTAGGCCAACGATGTACGTGCGAACGGCTTCCCGCAGATACGCGTTTGTAATCTTCGACGGTATTTGGGTGCCGCTCATTCGAGAAAGTTGCAGAGTTCTGCTCACATACTCGGGCACTGAGTTCACCAACTCCTTTGTGAACCGCCGATCAAGAAACTTCCGAACCAGATTTGGATGGATCTCAACGAGACTTTCCAGTGCTTCGAGTTTGTTCTCGATAAGTGTCTCTCTGGACTTAACCAGATAGTCAACGATGTTGTCTGCCAGATTATTCCAATCTTGGAGGTCAGCGAATTCCTCTGGTGTCAGGCCAGTATCATCTCGGTCCAAGCCGACAATAAAGACTCTTACCTCTTCGGACAATGTCGGGTCACACGCCATTTCTTGACTCCATCTGTTTGAAGTTTTCGTTCTTCAGTCGGGCCTGGATCGGGGTGGCCTCTAGGTTTACACGAAGAATTCCTCATCGATCTCTTTGATTTCGACTGTCTCTTCCACCCTGCACCCGACGCTATGGCGAATCATGAGGCGCGTTAGTTGGCCTCCGTCAATCAGCACTATTCTCTTGCTCAGCATAGTCGCGGTCTCGCGCGCCGAGGCGGTATATGTTGAAGCTGTAACGAATAGCCCTTTTGTTGCTTTGAACCGATCCAGACTCCCAAAGAAGTCTCTAATCGCGCCCGGGCCGACTGCATTGCCGTCGGCATACCTCTTCGCTTGAACATAAATGCGATCCAACCCGAGGGGGTCCTGGTCGATAACGCCGTCAACACCGCCGTCTCCTGCACCTCCGACCAGTGCTTTGTTGATTTCCGTCACGGACCCTCCGTATCCCATCTTGAAAAGCAGGCGAACAACTAAGTTCTCGAAGAATGTCGGTGTGCCTGCACGAATCTTGACAAGCAGTTCGTCGGCGAGTTCTTGCTCAAGCTGAGCATGCGCACTTCGAATGATTTCGTCCGGGGTCAATGTGGAGTCCTGGGATAATTCGGCGGATTGGGACTCCTCGGTGCTCGTTTCGAATTCGCCAAGTTTCCGGAATTTTCTGAATTCGGGAAATTGGCTGAGGTATTTGATCGTGATGCGCTCGGGAGGATTGGAAAGAACGCTCCTGCCCCGCTCTGTAATGCAGAAATGGGCTCGCTTCGCTGTTGGCGAAATGAGGCCTGCCTGGACGAGGTACGATTTTGCCCACGCCACTCTATTAGAGAATGTTGTCTGGCGGCCGGAGGGAAGGAGAGTTGCGCGTTCCTCCTGAGATAGTTTGAAATCGTTCGCCAGATGTTCTACTGAGTCCGAGACGCTGGATTCACTGTCTGCGGCAAGTCGGAGCAAGGGCAACATCAAGGTCTGGAAATCGGGGATTGCCATCTCGGATCGTCCTTAATCTTAGGTTGGCTTCTGACTCCGAATTTTACTCCTGGGATGCTTGCCGCGCCTGTTCGCAAATCGTGCATGGAGGTTGGGTTTGATCGCGGCTTCGCCGCGTTCTTTGTTTTTGGGAAAAGCGGATTGGTTTCGGCGCGAGTGAACTCACGCCCTGATACAAGGCGTGGCGCGGGGGGAGGCGAGTCGGTGCGCGAAGGCGCGGGGTTGCGGGGCGGGTGCGCATCGATTGGGTTTCATCGCGGCTGCGCCGCGTTCTTTGTTTTTTGGAAAAAACAGGTGGTTTCGGCGTGAGTGAACTCACGCCCTGATACAAGGCGTGGCGCGGACGTTTGCTGCGGGAGCCAGGACGCCGACGTCAGTGGTCAATCGTGTTCTGTATCAGGGCGCGGCTTTGAGCCGCGCCGCAGAGCGCCGGAAAATGATTTGGGCTTTAGCCCCTGCGTTTCTTCTGCTCAGCGAGATATTCGTAGCAAAATGCATATTCGCCTGGGCGAGCCGCGAGTCCGGCCTTTACGGGGTTTTTGGCAATGTAGGCGCGATGCTGCTCGAAGCTTTTGGGATCGTCGGCACGTGACTCGGAGAATCCGACCTGCCAGACTTCTCCGAGGTAACCGTATTCATGCTTCAAGCGAAATGAGAATCTGCCCTTGATGAATTGCATCGCTTTTTCGATGGTCGTTTCTCCGCGGACGGTCAACAACACGTGTAAGTGGTCGGGCATGACGACGAAGTCGTGCACTTCGAATTTTCCCGCAGTCATATACGAGCGAAGGACGTCAATGAGAAGTGCTGCATTGCGTTCAGATTGAAGAAGGCGACGGCCTGCGGCGGTTTTCGTGGTGGCGAAGAACGTGCGCGCGGAGCTTAGCGCGTTTTCTCGCGACGCGTTGCGTGTGGGTCTTGCCATGGCGGGGGCTAAAGCCCCGGCTCCTTAAAGGAAGCATTTCGGCGCGAGTAAACTCGCGCCCTGATACAAAACATAACGCACCTGGTTGCGGCGCGGCTAAAGTCGCGCCCTGATACAAAACATAACGCACCTGGTTGCGGCGCGAGTAAACTCGCGCCCTGATACAAAACATAACGCACCTGGTTGCGGCGCGGCTAAAGTCGCGCCCTGATACAAAACATAACGCACCTGGTTGCGGCGCGGTAAAGTCGCGCCCTGATACAAAACATAACGCACCTGGTTGCGGCGCGGCTAAAGTCGCGCCCTGATACAAAACATAACGCACCTGGTTGCGGCGCGGCTAAAGTCGCGCCCTGATACAAGACTGTGCGGCTTTTGGAGGTTCCTGCGAGGTTACACCCTGATACTTTAAACCGCCTTCCCATCCGCGCTAGCCAGCACCACATCAGCAGCAGCGCGGCTCCAGCCGATGCGCAGATCCTTTACATCATGCAACGCAAACGCGCCGTCTGTCGTTCGCGGCGCGGTGATGGCGAAGAAGTCGGCGCGGTCCACATCCGACAAGTAAAACGCTGGACGCGCGTCGGGTGCGATGTTCGCCACTTCAACGTGGTTCATCTCAAGATTGCGCACGTGGCGCAGAAGGAATCCTGAACAGGGCGTGACGCCGAAGCGGCCTGGTTCGGGATAGCCGTCGATGAGTTCGGGCACATCGATCCTGGCCTGATCGGAAGTTCCGCCGCCAACGGTTTCGACATAGATGTCTGACAGCTTGAGGTCTTCGATGGCGTGGTTGGGAATTCCGCTGATGATGGAGCCTTGATATGCGGGTGCGTTGTGGCAGACGAGGTTCGAGATGAGCACGCGCTTGAGGGTTCCTACTTTGGTTGTCTCCTTGGGTCCGCGCAGGCGCGCGCCGAGACGCAGGAAGAGCGGTCCGCAGCCGAGCTCGCGCATGACGGTGTTGGTGATGGAGAAGTCCTCAAGCAGTGCGCCGTCGACGGTTTCGAGCGCGTAGCCCTGGCAGCCTTCGAAGACGCAATTGGAGACGGCAACGTTGATGAATCCGCCGTTGGACTCGGTGCCGAACTTGATGCGGCCGGTTCCGTAGGCGCGCTTGCCGGCGGGGAAACGCTTGAAGGTGGCGTCGAGCGCGGTGCCGAGTTGGTAGCAGCCGGAGACGTAGCAGCTGGAGATGGTGATGTTGCGCGTGGGCCGCGCGTAGCCGAGCGCGTAGCTGGACTTGGGCACAATGGCGTCGTCCCAGGGCGAGTTGACGGTGCAGTTGGAGACGCGCACGTTCTGGCAGCAGTCGATGTCCATGCCGTCGCGATCGGTGTCGATGGTGAGGTTGTCGATGGTGAGGTTGTCGACGCCGGTGAGCAGCAGGCCGAAGTGTCCGCCTTTGAGGATGGAGAAGTCGCGCAGCAGGACGTTGCGGCAGTTCTTGAGGGCGATGGATTTGTTGCCGACGCCGGCCTGCTCGGCAACGTAGGTGGGAAAGTCGCCGCGCGTGCCGTTGCTGCCGAAGCTGAGGCCTTTGCCGTAGATGAGGCCGGGGCCGGTGATGGAGATGTTGTGCAGGTCTTCACCCCAGATGAGGGAGTTGTGCCAGTGGTTGTGTCCGTAGTCCTGATAGGGCTCCCACGGCGCGTTGGGTTCGGCCGGATCGTAGACGCCGCCGTTGTAGCCGGTGGCGTCGCCGGGTTTGGGCGACTCGGCCGCGAGGATGGTAGCGCCCTGCTCGAGGTGTAGGTGCACGTTGCTCTTGAGATGGATGGAGAAGGTGAGATAGACGCCTGCGGGAAAGAGGACGAGACCGCCGCCGGTCGCGGCTGCTGCGTCGATGGCGCGATTGATGGATGCGGTGTCGAGGGTTTTGCCGTCGCCGAGGGCGCCGTGGGTGCGGACATTAAAGACGCCGAGTTCCGGGGCCGCGGTTGGTGCATTTTGCGCGGAAGCAGTGGAAGGGCTGGCGAGGACTGGAAAGGCGCCGGCGACGCCGAGGCTGCCGACACGCAGGAAATCGCGGCGAAGAAGGTCGTTGGTTCTCATTGGGGAGATGCCCTCCTTGGTTGATGAGGAATCAGTTGAGTTCAACAAATCATCCCTCAGGGGCTAAAGCCCTCGTCCGGTTTGTTGCAAGGTTTATGTACGGGCTGAAGCCCGTACCCTTCAAGCTAAAGTCGTGCCCTTTCAAAACGGCGACATGGTTCGTGCGATCGTGCCGCCCCTACGGGGCTGCAATCATCTCTTTCGTGCTTTCCCAGGACTGCGTCCTGGGCTAACTTCGATGCCTCCCTACGGGAGGCGGCTCTGTGCGAGATGAGACTGCGAATCAGTCGAGGTGGAAGACTTCTTCGAGCGGCATCAGATTATCATCTGCGCCGCCTGAGGCGAGTTTCTCAAAGAATGGCGCCATCTCGGCCTGCCAGCGCGCGTTCACGGGGTGGTCCTTCATGCGGGCGCAGCAGGCGGCAATGTCGTCGGCCTCGAGGTAGCCGACGAGCAGGCCGTCGGGAGCGAGAAAGAGCGAGTAATTATGCCAGCCGGTGGCGCGCAGGGCATTGAGCATTTCAGGCCAGACGGCGGCGTGGCGGCGCTTGTATTCGGCGAGCATGTCGGCGCGGACTTTGAGCGTGAAACAGATGCGCATTGTAGTTCCTATGAGACGCGGATCAAGATTCTCAAAAGCAAAACAAGGCTAGCACTCACGGCTTCGCGAGGGGAACGCTAAAGCCGGTCTCGAGACCGGCTCTACAACCGGGCTGGAGCCCGGCGCTACTGCTGGAGCCCGGCGCTACTTCGCGACTAGATGCGTGAAGGGCGGCACGTAGGCCATGAGGTAGACGAGGATTCCGACGAGTGCGGCGAAGGCGAGCGAGTGGCCGAGGACCCGGCGCAGCACGGCGCCTTCTTGCCCGTAGGTCTGCGTGGCGGTGGTGGCGACGACGACGCTGGGCGCGGCTACCATTTTGCCCATCACTCCGCCGGAGGTGTTGGCCGCGGCCATGAGGACGGGCGAGATGTGGAGCTGGCGTGCGGTCATGGTCTGCAGGCTGCCAAAGAGGACATTCGATGAGGTGTCGGAGCCGGTGGAGGCGGTGCCGAGCCAGCCCACGAGGGTTCCAAAGAAGGGGTAGAGCGAGCCGGTGCGGGCGAAGGCGAGGCCCATGGTGGCGTCGAGGCCGCAGTATCGGGTCACGTATCCAATGGCCAGCATGGCGGCGATGGTGACGAGGGTGAAGCGGATGTTGATGAGGGTGCGGAAGAAGAGTGTGACGAGGGCGCGTGGACTGAGGCCCATGAGCAGGCCCGCGATGATTGAGGCGATGAAGATGGAGGTGCCTGTTGCGGTGAGCCAGTTGAAGGTGAAGAGGGCGGATTCAGTGGTGATTTTAGCGACGACGGGCGGAACGCGCTGGACGATTTGATGAAGGCCGGGGATGGCGAGCTTGACGGTGGTGTGGGAGTCCATCCACGAAGAGAGAGCGGGGATGCCCCAGGCGAATACGAAGAGGCTGAGGACGAGCCAGGGGAGCCAGGCATGGAAGATGCGGCGGGGATCGTGCTCGAAGCGCTGGTGAGTGAGCCGAGTGATGTCGTCGCCGGTGGCGTTGAGGATGCGGCGCGGGCGCCAGAAGCGGAGGAAGACGACGAGGGCGACGATGGTAGCGGTGGAGGCGGCGATGTCAGAGAGCGAGGGGCCGGCGAGGATTCCGACGAGGCATTGGACCAGGGCGAAGGTGGCTCCGGCGATGAGCGCGGCGGGCCAGACTTCAAGCATGGCGGTGAAACCGGCGAAGGCCCAGATAAGCCAGAAGGGAATGATGACGCAGAAGGGTGCGAGCAGCACTGCGATGGTTTTGGAGAGGGCGAACGTGTCGAGGCCGGTGACTCCGTGGAGAGCGACGATGGGGATGCCGAGGCCGCCGAATGCGACGGGAGCGGTGTCGGCGAGGAGGGTGAGCGCGGCGGCTTGCAGCGGGCGAAAGCCGAGGCTGATGAGGATGGCGCCGCAAACGGCAACGGGCGTGCCGAATCCGCAGGTGCCTTCAAAGAACGCGCCGAGCGCGAAGGCGATGAGGATGAGTTGCAGGCGGCTGTCGGGAGTGATGTTGGCCAGGCTCTGCTGCAGGGTGACGAAGAGGCCGGTGTGGACGGTGAGGTCGTAGAGGAAGATGACGGGAAGAACGATCCAGCAGATGGGAAAGATGCCGTAGCCCGCGCCGTAACTGGCAGCGGTGAAGGCGAGGCGCACAGGCATGTGGAAGATCAGGATTGCGACGGCGAGAGCTGTGAGCAGACCGGCGAGCGCTGCTATGTGGGCTTTGACGCGGAGAACCGCGAGGGCTCCCAGAAGAACGAGGATGGGCAGCGCAGCGATGGCCGTGGAGAGCTGCCAGGTTCCGGTGGGGTTGTAACCTTGTTCCCAATTGGCACCGGGATGATTGGTGGAGAGAAGCCAGGCGACGGCGATGAGGACGGCGAGGGTAGCTCCGCAGAATGAAATGAGGGAGGCGGCGGATGGATGATTGGCGGGCGCCGGGAGTGCCGGGGAAGATGATGGCGGGGACATGGAACCTTTCGCGGGTGATTCGAGCCGATTTGTTAGCTATATCAGATGGGGTGATTTTATATCGAGGGCTCCGAGGGCCGGGAGGCCCTCAGTACAGCCGGTCGGGAGACCGGCGGTACATTGCGCAGAGGTGATGGTGGCGCGATAGTATGAATTCGGCGCGCGTGAGGTCGGGCGTTGAAATGAGCACTCAAGACGCAAAAATCGGCGGATTGAACAAGCTTTATCCCGATGCGCGAGCGGCGCTCGACGGGCTGGTGCGCGACGGGATGCTGCTGGCGATTGGCGGGTTTGGATTGTGTGGAATTCCCGAGGCGCTGATCATAGCGTTGCGCGATACAGGCGCGCGAAACCTGACCATTGCAAGCAATAACGCGGGTGTGGATGGATGGGGGTTGGGGTTGCTGCTAGAAAGCCGGCAAGTGAAGAAGATGATTTCGAGCTATGTGGGCGAAAACGCGGAGTTCGAGCGGCAGTTTTTGAGTGGCGAAGTTGAGGTGGAATTTACGCCGCAGGGAACGCTGGCCGAGCGCATGCGCGCGGGCGGTGCGGGCATTCCGGGTTTTTATACGCGAACTGGAATTGGAACGATGGTGGCCGAGGGCAAGGAACACAAGGAATTCGACGGCGTCACATACATTCTTGAGCGGGGAATTCGCGCGGACCTGGCTTTAGTGAAGGCATGGAAGGCCGACACGCATGGAAACCTGATTTACCGGCGCACGGCGCGGAACTTCAATCCCGATGCGGCGACGAGCGGTAGGGTCACGGTGGCTGAGGCGGAGATTATTGTTGAGCCGGGCGAACTCGATCCCGATGAGATTCACACGCCGGGAATTTTTGTGCATCGGCTGGTGCATAATCCGCGGCCGGAGAAGCGGATTGAGAAGAGGACGGTGAGGCAGGGAACGAAGGAACATGGGAACTAGGGAACAAGGATCAGGGAATAGGGATCACGGACTGGTGTGGTGTCCCAGAAGTTCACTGAAGAACAACCGCAGATCCTTCGACTCACCACCCCCCAAACGGGAAAGCGTTTTGGGCCCCGTTCGCTCAGGATGACAACTTGTTTTTGATGCGAACTTTGGAGACGGGACGCTAGGAATTGAGAGCTGAAGGCTGCATTTATGGCGTGGAATCGGAATGAGATGGCGGCGCGGGCGGCGCGGGAGATTGAAGACGGGTTCTACGTGAACCTGGGTATCGGCATTCCTACGCTGGTGGCGAATCACATTCCCGCAGGCGTGACGGTGACGCTGCAGTCGGAGAATGGGCTGCTGGGCATGGGTCCGTTTCCGCATGAGAACGAGGTTGATGCGGACCTGATTAATGCGGGCAAGGAGACGGTGACGTTTGTACCGGGCGCGGCGACATTTGCGAGTTCTTTATCGTTTGCGATGATTCGGGGTGGTCACATCGACCTGGCGATTCTGGGCGCGATGCAGGTTTCAGAGAAGGGCGACCTGGCCAACTGGATGATTCCCGGCAAACGCGTGAAGGGCATGGGTGGAGCGATGGACTTGGTGGCGGGCGTGCGACGCGTGGTCGCGTTGATGGAACACACGGCCGCAGATGGTTCGGCAAAGTTGCTGCATGAATGTACGCTGCCGCTGACCGGCGAGGGTGTGGTGCATCGGGTGATTACCGACTTGTGCGTGGTGGATGTGACGGACTCGGGATTTGAAGTGGTGGAGATGGCCGAGGGCGTGACGCGCGAGATGGTTGAGCAGAGGACGGGGGCTCAGGTGCGGTTCAGCGAAAGCGTTGCGCGGTGAGTGTAAACATCCCGGCAGGGGCTAAAGCCCGCACAAATTTAGCGAGCTTTATCGGCACGAGTAAACTCGTGCCCTGATACAAAACCGCGTCCCTGCGAGTTTTTCCGCAGCCTGTTAAGTCGCGCTCTGATACAAAACGTTACGCGCGGGTTCGTGCTAACCCTGGTCTGGCGACTTTCTAAATCAAGAAGCAGGTCCTTCGGCTCCGCTCCGCTTCGCTCAGCAGGGGCACTCATTTTTGTGCGTGATTGAGAGAGGCTAGTTGAGGTTCGTGCAATCCCACCCTAACCGCAAGGAACGCGGTTAGGATGGGGCACCCACTTTATTTTTCTGCGCACCCGCCTGCTTCTCTACGCTTCAGTTCGGGCGTGGAGGCTTTGGCCCTGAACGCGACGACGTTCCCCAAATTGGTTTGCGCTTTTCTAGAAATGCGGTGATGCCTTCGCGGAAATCCGCAGTCTCACGAGAAAGCGCGTTGGCTTCAAGCGCCAGCGCGATGGCGGCATCAAGCCAGTCCTTGTTTTGCAGGGCGAGCAGGTGCTTGGTGGTCTTTAGCGATTGAAGGCTGTTGGCGATTAGGGTCTCGGCCAATGCTTGCACGCAGTGTGATAGTTCTTCCGGTGCGGCGACTTCGTTGACGAGGCCGATGCGATAGGCCTCCGGCGCGTCAATGATGCGGCCGGTGAGGAGAAGATCGCGAACGTGCCTTCCATCGATCTGGAGGGCCAGAAAAGCAGACACAAGCGCAGGGACAAAACCGATGCGTGCTTCGGTGAAGCCGAACTTTGACTCAGGTGTTGCAAGAGTGAAGTCGCAGATGATTGCAAGGCCCGCGCCGCCGGCGATGGCGGGGCCGTGAATGGCCGCGATGGTTGGGATGGGCAGGTCGTACAGCGCGAGGAAGAGCCGGGCAATGCGTTCCGCATCGGCGCGATATTCTGCGGCAGTTTTTTCGCCCATCGTTTTGAGTGCGGAGAGATCGAGGCCGGAACAAAACGCGTCGCCTGCGCCAGTGAGGACCAGAACGCGAAAGTCGCTTGCGGCAGTTTCTTCGAGAGCGGCGATCAGCTCCATCTGCATCTCCGGCGTCATGGCGTTGCGGCGATCGGGGCGATTGAGCGTGATGGTGCGAATGTGGCCGGAGTCGGATACGAGAATTGTCTGAAAATCCAAATGGGTCCTCGTTGTTTGGTTCGGATTCATTCTAGATCGACGGCAATGGCCGCGGTGCACAAGGATAGTGCATTTTCAATTTCAGGCGTGATTCGCGCCGACCCTACGGGGCGGCTGCGCGCTTGCACGCGGGGTTCCCAGGGTTGCACCTTCCCCTTCGACTTCGCTCAGGGGTAGGTTTCACCCTGGGCTATTCTCGATTCGCTCCTCCGGAGCGAGGGTTCGGGGCTAACGGGCATCAAGATCCTTCGTTTTCTTCCATCAAAGACCATTTTTTCATTGAGGCGAAATCTGCGATGAAGCGTCGGCGGCGATGCGGTTGCTGCTTGCGATGAGCTGATCGTCGAGGCCGAGTGCGGGAATCGAGGCGCCGCATTCGGTGAGCGTGGCAACCAGGACTTCGGTGGGGATGTTGCCGACTAGATCGTCCTGCGCAAAGGGGCAGCCGCCCAGGCCGCCGATGGCAGAGTCGAAGCGGCGGCAACCTGCGAAGTAAGCGGCGCGGATGAGAGAGGGAGCATTATTGCGGCGGGCGTGCAGGTGGACGCCGATGTGGGCGCCTTCGCTGGCATCAATAGCGGCTTGCACGGTCTCGGCTATCTGCGATGGAGTTGCGACTCCGACAGTGTCAGCCAGCGATATTTGCAAGATGCCGAGGCCGGCGAGTTGGCGGCAGGCGTGAAGGACGGCGCCGATGCTCCACGGATCGCCATAGGGATTTCCAAAGGCCATGGAGACGTAGGCGACTACATTTCTCCCTGAGTCTTCGGCAAGGGCGGTAATGGCGCCCAATATGTTGAGCGATTCTTTTTCAGTCTGGTTTTGATTGCGGCGGAGGAACTCCGGCGAAATGGAGTAGGGGAAGCCGAGTGTGTTGACCTTGCCGGTGTCGATTGCGCGGGTTGCGCCTTTTTCGTTTACGACGATGCCGATGATTTCGATGCCAGTGGCGGGGCCGAGTAATTCGAGTACGCGCTCGGAGTCGGCCATCTGGGGAACGGCGGAAGGAGAGACGAAGCTGACTGCGTCAGCGTGCGTGAAGCCGGCGCGGATGAGTTGGCGCAGGTATGCGGCCTTGGTTTCAGGCGGGATTTGATGCGGCAGGCCCTGCCAGGCGTCGCGGGGACATTCGATGATGGTTATCGGTTCTGTCATGGCAACTGTGTGGTATTACGCCCGCTTCGCGGGCCTTCGGCTTATTCCTGATCCTTTTCCCCAGGCTTGCGCTGGGGCTACCTTCTTTTGCCCGCTTCGCGGGCTTTGCGTGAAGGCCTCTCTGTTTTATGCGCTCTCTTTCAGGGCCAACTCCTCGGTTCGCCATTTTGATTGCGCGGCGTCGCATAAGTGGCGGGCCGCCGAAGAACAAGAACAAACAACCGCAGATCCTTCGCTTCGCACAGGATGACAGGCATTGTTGTGCAGATCCTTCGCTTCGCACATGATGACAAGCGAATTTTGCTGGATGACAGACCACAGCATTCAGCCTCTTGACGGATACACCTTCAGTATCTCTCTTGCAATTACCATGCGCTGGATTTCGCTGGTGCCTTCGCCGATGGTGCAGAGCTTGACATCGCGGTAGAACTTTTCTACCGGATAGTCTTTGATGAAGCCGTAGCCGCCGAAGAGTTGTACAGCTTGTTCGCAGATGCTGACGGCAACTTCGCTGGCGAAGAGCTTGGCCATGGACGATTCGCGGGTGACTTTGCGGCCGGCGTCTTTAAGCACGGCGGCGCGCTGGGTGAGCAGGCGGGCGGCGTCGAGCTCGGTGGCCATGTCGGCGAGCTTCCACTGGATGCCCTGAAACTCGGCGATGGCTTTGCCGAACTGGCGGCGCTCCTTTACGTATTTGAGCGCGGCATCGAGCGCACCGCGGCCGATGCCAAGCGAGAGCGCGGCAATGGAGATGCGGCCGCCGTCAAGCACGCGCATGGCGTCGATGAAGCCCTCGCCTTCTTTCCCCAGCAAGTTTTCTTCGGGGATCTCACAGTCCTCGAAGATGAGTTCGCTGGTGTCGCTGGCGCGCAGGCCGAGCTTGTTTTCTTTTTTGCCGGCGCGAAAACCCTTGGCGCCATTCTCGACGGCGAAGGCCGAGAGACCGTGCGTGCCCTGCGTTTTATCAGTGACGGCAATAACGACCGTGACGTCGGCGAAGTGGCCGTTGGTGATGAAGTTTTTGCTGCCGTTGAGAATGTAGCGGTCGCCTTTTTTCACTGCGGTGGTGCGGGCGTTGCTGGCGTCGGAGCCGGAACCGGGCTCGGTGAGTCCCCACGCGGCCAGCCACTCGCCGCCGGCGAGCAGCGGAATGTATTTCCGTTTTTGCGTTTCGTTGCCGGCGAGAAAGATGTGATTGGTGCCGAGCGAATTGTGGGCGGCGATGGTGAGGCCGATGGAGCCGTCGACGGCGGAGAGTTCTTCAATGGCCAGCGCGTAATCGACGTAGCCCAGGCCTGCGCCGCCGTACTCAGGCGGGAAGATGACGCCGAGCAGGCCCATTGCGCCGAGCTTCTTGATGGTGGCGATGGGGAACTCGCTGGCCTCGTCCCACGCAGAGACGTTGGGTGCGATCTCGCGCGCGGCGAAGTCGCGGATCTCGCGGCGCAGGTGTTCCTGTTCTTCAGACAGTACGAATGGGTAAAGGCTTTGCGCGGGTTCCACGGTGGTTTGCATTTGAGGCTCCTGTTGGGGAATTCGAAGCGCCGGTGTGTTTGTTAATTAAGATGCGTTGTGGAGTCGCGATGAAGGTATGAGAGCGCGGGTCTGGAGACCCGCACTACAGCCGGTCTGGAGACCGGCGGTACAACCGGTCTGGAGACCGGCGGTACAACCGGGCTGGAGACCGGCGGTACAACCGGTCTGGAGACCGGCGGTACAACCGGGCTGGAGCCCGGCGGTACAACCGGGCTGGAGCCCGGCGCTACCTGGGTCGGCGCTACGTTCGGTCATGTTTGGAGGACTCCGGGGTTGAATTTTGGGGCTTCGGGATTGAGGGCGCACGCCTCGAGCGCCGCGATCAAAACTTCGCGCGTTTTTGCAGGGGCGATGATTGCGTCGATCCACAGGCGGGCTGCGCCGTAGCGCGGATCGGCCTGGGCATCGTAGTCGGCGCGGATCTGGTCTTGAATGGCGGCTTTCTCTTCAGCGGAGAGCTGCTTGCCAGTGCGCTCTAACTGTTTGGCGCGCACTTCGGCGAGAGTCGCGGCGGCCGAGGCGCCGCTCATTACGGCGTAGCGGGCTGTGGGCCACGCAAAGAGAAAGCGTGGGTCGTAGGCCTTGCCGCACATGGCATAATGGCCGGCGCCAAAGCTGCCGCCGATGATGACGGTGATCTTTGGTACGACACTGGTCGAGACCGCCGAAACCATTTTTGCGCCGGCGCGGATAATGCCGCTCCATTCGGCGTCTTTGCCGACCATGAAGCCGTTCACGTCGTGGAGGAAGATGAGGGGGACGAGGTTCTGATTGCAGTCCATGATGAAGCGGGCGGCTTTTTGCGCGCTCTCGGTATAGATGACGCCGCCGACTTCGATCTTCGTCGCTCCCGCCGACGGGCCCATCGATACGGTGTCGCGCTGGTTGGTTTTTTGATTGGCGACGATGCCTACGGCGTGGCCGCCGATCCAGGCGTAGCCGCAGAGGAGGGTGCGGCCGAAGTCGGCCTTGTATTCGTCGAACTCGCTGCGATCGACGATGCGGGCGATGACTTCACGCATGTCGTAGACGTTGCTTGCGCCGGGTGCGGGGTTGAGCAAGGTATAAAGGTCTTCGGCCGAGTGGCGGGGCGCGTCGCTGGAGGCGTCGAAGGAGCGGCGGCGGAAGAGTTCGGGAGCGGCAGTACGCTCGCCGATTTTCTCGACGAGGGAACGGAGGCGGGCGAGGCAGAGATGGTCGTTGGGCTCTTTAAAGTCGACGGTGCCGGAGATTTCAGCGTGCATGGTTGCGCCGCCGAGTTCTTCAGGGTCGGATTTCTGGCCGATGGCGGCCTGCACCAATGACGGGCCGGCGAGAAAGAGTCCGGAGCCTTCGGTCATGAGGACGGTGTCGGTCATGACGGGGAGATACGCTCCCCCGGCCACGCACATTCCCATAATGGCGGTGATCTGGGGAATACCCATGGCGCTCATGACGGCGTTGTTGCGGAAGATTCGGCCGAAGTCGTCGGTGTCGGGGAAGACGTCTTCCTGGAGGGGCAGAAAGACGCCGGCGGAGTCGACCAGGTAGAGCGTGGGGATGCGGTTCTCCATGGCGATGGTCTGGGCGCGGAGAACCTTTTTGGCGGTCATGGGGAAGAAGGCGCCGGCTTTTACGGTGGCGTCGTTGGCGACGATCATCGACAGTCGGCCAGAGACGCGGCCGAGGCCGGTGACGACGCCTGCGGCAGGCGCGCCGCCGTAGTCGGCATACATGCCGTGCGCAGCCCACAGGCCGAGTTCCAAAAACTCGGAGCCGGGATCGAGGAGCAGGTTGAGGCGCTCGCGAACCGTCAGGCGACCCTTGGAGTGCTGGGCTTCGGCGGCCTTTGCGCCGCCGCCTTGCCGGATAGTGTCCTCGGCTAAGCGAAGGTCGGCCATGAGCAACTCGATGGCGGTGCGATTGGACTTTGCGCGTGGAGATGCGGGATCGAGGGAGGAGCGCAAACGATTGTCGAGAGTCAGGTTTTCAGACATTATCGGAAGCAGTTCCGAGGTACTTTTGTCACTCTGTGTGATGCGTTTTGGGCAAGGTACAGCGCAATAGTACGACGAAAGGCCTGCGGCTGGCTTTACGAATCGACGGTGGGAAAAGTGGTTTCCAAAACGCCTGGTAACACGCAAATTGGCGGCTCCGGAGGTGACCCGGATGACCGTAGGTTAAACTTTAGTAATAATCACCTCCAAAACCCCATTTACATGGATTCAAATCAACGTTATAACCAAGAACACGTAGCATGTTGGACGCCAAGAGTTGCTTGGCAGATTCGCCTGGCATCACAATTTCGTGTCTCCGCTTGACAGCATGTCCACTGGATCAAAAGATGAGATATGCGGACGGATGGACGTATTTTCAGATGGGGTAATAGGGACGGGTAGCCGTTCTTTTCCGCCTTGGGCATCCTGGATCTGGGTAATTGTTCCGCGCAGGCAACAAGGCGCGGACGTGTCTGTTGGCCCCGATCTCCATTCAGCCGAGCCATTTTGACTCGAATCGGCAGAGACATGGGAGCCACCGAGGGAAAGAAGCAGTGGAGCCGAACATATCTCCAAATCGCAGCACAGAAAGCCCCGAGTCGTTCGGAGGCGGAAGCCTTTCGATCGCAATCATAGGTCCGAACGAACGACAACGCTGGGCCCTGGCCGGAGCCCTGGCCAAATGCCCGGGCACGAATGTGCGGGAGTTTTCTTCGTATCCTCCGTCGGTGGATGACGCGCCGAGGGTACTGGAGCAGGTTTTCGACATCATCTTCATCGATCTGGATGGCGACTCGGACTTCGCTCTCGATCTGGTGGATAGCATCAGCTTGAACGACGCGGCGACAGTGATGGTCTACTCGGCGTCGTCCGATCCGAACCTGGTGGTTCGCAGCATGCGCGCCGGCGCCCGTGAGTTTCTGACAGCACCGTATGACGAAGACACGATTGCGGAAGCTTTGGTGCGGGCCGCCGCGGCTCGTCATCCCAGCGCGCGGAGCCCACAGAAGAAGCCGGGCAGACTGCTGGTGTTTCTGGGCGCAAAGGGTGGTTCCGGAGTTACGACGATTGCATGCAGTTTTTCTATCGCACTGGCCCAGAATGCAAGCGAAAGCACGTTATTGATCGATCTGGCGCTGCCGATGGGAGATGCAGCCCTGAACCTGGGTATCGCCGCGGAGTATTCCACCGACGATGCGCTGGGCAACGTGGAACAGCTGGATGCGAATCGACTGCGCGGACTCCTGGTCAAGCATCAGTCGGGAGTCTGGGTGCTTGCGGCTCCCAGCAAGGTTCCCGAGGTGGAGGCTACCGGAGAGGCGATCGACAAGCTGATGGCGGTTGCGCGGCAGTCGTTCGACAATGTCGTGATCGATGTTGGATCGAGACTCGATTTGATGAACACGAACCTCTTCAGCGAGGCCACTACCATTTTTCTGGTCACGCAAGCAGGCATCTCGGAACTGCGCAACTCGAATCGTGTGATTTCACGGTTCTTCAGCGGGGACGGTCCAAATCTCGAGGTTGTCATCAACCGGTTCCAGTCGGGTTCTCCGGGAGTGACCGAGGAAGTGATCGATAAAGCGATTGAAAGACCGGTGCGATGGAAGCTGCCCGACGATTATGCTGCCACGCGCGAGATTCAGAACTCGGCGTCCGCTCTTACCCCATCGAATTCGGCAATCTCACGGATGATTCTGGAGATGGCCAGCTCGGTCACCGGCCGTCCGGTTCCCGAAGAGAAGAAGAAGGCTTTGAGTTTCAGAAGTCAAAAAACACAGACGGAGAAAACAACCATGGACGAAAAGCTCCTGGGCCTGCTCGACGCGGCGCCGGCGAATGCCGGGCCGCAATCGACCGTGCGGTGGCCGAAGCCCGATCCGATCGTTTACGGGACGGCGCTGGGAGGAGACCAACAGAATGCCACAGCATTGGTCTCAGGCACGCTCGAGTATACCCCGTCGGCAGGGTATGTATTGTCGGCAGGCGCACACTCGATCTGGGTCACTTTCACCCCCGACCAGGCGGCCGACGGCCCTGTGGTTCAAACCGAGATTGCGATTCTGGTTTTGAAGGCGACGCCATCGATAACGTGGCGGGAGCCTGCGCTCATGTTGTCAGGGTGCGCGCTCGGCGAAAACGAGCTTAGTGCCGCGGCGACAATTCCGGGAACGTTCGAATACTCTCCTACGGCAGGTGAAGTGCTCTCAGAGGGCCGTCATACGCTGACCGTCACATTCACGCCGGTTGACGACCGGAATTACACGGTGGCGGAGGCCGCGGTAGAAGTCACCGTAGTGAGTGCAACTCCGGAGATCACCTGGCCTACGCCAGACGCGATCACCTACGGGGTTCGCCTGAACGGCATCCAGTTGAATGCAAAGGTGAACGGACCCGGAACTTTGACCTATACCCCGGGCCCGGGCGCCCTGCTGGCAGCGGGAGAACACACACTTTCAGTGGCATATACGCCGGAGGCATCGACAAAGTACCTGGCGACATCGTCTGCGGTATTGCTGACGGTAGCCAAGATGACGCCTTCAGTCACGTGGCCGGCGCCTGAGCGAATCCGCCACGGCACCGCTCTGAACCGGGTTCAATTGAACGCGACAGCAACGGTTCCGGGAGCATTTACGTATACTCCCCGCCGCGGCGAAGTGCTTCCGCCGGGCATGCACACGCTTTCAGCCATTTTCACTCCCGCGGATACCTTCAATTACACGGTGGTGGAAGCCACTGTGGACCTTGAGGTTAGCGAGATATCGCCCACCATGATTACGTGGCCGAAGCCGGCTCCCATTCCCTATGGGACCCAACTCGGTGCCGACCAGCTGAACGCGGTTGCGTCGGTTCCCGGAACGTTTGTCTACAGTCCCGCCGCAGGCTGCGTGCTTGCGCCTGGGACATATACGCTCGTAGTCAGTTTTACGCCGGAGGATACAGAGTGGTTCGAGGAGGCGCAAGCCTCAGTCTCCCTGTTAGTTGAAAGATCGCCTGGGGTTGCGGCGCAGGGTCCTACCTCCACAAAGGTGTCATCGACTAATCCTCCCTCGGCGAGTTATTTTGCTGACACGGAGCGTGAAGTAAATCAGAGCGGGATCAGCAATTCCCGGCCGGAGTCGGGACGCGAGAGACGCCTATATAAGGGCGCGATGTATGAGAGAGGAGAAGATGGCCAATGGTACCGAGTAAGCGAATAGCGCAGGAAACGGCGCCGGAGACACTTCCGGAGGACTTCAGCGATTGGGACGGCGAATCCTCTCAAGCTACCCTGCCTGTGGCTACAAAGGAATACGAAGTAAGAGAGGCTAAACCTGCGCCTCCTCCAGTGAGAGAGCGGGCGCCGAAGCCAGTGGCGCCGCCGCCGGTGGCAAGGCCTCAAGAGAAAGTTAAATCAGGTTCATCCCGGTCCCAGGCGGGAGCAGATTCGGACCTTGAGGCGTTTCTGCGGCGGTTGAGCGAGGTGAACGCCGATCAGGCCCCGGCGCGCCGGCCAGAGACCAACCAGTCGACGAACCAGTGGCCACCTTCCGCGGCGAGTCAGGGAGCTGCCACGGCGCGCCAGGAACCGCTGCCCACGCCGGTTAAGAGTGCTCCAGTCGAAGAAGAATTGATTAGTGTTTTTCGGTCTGGTTACCAAGAAGAAGAGGATACGGAGTCAGAACACAGGAAAAAGCCGAGATGGGTCATGATTGGGTCCATCACCGGGGGTGTTGCCGCAATTGCCCTCGCCATCACCATTCCGCTGGTCCTGCGAGGAAGAAGCGTCACTCCGCCTCGTCCCGCGGCGTCGCCGACCCAGGCCCTTGGCATCGAGGAAGGCACGAGTGCGTTGAAACCGTCGCCGTCGGGACCTGCAAGCGGAACTGTGACGACCATTAAGAATGCTCAGAATCCGTCCGCGACAACTGAACAGACTTCGGATTCCTCTGACGGAACCACTCAGGCTCCGGTGTCGGCGGAACAGATGAACCAGCAATTGACCGCGACCTCGCAGTTGCCGCAAGGCGCACGCAAGCCTGCTCCTCAAGAGGCGCCGCCTCCGAGCGGCTTTGGCGTACCCGGTATGGAAACAATGGGCGAAACCGGCGCGATCGGCAGCGGAATCAAGAGCGAAGCAAATATCAAGCTCACTCCCATTTCCGTGTCAGCCGGCGTTGTGGGCGGCTTGTTGGTTCGAAGGATCGCACCTGAGTATCCGGCCATTGCCCGGACAGCCCGTGTTTCAGGCAGAGTAGTTCTGGCGGCAACCATTTCGAAGTCCGGAAAGGTGCAGAATCTGCAGGTGGTGAGCGGGCCACCCATGTTGCGGGCAGCTGCGGTTGACGCAGTGCGGAACTGGCTATATAAGCCTTATCTGCTTAACAATCAGCCCACCGAGGTTCAGACAACTATCGACGTAGACTTTAACCTGTAGCGGCGTTTGTTCACGCATTAGAACCGCAATATATGGCCCGGCGCGCATGATTGACGCGCCGGGTCTTTTTTTTGAAATGCCACCGCAGGCAGAAGCGGCAATGTCCCGGCTTGGAAATCTCAGCGTAGATCTTCCGGAGCAGAACTCCTAAAAACATCCCGCGGGGGCTAAACAGCGAACGACCGGCGAATGGCGGGTCGATGAGGGAAGGACCATTTGGCTGAGGGATATTCTAGTTTTGTCATGTTGACGGCAAGTAGGCCGAAATAGCCATTGGTGCTTCCATTGGAGCCCGTTAAACAGCGTGGTCCTGGACTTTGTGCTCGAGTCAGTGGTGACGGCGGTTATTTTTCCTGTGGCTGCCGATCCCGTTTGGGAGAGTGCGTGTTTTTGCATTGTCCGGGCCGTTTGACATGACGCCTGGAGGTTGTGTTGGCCAAGGATAGGAAGAAAAAGAAGGCGCATGGGCTGGTGGCAGCACCGGTGATGGAACCGAACGCGGCCGGGGTGGACATTGGAGCGACGGAGATTTACATCGCCGTTCCCGCGGATCGGGATATGCAACCAGTGCGGCGGTTCGCGGCATTTACCGAGGACTTGAAAGCGGCCGCGGACTGGCTTGAACGCTGCCGAATCGAGACGGTGGCCATGGAGTCGACCGGGGTGTACTGGATTCCGTTATTTCAGATTCTGGAAGCGCGTGGGATGAAGGTGTGCCTGGTCAACGCCCGGCACGTGAAGAACGTGCCGGGGCGCAAAACGGACGTGAGCGATTGTCAGTGGCTGCAGTATTTGCACGCGGTGGGACTGTTGCGGGCCAGTTTCCGGCCGTCGGGGCAGGTGTGCGCGGTGCGGTCGCTGATGCGCTACCGGGAGAGTCTGGTGGGGATGGCGGCGGTGCATCTGCAGCACATGCAGAAGGCGCTGGATCAGATGAACCTGCAACTGCACCATGTCATCAGCGATCTGAGCGGGACGACCGGGATGGCGATTCTGGATGCGATTCTGGGCGGAGAGCGCAACCCGCTGAAGCTGGCCCAGTTGCGCGACCCGCGCATCAAGGCCAGCGCGGAGACGATCGCCAAGTCGCTGGTCGGAGACTACCGTCGGGAAC
>CAVSYM010000005.1:0-407881 GCA_963732165.1 uncultured Acidobacteriaceae bacterium
TGTGGAGCTTTCGAACGTGCAGCAAGGTCCAAACATTTTGGCCGCGTATGGCATAACAGGAAATCCTAATACCTGGAGTGTCAGCATCGAAGAAGAGGAGGCGTGGCCTTGGACGGGAAGGCTTTGCCCTGCTGGTAGCACGGCTTATCGGTTCGCCGGCATCGAATTTTTGGTTGCACACCTTATGATGCCGGACTGCGTTTCAAGCTCCATGATTTTCCAATGGGACGCGAGTGCGAGCAACGTGCAAGATATTTACCTTGCCGGTATTAGCCCTATCAATATTTCCGGCAACTTCAACAGCTTTCGCTCTTCGACTTTCGCAGACTATGCAATCACGTGGGGCGTCACCGGATACGGGAATACCTGGGTGACTTGCAACAGCACAAGCACGGTAACCACGATGCAATCCGGCCGCTGCCAGTATGCCGGGCCTTCGAACCTAGGGCTTGGACCTGGAAGTCTATCTCGTGGACGATCCGCTTTTGAACTCACGCATGATTTCATCGGCCGCGGCGCGGGGAATTATTATCTCAACGATGAGGATATGTGGCTGTGGCCTTCCGACCTGATCGGTTACAACCAAAGCACGCCGGCCGTGCAGTCGGACACGGCATCGCAATCCGGCCTCGCCTATTACATTTCTTTTGCGACGGTGCCTAATCCGAACTACACAATGATGTGGCTCGAAAACACGCCGATGCTTATCGGCTCCAGTATCCCAACTGGGAACCTCCGAATTTATTTTTACGCCAAGGCTTCGGCCGCCCAGAACTTCTACGCCGACGCGGTTTATGGCGCTTCGAACGAGCCGGGGACGTCGCTCGGGTGCAACTTCAAGACGACGCCCATGTCGTTGTCTACCAGTTATGCGCTCTATTCCTGCGACGTGGCTATTTCGACCAGCCTTCTTGGCGACCGGTTTGGGATTCGCCTCGGCCTGGCCGATGCTATCACGTCGAACGTTTCCATTGGATGGATCGCGATGAAGCCGTGGAACAGCGATATGACCGCGTCGCAAGCCACACTAGGGTTAGGCGGGTCCCCTTCGGTCGGTCTCTGGACAGGAACCGGTACGCTGACCTACACATCGATCACGGCCCCGGGCTGCCAGGAGCAGTCTCTGACCATCACGGGCGCGGCCGCGGGCGACGAATGCTCGGCGTCAACGGGCGCGAGCGATATCGGGACGGGGTTCTACTATGGCGGCTGCCGAATTAGCGCGGCTAACACAGCAAAGGTGAAGGTTTGTGCAACGGCGACCGGGACGCCTTCGGCGGTGACCTGGACAGGATGGGCGCGGCAATGATTAATATCGGGGCGTTGCTCAAGTTGAACAAGGGGCCGGTTGGGCCGGCGCAGCTCGCTGAACTGCTCAAGCTCGCCGGCCTGGATGCGAGCTTTGAAACTCTTCCCTGCCCTGACAGGCCGGCCGCATTCCAGCGAACGGCCAGGCTCGCGGCCGGCCAGGGGGCGCAGGTACTCGCGATCCGGGGGACGGACAAGAAAGGCGGCAAGATTGAGGCGCTGATAGTTTTTCAAGAAAAAACTCTTGACAAAACCGAAACCAAAGCTATAGCTTAATCTCGACTTCACCCGCAGAGCCCGCGAAATGCCGACTTCAGGTTAACGAAAATATCTGTTATCAGACATTACGTTTGTCCGTATTCATTGCCTTGGGGTCCGCTTTCGTCCGCTTAAGTAAATCTTAGTTCAATTGTTAAGTAAGACCTGATACAACCGCTTAACAAGCTTCTTCTCAAACGAATACGCCAATTTGCCTACGCACCCACCGCTCCTAGCTCGCGCAGCGAATCCGATACCTCGTTGCTTAAGCGAGCGGCGCGCCACTATCTCGTACGCCTCCCTAGAGCGCCGGGGGCTCGGATCTTTATCCAGCCGGTTTCTCTTGAGCCATTCGTGCGGGAGTGATCGTAATCTCCAGAAATTCGGCCGAACTAGTTCTCCACCATGGCTCGTATTCTGATCCAACGCCCAAATCTGAGTTCGATGCCAAGGTAGCACTCGAAGAGATCCGTGGCTTTCTTAAAACCAAGGCTATTGAGCCAACGGTAAGGTCGTCCGGGGTCAGCCTCAGTTATGAAGCCTGGGAAGACGATCCCGAGTAACAAACTGCCCATTAAGTCCGTTCGCCGGTCTTAAAGGGCAGTTTGTGCCTGTTGGGTTGCTCTTTATTGCACGGTCTTAAGGAAAACGTCGTGCATCAGGCGCCCATCCTTGGATCGTTGCGTCAGGTCGCAACCCACGCACCAGTTCTTGGTATCCGGTGTGTCATGTGCCTCGGGGTTGAGCACAGCGGAGTATTTGAACCGATTGCCGACCGCGTCAGTCTTGAATGCGCCGGTGTAGACGATGGAAAGCGAGTTAATACCCAACGACTCCAATGTGTGAAGCTCGCTGGGGTCTGATTGGCATGGGGAGTCCGGGTAGAGGTAGCAGTGCTTGTCGATCCACAGTTTGAGTTTCGGCCAGATTGCACTCCGGTTATCGATGATTCGATCGCCGCTCCCGCCTTGCGCCGGGTTGGTGTACCAACCGAGGGCCAGGAAGCCATTCGCATAGTGGTTGTTGGGGACGCCGCCGTCGCTGTGCGGGGTGAAGTTTCCAAAGAGCTGCTTGCCATCCTTTATGATACCGTCACCCGTGTCCAGTACCAGCCAGGCGTTGCCCGAGTCAGGTTTTGGCCACGACACCCTTTCATACTTCCCATTGCCGCGCACATCGAAGGTGACGTAGTGACCTGTAGTTGGGTCGGAGAACCGGAATCCTTTCCCTGTTGTGTCAATGACAATCGGTGAGTTATTCGGCTCCTCGTTCCATGTACAAGATTGATTGTTCCATACCCATTCGTTGTCGCCGCCGCCTCCGGATGGAGGATTCGAAGTAGGATTTGGACAATCGCTCGTCGGTAATTGTGGCAGCGTATATCCTGAACAGGTGTTAGTGTACGGAGAAGTGTAAGTCCACAACGGAGTAGGGCCGGTGAACGCGACGGAAATTCCCCCTCCTTGCCCATTGCTGCTGAAGCTGATACCGATCGAACCGCCGCAGACAAGGTAGCACGACTGGATCGCCATAGCACCCATCGCATTGGAGACTGCTGCAAGACCACCGTTGGCGGTTGAAGTGCTTCCCTGGTCGCTGGAACTCTCGACGTGCTTTGTGCCGGTTGGCGTCAGGGTACCAATTTCGCTTGGAGTTGTGGTCGAATATGCTTGGGAAACGACCGAACACGGGACCGGACCGTATGTGCTCGCCTGTCCTGTATAGGTGCAGGAACCTCCTTGCGAGGCACTAAAGACATGGGCTCCGGTTGTATGTTGCCCTTTGCTTAAAGCTGTGGTTGGGAACGGACCGGTTGGGTAGTTGAAACTGCTGCAACTGGTGGGCTGCTGCGCATGGGCACCGAGGCAAATCAAAGCGATTGGCCCAAATATACGCAGAGTCTTCATCTCATACCTTTCAAGGTAAGATTTGGCAAGAATCTGGCCAGGTCATCAGCGTTACCGGGATGGGTTTCTTTGTATAGATTACGAAAGGCCATAGTCCTGTGGAGAAGGCCTTGGCCGACGCCGGGTACTCGTCCGCTTATCCCACCCATGAAATGACGAGAAGTCGCCTGCATCCCAGGCTTCGCGGAGTCCTGGTTTGCTCAGATCCCAGTCTGGGCGGCTCTCTCTCATCGCGGCCCGCAGGTCGTGCCAGAGATCGGTGACGGAGGGTCGGCCCCAGAACCAGTAGCCGTTATAGATGCTGTGAACCACGAGGCCCGGTTTTAGAACCAGCGTGTGCGGAATCATCGGATTGTTGTCGGGGTCGGTGTACTCCTGAATGTCCAGGTCCTTTTGAACCTTTCGTTCGGGGTCGGACAGAAACGTCCATTGGGCGCCGATCGCCGCACGAAATTCCAAAAGCGTGTAGTGGTCGTCGGTAGAGATGGTGACAATCTGGGTGTAGGCCACGGCAATCTTCGGATAGAACGAGGCCAGTTCCCGATGCTGCTGATGTTCCTTCGGGCAGTAATGGCCGCGCGCCAGCGTGAGGATCAGTGGATCGTCGCCCTGCAATTCGCTTAGCTTTCGCCGCGTGCGGGTGTGGTCGGGCAACTCGTAATCGGGAAATTTGCTTCCAGGCACAATATCAGAGCGCATCGCAGGACTCCGTCATAAAAACTTGTTCGACTCGCACCCGGTTGGATGCTTTCTTCCTGGGATGTGTTCTGTTTTCGATGAGCCGCAGTTATGTTTACCGGAATCAAGAGGCGCGCAGCAAGTGCGCGGAGTGACGGCCGCGTTTTTGGGGGCCTTTTTCAGGACGCGGAAACGGTCCCTCGGCGAAACGGTTGTTAGAAAGCAAAACCCTAACTTCTAAAGTATCTATATGATATATAACGCCTTATGGCGAGTTTTCAAGCAAATGGCCCGCGGCTAAAGCCGCTTCTATAGTTTGCACTGAATTCAGCAGCCTAAAGGCTGCTGCTCCCTCCCATTTACCTGCGGCCCCTGCGCCGAAGAGAGCTTTCACGTAGAATTTCGTCCCCGAACTCAACTTGTTGGCTTTATGGGCACAAGTAAACTGATGCCATTTCAAAACGGCGGGTTCTATTGCGTTTTTCACCAGCGAGAAAGAACCTGGCTCTCCGAGCAGGAACCCAGCTCTCAAGGAGCTTTCTTCATCGTTCAGCTCCCTTCCGGTACTTCGTCGCACTTATTGGCTCTGAGGCGGAGGGGTGGCGAAAGTCTGAGGAGGCTCTTCGTTCCTGGTGCGACCCGACGATGGATGAGCTCCGATGAGGACTTCGTTGAGAACGCCTTCGATGACGTCTACCGCGCCTTTCACGGATTCTGTCGCTGTGGGGTCGGCCGCGTAGGTCACGCACTCGATTGCCTGCAGGGCGTTGCGAATCCGATCGTTCATCCACTTGATGGTTTCGAACCGGTGCAGCATCTCGACCTTGCGGACGCGGACGGCGATCTGCCAACGATGAGCCACGACACATGCGAGCACGGCTGCCAAGGCGCTGCCCACGATTCGCAGTCCGCCGCGGTGCATCCAGTCGTCGTAGATGAGCCATTGGAGGAAGATGGCCAGGGCAAAGACAGCAATCCCCGCCGCAATCGAGGAAAACCAGATTGCGGGATCGGAAACGATTTGCCTGGGTAGGGGTGGTTCGGCCTTGCGCATCATATGTGCTCGCGCAATGATTGTGTAACGTCTGTTCTTTTAGACGCTCCAGTTGGCGAAAGGTTTGAAGTGCTATGGCGGGTTTACGCGGGTCGCGTCCCGGTTCTGCCGCTATAGTCGCTTCTGCAGTACCACGAAGTAGAGATCGTCACGCTTCGGAATGCCAAAGCGGGTATCGCCGTAAGGAAACGGCTTCGTCTCCCCGGTCAGAACATAGCCGCGCCGTTTGTACCACTCGATGAGCGCCGAGCGGAGATGGACCACGGTCATCCTGATTTCGTTTGCTCCTCGCTCCTGCGTCCACTCTTCCGCGGCCTGAAGCAGTTTTCGCCCGAGGCCTGCCTGTTGCTCGGATGGATCGACCGCGAGCAAGCCAAGATACCAGACTCCCTCATGCTCGGGTTGCATCCAGACGCAGCCGAGCAAAGAACCATCGGGCTGACGCCATAGGAGCATGGTCGCATGAGGCTTGGCGGCCATATCTTCGCGGAGCAGATCTTCGGTAATCCGAGTCCCTTCGATGTATTTCTCTTCGTTACTCCAACCGGCGTTCTTGCCGCGTCCTCGAAAGGCGAGGTTGATGAGAGAGACGACGGCCGGCACATCGGCGTCTGTCGCGAAGGTCAGTTCCGGGAGTGCGTCAGTAGGTTGATTGGTCATTCTAGTTTCGGATTAGAGCGAGAAGCGACTCGACTTCGGACTTTTCTTCGGCGCTGAGTCCGAGGAGCGGCGAGCGGGACCGGCCGCCGTAGAAGCCGTTGAAGTCACAGGCGTATTTCATGCCAGGGATACCTAAATCGTTGACAATGCGACTGTTGGCGGCGAGGATGCGGGACTGCTTCTCTTCGGCCAGTTCGGAATCGTGATCTTTCCAGGCGAGGTAGATTTCGACGCAGGCCTGGGGCACGAAGGCGGCGATTCCGAGGATGGCTCCAGTGGCGCCGGCATCGAGCGAGGCGTGGACCTTGGATCCGGCTCCGCAGAGAACCTGAAAGCCGACTTCCCTGCTCCGGCTCTTGATGGCGGGGGCGGGCGGGGCGGTTGCGGCGAGGGCGACTCCGCCGGCAAGCTGCCCTGCCGGAATGAAGGTGGCTGCGGACTCGGGCGCGGTTGCCTGCATCAGCATTCGTGCAGTGACGGCCTCGAAGATAGTGGTGACGGTGACGGTGCGGCGGCGGGAGTTCGCGGTGGCGGCTACGGTCTGCTTGATTCGGTCGAGGCTGCCGCTCGAGTCCTTGATTCCAATGATGTTGGGGTGGTGGGCGAGCTCGGCTACGAGTTCGATGGGTAGCTGATACGGGACGAACTTGGGGATGTTGTAGAGGATGATCGGGAGGGGCGAACGATCGGCAACGCTCTCGAAGTAGTTTCGAACGGCGGCCGGGGAAAGCTGGCTGGCATAGTAGCTGGGAGGACGAAGGAGCACGGCGTCATAGTGGAGTTCGGCGGCGGTTTCGGCAAGGGCGACGGTGGCGCCTACAGATTCGCGGCCGACTCCGGCGATGAGGACTTTGTCGGGAGCCGAGGCCTGGGCGGCGATGCGGAGAACCTGGCGGGATTCCTCGTCGTCGAGCATGACGGCCTCGCCGGTTGAGCCGAGGACGACCATGCCGGCGAGCAGGCTGCGCGAGTAGCGGGTCATGTTGGCTTCAAGCTTGCGGTAGTAGATCCGCTCGTCGGGGTAGAAGGGGGTGGTGAGTGCGGCGAAGATTCCTTCGAGAAGCATGAGGATATTGTAGAGCCGGGTTGGCTGCTGCGGAGAATTGGATCGATGCGGTCCGGAGTTTGTGCCCTTAGTTTCTGCGTGAATGAGATGGGTTGACTGAGATCGGTGGTATCCCACCCAAGCGGAGGTAGGATGGGCATCCCTTGTCATGCTTGATTCAAACGGCGGGTTGGGGGGCTGCGCTATCTCAAATCTCTAAAATAGAGAACTTGGGCGCCCCGGGTTGTGGCTATTTGACGGTGGTCGGATGAGGATTTAGCACGTTCACGTCCAGGCTTCGCGGGGCGTCTCATTACGGTCGGAAAGGATTCTGACATTGAGGCCTATTTACTAAATATGTTCCACGCGGAACGCGAAATTGTAGGAGTTTCTTCCGGTTTTTCCAGAGTTTTTTCCACAAAGTGGCCCTGGACCGAAATTTATTTTCTTGCACGATTCCCGGTCACAGTCGCCAGAGGATCTGGAAACGATCCCGTACGACAGGTCTGGAGACCGGAGCTACAACTGGGCTGGAGCACGGCGCTACGACCGGCGGCATGTTTTGCCCTAACGGCCGTTGGCTTTGTGTAACTCCTGCAGATTGAATACCGTGGTCTGGTGGCGTTGCATGGCGGCGATGCCCTCGGCGGCGGCCTGGGCGGCGGCGAGGGTGGTGATGGTTGGTATGCGGGCCAGGACGGCGGCGCGCCGGATGGCCTTTTCGTCGAAAAAGGTGTCAACGCCGCGGGGGGTGTTGATGATGAGTTGAATGCGATCGCCCTTGATGAGGTCGACGGCGTTGGGACGGCCCTCCTTGACCTTGAAGACGCGCTCGACCGTCATGCCAGCCTTTTCGAGGACGTTGGCGGTGCCCTCGGTGGCGACAATGTTGAATCCGAGGTTGACATAACGCCTGGCGAGGTCGACGACCGCATCTTTGTCGTGGTCGTTGACGGTGAAGAAGACTGTGCCGCCGGTGGGGAGAATCTGGCCGGCGGAGAGCTGCGCCTTGGCAAAGGCCTCGCCGAAAGTGGCGGCTACGCCCATCACTTCGCCGGTGGATTTCATCTCGGGCCCAAGGACGGTGTCGACGCCGGCGAACTTGTTCCAGGGGAAGACCGGCGACTTGACGTAGTAGTGGGTGCCGGTTCCGAGGTCGTGACCGCTGGCCAGCTCGTTTGGCAGGAGTTCGCGGAGGGTGCGGCCGGTCATGAGGCGGGATGCGACTTTGGCGAGCGGAATGCCAGTGGCCTTCGAGACATACGGGACGGTGCGGGAGGCGCGGGGATTGACTTCGATCACGTAGACGCGGTCGTCACCCGCGGCGTCTTTCTGGATGGCGAACTGCAAGTTGACCAGGCCGACGACTTTGAGCGCGAGGGCTAGCTTGCGGGTGTAAGTGCGCAGAATATCGAGAGTTTCAGGCGCGATATTTACGGAAGGCAGGACGCAGGATGAGTCACCGGAATGGATGCCGGCCTCCTCGATGTGCTGCATGATGCCGGCGATGAGCACGTCTTTCGAATCGCAGAGGGCATCGACGTCGACCTCGACGGCGTTCTCGAGGAAGTGGTCGATAAGGACCGGGCGCTCCTGGGAATATTCGACTGCCTCGCGCATGTATCGGTCGACCGCGGCGGCGTTGTAGGCGATGACCATAGCGCGGCCGCCGAGAACATAGCTTGGCCGGACAAGGACGGGATAGCCGATTCGCTCGCCGACGGCCAGGGCTTCGGAGACGCTGGTGGCGGTTCCGCCGGGCGGCTGCGGGATCTCCAATTCTTCGAGGAGTTTGCCGAAACGCTTGCGGTCTTCGGCAAGGTCGATGGATTCGGGCGAGGTGCCGATGATAGGAACGCCGGCGGCGCGAAGGCGCTGGGCCAGGTTGAGCGGAGTCTGGCCGCCGAACTGGACGATCATGCCGATTTTGGCGCCGGACTGGGCTTCATGGTTGTAGACGGCGAGCACGTCCTCGAGTGTAAGCGGCTCAAAATAAAGGCGGTCGCTGGTGTCGTAGTCGGTGGAGACGGTCTCAGGATTGCAGTTGACCATGATGGTCTCGTAGCCATCGTCTTTGAGCGCGAAGGCGGCGTGGCAGCAGCAGTAGTCGAACTCGATGCCCTGGCCGATGCGGTTGGGGCCTGAGCCGAGGATGATGATTTTGGGCGTGGAGGTAGGCGGCGCCTCGTCCTCTTCGTCGTAGGTCGAGTAGAGATAGGGCGTCATGGACTCGAACTCGGCGGCGCACGTGTCGACGAGCTTGAAGACGGGGCGAATTCCCTTCGCTTCGCGCAGTTCCCTCACCCGTTTTATGCCTTCGTGGCCTTCGAGTTTCCATTCGGTGGCGATGCGCTCGTCGCTGAGGCCGAGGCGTTTGAGTCTCCGTAATTGCTCGGCGGGGATGGTGTCGGGGCTGGTCTTCGAGATGGCCTGCTGCTCAAGGGTGATTTCTCGGATCTGGTAGAGAAACCAGGGATCCATGCCGGTGAGGCGGGCGACTTCGCGAACGCTCATGCCGCGTTCGAAGGCGAATCGAATGTAGCCGAGGCGTTCGGGTTTGGGGGTGACCAGCATTTGGGTAAGCCGCCTGGGTTCAAGCACTTCTGCACCGGTTTTCTTGCCGGTTTCGAGCGCGCGCCAGGCCTTCATCAGAGCTTCTTTGAAGGTGCGGCCCATGGCCATCACTTCGCCGACGGACTTCATCTGGGGGCCGAGCGTGTCGTCGGCGCCCGGAAATTTCTCGAATTGCCACTTGGGGATTTTGACCACCACGTAGTCAATGGTGGGCTCGAAGCAGGCCGGGGTTTTGCGGGTAATGTCGTTGGGGATCTCGTCGAGGGTGTAGCCGACAGCAAGCTTGGCGGCGATTTTGGCGATGGGGAAGCCGGTGGCTTTCGACGCGAGGGCCGAGGAACGGGAGACGCGGGGGTTCATCTCAATGACGGTCATGCGGCCGTCTTGCGGGTTGACAGCAAACTGGACATTGGAGCCGCCGGTTTCGACGCCGATTTCTCTCATGACGGCGATGGCGGCGTCGCGCATTTTCTGGTATTCGCGATCGGTGAGGGTTTGGGCGGGGGCGACGGTGATCGAGTCGCCGGTGTGGACGCCCATGGGGTCAAAGTTCTCAATGGAGCAGATAATAATGACGTTATCCGCAAGGTCGCGCATCACTTCGAGCTCGTATTCCTTCCAGCCGAGGACCGATTCCTCAACGAGGCACTCGTGGACGGGCGATAGGTCGAGGCCGCGGGCGAGGATCTCCATGAGCTCTTCGCGGTTGTAGGCGATGCCGCCTCCTGATCCTCCCAAGGTAAAGCTGGGGCGGATCAAGACCGGGAAACCGAGCTTGCCGGCAAAGTCGAGACCGTCGCGCAGGTTGTTGACCAGGGCGGATTTAGAGACTTCGAGGCCGATGCGGACCATGGCGTCTTTGAAGAGGAGACGGTCTTCGGCCTTTTTGATGGCCTCAAGCTTGGCGCCGATGAGTTCGACGTTATAACGGTCGAGGACGCCGGAGTCGGCCATGTCGACGGCGAGGTTGAGAGCGGTCTGGCCGCCGACGGTCGGCAGGAGGGCGAATTTGCCCCGCTCCGCGGGTTTGGACTCTTGGAGTAGCTCCGTTTCAATTCTAATGATTTCTTCGACGTACTCGTGAGTGAGGGGCTCGATATAGGTGCGGTCGGCGAGCTCGGGGTCGGTCATGATTGTGGCCGGGTTGGAGTTGACCAGGACGACCTCGTAGCCCTCTTGTTTCAGAGCTTTACAGGCCTGGGTGCCCGAATAGTCGAACTCGGCGGACTGGCCGATCACGATCGGGCCGGAGCCGATCACGAGGATCTTTTGAATGTCATTTCTGCGTGGCATTTTTTATTCGATCTTCCGTTTTGCCTAAGTCTTGTTATGATCTTTTGTTTGGCCTTAAGACTTTGTGATGGTGCTTTGAAAGGGCACGGCTTCAGCCGTGCCGCTGGCTGCATCGTTGATTGGTGGCTTTAGCCACTGAGGGATGGGATCCAATTTCCAGCCGGGAAAGGCTGAAGAGTACCGGTATTCCCGATGCTCTCTGCACAGTTGCCTCTTGATTGGGTTCAGGTAAATGTAATTCAAATGAAGGTTATAGTCATCGAAGTCGCGGATTCTATGATCTGCAAATCCGCGCTGCCAGACTTCTGCATTCGATCCAAGTTCCTTCTTCGCGCGATAGGAGAAGCCGCCTTTAATCATTTGAACGGCACGTTCGAGAGCGATTGCCGGGGAGATCAGAAGATGGAAATGATCCGGCATAAGAACAAATTCGTGAAGGAGATAAGAGTCATCTCGGTGGGCGAGCAGATTCTTGAAGAACAGCCTCGCCCAAGGTTCTGCTCGGAACAGGGCGCGGCCTTCCCACGTCTTCGAGGTGACGAAATAGGTCTGCGAGTTGTTGGTTGCGTGCTCGCGCGTGGGTTTCAAGACCTTCCCTCAGCGGTTAAAGCCGCGGTTTCTATTTGGCCTTTGCGGCACGGCTGAAGCCGTGCCCTTTCAAATCGTCTTCGGCCCCGAACCGATCACCAGAATCTTCTGAATGTCATTTCTGCGTGGCATCGAGAACCTTTGCATTCATGGCCAATAGGCGAGTAAAGAATTTCGAGGCCACATCTGTGCCGCGATTTAGTGTTTCAAGCCCTGATGAAGTTGCTTAAACAATAGCAAGGTTCTCAATTGCCCTGCGGACGAATGGGTTCGCCAAGGTTTGCGGTGAAAGGGGAGCGTCATTGAACGAGAAGCCCTCGAATTCGAGGAGTGCCAATTCGACCCTGCTATTAGTAGCTTCTGAATTTATGATGCGTGCGGCAACTCGGACCGTCGGATCAGTATTAAGTCTCTTCACGGCTGCAGCCCAATCGAGGACCTTTGATTCAGCGGCAGGAGTCGGCACTCTTTCCCGTCGAACAGCCGATAAATACTTCAAAATCCTTCGTTCGAATTTTTCCGCTTCGCTTATATAGCATGAAGGCCCTCTATCTCCAGCATGAAAGAAGAAACGATAAATACGACACCCAAAACACGTTGTGCTCAGATTGGACGCAGTTTCAGCACCTTCTCTGAAAGGCCAGTCATTCAAGTCGGAGGCTGTGACGATTCGCCAGCTGAATGGCACTCGAAATCTCATCGAGCCAGTGACACTCATCCCTTCCACTCCTCCATCATTTTGCGGAAGTCGCGGAACAGGTAGTGGCTGTCGTGGGGTCCGGGGGCGGCTTCGGGGTGGTACTGGACGCTGAAGAGCGGGAGCGTTCTGTGGCGTAACCCCTCAAGAGTCTGATCGTTAAGGTCGAAGTGAGTTAGCTCGACCTCGTTGGCGTTGATGGAGTCGGGGTCGACGGCGAAGTTGTGGTTGTGGGCGGTAATTTCGACCTTGCCGGTTGCGTTGTTGCGGACCGGGTGATTGCCGCCGTGGTGGCCGAATTTGAGTTTGTAGGTGCGTCCGCCGAGGGCCAGTCCGGTGAGCTGGTGGCCAAGACAGATTCCGAAGACCGGCACGCGGCCGAGAAACTGCCGGATCGATTTGACGGCGTACTCAACCGGTTCGGGGTCGCCGGGGCCGTTCGAGAGGAAGACGCCGTCGGGCTTCATGGCGAGAACGTCTTCGGCCGAGGTTTGCGCCGGGACAACGGTGACGTGACAATTCTCGCGCGTTAACATGCGCAAAATGTTGTGTTTGATGCCGAAGTCGTAGGCTACTACGTCAAGCTTTGGCGCTTTCTCGCTGTTAAGCAAAGAGTTAGGCAGAAGAGGATTCTCGCTCTGGTTCCGTTCGTCGCCGGAATCGAACTGGTAGATGGAGCCGGTGGTGACCACTTTGGCCAGGTCGGTGCCGTCCATCTTCCTGATATTTCTGGCTTTTTCAACCAAGGCGTCGGGATTCTCAACGCTGGTGGAGATGACGCCGCGCATGACTCCGTTGGTGCGCAGATGGCGGACCAGGGCGCGGGTGTCGATTTCGGCCAGGACGGGAACGGCGTAGCGCTCCATGTACTCGTCGGTGACCTGCTCGGAGCGCCAGTTGGAGCTGACCTGCGAGAACTCGCGAACGATGAGGCCTTCGATGTATGGCTTGGCGGACTCATTGTCGGCGTGGTTGGTGCCGTAGTTTCCGATTTGGGGATTGGTGAGAACGACGATCTGGCCGGCGTAGGAGGGATCTGTTGCTATTTCCTGGTAACCGGTAAGTGAAGTATTAAAAACGACTTCGCCCTGGCATTCGCCGGGGTGGCCGTATCCGTGGCCACGGAAGATGCGCCCATCTTCGAGCGCGAGAATTGCCTGCATTGCCGCTCCGGGGAGTGGATTCAATCGATTTTAGCAGAGATTGGGCGGTGGATTTCTGGGCAGTTTGAGACTTTTAACGGTCGGTCAGGTAATGGCGACGCCAAGGCCGACGAAAATCCGACCCTCAAGGTCTAAACGGATTGCGGAAAAAGCGTTTATTCGCCATTCCCAGAAGGTCGGCAGGGGCTCAAGCCCGAGGGCTTTCGTGGTTGCATTTGCGGCCCGGCTGAAGCCGTGCCCATATTACAAAACGGTCACTAATCGAGTTTTCACCGCAGCATTTGAGCCCCGCGTGGACTATCAACGGTCTAGCCGCACGGCTGAAGCCGTGCCCGTTCGAAGCGGTGCGACGGTGAACAAAGCGTTCTATAACTTACACTTATCGAACTACGCCGGCGTCTTTGGCGGGCCAGTAGACAAAGACGGCTTTGCCGTAGATGAGCTCGCGGGCGACGGGGCCGAAGTCGCGGCTGTCAGAGGAGATGGAGCGGTGGTCTCCCATCATGAAGTAGTGATCGGGCGGTACGGTGATTTCGTCATAGGAACGATCGTCACGGTACTGAGCGGGGACGTAAGGTTCGCTGATGGGAAGACCGTTGATGTAGACGTGCCCGCGGATGATGCGGAGGCGGTCTCCGGGCAGGCCGATGATCCGCTTGATGTAGCTTTTTTCTTCGTCTCCGGGGTAGCGGAAGACGACGATGTCGCCGCGGTTGATTCGCTCCAGGTGATAGACAAATTTATTGATAAAGAGGCGGTCGTGGTCTTCGAGCCGGGGCAGCATGCTGGTGCCTTCGACGCGGACGGGCTGGTAGAGAAAGGTGATGATGAGAACGGAAGCGAGGGCAGAGAAGACAAGGTCGCGCAGCCAGAGGCCCAGCGAAGCCGATCGCTTAGGCGGCCTCGCAGGCGCAGGCGCCGGCCGTTCGGCGACGGTGCCGGAGCTTGGGCCTAATTCTGCTGGCGGTTCAGGGACCGTCGCCATGGCTCTCTACATCCTTGAAAATCAATTCGTACGGAGCCTTCGTGGTGCATGCCTATGGTAAGAAAGCAATTGTGCGTAAAGTGCTGCATACCGCGCGGGCCGCAGGAGAGGGTCCTTACAAGAAGTATAGACGAGGTTGTGCCAAAACGGTCCCGGGGGATGTTGGTCAGATGGATTGGCAATGGGAATTCTCACTCAAGGGGCACCTGATTGGCCGGGTTCGACCCGCCGATATGTGTATGCGAGGCATCACTTTTAGGTAACTCCGGTAGGTAACTTATATGGGTAACTCATACCAGTAACTACTGTTGGTAATCACCTTTAATGTGCATTGCCGCCAAACACGAGTAGTGCTGAAATATGGACATCTTCAAAAGGAGAGCAAGACAGCTTCAACTGTCGCGCTGCAGATATGGCAACCTACTTACCCTTCTCCGATGTCGTTGCTGCCTACGGATACCGGCAGCCGCCGCCTGCAAAGCAACGCGGCAACGTACTTCTGCTTGCTCTCGCTTACATGGTGATGGGCTGCGCCCTGGGAACAGTCGCGGGGACCGGCCTGGCCATGGCAACATTCCACCCTGGCACTTCGACGCTGGTGTTTCAGGTTGCACCTGCTGTCGAGGCCAACACAATCGTCGATCAGGTTGTTGCGGCTACGCCGCAACTGACAGCAACCCCACAGCCGGCCATGCTGACGAGCCAAGCCGTGAGTGTGCCCGCCAGTATTGCGAAACCCTCCCCCATCAAACTTGCCAAAGCCAGCTTTCAGGTAACTCATAACCACGTTAACGCGCAGCCCCGGAACAAGCAGATCAACGAGATTGCTCGTCCGGCCGTTTCAACAACCGAAATCGCAACCGTGCCAATCGCAACCACGTCGCAGATTCAAACTGCGACGACCCAGCTTCCGGCCGTAGTTTCGACCGGAACAACGAACTACAAGTTTTCGAGCGAAGGGGACGTCACGGTCGCGGACTTTGACGCCACGACGGGCATTATTGAATCGTACGAGGGCAGATCATTCGTGATCAGCGCTACGGCGGCGGCGACCGCTGGAGCGGCATTGCAGGACAGTGGATTGAGTGTTCATTACCGGTGTGACCAGAGCGGCAGCTGCACGTTGATGCATGCCGGCCTGGTATTGCAGAATGTAAAGCTGATGTAGCGGAGGCCAGCGAAGACGGCGCTCGTTTGACTAAGCCAGACGTGAACCGGAGAGTTGAGCATTCGAAAGCAGCAGGCAGGAACTTGGGCGGCGTGGATTGAGAAGCCGCTGATGGTGAGCAGACTCTTAACGAAGCCGGTCGGGAAACCGGCGGTACAACCCGTCAGGGGACCGGCGCTGCGAACTAACCCGTTAACCTGACAACTGACGTTTTTTAGAAGCCGAACGAATTCTCAACAGAGCTGTACGAACTGAATCTTGGAAGTTATTGGCAGCCGAACGATCCGGTGGCGCAGACCATCTGATCCCGTCCGGGTTTGGGAAGTGGCCTAGCCTGATCGGAAGCAGGAACCAGAGAATTTGGTCCCGACCCGCTGGCCAGATTTGACTCCTCCAGTTTGAGGGGTTGTTGTAGAAGCATCTCGACCTGGGTTCCGGAGGGAATGTCGACGTCGGCGTTGCGCGTGAACAGCGAGACGAGGCCGACAGTCGCCAGACCAGCTCCGAGACCCGCAAGACCGCCTTCGATCGGATGACCGGTCGCGGCTCCTCCGATGGTGCCTACACCGGCTCCAGTCGGAATTGCAATCTTTGCCGTTTCTCCCGCGTTGCGACCCTTATTGCCATCTTGCTCGATGGTTCCCTCCTGGTCGGGCTTGACGCTCTGGTTTTTGGCGCCTGGCAAGCTGTTAACCATGCCGGGAATCTCGACCACCGAGCCATTGGGAAAGATCATCGAAGTGAAGTGCATGTCAAGCTGCGCCTTGCCCTTGATGCGTCCGCCGCGAGCCACGCGGTCAATGACTCCCTGAACGTAGACTCCTTTGGGGATCATCACCCGGTTGCCGACCACCACCGGGAATATTGAAGCGAGGTAGACGCCGTCGCCGGCCTTGGCGCTCTTGGTATTGATGGCGCTCGAGAGCTGGAGCAGAACTTTGGTTCCCGCTGGAACGGTATAGGTTGGGCGCTCGGGAGTGGAGCTAATTCCCACCGGTTGAGTTGACTGGTTGGAATCCGCAGTTTGAGCGGCGGGTTGCGCTGAAGCTGAAGCTGGAGCCTGACCGAGAGCCGTCTGCCCGGCCAGAAAACTGCCTGCAAAAAGAACCGGCAAAATCCCCTGAAGCAATCGCATGGAAACCTCCGGTGAGCTTCCCTATAGACTTTCCGCCCGCTGACAAGGATAGCGCGAGAGACGCGTACGGTTCAGGAAAAATCGAACCGTGGGACGGGTGAATCCTTGTTCGCGCTAAGATTTCAGTAGGCCATGGCGAACAAACCGACAGTTCCAGAAGGCGGCGAGAACCGGCACGATGAAAGATTCAGCGCGGTTCTCCGGGTACTTGAGGATGCAATTGCTCAAAGGGCCTTTCCCGGCTGCGCATTTGGAGTGCTCGCCGGCGGCGAGGTGGTTTTGAATGGAGCGCTGGGGCAGTTCACCTATGAAGCCGATTCGCCTGCGGTAGAGCCGGAGACGGTGTGGGACGTGGCCAGCGTGACCAAAGTGGTTGCGACGACGGCGATGACCATGCTGCTCTGGCAGCGCGGAGAACTCGACATTGACCTGCCGCTGGGGGACGTGTTGCCGGGATTCGTGATTGGCCGGGCGGCCGGCGACACTGCGCGGCACGTGAGACTGCGGCATCTGCTTGCGCACAGTTCGGGGCTGCCGGGATACGCGCCGTTATTCAAGACCGCGCATTCGCCGGCCAGGCTGTTTCGGGAGTGCCTGGAACTGCCGATTGAGGCAGAGCCTGGCACGCGAGCGGAGTACTCCGACCCAGGGTTCATTCTGCTGGGCAAGGCGCTTGAGGTGATCGCAGGCGAGTCGCTGGCAAGGGGTACGCATCGGGAGATCTTTGCGCCGCTGGGCATGGCCGCGACCCGGTACTGCCCTGCCCCGCATAGCCGGTCATCGATTCCACCGACGGAAGAGGACACGACCTGGCGGCACCGGGTAATCCAGGGCGAAGTTCAGGATGAGAACGCGGCGGTGTTGCACGGGGTGTCGGGTCACGCGGGGCTGTTCTCGAACGTGACGGATCTGCTGCGATTCGCGAGTGCGGTTGTGGGCGGCGGCGGAGGAGCGGTTGCCGGGGCCGGAACTGAGCTGTTCAGCCGGGAGACCGTTGAGAGATTTGCCGAGCGTCAGGCGCCGGCTGGGAGTTCGCGGGCGCTGGGGTGGGATACGCCGTCGGAGAATTCGACAACGGGCCGGCATTTCTCGCAGCGGTCGATCGGGCACCTTGGGTTTAGTGGGTGTTCGTTGTGGATGGATCTGGAGGCCCACATTGTGGTGGTACTTCTCACCAATCGAACCTGGCCCGACCGGTCGAGCCGGCTCATACGCGAGGTCTGGCCGAAGTTCCACGACGCCATTCGCGAGGCTTTGTAAACGTGGTCAGCAAACATGATTACTGACAATATCGATTTATTGAAAACGGTCAAAATACGATCAAAAGGGTTCCGGGAAGAGACGATTGCTCCCATGGTTTCGAGATGGGTTCGGGACTAAAGAATCGTCGCATAATTATGAGTTGTTGCGTTGTTTCCAAGCTACAATTAAAAATTGGGGACCGACGCGATGTTACCAAGCATGACGATGCAGGAGGCGCCCGGTAGCCATAGAAATGGCACCGGAAATTCAGAAGCCTCATTGCTCGAGCACCTGAGTACAGAAGGCCAAAATGAGGCCTCACAAGGTTTCGACACCAAATCGGCACTTGACATAGCCCGCATTATCAACCACGAAGACGCGAAGATTTCGGGCGCGGTCAAGAAAGCCATTCCAGAGATTGCTCAAGTGATCGATCAGGTAGCCCGCTGTTTGCGCGATGGCGGCCGGCTTATCTATATAGGGGCCGGATCGAGCGGCCGGATCGCAGCACTTGACGCTTCGGAATGCCCGCCTACTTACTCCAGCGCTCCCGGACAGGTGCAGTACATCATGGCCGGCGGACCGAAGGCGCTGGCGTCGGCTGTTGAAGTGAACGAGGACTCAGAGGAACTGGGCCAGCGGGACATCGCCCGCCGCCGGCCCAGCCGCAAAGATATTGTGATCGGGGTCTCGGCTTCGGGACGCACGCCCTACGTGGTTGCTGCGACAGCGTACGCGCGGGCGCGCGGCGCGCATACCGCAGCCGTTACCTGCAATCACGGTACGCCGGTTGAGTCGGCTGCCGAGATCACGATTGTGGCGGATGTGGGGCCTGAAGTTGTCTCCGGCTCGACGCGCATGAAAGCCGGCAGCGCCCAGAAGATGATCCTGAACATGATCACTACGGGAGCGATGACGCGGCTGGGTTATGTGTACGAGAACCTGATGGTGAACGTGCACATGCAGAACTCGAAGCTGGTGGAGCGCGGGATCAGAGTGCTGATGGCCACCTGTCACGTTGACCGCGCCAAGGCGGTTGAGACGATCAAGAGCGCCGGCCGCAGCATACCGGTGGCACTGGTGATGTTGAAGGCGGGCGTGGACAAGCCGGAAGCAGTGCGGAGGCTGGCCAAGTCTGACGGCAACGTAAGACTGGCGATCGAAGACAACGTGCTGGAGCTGTAAAGCAGATCGGGCCGGCGATTAAACCGGCCTCTCCAAATCTGAAAATATGATTTTTCAGGCGTGCGTGAAGCGCGTTGGCTTTACTGCGCCTGCGGCTGCTGTTGAGGCTGGTCTTGCGGTTGGGGTGGCTGCTGGGTCTGCGGCTGCGCTGGCTGCTGGCGACGGGCGCGGCGGTCGGCGAGCATCTGATCGAATTGCTGTTTCTGCGAATCGGTCAGCAAGCCTTCAATGCGATTGCGGCTGTCTTGCATCACGCCCTGTACGCGGGTGCGACGGTCGCGCGGAGTCAGGGTAGTGTCGGCGCGGAGAGTCTCAATCTGCTGCTGGCGATCGGCGATGATGGGGCGGATCTGGGCTTGCTGCGCCCGGCTCAGCCCAAGCTGCCGGGCGAGGAACTTTGCCTGGCGCTGAGGGTTTGCGGGACGGCGCTGGGGGCCGGCTTGAGCGGATGAAGTATCAGGCGCAGACTGGCCGGCGATGCCTACCTGCTGGTTCTGTGAATCAGATTGGGCCGGGGTGGGGCTGGACGATTGCGCCATCGCCATTGCCGAGACGAGCGCGAGCGAGCAAAAAATCGAAAGGGTTCTACTCTGCATTGATATCCTCCGGTGGCCGGTAACGGCTCGGCCGCTTGTGTTGTCCGGTATAGACACGGAGGGCGGGAGTGAGTTGCGGCGGCTACTCCCAGTGGCCGGAGATGAGCAGGCTGGCGGTGCCGGGCGTTTCGCTGATGCTGTTGGTGGCCGCTACAAAGTAGCTGTGCATGATGAGGGTGACGCGCGTGCCGCCGTTCACCGCGAGATGGACTGGCTGCGAGAGCACGTAATGCGGGTTCGCGGTAAGCGCGCCCACGCGAGTGGCAGCAAAGCCGATCATCGACTCATAACCGCCATTCCAAGTGTCGAGGTACCACTCGGCCGGCGCGGGCAGCTCGGCATCGTAGTCGGCTTCGGCAAAGAGGTGGTCGATGACGAAGGTCTTGCCGGGCGGGATGGCGATGCAGAGGTATCCGCGGCTGGCGGGATGGGGGTATTCGTCGAATTGCTCGAACTGTTCGTAGCCCGTAAATCGGCTGTCGGGCACGAAGCAGGAGGGCGCCTGGTCGGCGGGAATCTGGAGCTGAGGATCGTTGGCGGCCGAGTTCGGGTAGCGGGAGTGGCGCGGCCCGTGGGTTTGGGCGAGGAGCGGCGCGACACAGAACAAGGCAGCGGCGGCAAGCGCACGAGGCGTCGAGAAAATCATGGTTCATTCTAACCGGCAATGGATTCTGCAGCAGTTGCATCCACTGGACGCAGGAGCGGCGGCGGGCGTTCGGGGAGATCGGTAGTCATGCCGTAGCTCGGTTGATGGCGGTTTTACTTTTGTGCAGTGGTGAGAGTGGTGAGTTGAGGTTTGTGGTATCCCAGGTCCCCAACCGCGAGGGACCTGGGGCACCCGGCTCTCGTGCTTTGTCGAGAATGGTGAGTTGAGGTTCGTGGTATCCCAGGTCCCCAAATGCGAGGGACCTGGGGCACCCGGCTCTCGTGCTTTGTTGAGAATGGTGAGTTGAGGTTCGTGGTATACCCAGGTCCCCAAATGCGAGGGACCTGGGGCACCCTCGGTTCGTGCCTGGTTGAGAATGGTGAGTTGAGGTTCGTGGTATCCCTGGTCCCCAAATGCGTGGGACCAGGGGCACCCGGCACCCGGCAAATCATCTGACCCACTGTCCGCCTGCCTGGACAATCGATTGGGGCGGGCCGCATTTAGTAGACTCTTCCTCAGCATGTTTCTTTCCTTTCGAGTCATTCTTGGCCGTTTGCCGTTTGCGCTGGCGCTGTGCGCTTCCCTGACTGTTGCCGCTCGTATCTGCCCTGCGCAGGAGACACACCTCTGGACGCAGTCGCAGTTTGAGGAGTTCGAGAAGGGCACGCCGCAGGGCGTGGCGATTGAGAGCGACGGACACCTGCGCCAGGGGCCGGGGCTCAAAGAAGTGCTGACGACGCCGTCGACATTTGTGTGGTCGGTTGCGGTGGACAAAAGCGGCACGGCGTACGTGGGGACGGGATCGCCAGCAACCGTATTACGCATAGGGCCAGACGGCAAAGCTTTCACATTGCTTGAAACGAAAGACGTGAGCGTGCAGGCGCTGAAGGTTGGGCCGGACGGCGCGCTTTACGCAGGAACATTGCCGAGCGGCAAAGTGTACAGGCTGAATCCGGCGGCAACGGAGAAACTGACCGACGAAAACGCGCCGGCGGTGTTCGACCTGGCGAAGGCCGTCGACGGTAAGAACGATGGGTCTTCCAAATCGGACGGTGACAAGGGCGATGGAGACAAGCGAGGACAAGAGTCGAGGTACATCTGGGACCTGACATTCGATCAGACAGGCAGGATGTACATTGCTACCGGGAATCCCGCTGCGGTTTATCGCGTGGATGTTTCGAAGCCGGAGTCAGCGCCGGGATCGGGGCCGGAGGAGTTTTTCAAGAGCGATGAAGCTCACATCCGCTGCCTTGCCTGGGATGCGAAGGGGAATCTGATTGCCGGCACCGACGGATCGGGGCTGGTATATCGCATCGACAAGAGCGGCAAAGGATATGTGCTTTATGAGTCGCCACGGCGGGAGATCACATCAGTTGCAGTGGGAGCCAACGGGACCATCTACGCGGCGAGCGTTGGCGACAAGAGCCACAATCCCCTGCCCCCGCTGCCGGTTCAGGGCCAGGGAATCATCAGCATCACGATCGTGAGCCCGCAGTCGACGCAGGCAGCCAATGAAAGCTCGTCGGTTCCGGAGGGCTCTGAGATTTACGCAATCAGCGAGGGGCAGGCGCCGCGCAAGCTGTGGGCAGGCAAAGACGATATTGTTTACGCGCTCGCGGCCCGCACCGATGGGCTGCTGGCGCTGAGCGGCAATCGCGGACACATTTACCGAATTGAAGACGACGGCAGCTACTCCGACCTGGGGCATCTCGAAGCGCAGCAAGGTTTGAGCATCGCTACGCATGGGGATGGATTGCTGATAGGCACCGGCAACACCGGCAAACTGGTTGAATTGCGTACGGCGCAGAAACATGAGTACGCGAGCGACGTGCTGGATACGGGCGCGATGGCCCGATTTGGGCGCATTGAGATTGAGCCAGGGTCGATGGGCTACCAAATCTTTACGCGCACCGGGAACATCGAGCAGCCGGTTCGCGGCTGGACGGATTGGGAGCCGTTGAAGGACAGAGTTGTGGCGTCGGCGCCGGGACGGTTTCTGCAATGGAAGGCGGTGCTCGAGACGAATGGAATGCTGGGCAGCGTCGGAGTGAATTATCTCCCCGTGAACGCGGCGCCGGTGGTTGACGAGTTGATGGTGGTGCCGGGGGCGCGCTGGACCCCGCAGCAAACCGCGCCAAACCAGCCGACGGTGAGCATTTCGCTGCCGTCATCGGGCACGTCAGTGACATATGACGTAAGCACGAGTTCGAGCACACCGTTGCAGGCGGTAAAGGACCGGACCGCGGTTACGGTTCGCTGGGCGGCGCACGACGATAACGGCGACGACCTGATCTATTCGATCTTTCTGCGCGGCGATGGCGAGTCTGTGTGGCGACTATTGAAAGACAGGATTACTGAGAAGGCCTACAGCTTCGATGCGGATCTGATTCCCGACGGCGGGTACCAGGTGAAGGTAGTTGCATCGGACGCTCCTTCGCACACACCAGGCGAGGCGCTGACTGGAGATAAAGTCAGCGACCGGTTTGTGGTGGACACAACTCCGCCGATGATTTCGAATCTGGGAGCCGTTGCTGAGGCCGGCGCATGCAAGCGCGGCGATTGCCCGCCGGTTCTGCATGTGACTTTCGGTGCCGAGGACTCGGCTTCTCCTATCGCTCACGCCGAGTACTCGCTCGATGCCGGCCCGTGGCAGTTTGTGGCCCCGGTGGGCGTTATCTCCGACTCGAAGCAGGAGAAGTACGATTTTTCAATTCCGCTCGCGGACAGTGGCGCAAAGACGGCCGAGCATTTGATTACGGTGCGCGTCTATGACAGATATGACAACGTGGGTGCGGCCAAGACGATACTGCCGGCAGGCGCAAAATAGACGATGCGTTTTGAGCTTGGAGTTGCGGCGCGATACCTGAAGGCCAAGCGCAGGCAGGCCGTGGTGGGGATTGTTACGGTCATCTCCATTACAGGCGTGGCGGCGGGCGTTGCGGCGCTGATTATTGCGCTGGCGATCACCAACGGGATGCAGCGAGATCTCGAAGGCAAGCTGGTTGACTCGAGCGCGCATATCGAGCTGCTGCAGGCAGACAAGATGGGCATCAAGGATTGGCGGCCGCTGCTTGAGCGGCTGGAAAAGGTGCCCCATGTAGTCGCCGCTTCGCCGGGGCTCTGGGAGCAGGTGCTGGTGGGGCGCGGAGCGCGCGCCGGGGGAGCGTTGGTGCTGGGCATTCTGCCTGACGATGAGATGAGGGTGAGCCACATTCTCGATCACGCCACGCCGGGAGTGATTGAGGCACTCGAGCCGGTGGCGGAGGGGGCTGCTACATCTTCGGGCGCATTGCCTCCGATTGTTCTGGGTAGCGATCTGGCGGATACGATCGGCGCCGCGGTGGGCGACTCGGTAATGTTGATCAGCCCGCAGGGCGACCTTACGCCGCTGGGCGAGATTCCGAAGTACGTTCGCTTCAGGCTGGCAGGCACGTATCACACAGGCTTTTACCAATACGACTCTCAGATGGGCTTTCTGCGCCTGGCTGATGCGCAGAGACTCTACGACGAGCCCGATCTGGTGTCGGTGATTGGATTCAGGGTCGACCATCCGAACAATGCACCGCAGATTGCCAAGGCCATTGAGCAGGCCGCGGGCCCGGCCTACATGACCACGAACTGGACCGAGAATAATCAAGAGTTATTCAAGGCGCTCAGGCTCGAACAGATTGTTACGTTCATCGTGATTGGGCTGATTGTGCTGGTGGCCGCGCTGAATATTCTGATTGCGCTGACCATGATGGTGATGGAGAAGACGCGCGATATTGCCGTGATGATGAGCTTTGGCGTGGAGCCCGGCCAGATTCGGCGCATTTTTCTGTTGCAGGGACTGCTGATCAGCGTGATTGGGACGGCGATTGGGTTGGTGGTTGGTTATCTGGCGTCGTGGGCCGGCAGCCACTATCACATTCCGCTATCGCCCGATGTCTATTCGATCGATACCCTGCCCTTTGCGCCTCGGCTGATTGACGGCGTAATTGTGTCGGTGGTGTCGATCGGGATATCGCTGCTGGCAACGCTTTATCCCGCCTGGGCGGCGGCACGGGTGCTGCCGGCGGAGGCGCTGCGATACGAGTAAAGCCTTTAGATTCCGCAAGAACTTGCAATGTGACACATTATGTGCCACATTTAGTCCATGCCGAGCATGAATCTACGTCAACTTCGCGACACCCGCCAGCTCATCAAATGGCTCGACGCGGGTGAAGTAGTTGAGCTGCGCAAACGTAACCGGGTTGTGGCAAGGATTGTCCCCGAATCGCCGAGGCCGCAGGCGGTCGAGTGGCCTGATTTTGAAGCGCGCAGGCGGGCAATCTTTGGAGATCGGGTGCTTACTCCAGTCGCCGATTTGCTTGAAGATCGAGAAAAGAGCCGGTATTGAACGTTTATGTCGACTCGAGCTTTCTGGTTTCGAGTTACATTACCGATGCGCATTCTCTGAGCGTCGACCAAAGGCTGGCTGATGCTCCCGCTATCTTCCTCACACCTTTCAATCGCATGGAACTTGCCAATGCGATCTATCAACAAGTGTTTCTGACGCGGCTCTCTCTTACTCAGGCGCAATCGGCTTGGAGCGATTTTGAACGGGATTCGCAAGAAGGAATTTGGATCGCGGTCGATTTCCCCCATCAAGCCTGGGAGACGGGCATTGATCTGGCCAAGCGGTACGGCCCCGCCTTGGGCGTCCGCACGCTCGACTCGTTGCATGTGGCCTGCGCCCTTGAGCTCCGGGCTCAGAAGTTTTGGACGTACGATGAGCGGCAAGCGAGACTGGCGGAAGCTGCGGGGATCGACACCAGCGCTTGAGAACAATTCCCAGGACATTTAGACCGGCGTGATGATGCCGCCGACTGCGCTGCGGCGCGGAAGAACAATGCCGCGATGGTCGACCACTGCCGCTCCGCGGTTTGACTCTTTGGTTGAGGGCAGTGGCTCGCGAAGCATGAGGGCGCCGCCGCAGGCCGGGCACCAGTCGGCTTTGGTTTGATCGGCAAGCACTGCATGGCATTGGGTACAGATGCGTTCCATGCCAATAGACTAGCCGATGGATGTCCCGCTCAATGTCATTGTTGGGGCCTGGCTATGATTCCGGGGAGCCAATTTGCCGGCGACGCCCGATGCCCAGGCGCGAATATCTTTCCAGTCGCGAACATCCTTCGCGGGAGTATCCTTGGCGGGGAAGGCCGGTAAACGCCGCGCGAGGCTGAATGGAAATGGCATGTGGTCGACATCGAAGCGTCCGCCCAGAATCTTTATCTCCAATGGCTGAAACCATTCATATCTTCTGAGCTGCTTCTCAGCCTGCTCGCCGGCTTTGCTGAACTCCGCGGGCTTGCCTTCAATGGGGCCTAGCACGAAAAACCATTGGGGAAGGCCGCCGAGCTGGACGCGAAAGCGGCTCAAGAAACGATGAAATTCGCCGGGCATTTGGCCCACATACAGCGGGGCGCCGAGAACGACCGCAGAATAGCGGCCCAGCGTCTTCAATTCGCGCATCCTTGCCACATCCACGGTGAGTTGCGCTTCACGCAATACTTCGGCAACGGCCTTGGCTACCTCCTCGGTAGAGCCGGTGCGCGTGGAATAGGCAACCAGAACGGGTGCATGCATGAGAATTACCTCGGTTGCGGGGGGCAGAATGCGGTGCAAACGAATTGTGCTCCAGGTGCAACAGAAGCGGATGTGAGAACGGTCACAAAGGGGCGGCGCGCGGCCTGCCGGTTCAAGAATGTACGCGGCGCAGTCTGAAGATGAGCTTCTATATGGCTTCGGGACATAATTACTGCGGAACCGCTTTAACCTCGTCGGCTTGAAGCTGCCCGTTCCGCGACACCGCAACTCAGGAATTGCTTAAGCGGATCAGCGCGTACTCCGCGGCGATTTCAGGTTCCGTTACCGGCATCTCTTCGGGAGCGAATTGCGTTTCTGCAAATTTCGATTCGACGGGCTCAATGCGCCATGAAACTCCGGTTGCCCAGGCGCGAATATCGTTCCAGTCGCGCAAGTCGGCATTTGGAACGCCTTTGAATTGCGATGGCACCAGATGCCGCGCAAGGTTGAAGGGAAACGGCATTCGCTTTGCGTTGAAACGACCGCCCACGATCTTGACTTCAACCGGCTGAAACCGGGGGAACAGAGCCAGTTCTTTGCCGGTCTGATTTGCCGCAAGGCCGAATTCATCCGGCGTGCCCAGGACCGGACCCAGCACGAAGACCCACGAAAGTAGCCTGGAAAGCGGAATTTGAAAACGGCTTAAGAACTGATGTATTTCCTTGGGCAATGCTCCCAGGTAAATCGGGGTGCCGAGAATGACGGTGCTGTATTGGTTGACGGAGTTGACGTCGCGCACTCGGGCTACGTCGACTGTGAGCAGTGTTTGGCGCAGTACTTTTGCTACGGCTTCGGCAACTTCGCGAGTGGAACCGGTGCGCGTTGAATAGGCGACCAGAACAGGTGCAGACATGGCATGGAACCCCGGTTGCAACGATTGTCCGCCAACGTTAATTAGTAAGATGTGTTTCAGATCACTCCATGCAATTGCTAAAAACCGCAGGAGAGGCCAGGCATCGTGATTTAATCCGTGCCCGGTACACTGGGTTTATGCATCCCCCGGTCCGCCTGATTGCCATCGACATGGATGGAACCTTACTTCCCTTGCTTTCGCAGACGGTGAGCCGCCGCAGTGCGATGGCGCTTCGCGCGGCCCAGGAGGCCGGGGTAACAGTAGCGATTGCCACCGGTCGGCGATCGGCCTACACCACTCCCCTGCTTGAGGGGCTGGGACTTCGAGCGGATACGCCCCTGATTACGTCGAATGGAGCAGTGACGAAGACTCTTGGCGGCGAGACCATCGACCGGTGCCACATGGATGCGCGCGTGGCGCGAGGGATTTGCGGGTTGCTGCGTGGATTTGGGAGCGTCGTTTTCACTTTCGATCGGCCGGGCCGGGGCGAACTGGTACTCGAGAATCTGGAACAGGCTCACGGACGCATTTCGATATGGATTGAGGCGAACCGGAATGCGATTGAAGTGGTGAACCCGCTTGAAGATGCGATGCCTGACGGTGAAGATCCTATCCAGGGCATGGTCGCGGGTTCGGTGGCCCAGATGCGCGCCGCTGAGAAGGCTTTGAAGGCGAGCGAATGGGCTGAGGGCTGCGGATCGGCATGCACGGTGTATCCGGCGCGCGACTTGTCGATTCTTGACCTGCTGCCGCCGGGAGTGACCAAGGGATGGGCATTGGCGCGGCTGGCTGGGCGACTGGGCGTGGACCGCAAAGAGACCATGGCGATTGGCGACAACTGGAACGATGTTGAGATGCTGGAGTGGGCCGGACAGGCTGTGATGATGGGCAACGCAGCCGGCGAGCTGCGCACTTTGGCGAAGACGCGCGGGTGGAAACAGGCGCCCTCGAACGACCAGGATGGCGCGGCGGTTGCGATTGAGGCAGCTCTGCGCAAACGAACAAGCGCGATGCGCGAAACCTCGGCTACGATGGATTGACGGACGGTTGCCCGCGTCTCTAACAGAAGATGCGACAACGCATAATTCAAGATCTGTCTGACGAAGTCTCCGAGGGCCAGGAGGCCCTCAGTACAGCCGGTCAGGAGACCGGCGGTACAATTTTCGGCGACCTGTGAGAAATGCAGACCAGGTTTCTAGAAATCAGAATTGGATTTGTGGAGATGAACAAGCGGGGAGCGGTAGTTTTGGCGGCGATGATTGCGGGTTTAATCAGCCTGGCGCCGGCGCTGCGCGCTGCCGAACGGATCACGCTGAACAACGGGTTCGTGATGAAGTGCGATCACCACGCCCAGGTTGACGGGAAGGTGCGGCTATACCTGAGCGCGGGCGAAGACAACTACATCGAGTTCGTGCCCGATCAGATTGCCGGGATAGAAACTGTGCCCGGCCCTCCCGCGCCGGTGGCAGAGACCGCGGCTCCGCGGCAGGCAAATGCGAAGCTGACGCCAGCCGATATTGGAGAGATGCTGGCGCGCGCCGGCAAAGCTCACAATATCGATGTGGACCTGCTGGCCAGCGTGGTGAAGGCCGAAAGCGGTGGCAATCCGCGGGCGGTGAGCGGCGCCGGGGCGCAGGGGCTGATGCAGTTAATGCCCGGCACGGCTTCAGACCTTGGCGTGAACGACAGCTTTGCTGCAGACCAGAATGTGCGGGGAGGGTCGACCTATCTGGATGCACTGCTCACCCGCTATAACGACAATCTGGCGCTGGCGCTGGCGGCGTATAACGCGGGCCCGGCAGCGGTCGATAAGTACCACGGCATTCCGCCGTACAGCCAGACGCGGGTTTATGTGGCGCGGGTGATTCATGAGTTCAACCGGCGGGTGCTGGCGCGGGAAGCGCAAGAGAGACGCGCGGCGCCGCCAATGCAGACGGCGGGAACCCGCTAGTCGCGTTAATTCTTCCCATTCGATCCATCCTTTACACTCTTATCTGTACAGCCTTTCCATGAGCCTCATTTGATTTGCCGCGGGCGCAGTGATGGAATGACTGTGCGGGCAGACGGAGATATTCAAGTTTAGGCGTCGAACTCCAGGGTTAGCGACGCGCCGGACGGAGAAGTTTTGAAAAAGAGACAGTGGATTTTGGTGGTTGTGGTTTTTGCGGTTCTTGCCGGCTTTGGCTGGTGGGGCCGCAACAGAATCCACTTCGATTTCGGGCTCTTCCGACGGCAGGTAGCATTGGCCGACTGGCGGATGATCGCGCTGTCCACGGCATGTATTTACGTCGGCTTTGTCTTCCGTTCGGTGCGCTGGGCGCTGCTTTTGCGGCACAACAAGAAGGTTGCTCCATTCGCGTTGCTTGGGTCGCAGGTGATGGGGTTTACCGCGGTGGCGCTGATTGGGCGCGTTGCCGACCTGGTGAGGCCATATCTTGTGTCGCGCAAGACCGGTTTGCCGGTGAGCTCGCAGATTGCGGTTTACATTGTTGAGCGGCTGCTCGATGCGGGCTCGATGGCGCTGATTTTTTCCGTTGCCATGTTCTGGGTCCCGGCGGACGAAATTATTCGCGGAACCACGCACGCAGGCCTGATGGCAAAGCTGACGCATCACAGCCCGTTCCTCGCGCTGCTGGTGGTGCGGTACGGAGGACTGGTTCTCACGCTGCTCGGGGCGCTGTTTCTTGTTGCCGTGCGGCTGGCCGGCGAGCGGGTGGCTCGGTTCCTCGAGTTCAGCCTGGGGATGATTTCAAAAGGCCTGGCTCATGCGGTTGGGCACAAAGTGCGCGCGTTTCACGCCGGGCTCGACACCATGCGCTCGTTCCGCGATTTTGCCGGGGCTGCGAGCTTGTCGATATCGATGTGGATCCTGATTGCGCTTGCTTACTTTGCAGGGTGCAAGGCGTTTGTGGCCAGCCCGGCGCTGATGGCGATCACGCCCCCCAAATGCATCCTCATCATGGTCGGCAGCGGCGGAGCCAGCGTGCTTCAACTGCCGGTTATAGGCTGGTTTTCGCAGATCGGGCTGGTTGCCGTGATTCTGGCCGCAGTGCTGGGCGCCTCGCCTGAGGCCGCCACCGCCTGCGGCGCAACACTGCTGCTGAGTACGTTTCTGAGCGTGATTCCGGCGGGGCTGATCTGGGCGCAGTTTGACCACGTGAACCTGCGCAAGGTGACCGTGGAGAGCGAGCATGTCGACGAGGCACTGGCGGCGGAGTAGGGGTGCAGTTTCCGGAAACATCCTCCAGGGGCTGAAGTGTCCGCGTGAGAATTCAAGCCTATTTGGAGAGTTTGCAGCCAAAAGGGCCTGCGGCTAAAGCCGGTTCGATAATCTGCGGTGATTTTGGGAGCCTGAAGATTGCTGCTCCCTCCGCTTTACCTGCGGCCACTTCGCCGAACTGAGATTTCACGCGGACACTGAAGGCCCCTGCTCCCTCCGGCAAAGAAATCTGCAGTCCTGGTGCTAAGAAACGGGGGGTGGTGGATCTGAGGGCGGTTTAAGCGGCGCTGCTTCGGGCCTGGGGTTGAACCACTGCTGCGATTCGCGGCGGAAGAGCAACCACGCCAGCAGCACAACGAATACCACATGAATGATGAGGCCGAGGGGTTGATTGAAGGCGGCCACTATTACGTGAAAGCTGATCCAGGCCAGGGCCAGCCAGCGCGCCCAGTTCTTTCCGCGCAGCATATAGACACCTGCCAAAACAGCAAGGGCGCCGATAACAAAGATTCCTGCCTCTTCAAGAGCCGATGGCTTCTCGATGTTGAATTGCCATACGTGCGCCGCGGTTGAAATGACTCCCACGGCAATAAAGAGGAAGGAAAGCAGGGTAATGGTCGGCGGGCGGGTCTTCATGGTTTGCAAACAGTGTAACCGGAATCGATTGGCGGTTCACGGCTGTCGCGGCAGCGGCGTTGGCGAAGCGACGTTCGCAGCGTTGGATGGAGCTGCGCCTGCCGAGTAACGAATGGTGTCAGGCCCGACCGCTCCACCGGTCAAGAGCATACTCATCGCCTGCTCCATGGTCATTGCAGTCTCGGTGACGCGGATCATGGGCAGCACCTGCAGAAATGCCGAGGTGGGGTTGATGGCGTTGGGGAGCAGGACGGCGGCCAGGGGTTCGCCGGTCTCAGAGTCAGCGAGCGTGCGAGTCAGGAACCCAATGCTCTTCTGTCCAACGATAGGAAAATCGACCAGCACGACCCGCTGACTGGAGGGCTTTTTGGCCATCATGGTGTCGATGAGTTGGCGGACCGATGTGTAGACCTTGGCGATAAATGGCAGCCGCTCCAGTGCCGACTCGAAGATTCCGAAAGCCTGCCGGCCGATGACCACGGAGGTGACGCGGCCAACCACGTAGAGGATGGCGAGGGTGAGCAGGATGGCCAGCACCGATTCCATGAAGGGGCTTCCCAGCCAACCCAGCGGAAAAACCGCGAGGAAGAACCGCACCATGGGCAGCCCGGCCTTGGCAAGCGTCGTAAACAGGAAGCTGAAGATGAGGTAAGTGACAAACAGTGGGCCGACGGTGATGACGCCGGCCAGGATGCTTCCCTGCACACTGCGAATGGACTTTGCGAAGACTGTTTTCACGCTTCTCTCTCCGATTTGAGGATACGCGAATGAGGCGCAGACGGCGGACCGACACCTGCCTAAGGCAGCCGCCAGCATCTATAGTGAGAGTTTGCGCAAGATGGACGGAGAGTGAACGGAATGGAAGAGCTGAGACCGGAAGGGGCTGCAACCGAGGAACCAAAACCCAGGGACGCCGGGGCAGCGTCCCGCCGGCCGCCTGAGATTCTGCGGCCTGGCTCGCATCCTTCGACGCTCGAAAAAACGGTCGGCGTGCTTAAAACGATCCTGCCCCTGGCGCAGAAGTTTCTGCCGCTGATCGATGGGCAGATTGGGACGGTGGTTTCGAATCTCATTGGCCCGCAGGCAACGCCGCGGCAGGTTGCACAAACGCTTTTGCCGCTGCAGGAGGGCCTGGCCCAGCTTGAGAAACGGCACGTGGAGCTGCGCTCGCAGGTGGCCGGGCAGAACGCAGCATTGAAGCAGATTGATGAGCAACTGGAAACGGTGAGAGAACTGACCGCGGAAACAGCCAGTGAACAGCGGAATCTGGCGGACAGGCTGGAGAAGTTAGGCCGCAGGGTGAATTTGATCTTAATTGCCGGTCTGTTGCTGCTGGCGGCGGTAGTAGCGCTGAATGCAGTGCTCGTGATGCATCCGCGGTGGATTCTTCACTAAAGTTCGAGGTTAAGACGAATGTTGATGCTCCAAACTCCGACATTCGCACCACTCTTTAACAATCTGTCCTGGATTGTGGGACGACCGTAAATCGCTTTTGACCTTCGATAAGGACAGTTTTGGCAGTTTTTCTATATCATCAATATATTTTTCTGTTACACACAAACTACTTTGCTGAAACCGGCTAACCTCTGGGCGCATTGTGACAACGGCTGTTGCCAGTCGTATTTTCGCGAGACTAGTATTCCGGTTAGTCAGATGGGGTCGCTAATGTGGGCGGCCTTGTTCCAGCCTATGCATGCAGTTGTTCCCAAGTTCACAGAGCTTCACCAACAAGCGGCGCGCGTAGACGCGTGCGTGCGCGAATGGAGTGTCTCGCCATGGCATGGTATGCCTACTGCATTGGGGAAAAGCAAGCGTTTCCTGAATTAGCTCGCCATCGTAAACCTGTTCCGTTGGAGTCAGTCGTCGGAGTAAGCGGAAATCAAGTTTTTTTATATCCCGCCAGCGATCTCGCCATAGTCGTGAGCGAGCACAACCCACAGGAATCTCTCAACCAGAAATCCGGCGTCGATCATGCACGAGTGATCGCCGATTGCTTCCAGCACTCCACGGTACTTCCCTTCCGATTTGGAACGGTATTCAACGACGATGAGTCGCTGCGGAGGTCGATCCGCTCGAATCAGCGGCAGTTTATGGGCAACATCGATAAGCTGCGCGGCAAAACCGAGATGCACCTGAAGATTTTTGTCGACGATTGTTGCGGCAAGGCAATCGACCGGCACCTGCCGATTGAAAAAGTGGGGCGCGAGTACCTGACCAACCTGCGCGAGAACGCATCCCGGACGCGAGAACGGCAAACGCGGGCGCGCGCCGTCAGCTTCCAGATGCACAAGCTGTTTCTGCCCATGGACGAGGAAGTGAGCTGCCGGCTGACGGAAAACGGCAAAATGGTGCTCGACATTGCGCACCTGATCGATCGCAAGTGCGTGGAGCGGTACCATAACAAATTTGCATCGACCGTCTTGATGATGCGTGAATGCCAGTTGCAGCTATCAGGCCCGTGGCCGCCGTATCACTTTGTGCATAAGCTCATGCGTGGAACCCACTCGCAGCCGCATCCGGCCGTGCCGGCCGGCGCGGTGGTTCCGGCAGTTGCAGTTGAAGCGCCTGCGGTGAGCATGATGACGGCGATGGCGTAACGGTTCGTTGGATTGAGAAAAAAGCTCCGGCCTTGGCCGGAGCTTTTTTCTGAAAGACGGGTTCAATTCTTCTCCCTGAATTAGCCTCGAAGACTTACTCTGATGGCATTTGACTCGACAGTCGCGCATTAAGAATTCGATGAAAAGGGGAGTTGGCTTCCAATGAAATGTCTTCGTATTTACTTCTTCATCGCGTTCTGTGCCTCGTGTGGCATTGCGATCATACTGCTGGGTGCAGCAGTCCGCGCTGGCGCGCAAACAGCATCCACTGACCCGTCGTTTGAGGTGGCAACTATAAAGCCGGTGATCATGGATGCCTCCCATCCTTTCGACCCCAGGCATTACTGGGCTCAAGTCTACCCGGATCGCGCCTCCTACTGGTCCATGACATTGAAGTAACTTATTGCTTATGCTTTCGATGTTCAGGAGTTCCAGGTCTCAGGGCCGGAATCGATTGACAAGGACTATTACGACATTGAGGCTAAATTGCCGGATGGAGCGATCGAGGGCGACGACAAGAAGATGCTGCAGGTTCTTCTGAAAGATCGCTTTCAACTCAAGTTCCACATTGAGAAAAGAGAGTTGGAAGCCTATGCACTGGTTGTTGGCAAGCATGGAGCCAAGTTGAAACCCTCCCTTCCCGATCCGCCAAATCCTGGAACCGCGGCAACCGTGAAACCGGCGGATAGCAACGCCGGAGAAGGAGCATCGGAATCGAAAATTGTCAGGAACCCCGATGGCTCCAGCACCTTTGATATGGGAAAGAGAGGAACCCAAACGGTGAAATTCGATCGGGAAAATTCGGCTATGCATTATGAACGCAGTAAGATGACAATGGAAGAATTGGCAGGGCGATTGGGCGGTTGTCTGGGCAGTGACCAGCACATGGTCGACGATCGGACCGGAATCAAAGGGGATTACCAAATCGCATTCGACTGCCCCATGAGACCGCCAAGACCGGCTATGGACGGAATTCCCAGTGATCCGGAAGGCAGTTCCCCGCTCGTCGAGTCGCTTGATGCACTCGGGTTAAAGCTGGAAAAGCGCAAGGTACCGATGGATGTCTATGTCATAGATCAATCTGAAAAGCCGTCAGTAAACTAACCCCCGAATGGCGCGGCCTTGCAGACCTTCACGCGTCGAGCCAAGGAAACAGTAGACGAGATGACCAAAACATTAAGTCACAGCCATCATTCTCCCGAACGGCGCACACAGAGCGCACGCATGCTGTAGCCGATGTTGAGTATGAGCCGATGCGGCCGCTCTTCAGGGCCGTGATGGAAGATTACGCTCCATGCAGTCTGCCACGGCTTCCCGGGATTATCTCCTTGAGCACTGCTCCAGTACCATCCGGTGAGCTTCAGATTGCCCTTCACGTGCACATTCACAACACCATAATCAAACGTTGATTTAATGCTGACGCTGGGATCGTATATTCCCTGCAGTTCCTCAATGGAGGGCAAACGCCAGTCGCTCAAGCCCGCAAGCTGCAATTTGGAGCAATAGTCGCTGGCCTGGTTCCAGTCCACATCCGAGCCGTTGTCCTTCCTGGTCCACATCAACCCGGTGTCGGGGTCGGTCCAGGTGGGATGCAGCGCGACATCGGCCTCGGATTGTTTCCTCGCTGTCTCAGCGAGTTGGTTCTTCAGTCGCTGATCGTGTTGACTTTTCAGTTGGATGTCGATCGCTTTCTGGCCCTGAACGGCCGCCAGTTTGATGCGAACTGCTACCACTTCATCAGTGGTAGCGGCCCGGATCAAATGCTCGCCCGATGAGACCGGAAGGTCCCTGGAGTCGCCGGCCTTGAGCAGGCCAATGGCTTGCCCATCGAGCGTCCAGTTGCAGTTCATGTCGGTTTTTACAATCAACGTTGCGCCGGCTTGCGCCCGGGCGAACGCCGAGAGGCCGAAGCCCGCGGTAAGCACGAGCAACAGGATGTACGCGTTCACCTCGCGGCCGTATACCAATGCGGGCCAATGCCGAATAGCCCGCACTCTGGCCGTGGAGGTGCAGTGAGCCAATTCCGGCGAGTCAGACCGAAGGAGTTTCATGGTCTTCTTTGGCCTCGATATTACACCCAAAATGCGTTGTGAAGAGGCTCCAAGAATTCCGAAGACGCCGAAGACTAAGCGCGGGTCAGGAGACCCGCGCTACCGCCGGTCGGGAGACCGGCGGTACAACCGCGCTACCACCCCAGCGAATACAAATCATTCGCCGGGGACCCCGGGGAGCGCGGCGCTACTGTTGCTTAGTCGTAATATTCAAGGCCGAGATGCGTGATCAGGTCGGCGCCCATGATGTGGCGGAGCGTGTTCTTCAACTTCATGGATTGGATGAAAAGATCGTGCTCGGGGTAGAGGCCTTCGCGCGTCTGCGGTGACTTGAGGTAGAAGCTGAGCCACTCCTGGATGCCGATGGACCTGAGCTCCGGTGAGCGCTTGGCCAGGTCGAGGAACAGAACCAGGTCGAGCGCGATGGGAGCGGCCAGGATCGAGTCGCGGCAAAGGAAGTTCATCTTGAGCTGCATCGGGTAGCCGAGCCAGCCGAAGATGTCGATGTTGTCCCACGCCTCTTTTTCATCTCCGCGCGGCGGGTAATAGTTGATGCGGATCTTGTGATAGAGATCCTTGTAGAGGTCGGGATAAAGCTCGGGCTGGAAGATGTATTCGAGTGAGCCGAGCTTGGATTCTTCTTTCGTCTTGAACGACTGCGGATCGTCGAGGACTTCGCCGTCGCGGTTGCCCAGGATGTTGGTTGAGAACCATCCGTGGACGCCGAGCATGCGCGCTTTGAAGGCCGGCGCGAGGACGGTCTTCATCAGCGTCTGGCCGGTCTTGAAGTCTTTGCCGCAAATGGGCGCGGCGTTCTTTTTTGAGAGGCAGACGAGCGCGGGAATGTCGACAGTGAGGTTGGGAGCGCCATTGGCGAAGGGCACGCCTTCGCTGAGCGCGGCGTAGGCGTAGATCTGTGAAGGAGCAATGCCGGGGTCGTTGGCTTCAAGGCCCTTTTCGAAGTTATCGATGCTGTGATGAACCGGCGCGGGCTCGAGGAAGATTTCAGTCGAGCCGCACCAGATCATGACCACGCGATCGACCGTCTTGCGGAAGGCGCGGATGTCTTCGATCACCTGGTCGGCGAGTTCGCGCTTGGTCTTGCCCTTCTTCACATGGGTTCCGTGCAGACGCTTCACATAGAACTGATCGAAGACCGCCGGCATTGGCTTGATGGTTTCGAGATAGGGCTTGAGCTTAGCCAGAATTTCGGGCTTCAGCACCTCCGCGTGCGCGGCCGACTCGTAGACGTTGTCTTCAAAAATGTCCCAACCGGTGAAGACCACGTCGTTCAGATCGGCCAGCGGCACAAAGTCCTTGATGAGCGGCGACTGGTTATCGGTGCGTTTGCCGAGACGGATGGTGCCCATCTGGGTGAGCGAACCGATGGGCTTTGCGAGCCCGCGGCGCACCGCTTCAACGCCGGCGATCATAGTGGTGGCAACGGCGCCGAGACCTACCACCATTACTCCAAGCTTGCCCTTGGCGGGCTGGACTCCGGTGGTCTTATGGCCACCTGTTTGTTCAGCTGACATGTCTTTTGCAACCTTCCTTCATGAATGATTTCGAACAGACGATTCGTGCGCTTTTTGATTTTCAACCAGTTATCAAGTTGAACACCGGGACCCCGTGGCAGGCAAATTGTGCGAGCCGCTTTGGCGGTGACCCATTCTTGATTCAAGAGACCCCTCAGGGGCTAAAGCCCGAGTCATTTTGCGGGTTCTATCGGCACGACTAAAGTCGTGCCCTGACACTTCGTGCACTACGATTGCATTCTTGCCGTTATGCAGCATTGGCGGCCTTTCTGCGATTCAAGTGCGACCAGACGAACCACACCACGCCCAGCAGGATGGCCAGTTCGACTACCAGGTGGAAGCGATGAAACATCTGCTCGAGGCGCGGATCGGTATCCCAGCGCTGGCCCAGCTTCATGCCCACCCAGGCCAGGCACGTATACCAGATCAACGAGCCAATGGTGGTGTAAGTGTGAAAACGCAGCCGGCTCATTTTCGCGATTCCCGCCGGGAAGGCGACGAAGGTCTGCACCACGGGCAGCATGCGCCCCGCGAGGATCGCGATGGAGCCGTAGCGTTCAAAGAACCAGGTCATGCGATCAAGATCGTGCTGGCTCATCAGGACCCACTTGCCATAGCGGACTACAAGCGGCCGGCCGCCTTTGGCGCCGATCCAGTAGGCCACAGCCGAGCCCAGGTTGCAGCCCAGCGAAGCTACGATTATTACAAGAACAAAATTGAAGCGGCCCAGGTAGACCAGGTACCCGGAGAACGGCAAGATGAGCTCAGAGGGAATGGGAACGCCGCCTGAATTGAACGCCATGAGCGCTACGATGCCGGCATAACCGCCAGCTTGAATGGTTTGAGTGATGAGTTGAACCAGCAGCGCCAGGATCTTTTCGTTCATGAGCCTTTTCAGTATAAAGGGAATTGCCTGCCGTTTTCGTCGCGCGCTGCGGCGGCAAACGGCCGATGGAAGCGCGCAAAAGCAAATTGGATGTTAGTTCTTTGATACGATAGACTTAAAGATAAAGAAAAATCTGGAGGTCCCTCTTGGCTGAATTGCCCCCTGTACCCCTTACCCTGGAGGGATCGGGCGTTTTGCATCAGTTTTTCCGGTTCGACTGGAAAAGCTGGTGGAATACGCCGAAGTCCGACCGCGACCGCATCGCAGGCGAGGGCACCCGGCTGTTGGTCGATCTTGAACGCCCCCAGGACGGCACTCAAATCAGGAGCGCGCTTTACTCGCAACTGGGACACAAGGGCGACCTGATCCTGGTTCACTTTCGCCCCAATTTTGGCGCATTGAACCAGGTGGAGCTCGACCTGGCGCGAAATCCGCTGTTCGACTTCCTCGTTCAGGTTCACTCGTACGTTTCTATCGTGGAGCTTGGGCTGTACGAGTCGACGCGAAAGACCTATGAAGAAGCCTCCGCCAAAGGTCAGGAGGTCTACGGTCCGGAGTGGCAGGCCGAGGTTCAGGCGACGCTGGAGCGGCAGGCTCACGCCATGGCGCCCAGGCTATATCCCTCGGTTCCGGATACCAAGTATTTCTGCTTTTATCCGATGGACCGCAAGCGCGGCGAGCGGGTGAACTGGTACCGGGTGCCGTTTGAAGACCGCCAGCAGATGATGCACGCCCACGGGCTTATTGGCCGCCGCTACGGCTACCAGGTGAAGCAGATCATCTCCGGCTCGATCGGATTGGATGATTGGGAGTGGGGCGTTGACCTGTTCTCCGACGATCCGGTCGCGTTCAAGAAGCTGATCTACGAGATGCGGTTCGACGAAGTGAGCGCGCTCTACGCGGAGTTTGGCCAGTTTTATGTGGGCATACGGCTGCCGCTGGAGAAGCTGCCGGCATGGCTGGGCGGGAAGCTGGATTTGTAGAGTTGGATAGCGGAGTGCGTCGCCATGGGAATTGATTCCAAAGTACGGAAAACCTGCCCCGAATGCGGCCATGTGTTTCGCGGGAACGGCTTCGACGGCATTGACGCGCATTGGCGGGCGAAGCACGAACACCTGATGCCCTACAAAGAGGCGTGGCCGCTTATAAGCGCCGGCACTTACCTCCGGCAGGCCCACTCAATCGATAAATTCAGCGGAAGCCTGGCGCGGAAAAGCGGGCCCAGGCTCACGATCACGCAAATCAAGAGAATTACGGAAGAAGCCTGGGCTGGGAAGCGATGATGTTCTCCGCGGATCTCATCTAGCATTCCGCTTCAATCCAGCCCAGGCCACGCTGCCTCCGAGTCCCAAAGAGTCGTTTCGTTTCCTGAATGGGGCCGTATTTTATAGCCTTCCCTGTCGCGTTCCTCTTTGGCCCGCGTCTCCAGGCGCAGCAGATGTTTGCGCAGCGCATCGCGCACAAGCGCTGAGCGGCTCGCATTCATTCTGCGCGCGGCGCGGTCGGCGACGAGCAGCAGCTTCTCTCGTCGAGAACCACCCGGATCGTTTCCATATGTCGACTCCACTCCACAGCATAGTCCAAAGTCGAAACTGAGAGCGAGGAATGCGTTGCATTGGCAGTTTTATTCTGGGGTAAAGCTGTCCATAAATATGCTTTCTGGGCGAGTTCAGGGAAAGCCGTAAGGCAGCGGGTTCGCGCGTAGAATGAATCATCAGGAATCGCTTGCAATGGTGACTACGACAACCCTTCCAAGATCGGCAAAAGTGGCGACGGGAAGTCAGGGATTAGTTGCCGTCCTCCTATTTGCTGTCTGGATTCTGTGGGCATCGTGGGGCATACTCTCCTGGCGCCACGTGATGCTTTCCGGCATCGTCTTCTTTCTCCCATTTGTGCTTTGCACAATCGCCCTGTTCGGCCTGTCGAAAGGAATGATGTTCGGCTGGGTAGCGGGACTCGTTGGGAATGGTGCGTCAGCCGCGGTACTTCTCTTCTTTGCCGGACCGTTAAGCATTCTTCCTGCGGCACTCCTGGTATATCTGCTCGTTCCCAGAGTTCGAGACTACTACGTGCGGGACTACTACCAATGACATCGAAGACGAAGAGTACCGCAAGGAGAGCTTCGGCACGCGGCCCGCTCGCGCCGGAGCGCGTGTCCGCAATTTTGAAGGCGCTGGATGAGGCTTATCCCGAGGCGGTTTGCGCTCTTACTCACAAGACGCCGTGGGAGCTGCTGGTGGCTACGATTCTTTCGGCGCAGTGCACTGATGTGCGCGTGAATATGGTTACGCCGGAGCTGTTCCGGCGCTTCCCTTCTCCGAGGGCGATGAGCAAGGCTACCCAGCCGCAGATTGAAGAGCTGATACGCACCACTGGGTTCTTTCGCAATAAGGCCAAGTCGATTCTGGGGGCGGCGAAGAAGGTGACGGAGGAGTTTGGCGGGAAGGTTCCTGAGACGCTGGCTGAGCTCATCACCATCCCTGGCGCTGCCCGCAAGACGGCTAACGTTGTGCTGGGCGTGAGCTTTGGCAAGGCTGAGGGAGTGGTGGTGGACACGCATGTCTTCCGCATCGCGCGCAGGCTGGAGCTGGCCAAGGGCGACACGGTCGAAAAGGTCGAACAGGAACTGATGCGCGTACTGCCGCAGGATCGATGGATCAGCTTCAGCCACCAGGTTATTCATCACGGCCGTAAAGTGTGCGAGGCGCGGAAACCCAAGTGCAGCGCGTGCAATCTGGAGACGCTGTGCCGGTCGAAGGACAAGACGTGGGAGAGCTGAACTAGCAGCGAGTCGGCAAGTGAGCGATTCGGCGACTCGGCAAGTCAGCAAACCAGCAAGTCAGCGAGTCAACATGTCGATTGTGGCAATCCTCAAGAAACTCTGATCAACAAGCGAGCTTCGCAAAAGCAGTCCCTCAGGGGCTATCGCGCGCTCCGGTTTGGCCATCTTCGGCACTATAAACAGTTAAAGTGGTGCAGTTTGAAAACGGCGACTGATTCAATGAACTGTTAATACGCTGGCGGGGCCGGGATCGCGACGGGCGGAAGATCGAGCAGGCGCGAGAACTCGGCGATCTTCACCCAATACATGATCCAGAGGACAAGCTCGGCCGGACCGGCGAGAAAGTTGATGATTGGGATGATGCTGAAGCAGCCGCAGATACACATGGCTATTCCGATGGACTGGCCGGGCAACGGATCGGGACACGGGATGCCGCGGCGGCGGTATTCGTTGCCGATGGACTTTGCCAGGGCCATCACGACGAAGAAGTGCCAGATGAGATGAAAAAGCGGAATGAGCAGGAGCCAGACCATTGCCGGGTCCATGGTTCTGGAAACCGGAGGGCATTTGCCCAAAGCGTTCTGAAGAGTGAGCAGGTAGATGATCGCCGGAATGAGAAACAGGCCAAAGATAATGAAGATAACAAATAAATGCATGGGTTGAAGTAGCTCGCCCATATTTCCTCCTCAAAGTTCAGCGTAATTTCAGGTTGAGGCGGATTCTAGTGCGGGGCGGGCGGAGGCGTCTACTGAAAAAGCGAGCTTGGGCGGGCGAGTCGACAGGTCGGTGAGTCGGCAAGTGAGCGACCCGGTAGCGAGTGTTTGGTCAGAAGGGGCCGAAGCATTTGACGAGCGCCGCAACCAGGCCGGGTATATCGCTTGGGTTGGCCTCAGCGGCCGGTTCCCAGCCGTTTTCGCGGAGGGTCTGGCTGGTGATGGGTCCGATGGAAATGGCAGCGACTCCGGTGAATGGGAAGGCGAGACCAGCAGCTTTTGCGGCGTCCGCCAGGTGCATGACGCTTGATGAGCTGGTAAAGGTGGCGGCGTCAATTCCCTGCTCCAAAGCTGCGCGTAGCTGGCTGGGCGCGGCCTCAGGCATCACGTTTCGATAGGCGTCGACTACATCGACGGTGGCGCCGGCGGCGCGAAGAGCGTCGGGAATAACATCGCGGGCGACAGCAGCGCGGGCCAGCAATATGTTGCCGGGACACTTCAACCTTGCCGGCGCTAAAGCCTCGCTTTGAACGAGTGCTTCGGCACGACGTAAGTCGTGCCAGGAACTACTTCGGCAACTTTTGAGAAGGGCCCGACTAGGGCTTCGGCGCTGCATCCGGAACCAGGTCGCCTTAGATGCCCCGCTCGACCGCTACGCGGTGGCTCAAAGGCTGAATCTTTAGATTTGTGAATTGTGAATGAGACTTTCGAGCAGCCGCCCGAATAGCCAGCGCCGATACTGCATTTACGCTAGTCAAAATTATCCAATCGTACGAATCAAGCTCGCGAACTGCTTTTTCCAGTCGAGCCAAGTCTTCGGCGGCTGAATTTCGAGCACCGGAACTTCGACGGGAATTGCGCCAGACTCGCGCAGCGCATCGCTGAGCTTGCCCGCCTGGTGAGCGGCTCGCGTCACGAGGATTTTTTTGCCGGTGAGTGGTTGGGGCGCCATGACGTCTCTTGAGTTGCGATGCTTCATGCAGTGTACGGGCGTGGACGCGTACAGCAACGGGCTGGAGCCGGCGCACTTAGCGCAGCTCACTTGGCTGCTCCCTCGACGGGTGCGAGCAGCGCGCCGGCGCCTTGGTTGAGCAGCATCTTTGCAGCGCTGCGGCCCAGGGCCTCCGGATCATGGTGGTCGCGCGGCATGGTGTGGAAGATTCGAATGATGGCGCCCGTATCGGGCGAGGCCACGACGCCGAAGATTTCATCGAGCGGGCCGTTGCTGCCCTCGCTGCGTATGTGAGAGAGATTCTGGCGGCAGTGGATGCCGATGGGCACCTGGCAACCGCCGCCCAGCGCGGCAAGGGCGGTGCGCTCGGCAGTGACGGCGAATCGGGTGTCGGGATTGTCGAGGAACGCGAGCGCCTGAATGATGCCGTAATCGTCTTTGCGAGTTTCAATGCCCAGCGCGCCCTGGCCTGCGGCGGGACAAAAAATACTGGGGTCGAGCCGCTCGCGAATCCAATCGGTGCGGCCGAGGCGGTCGAGGCCGGCCGAGGCAAGCAGGATGGCGTCGACTTGGCCCGCGCCCAGTTTGCGCAGGCGCGTGTCAACATTGCCGCGAAACTCGATGGCTTCAATATCGGGCCGCAGTGCCTTGAGCTGTGCGCGGCGGCGCTGGCTGCTGGTGCCCACTTTCGCGCCCTGCGGTAGCGATGCGAGGCTCATGTACTTGGCCGATACAAATGCGTCACGGGGATCGACACGCGGAGGAACCGCCGCGAGGGCGAACGGTTCAGGCAACTCGGTGGGCAGATCCTTGAGCGAGTGCACGGCCAGGTGAACGCGGCCGCTGGCCAGGGCTTCTTCAATTTCTTTGGTGAACATACCCTTGGAGCCGACTTCGGCAAAGGTGACTTCCTGCAGGCGGTCGCCGGTGGTTTTAATGATTTCGATTTCGACATTGTGACCGTTTGAGCGCAGCAGGTCGGCAATGTGGTTAGCCTGCCACAAAGCAAGCTGCGACCCCCGGCTGCCGATACGCAGTTTCATCGGTGCGCCTCCATATGCTGTTCGGGGACAGATTTTTCGGGCCCGGGTTCGGCGCTTGCTGCTTGGGGCTCCGCTTCCGGCGCTTCGGCCGTGGGGGCGGCAGAGACAGACCAGGTTTCGCACAGCATATCGAGCCGCGCCGAGTCGCCCTCGCGCGCAGCCTGCTTGAGCGCCTGCATGGAGGGGTGCAGGAATTTGTTAACCAGACCGCGAGTGAGCGCTTCAACTGCGGCGAGCTGCTCAGCGGTGAGCGTGCCCAGCCGCTTGTGAATGCGCTCGATCTCAGCGACGCGAATCTCTTCAGCCTTACGCTGCAGGGCGACGATGGCCGGAGCTGCATTGACCGAGCGCTGGCGTTGATGGAATCGCTCGACCTCAGCGGCGATGATGCTTTCGGCATCGAGGGCCTGGCGGCCGCGCTCTTCAAGGTGCGACGCGGCTACCTGCTGCAAATCGTCGATATCGTAAACGAAGATGCCGTCGAGCTTGTTCATCTCCGGATCGACGTCACGAGGGACGGCGATATCGATGAAGAACATGGGGCGATTTTTGCGGGCATGCAGGAAGCGTTGCCCGTGCTCGCGGCGGAAGATGGGATGGGGCGCGCCCGTGGAGCTGATGACGATGTCGGCAGTAGCGGCGGCCTCATAAAGCTGGTTGAAGTCCACCACTTGCGGCTTGACGTGGCCTTCGAACTCTTCGGCCATGCGGCGGGCGCGCTCGGCGGTGCGGTTTGAAACCAGGATGGTGCCGACGCCCTGCTGGACGAGGTGGCGCGCGGCGAGCTCGCTCATTTTGCCTGCACCGACGAGGAAAACGGTGCGGCCGTTGAGCGAGCCGAAGATCTTGCGGGCAAGTTCGACGGCGACGGATGCGATGGAGACTGAATTCGAACCGATTCCGGTTTCGGAGCGAGCTTTTTTGGCCGCGGAAAATGCGCTCTGCAACAGGTGGTCAAGCTGTCCGCCGATTGTACCCGCCGCGCGGGCAACGGCGAAGGCTTCTTTCACCTGGCCAAGAATCTGCGGCTCGCCGACAACCATCGAGTCGAGGCTGGCGGCTACTTTGAACAGGTGCGAGATCGCGTCCTTCTCGTGATACTCGTAGAGGTGCGGATTGAGCACTTCAGGCTCGATCGCGAAGTGGCTGGCGAGAAAATTCGTAACCTCGATTTTGTCGCCTTCAGTTGCAGCCAGCAGCTCAACGCGATTGCAGGTGGAGACAATCATGCACTCGGCAACCCCGGGCACAGCGGCCAGGGCTTGAACTGTTTCAGCCAGATCGTCCCGCGAAATGGCCACGCGCTCGCGCAGCGCAATAGGCGCGGTCTTGTGGTTGACGCCGATGAGGGTGAGCGTCATTGGGGACCAAACCTGTGAACCTGGCTGAAGAAGTTAACGCACCAGACGGCCATCATCACGACCAGCGCGGCGCCCGATACGTAAGCTGCCTTGCGCCCGCGAAAGCCGGCGCTGCGGCGCATAAACAGCAGGCTGACGTAGATAACCCACATCACGTAGGCGGCCAGTATGTCGGGATTGAGGAAGTAGGACGCGCCAACCGAAGTCTCCTGCACCAGCACGGAACCAAGGATGAGGCCGACGGTCATGCAGGGGAATCCGAATTCGAGCGTGGCAAGAGCAACGCGTTCCAGGGTATCGAGCGGCGGCAGCCACTCAAGCGGCCCCCATTTTGATGCTTTTGCCGGCCTGCGCTTTGACTTGATGCGGCGCTCCTGCACCAGGTAGAGCATTGACGCTACGAGGCTGAAAAACAGCGCCGCGTAAGCCAGCAGAAGGGCGATGATATGGGCCACAAGCCACATATCGTAGATGCCTTGACTGGGAAACCGGTAGCGGTTGGGGCCCAGTGCGGGAATCAGAACCAGGAAGAATGTTGCCGGTAACGCAAAGATTCCAAGAGAGATGCCGTCGTAAAGCCACCACACCAGGAAGAAGATGCAGGCTACCGCAAATCCCAGCAGAGACTCGATTTCGTGCTCGCCCACGGGCATAAGCCGGTGAGCCTGGACCAGCATTTCAACCACCGAGACAAAGTGGAAGAACACAGCCATGCCGCCCAGGTGAACGCACCACCTTCGCCAGCGTTCCTGGGAGTAGAAGACAGCCGGGAAGACGGCAAAGGCTCCCGCCGCGTAGAGAATGGCCGCAACTCGTAGCCAGAGAAGGTACATGGCGTCTTCTACCTTAAGGAGTCACGCGGCTGGCCACTGTGATCCATATCACCTAACAGGGGTTTATGCGCCAGTCCCGGGGAAAGCTTGAATGTGCGCTGGCCCATCGTCTCCAGATTAAGACCCGTCGGTTCAAGATTAAATTGTTTTGGCGCTTGGGGGTGGAACTGTGGGAGGTTCAGTGGAGCAGTAACGGCCGGTAGATGAGGCCGATTACGATGCCCACGAACTGCCACTCCAGGAAATAGATCAGGCACTGCTGGAGGGCCAGTTTGAGGCCGATGTTGAGGTTTGCATAGTTATGCAACACAAAGGCCCCGATGGCGAACAGGCCGATGAGCGCGCCAAATCGGGCTCCCTCGAAAAGGCCCGAACCGCCCTGGTAAACGAAGCTGTAGAGCACGGCCAGGACGAACACGGAGAGGAGCATGGCCGGCATTGCGACCGACATGTGGCTCATCTGCCCTTTCTCATCGCGGTAGACAGCGGGGTACTTAAGGAATTCGGTCTTGAGGGACGGGAAAAGGCCGAGTAGAGCAAAAGCGAGGGCCATGTAGGCCACAAAGGCTCCGATGGCTGCGAGGAAGATACGCAAGAGGTTCATAAATCCTTCTTCCTGGATCGAGGGTCGGGGGGCCGGGTGTGGATTCAATGTAGGGACTGGGCAGGATGGAGTCAAGCAATTTACAGGCGGGTGTGAGGAATCGTGGGCGGCGAGTTGACGGTGTGCAATACCGGGACCCGAAAAGGGCCTGTGCCGCGATACTCTTGAAGGCAGCGTGATCAGGAAAGACGACCAATTCGTAGCCGCCGAATTGCCGTTGCAGACAGATGGCGCGCCGGGCGAGCCTGATCCACTGAACGGAGTGACAGCGCCGGATGATGGAGCGGCCTCTGCCGGTTTTGCGCTCACTTCCCTGCCCGCGCGCAAGGATAAGGACGCCAACGAACTGACGCCGTTCATGCGCCAGTGGACCGAGGCCAAGCGGCAGAATCCCGACGCTCTGCTCTTTTTCAGGATGGGCGACTTTTACGAGCTCTTTTATGACGATGCCGCCGTTGCCAGCCGCGAGCTTGAACTTACGCTGACCGCGCGCGACCGAGAGCGCAGCATACCCATGTGCGGGGTGCCGTTTCACGCGGTTGAGGGGTATCTGTCGCGGTTGCTCAGGAAAGGCTATCGGATCGCCCTCTGCGACCAGATGGAGGATCCGAAGCTCACTAAAAAGATAGTGCGGCGCGAAGTGACGCGCGTGCTTTCGCCAGGAACGGCGCTCGATGCGGCGGCCAGCCCGGAGCAGAATAACTTTCTGGCGGCGATGTATGAGGTGGGCGGAACGCGTGATTCCGGGGTCGGCACTGATCCCTCCCACCTTAGCCGCAAAAACAACGACGCGGCGAAGGTGGGGCACCCCAGTGAGATCGTTTGCGGAGTTGCGCTGCTCGATGTATCGACGGGCGAGTTCCGAACGGCGGAGTTTCTTGGGAGCTCGGCGCGGCAGGAGGCGATTGACACGATCCTGGTGGCCGGAGCGCGCGAGGTACTGCTGACGGCCGGCGCCGAGCCTGCGCCCCAGCTTGAACGGATTGCCGCGCGCACCCGCGTTGAGGACTGGGTGTGGACGCGGGATTTTGCCGTTCCCCTGATTGAGCGGCAACTGAATGTGCGCACGCTTGAAGGCTTCGGGCTCGATGGCCACGATGCAGCGGCCATTGCCGCCGGTGCGGTACTGCATTATGTGCGCACCACGCAGAAGAACGAGGCGCTGCACATCGATTCTCTGCGCTTTGAAGAACACTCGACCTCGCTTGAACTCGACCAGGTGACGGTGAGAAATCTCGAGCTGGTCGAGCCGCTCTTCCAGGGCCAGGACGAGCGCGTCACGCTGTTCCGCACCATGGATGAGTGCCTGACGCCGATGGGCAAGCGTATGCTGCGCGCCACCATTCTGCGTCCGCTGAACGATGCTGCGGCAATTGAGTCGCGTTACAAGGCGGTGGGCGAAGCGCAAAGCAGCCTGATGAAGCGCGAGGAGATGCGTCGGGCGTTTCAAGGGATTCTCGATCTGGAGCGGCTGCTGGCGCGCATCAGCCTGGATTCTGCCGGGCCGCGCGATGTGCGTGCGCTGGGCGCGAGCCTGGCTAAATTACCCGGACTGAAGGTTGCTCTCGTCGCGATGGCTGCGCCTCTGTGGCGGCAGATTGCGGCGCGGCTCGACACGCTCGAAGATGTGACGGCGCGGATTGCGCAGACCATTGTGAACGAGCCTCCGCTGACTCTTGCCGATGGGGGCGCGATTGCGGCGGGAGTGGAAACGGAGCTCGACGAGCTGCGGTCGATTTCGACGACGGGACGGCAGGCCATTGCGGCCATCGAAGATCGCGAGCGGCACCGGACCGGCATTGGATCGCTGAAGGTGCGCTACAACTCGGTGTTTGGATATTACATCGAGATCACGAAAGCGAATCTGTCGCTGGCGCCATCCGATTACGAACGCAAACAAACGCTCGTGAATGCCGAACGATTCACCACTCCCGAACTGAAGGAATATGAACGCAAGATTTTGACGGCGCACGACCGATGCATCGAGATTGAGAAGCGCATTTTTTCTTCCCTTCGGATGAGTGTATTGGAAGGCGCAGGTAGAATCCGGCGCAGCTCTTCTGCCGTGGCTGAGGCTGACTTGCTGGCCTGCTTTGCGCATCTGGCAGCCGGACGCAGATATTCGCGGCCCAAGCTCGACGCTGAGCCCGTGCTTGAAGCTGTCGCGGCGCGGCATCCGGTCATCGAGCAGTGGATGGAGGAGACGCGCGAGGGGCGTTTCATTCCCAATGAGCTGTATTTGGAGGCAAGCCAGCAATCTGCTCCAAAGAGCGAGAGCGCGCAAGCGCCCAGTTTATTGCTGATTACCGGGCCGAATATGGGCGGCAAGAGCACTTATCTGCGCACGGCGGCGATGCTGGTGCTGATGGCGCAGATGGGCAGCTTTGTACCGGCTGATAGCCTGCGGTTCGGGCTGGTCGACCGCATCTATACGCGCATCGGGGCCAGCGACAATGTGGCGCGAGGCCGGTCGACTTTTATGGTCGAGATGACCGAGACTGCAACCATTTTGAACACGGCGACGCAGCGATCGTTGATTCTGCTTGACGAGATGGGCCGCGGTACCGCGACCTTCGACGGGCTCTCGCTGGCGTGGGCCACGGTTGAGTATCTGCACGCCGAAACCGGCGCTCGCACGCTGTTTGCCACGCACTATCACGAGCTGACTATGCTGGCTGAGAAGTTGCCGCGCGTGCGCAACTTGCGGGTGGGCGTGAAAGAGGGCGCGGGCGGAATCGTGTTTCTGCACAACATTGAGCCCGGCGCGGCAAGCAAGAGTTACGGAATCGAAGTGGCCAAACTCGCCGGCCTGCCGTCAGTTGTGATCGAGCGCGCGCGGCATGTGCTGCGGCAGCACGAAAAACAGGAGCGGCAAAGCGTGAATGTCGAGACCGCGGCTGAGCCGATGCAATTGACAATCTTCACGCCGCTCTCGCAGCGGATTGTCGATCGCATTGAAGCCACCGACGTGAATTCGCTGACGCCGCTGCAGGCGCTGAACCTGTTGGAAGAGTTGCAGAACGAATTGAAAGAGACAGGGACTAAGGGTTGAGGGACTAAAGGACTCATGGAGAGTTTGCGCAAGGCCGCTGGAAGTTTGCTGGTGGTAGGGCTCGCGGGCGCGGAGCTGACCGGCGTGGAGCGCGCGTGGCTCAAGCTGGTGCGGCCCGGCGGCGTGATTCTCTTCAAGCGCAACATCAAAGACGCTCTGCAGACGCGGGCGCTGCTCGATGAAGTAACGAGCTTCTGCGCGCCCCATGCGGTGCGATGCGTCGATATTGAGGGCGGCACGGTGAACCGCGTGCGCGATGCGCTGGCACCGCTGCCCTCGGAGCAGGCAGTTGGCGCGGCAATGCGCAAGCTGCGCAAGCCGCAACTGGCGCGCGAGCATGGCGAGTTGATTGCGCGTGCGACTGCCGCGTTCGGATTCAACACCACACTTGCGCCGGTGGTGGACCTGGCGCTGCCTGAAGCGGCTGAGGTGCTGGGCTCGCGGCCGCCGGGTGCAAATGCTGCCGAGGTGACGGCGTATGCGCGGGAGTTTTTCGCCGGCCTGCGAGCGCATGGGGTCACGGGCTGCGGCAAGCACTTCCCTGGACTGGGCGGCGCGTCTGGCGACACGCATTTCGTGATGCCGGAGATCGACCGCACGTGGAAACAGATCTGGAATGAGGACCTGGTTCCCTATCGCGAGCTGCACCGCGAGATGCCGATGATCATGATGAATCATGCGGCGTATCCCGCCACTCCTGGCAAGTTGCGGCCGGCCAGCGCATCGGCATTCTGGATCACAACTGTTTTGCGCAAAAAGATCGGCTATCGCGGAATTATTCTCTCCGACGATCTTGAGATGGGCGGAATCTTGAAGTTCTTGCCTGTGGATCAGGCGGCGATTGCGGCGGTTGTAGCCGGCAGCGATCTGCTCGAGATTTGCCATAGCCCGGAACTGATTCTGCGCAGCTACGAGGCACTGCTGAGCGAGGCCGAACGATCGGCGGCGTTCCGAAAGCTGCTGCTCGGTCGCGCGGCTGAAGTGGAACGGAAACGAAGAAAACTCTACGCGCAAAAAATTTCGCGGCCTCTAACTGCGAAGCAGCTCGAACAACTGCGCGTGCGCATCGCGCGATTCCGCGACGTGATTGCGGCGAGCGAGACTGACGCAATTGACCCGAGGGCCGCTGCTCCGGCGGAGACCTCATGACCGGGCGCGCAATGACGGTAGCAGGAATCATGAGCGGTACATCGGCCGATGGCATCGACGTGGCGGTGGCGAGGATTACGCAATCCCACCCTGGCGACAAGAACAAAAACGTCGCGAGGATGGGGCACCCGAACCCCAGGCTGGGCCACCCCAAGCTCAAGCTAATTGCGCATGAAGCCTTCCCGTATCCCAAGGTGTTGCGGCGCGCGGTACTGGCTGCGATGAATGCCGATTCGATCTCAACCGCAGAGTTGGCGCGGCTCAACTGGCGGCTGGGCATCGCTTATGCAGACGCTGTTGAAGAGACTGCGCGGCGGCACAAGATCAGGCTCGACCTTGTTGGTTGTCACGGTCAGACGCTTTATCACCAGGCTCGCGCTCAAGCATACGCGGGGCGGCGATTTGCATGCACCTGGCAACTGGGCGAGGCGCAGGCAATCGCTGAGCGCATCGGCGTGCCCGTGGTTTCAAACTTCAGACCTGCGGATATGTTGGCCGGCGGCGAGGGAGCTCCGCTGGTGCCGCTGCTCGACTATATTCTGTTTGCCGATTCGAAGCGCGGACGGGTTTTGCAGAATATTGGCGGTATCGCCAATTTGACTGCGATTCCCGCCGGCGCAGGACCGGAAAGACTCATCGCCTTCGACACGGGGCCGGGCAACATGGTGATCGATTGGCTGGCGCAGGAACTTTTCGGCAAACGCTTCGATCGCAATGGAGCGATTGCGGCGCGCGGCGTTGTGCTTGAACCGATTGTTACGGAAGCCTTGAAGGAACGTTACTTCAAATTGAAGCCTCCACGCTCCGCCGGTCGCGAGCAGTTCGGCGAAGCTTACGCCGCGGCGTTTTTTGAGAAATGCCGGAAACTCAGCGCGCGCGGCGAGGATGTACTGGCAACGGCTACTGCGCTGACTTCCGAAACCATCGCGCGAAGTTATGAGCTATTTGCAATGCCGCTGATGAAGAGCGCGCCTGTGGACTACATCGTTTCGGGCGGCGGTGCGCGCAACGGAACCTTGATGCGAATGCTGGCGGCTCGTCTGGAGCCCATGTGTTGCACGATGCGTACGCCTGAGGAGTTCGGCTTGGCCGCCGAAGCCAAGGAGGCTGCGGCCTTCGCGCTACTGGCGTGGCAAACGTGGCGCCGGATGCCGGGCAATGTGCCTGCGGCTACGGGCGCTTCAAGGCCGATGATTCTCGGACAGGTCACCTATGTCTGAATGTGCTGGCTGGCCTCGACAATCGTCGTGCACAATCGGCGGCTGACTAATGTGGTTCCTTCGCCTTCGGGCAAATATACGTTTCTGGAGACGGCAGAATTGGCGGGGCGGCAAGCGGCCACGTTCCCGCGCAGTCCCCGGCCTACCGGATCAGGCTCCAGAGTTGCCACAAGCCGTAAATGCAAATCGCAGCGGCTCCTTCGATCGCCAATGCCCAGCACACACCCTTGAAGGCGCGGCCCTCGATGACTGCATCGGGCGGCCAATCCATACTGCGGGTCCTGGCCCAATCCACATTCCCTGCGCGATGCATAAATTGAACCGATAGAGAACTCATCTCGAGTGATCGCGAGAGGCGGGGAACAACAACGGTTGCCAGATTTGAGTGGTGGAGTGTCCCGGTCGTCATATTGGCTCCTCCTTCGACACATATCGGCGCTTCAATGGCCCGGGTGAGTCGAAATCGATCACATCCAGACCCGGAATTAGGCAGCGATCCCTGATCGATGACTCATTATGTTCGATGCCAGCCGATCAGAGAGTGACCTGCATCACTCGAATGAGGGCCTCGATTTCGTGTTTGCGTTATACACAAGCACATTTCGGTATTTGTTGCGGCAACCGCGCAAAAGGCTGCATCGCCGGAACTTGCACGAGTGGCGGCTCGATGTGATCGTGATGCACAGCCGACGGTTAGCCAACGTGGTTCCTTCTTTGCCGGGCAAACACAAGCGCGCACTTGTCTCCGCCCAACCGACTTTTAATCAAGCACTTGGAAGCGGACCCGATTGCGGGATTCCCTCTCAACTTTTTCCCGGCCTCCTGCGTCTACCGGAATAGATAACGGCTATTAACCGATTCCCTTGGCAGGTGAACAACTCCTGCACGGAAAGACTTATGAAGAGGACGCAAAACAGCGCAACGAAAATCACGGGATTGCTGGCGTTGGCGGCGCTTTTGGTCGCGCCTCTCGTATGCGCCCAGCAGGCCGCGTCCGCCAGGTTTCTGGGCGCCATTACATCGATCAACGGCGACACGCTGACGGTGAAGACCGCGCAGGGAGATACGCGGCAGGTCCAGGTACCGTCGAACGCAATCCTCAAGCGCGTCGAGCCGGGACAAACCAATCTCAGCGCGGCGGTCGATATGCAATTCACCGATCTGGCGGTTGGCGACAGAGTGCTGGTGAACCTTGACCCCAACTCGACTGGGGCCGTGCCTGCAGCATTGCGCGTTGTCGCCATCAAGGCGGCCGACGTTCAAAAGAAGCAGCAGGATGAGGCCGCGGCGTGGCAACGCGGAGTGGGCGGCCTGGTGAAGAGTGTGGATGCCTCCTCCGGCGTGATTCTGGTGTCAACCGGCGCCGGGTCGACGGCGCAGACGGTCACAGTAAAGACGACTCCGGCAACCATTCTCAAGCGTTACGCTCCGGGCTCGGTGCGTTTTGACGAAGCAATGACCGCGCCCATTACGGCAATTCAACCGGGCGACCAGTTGCGCGCACGGGGCCAGAAAACTGAGGACACTCTCACCGCGGATGAAGTGGTATCGGGAGGCTTCCGCAATATTTCAGGGACCATCACATCCATCGATCCGGCAAACTCGACACTAGTGGTCAAGGACCTGGTGACGAAGAAGCAGGTGACCATCCACATGGGCGCGGAGACGCAGATGCGCCGCTTGCCGGACCGGATGGCACAGTTTATTGCGATGAGACTCAAGGGACAGATTCCGGCCGGATATGGCGGCGGAGCAGCCAGGCCGCAGGGCGCTGCCGGTGGAAGCGGCACTGGGGCCGGCGCCGGAAGCGGAACGGGAAATGGGGCTGGGGGGAGCAGCGCCGGCGGCAACCGGGCCGGGGGGGAAATGGCGGCTGGCAGGGCGGCCAGCGTGGCGCGGGGGGCGGTGCGAGCGGCGGAATGGGCGACCTTTCGCAGGCGCTCAGCCGGGCGCCGACGATCAAGCTGGGCGATCTCGAAAAGGGCGAGGCGGTCATGCTGGTTTCAACGCAGGGTGAGTCAGACGTTACCGCCATCACGGTGTTGGCGGGAGTTGAGCCTCTGCTTGAAGCTCCTGCGAGCCAGGACCTGCTGTCGAACTGGAGCATGGGATCGAGCGCGCCTGAAGCACCCCAATAGTGGCCATCACAGACTGATTAGTAAAAGAGAGAGGAAACGTGTACTTACGACTTCGTTGCTTTGTTCATATTGTTATCGCGTTAGCGCTTGCCGTGGTTGGAGCAATGGCGCGGGCCCAGGCGGCAGGGCCGTCTGATGGCGCGCAGGCCACGCGCGACAGTTGCGCCGGCTGCGACCGGCACGCTGCACGGCCATATCGCCGACCCGACCGGCGCGTTGATTCCTGGCGCGCAGATCGCGGTCACGACGGCCAAGGGCGCAATGGTTGCGCAAACCAGCGCCGATGCCGCGGGCGGTTACTCGGTGCGAGGACTCGCCGCCGGCAGTTACGTTATTCAAGCCACTTTCCCAGGTTTTGCCGCATTTGTCTCCGCACCGCTTCCGCTCGCTGCGGGCCAGACCAAGAATGTCGATATTAAGATGGCGATCGAGGAAGCGCAACAACAGGTGGTGGTGAGCGATGAAGGCGCACCGCAGGTAAGCGTGGAAGCCGGACAGAACTCCAACGCGATTGTGCTGAAAGGCAGCGACCTGGATGCTCTGTCGGACGATCCCGACGAATTGCAAAATGAATTGACCGCGTTGGCCGGCCCCTCGGCGGGCCCAAACGGCGGGCAGATTTACATCGACGGGTTTACCGGCGGCACGCTGCCGCCCAAATCGGCAATCCGCGAAATCCGCATCAACCAGAATCCGTTCTCCGCGGAGTTTGACCGCCTCGGCTACGGCCGCATCGAAATCCTGACCAAGCCGGGAACCGACACCCTGCACGGGCGGTTCTTCCTCCAGGGCAACGACAACGCGTTCAATACCGGCAACCCGTTTACAACGTCGATTCAGCCCTATCACAGCATCCAGGCCAACGGAACGGTGAGCGGAGCGCTCTCAAAAAAGGCCTCGTTCTTCTTCAGCGTTGAAGAACGCAATAACCAGGATGCAAGCGTCTACACGGTGCAGACCGCCGATCAGGACGGCTCATCGGGGGTCTACTACGTTCCCACGATCAACGGAAACACAGGCGATGTTGCTGCATTAACCGGTAGCCTGTTTGCGCCGTCGACGCACACCAATATCTCGCCACGCATCGATCTGCAACTGGGGCAGAAAAACACGCTCACGCTGCGCTACCAGTTCTCCCGCAACAATTCCAATGGCTCGATCGGGTCCACATCGCTGCCTACGCAGAGTTCCAGTTCCGACAACATCGACAACACGGTGCAGATCAGCGATTCTCAGATCATTAACGAGCGAATTGTAAACGAGACCCGGTTTGAATACGAACGAACTAACTCTACCGACACGCCGGTGAGCAGCGCTCCAACAGTGAGCGTGCCGGGCTTCTTTACTTCGGGCGGCAACGGCTCGCAACGAGACTCAAGCAATAGCGATCACTTTGAACTGCAGAATATGACTACCATGACCGCGGGGCCGCATGCGATCAAGTTCGGCGCGTGGCTGCGCGACAATCACGAAGTGACTTCGACCAATGCGGGCTTCAACGGTGGTTTCAGCTTTGGAACGGTGTACGATTACGCCGGCGCGCTGAATAAACTGGCCACCGGAACGGCATGTCCTACAGCGCCGTCGTCCAACGACGTCACATGCGGCGCTACGAATGCGCCCATCATACTCAATTACACCACCGGTCCAATGGGCTTCGCAGGCAATGTATTTGACGGCGCGCTTTACTTCCAGGACGACTGGAAGGTTCGTTCGTACCTGACAGTTTCAGGCGGACTGCGCTGGGAGACCCAGAATCACGTTGCCGATCACGATGACTGGGCTCCGCGCGTCGCTTTTGCTTACGCTCTCGACGGACACAAGAAGGGCGCGGTTTCAAAGACGGTATTGCGCGGCGGATACGGTTTCTTCTACGACCGTTTCGGGGTGAGCGATTTGATGGGCCTCGAGCAGTTCAACGGGAATCCGCTGAAGAGCCAGACGCAGACGGTAGTCAGAAACCCGACCTGCTTCGATCCGACCAGCCTGTCGAACGCGTTGGCGCAGGGATGCGGCACCGGCAGCCAGGTGGCTTCGCAGTTCAATACGGTGATTCCGACCTATCACTCGCCTTATACCCAGCAGTTTGGCGCGACGCTGGAGCGTCAGTTGACGAAGACCGCTACGTTGACCTTCACCTATCTGCATTCGTTCGGCGTTCACCAAATGGTGACGCGCGACGCGAATGCGTACTTGCCCCAAACCTACTCGTTTGGGAGTTCCACTTTGACGGGAGTTCGGCCCAATCCGGCGATGGGCATTATCGACCAGTACTTTCCTGAGGCGGTCTTCAAGCAGAATCAGCTCATCGCCAATGTCAGGGCGCAGTTCTCAAAGAACTTCAGCATGTTCGGCTTCTACAACGTGACGCGTGCAGACTCGAACGGTGGAGGCGGCGGGAACATATCTAACTCCTACGATCTGGACCAGGACTACGGTCGCGCTGGATTTGTGCGCCCGCAGATGCTTTTCCTGATGGCCAGCTACAACGGTCCCTGGGGATTGTCGGTTAATCCTTTTATGGTGTTCCAGGGTGGACGCCCATACAACGTTACGGTAGAGAACGACCTTACCGGCGACAACTTCTTCAACGACCGGCCGGGGCTGGTCTCTTCCTCGGAATGTGCGGCGTCAACAGGCCCATCGCAGTACGCATTAACGCCGTTCGGATGCCTCGACACACTGCCGGTGCCGGGCGAGGCGCTTCTCCCCATCAACCTTGGGGACTCTCCATCGGCGGTTGCGCTTAATCTGCGCGTCAGCCGTTCGTGGGGAATTGGTCCGAAGGTGGAGGCTACGGGCGGTCCGAATCCGGGCGGCGGACCTCCGGGAGGTGGACCTCCAGGCGGAGGCGGCCGCGGAGGTGGTGGTGGCCGTGGCGGCGGCGGTTGGGGTGGGCCGATGGGCGGCGGCGGTGGACGTGGTCCGTGGGGTATGTCCAACACCGGACGAAAATACGCGCTCACGTTCAGTGCGCAGGCTCTGAACCTCTTCAACGATATCGACTACGGTACTCCCTCAGGCGCGCTTGCTCCGGCGTGGGATTCGACATCTGGGATTACCGGACCGGGAAGCCGCTTCGGAAAGTCGACCAGCCTCGCAGGCGGTATGTTTGCCTCGCCCTCGGGTTCGGCAGCGCGCAGAATCTTTATCCAGGCTTCGCTGCAGTTTTAACGGCAGGGATCAGGGTTCAGGGATCGGACCACGGCAATCGCATATGGATTCAGGGTCACGAACAGTATCGGCTTTGAAAGGGCACGGCTTCAGCCGTGCCGATGGATAGGTCAAAAGCGGCCTCGGCTTTAGCCGCCGAGGGATGTATTTCCCGTCTCAACCCTGTCCCTCAGGGCCTGTACCGGCTGCGAAAAGATCAATTCGGATAGGTTTTGTAACAGGACACGACTTTACAGGCTGCGGAAAAACTCGCAAGGACGCGGTTTTGTATCAGGGCACGAGTTTACTCGTGCCGATAAAGCTCGCCAAATGAAGTGTGGGCTTTAGCCCCTGCCGGGTAGATTATGGCACCCCAAAAAGCTTCCGCACCTACGCGCTCTGACTGCCCTGGGTCTGATGGTTGTAACAAATGCAGGCCTGCTACTGCGCTTGCGACAGCAGCGCGACGTATAGCTTTTCCCAATCGCTCGCTTCTGGTTTCGATGTTGAATTTTTCTCGGATGCGATTGCGCGCGGCGCGGCCGATTGCCAAACGATCTGCCTCAGTCTTCCGCATCAGCGCGAGCATGGCTGAGCCAAGTGCCTCCAGGTTTCGTGCGGGAACCAGCGAGCCAGTCTCGCCAACCAGTTCGCGAACACCGCCCACATCGGTTGCAACTACAGGTTTCGCCATGGCCATTGCTTCGGCGATCGCAAGCGGCATTCCCTCCCATGCCGAGCTCGAGACAAATCCGTCTGCGGCGTCGAGCAATGCAGCGAGATCGCGGCGCAGACCTAACCACTCGATGCTGCGGCCCAATCCGAAATCTGCGGTCAACGCCTGCAGTCGCGCTTGCTCGTCATCGCTTCCCTGCCCCGCGATCCACAAGAATGCGTTCGGATCGACTTTCAGGATGCGAACGAATGCTCGAAGCAGATTGGGATAGTCCTTCGCGGCTGTGATTCGCCCCGCGGCGAGCCAAACGAATTTATCGTCAGCGCCGAGACTGGCCCGCGTTGATGCGCGACGCGATGCGTCAGGCGTGAACTCACCCAGGTCGATCGCATTTAGAACGACGATGCACTTCTCCGCGCGAACCGCTTTGAGCTTCACAAACCGATCGGCCGCGGCCTGGCTCACTGCTGTGGTCCGCGCGCACAGGCCATCCGTCAGCCGATAAGCCGTCATGCGAAGCCAACCGCCTTCGTAGACATTATGGATGGTTGAGAGTACGACCGGCCTGCCGGCGAACGGGCTCACCAGTCGCGCGAAGATGTTGGCGTGATAGCTGTGGCTATGTACGATGCCGGGCTGAAGCTCGCGAAGAATGCGACGCGCGCGCAGGAGCGCAGCCGCCAGGCTCAACGGGTTCTTATGCAGATTGAGGTGAGTAACTGGAAGCTCTGTTGGCCATTCTTCCGTTGCCTGCGGCAACAGAGACACGAGGGTCACAGCGTGACCGCGCTCGGCCATGCGACCGGCCAGCGCAAGCACCTGTTTTTCCGCGCCGCCTATGCCCAGCGAGGCGAGCATGTACACGATCCGCATTCGAGTGTCTGTCACGAAGGTTCGGATCGATGATAACGCGACGCGTCATTTGCTGGCTTTTAAAAGCCAGCGCGAGACGAGCGTGTCGATGGCGAAGAAACCAGGTCCGAGGATAAGAATAAGCAGCGCGGCGAACCAGTACGTGTACGCATCGGCGGCCTGAAACTTGTTGGGATCAGAGAGAACAGCGAGGAAGGCCTCCTTTTCCGCGACCCAGAATGCGACCGTCATGTTGACGAAGAGCACGAGCGAAGTGAGGCGCGTGACTATGCCGATCGCTAGAAGAATTCCGCCCGCAAACTCGATGATCGAAACAGAGAGCGCGGTCAAGTGCGGAGCGGGAAGGTTGAGGGAAGCGAAAAAACTTGTCACCCTGTCGAGATTGTGCAGCTTGCGCCAGCCGTCCTGCCCGAACTGAAATCCCCAATAGAGGCGAATAGCGAGGAGCAGCGGGCTGTGCAGGTGGTTGAGCAGCGCAACTGCGCCGCGATACGCGGAGATTAGTTTGGCGATCATAATCGTTCCTTTGCGATGAGCGGATGAGGGCTAACGGGATTCGGAAAGAGCCAACAAGCGAAGCTCGCCACCCCATCCCTCAGGGGCTAAAGCCCAATGTCACTTACTTTACAACGGCGACATGATGATTTGAGATTGCCGGCAGAGGCGATCGGGTTCAGTCTGGAGTTGCTCAGGGCTTTCCGCGGATAAGCCGCGATGCAGACAGAGGTTGACGATCGGTGGTTGCTGCGGTTGTTTGAGTCGGTTTTGCCGGTTGCGCGATGGAAAGCACTTGAAGGCCGGTCGAAGGCGCAGATTTATTCTCTGCGCGTGGTGGTATGGATGATGCTATTGCAGCGGCTGGACAATCGAGGTACGCAGCAGCGCGCCGTGCATGAGATTGCCCAGGGGCACCTGGAGCGGCTGCTGCCGGAGAGCAAGCGGGTGCGGGAGGGCAGGATTTCGCAGAACACCGGCGCTTATGCGCGCGCCTGCGGCCGGCTGTCGAAGGAAACCACCGCCGGGGTGTGCGATGAGGTGCTGGGGGAGTTGAGCAGGCGCATCGTGCCGGCGGCGGGGCTGGACCGTCCGGTGATGCTTTTGGATGGCAGCAGCTTGAGCGTGGAGCATAGCGCGGGCTTGCTGGATGCGTTTCCTCCGGGGCGCAATCAGCGCGGACTGGGCCATTGGGGGATTGTGAAATGGGTGGCCCTGCACGACGTGCGGACGGGCATCGCCCTGCGGCCGGAGTGGGGTCCGATGTTCGGTCCCGAAGCGGTAAGCGAACAGAAGCTGGCCCGCCAAGCCGTAGAGCGCACCCCGGCCCGAAGCGTGATCGTGGGCGACGGCAACTTCGGAATCTTCGCGTTTGCCTATGCGGTTGTCCAGAGCAAGCGTGAGGTGCTTTTCCGGCTCACGCAGGCGCGCGCCCAGGCGCTGGGAGCCAGGCGATTGCTGCCCAACGGGGAGTGCCGGGTCTGCTGGCGGCCAAGCAGCTTCGAGGGAAAGAAATATCCTGAATTGCCCGCCGATGCAGCCATCGAGGGCCGCTTGATCGTGGTCACGCAAAAGGGATTTCGCGACCGCCTGTATCTGTTTACGACGTTGAGTGAGCAAACCGAGGCGGCGCAGATCATAGCCTGGTATCGGCAGCGATGGAACCTGGAACTGGACCTGCGGACGCTGAAAGGCACGCTGCGCTTGAAACACATGCAGGGGAAAACCAAAGCGGTGGTGGAGAAGGAGTTGCTGATCGCCGTGGTGGCCTATGGAATGGTGCGCGCGCTGATGGCCGAAGCCGCTGCCCGAGCCGGCGTGCACCCGCGCGAACTGAGCTTCACCCGCGCGCATGGGTTGCTGAACGCGATGACCGGCAAACTGTGTTCTGCCGACGAGAAACAGCGCCAACAGGCCTATGACCGCCTGCTGGCCTACATAGGCCAAGCCAAATTACCCAAACGAAGTAAAACGCGCATCTACCCCCGAGCCGTGTGGGGTTCCGGAAAATACTATCCGCACAGACAGCCGGTTGGCACACCGAAGTAAAGTAAGTGACATTAGGCTAAAGCCCGCACATTTTGCTAACCTCATCGGCACGACTAAAGTCGTGCCCTTTCAAAACTCCGGTATCAATTAAGTCTCTCCGGAAACTGTAAAGCCCGGGCGCGGAATCAGGTTTCGCGGTCGCAGACCCAACCCAGCTCAGCCCACTGATTGAACCACTTCTGCAGACTGGCTGCGCGGCGCCCCGCGGGTATTCGCGAATCGGCAAACCCCGCTTCGATTGCTTCGGCGAGTGTTTGCCCATGCCTGAGCGCATCTAGAATCGTGTAAGCCTCGCGCTCCAGGCGCAGGTAGTAGACCGAAAAGTCTACGCGATGCGCTGCCAGCCATGCAGGCTTGCGCCGCAGTCTCGGCAGTTTCGCCGGGGGCCGATCTTCTTCATCGGTGCTCACGCCGGCCTCGCTGGTCTGGCGTTTTTCACGCTGATGAAGTTCAAGCACGAGATTCTCTGCAGGATAATTCAGTTCCATCAACTCGATGTGCGGCTGCAAGTCAAGCCGCGACGAGCCGTCGAGCGCGGAGATCTGCGCGAGCGTCAACGGCGTCCGTTCAGCCGAATCGAAGGCCACAACGAAAGCCCATTCGATTTTTGCGATGTCAACCGCGAGCGAATGGCGACGGCCGGCAAACTCGGGATGCGCTTGAAGCCACGCGGGCAGATGCGAGCCGAGATTGCGCAAGGTGAAAGAGCGGCTGGGATTTTCGGTGAGGTACGCTACTGAGAGCGCGGCAAACTTGCGCGAACCTAATACGGCGCGCACAGCCACAAAATCTTCGGCAAGCCCGCCTAGTACGCGGTACCAATATTGCCGGTTGTAGATCTCGAGACGTTCGAAGGCGTTGAGGCGGCTGTTGGGCGCGATGAACGACTCCGCAACGTCGGCCATGGCGCGGCCGTCTGCGGCGTGTTCGCGCATGTTTTCGTCAGACGTCAGCGGCTGCATGACTGCCGCGGCCATTTCGCGCTGGATGGATTCGAGGTTCATGGCGCGGCCTCGACCAGTTCGGGCGCGGGATGCTCACGATGCAGGTAGCGATTGGCTTTGAGCGCTTCGGCGTGGACCTCATCGAAGCTCGGAATATGATCGTCCCACTCGAGTAGCGTGGGTGTTGGCCCGCAGCGCTCGATGGCGCGCGCGTAGAGTCGCCAGACGGGATCAATGACGGGATGATCGTGCGTGTCGAGAATGTATTTCTGGTAATGCGAATGGCCGGCGATATGAATCTGCGCCACGCGGTGCGCGGGGACGGCATTCACATAGTCCATGGGATTGAACTCGTGGTTCATTGCGGAGACGTAAATGTTGTTCACGTCGAGCAAGATTCCGCAGTCGGCGCGCTCTACTACTTCAGTCAGGAACTCCCATTCGGTCATCTCCGAAGCAGTGAAGGCCGCATACGAGCTCACGTTCTCTACGGCGATCGGAATCTCGAGGAAGTCCTGAACCATCTTCACGCGCTCGACGGTGCGCTCGACTGCTTCCCAGGTATAGGGCAGCGGCAACAGATCGTGAGTGTAGGTGCCATCAACCGAGCCCCAGCACAGATGGTCGCTCAGCCATGGCGAATTGGTGCGGCGAACGAGTTGCTTCAGCCGGCGCAGATGCTCGGGATCGGGCGCCGTCACGCTACCGAAATACATTGACACGCCGTGCTGCACAACGCGGTAGCGCTCCATGATCTGGTCAAGCGTTGCCAGCGGCCGGCCGGCATCGATCATGAAATTCTCTGAGATGATCTCAAACCAGTCCACAACTGGTTTGCGCGAAAAGATGTGCTGGTAGTGCGGAATCCGCAAGCCGATTCCCACTCCGTGATCTGCATGCGCGTTGAATCGATTACCGGGCATAAGAGAGAGTGAACGAAAGACAGTGAACGAAAAACAGTGAATGAAAGACAGTGAACGCAGAGCAGTAAACCGAAAACAGTGAACGGATACCTGTTAAACGGTTGGAAGTGCGAGGGACCGGAGGCGGCTTGGCCTCGGCCAGGAGGCAAGGCTTCCGGTCCCTCGAGCTGGGGTGACGAGTGGACTAAGCGAAGTGGGTCTTCGGCATCTTTGAGCCGTCAGTTGCGCAGCCGCCCTTGCCTTTGCAGCTGTTCTTGCCTTTGCAGCCGTTGTCGCTCGACTTGCAGCCGCCCTGTCCCTTGCAATCGTTCTTGCCTTTACAGGAGTGCTTGGCAGTGGTGTCCATTGAGCCATAGCTGAGGCCGGCCTTAGTAAAATGGGCCGTGCCGTTCGAGGCGGAGTTTGTCGATTGGGCTGCAACCGTGGTGCCGCCAGTGAGACCTGCCAGAGCTGCGGTCAAAAGCAGAGCATTCAGTTGATTCTTCATGGGAAATGTGACCTCTCTTGGGGGTTGGTGCGGAAGAGGCTCCGCGGGTTGGAATGCGCAGGGGGTAGGTTCGACCCGTCCCGCAGAAAGGGGTACGCTGCTAAGACAGCGCGTCTGAGGGAATAGTTACAGGGAAAAGGGACGTTCGTAAATGAATTTCTGCTGATTCGGCGGCCGGCATCCAGAGATTGACTCGCAATTAACCGGAATTGGCGACCTGCTGGCCGGTGCGCTAACCTGATTCCACCCGGGATTGCGTGCCATCACCTTCCCGGCTGCGGGAGGTTGTTTGAAATCCACCAAAGGCTTGGAGATTGTAACCGGCACGAGCGTGGTCCTGGCCGCGCTACAGAGTTTATGCACGGCTGTGGTGGCGGTAAACGGGATTCGCGTGCTCATCGGCCTGGGCGCGCTCGCAGCCGGCAGCATCGCCGCCCCGTTGATTGAGTTTCATAAGGATGCAATTCGCATTCCGATGCTGGTTCTGGCGGTCGCCGGTTCGCTTGTGAACCTGGCCGTTTTGGCGTGGATATCGCGTCTTCGTTCGCGACCCGAGGCGAAATGGCGTCAGAAGGCGATTGAGCCGAAGCAGCGGCGCTCTGAGCGTTTGCAGGTAGCTATGGCATTGATCACGCTTGTGCTTGTAGGAGCTGAAGTTTGGGCGCACGGTGTTCTGAACCACAAGCCGCCGGCCCCGCAAGTTACGATTCAGAGCTGACCGGTGGGTTGCAAACCTCGATAACCGGATGCGTCCGAGCGATCATTCTTGAGACAATTGCAGCTCCGCTTCCAACCGATCGTGGAGGCGTTCGCTCATGCCGGCGGGCAGTTCGAATACTCGTCCATCCGCGACCAGTACAACGACATTTCGCGTGGAATCGAGAACCGCCGAACATATCTCGCAGGTCTCAAGATGTCTGTCGATATCCGCACGCAGGGCAGCATCCACATCGCCATCGATGTAGGCGGAGATGTGCTCCCACACGTGTTTGCAGTCGACTCTCATCTTCCCCCGCTGAACAGTCCGCGTTTCGGTGCAAACGATTTCAACTTATGTGCCAGTTTACGCTGCAAAAGTGCACGGGCGCGGTGCAGGCGAACCTTGACCGCACCTTCGGTGATTTCCATCGCGGCCGCGGTCTGACACACGTCCATCTCTTCGATGTCTCTGAGCAGAACTACGTTACGGTAAATATCGGGCAGGCCGTCGATTGCCTCCCGGATCAGACCGGCAAGCTCCTGCTTCTCCAGAGCCTCAGCCGGAACCTCGCGCCAGCTGGTGAGCACTGCCGGAGTGAAGTCGCCGGAATCCGCATCGGTGAGAGCATCCAGCGAGTCTTCGCGAAGCCGGTCGGTTTTACGCAGCCGGCCCAGACCTTCGTTGCGGGCAATTGAGAGCACCCAGGTCTTGAACTGCGATTCGCCGCGAAAGAGATGCAGGTTGCGAAAGACTTTAATCGCAGTTTCCTGGGCAGCGTCCTCGGCGTCGGCCTCGTTATGCAAAATGGAGAGCGATAGAAAATAGACGGCGCGCTCGCAGGGGCGGATAAGTTCATGAAACAGATGCTTTTCGCCCGCGAGGATGCGGCGAATGCAGTCCGCTTCGTACTCCGGATTCGGGGCCTTCGTCATGCTTGCCGCCCATTGCCGCGGAAACAGGATACCCGAGCCTGATTCCCGGTATCGTGCCGCTGAGGACACTATAAACCCTGCGTTAAGAGGCAATAACCCCGGGGGATTCCGGCGCAAGTTTTTTCGATTTGCAAAAACAATCGTTGCCTTAAAAACCAAAATGGGCTGTACAATTGGCGCACAAGCACCACTTTCAGGGAGGCCCTTATGGCCGGAGACCAGCAGTTAACATGCAGCGATTGTGGACAGGACTTCACGTTTACCGCTGCCGATCAGCAATTCTTTTCAGAGAGAGGGTTCTCAACCCCAAAACGCTGTAAGCCATGCCGGCAGGCCAAGAAAGCCGATGGGGGTGGTGGCGGGGGCGGGTACCGTTCAGCTCCGGCTCAGGGAACTCCCGTGATTTGTTCGAACTGCGGGCAACCGACAACCGTGCCATTCGAGCCCAGGGGCGACCGCCCGGTCTACTGCCGCGACTGCTATGTTGCCCGCAAAGGCGGCGGAAGCGGCGCCCGGGCTCGATAGCTGCTTTCGAGACCCCTGCTGAGACAATTCGAACTTTCATAATCCCCGCCGGGGGGTTGCTGCGTCTTGCCCCGGAATCCTCGCTCCAGGGACGGATTTGTGCGCTCAAAGAACGCGTTTCGCGGCCAGGGCTTTTGATTCGGTTTCACTCACCCGCTAAGGCTAATCTGCATTTCTCACATGTGGCGTGAGTGTCAGGGTTACGTTACTGTACGGCGTACTGACGGCTGGGTACCCCTACCCCCGCCGCCCCCCGGGGGTTGTGGGCAAGCTCGTGAATTGAGGATGGTTACCCGAACGGATCTACCCTAAGTACGCTCCTTTGAGGAACTTAAATCTCAAACTCCTGAAACAAAGAAACTTGTAACGGCATTGGATTGACATGATCACAGGCTGCTGCCGAAGAATGCGCAGCCCGGTTGAATCATCTGCCTTCAAGCTTAGCGAATCGGCCGAGAAAACAAGCAGATTAACGGCTCTCGCAAGTGGCTGAAGAGCGGCGAGTTGGAGAAAGTTTTCAAGGAGGCGAGCTTGACTCAGGGAAGGGCCGATATTTCGACTATCGGCCGACCGTGAGAAATGCCGCCAAGAACTTGTCTAAAAACTGTGCATTGAAACCCGCCGGTTTCCAGGCCGGGTGCACTGGCGCGTCCACGCCGACGACAGCCGGATGCTAGCCTGGAGTGTGTGCGTGAGAACTCAGTGCGAGGTCGAAGAGATTGCCTGGAAAGTACCCGCGGCTAAAGCCGCCTCGATATTTTGCGCTTCATTCAGCAGCCTGAAGGCTGCTGCTCCCTCCAGTTTCCACACTGAAAGACCGCACAGCCGGTCTGGAGACCGACGCTGCACTTTATGGCCGCCCGCGAGAGATGCAGACAAAGGCCCAACGCGCTTGCGCAACACAGATGTGCGGTGACCTGCCTCACGGCCTGCTATCACGCGACCGCGTCACAATTGACCTGGCATCAGAGAACATGGCAGCATGCGGAGGCTTATCGTTCTCCGCGACCATGAGGGATCGCTGGTGGACGAGGGGGTGCAATGGAAGTCCAAGTCATGCAAATTGAAGGTGTGCGGTTCTCGGTCAAAGCCAGAACACACGAGTTGGTCAGCGATCAGCCGGCAGAAAACGGCGGCAAAGATACCGGAATGACACCCCCCGAACTGCTGCTTAGCGCTTTAGGCTCGTGTGCGGCGTACTACGCGGTTGAATATCTGCGCACGCGCAAGTTGGCCGAGACGGGAGTCAAGGTGAGAGTGACGGCCGAGAAGCTGACTCAACCGGCCAGACTGGGCAACTTTGTGGTCAGGGTGAGCTGCCCCGTGACTCTCACGGACGCACAGAATGAGGGCCTGCTCCGTGCTGTCCATCATTGCCTGATCCATAACTCGCTCGCAGCCCCGGGAAGGATCCTGGTGGAAACCCCGACGATGCAACCGGTTATCGCGGGCAGTTGACCTTTTGACGGGATTACGCATCTTACGATGCATCGGGGTGGGGTACTGTGTAAAAATTATACCGGCAGGCATGTGAACCCAAGCCGCCGGTCGCAGATACATCCCCGATTTCTAAAAACAATGGACGATTCAACACATGTTGCCTGACTTGGCCGCTAGCCCGGCTTTCTACCGCAAATCTCTCGCATGCTGGCTTTGCATCCTGGCGTTGGTGTTTGCGTTTGAAGCCAAAACGGCATGGTACGGTCCTGCCGGAGGCGTAGGAAGCGCGATTAGTGCCGCCAAGGCGCTCCCAGCCGACTTACCACAGGTCGTCTCGCATGGTATTCCCGCTCCCGACCCGGTCCAGCCCGCACTTCCCTTCTTTATCTTTACTGCGTTTGTGCTCGCGCAATTCGCCGGACCCGATTTCCAAATGACGCGCAGAACCAATCGCGGGGTGCCGACCGCCGCGTCGGTGCTATTCCTATCTCCGCAACAATTCTTCCGCCCTCCTCCAATCCTTTAAAGCGCCCTGATTTATATTGCAAGTGCGCATTTGCGAGCGCGCGGTGCCTTTGGCTCCCGGAATTTCAAACTCCAACCATCGCTTGTTGGGATTTGAGCTCCGCCATGAAGCCGGATCCGACAGGAATCGCTTCGTACCTCCGGGCCAAAAATCTCATCCCAACAAGGTCGAGTGCGACTCACGCCTCAGCTTGCGCATTTACCCAAGGGCTCCGATTGTCGATTAACGGCGCTCTTCCCTTTGTTCCTGGTTAACGAACTAGAACCATGCTGCAAACAAGGAGCATGAACGGAATGAAAAGAAAGTTCTCTCTTCTCGTGTTAGTTGTTTCAGGGCTGCTGGCATGCGCGGCCATTTCAGCCTGCCACTCGGGCGCCGCCGCCACCAGCTCAGCCACCCCCACTGCGCAGATTGCCACTGCTCAGCGGGGAGATATCTCGCATGTGCTCACCCTGGCCGGCCAATTCCAGCCATACCAGGTGGTGGACGTTCACCCCAAGGTGAGCGGCTACATGAAGAAGATCAATGTGGACATTGGCGACCTGGTGAACCAGGGGGAGACGATCGCAGTTCTTGAGGTTCCCGAACTGAAGGCGCAGTTGGAGCAGAGCAACTTCGAAGTGAAACAGAGCCAGGAGGAGATTAATCGCGCCCAGCGTGAGATTGAGCGAACCCAAGCAGTGAATTCCGCGCTGCACGCCGAGTCAGAGCGCCTGAAGGCCGCCGCGGCCACGCGCCCGGGATTGATTGCACAACAGGAATTGGATGACGCGCAGTCGCGCGATCTTTCGTCGCAGGCGCAGGTCGATGCGGCAAAAGCCGAACTGGCCGCCGCACAGCAGCACGAAGCCGCGGCACGAGCCAACAGCGAACAAGAGCAGGCGCTTGAGAATTACACCAATGTTGTTGCGCCCATCACCGGCGTGGTGATCTGGCGATATGCCGATACCGGCGCGCTCATCCAGGGCGGGACCAACTCCAACGACCAGGCGCTTCCCATTGTGCGAATCTCGCAGAGCAGCCTGCTTCGTCTTCGGGTTCCGGTCCCCGAGGACGACGTTCGATTCGTTCACGAAGGCGACACGCTCGATGTTCGCGTAGACGCGATCGGCCGCTCGTTCACCGGAAAGATTGTCCGCTTTACGCGCAGTTTGAACTTTGAGACCCGCACCATGGAAACCGAAGTGGATGTCGAGAACCAGAACCTTTCCATCTCTCCGGGAATGTATGCCAACACGGCCCTGCGGCTGGCACACTTGGAAAACGTGGTCACGATTCCGGTAGAAGCGCTGGTGTTGAACCAGCAGAAGCAAACGGTGTATGTGGTCGATGGCAACAATCGAATCCACATTCGCGATGTTGAGGTAGGTCTGGAGGGATCGAAGCTTGCGCAGATCAGCAGCGGGCTCGAGCCGGGAGACCGGGTGGTAATCGGCGGCCAGGAAAAATATCAGGAAGGCCAGCAGGTGAACCCGATCGAGACCACGGAGCCGGCCTCGGAGACCGTGCAGGAATCAGGCGGCATGATCGATATGAAAGCCGAGACAAGCAATGGAGGCGATCGCTAATGCCCCGGTTTGCTCTGCGCTTCCCCTATTTCATACTCATGCTGTGCCTGGTGATCGCCCTGGTTGGAACGGTGACCGTGGTGACGATGCCGGTGGACCTGTTTCCCGAAATCGATATGCCGGTGGTGGTGGTGGCTACGTTTTATAACGGCATGCCGCCGCAGCAGATCGAGGCCGACATCACCAACACGTTTGAGCGGTTTTTTACGCTGGCGGCCAATGTGGATCACAGCGAGTCGCGATCGCTCACCGGCGTAAGCCTGATCAAGATCTACTTCAAACCCGGAACCGATGCCAATGCTGCATTGAGCAACGTTGCGAACCTGGCGATGGCCGATCTGCGCCGCCTGCCGCCGGGAACGCTGCCTCCGGTTGTGCTGGGAATGACCGCTTCGACGCAGCCCGTCTGCCTGGTGACGCTGAAGGGCCAGGGCTTGAACGAGACGCGGCTCAAGGATCTGGCGCAGTTTGAGGTACGCAACCAGATTTCCAACGTTCAGGGAGCGTCGGTGCCGCAACCGTATGGCGGGACGTACCGGCAGATTCAAATCTACGTCGATCCGCTCAAGCTCGAGGCGCGCAATCTGAGTCTTAACGACGTAGTGAAGTCAGTGGACAGTTCGAATCTGATTCTGCCGGCCGGCGATGTACGCATTGGATCGAAAGACTACAACATTTACGCCAACAGCCAGTTCCCGGATGCAAATGCGATGAATGACATGCCGCTCAAATCGGTGGGCAATTCATCGGTGCTGGTGGGCGATATCGGGAAGGCAGTGGATTCCGGCGCGCTGCAATACAACATTGTGCGCATCGACGGCCAGCGCTCGGTCTACGTGCCAATCTTCAAACAGGGCGGCGGCAGCAACACGATCAGCATCGTGAACGGAATCAAAGATGCGGTCAAGCATCTCGTCGACATCCCCGACGCACTGCACGTGGCTGTCGTATTTGACCAATCGCTCTTTGTCAAACTCGCCATCGGCAACGTAACGCGCGAGGCGACGATCGGCCTGGTGCTGACCGGAATCATGATCCTGGTTTTCCTGGGCAGCCCGCGCGCCACCGTGGCCGTACTGCTGGCGGTACCGCTTTCCATGCTGGTTTGCCTGCTGTTGACCAATGCCATGGGCGGCTCAATCAACACCATGCTTCTAGGCGGACTGGCTTTGGTTTTCTCGCGCCTCATCGATAACGGCGTAATTGTGCTCGAGAATATTTTCCGCCATATGGAGATGGGAAAGTCGCCTTACAAAGCTTCGGAAGAAGGCGGTGAGGAAGTGTCGATGGCCGTGCTTGCCGCCACCTTCACCACCGCAATCGTTTTCTTCCCGGTTACAGGTTTCAACGGCGTGAGCAAGTACATCTTCACTCCGCTGGCCCTGGGCGTGGTGTTCTCCATCTTCGCGTCCTATTTCCTGGCAATGACTGTCGTCCCTTTGTATTGCTCGATGTTCATCAAGGCGCACCAGGAGCATAATGACCCCACTGGCCCAAAGCCAGGCATCTTCGCGCGCTTCGACAGGAAGTTCAATGACAAGTTTCACGCCATGCTGGACTGGTACGAGGGCCTTGCAATACGAGCGATGCGGCGTCCGCTGCTGACTGCTTTAGTTACCCTGGGCGGAGTCGTCGTTCTGCTTGCAGCTACAGTTCCCTTCCTGGGACGCGCGTATTTTCCGCGCACCGATCCCGGTCAATTCATCATTAACGTCCGCATGCCCAGCGGAACGCGCCTCGAAGTGAGCAACGACTATATCGCGAAGGTCGAGAACATCATTCGCAGCGTGGTGAAGCCGAAAGACCTGGGCATGATCGTGTCTAACATTGGAGTCTATCCCGACCTATCGGCGATCTACACGACCAATGCGTCAATGGACACGGCATTTGTGCAGACAAGTCTGAAGGAAGATCACAGCATCGGAAGCTATGAGTATATGCGCCGCGTGCAGGAAGAAGTTTCACGGCAGATGCCTGAACTCTCAACCTATTTCCAGGCGGGCGGTCTGGTTGACGGCGTGATCAACCAGGGACTGCCTGCGCCCATCGACATTCAGATTAAATCGAACGACATGGACGGCGCCTATAACCTGGCTGAACAACTGGCCAGCAAGATTCAGAAGATCCCAAATGTTAGCAGCGTATACATTCCGCAAAGCATTAATTATCCCGGCCTGCAGTTGAACATCGATCGCGAGCGCGCCAGCCTGATAGGACTATCGGCCAAGGATGTAGTGGACAACGTGATCACCGCGCTCACATCCGACGGCATGGTGGCCCCCAGCTACTGGATCGATCCCAGGAGCGGCAACAACTATATGGTGACCGTGCAGTACGCGAACCGCTGGATCGACAACATGTCGATGGAAGATTTCAAGAATATTCCTTTGCGCGGCGTGCGCCCTCATGGCTATGCGCCGATGCAGGAAGGCGGCCAGGCTACTCCCGATTCCGCGCAGTTCTTCCAGGGCGACCACGTCACCGGGTATGTTCCGCTTGGCGCGGTGGCGGACATCAAGCAAATCAATACGCCCACCGAGGTGGACCACTACCAGATTCGGCGCGTGATAGACATCTTTGTCGCCACCAAAACCGAGGCACTGCAAACGGTGGGAGCGCGCGTGGACAAGCTGGTGGCCCAGACCCAGCACGACAAGAACACGGTGATCGACGTTCGCGGCGCGGTTGTCGAAATGAACAAGGCGTTTCACCAGTTCGGGGTCGGGCTCATCATCGCCATTCTGCTGGTCTACCTGATTTTGATGGCGCAATTCAAATCGTTCATTGACCCGTTCATCATTCTCATGGCCATACCGCCGGGGCTGTTGGGAGTGGTTCTGATCCTGCTGATGACAGGGAGCTCACTCAACATCATGTCGCTGATGGGCGTGATTATGATGGCCGGCATCGTGGTCTCGAACAGCATTTTGATTGTCGAGTTCACAAACACGCTGCATCGCCAGGGCATGCCACTGCTCGAGGCCACTGTTGAGGCGTGCCGGGTGCGACTGCGCCCGATCCTGATGACCTCGCTGGCCACGCTGCTGGGCATGATTCCCATGGCGCTGGGAGTCGAGGCGGGCAGCGAACAGTACGCTCCCCTGGCTCGCGCCATCATCGGGGGCCTGGGCCTTTCAGTCATTGTGACGGTGTTTCTGGTTCCCGCCGTTTATCTCGTCATCCACGGGCGACGCGAAAATGCGCAGGTCGCCACAGACGGAGGCGGACATGAATAATCGCATCAGAACACTCGCGCTCGTGGCGCTCTACCTCAGCGTGATTGCGCTTGCGGCGACTGCGGCGCGGGCCCAGAGTTCTACGTTGCCTTCAGCGCCGAGCGTGCATCTGCTGGTGGCGCCGGCGGGGCAATCGGCGAGCGCTGCTCCTGCGCAACAGACGCCAGCAGCGGGGCCCGGCTCCCAGGCGCAGGCGACCGGCCCAAGGCTCACAGTTGCAGACGCCGAACAGATTGCATTGCGCAATAACCCGAACATCAGCGTTGCACACTTGCTGGCGCTGGCGCAGAACCAGATAACGCGCGAGGTGCGCTCGGCCGAGATGCCCACCGCTACGGGAGATTTGACCGCGGTGGGTGCGCATGAGAACAGCCGCATCACCGCTGGATATCTTTCCAACTCGTCAGTCTTCAACCGCGCCGCGGGCGGACTTACTGTAAGCCAGCTGATTACCGACTTCGGCCGCACGCATAACCTGGTTCTCAGCGCTCAATCGAATGCCAAGGCGCAGCTTGAAAACGAGCGCGCCACAGAGCTCGACATCCGGCTCACGGTAGATCAGGCCTTTTACAAAGCGCTGACCGCCCAAGCGGTGTTACAGGTGGCGAAGCAGACCGTGGCGCAACGCCAGGCCACTACCGACCAGGTGGGAGCTCTCACAAAGGCCAAGGTGAAATCGGACCTTGACCTGAGTTTCGCCAGCGTACAGCTTTCCCAGGCGAATCTGCTTCAGCTGGATGCCGAGAACAACGCGCAGACGGCGATGGCAGAGCTCAACGATGTCCTGGGCAGCGAAGCCGATCAGCAGTACACGCTGGTCGACGAAACGAACGGCAATCCGCCGGTTGCTCCCGACAACGCAGACGCGCTGTTGCAGACGGCGTTTGCATCTCGTCCCGACCTTGCCGCGCTGAATGACAAGTATGCATCGGCCACGCAATTCAGCAAGGCCGAGCGGGACCTGTGGATGCCGACAGTCTCAGCGCTTGCCGCGGCCGGAGGCACACCGGTGCGCGCCGACCAGATTGAATCGTCATGGTACGGAGTGGCCGGCGCCAACATCAGCATTCCGGTCTTTAACGGGTTTCTCTACAGCGCAGACGCGAAAGAGGCAAAGCTGCGCGCGCAGGCGGCGCAGGAGGACGTGCGAAATCTGCGCGACCTGATTGCCCGCGACGTGCGGACGGCAGTGCTTAATGCACAGATGGCGTTCCAGCGTATCGGCGTCACCCAGCAGATGCTGGACCAGGCGAACTTTGCGCTCGACCTGGCGCAGGCGCGCTACAAGCTGGGCTTGAGCAGCATTGTGGAGCTCACGCAGGCGCAATTGGCTCAGACGCAGGCTGAAATCGACAACACTTCTGCGCGCTACGGCTACCAGACTGCATTGGCTGAGGTGAGGTACGAGCTGGGGCAGTGAGAAAGACAGGCACTAGAGACTAGGCAATAGGCACCAGGGGCGACGGTATGGGTAGGGATCAAACAGGCAAGGGTCGCAAAGGCGACGAGCGCGATGCTAGATCCTTTGACGCTGCGGAAAAAGAACTGCCTATTCCTAGTGCCTATTGCCCAGTCCCTTGGTCTGCTTTATGTGATCTTCACGCTCTTGCCGCGTGAGAGAACGGCCGCCTGGCGGCGGTCCTTTGAGGCGTGATCGATTTCTTTCCAGAAGCCGATGAAATAATCAACGGCCGAAACGGTGGAGACGACCACCGCGAAGTAGATGGCGGCGACCGCGTACCACTTTATCGGAATCACCACGAATCCGATCGTCCAATGATCCCAGCCGTGGGCCAGGATCGCGGAGACGACCGAAACAATCTGGACTACGGTTTTGAGCTTGCCCAGTTCACTGGCAGTGATGGTGAAACCTTCAGAGGAGGCGATGGAACGCAGCCCCGAGATCAGGAACTCGCGGCCCATGATCACCACCACGATCCATACTTTGACCACTTCCGGGTTGTAGGCCACCAGCGCGATCAGTGCGGCCGTCACCATGATTTTGTCGGCCAACGGGTCGAGCAGCATGCCCATGGTGGTGATCTGGCCACGCTTCCGGGCCAGGTAGCCATCCAGCCCGTCGGTGATGGAAGCCAGAACAAAGAGAACCGACGCCAGAATCTCCTGCGTCCCCGCCGGTCCCTGCCACGGAAAGTGCGAGGACAAGATCCACAAAAGCAGGGGGATCATCAGAATCCTGCTCATCGTGATGGAATTGGGCAGATTCATGGCCACGCGACGCGGAAAAACAGCTCCGCGTGGCTCCATTATTGCACTGAAGGTACATATTCCGTCGTGACCCAAAGGGGGGATACGCGCCCGGAGCCCGCGAATCATTTACATTCAATGCCATGATCGCGGTCATGATTACGGTTCAAGCCCAATTCACCGTAGACCAGGTTCTGCATGCCTTCAGTCACGACGCGGCGTATCTCTTTCTTGGCTCGGCGTTCGTCACCGTGGGCATCGTTTCCGTGGCCTACTGTTTTTTGCGGCGGCGGTTCGAACCGCTTCTGGTGTGGCTGGCGGCATTTGCGGCTCTCTACGGCATCCGCATGTGGCTGCAGTCAACCCTCATGGGCTTCGAACTCGCACGGAACCTGGTCCTCAGCCGAATTTCCGTTGCCGTTAACTTCCTCATCCCCATCCCCGGCTTCACCTTTCTGCAGATTGCCGGCTTTGTGGGACACAGCAAGAAAGAGAAGCCATGGCGATTCATAGTCGTTTTCCTGGGGCTGGTTGTTGCGTCCCTCATCTTCGGGCCGCGGGCGCTCTTTTACACCATCAACAATATCGTGGTCACGATCTTTCTCTGGATACTGTTCTTCCGATCGCTCGGCAGACGAACCCATAACAAGGAAGTTGCAGCGGTGCGCATCGGAGTACTGACCTTTGTGGCTCTCGCCCTGTTCGACAACACGCTGGGCGCGGTGCGGGGGCTGTATCGCCTGGAACCCTACGGCTTTGCTATTATGCTGGGCACCTTCGGTTATATGGCTGCGCGCCGCACGCTTGACCGGGAAGTTGAGCTCGGCGAGATGCATAAAGAGCTCGAGCTTGCCAGGAACATCCAGCAGTCGATTCTGCCTGCGAGCTTTCCAAAATCGGCCAACTTCAGCGTGGCGGCCGGTTACCGGCCCATGACTTCAGTGGCTGGAGACCTGTACGACTTTTTGCTGGCAAGCGATCGCGAAGCGGGGCTGCTGATTGCCGATGTCTCAGGGCACGGAGTTCCCGCGGCGATGATTGCCTCAATGGTGAAGATGGCTGCCGATTCAAGAAAGACGCAGGCCAATCAGCCCGCTGCTCTATTGCGGGAGATGAATGCCGCTCTCTACGGTAGCACGCACGGGGAAATGATTACGGCGGCGTACCTCTATCTCGAATCTGAAGGGCATGAGATCTGCTATGCGGCCGCGGGCCATCCAGCCATGCTTCTGCTTCGCAAAGGCGGCGTGTCTGAAATTGTCGAAAATGGCCTGCCGCTGGCTGCGGCAGCGCTCGACAGCTACCAGGAGATACGCCTTGCCTTGAAGACCGGCGACAGATTTCTTCTTTATACCGATGGGCTGGTTGAGGCACGTAACGGCGCCGGCGAGATGTTCGGCGAAGAGCGGCTCAACCAGTCACTGGCGGCAACAGCCGCAATTTCGGCTGAGGCCGCAGTTGAGCAGATCATGGCGGCGGTCGAACGCTGGACGGCGGAGCAGGACGACGATCGCACTGTGCTGGTCTGCGATTATCTCGGTGCGCAAGAAGCCTGAAGGTCATTCGGGGTTCAAGAAATGAGAAAGGGTGAGCTTGAACGCCCACCCCTTCCCTTTCTGACCGGGATCGAACCTGCTCAGGCGTAGATGCCGCGCTGCTTGATGGTGAAGGCCACGCGGTCGATGGCCAGCATGTAAGCCGCAATGCGGTTGTTTACGTTGTGCGCCTCGGCGTAGCGGACCACATCTTCAAAGCTGTCGCGCAGGATGGTTTCGAGCTGCTCGTTTACGATGGCTTCTTTCCAGAAATAGCCCTGACGGTCCTGCACCCACTCAAAGTAGCTCGCCGTCACTCCGCCGGCGTTGGCCAGAATGTCGGGCACGATGAAGATGCGCTTGTCGGCAAGAATCTCATCCGCAACCGCAGTGGTAGGCCCGTTGGCGCCTTCAACCACAATGCGCGCCTTGATCTTGTCGGCGTTGCGGCTGGTGATTACGTTCTCAGTGGCAGCGGGAATGAGGATCTCGCATTCACTTACCAGCAGCTCTTCGCTGGGCATGGCCTCAGCACCGCGGAAACCGAGAATGGACTCGTTGCGGTACTTGTACTCGAGCAGCTGGTGGATGTCGATGCCGTTGGGGTTGAACAGGCCGCCGTCTTTCTCGGCAACGCCGATAATCTTGTATCCGTTTTCCTGCATCAGGCGTGCGCCGTTCGAACCAACGTTGCCAAAGCCCTGGATAATCACGCGGCAGCCTTCAACAGGCATGTTCAGGTAGCGCAGACTCTCGTTGCACACCACCATCACGCCGCGTCCGGTAGCTTCAATGCGGCCGCGCGAGCCGCCAATGTTCAGCGGCTTGCCGGTCACAACGCTGGTAACGGTCTGGCGCATGTGCATGGAGTAGGTATCCATAATCCACGCCATGGTCTGTTCGTTGGTGTTGACGTCGGGAGCGGGAACGTCTTTCTCCGGGCCGATGAACTCGATGATCTCGGATGTGTACCGCCGGGTCATCCGCTCCAGCTCTCCGCGGCTCATGTGCTTCGGGTCGCAGATGACTCCGCCCTTGGCTCCGCCAAAGGGAATGTTGACGACGGCGCATTTCCAGGTCATCCAACTGGCCAGCGCACGCACTTCGTCGAGCGTAACGTCCGGCGCATAGCGGATGCCGCCCTTGGCAGGTCCCCGGGCCATGGAGTGCTGAACTCGAAAACCGGTGAACATCTCGATCTTTCCATCGTCGAGCGACACCGGAAAGTGAACAATGATCTCCCGCGACGGGGAGCGCAGCACCTTCCACAAGCCCTCATCGAGATTGAGCTTGCGCGCTGCGAATTCGAACCGGGCGCTTTGTGCTTCCCAGGGGTTGATCTCCTGGTCCAAAGACACCGTATTGTTAGCAATGGGCATAAACCTTCTCCATTTTCGCCGTGGCGCCGTGCGCACTCACTAGCTGAAGTGCGCGGACACGGCGAATTTCATGTTGGGCAGAGCGGGAATTTTCGGGCCGGTCCCCATCACTGTACCCGAAATACGGGTTGGGAGTAGCTGCGAATGGCTCTGAGTCCAAACTTTGTGAGTCTAGGCCCGCGCCGGGAAGACCGTCAAGGGGTAAGGACACGCGATGATGCAACATTGCTGCCACGGCTCTATTTGCCTGTTGGTCAGCCCGAAGTGGGAATGCCTCTGTGGCGGGGGCCCTGCCCCGCATCCCTCGATTCTTTGGGATGAAAGCCGATGCGAAAATATCGCCGCTGGAGGCAAATGAGGGGTAGATTAGTTCCAAGCGGAAAGGCGGTGCGGAAATTAGATTCGATGCGGCCGATGAGGGAAAGTTCCCATGTCCACGGTAGTTAGCCTTTCCCGTCGCATACCGTTTCCCGTTCTCGCGGCTTCCATTTGTTTTTGCCAAATCGGAGCCACGCCCACCCCACTGCGCATTCTCGATAAAACCCCTGTTGCTTCCCTGCCGCTCAACCTAAAAGGCTTCCGCGCGATTCCGGGCGAAGCGGGGTTTTACCTGCAAACCGGCCCCGGAGCATATATCGCAGTCGGCCTGGACGGACAGACTCACAGTGCGCTGGACGTCGCCAAAGTCCCCGCGAGCGATTCCATAAAGCCCGGCGATTTGTATACGACCGACTTGGCGCCCGATCCGCGCGGAGGCGTCATTGCGCCGGTAGTGTGGGACGATGCGTCGAAAAAGTCCCGGGCCGGTATCTTGCGCTTCGACGAAAACGGAGACTACGAAGCGCTAATCCCGCTTGACGCCGAGTTCAATCCGGCTCATGCAGCGGAATTCAGCTCTGCCGGAGGGTTCCTGGTCACAGGGTACGACGAGGAAGGCAAGATTCATGTGGCCCTGTTCGACAGCCGCGGACGGATGTTGATCCCGCAGGTCCTGAAGTTTGGCAACACAGATGCTACCCCTGGCAAACCAGAGAACGGGCAAACAGAGCAACCGGATCGCCAATCGGCGATCGAGGCAGGTCTGATTCAGTTGGCGAGCGGTGATGACGATGCCGTCTATCTCTTTAATCCATCCTCGGGGCGCAAAGTGATCCGCATCAGGCCAGACGGACAATCGTCTGAGATCGTTTTACCGAAGCCTGTGTATCTACAGGACGCGAGCACGCTCCCACTGGATATGCTCGTTTCGCATGGCAATCTGTATTTGTGCGAGGCGGTTCTTGATAAAGGGCAGAAACCAGAGGATGCGATGGAGCTGAAGCGGTTTGCGCTCTCGGTTTACGACAGATACACCGGAACCCTGAATGCGTCGTTTCAGATTGATTCCACGTTTGGAGCTGCCCTGGTCGCCGCTTCGCCAAGGGAATTCCATTTCCTGGACGCAAAAGTAGTGGCGGGCCAGGGCTTGAGCTTTTCGATTATTCGCGCGGCGCCGTAACTTCGCGGTCTTTCGCTCGGTTACCCTCGACCGCTGTGCTCATCGTTCGGCTGCGCTCGCGCCCGGGTTCCCAGGCTGGGCAAGTTCAGCTTTGGCTGTAAACGTACAGTAACAGCCGACGGCTCGGACAGTCCGCAGCCGCACCATTTTAGCGCCATTTTAATTTCCGGCTGCAAACAAAAGAAGAGCTTAGAGTTATCGTCAACTTTGTCGCCTGTCGGCGAGCAGTTACACTGGTTGCTGTGAAGCCCGATATGCACCCCGCCCTTCCGAGCCGAAAGGAATTCCTTCGCCTGGCCAGGGACCACACGCTGGTTCCCGTATGCCGCACGCTGACCGCCGATCTCGAAACACCTGTATCGGCCTTTTTGCGCGCGGCGTGGAGCGAGCCAGAATGTTTTCTGCTGGAATCGGTGGAAGGCGGCGAGCAGCTGGGCCGTTATACCTTCATCGGCATCGAGCCCTTCAAGCGCATTGTGGCCCGCGGACGCGAGGTAGCCATCACCGAGCAAGGCAAAACCACGCATATCGAAGGCGACGTGTTTGCCGTGTTGCGCGATGCACTTGCCGGTCACAAGCCGGCGCGGCTTCCGGGCCTGCCGCCATTTACTGCCGGCGCAGTGGGCTTCTTTTCGTATGATGCAGTCCGCCAGATTGAACGCCTGCCCTCGCTGGCCAAGGATGAGCTTGGCGTTCCCGACGCGTGCCTTATGTTCTTCGACCAGGTGCTGGCATTCGATCACGTGCGCAAAGAGATATGGCTGGTGGCTACGGCCGATGTTTCTACGGGCAATGCGTCTGACGCGTACGATCGCGCTATCAAGCGCCTCAGCCGGCTCGAAAAGCGGCTTGCCGGGCCGCTGCCAAAACTGAAGCCAGCCAAGACCGGCAAGCTGAAAGTTACTCCGCGCACGGCGAAGAAGGACTACTGCGCGGCTGTGGCCAGGACCAAGAAGTACATTGCCGCCGGCGACGCCTTTCAGGTGGTAATTTCGCAGCGATTCGACATGAAGCCGGGCGTCGACAGCTTCCAGGTTTATCGCGCGCTGCGCACCGTGAATCCCAGCCCGTACATGTTCTTTCTGCGCATTGCGCCGGAAGGAAAGCTTGCCGGCAAGCCGAAGAACCGCTCCAGAAAGTCGAAACCATCGGAGATGGTGGAGTTGGCCGGATCGTCGCCTGAACTGCTGGTGCGCGTGAACCAGGGCAAGGTGGAGTATCGGCCGATCGCCGGCACGCGTCCGCGCGGCGCAACTGAGGCCGAGGATCAGGCGCTTGCCGATGAGATGATCCACGACGAAAAGGAGCGCGCCGAGCACGTAATGCTTGTGGACCTGGGCCGCAACGACGTGGGCCGCGTGAGCAGCTTTGGCAGCGTGAAAGTAGACAAGCTGATGTTTGTTGAGCGCTACAGCCACGTGATGCACATTGTGAGCTCGATTGAAGGCAAGCTGCGGCCCGACCTGACCGCCGTGGACGCACTGCGCGCCTGCTTCCCTGCCGGAACGCTTTCTGGTGCGCCCAAAGTTCGCGCCATGGAGATCATTGAAGAACTGGAGCCGGCGCGCCGGGGTACCTACGGCGGCACCGTTCTTTACGCAGACTTCTCGGGCAATCTGGACTCGTGCATCGCAATTCGGTCGCTGCTGTCGATCGGCGACAAAGGATATCTGCAGGCCGGCGCGGGCATTGTTGCCGACTCAGTGCCGGAGCTCGAGCACAAAGAGTCAATCAACAAGGCGCAGGCGGTGATTCGGGCGATTGAGCGGGCGAGGGGGATGTAGAAGCAGGGACTGAGGGGCTAAGGGACTAAGGGACTGAAGGACTGAGCGATTACTCGGCTCCGAAGATCTTCTTGAAAAAATTCGCGAGGCGCGCAAAGAATCCGGTCTTTTTCTTCTTTGGCGCCGGCGTCGGCGTTGCCAGAGCGGCCTGACTTGCCTGCGCAGGATTCTCTGGCGGCATGGGCGGGGTTTGCGCTGCAGCCGGATTGCTGTTGTGGACAAGCGGCGGCGCTTCGGGTGCGGTGCTTGCGTTGGGGTTTACGACCGGCGGAGCGATTGCAGGCGTGGGCGCGAGGCCTTCGCTCTGCGCCAGCGGGAACTCGTTTCCAGCAGCATTTGTGGGCGGTGGAGGACAGCCGCAGGGCTCTGGCTCGTTATCGACCACCTGGCGCAGGCTGCCGTGCTGGAACATCACGCGCTGGCCGGGCTGCACACGATATAAGACCGTCTTCAAACAAGCTGGTCACCACGACATACGGTGCGTTAGGGCCGGAGTTGTCAACGCAGGTATCGCCATCGTCGCCCAGACGGACCTTCAACTCCGACGCGCCCGGGCCGCCAATCAAGATGCGGAAATGCGGCGTGAGAATAATGTCGGCGCTCTGCCCGGTTGCGTAGCTGGTTTCGAGGGCGCCGTGATCGAGGGCCATCAGCAGGCCGGGCGCGTCGCCTCCTGCCGACTGGCTCGAGTCCGCCGCCAGCTTGACCGTGGTTGTGGCGCAAACCCGCAGGGTGCCGCGATGAGGCAAGACTACCGTGGTGGTGCGGTCGCGGGCCGTAATGCTTCCGCTGGTCATAATCATCGCCTTGCCATCGCTGATCTCAAGTGCGCCGTTTACGGTTGGATTCACGCTGGCGTCGGGGCCGTTGAGGTTGACAATCGCGATGGGCCCAGCCGATGAAGATCCGGTTTGGTCAGCGGGCGACTGCTGCACTTGAGGCGCCTGAGCACTCATCAGGCATGCGCAGCCCGGCGCCAGGAGCAATACGATGCCGGAAGCTGTCCCCCAGACCCACTTCACTCGTTTTGGCTTCATCTCCCCGGAACGCTGCATCGGCCTTACTTGTCCAGTCACATATTCAGGAAGTTGCGGATCATCTGATGGCCGCCTTCAGTAAGGACGCTCTCGGGATGAAACTGCACTCCCTCAACCGGCAGCGTGCGGTGGCGCAGCCCCATGATCACTGAACCTTTGCCGTTCCCTTCAGCGGTTCGGGCGGTAATTTCAAGCTCCGACGGCAGGGAGTTCTCAGCGACGATCAGTGAGTGGTAGCGCGTGCATGTCATTGGGTTGGGCAGTCCGGCAAACACTCCCTTGCCATCGTGCTCCACCGGACTGGTTTTGCCGTGCATCAGCGTCGCGGCGCGCACCACGTCGCCGCCAAAAGCCTCTCCGATGGCCTGATGGCCGAGACAAACGCCGAGGATGGGGACTTTACCGGCCATGTGCCTGATCAAAGGCACCAGGATGCCGGCCTCACCGGGTGTGCAGGGCCCGGGAGAAAGCAGAATCCGTTCGGGCCTCATGGCCTCAACCTGTTCGGGCGTCACTTCGTCGTTGCGGCGCACTTCAACCTCCGCGCCCAGTTCGCCCAGGTACTGAACAAGGTTGTAGGTAAAAGAATCGTAGTTGTCGAGGACGAAGACCATCCGTCTCCAGTGTACCTTGGCCCGAGTTTTTGATCCGAGAGATAGCGGATTGTTGACGGTTCAACAGCCGGGCGCGCGTGAACCATCGGAAACAGGAGCTGGATGCCCCAAATTGCGCCAGGTTTAACGCTTTTGTGCTATTCGGAACTTTTCTTAACGTGGTAGTCTTCGATTTGAATTGGTAATGATCGATAGGATTACTATCGGGGGTCATCGCTTCCTCACGCTGGAGCTTTGGTAATCGCATTTAGTGACTATAATCACATCCTACGGACTGCACTCGACGTAGGCTGATCCTGACAGCGCCCAAAGATCTCGCCACTGTCGTTGAACCCGATCGGTTTCCGCCGGAAAAGCTCGATTCCGGGACTCATTGTCAGCTTCGGGAAGCAGCGGCTCTCGAATCGCTTAGGAGCGCTGCGCGGTAGGAGGTGCGATGCAATCGGAAAACGGTATCACTTGGCGCACTGCTGGGCAGGCGCAGTGTCTGAGCAAGAACTTCAAGACAAGCATTGCCGGCATGGATTCCACGGCCCGTCGGGCCGGGCAAAAGTTGTGCGGCACTAGAGGCGGCGCGTCGCGAATTCTGAGCGACGAGAGCGGACAGGCGCTGGTGTTGGCTGCCGTTTGCCTTTCGGTCCTCATGGGCGCAATAGCGCTGGCGGCCGATGTAGGCTTCGTCCATTACAAGCAGAGCCAATTGCAGACCGCGGCCGATTCGGCGGCAATCGCGGCAGGCCTGGAGATTGGCAACTGCAGTTACTCGGTTTGCGCCAACATGAAAACGGCGGCGGCGCAAGCTCTGATCGAGGACGGCATTACCTCCGCTACCATTACTCCGACGTCGAGTTGCACAGTCTCGAAATCGACGGGGCTGGCCATGATCATTAACGATGCTCCCTGCATACTGGGAACGAGCGATCCGAACAACGGCAACACGCACATGACTGAGGTAGTGCTCACCGTGCCACAAAACATGTTCTTTGGCGCCTTGTTAGGGTTTCCGAAGATGAACCTGGTGGCACGGGCCGAAGCGGGCGATTCGTATATCAATACCGCTAATAGCGGCGGTAACTGCGTTTGGACGAATGGGCTCCAATTCAATAGCTCCGACGGCACCTTTACTTTGAACAATTGCGGTATGTACGACAACGGGAACCTTCAAACCGACAACGGCGACAGCGTGGCAGCCACGGATTTCCTTTACTACGGTTCGTGGAATCCCAACAACTGTAACAGCAGCTGCACTTGGACTCTGGGAGATTCGGAGACCCAGCCTACGCACACCACCACGCAGCAAAGCGACCCGCTGGCGGGTCTTACGGCGCCCAGCCAGCCGACCACCGAGGATTCGGGTAACTGCAGCATCAGTAATCAGGATTGCTGGGGCCATAACGTAACTGCGGGCACTGCGGTATCTGTGCCGCCCGGCTACTACGGAGGCGGGATCAATATCAACTCGAACGTCGCCGTCAATCTCTCTCCCGGCCTTTACTACTTTAACGGCTCCCTCAACGTCGACAGCGGCGCGACACTTGAATGCACAACGTGTTCGGAGGGCGGGGCGGGCGTGACGCTTTATTTTAAGAGCGGCAGTTTTCAGCCGAACAGCGGTTCTACGGTCACGCTTAACGCGCCCGCTACAGGGTCCACGTCGAATAGCGACGTGGCGAACATGCTGGTTTGGCAGAGTTCTACCAATAGTGCGGGAATGGATTTAGACGCCAGCACTTCGGTCACCCTCAACGGAATCATCTACCTCCCCGATGCGACGCTTACCCTCAACAGCGGCTCGGGTACGACCATCAACGCTTCAGCGACGGCCACGGCTGTCGATGTGGACGGCCTCATCGTTGATTCCGGCGTGACCTTTGTGGTTAATGGATCTCAGTCACTCCTCGGTGGCGGCAGCAGCGGCAAGACGTTAGGGGCGTTTGCGCTTGCGGAGTAGTTTATGAAGAAGCAAAATCGACTCCATCTCCTGCGCGACGAACAGGGGGCCAGTCTCGTGGAATTGGCTCTCCTGTTGCCGTTGTTTCTGCTGCTGACGTTTGGCGCTGTCGATATTGGGCGGGCCTTTTATCTTTCAATAGAGGTCGCCGGTGCAGCGCATGCCGCGGCGATGTACGGGGCGCAGAATCCAACCGATACAACTGGCATGCAGAATGCCGCTGTAGACGATGCGCAGAATGTGCCGAACCTGTCGACATCGAACGTTACCGTTTCTTATGGTTGCGAATGTGCGACAGACACGGCCGGAACCACTTACAGCTTGAGCTGCGCAGTTCCGCCGACGTGTACGGGCAACAACGAGGTAGACCGCGTGAACGTAAAAGTTACGGCAACCTATACGACGCTATTCCCCTGGCATTGGGTGGGGATGGGGAGCATCCCTTCCTCTTTCTCCCTTTCCAGTTCCGCGTCGATGCGCAGCGCAGGCAGCTAATCCTTTAGCGGTTTGGGGAGCAAAGCGCGTGAGATTCCTCCGGGCTGCCGGCTGGAACACCCCAACGCGGGCTCGAAGGTCGCCCAGCAGCAGAGCAAAAGAGTGGAAGAAAGTCGATCGATGAATAAAAGAATCCTGCTGCGGAAACTGTTCCGCCTGGCGCGCGACGAGCGTGGCGTAGAACTAGTGGAATTCGCCATGACTGCGTTGGTCCTGGTGGTGCTTTTGTTCGGCGTTTTTGAATTCGGGTTCGCACTGTACGCCTACCACTTTACGAGCTACGCGGCGCAGGAAGGCGCGCGTTTCGCAATGGTTCGCGGCTACACCTGGAGCAAAAATACTACCTCGGACTGCGCGACATCCCCGCCCCCGAACTTCACGATGCCATACAGCTGCACGGCCTCCATCACCGATATTGAGAACTATGTGCGAAGCCTGGCGACCGGGGGAATCAGCGCAAGCAGCGTAACAATTAACACCACAAGTTCTTATGTGTGGCCGGGGAAGACGCCGGATGGCGTCACCACCACCTGCACCCAGACCAATAGTCAGGGCTGCCTGGTGAAAGTGACGGTTAATTATAGTTTTAGTGCGTTACCTTTTCTGAAGATCTCCGCCATTCCGATAAGCGCCACGTCTGAAAACGTGATTCTGCAATAACAGCCGGTGCCCCTCCTGGAAACGTTCCGTTGCCTCGATCGTGGCGCCATAGAGCATGATTACTGTTGTTATAGAGCGTGCGCGGGTCAGGACACCCGTTCGAGCTCCGGGGCCTGCAGTGATGTGCTCGAGCGCTCACCCACATCCAGGCGGGTCACTGTAAGGACCGTGATGTCGTCCTCCTGCCCGAAATCGATCGCGGTATTAACGGCTTCTTTTGCGTCGGGATGCAGTGAAATCAGCTTCTCCAGCCGTTTGAAACCGAAGACCTCGCCTTCCCGGTTCCGTGCCTCAAGCAGCCCGTCGGTATAAACGGTCATCCGTGCACCTATCCGCAGATCGAATGGCTGCTTTTCGTATACCGCATTTGGGTCCAACCCCAGCGGCAGCGCGGGAGGAATATTGACCTCGACTTCACCCACAAAAGGCGCGGGATGCCCCGCGCTTGCCGCCATGCAGATGCCGTCGGAGCTGATTCGAACCACAAGGCAGGTCACAAACCCGTACTGCAGCCGGCCCACCATTCTGCGGTTCAGCATTTCAAGAATTTTGTCGGGCTGCGAAGTGAGGTCGGTAAGCGTACGCAGCGCTCCGATGATGAGCGAGACCGTCATGGCAGCCTTGAGCCCCTTGCCGCTGACGTCGCCCACAACCAGGATGGAGGTATCGTTGTCCACGGCAATGAGCTGGAAGAAGTCTCCGCCAACCTCCGCAGCAGGCTGGTACGCGCTGGTGATGGCAAAGCCGGGCAAGCGTGGAAGCGCTTCGGGAACGAGCACGCGCTGCAGCTCCTGAGCGCTCTTGAGTTCCTCGCGAATCATGCGCTGGCGGGCGGCTTCTTTCAGGATGTAGCGATAAACAGCATAAACAATAGTGAGGATCAGAATCGTGGACAGGATTTCCTGCGGGGCCACCGGAACGCCGAAAACAGAGTAAGCCGGCGTCAGCATCCTGAAGCCCAATGTAAGGCGGGTAAACCGAACGCCCTGCACAGCGGTATGCCAGATGACGAAGTACATTTCGTTGGCTGCGGCAGCGATGGCAACCAGCCAGCGCGAGAACCCCAACCGCCCGCGGCCGATGGCCAACGCAACCAGAACCAGAGGAAACAACTCAGGGATAGAAAAGCCGGCGGTAAAAATCGCGTCGTAAATCTGAAACGGAAGAACGTGCGTGCTGCTCCATGCGATGGAGAATATGACACTATCGCCAAGTGCCGAAAGAAGAGAGACAATGGCCAGGATGCGGGCGAGACGCAAGATAGAGCGATACCGGTCGAGATCGAGCAGGTAAATGAGCAGATACCAGAGCGCGACATCGTTGAGCGAATGAAAGGGAGATGAGAAGAAGAGCGGACTCCACTGAAAGGTCGCCTGCCCTACGCTGGGATTGAGAGCGATATAGAGGAGCAGCGACAAACAATAGAGCGCCATCCATAGGATCAGCTTCTGACTGCGATTGCGAATCCAAATCGCGAATCCCAGGAACGCAAGCCCGGCATAGAACGGAATCAGCGAAAAGCTTGAGAGATTTGAGCGAATGGTCAAGTAGTGATCGATACTGAGCAGGTTTGCTGCTGCCTCAGGATTGGCCGCGCGAGGCGTGGCGTTGAATCCCAGCGCATCGCCAGGAAGCGATGTGTCGTTCGGGCGTCCCCAGGTGCGGATGGCCATCAGACCGCTGCCTGGCCTGGTGAGATGGTAGACAGCGGCGGGAACTGTTTGTTCGCCTGGCAAGCCAGGAATCGGACGATAGCCGCCGATGCGCGCGCCATTCCAGAAGATCTCGTACACGCAGTTGCTGTTTGGAACGAAGATGTCGACCTGGTCAGCATCTCCGAAATTGATGGACCGCCGGTACCAGGCAAAGCCGGAGTAAGCCCAATGGCCCTGATCGCCCCAGGGTTGGGCAATGTCAATAGTCTTCCAGCCGGAGTCGTCGTGGTCGGGTGATGCCCAGGCGCGATTGTCGCCGGTGTGAAAACTCCACTGGCCGCCCAGCGGAACGGAGCCCGAACCCAGTCCACGGACAATAATCGGACCAGGATGGAGCGGATCACTCGGTTCCGAGCCCTGACAGAGGGCAGTGCTTGCCGCAGCCAGAATCGTGAACAGGGCGACCTTGGCTGCCCATGTGGTTAGTCGCATGCTGCGGTTTATCATAGCGGCGTCAAACACTCTTGCGAAACGAAAATCGCGCCTTGTTATACTTCCAGCAACCCCTTTTTCCCGAGGGGCAACGGTAACGGAGCATGGATGGTCGCGCAGGTCAATGCGGTGTGTATTTCAGTGCGCGGTGAGATGCGCGATGGATAACTTGATGAGGTCGGGCTTGGTTCTCCATTTTCTTGTTCAGGGACGTGTACAGGGCGTGGGCTTTCGCTGGTTTGTGCAGCGCGAGGCGAGCGAACTGGGTCTGCAGGGCTGGGTGCGCAACACCGAGGATGGCCATGTTGAAGTTCTGGCCGCGGGAAAGCCCGCCGATCTCGACGAATTGCGTGCCAGCCTTCGCAGCGGCCCGCGCGGCAGTCGCGTCGACCGCGTGATTGAACATACCCTTGCAGAGAGTGAAGCCCGGGACCTCGAGTCATTCCGCATCGAAGCTGCGTGGTGAAACAGGGTTCAGGGATCAGGGATCAGGCGGCCGTAAGGCCGAGAGCGGTGATATAGTATCGGCAAATGGATGGAGGTACCGATGCGAGTTCCTGGCGCACTCCTTCTTTTCGCGACTTTTGCTTCAGCGCTGCACGGCCAGCAGTCACAACCTTTAAACGAAAACTCCGGCAACGGCCCCACGGTCACCGTGCAGGATGGCGGCGTCGACCAGGTACTTCAGAGCGTCTATATTCCTCCCATACCCAATGCACCATTCACGGCAATTATCCATACGCAATGGATACGCCCGCTGCTCGACGGCGGAACTTACACCGTGGTCAACCAGCGCCAGGTTGCACGCGACCGCCAGGGGCGCATCTATGAAGAGCGCTGGCTGCTGGTGCCCAAGGATGGCAAGTTCAAGTCCCGAATGAACGTGATTCAGATCGGCGACCCGGTGGCGCACACGCTTTACAACTGCTTCCTTCTCGAGACGCCGCATCGCTGCGTGCTCGATACCTATACTGAATCCCCTACGGCGAATTACCAGCCGCCTGTGGCGCAGACCGGGGCTCTCGCCAATGGCGATGGATTTCAAACCCATGAGGATCTCGGAGTTCAAACCATCGCGGGGATCGATGTGCATGGAATGCGCGACACGTTGACTTACAACCAGGGGGTTATTGGAAACGACCGTCCGTTCGACCGGATGCGCGAGTTCTGGTTCGCGTCCAGCCTTGGAATCAATCTCAAATCGGAACTCACGTCTCCTGACTTTGGAAAGGAAATCTTCACCTTGACCGATGTCAGCACATCCGATCCCGAACCGAAACTCTTCCAGATCCCCGACGGATTTGAAGTGGTGGATCGCAGAAGGCCAGCGGCACCGAACTAGTAAAAAGAAGCACGGCTTCAACAATTGTTCTTGCATCCGCCGCAATCCTTGCAGAGCTTAAAACGCGGCAGGCCACCACGGCTTGCCAGTGTTGCACGCCGTGCCTGATTTTCAAAGATACACCCAAGGCGCCATCCGTACCGACCGCCCAACAATCTATAATCGACAGGGAAGAAGAATTGAATCCCTGCCTGTTCCCTTCCCGAAAAACTTAGTTGAAGCGATTCGCTGTTTTGCGAATACCAGGAGCAAATTGCCGTCATGCCGGACAAGATCGAACCCGTGAATGTAGAGAACCTGAAGAAACTGGTGCGCACCGTGCCCGACTTTCCCAAGCCGGGAATTCTCTTCTACGACATTACTACGCTCTTAAAGGACAAGACCGGCTTTGCACAGCTGATCGATGCGCTCGCTGCACATTACATCGAGCGCAAGATCGATCTGGTGCTGGGCATCGAAGCTCGCGGATTCATCTTTGGGCCGGCGCTCGCTTATCGCCTGAATGCCGGCTTTGTGCCCGTTCGCAAACCGCGCAAGCTGCCTGCTCCGGTAGCTCGCGTTACCTACGACCTGGAATACGGCACAGACACGCTTGAGATTCACATGGACGCGATCGCACCCGGCCAGAGCGTAGTGCTGGTCGACGACTTATTGGCCACCGGCGGCACTATGGAAGCGACGGTGAAGCTCGTGAAGCAACTCGGGGGCAAGATCGCCGGCCTGGGTTTTGCGGTCGAACTCGACTTTTTGAAGGGCCGTGAGCGCTTCGCCGAGTACGACGTTTTCAGCCTGCTGCACTACGACGAGTAGCGCGATCAGACGACGTATTGCGCATCCTCCGAAACCAACCCGCAGGGGCTAAACCCCGCAGTTTCTTTGGGAGCTTTTTCGGCACGAGTAAACTCGTGCGCTAATAAAAAATAAAACCGGCTGCTTGCAGCTTGGGCTTGGTGGTATCCCACCCATCGAGCAAAAGACGCTCAATGGATGGGGCACCCCAATGTTTCATCCATCGCGGCCCGGAGACGCCGGTGAAGGACTGTTACAAAACCCCATAAGCAGATGCTATTTCGAAGCCTGCAACGCTTTCCTACGGCGCATCCTCCGACACCATCTCAGTTTCGTTGGCCGCAGAGTTGCCTGCGGTTTCATCTTTCAGCATCTGCGCATCGGCAAAACGGTAGCCGACGTAAACATCGGTGAGCAGGTAAGTGGGATTCGAGGGATCGTCTTCGATCTTCTTGCGCAACTGTCGGATGAAGGTGCGCAGGTACTCAACTTCTTCGCGGCAATCCGCGCCCCACACAGCAGTCAGCAGCTTGGCATACGTGATCACGCGCCCGGCCCTGCTCATCAGGCAATGGAGAATGTCGAACTCTTTCCTGGTAAGCCGGATGACCTCGCCGCGCCTGGTCACAATTCGCTTGAGCGGTTCGATCTTGATTTGCCCAATCTCGATAGCCGCGTCCTCGGCTCGCGCTGGCGCCCGCACCCGACGCACTGCTGCGCGAATGCGCGCAATCAGCTCGCGGGTACTGAAGGGCTTGGTCACGTAGTCGTCGGCGCCAAGATCCAGCGCTTCAATTTTGTCCTCTTCCTGATCGCGCACCGTAAGCATAATGATGGGCAGCCGCGGAAAGGCCGAGCGCAGGCGGCGCAGCGTTTCAATTCCGCCGATTCCCGGCATATTCACATCGAGCAGCACAACGTCGGGAGCAGACACGCGCAGCGCCTGCAGCGCTTCCTCGCCGCGCGAAGCCTCGGTAATCTGGAACCCGAGCTCGACCAGAGGCGGACGCAGCGCTCGGCGGATGGCTGATTCGTCGTCGACTATAAGAATGCGAATGGCTTGCTGGTTCATTCAGGGTCTTCCCTTCTCGGTTTGAACTGGAATGGCGGCAAAGAAGGTTGTGCCTTCCTGCTCATCGCTTGTCACCCACACGTATCCGCCGTGAATCATGGCCACGCGCTTGGCTACCGAAAGCCCTATTCCCGTGCCCGGCGCGCGACTGGCGTAGGTTGAAGAACGATAATAACGGTCGAAGATGCGTTCACGGTCGGCCACCGGGATCACCGGACCGTAGCTGTGCACTGAAAAGATGGCCTCGTTGTTTGCCAGGAACGCACGGATGGTAACCGTGGACCCGAAGATGGAGTACTTGCAGGCATTGTCGATATATTGCGACAGCAGCATTACCATCAACTGCCGGTCGCAACAGATGGCAAATTCCTCGTCTTCCATTTGAATGGAGACCTTCATGCTGGCCAGCCGGTCTTTCACGCCGGTCAGCACTTCTTCAAGAAGCGAACCGAGGGCCACTTGCTCCACGTGAATGGCAATCTCTCCGGCATCGAGGCGCGCCGTGGTAAGCAGGCGGGTGGTCAATTCGCCCAGCAACCCTGTCTGTTCATTGATAAGTGAAACAAGCTCGGCCTGCCCTGCAGACAATTTACCCATCTCAACCAATCCGGTTGAAGCCGCCCTGATCGCCGTCAGCGGGGTCTTGTAAGCGTGGGCCAGCGAATCGAGGACCGTCGAACGCAATTGCTCCGTACGTCTTTCCGTCTCAATGCGGCTCTCGTTGGCAAAGGCCCTGTAACGGTCGAAAGTGATGGCAATCAGCGAGGCTATGGCGTTGTTAGTCAGCGGGCTGGTTTCGCCGCGCAACACCAGGCTGCCTACGGGGACTGAACCAAGCCGCACCACCCTTCGTCCCAGGCCCGTCTCCGGATCGTCGTCGTTGGTCTCGAAATAGTAAACGCTCTGAGACAGTTCCTGAGGGTCGGCGTTCCAGAATCCCGCCTGATACACCTCGTGCAGATCGGCGTCAAAGACTGCGACTGCCTCAAGCGCGAAGATGTCGTGCACCAGTTCCACCAATTGCGGCCCCGGTTCCACATGGAGGTTCATCTGTAACGTGCGGCGCGTGAACTCGTAGAGGTCGCGCATCTGGCCGCTCCTCGACTCCGCCTCGCGGGCGTGTTCGGTGACACGCGATGAGAGCCGGCTTACGGTAAGAGCCACCACGATGAAAACCGCGACGGTGATGGAGTTTGCGGTGCCCGAGGCGAGCGAAAGCGGCTGGCCGGCGGCAAGCAAAGCCTGAATTACAACCGCCGAGAGGGATACGATGACCGCCTGCCAGAAGCCGCACCACAGCGCGAAGAGTACAACAATCAGCAGGTAAAGCAGCGCGGAGAGTGGCAGCAGCCAGCTTGCCCAGCGCGCCAGCACCGCAACCAGCGCGACTACCCCAATGCCGAGGGCACACTCAAGCGCAAACAGAAGCACATGCATGCCCGAGCCACGGGAATACCTGGCGCTGAAGATGCCACGCACCGGAATGATGCTGTCGGCCAAAAAGAAACCTACCCTCTGAGTGGCTGCCGGGGTCCGGTTACCGCTCGAAATGGGGATCGAAAGCCCGGTGCCCGCGCATGCGCCGTTCCCGGGTTTTAACCGAAAGGAAAAGCTGCGAAGTGGTGCACAACTGAGTTGCAGCGAAAAAGCAGCAGAGTCTCTGCGGGCAGATACACAGTCACGTACCGAGCCATCGGGCCACGGTCTCATGCACTTGTCTTTTCACTCAGGAGAATTGCCCGGCTGGTGAAACCAACTACACAAAAATTCTAACAGGTCATTCATTGCAATTTAATGCGGATCGTGGTTTTCACCATTCCCGGACCAAACCCTTCCGATGCAACCTGAGTTCTTCCCGGCGATGTGAAGGGGAATCTTTATACGGAATCAAGAATCTTTATGGGTTCATCATATTTTCCTTATGGCAATTCTGCGTTAATCATTTCAGCCAGCACAGCGGATCACCCAGCGAAGCGAAACGCATTCGACTGCCGGGAAGAGGTGTGGCAGCCGTCAGGGGATGTGAGCGCTCATTCGAGGAAGTATCCGCTTCAAAGAGCCGGGCTCCGATTCAAAAACAACACGCCGGCGCATAAACCTCGCTCTACACGGCCTTTTCACCCTTGGTCATAACCAAATCATTTTTTGGAGGAAATCGACGTATGCTCTCGAACACACGCCAAATTCTTCAATCCATCGCAGCGGCAAGCATGATGCTCGCACTTGGTGCAATCGCTCAAGCACCGGCGGCAGCGCCGGCAGCCCAGGCTACGGCGCCGGCTGCGGCACCTGCCGATGCGCCGCCAGCGCCGCTCTCCACATTCGTTCTCACGGGTCCGCTGACCTGGCTGCCGCCTGCGAACTTCGATGCAGGACCGTTTGGCACACTCTCCGTCAACGGCATCTTGACCGGTTATTCGGTATTCACTTATAACACTGTGCCCGGAGACAGCGGAGATCAAGCCACCCTCAGCAACGGGCAGATTTTCATTCAAAAAGCGACCGGAAATGTTCAGTACTTCATCGAGGCGGGCATCTATGATTTGCCGACGCTCGGCGTGCCGTTTGCTAATGCGCAAAATACCGTGAACAATCTCTACGGGCCTGTTCCGGTTGCGTTCCTCAAGTTACAGGCAGGAAAAACCACGCAATTTGAAATTGGCCAACTACCGACATTGATGGGCGCCGAGTCCACATTTACTTATCAGAATTTCAACGTCGAGCGCGGCATTGTCTGGAACCAGGAAAACGCCATCAATCGCGGTATCCAGGTTAACCAGACTATTGGTAAGTACCTGACCGCCTCAGCAAGTTGGAACGACGGTTATTATTCCGGCCGCTACTCGTGGCTCTCCGGCTCGGTGACTCTTACCAAGGGGCCCAATACCCTGGTGTACGACGGGATGGGGAATCTCTCGCAGACCGCATACGAAACCGCAGCAACGCCAATACAAAACAACGGCTATATGCATGCGGTGATCTATACGTACACCAAGGGTCCGTGGATCGTTTCGCCGTACTTCCAGTATGGCAACCTGCCAACCGACCCCAAGGTTGGCGTCGCCAAAGCCACTTCTGCAACTGGCGGGGCACTCAACGTCAGTTACGCCTTCAAGAGCGGCTTCTCGCTTCCGGTGCGCGTGGAATACCTGGCCAGTTCAGGAAATGCTACCGACGGATCGGTCAACATGCTGGGCTTTGGACCAGGCAGCGGAGGCTTCACTTTCACCGCGACGCCGACTTACCAAAAGGGAGGCATGTATATCCGCGGCGATCTCGCAGAAGTGCACGCAACGAACTACACGGCTGGCGATGTATTTGGCCCGACAGGAACGGATGCTGTTCAATTTCGGACCGCGCTTGAATTCGGCTTCATCTTCGGCAAAAACATTACGGGGGAAAAATAACCGAATCGAGGCGCTGGCTCCGCGCGGTTCGTAGACCTCATCAACCTGAAACGACAAGTCATTTCCCCTTCTTTATTTCGTCCTGACGGAGTGGCAGTTACTCTTTCAGCATCGCTAGAGAACTCGCAGGAAAGCCGGGGACCGTTTGGTCCTCCGGCTCCAACTGCGAACACCAGGAGCCGCAGGCAAACGCCGGACCTGCGCCATACACAGCCGGTCAAGTTCGATTCCAAGTCGAATTTGATCCGGAAACCCTCCCGGACCAGGCGACGGGAACGGCATTAAGAACCTTAATCTCTCAGGAGAATGCTCATGGCAGAACAGAAAGCTCCACAGATGCAGGCCACCCTCGGCTTGACCGGGCTGACCGCGAATGCAATGGCTCTCATCGCTCCCGGCGCCTTCCTCTGGCTCACGTTCTTCATCCAGGCCAGCACTGGCGTAGCCGGCCAGCCTTCCACCGCTCCGGCCATGTGGCTGGGCATCTTCGTCTCGCTGCTGCTGTGCCTGGCAACCGCAGTCGCATACGCCGAAATCTCCAAGCTCTATCCCGGAACCGGATCGAGCTACTACTACGCTGAACAAGCCATGCTTTCGCACGATGCCGGCTTTAAGTATGCGCGTATTTCCAAGTTCATCGTCGGATGGGGTTCGCACCTGTACTACTGGGTCTATCCCGGTGTGATGGTGGCCACCACCGGCATCTTTGTTGGATACGTGATTGGCTTCCTTTATCCGAGCTTCATGAGCGGTTCCAATCCCGGTCCTGTGTTTATGATGATCATTGCGGTTGTCTTCTCGTTCTTCGTAGCCTGGATCGCATCGAAGGGCGCCGGCGCATCAACCGCGGTCAACATCGCCATCAACATCGTACAGATTTCGGCACTGGTAGTCTTCAGCGTGCTGGCGCTAGGGTATCGCGCCAATCACCCGACTGGCACGCCGGCTTTTAATTACGACGGTCAGTCACTCGCCACTTACAGTTATCAGTTCGCGACCAATCCCAAAGACGGCTCGATCATGCGCGACGCGAGCGGTACACCGCTGCCGCAACTCGATGCTTCCGGCAAGCCGGTTCCCTTCACCATTAGCTATCCCACCACCGACTCAAGCGGCAACTTCCTTACCCATCCCAACGCCGCTTCAGTTGTCGGTGTCCACAAGATCAGCTTTGTGTTCATTCAGGCCACAGTCGCAATTCTCATCCTGGTCGGCTTCGAATCGGTCACCTCGATGGGAGGCGAGGCTAAAAACCCAACCAAACATATTCCCATAGCGGTCATTGCTTCGCTCTTGATTCAGGGGCTGGTCTGTTACTTATTTGAGTATTTCTGCGCCAACTACTTTCTCAATTCGGGTTATACGATGCAAAGCGCCACCGGCTCCGCCGCGCCGATTGGCGACATGATGATCATGGTCGGCGATTGGCTGCTCGGCCCGGGCAAGGGCAAGTACTTCATGGAGATCGAGGCCATCACGGTTTTCTTCGCGCTCATCGGCACCACGCTGAGCTGCATGAATACCGGCGCGCGCGTCACCTACGCCATGGGCAAGGACGAGGAAGTCCCCGAACACTTCGGAATGCTGCACGCCGGGTCGCTCTCGCCGCGTCGTGCCATCTGGACGCTGGCCGTGATCTCGGCTTTCATCGGAGTGGTCGCTCTCACGCTGGTCTTCGGCGATGCTTCCGCCCCGACCGACGCGACCATCGCGGCCCTTCCGCACGGCTTCCTGTCGAGCTTCGGCTATCCGTCGCATAATACTCTCGCGGCCATGCCCAATTCACTGCTGGCCATCACCCTCACCTCCAACTTCGGAACGTTCATCCTGTACGCGCTCAGCTGCCTGCTGTGCATCGTGGCTTATCACAAGCGGCCCGACCACAGCTTCATCAGGCACACACTCATTCCCGGATTTGGCCTGGTTGCCAACCTGACCTGCATGGCGTTTTACCTGATCGGGCCGGTATTCAGCCTGGGCACTTTCAAGGAGCCTCTGCTGGCGCTCGGAATCTCGGCGCTGTGGGGCATCTACGGAGCCATTTATTTCATCCGTTCCTCCAAGGCCAAGGGCAAGGCAGCGCTGTTGACTTCCCGGCCATCCCAAACCCTGCAGGACACTAGATAGGCATTCGCCTCTGGGTGGACTGCTGCACAACCTCGTTGCTGAGACTTGGGGCTGCTGGCCACCCAGAGTTATTTTAGATTTGTTGTTAGACAATTCATCCAGGGACCTGATTCCGCCGCCGGTTTGGATGCGGGACGGGTGACAGAAAATCATGTTAGATGTTCAGTTCGGCGAGGCCAGCGACTTCGGCAAAGTTCGCACCAACAACGAAGATGCAGTAGGCTGTTTTATCCCGGCATCGCGCCAGCAGGCCCGCAGCCATGGTTATCTTTTCGCGGTGGCCGACGGCGTGGGAGGAATGGATCTGGGAGAAGTGGCATCGGCAACCGCGATCCAGGTCGTCACTGACGAGTTCCGTACTGCGCAAGCCGGCTCGATGCTGATCAGCCTGATGCCGCGCATCCTGCAAAAGGCCAACTCCGCTGTCCACGATCGCGGCCACGATGCGAAATACCGTGGCAAGAAGATGGCCACCACCATCGTTGCCTGCGCCCTGCGCTACGATCAGGCGGTAATCTCGCACGTTGGCGACTCGCGATGTTATCTGGTGCGAAACGGCCAGGCCCGCCAGATCACCCAGGATCACACTTTAGTCAACGAACAGCGCAAGATGGGCCTCATCTCAGCAGACGAGATTCCCGATTCGGATTCGCGCCACGTCCTCATCCGCTCTCTTGGCATTGAGATGTTCGTCTCGCCCGACACCTCAGCCCTCACACTTCAGCCCGACGATGTGCTGGTTCTATGCAGCGATGGACTGCACGACGAGATGAAGCCCCCCGAAATCGCTTCAATTGTTTCGCAGAAGAAGCCGGCGCCCGAACTGGCGCGCGAGCTGGTTGCCCGCGGCGTGGAGATTGACGGCGGCGACAACACCACGGCACAGGTGATTCGCATACGGGCGGTGGAGCAGGTGGGCATGTACCGCGGCAGGCCTTACCGGCTGCCGTCTTGAATCCCCTTCCGGCAAATCGCAGCAAGTCTTACGAAATCCTTAGTTTTATTGAGGTTTTTGCATTTACAGTAGGTAGAGTGAACCTGCCGGAGAATGCTGCTCGATGAGTTTTTACGATACCCTGGAGGCAGGCGCCCAGCTCGACTCCTACCGTATTGACGCGCCGGTGGCGCGAAGCGGCATGGCCTCAATCTTCAAAGCCACTGACCTGCGCGACAACCGCATCGTGGCGCTCAAAATTCCTCACCCCGACCTCGAAGCCGACCCAATTCTCTTCGACCGTTTCAAGCGCGAAGCAGGCATCGGACAGAAACTGAACCATCCTGGCGTGATGCGCGTCTATGACGACGAAAAACGTTCGCGCATATACATGGTGATGGAGTGGTGCGAAGGACGGCTGCTGCGCAAGATACTGGATGAAGGCCGCATCTCGCACGACCGCGCCATCCTGATCGCCACCGAAGTGCTCGATGCTCTTGAGTACATCCATGCCAACGGAGTGATCCACCGCGACCTGAAGCCCGAAAACATCATGGTCGACGAGCACGACCGGATTAAGCTGATCGACTTCGGCATTGCCGGAGATGCAGCAGCGCGGCGGCTCACCTACGCCAATTTCACCGCGACCCTGGGCACGCCCAATTACATCTCGCCCGAACAGGTAAAGGGCAAGCGCGGCGACAACCGCTCCGACATTTACTCGATGGGTGTGATTCTCTACGAAATGCTGACCGGAAAGCTGCCCTTCTCAGGACCTAGCCCGATGGCCGCCATGAACGAACGGCTTCTGAATTATCCTGTCCCCCCGCGAGTTGCCGATCCGTCGGTTTCACCGCAACTCCAGGAAGTGATTTATCGGGCCATTGAGCGCGATCCGCGCAACCGTTACCCCACGGCTCACGAATTTCGACACGATCTCGAGCATCCTGACCAGGTGGGCGTTGAAGACCGCGTCGAATTGCGCGACTGGCAGAAAAGAAAGTCCCAGCTTTCGAGAAAGATACTCTACTACGGCGCTCTCGCCCTGATCCCAGTGGTCATTCTGTTAATAATGTTTCTCATCGCCCATCACCGGTAACCGGACCGGCGGTCGCCGAATCTGCCCCAAATTCTTCACGTGATCCTTATGCGCTTAGCTCTAGGATTCAGGAGCAGAGTAATCATTTTCCGGAAGAGGGAGAAACATGGCAAAGTACAAACTCGAGTACATCTGGCTTGATGGCAAGACACCCGTTCCCGAACTTCGCGGCAAGACCACGCTGAAGGAGTATGACCAGCCGCCAACACTCGCCGATCTGCCCCTGTGGGGTTTTGACGGCAGTTCCACAATGCAGGCCGAAGGCCACAAGTCTGACTGCGTTCTGAAGCCTGTTGCTTTTTACCCCGATGCGGCCCGGAAGAACGCATACATCGTTCTGAGCGAGGTGATGCTGCCTGACGGATCGCCGCACCCCTCAAACGGGCGCGCCACGGCTCCTGACGATCCGGATGTCTGGTTCGGTTTCGAGCAGGAGTACTTCCTTTACAAGGACGGCCGTCCGCTGGGTTTCCCCGAGGCCGGCTACCCTGGACCGCAGGGCCCATACTACTGCGGCGTTGGATTTAAGTACATGGGTAGCATCGCGCGCACTATCGTCGAAGAGCACCTCGACCTGTGCCTACATGCCGGCATCAATCACGAAGGCATCAACGCCGAAGTGGCCAAGGGACAGTGGGAGTTCCAGATCTTCGGCAAGGGCTCGCACAAGGCCGCCGACGACATGTGGACCGCCCGCTACCTGATGATGCGCCTCTGCGAAAAGTACGAAGTGGATGTGGTGTGGCACTGTAAGCCGATCAAGGGTGACTGGAACGGCTCAGGCATGCACACCAACTTTTCAACCAAGTACATGCGCGAAACCGGCGGCAAAGACTACCTTGAAGCCCTCATGAAGGTCTTCGAAAAGAACATACCCGAACATATCGCGGTCTACGGCCCGGATAACCATTTGCGCCTGACCGGCCTGCACGAAACCCAGGCCATCGATAAGTTCAGCTATGCACTCTCCGATCGCGGCGCCTCTGTTCGCTTGCCCGTCAATTTCATCAAGCACGGCTACAAGGGCTATCTTGAAGATCGCCGTCCCAACTCCGAGGCCGATCCATACCAGATCGTCTCGCAAATCATCAAGTCCATCAGCGAAGTGCCGGTCTCGGAAATGGCTTTCTCGTAGTTCAGCCGCCATCACCTGCAGAGCCGGATGAATGCCAAAAGCATTCATCCGGCGAAGCGAAATCGCAACAGGACCGTTGGCGCCCGAAGACCCCGCGACTTCAGCTGCTAGGGAATCTCCACCAGCTCCATCTGGCCGTCGCGGCGGCGATGCAGCACGTACATCTCGCCCGACGGGTGGCGGAAGATAAGCAAATCGCGATCGCGAAACTCGGCGTCCTTCACGGCCTCTTCAATCGTAAGCGGCCTGAGCGCAAAACATTCGCCGTTCTTTATCACGTGCGGTTCAACGACCGTGGCCTGCGCCGGGAACGAGTGAACTGCGATCGATGCTCTTGCCTTGCCCCGAGCCGGCTTACCCTCTTCCGGTTCAGTCTCAGGCGTTGCGCGCGTCTTGGGCCGCGCCACCGGCGGCGCAGTCATGATTTTTTCTTCCTTGGGCAGCCGCTTGGTTTCGATCTTGCGGTCCCGGTAGCGGCGGGACTGGTTTTCAGCGTGGCTCAATGCCATGCGAAGAGCCGCTTCAGGCTCGGTGGCTTTCCCCGTGGCAGCGAGTTTTTGCGTGCGCGCCTGCACGATCAGCTCCACAATCTGCAAATGCCGCTGCACGCTAAAGGTGACGCTGCCATGTGCTGCGCGGCCCAGGATGCGCCCGATGCGCTCCATTCCTTCTTCAGCCTGCGCACGCAGCGCCTTTGAAATCTTGACTCCCCTTGCGGTGAACTCAACTTCCATCGTCAACCTCCGCTCGAAGACTCCATTTCGGTCGCGCAGTTCGGGACGCCAATTCCGATCCGCAGCCCGCGCAACAGGTGGAGCACAGTATATGACGAAGCAGCTACTAGCTTCTAGCCACTAGCTGCTAGCTTTTTTCGTACACCGCTCGAATCTGGGAAAAACGCGGAAGCTGAGTCCACCCGGAACAAGCTAGAAGCTAGAGGCTAGAAGCTAGAAGCTGCTTTCAGATCTCCCATCTCAGCAGCACTGTCCCCACGGTAAACCCGGCGCCCACAGCGGCCAGCAGCACCAGGTCGCCCTTCTTCAGCTTGCCCTGTTCGACGGCCGTTTCCATGGCCAGGGGAATGGTTCCAGCCGAGGTGTTGCCGTACTTTTCGATGTTGATGATCACCCGATCCGCGGGCAGGCCCAGCCTGTTGGCCGTGGACTGGATGATGCGTATGTTTGCCTGGTGGGGAATAAAGCAGTCCAGATCTGCGACGCTGACGCCATTGCGCTCCATGAGCTTGAGCGTAGCCTCGGCCATCTTGCGCACCGCAAACTTATATACCGCCGGCCCATCCTGGTGGATAAAGTGCATCTTCTTGTCCACGGTCTCGTGCGTGGAAGGGTGCAGGCTGCCGCCGCCTGGCATGTTGAGGCTCACGCCGCCGGAACCATCGATCTCGTTCAAGTAGTCGATAAAGCCGATCTCGCCCTCTTCGCACGGCTCCAGCAGCACCGCGCCGCCGCCATCGCCAAACAGCACGCAGGTGGTGCGGTCGGTGTAGTCGGTCATGCGCGTGTTGGCGTCGAAGCCGCATACCAGAACCTTGCTGTGCGCGCCGCTCTCCACCATCTTCACGCCGGCTTGCAACGCATAAGTAAACCCCGAGCATCCGCCCGAGACATCGAATCCCCACACGTTGCCGGCGCCCAGCTTGTGCTGCACCAGGCAGGCCGTCGAGGGGTACATCATGTCGGGCGTCACCGTGCCCACGATGATCACTTCAAGATCGCTTGGACCGATGCCGCGCGCGGCCAGACACTTCTTCGCGGCTTCCACGCACATATCGCTCAGGCCCAGGCCGGCAGCCAGCTTGTGACGCGTCTTGATGCCAACGCGCTCGGTGATCCACTGGTCGCTGGTTTCCACCAACTTTTCCAGGTCCTGGTTGGTAATCGTTTCGGGGGGAACGTATGTGCCGAGCGCGGTAATCTTGGCTCGGCGGCCCACGATGGGGCGTACGGTCAGGCTCAATTCTGTTTCTCCTCGCGCAGGGCTCGAAAAACCTCGGCTCTCGTCCAAAAAAGTAAAAGCGCCCACGGCGCCAAAAGTACCGGGTTACCTACTGCGCCCGTACTAGCCCGTTACCGTTGCTTCCTTCCGGACCTGGCGGGGTTGGCGGGATTACGTCGCGTAGGACCCGGCACTGATCGATTTTAGCACTCGTGATCGAAGAGGTCTTCAATTGTGCCGCGTTCCATTCATCGCGCGCCCGAACGGCGGAAATGCGGTGTCCCCGCATCAAATTTCCAGTATCGACTTCGGCCTTTATTTTTGGGTAACATTGAATTGCCATGGTCTTCCCAATCAAAACCTGTGTCGTCTGTGGAGAGGAGTTCGAACTGCGGCCCGGCAAGCCCGGCTTTGCCAACCGCTGCCCCACATGCAGTGAGCCTCAGGCCGAGGCGTCGGCTCCGGGCGCACGCCTGATGAGCGCTGAGGAGCGCCACACCGAGCACGAAGCCAACGCATTACGCCGCAAAGCTATCCGCGACATGCTCTACCGCGGCGACAGCTAACAACTGCCCGCGACCGCAGCGCCGGGCACGGTGCAGGCTCGCACTTCATAGTGCGTTGCGAAGTTCTCGATGCGACTCAAGAGTGCCTTTGCCTCTGGCTCGAAAACGGGGACGGAGTAGTCCGGGCCCGCAAAACGAATTACTGCTTCGAGCGACTCAAAGAAGTTCACCACCAGGAACTCGGTTTCGTTTGCTCCGTCCCGGCGAAGGACGTAGCCGCCCCGGTAGCCCTCGACGGCCTTCAGGCCAGGCAGAACCTTCTGCTTGAGGAAGTTCTCGTAACCATCTCCATCCTCTGGCCTTGTCCATCCTCTCCAGTGCCGCGCAATCATCGCTGTTTCTCCTGATCCCCATTTCAAATCTTAATCCCGGTACAATGGACAGGTGAGTAAACCATCCACGCCCGCGGCCCCTTCTGTACCACCCAATGAAGCAAAAATCACTTCATGGGGACCCCGGGTGGGCTTCGTTTCGTTAGGCTGCCCCAAGAACCTCGTCGACTCCGAGGTGATGATGGGCCTGCTCGACCGCGCCGGCGCGCGCCTTACCTCGCGGCCTGAAGAGGCGGAGATCCTGGTCGTGAACACCTGCAGCTTTATCGACACGGCCAAGCAGGAGTCGGTCGACACGATTCTCGAGATGGCGCGCCATAAGGCCAGCGGCTCGGCAAAAAAACTGATCGTTGCCGGATGCCTCGTCGAGCGTTACCGCGACGAAATCCGCAAGACCATCCCCGAGGTCGACGCGGTGGTCGGCACTGGCGAGCTCGAAGCGATTCTCGATGCCGCGGGCCTGGCACCGGCACAAGCTGCCGTCGCAATTTCGCCCTTCAACATCCTGACAAGCGCTCAGGTCGATGCGCGCTCCGGCAAGGAATCACTGGCTGGAACGCACAAGGCCTTGGCTAAAGAAAATGGCTCATCGGGCGCTGCGCTCGTCCAAAACGAGAACCGCCCGAAAGGCCGCCCCGAAGGCGATCACCGCGAACGCCAGGGCCGCTTCAGTCGCGAGGAGTGGCAAGGCGCGCGGCATCTTCTGCCCACCTACCTCTACGACGAGAACACGCCGCGGATGCTATCGACTCCGCGCGCGTCGGCATATATCAAAATTGCCGAGGGCTGCGACCATCCCTGCACTTTCTGCGTCATTCCCAACCTGCGCGGCAAGTTCCGCTCGCGCCGCTTCGAGTCGGTTGTGGCTGAGGCGCGGCAACTGGTCTCGCGCGGAGTGGAGGAGATTACGCTCATCGGCCAGGACACGACCTGCTACGGCGAAGACCTGGGCCTGAAAGATGGCCTGTCAACGCTGCTCGATGAGTTGGCCGGTATCGAAGGCCTGCGCTGGCTCCGCTTCCTCTACGCATATCCCAACCGCATTACGGGCCGCTTGCTCGACACCATCGCCAGGCACGACAACATCTGCAAGTATCTCGACGTGCCGCTGCAACACGCGTCACCGGACGTGCTGAAGCGGATGAAACGAGGCGCCGGCGCCGATATCTTCCTCAAGACCATCGATAAAGTTCGTGCGGCTGTTCCCGGAATCGCACTGCGCACCAGCTTCATCGTCGGCTTCCCCGGCGAGTCGCTTCGCGACCTTGAGATTTTGGAGCAGTTTATTGGCGAGGTGAAATTCGACTGGCTGGGCGTCTTCAGCTATTCGCATGAGGAAGGATCTGGAGCATATTCACTGAGCGCGCAGGTCCCGAAGCGGAGCATCGATGCGCGGCGCAAGCGGCTGATGAAGCTGCAGCAGAAAATCTCGCGCACGGTGAAGCACGAGTGGGTTGGGCGTGAGGTCACACTGCTGGCCGAAGGCGAGAGCGACGAGACGCCGCTCTTGTGGGAAGGCCGCACGCAGTACCATGCACCCGAAATCGACGGCAAGGTCTACATCAATGACTTTGGCGATCTCGATCGGCTTGAGCAGGGGCGGTTTTACAGAGCGCAGATCACCGAGGCCCACGACTACGATCTAGTCGCGCGCATCGTCTCAGGTCCACTATCGGCCTCCATGTGAAGCGGCGCTGATTGAGCGTCGCCACATGGCAACAGTGCCGACCCCGATTTGAATTTCTGAATTGAGAATGCCGCGATCGTTCGCTACGACGCGACGATCGACTGGTACTTTGACTCCGGAACCTTCCTGAGAGCCTCAAGGCCCTCCTCAATGCTGAGCAAAGGCGTAGTCTTCACCGACCTGAGCGCCCCTCCCGCTGCGGTGGCGAGAGCCCACGCCGCCGCGCTTACGTTGTCGGGGAACTCCATAATCGCGATCAGATCGTACTCGCCGAACGCGAACCACGAGCCGACCATTTTGCCGCCGAGATTCCTGACGTTTTTCTTCAGTGCTTGCGTCCGATCGTGGGGGTTCGCGATCAAGGCACTCAACGCTTGTGGGGTATAAGCAACCTGTAACAGATACGCCGGCATGGGAACCAACTTTCCTTGTACGGGAGTTTTGTGGAATTGGACTGGAAGCAGGCCGAGTATACACGTCCAATCGTGCCGCCGGATATATATCGTTACGAGGTGCTCCAAGACACGAAAGGCGCGGCAATTTATGCTGCCGCGCCTTTCGTTTAACTTTGACGAGAGTTATTTGTGGCTGCCGCCTCCGCCGCCACCCCCGCCAGCGTGGCCGCCACCGCCACCACCACCTCCGCCACCGCTGCTCACATGGGCACCCCCGCCACCACCGCCGCTCGCGTGATAGCTAGCGCCGCCACTGGAGCTATGGGCCGGCCCGCCCGAATAGGTGGAGTGCGGAGCAGTCGTGCTTCGCGATGCGCCTGGAGAATACGCACCAGGGGCGCCCCGATAAGTCGACGTCGGGTTGCCGCCTGGGTGCGGCGAAGTGTAGGTGGGGCGTCCCGTTGACGAAGCGGTTTTGGAGCTGCCATCGAATATGGTGAATCCGGGTCTTGGCGTTCCTGCGGGCGGGTGATTCCCGTCTCCGCTCGCAATCACTGGACGTATCGGCTCCACAGCTCTGCCGGCAATTGTCACCGGCTGGTTGCGTTCACGAGACGGAAATGGCGTTCCCCCCATTCGAGGAGTTCGATTTACAGCAATCACAGGAACAGGATGCCCGCGATTGGGGCCGCGCGGCATGATCGGCCGATGCGGCAGTCTGTAGCCTGGAGGCAGCGACCCACCGAACATCGGGCCGGGATAGTAGCCAAACGAATTCCACCAGGGGTTGCAGCCGCCCATGCCTGGTGACCAGCCCCAGCCGAAGCCACCGTAGAAGTTCCAGGCTCCGCAGGAGTACGGCAGAAATCCCCAGTTATTGCAGGGAACAAACGTGTATCCGAATTGCGGATACGCCATCCAGTTGCCGCACCCGTAGGGGTCCCATCCGGCATTGGCGGCTTCAAAAGGCGACCAGACATATCCCTGGTCGGGAACGTCGTACCAGCTGCCATTCGCGTCCAGATCGCTCCAGGCTGGGCTGCCGCTCTCAGGACCGTTTTGGGTCGGCGGTGCCGACGTGAACGCGGCCTCTTCAGTGGCCATCACCTGATCGCGATCGGTGTTCCACGCGTCCCAGGAGTCCGGATCGACGGATTCGTTCAGATCGTAATGGCTGACGTCGTTCGCATACAGCGTCACACTCTCGCCCCCGTGCATGGCCAGCTGCGTTCCGCCGTTGCCGCGGGTGAGATCGGCGTTACCTGACATAACCGCCAACTCGCCCGGCGGCGTGTCCATTCTGATGCGCAACACGGCATTGCCGCTCGGAGTGACAGATGAGTCGCCAAAGCCGACCGAGAACTGCCCCACCTGGTTGCCGCCCTGGAACTCAAAGTACGCCAAGCCCCCGTTTAGCAGCATCTTGGCGTCTCCATTGGCTCCTTCGCCGCGCAACTCGCTCAGCGTGAGAGTGGTATTGGGCGAGAGTCGAGCGACGCTGCCGTCTTCAAACTGGATCTCGGCACGTCCGTCCTGGCCGGTGGAAACCTGCATCCCCTCAAAGAGAGGCATGTTCACCGTGGCGCCTTCGGCGATCACCTGATCGCCCTGGGTGACACGCACCTGGCCTTCGACATAACTAAGTCGCACCGCGCGCGATGCGGGGGCAGTGTCGTCCGCGTGCATGGGTTGAGCGGCGAACAGGATCGCTATCGCGGCGGTTGCAATCCAAAAGTAAATGGCGCCCCGGAGGCGCCTGTTTGCGGTCTGATTATGAATGGGTCCCATTTTTGCTGCCCGCCTTTCTATCGCCCCCGAAGGCGATCGTTCATCGATCCTGATGGCAGCCTACTACTACACCACTATGATTGGACATCGAATGTTAAGTAAAAGTTGCTATGTTGCGTCTTGAAATTAAACTCTAGCTACCCGCCTGCGCCAATAACTGCCGGGCGCGCTTGCGGACGCGCTCCAAAACCTCATCGTCATCGGCCAGCCTGACCAGGATCGGCCGGATCGTGCAGATTTCCTGGGCGCGGCCACTCTCGGCGGCGTCGACCAGGTACTCCATCTCCTTATCGAGGCCCAGACGATCGTGCTGCAGCAGTTTTTCCAGCCGGGCCCCCTCGATAATTGTCTCGGCCACTGCTTCAAATGAGTCGCCCAGTTCCTCGATCTCCTTATCCTTCGAGTAGTTGAACGTACACGAACCGGAGCCATCCGGGCCCGCGTAGCTGAACTTCTTCCATCCCTCGAATGCAACTTTAAGGTGGCTTTCGCACCTCTCGTTGAACAGGTGGTGGCGGTGGGTAACCTCAAATACATGAGTGGTAAAGCCGGTGGTCAAATGAACGTCGCGGTCAACATTCGGCGCATCGACCTCGGAGGCGCCGTCTGCCGGTTTCTCGTTCATTTGCGACGTGAAATGCGCGGAACCGTCGGAGCGGAGGGTAAGAATCCAATGCGAGGGATCCAGCTCGGTATTGGTAAAGTCCACCTGGATCGCTGCGGTTTGATCGGCACGGGCGGTCATGGAGACCGAGAGCGCCAGCATGACGGCCGCGGCTAGCAGAATAGCCTTCATCGGGCCGCCCTCTGAGCCAGTTGTCCCTGGGCCTGGAGAGTCTGGGCAGTATGAATGTGGCAAATCGCTATCGCCAGGGCGTCTGCGGCATCGGCCGGTTGGGGAAGAACATCGAGGCTGAGCAATCGGGCGACCATGAACTGAACTTGCTCTTTGCCGGCCATGCCGTAGCCCACAACGCTTGACTTGATCTTGAGCGGGGCGTATTCGGCAACCGGTATTGATTGGCGAGCGGCCGCGAGAAGCGCAACCCCGCGTACCTGGCCAAGTTTAAGAGCCGATTTTGCGTTCACCGAATAGAAGACCTCTTCGATTGCGACAGTGTCAGGGCGCCAGCGTTCGAGTTCGGCGCCCAGTTCGCTGAAGACCTGGTCGAGCCGCTCGGCTGTAGACTTCGACTTTGCCAGCCTGATAGCGCCAAATGCCTTTGGAAGGAGGCGCGGCACTCCCCCGCCGTCATCCGAATCAACGACGCCAAAACCCGTTACCTCTGTGCCGCAATCGATCCCGAATACGCGCATCCGGTCCAAGTTTAACCCATTGCGAGTAATATCGGCTGCAGTTCAACAACCTCAACTATGGGGCTCAACTATGGGGAATGATTGCCCGGGATCAGGCGGTCGAGTTTGTACTGCGATTTCGACAGATATTACTAGCAATTTTGGTTCATTTCATAAAGATTCATTTCCGGTCGATGACAGATGTGACGCTGTATTCGTATTTTGAGCATCAGAGACTAAGAGCGCGAAGTGGGGTCTAAGTGGATGTGAAGCTTCCAATACGAGAGCGGGTCAAAGACAGGGTTACTCAATGGCTGCGGCAGGGAATGTCGCCGCGGCGGCTGGCGTTGACGCTGGCCCTCGGTTTTGCCATCGGCTGCATTCCTGTTGTCGGCTTACCCACTCTGGTATGCGCCGCGGTTGCGCTGGCGTTAGGGCTGAATGTGCCGGCGATTCAGGCCGCAAACTACGTGGCCATGCCTCTGCAACTGGCGCTGATTGTGCCCTTCGTGCGGTTGGGCGGGCGCATGACCGCAGCCGCGCCGCGTCCCAATGCGGTTTCATTGCTCCGGCTTTCGCCGCTGCACATGGCAACGCAGCTTAGCGGATTGGCTGGCCAGGCCCTGCTGGCATGGTTGCTGGTAGCCATTCCGGCAGTTCTGCTGATTACGGTTGCGCTGACGCCCATGCTGCGCCGTGTGCCGGTTCTGGCTGCCGCAGAGTCGGGTGACTAAAGGGTTATCCTTCAGATTCCCTCACATCGCCCTACGGGGCTCAGATCTTCATTGTTTGGCGTTACCAGGACTGTGTTCGCTCTCGCAAACTTGTCCTGTGCTAACCTCATTGCCTCCCGACGGAGGCGCCCCATTCCTGCCGCTCGCTTCTTTGCTCGAGGTTCACTTGCCCGCGTACGGATCTGGAACCGGCTGCGCGCTGTCGATCCAGGCGCTATAAATCATGTCTCGCAGCATGCTGGCGCCGGCTGCAAGACGCGATGCGGTAAAGGTTCGTGACTCCTCTGTGCCGGCGCCAACGAATCCCCCGGCCTTCTCGAGTTGATAAACCTTTTCCACGTATTTGGCCGTGGTGCGAATATAGGCAACGTAGGCATCAAACATGTCGCCGGGGATGGCCCTCGCTGGTGTCATGAGCGGCTGAATATCAGAGATGTGGATATTGGCCGCAACGAACGGTCCCTCGAAAAGATGATGTATCTGGTGGCTGGTGGTGTACCCGTTTGGGTTGGGGCCCGTCCAGCCGTTGTACTGCACGGTAACGTGCAGGGGCTGCGAGGCGTCGCCTGCGTAGTGGCCGAGCCAACCCGCATAGAAAATAATCGCAGCCTCGACGGGGGCGGTGTCTTCGCCTTTCGCGTGCATTGCGCGGTACTGTCGCATGGCAGCCTTCAACCGCTCCCATACCTCGTCCGCCTCCCAGGGCTGCAGGCCTATCTTCTCAGGGCGCTGGCCGGCGGCAAACACTTTGGCTTCAAAGTCGAGCCGCTTATGGGGGAGGGGTCCGAGAGCGTCGGCCAATTCGAGATCGATAAAGTGCTCGGGCGCCTGGGCCGCGGCCAGTTCGGGCTCAGCCGGAGAACGCCAACGGTCGGGCTCCGGTCCCAGATACTCAATCTCATTTATCGCGGCCGGCGTACGAAGAAAGGCGGGAACATCGTCTGGAAGAGTGGTTGCGGCCAGCCGGTTGATCATGCGATGGCCCTCGCTTTCCCAGGCATGGGCCGAAGGCGTAACCACTGCAAAAACTCCGGCGGCAAGAATAAGGACTGAAGCGCCCATGGCGGGGTTGGAGGTACGGCGGGTCAACATAAAAGCCAGTATAATCGGGCCCGTGAAAATGGGATTTGACGCGGAGTTGGCTGCGGCGATCGCCGGCCCGGGGGCAGTGCGGCCCGCAACCCGGTGTCAAAGTCGTAACTCTCTTGTTTCGCGCTGTCAGGCGGAACGTCGAATTTATGTAGTGAGACGCTGCTCGATTGCTTATACTTACTGCCAATCGAGTATCAGGTCGTGGGTACCGCGATATACTTCGGCATTACCCCATCAGGCCCGCGTCGGCGGCATTTGTATGCCGGCGTAAAAGAGCAATTGAGGGGCAAGCGCGTTCCATTTGTTCCCTGTTGAGCCTCAAATGACTCACGAACGCAGCCTCGCGGAGGGGTGAAGGTGGAGGGAATGGCGAACCAGCCGGAGGAAAAGCCGAAAAAGAGAGAATCTTCAGGGACCGCTGCGGAGCGCATCGGGGCTCTGATTCTCTGGCCTACCCTCGGAATACTGTCATTAATCCTCTGCATCTTCTCGGTAAGCCTGCGCATGACGGGGGGGCCGGGATACGACCCGATCCTGGTATTCGCGGCTGCAGTGGCCGCGACCGTTCTGGCGTTGCGCCTTGCCGCAAGAACGCGGGCTGCGACGTTGCCGATCGTTGCAGGTTCCGATACGCACAAAGACCTGCTGGATTCGGCCGGCCCCGCGCTGATCGCACTGGGGCGGGAAGGAAAGTTGCTCTATGCGAACCCTGCAGCAGAGAGGCTGCTGGGGTACGATGCTTCGGAATTCGGAAACCAATGGCGGACAATCGACATCCTTGGGCCCGGCGAGGGCGCCCGCCTGGTGGCCGAGATGGAGAAGCTGGCCGGCGTTGAAGGTCCGCCTGGGAACTCCCCCGAAGAGGGCCTCGCGACCTACGTCGAGTGTCTGCGCGCATTGCCGCCCAGCATGGTGCCAAGCTTCGATGTCCAAATCATGCGCAGGGGCGGAGAATCTTTCCCTGCCACGCTGCATATATCGGCGCTGCGCGATGGGAACGGCATCGTAATAGGGCTGGTAGCCGTGGCCGTTGATAAGAACGCGACCATTCGGCAGGAAGAGACTTCGCGCGAATCGCTCGAGCGGTATCGGGACCTGTTTGAGAACTCGACCGAGATGATCGCGACCATCAGCCCTTCGGGGCGGTTCCTCTACGTAAACCCTGCCTGGAAACGATGCTTTGGCCTGGATGATTCGGCCATGTTGAATCTGGCGTCGTTCGAAGACCTTTTCAGCTCGGGTGGGCGCAGCGAGGTTGCGGCGCTCTTCCGGCGGGCGCTGGTCGGAGAGATTATAGACCGCGCGCCTTTAAGGCATCACACCTCGGATGGCAGAGTTCTGGAGTTCGAACTCAGCCTCAGTCAGCGCCAGAAGGCGGGCGATCCGCTTGCGGTCAGGTGCCTGCTGCGCGACGTGACGCAGCAGAAACAGCGCGAGAATCGGCTGGCGCTGCAAATTGCGGTGAGCCAGATTGTGGGTGAAAACGCATCTCCTGAAGTTGCATCGATGCGAATTCTCGAGGCCCTGTGCATCTCCCAGGAATGGGATGTCGCGATCGAGTGGCTGGTTGACGCGAAGGGGACTCGACTGGAGTTTTCCACCGCCTGGGGCGCGCCCGGTCGCCGGCCCGAAGCGCTGATACAGGAAAGCATGGGGCTGACTCTGGAGCGGGGAAACGATCTGCCCGGTCAGGCATGGAAAGAGGGCCGGCCCATATGGGTTGAGGATTTGAGTACGGTGGTGCCCAGCCCGCGTTTCAAGCTGGCCATGGGACAGCAGATGGTGTCCGGCTGGGCCATTCCGGTCAGGTTTGGACACAAGGTGCTGGCGGTACTTGAGTTCTTCAGCCACTACCGTCTGCGCGAAGACCGGGAGGCGATGGCGACAACTGAATCCGCGGCCTCAACGCTGGGACAGATGCTTGCCCGAACCCACGAGCGGGGGCGCGCCGAAGAGCTGTCGCGGCAGCAGGAGATCCTGCTCGACTCGGTCGCCGATGGCATCTTTGGCGTCGACAACCGAGGCATGATCAGCTTTGCCAATCCGGCGGCGGCGCGCATGCTGGGCGCCGAGGCCGAAGCACTCAAAGGCAAGCCTGTTCACGATGTGCTGCACGGGGACGCCAAGCCCGGCAAAAAGTGCGGAGAGGATTGTGTCTTGAAACGGAACTCAGCGCACGCGCGAGCCGCTGCCGGCGAAGATTCGATCTTCAGGACAGATGGAACCGCATTCCCTGCCGAATACGTATTGACCCCGATCGCCAATCAAGGGCGTTTTGCAGGTTCGGTGCTGAGTTTCCGCGACATCAGCCAGCGCTATGCGCTCGACCGCCTGAAAGACGAGTTCATTTCCACCGTCAGTCACGAGTTGCGCACACCGCTCACTTCAATTCGCGGAGCTCTGGGCCTGCTGTCTTCGGGAATTCTCGGTAATGTGAACGACAAGGCGTCGAACCTGCTGCGAATCGCACTGACTAACTCGGACCGGCTGGTGCGCCTGATCAACGACATTCTTGATCTGGAGCGCATCCAAAGTGGCCGCGAGCCTCTCACGTTCAGGACGATCCAGCTGGCCGAAGTGGTTAGGCAGGCGATCGACGGCATGCAGCCGGTGGCCGATGCGGCCGGCGTGCAGCTTATCCACGATACAACCCACGTGGAACTCGCAGCCGATCCTGACAGGTTGCTGCAGGTGCTTACCAATCTGCTCTCGAACGCAGTCAAGTTTTCGCCGCCGAACTCAACGGTATCGGTGATGATGCGGCCGGGACTCAGCGGCGTCACGCTTTCGGTCATCGACCAGGGGCGGGGCATTCCGGCTGACAAGCTTGAGGCAATCTTCGGGCGATTCCAGCAGGTCGATGCCTCCGACTCACGGCAAAAAGGCGGCAGCGGCCTCGGCCTCGCCATCTGCCGCACCATCGTGCTGCAGCACACTGGCCGAATCTGGGCCGAGCGGAACCCGGTGCGTGGTTCGACTTTCCGCGTGTTTCTGCCCTATAAGCCCGCACCGCCCGAGCCCGGCTCGCCGATTGAACCCGAAGAGGTAGTTGAAAACGGAGTTGTGCTGCTGGCGGGCGCGGCCGGCGAATCGCATACCCGGATTACAAACCAGCTGATGCGTCACGGCTTCAAGGTGATTGCGGCATGCACAGCGGAACAGACCCTGGAAGCGGCTCACGAGCCGGTCCAGGCAATCTTGCTCGACACCTCTCTCGACGGAATGAATGGCTGGGAAATCCTTCCCAAGCTGCGAAAAGTCGATCGCGAAGGGCGCACGCCGATTGTGCTGCTGTGCGTGGACGGCCCACCGGGAACCGCCGACCTGCCCCACGGAGCGGTGGGCCGCTTGATTGAGCCGCTCGAAGAAGATGCTCTGCTCGCTGAACTTGCCAGGGTGCTTTGCGGCCCGGGTGAAAAGGCGCGCATTCTCGTGGTGGAAGACGACGTCGATCTGGCTGGAATAATTGCCGCGATTTTCAAACGGGACGGCATTGAAGTAAAGCTGGCCCATACCCTCCACGATGCGACCGATAGCTGCTCAAAATTTCAACCGCACCTCATGGTGCTCGACATTGGCCTGCCCGATGGCAACGGATTCAATGTGGTTGACTGGCTCCGTCAGCGGGAGAATCTTGCCCGGTTGCCGCTGGTGGTCTATTCAGGGCGCGATCTTTCCCCGGCCGAGCGCCGGATGCTCACGCTGGGGCCCACCCATTTTCTGGCCAAGGCCCGCGTCCAACCGCAGCAGCTTGAAGCGCTGGTGCTAACCATGCTGCGGCAGACGCGAATCATGGATGAATCCGCATCGTCGGAGCCGACGATACCGAATTCATAAATCTTTCGTAACTTTCGCGCCATCGACAACCCGGCGCATGAACGCCGACAATGGATATCCGGGGAAGGTTCACGTGATTCGCAAGGTTCTCATCATCGACGACGAAGACGATATCCGAGAAGTAGCTGCACTGAGTCTTGAAAGCGTTGCAGGCTGGGTGGTGATTACCGCCGGGTCTGGGGCCCAGGGATTGGCACGTGCAGCAGAGCAAATGCCCGACGCCATTCTGCTGGATGTGATGATGCCGGGCATGGATGGCCCGACCACATTCAAACAGTTGCGCAACAATCCAATTACAGCAGGAATCCCGGTGCTGCTGCTTACCGCAAAGGTACAGAGCACCGACCAGCGCCGTTTCGCCGACCTGGGTGTTGAGGCGGTGCTTTTCAAGCCATTCGATCCCATGACCCTCTCCACGCAGATTGAAAGCGCGCTAGGCTGGAACTGAGGTGCTTTGCGCCGTGGACTCTTTGGATGAGACCGAGAGCCGGGACAAATTAGCGGCGACGCTTGAGCTCCTGTGGGTGCGGTTCCTTCCTGAAATCCGCGCCCGCGTTGAGGTTCTTGAAGCCGCCGCGTCAGTCCTGGCCGGCGGAACATTGACCACGACTCAACGGGAATCCGCCACCAGTGCTGCGCACAAACTGGCCGGCACTCTGGGCACTTTCAACCTGGCGCGCGGCACTTTGGTTGCGCGAGAGCTCGAGCAGCTTTATGGAAGCGGCGATGGTCCCTGCCCTGAGACCGCGGCGAAAATGGCTCGCGAACTCCGCGAAATGGTTGAGGGACGTCCTGCGATGGCCCGAGGCTGAAGCATTCCACAACGTAATCCGTCATTGCAACCCAGTGCCAGCCGGCGAACCAGTTAAACTTTCCTAGGATGTTCTCTCAAGATCCATTCGCGCCGCAGCTTGACCTGACTTTCGAGGAACCGCGCAGCGCCCGCCGCATCTGGCCGGTGCGTGAGCTGGTTGCGCAGGTACGTGAACTGGTAGAACAGGAATACAGCGACGTATGGGTCGAGGGCGAAATCTCAAACTTTCGTCCCGCGCCCTCAGGCCATGTCTATTTCACCCTTAAAGATGCCGACGCGCAGCTGCCTATCGTGCTCTTCCGCCGCCAGGCCGTGCTGCTTCGCTTCAGGCCCGAAGATGGCCTGCACGTGCTGGTTCGCGGTCGTATAAGCGTCTACGAGCAGCGCGGGCAGATGCAGCTTGTTGCCGAGACCATGGAGCCGGTCGGCGCGGGCTCGCTGCAGCTTGCCTTTGAGCAGTTGAAGGAGCGGCTCAAGGCCGAGGGCTTGTTCGATGCCGCGCGCAAGCGGCCTCTGCCTGCTTTTCCGCGCGCCGTTGGAATCGTCACTTCGCCGACCGGCGCGGTCATTCGCGATTTCCTGAACATCGTCAACCGCCGTCATGCAGGCTTGAGTATCTTTCTTTTCCCGGTGACGGTGCAGGGAGACGCAGCTCCGGGGGAGATTGAGGCAGCCATCGAATCGCTCAATGGCGCGGGCATCGTGGACCTGATCGTGGTGGCGCGCGGGGGCGGCTCGCTGGAAGATCTGGCCGCCTTCAACTCCGAGCGCGTGGCGCGCGCAATCTCATCGAGCGGACTCCCCGTAGTTTCCGCGGTCGGCCATGAAACAGATTTCACCATAGCGGACTTTGCCGCCGATCTTCGCGCTCCCACTCCCTCGGCCGCCGCCGAGCTGATTACCGAGGCACAGCACAAGATCGCCGAGCGCCTGGCGGAACAATCGCACCGGCTCGAGCGGGCCACGCGTTTTCAGCTTCTCAAGGCTCACCAGCGATTGAATCGCGTGCCCGCAACCCGGGCCGAGACGCGCATCTCTACCCTGTTGCACCGGTCTGCGCAAAGACTCGATGAGCTCAGCTTCCGCCTTGAAGGCGTAATCGCGGCGCAGGTTCAGTTAGGCCGAAACCATCTCGCCGATCTTGCGGCGTCGATTTTGCGTCACGATCCTCGTCAACAGGTGGCCCATGCGCGCGAGCATATGAACGACTTCCGCGCGAGGCTGGCGCGCACACTCGAGCGGCACGTGCAGACCGCGTTCGCGAGCCTCGGCTCACTCGACGCACGGCTCCATTCGCTCTCCCCGCTCGCTGTTCTCGATCGCGGTTATGCGCTCGTCATTGGGGCCGATGGCGCCATTATCAGATCTGCAGCGCAGCTCACGCCAGGGGATGAAGCCACTACCCGGCTGTCAGACGGCAGATTTACAAGTCGCGTCACTGATGTGGCCCCGGACAAATCAAAACCCTATGAAAATGAGAAACGATGACGGCAGGCACACGCAAGTTATTCGGCACTGACGGAATTCGCGGCGTTGCCGGCGAATCTCCACTCGATCCCGGAACCGTTTACGCAATTGGATTGGCTCTCGGCCACTCCCTGAAGAAAAAAGCCCCCCAGCCGCGGGTTCTGCTTGGACGCGACACGCGTGAATCGAGCCCCTGGATTGCTGCAACGCTGGCAGAGGCGCTCCACCAGACTGGTACGAAGGTTGAAAGTGCAGGTGTAGTTCCCACGCCTGGCGTGGCCTACCTGGCCCGTGCGCACGGCTTCCGCGCCGGCGTGGTTATTTCGGCTTCGCACAATCCGTGGCACGATAACGGCATCAAGCTCTTTGGCGGGGACGGTTTCAAACTGCCTGACGCGTTGGAGCTGGCCATGGAAGAAGAGATCCTCTTCCACGCTTCGAAGACAACTTTCGCCGACGTGAAAAGTCTGCCGCCCCTTGAGGACAAACCGGCGCTGCAGAGCGATTACATCCAATATCTGCACACCTCGCTTCCCGGCCTTTCGCTGGGCACCATGAAGCTGGTGGTGGATTGCGCCAACGGTGCAGCCTCGGCGATTGCGCCGGAGCTGTTCAGGCGGCTTAATCGTGATGAACGTGCAACGGTGACGCTGCTGAACGTAACTCCCGACGGGCGCAACATCAACGCAAACTGTGGCGCGCTTCACCCCGGTTTCGTGGCCTCAGAGGTGAAAGAGCGCGGCGCAACCATGGGCATCACCTTTGACGGCGACGCCGATCGCTGCATGCTGGCCGACTCGCGCGGCAACATCATCAACGGCGACGCAATTCTGTTGATGGCCGGACGCGACCTGGAGGCCCGCGGCCTGTTGACCGGCGATCTTGTTGTCGCCACAACGATGTCGAACATGGGGCTTGAAGCGGCACTCAAACGAAGCGGCATCAAAATGCTGCGCGCTCCCGTAGGCGACCGCTATGTTCTTGAAGAAATGCTGAAGACCAAAGCCGCGCTTGGCGGTGAGCAGTCGGGGCACATCCTGTTGCCTCATCTGGCCACAACCGGTGACGGAATGCTGACGGCGCTCGTGATTCTCGAGCTGGTATCGCGCACCGGCAAGAGTGTCGATGAGCTCACCGCAGACTTGAAGGTTTTCCCGCAAGTAATTGTCAACGTGAAAGTAAGAGAGAAGAAGCCGCTGGCCGGAATACCGGCCGTCGCAGCGGCGATTCAAAGCGCCGAGGAAGAATTAAAGGATTCTGGTCGCGTGGTCATTCGCTATTCCGGCACTGAACCCCTCGCGCGCGTGATGATCGAAGCCGAAAGCAACGATGCCATGAAGCGTCACGCAGAGGCAATTGCCACAGCGATACGCAACGAGCTTGGTGCGTGATAACCATCTGGACCCCTCCGGTGGATTCACTTCACTTCCGCTTAATGAGGTAGGAAGCTAGAGGCTAGGAGCTAGAAGCGGGAGGCCGGCAAATTGTATTCTCGACTCATGCCCTGCTTCCCTGCCGGTCAAACCCTGCTCATCGACGCCGACGACACGCTCTGGGAAAACAATATTTACTTCGAGCGCGCCATTGCGGCATTCATCGGGTTCCTCGATCACCGCGATTACTCGCCGGCTGACGTGCGGCAGACGCTCAACACTGTGGAGCGCGACACGATCCTCGCTCACGGCTACGGCCTTTCGAGTTTCACGCGCTCGCTGGTCGACTGTTTCGAGCGGCTCAGCACAGAGCCGGTGACCGAGGAGAAGCGTGAGCGGGTTCGCGGCTTCGCTCGCACCATTGCCGAACAGGAGATCGAGTTGCTGCCGGGGGTCGAGGAGTCGCTGGCCGGCCTGGCCGCGCGGCACCGGCTCATCCTGATGACCAAAGGTAACCACGCCGAGCAAGCCGACAAGCTGGTACGGTCCGGGCTCGCTGATCACTTTTCCGCAGTCGAGATCGTCCCCGAAAAAGACCCGGAAGCCTATCGAGCTGTGATTGCCAGGCATGAGCTCACGCCTCACACCTCATGGATGATCGGCAACAGCCCCAAAAGCGACATCAATCCCGCGCTCGCCGCCGGGCTGCACGCGGTCTTTCTCTTCCACAAAGACACCTGGGTGCTGGAACACGCTGAAGTTGCCGCGGCGCCTGAGGGCCAGCACCTTATCGAACTGGATGCCTTTGCCCGCCTCGCTGAAATCTTCTGAAACGGCCTGAATCCTTCTTGTTCAGGTATTGACCGCGCTCCAGACCAGCCCTACGATAGCCCTACGTTCCACCCGCAGGCGTCGCTCGGACACCTCCCTCGGGCCCGATTTCGATCGAATTTGCGAATACGGAGTGTTACCGGATGCTGATTTCGAATATCGCCGCGTTATTGACCCTCGCTGCCATGTGGCTGGTCTTTCGCAAGTGTTTCGCTCCCGCCAGGGTTCTGCTTTATGCCGAGATGGACCGCGCCAAGCCGATCGCGAGCGGAGATTATTTACGGGTTAAAAATAAAAGATACGCGGCTTCTCCAAAATATTGAAACCCTATAAATTAATCATAGAGTTCGTCCTATATCCTCTCCTAAAGCAAGTCCCGGCCCGATTCGTGAAGCACTTGTACGAATCGGGCCGTTTTACATTCTGAGCACTCCACGTCGCTACACTCGCAATATGAGAAACTGGAGATGCAGCAGTTCTCTGCGGGCATCACTTTATCGCGGCCCATATTCCGCTTCAATTCCATTTAGAGCGGGCTCTCGCCGGCAAATGCGGCGTTGTGAGCAGTTGAACGCCGGCAAATACCAGCGAACTAAAGGAAATTCGGTAGAGATGATCAGCGTGAGCAGTGTGACCATGCGGTACGGCTCCAAGGTGCTGTTTGAGGATGTGACCACCACCTTTACGCCGGCGCGCCGCTACGGGCTCACCGGGCCAAATGGCGCCGGCAAGTCCACATTTATGAAAATCCTGAACGGCGAGCTTGAGCCGCAGAAAGGCACAGTGGTTCGTCCGCGCAAATTGGGCGTCCTGCGCCAGGATCAGTTCGCCTTCGACGACTTTCGCGTCATCGACACGGTCATCATGGGCAACAAGCCGTTGTGGGCGGCGCTTGAAGAGCGCGACCGCATTTATGAGAAAGCCGAAATGACCGACGAAGACGGCATGAGGCTCGGCGAGCTTGAAGGCGTGATCGGCGACGAAGACGGCTACACTGCCGAGGCCGACGCGGCGGTTCTGCTTGACGGGCTCGACATTCACGAAGAGCTGCATGAGCGCAAGATGGGCGAACTGCAGGGCGGGCAAAAGGTGCGCATACTGCTGGCCCAGGCGCTCTTCGGCAAGCCCGAGGCGCTGCTGCTCGACGAGCCTACGAACTATCTCGATCTCGAATCCATCCACTGGCTGCAGGATTTCCTGACCAACTACGACGGCACGCTGATCGCCATATCCCACGACCGGCATTTCTTGAACAGCGTTACTACGCACACCGCAGACATCGATTATCAGACCATCATCACCTACACCGGCGGCTACGACGACATGGTGATGGCCAAGACGCAGATTCGCTCCACGCTCGAATCCCAGAACGCGCAACGCGAAAAGAAGATTGCACAGCTCAACGAGTTTATTGCCCGCTTCTCCGCCGGCACGCGGTCATCGCAGGTGACAAGCCGCCGCAAAGAAGTGGAGCGACTGCAGACCAATGAACTCGCGCGCTCAAACATTCAACGCCCTTACATTCGCTTTGACCAGTTACGGCCCAGCGGCAAGCACGTACTCGAGTTGAAGGGCCTCACCAAGTTCTATGGCGACCTGAAGGTGCTCGACGGCTTTACGGCCAACGCTCTGCGCGGCGAAAGGATATGCCTGATCGGCCGCAACGGCGCCGGCAAAACCACTCTGCTCAAGAGCCTGCTGGCCAACTATCCTGGCCTTGCCGAGCCTGGCTTCACCGTCGATGCGGGATCGGTCTTCTGGGGTCACGAGGCGCAGATCGGCTACTTCCCGCAGGACGTAGGCTCAACCATCGACGCCGCCAGCGAGCCCGCCCTCACCGTGGCCGACTGGCTGCATCGGTGGAACCCGGCCGCGCACGTCGAAGACATTCGCGGCATTCTTGGCCAGATGCTGTTCAGCGGCGAAGAGGGCGGCAAGCCCATCAAAGCCCTGAGCGGCGGCGAGCAGGCACGCCTGGCCTTCTGCAAGCTCATCCTCACCAAGCCCAACATTCTTATCTTCGACGAGCCCACCAACCACCTCGACCTTGAGGCCATCAACGCGCTCAACATCGCGCTGCAACGCTACGAGGGTACGGTGCTGCTGGTAACGCATGACCACGACCTCATCGACGAAGTAGCAACGCGTCTGTGGGTCTTCCACGACGACGGCGCCGGCGTTGAAGACTTCCAGGGACCATACGTGGAGTGGAAGGGCAAGCACAACTAACTAAAACCGGGGACTTGGCGATGCTGTAATCCTCAAGATCAAGTTGGGTGCCCCAGGTCCCTCGCATTTGGGGACCTGGGATACCACATAAACTCGCATTCCCGGTCTCTAATACAGAAGTCGGGGAACAGAATGTTATGCCGGGCGAGGGATTGTGCAGAACATGATCTTCAAAGTACAAACCCCCGTCGGAGCCCCATCGCGCAAGAAGCGATGGCTCACCTATGCGCTGATCTTCGGCCTGACGTTTAGCCGCGACGGCCGCGATGATGCTCTGCCCTTGCGATACGGTCGGAATTCACGACTACAACGCAATCTCCCTGATGGCCCTTGCCGCACTTTTCGGAATTGCCGCTGCGTTCATCCTGTATCGCCGCATGAACCGCAATTCGGGGATCACCGGATTCCTGCGAGCGGTGATCGCTCTCGCAATCGTCGGAGTAAGTGTTTACGTAGAACTATTCGTGGCGCAAGAAGTCGTCGCATGGCTTGCAGGCCGACGATAGACTGTCTGCCAGCTTTCAGAAGTTAAACCTTCCCGTCAGCTCCAGACTCCGCGGCCCCGCGCCCTCGGCCGTCTGCAGGCCGGTGATCGATCCGAATCCGCCTGAATCAACCTGCATATTGGGCGGCTCGTAGTTGCGATGGTTGAAGAGGTTCGCCGCTTCCGCGCTGAAAACAAATCCAGTCTGCTCGCGAATCATAATGTTCTTGGTGAGAGAGAGCGAGAAGTTGTCGGTTCCGGGACCAACCACTCCACCGACCGGTGCATTGCCGAAGCGACCGATGCCAATCTGGTTGGCGGTGCCAAATCCCACAGCCAGGTTCTGATAAGGAAACGCATTGGGGTTGAGCCACTGCGTTGTGTTGCGGTGCTGCGCGTAGGGTGAAACGTTGTAAGCTGATCGGTGCGTGCCTGGCCCACCGTTACCAGGATGTTGGTGTTGGCCGGGTCGACCGATTGCTGATAAGGCGTGAGGAACGGGCCCGACTGCAAAACGGTGACACCGGCAAGCTGCCAACCGCCAACCAGCGCGTTCAAACCGCCTCCGCCATTGAGCCATTGCTGGCCGCGGCCGAATGGCAGCGTGTACTCATAAGTGGCCATGAAGCGATGCCGCCGGTCGTACACCACGTTGCCATAATCGAGCCGGGGGTGAAAGCGATCGGTAAGGTAGCTGCCGCCCGCAACCGCATAGGCGCTCGGTGTCGCCCCGCCGGCATCCGACAGATCGCGCGTGAACGTGTAGCTCGCGTCGAAGGTGATCGATTTGCCACTGTGCCGCGATACCTCCACCGTGCCGCTGCCGTAATTGCTTATGTCGGCATTCTCCACGCTCTGAATGATGCTCCAGCATGGATAAGGCCGGTGATCGTAGACATACGTGCCGCCATCGTTGACGCAGGCGTTCACGGCCGGCGCAGCGGGGCTCGAGTTGTAATAGCCATAAGGATTCGCCGGCACCTGGTCCAGGTCGACCATCGTCTCAAGATCGCTGCCGTGACTTGCGGCGTAAGAAAGCCGCATCCCGATGCTATGCGTGAGGTCCTGCTCCAGTGTCAGGTTCCATTGCTGCACGTAGGGGTCGACATAGTGAATGGGGAATGCATAATAGAATCCTGCCGTCCCCGTCGAGCTTCCCGCCGCAACATTAAAGGGATTGGTGAAGCTGACAAGCGGAGTTACGCCGTCGGCTGCATAAGCGTTGTTGTAGTTGGCTACGTAGCTCGCGTCTACCGCCCAACCGGCCACCAGCGAAAAGCCAAGCGGAGTCTCGATAAACCGGCCCCAGCCGCCACGAACAACTGTTTTGTCGTTGCCGTAGGGGCGCCATGCGAATCCAAGCCGCGGACCAAAGTCGGTAAGCTTGGTAAAGCGCAATCCCGATGGAATTCCGGCTTGCGATGCAGTCATGGTAGGCGTGGGTGCGATCGCCGAGACGAGCGCCGACGATTCCGTCGTTAATGCTTGCGAATTCGGAACAACAACCGCGCCGGTCACCGGCCCCAGCAGCGATGAACCGGTGTAGTTTGGGTCGAACGTCGCCTGGTTTTGATGCGTGTCGCTCACGGTTGGGTGCAGTTCATAGCGCATGCCAAGATTGAGCGTCAGATTCGGCGTCACCTTCCAATCGTCCTGCGCAAACCACGCGTAAGCATAGCCGCGGCCATCCATCGTGGGAGTGTTGACGGTACTCACCTCGGTGTAGTCGGGGAAACCGAGAAGGAACGCCGCATACGGGTCGCCGATCGTCGTCCCTACTGAAGACGAACTGTCGAAGACGTACCACCCAGAGCGGTAATTGCCATACACGTTATCGTCGCGATCGGTGAGCCGCTTTACGTCGACACCGAATTTGAACGTGTGGCTGCCCGGTGACCAGGTCACGTTGTCGAGCAATTGAATGATCTGCCCGCGCTGCGTGCCCGGATTGCCCGCGCCGGTCGACATGAATCCGTTGATCAACACCTGCGGAGCCTCGGACCATTGGGTGTCGGGCTGCGGAACGGTGAATCCGGTCTGCGCGAGGATGTCGGAGGTGGAGTAGTACTGCGTCTCTGAGGTATGCTGCGCGTTGTAGCCGCCACGAAACTCATTCAACACCCGCGGGGTGATAACGAAGTTATGCGCGAATGTAAGTCCCTCGTCGATCTCGGGAGTGTTGTAAGCGCCCTGCAGCGGACTGCCGGCCTCAGCGCAGTAAGTGAAGACACAATTGGCCGAAGGCGCGGTGAGAATCTGCCGGTTCTTGTAGCTGAAGCGCGCAAATGCCGACTGGCGGCCGGTAAGCGTGCGGTCAATGCGAATGTCGCCCTGATTCGACGAGATAGGCGACGGAAAGTTGATCTGGTAGTTGTTGGCGTAGCCATTGGGATCGCCATAATTGGGCGCCGGGAAAAGATACTGGATCACGTTGGCCGCGATAGGAGAGATGGGCACATTCGCTGGATCGATCTGCGTCACGCCGTCGGGCTCGTAGATGGCGCTCACCCCCTGGCCGTTGAGGTAGCTGGTCAGGTTGCCTTTGCGCATATCGTTCGACGGGACGCTCAAGACGATCGGCGTCTGGCGCGGTAATCGCAGCGCCTCAAAGCTGGCGAAGAAAAATGTACTGTCCGGCTTGGTAATAATTCGCGGAATGCGCAGCGGCCCGCCCAGCGTTCCGCCAAAATCGTTCATGATGATGCGCGGCTTTGAAAGAGCAAACGGGTTGTTCGCGTTGAATACCGTGTTCTCGTCGTACTCGAATACACCGCCGTGATAATGAATCGTTCCCGATTTCGAAACGGTAGTGATATCGGCAACGCCTGAGAACTCGGCATTGTTGTTCGACTCTGAAACGCGAATCTCCTCAATCGAGTTGAACGAAGGAAACATCTCATTCACGGGACCGGAGTACTCGACGCCCACCGATGAAATACCGTCGATGGTCACACTCAGCAGCGCCGGCGTCGTTCCCAGCACTTCAAGGTCGCCGCTGTCGTCCGTCTGCACGCCCGCCTCGGTAGTCAGCGTCGAGATGGGGCTTGTCGAGCCCGTAGAACGCGAGTAGATTGCAACCGGCAGGTTGACAAGTTCATCGCCCTGCTTGGTCTCAGCCAGGTTCGAGACGTCGGTCGTCACTACCGGAATCGCGTCTTCGACAACCACAACCGTCTGGCTGGCCGAGCCAGGCTTCAGCTCGGCGTCGATGCGGCGCGTTTCGCGAGCAGTCAGCGTGATCGGCGGCAGCGATTCGGATTCAAAGCCAGTGGATGAGAATGTGAGCTGATATGTACCGACATCGACATTTCTGAAGGCGTAGTTCCCTTCCGCGTCGCTGGTAACTTTGTGCGTGGCGGTCGTGCCGGTATTGATGAGCGTCACCTCGGCGCCTTGCAATACTGCGCCAGTCTGGTCGCGCACAATGCCCAGAATGTCGCCGAACGTGGATTGTGCAGCCAGCGGAACGGCGAACGGGGCCGCAAGCACTGGTGTGAGAAGGAGCCTGAGGCCCAATCGACCCAGGCATCGCAAAGCGCGGGGAAAACCGACCATCGCCACTCCTTCTAGCTTGAAGTTTTCTTTGGAAAGCAACGTCTGGTTTACTTCGGGTTTACGAAAATCAATTTCAAATTTACAGCTTTATCGGGCGCACGGCGCGGAATATTTTGAGGAAAAATCGAAAGCAACTCCCAGCAGGCTCGCCAGTTGGTCATTGACGAAGATCATCCGGGCGGCAGCGGGACTAGATTCTCGCCGCTCGTGCGCAAAGAGAGTCTCAAAGCACGTCCCATTAGTAAAGCGCTCGCCTGAATCGGCACCGCATTCACAATGGAGCGCCGTCAAACGAAGTGATGAACTGAATTCCCGGCACAGACAGTCCTTGGAGTCTGTCGTCATTGGTCAAAAACAAGTCACATCCAGCCAGAGAAGCAGTTGCAAGCTGAATTGCGTCAGGCGGACGGATCGAAGTGCGAATCCGAATTCTCGCGAACGCCTCCGAATGCTGTTCGAGAAATGGCAGTATGGAAATGCCTTCCCCTCGGAAGATCGCCTTGTAACGTTGCACCAAGGCCTGATCGCCCTTGCGCAACGGTGCTACCAGCACTTCACCGAGGCTCATGGCCGACGTAAGTATTTCATCCCTGCGCGTTGAAAATGCGCGCAAGAGATAGCGGGCTCGCGGCGCGTGCGCGCTCGAGCCCTCTATCAAATAGATAAAAAAGTTGGTGTCCAGGAAGATCCGGCTCATTCCCAACCCTCGCGCAGCTTCCGCACGAATTCATCGGGTTCCACATCCTTCCAGTAATCTTTACCAAGCCCTTCCAACTCAAAGAGCGATTCAAGCCAGCGCTGCTCCGACTGGCCTTGCTGCTTCCTTAGGTTACCCGCGGCGGAGGAAGGAGCAGTTGCTTCCACGCTTTCACTCTCATAGCGTCTCTTTGCCCAATCGAGAAGCGGAAGATACTTTTCCGGAATCTCGCCAGCATCCGGTAATGTCTTTCCAGTCCTGCCGGGGTGAACAATGTCATTCGGAAGGAGAAGCCTTCGCGTGTGCTTGCTGGTGGCGAAGAGCATCTTATGCTTGCCGGGGTTCGGCGCCCTATTCGCCACGCAGTGTTGAGAGACGTGGACACTCACCCCGCTGCGCAGTTCGCCCACCACATTCTCTTTTGCCGCTCGATTCACAATCTCCTGAATGGTGAAATCATTGCGCCCCGGCTGCTCCCGATGCAGCAGCGCCGCGGCAATGAATACCTCCGAGGCGCATGTAACCTCGGTCAAAACCCCACCTGAGTTCATCGCAGATCTCCTTTCATACTCACCCGGCATTCAGCTCGCTGATGGCCAATATGGAACCCTCGGCAGAATTCACAACGATAGGCTGCCAGTGAACCAATACCCAACCCGCGCCCTGAAGCCGTAATTCTCTGGATTCGCGTTCCGGCATGAGCCAAATGACTGAATCTGATCTTCTTACCGCAGCGTGAGCTCCAACGGCAATACCCAATAGCACTCATCTCACGCACGCTCCAAATCGAGAGTAGCACAAAACGAGTCTATAACGACGATTTATTCGTCACGACTCCATATTCACTTTAGGCGCGCCTCTTCGCGGCCTCTTCGTACACCTCCGCATACTGCCGCGCCGGGCCAGCCCACGAGTAGTCCTTCTCCATTCCATTCCGCATCAGGCGTTCCCACGCCTCTTTGTTTTGGAAAGCAGCAATGGCGCGATCGACGGCCGCAAGCAGGTCGAGGGGATCGTAACCGCTGAACTTGAAACCCGTGCCGGTTCCAGCGGCTTCATCCCACTCTTCAATCGTGTCGTCGAGTCCGCCGGTGGCCCGCACCACCGGCACCGTTCCGTATTTGAGCGAGTACATCTGGTTCAGGCCGCTCGGCTCGTAGCGCGAAGGCATCAGGAAAATGTCTGCGCCCGCCTCGATCTTGTGGGCCAGAGCCTCATCGTACTTTATGAGCGCGGCAATCGAGCCGGGATGGCGGAATGCCCAGTCGCGAAAAAAGTTCTCGTAATACGGCTCGCCGGTACCGAGCGCAGTCACCACTACGTTACGCGCAACCAGTTCTTCGGCAACATCGGCAACTATGTCGAAACCCTTTTGCGTAGCCAGCCGCGACACAATGCCGATGATCGGCGCAGTCGCGGGTACATTCTCGAGTCCGAATGCATGCAGCAGATCGGCACGGCAAGCTTGTTTGCCGGTGAGATCGGCAGGCGTGTAGTGCGCAGCAAGATTGCGGTCCACGGCCGGGTCCCAACGAGAATAGTCCACTCCATTCAGAATGCCGCGAATATCTGCCGCGCGGCCCGCCAGTACAGGATCAAGCTGCTCACCAAACTCGGGAGTTTGAATCTCCTCGGCGTACTTGTGGCTCACTGTAGTCACCATGTCGGAGTAGACGATTCCGCCCTTGAGAAAATTGAAGCGGTCGTAGTGCTCCACGCGATCCATTCTGAAAATCTCCCATGGAAACATCAGTTGCTCGGTAGTGGTTGGCGGGAATGCGCCCTGATAAGCGGCGTTGTGAATGGTTAGCACAGTCGCCGTCGAGTGAAACGCGGGATCGGTCGCGTAGGTGGTGTGCAGATAAATGGGAATGAGCGCCGCTTGCCAGTCGTGAACGTGAAAGACCTGCGGAACGCCGATCTGCTTTGAAGCTTCCAAAACTGCGCGGCAGAACGTGGCGAAGCGTTCGGCGTTGTCGGAATAGTCGCCGCCTGCGGGGCCGTAAAGATCGGGCCGATCGAAAAGCTCCGGCGAGTCGATGAAGTAAAAGTCGACACCGTCGCGCTTTCCTCCATCCACCACTTCGACGAAGCGGTTGTAATAGCGAAATGGAATGGTAATCGACTTGATAGCGACAGAACTTGTCGGGGCGATCAGCGGGCGGACCCGCGAATAGAGTGGAAGAAAAACCGAGACACGGTGACCGAGGCGGACAAGTTCGCGCGGCAGCGCTCCAACCACGTCGGCAAGACCGCCGGTTTTGGCGAACGGTACGCATTCCGACGCGGCAAAAACGATCTCCATCAGGTTCTCCCTCCATTACAAAGGGCAAGTCTACTATGATCAGGGCGGATTCAGTTTGACCGGAACCCCGCAGCTATTCGAGTTTTAAAAGCGGCGGCCAGACTCAGCCAGGGAATACAAACATGAACATCGAACTTTCAAGAGAGGCGCGAGCCCAGGCCGTTGCCTCGCTCCAACGATACTTTGAAGAAAACCTGCCCGAGCCGATCGGCGAGCTGCCGGCCGGACTGCTTTTGAATTTCTTTGTCGACGAGATCGGTCCCGTGGTCTACAACCGTGCCATTGCCGACGCGCAAGCGCGCATGGAGCAGCGGGTTGCGGACATGGGCGGTGAGCTCTTCGCCGATGAGTTCCAATACTGGCCGCGCGCCGACGCCAAACGCAAGAGCCGCAGATAAACCTGGAGTCATTAGGAAATGAACCAATGAAGAAGAACCTCCGTCGTCTCTCCGCCTTGATTTTTCTTGCCCTGTATGGCGTGTTCTCCGCTGCCGGTAACGCCCAACCAGCCGCAACGCCTGTAACTCCCCACTCCTTCCGCGTCGAAAACGGAAAGTTTATGCTCGACGGCAAGCCCTTCCAGATCATCGCCGGCGAAATGCACTATGCGCGCATTCCCCGCGCCTATTGGCGGGCGCGGCTGCGCATGGCCAAAGCCATGGGCCTGAATACCGTCACCACCTACGTCTTCTGGAACTTCCATGAGCCGCGGCCCGGCGAATACGACTTCACCGGCCAGCACGACGTGGCCGAGTTTGTACGCGAGGCGCAGAGCGAAGGGCTTTATGTAAATTTGCGTCCCGGTCCATACTCCTGCGCGGAGTGGGAGTGGGGAGGCTTTCCGTCGTGGCTGCTCAAGGATCATGGGATCGTTGTCCGCAGCGCCGACCCGAAGTTTATGGAGCCCGCGCGCCGCTGGCTGCTGCGTCTCGGCAAGGAACTCGCGCCACTCCAGGTTGGCAATGGCGGCCCCATCATCATGGTGCAGGTTGAAAATGAGTACGGCTCGTTCGGCAACGACCACGCCTACATGGAGCAGATTCACCACGACCTGCTGGATGCCGGTTTCGACAAGGCTCAACTTTACACCGCAGATGGCCCCGAAGAGATTCCTGACGGTTCCCTTCCCGAGTTGCCGGCAGGAATCAATTTCCCTCCAGGAAACGCGCCGCAGGCCTTTGAAGCGCTGCACAAGCTGCGCCCCGAAGGACCCTTTATGGCCACCGAGTGGTGGGATGGATGGTTCGATCACTGGGGCGACCACCACCACACCACCGACGCTAAATCTCAGGCCAAAGAGCTCCAGTGGATTCTCGAGCAGGGCTACTCCATCAGCATTTACATGTTTCACGGCGGAACGAGCTTTGGCTGGATGAACGGCGCCAACTGGGACAACAACCGCTATGAGCCCGATGTTACAAGTTACGATTACGACTCGGCGCTCGACGAAAGCGGACGGCCTTCGCCCAAGTACTACCTTTTCCGCGATGCGATCGCGAAGGCCACAGGGACAACGCCGCCGTCCATCCCCCAAATCGATCCCGCGATCTCTGTTCCCGCCGCCGAATTGAGCCAATCGGTATCGCTCTGGCAAACGCTGCCCCAGCCGGTCGCCTCAGAGCAAGTCAAGTCCATGGAAGATCTCGACCAGGCCTACGGCGACATCCTTTACCGTAAGGTGATCGACGCTCCCGTCTCAGGCGATCTTGTTCTCGACCAGCTGCACGATTACGCGATGATCTACGCGGACGGCAAGCTGCTTGGCACGCTCGATCGCCGCCTCGATCAAAGCAAGCTGCACGTCGACCTGACCGAACCCAACACGCGACTCGACATTCTCGTCGAGAACACCGGCCGCATCAACTTCTCGCTCGCCATCCGCGGCGAGCGCCAGGGCATTACGAAGCAAGTTTCGCTTGCAGGCAAGCCTCTCACCGGCTGGCAAATCTACCCGCTCCCGATGGAAGACCCCGGCAAGCTGCCATTCAGCAACGGTGACTGCACCGGCCCCTGCTTCTATCGCGGCAATCTGAAAGTGGACCATCCCGGCGATACGTTCCTCGACACCAGCAGCTTCACCAAAGGCTTTGTATGGGTCAACGGCCATCCGCTCGGGCGCATCTGGAATATCGGACCGCAAAAAACGCTTTACCTTCCCGCCGTGTGGCTGTACGCCGGCAATAACGACGTGATTGTCTTCGATCTGCAAGGCAAACCGGGAGGTAGCGTCGCGGGCAGGCCAGCGCCGATTCTGGATTCGACGACCGTGCATTAATGCGTAAGGCAAACAAGTCTTTCAACAACCGGAATAGACCTGGGACGATTTTGCCGTAAGGGTACAGATTTTGCCGATTCCAGATAAGCATTCGAATACTGCCCGGCGTCATTTACCATACAAGGATCGATTGACAATGTTAGCCTCAGTTGGCTGACCCTCTCCCGACGGGGTCGGGGATGAACCTGAGACCTTGTCTGGATGAGCATGGCAGCTACAACAGCCGAACAGCCCCGTCAACCCGGGGATGAAACAGAAGCGAATCGGGCTTTGACTCGCCGCACGATTGCATTGGCGATCGGTCTGGGGTTTGCGATCAGGATGGTCATTGTCGTCCTGACCTTCCGCGATCTGCCCGACGCTGACAAGCTTTACGAGCGATTTGGTTGGGAGATGGGATGGATTGCCCGGGCGCTCGCCAGCGGGCACGGTTTCAGCAGCCCCTATTTCCCGTGGTCCGGACCCACGGCGATGCAGCCGCCGCTCTACCCCTCCCTGCTGGCCCTGGTTTTCAAAGTCTTAGGCGTTTATTCGCTTCCATCGGCATTTACGATTCTCACCATCAACAGCCTGCTCTCGGTTCTCACCTGCATTCCTGTTTACTTCAGCGCCAAATATCTTTTAGGTGAGCGTGCGGGCCGCATCGCGGCTGTGGTCTGGGCTCTCTATCCCTTCGCAATCTACTTTTCGGCTGGCCGCGTGTGGGAGTATTCACTCACTGGACTGCTGTTCACCACCAGTTACTGCATGGCGCAGCGCATTCACGAGTGGAAGAATCCGCTGGCCTGGCTGGGATGGGGTCTTCTCTGCGGTCTGACCGCGCTTTCAAACCCTTCTACGCTCGCCGCTTTTCCGTTTCTGCTCGTCCTCGCTGTCATTCTCGCTCGCAAATCCGGCACGCCATGGATGAGCAAGTTCGTCGTCGCCATCGCCGGATCAATCGTTGTCCTTACTCCCTGGGTCATACGCAATTACAAGGCCCTCGGAATTCTATGCCCGGTGCGCGATAACTTCTGGCTCGAGGTTTACGACGATAACAGCGGCGATAATTCACTCGATCCCAGCTTTGCGCATCCGTCGAGCAATCCCGCGGAGATGAAAAAGTTCCTTGCAATGGGTGAGACGGCCTTTCTTACAGAAAAGCGCCAGCTTGCCATCGCATACATTCGCCAGCACCCCGGTTTCCCGATTCGCAAGACTTTGCGGCGGATTGTGTACTATTGGACCGGCTTCTGGAGCATCTCGGCACAGGAATTTAGAGAGCAGCCCTACGAATTCGGGAATATCTTTCAAGTTTGCTCGATGACCTTCCTGATGATTTGCGGGGTCAGGCGAATGTGGCGAACCAGCAGGCAGAGACTGATGCCCTACCTTGTGCTGATTCTGGCTTTCCCGCTCACCTACTACATCACCCATCCGCTTATGGATTACCGCCAGCCGATTGAGCCCGCGGTTATCGTGCTGGCCGTCGTGGGAGTATTGGGATTCAAGCGCGCTCCTGTCGAAAATGCGCTCGCAGTCGAGGATACGCTCCCGGTCGAGATCGCGCTTCCGCAAGTAGTCGATTAAGATCCTCCACGGTTTTTTGAGGATTCGAGCATCCTCGGCCGCCTTTCGACTATCCTGAGACTGTAACCCCGGAGGTCCACGGATGTTTTCCCCCGCCGTAAAAGCCCCCGCAGCACCCAGTTCCCCTGAGCAGGTTGCGGATGCCCTCGAAAACATCGTAGCGCTGCACGGATTGCCCTTCGAAGACCGCATGTGGCTGGCCGCGCACGGCCGCGAAGCGTGCGTGAACGCGGGCGAGGTCCTCTTTGAGGAAGGCGCCACAGCCGATCACATGGTGCTCATCCTCAAAGGCGAGATTCATGTGCGCCGCCAGCACGGAGGTCCCATTTCGCTGTTCATCGGGCGCACCGGGCAAATGACCGGAATCCTTCCCTTCTCGCGAATGAAAAGCTATGGCGGACAGGGATTCGCAGTCTCCCCGGTTTGGGCGCTCCTCGTCGCGCGTACTGACTTTCCGGCCATGCTCGACGCCATTCCTTCAATGGCGCAACGCGTGGTTTCAACGTTGCTTGATCGCGTGCGTGAGGTAACTCGCATTGAGCAGCAGGCCGAAAAGCTGATGGCCCTGGGCAAACTGGCCGGCAATCTTGCGCACGAGCTCAACAATCCTGCGTCTGCCGCTCAGCGCGCCGCAGCAATCGTGGTTGAGGCAGTGCAGGCGAATCGCAGAAATCGCTTCAAGCTCATCAATCTCTGCCTGAGTCAGGAGCAGGTTAATGCGATTGAAGCATGGGAGAGCAAGGTGCTCAACCGGCCGCTGGCCATGCCCGGAATCGACGAGGAACCGGGTGCCGTCGACTACCTGAAACGCGAAGAGACGATTCGCGCATGGCTTACGCAAAAAGATTGCGCCGAGCCTTGGGAGATAGCGCCCGAGCTGGCCGAACAGGGAATCACCGTTGCCGACCTTGAAGAGCTGAACACAACGATTGGCGCCGATGAGATTTGTATCTCGCTCCAGTTTTTTGCGCGCTTTCTGCGTTCGTCGCACGCCGCCGATACGCTGGTTATTTCGACGGCGCGGATCTTCGACCTGATCGACGCCGTAAAAGACTATTCCAACATGGATCGTGCGCCGATCCTGCAGGTCGACGTGCCCGCCGGTCTCGACGCTACGCTGCAGATGTTCCAGTCCCGAATGGAGCACGTGAAAGTGGAACGCGACTACGAAAAGGGCCTGCCGCGTATCAGCGCATACAGCGGCGAGCTGAACCAGGTATGGACCGCGTTGATTGAGAATGCTCTCGACGCCCTCGGCGCCGGCGCCCCCGCGGACAGGTCTTCGTCTGGGGAGTGGCGCGACCAGGGCACCCTCCGCGTCACTTGCCGCATGGAAGTCGACTTGCTTCTGGTCGAGATCTGGGACACCGGGCCCGGAATTCCACCCGACCTGCAGGAGCGGATCTTCGAGCCTTTTTTCACCACCAAAGCGCCGGGGCGCGGTCTGGGACTTGGCCTCGATTACGCCATGCGTATCGTGCGCAAACATCGCGGGCACCTGAGCGTGAAATCGGAGCCCGGGTCAACCTGCTTCAGAGTGCGACTGCCGCTCGACCAGCTACAGGCGTACTGAGAAGCAGCTCTCAGCTCTCAGCTTTTAGCTTTGATCGCCGCTGCCGGTTCCGTCCATTCGGCCAGCGGGAACTGACGGCTAAGAACTAAGAATCGCGTTCGCAATCAGCGAGAGGGAGACGTAATGGCAAGAGTTGCTAATTCATCCGCGCGGCCAACTCTTGCGCCATTGCTCTCCGTGCGGCATGGCAAGCAGGCAGTAGAATTCTACAAAGCTGCGCTCGGAGCAACAGTGCTTTCTTACCTCGAAGCTCCCGACGGTGCGGTCGTTGCGGAGATGCAAATTGGCACTTCAAGTCTCTGGGTTGCGGACGAATCCCCGGAACACAAAAACTTTAGCCCCGAGAGCCTGGACGGGAGCACGGCTCGCCTGGTTCTCGTTGTCGACGATCCGGATGCGGCCTTCGATCGCGCAGTTGGCAATGGCGCAACCATCGTCTATGCGGTCGCCGACCAGCGCTATGGTTGGCGGGTCGGCCGCATCGTTGATCCCTTCGGCCATCATTGGGAGATTGGCAAGCCGCTCAGCTGAACCGTTCTCAAAAAGAAACATCCGCCGGTTCCGTCACCCGCATCACGCTCTGGTCCCCGGTCAACCGCTTCCACGCGGCGCGGATCGCCTCGATCTTGTCGCGGTTTTCTTGAACGTCGGGATAATCGATGATGAGCAGCTTGGTACGAATACGTTCCGGCGCCTTTTCTTCTTTGCCCTGCCACTGGCCGTAGACATCGATCACGCTCAGGCCGTCAGGGAATCGCGAAGTCACTTCCTTGTCGAGAAAAGCGCTCCATGCCGATTCGCTGATTCCCTTCCCGGGTTCGTCAGCCGGGCCCAGCCCAAAGTAAAGTTTTGTGTCAACCCAGTCCGCAGTGTGTCCTGGATGGGCCGGATCTCCCGCCAGCGTTGGCGCAACCGCCGCGGGGGTACTTTGCGCGGGTTTCTGGCCGCAGCCGCACACGAGCGGCAAAACCAGCAAAAATAACGCGGCGCGCAAGCGCATCCAAACTCCGCAATCGAATCGTCGATTCAGTTGTCCAAATGAGATTCCAGCACGGAACCCCTAGTCCCTATTGCCTAGCCCCTAGTCCCTGCCTCTTCACTTCTCCACTTCTACACCGCGCCAGAAGGCTACGTACCCCTTGATCTTGCGGGCGGTCGGTTTGGGATCGGGATAGTACCAGGCAGCGTCCTGATTGTCCTGGCCTTCAATGACGACCGTCATATAGCGTCTCTGGCCGGTCAGGGGATCAGTCGACGTGCTGGTGCTGGGTCGAAAATACTCTCGCTTCAGGCTTGATTCGGGAAAGTAGACGTTTCCTTCCACTTCCTCAATCTGATCGCTCTCGGCGATTACTTTGCCGTTCCAAATTGCTCTTGCCATGGCTGTTCCGTTGCTTTTTTTACGCCATAAAGGCGGCGCGCCGCTGATGCAGCCGCCGCCATGGCGACGAAACGACATTAGCAGATGTAACCCCTGAGGGCGAGTATCGAAATCTGTTTTCGACAATCTTGAGGTAGCCCGATGGTAAAGGGGCTCTACTTGGCCGCAGCCACTGAATCAATGTGGACACTCATGTTGCCAGCATCGGAAGTTGCGTTAACGACAACTTTGGCGCCATAGAAGTCCTTCACCGAGTCAGGATTATCGATCTTCCAGACTTGCTTTTTGTCTTCGTCGACAAAGACCGGCTTTTCTCCGCGCGAGATGCATCCCTTGACGCAGGCAGTATTGTCGCCCAAGTGCTTGGCGCCGCAGGCAGAGTCGGAGATGTAGCCAGTAATTTGCGTGGAATCAGCGGCTTGGACAGTTGTCCATGCCAGGGCGACGACGGCCGCAAGTACACAAAATGCGCGCTTCATTCAACCTCCAGATGTTAGGGGCTTCCGAAATCAGCTACTATCATGCTCCTGCGCGGTGAATTGCACAAGGGTTAGCTCACGCCGGACTCCGGAAGATCAAGCGCGAGCTCGCCCGATAGGTCAGCCGGAACTTCTACCACTTTGGCGACGCGTTTCTTCGGTTTCACCGCATGAGACGCACGCGCTGCCTCTACGCGCTTCGCAATTCCTTCATAGCGCTGCGCAGCCGACGAAAATCGCCTCACCATGTCGCTGGTTTTGGTCATATACGTCGGGTACTGCTGCCTTATGGCGTCCAGAATAGGCGCGAACTTGGCCAGGATGTAGAATCCCTCGGCGTTGCAGTCCACAAACAGTTCGGCCGAAACAGCGCCATGCAGCACCATCGCCGCCGCCATTTCCCAGTATGTGACCACCTGGCGCAGCCACGGGTTGTGCTTGTTGCCAGGGTTATCGAGAATGGCGAAGAATTCATCGGCCGTCTTCGGCCAAAACTCGCCCGTTACCCACGCGCGCGCCTGGCGCATTGTGGTCTCAGTTCGAAGTTGATAAAGCTTGAGGATGATTTCGGCATCGGCCGGCGTCGCCAGCATTCTTTCCATGGGGATCTCCGATGCCAATGGTACAAGATTCCGCCGGGATGAGGATGTGCCACAAAGGGGTCAGGCAGCAGGAGACTCGGATTCCGGCGACGGTTTTTTGGTACGGCCGGTGGCGGCGCCGGCAGCCAGCTCCTCGTCGGTGTAGAAGCGGCCTGAACCGTCGAGCTCACCGGAAGCAATGCGGCGGTCCACTTCGTCGAGCGCGCGGTGAACTGCCTCAAACATCTCGTGGGATGTCATGCCTTTCATTTGACGCCTGGGTCCGTTGCCGGCGCTGACTTGCCGGCTGGCTGACTTGCTGACTCGCTGTTCTTACACCGGCTGCAGCTCGCTCTTCTCTTCCTTCTTCTCCACAACCGGGCCGTGTGTGGCCGCAGTGGGTGGCGGCGGAGGCGGGGGCGCATCGCCGATTCGCTTGGAGTAAGTGCAAACCACTGCATGCGGTTCGGCTACAGGAGCAGCCTTGCCCTTCTTCGCGCCTTTCTTCGGCGCAGCTTCTTCTTCGGCTCCCTTTTTCTTGTTCGGGCACTCGAGGAAAATTCCGGATTTGAGCACCTTCTCAACCAGGTACAGGCTACCGCATTGCGGGCACTTTTTCGCGACCGGCTTCAGGTTCGATGTAAAGTCGCATTTTGGATAGTTGGTGCAACCCCAGAAGACATTCCCGCGCCGCGCCTTGCGCTCGGCTATGTCTCCCTCCCCGCACTTGGGGCACTTCATGCCTTCAATCAGATTCTGCTTGATGTACTTGCACTTCGGGTAGCCACTGCACGAGACGAACTCGCCGTATGCTCCCTGGCGCAGCACCAGCGCCTTGCCGCACACCGGGCAATCTTCGCCGGTCGGCTCGGGAGGTTTCTGCTGCTGCTTCTGGCTCAGTTTGCGGAAGGTCTTGCAGGGTGGGTCGGCATTGTAATCCGGGCACGCCATGAACGGTCCAAAAAGTCCCCGGCGCATCACCATCACCTTGCCGCAGTTCTCGCAATACTCTTCGGTGTCGCCTGCCTCCTGCGCCTCGGGCGTGTTCAGGTCGGGCTTGGACGCGATGTTCTCCTTGGTAAAGGTGCAGCTCGAGGGGTCCTTCTTGTCGTAGGCCGAGCAGGCGAAGAACGTGCCGAACTTGCCCCACTTCAATACCAGCGGAGAGCCGCAGAGCTCGCACTTCTCATTGGTCTTCTGCTCCATCCGCTTGATGTTTTCCATCTTCTTGCCGGCCACCTTGAGTTCTTCTTCAAAGTGGTCGTAGAACCCGTTGAGAAGATCGGTCCATTTCTCTTTGCCTTCTTCAATGTCATCCAGCTCTTCTTCGAGCTTGGCCGTGTACTTGGTATCGAATATGTATGCGAAAGTTCTTCACCATCAGATCGCAAACCACCACGCCGATCTCGGTGGGATAGAAGCGGCCGCGCGACCCTCCGTGTTTCACCACATACTCGCGATCCTGGATGGTGTTGATAATCGACGCATAGGTTGACGGCCGTCCGATGCCGCGCTCTTCGAGCTCCTTCACCAGCGAAGCTTCGTTATATCTGGGGGGCGGTTGCGTGAAGTGCTGCTCGTGCAAGAGCTGGTCGAGCTCAAGAGCCTTCACGCCATCCAGACTTGGCAGCTTTTTCGAGCTCTCATCGTCGTCATCCTTCTTGTCTTCAGAGACCTCGTACACCTTCAGGAAGCCATCGAAACGCTGCACCGAACCGCTCACGCGAAAATCGTATGTCTTCCGCGTCTTGGTCGACACGGCGGCGATATTGGCAGTGGTCACGTCATAGATTGCCGGGACCATCTGCGATGCAACAAAGCGCTTCCATATGAGCGTGTAGAGCTTGAGCTGCTCGTCACTCAGGAATCGGGCAATCGACTCTGGCGTGCGTGCGGCATCGGTGGGCCGAATAGCCTCGTGAGCATCCTGCGCATCTTTCTTGCCCTTGTACAGGTTGGCCGAAGCCGGCAGGTAGTTCTGGCCGAGATTCTTCGCAATCCACTCGCGCGCCGAGGTCAGCGCTTCAGGCGCCACACGCGGTGAGTCGGTACGCATATAGGTAATAAGTCCGGTCGTGCCTTCTGCGCCCAGGTCAACGCCTTCATAGAGACGCTGCGCAACGCCCATGGTGCGGCGAACGTTGAAGCCGAGCTTGTTGGCAGCGTCGCGCTGCAGTTGACTCGTAATAAATGGAGGCAAAGGCCGGCGCTGCTGCTCTCTGGATTGAATCGAAACAACCGACCACTTCGCGTCTTCGAGCGCCGCGAGTACTTCGTCCATTTGCGGCTTGCCGGGAACTGCGCTCGCGATGAAGACATCCTTCTCGTCCTTGTCCTTGCCGTTGGCCACCCGCACCGGGTCGCCATCGATGCCCACGAACCGTGCCTTGAACTTTTTGTCGGCCTGGCGCTCCGGGTGGAGCTCCGCGTCCAGTGTCCAATATTCGACCGGAGTGAACGCGCCAATCTCGCGTTCCCGCTCTACAACCAGGCGCAGGGCCACTGTCTGCACGCGGCCTGCCGAAAGCCCGCGGCGAACTTTGTCCCACAGCAACGGAGAAATTTGATACCCAACCAGCCGGTCGAGCACTCGGCGGGTCTGCTGCGCGTCTACCAGGTTCTGATCGATGTCGCGTGCGTGCTTGAAAGCTTCCTGCACGGCCTTCTTCGTGATCTCGTTGAAGGTCACGCGGCGAATCTTTTTTCTCTCCTTCGCATTCGTGCCCAGTTGAATCGCCAGGTGAGCCGCAATCGCCTCACCTTCGCGATCAGGGTCAGGCGCAAGGTAAATCTCGTCGGCTTTGGCCGCCAGTTTCTTGAGCTGGTCGACCACTTTTTCCTTGCCCGGTGAAACAACCAACTCCGGCTCGAATGTCCGCTTCTTGAGTTCAACGCCAATATCGTTCTTGGGCAGGTCCATAATGTGGCCGATGGAGGCGCGCACTTCGAAACCTTTGCCCAGATACTTCTCGATCGTCTTCGCCTTTGCAGGCGATTCGACGATCACCAATGCTTTACCTGTTGCCATTCCTTAACCAGTTCCCTCTCTTGATTACCAGATGCAGCTTGCCCCATCCGGCACGAACCCCGCGGAAATCTCAAAGTTTCTATCCCGCGCTGGTTCGCGTTCCTGTTTCCGGCTTCTAGCCGTGCCAGGCTCATCCTCTTCCGGTGAAAATAAAAATGAGCCCGCAAGTTCTGCACCCTACCATGGAACACCGCTTGATTTCCACTCCCGCCCCGGGAATTACTGCCCGAAGCATCTCATTTGAGCGCAGCGGCAAAGCTGAATTGTGCACTCACGTTTTTGCCACAACACCTTGTTCCATCAGCCTTTCATCGCGCCCGACGCCGCGCGGCGACGCCGTCGGACGATTAGACGAAAGAAAAATAATGTGGGCGACGAAAACTCAGGGCCCAGTCTTTGCCTGTTCGCAAAATACCGGCTGCACCTCGGCACGTTGACCGCGGCCGACACAGAGCCGCTTTCGGGTACCTTCTCTTTTCACGAGAAGCCCCGTGTTTGCCGCTACATGGTTCGCACGTAGTTTTTGCCCGGCAGGCACCGCACGCGTCCCGCCATCTCCAGCTCGAAAAGCGCCGTAAAGACTTCAGACGAAGTCAATTGCGTCTCAAGCCGGTCGAGCAGTTCGTCGATCTGCAGGCTTTCATCGGCGCGCAGCACTTCGAGCACCATTACCTCCTCGGGCCGCAGCACCGGATCAGGCAGTAGAGATGCCGCAGCCTCCGATTTGGATGCAGACGGCGCCTGAGCCTCGAGTTCGTTTCGCACCTGCGAGGGCAGATCTTCCCACACGTCTTCCCAGGTGGCAACCAGTTTGGCGCCCTGTTTAATCAGCGTGTTAGGCGTCCAGGAGCCCTTGTTGGTCACATTGCCGGGAACTGCGAACAGGTCGCGATTCTGCTCCGCGGCGCAACGGGCGGTAACCCGCGTACCCGAGTTCTCAGCCGCCTCAACCACCAGCACCGCGATGCTCACGCCGCTCAGAATCCGGTTGCGGCGCGGAAAATTCTGCGGCGCCGGAAAAGTTCCCAGCGGAACCTCGCTCACAATCGCCCCGCCACCGGCAAGAATTTCCTCGGCCAGCTTCTTGTTCTCTTTGGGATAGACCACATCGATGCCCGTGCCCCACACGGCCAGCGTGGGCATCCGCGCAGCCAGCGCTCCCCTGTGCGCGCAGCTGTCGATGCCGCGCGCCATTCCACTCACCACCAGCAGCCGACGCGCTGCCAGATCGCGCGCCAGCATCTCGGCTATGCCCGATCCATAGGGCGTTGGGTGGCGTGTGCCCACAATCGCAATCGACGGCCGGCTCAAAAGTTTTGCGTCTCCGCGCACCCACAGTACCGGAGGCGGATCGTAAATCTCGCGCAGGCGCTCAGGATAAGCCTCGCACCCATAGCTCAAAATCGCCGCTCCCAGTGCGCTCGCACGAGCCGCCTCCGACTCCGCCGCGGCCCGCGCCTTGCCGTCGAAGATATATTGCGCGGATTCGGCGGGAAAGTTGAGCCCTTCAAGTTCCGTGAGCCGAAGTTCGAACACCCGGGCAGCCGAACCCAGCTGCTGCACCGCATCCAGGATGCGTTTGGGCCCGAGACCGGGTGACAAAGCCAACGCCAGCCATGCAAGCTGGTTCTCGTCGAGCGTTTTCCCGGTTGTCGCGAGCGGCTGTGTCTCTGTTGTCATTTCGCTTGAGCGACCGCCAACATTCAGGCGCCCGCTATCTGGCAGGAAAACACGCTGCAGCCTTTTCATCGGTGATATCGCTCACATGGCTGCCGCGACCCGCCTCCCCGGCAGCCTCCAGCCGTTACTAACCTGGCACCAAACTGCATCATGGACCGCCAGTTGTTACTCTAATAAGCGTGAGCCTAGAGCAAGACGATCGTATCCGGGTCGCAGCCATCAACTTCCTCAACCCCGCCCCGCTCATGTGGGACTTCGAGCACCCGCCCCTCAATGCCGAACTCGCCCAGCGCTATTCCATCGATCGCATGACGCCATCGGAGTGCGCGGCGCGGCTGGCCACCGGCGCGGCCGACGTCGGCCTCATACCCATTGCCGCCTTGGCCACAATTCCCGGCCTGCGCATTCTGCCCGGATGCACGATTGCCTCGAAAAGCCGCGTGCGGTCGCTGGTGCTGGTGCGCCGGGCCAACCAGCCCCTCGATCAAGTGCGCTCCGTGGCCGCCGATAACGCCAGCCGCACCACGCTCGCGTACGCGCGAATTCTCTTTCATAAGTGGGGCAACGCCGAGGTTCCCTTCATTCCTCTCGCCGCCGATCTTGACCGGATGCTCGCGCGTGCCGACGCCGCCATCATGATTGGCGATCCGGCCCTGCTGGCCCTCGAAGAGCAATCGAACCGGTTCGCGCGCACCCAAGAGGAGCTGGTCTACCACGACCTGGCCCATGAATGGCGCACCCTCACCGGCCTTCCCTTCGTCTCCGCCGTCTGGGCTGCTGCGCACGGCAGCGCTTTGGACGAGAGCATTGCCATGGACTTCATCCGTTCCCGCGATCACGGTCTCGCCTGCATCGACGCCATCGCCGCCGAGTGGACAAAGCAGATCCCGGTGCCTGAGAGCACCATCCGTATTTACCTCGGCGAGAACATTCACTACGTGCTCGATGAAGAGATCGTCGAGGGCATGCGCGGCTTCTTCCAAATGGCAGCCGAGCTCGGCATCCTGCCCGAATACACGCTGCCAGCCATCGACCGGCCGTAAATTAATTGCGCTCTCAGCGCTTCCCGCGCAAGCCGCCGTGAATTTCCAACACGAATTTCCAATTAGACAATTGAACCTTTCCTGCGTAGTGCGAATCCAACCAGAAACAGGAGACCTGCAGATTCATGGCCAAGAAGATTGCATTCATCACCGGCGGCAACCGCGGACTCGGATTCCAAACCGCACTCGAATTGAAAGACGTAGCCAAGGTTGTCATCGGCTCGCGCGACCTGAAGCAGGGCGAGCTGGCGCTTGAAAAACTGCTCGCCGCGGGCGCAGACGCTGACGCGCTGCCATTCGACGTAACCCAGCCGGCCAGCCACCAGGCCGCCTTTGATTATTTCAATTCCCGTTACGGCCATCTCGATATTCTGGTCAATAACGCCGGAATCGCAGGCGGAAGTTTTCCCGGCGTCGGGCCGGAACACTCAACCGCCGATGTGCCGCTGGCTCTGCTCAGAAAGGTCTTCGAGACTAACTTCTTCGCCCAGGTCGCAGTCACCAAGGCGCTGCTGCCGCTTATCCGCAAAAGCGAGGCCGGCCGCATCGTCAATCTCTCCAGCATCCTTGGTTCTCTCACGTTGCAAGCCACGCCGGATTCACCCATCTACAACGCCAAATCATTCGCCTACGACGCGTCGAAAACCGCGCTCAACGCCTTCACCGTGCACCTTGCCTATGAGCTCAAAGACACCAAAATCAAAGTGAATTCGGCCCACCCCGGCTGGGTGAAAACCGATATGGGCGGCTCGCAGGCGCCCATGGAGCTTGATGACGGCGCAAAGACCGCCGTGGCCCTCGCAACTCTCGGCGAAGACGGCCCCACCGGCGGCTACTTTCACATGGGCAAACCGCTGCCGTGGTAACAAAACCAGCTTTTCGCTTTTAGCCATCAGCCTGCATTTTTCGGAGCCATCGGTCAATGTACCGCCGGTCTCCCGATCGGCTTTACAGGGGGTCTCCAGACCCCCGGGTGCTATCGCCCGACCCTTCAATCGGTCTGTCGAGTTCCCTCTACCGCGACGGCGATGCGCTTCGATTTGCGATAGACGTTAGCGACAGCCAAAGTCCAGAAAGGGACCAGATCGACTCCGGGGACGAACTTGCCGAGGAACGACGGCAGAAACTCCCATTGCCACCCGAGAAGGCCGACCATCGTTGCTCCAATCACAAGATCGAGCACGTCGTCGGCCGGCGAGCCGAAGCCCTCAACGAAAAACGGAAAGACGACAAGCTGCAGAACGTCGGCCAGGACAGCCAGTATCATGGCCGCTTTGAGCCGCGGGCCAGCCGAGATGGTGATGGTGGAGGGAGTCATATCAGCCTGCCACTTCCATCTTTTCACTTTTGGCTCGAGCATGGAGCAGCGCGGATTTTCATCTCCTTACCAATACCACTGCTGCAGATAGCTTCGCCGGAGAGAGCAGGGGCTGGACGCGCTGCGGAAGAAATCGTCAATGCGCGTTTTGTAATCAGGGCACGGCTTTAGCCGGGCCACAAACGCTCCCCTCTCATCGAGCGGGCTTTAGCCCCTGCTCCTTTTCGCGCTTGCAGACTCACTTTTTCTGCAACCCAGTCAGCCTCTGGAGAAGGCGCATAGACACGGCGCCTTCAGGCCCGGGCGCTTGATTCTCAACTCGGCGTCACGAGGCAGGAAGTGAACCGCCTCACGAATCTCAAGCACGCTACCAAAATCGACCGCATTGACGCGGCGCTCAGGGCATTGGGTAAGCGGCTTTATTTGGATGCGGCGTAGGCGGCGGTTCGCCCGGATCGATTCCGGCGCAGCCGTAAGCGCGGCCGTCATTCCTCCTGTAAGGAGGAAGCGAAAATAGCCCAGGATGAAATCCTGGGTCTGGAGCCCCAAAAGCCCGCCCTCCGCCCCGTAGGGTCGGATCGAGGAGAACCGAAACCGGGAGCCCTCAAATGACTCTTCAACCCGGCATTGAATTTGGTCCATTTGGCTGGCTCGATGTAGGATTTTGCCTGACATGGCCCATACCTATTGCTCCGCGCTGTTTCATTGCGTCTTTTCGACAAAAGAACGCCGCAAGGTCATAGCGGAGGACGTGCGGGAACGATTGTGGGCCTATATCGGAGGGATAGCGCGAGAGCATGAAATGAAAGCTCTCGCGGTGGGCGGGACCGAGGACCACATTCACGTTCTTCTTAGTCTTCCCGCGACGAAGACGGTTTCGCAGGCTATGCGGGAGATCAAGCAGGGATCGTCCCGTTGGATGCATGAAACGTGCAAAATGCCGGAGTTTGCATGGCAGGAGGGATACGGCGCGTTTTCGGTCGGGATGAATCAGGTGGACGCAACCGTGGCGTACATCGCCGTGCAGCAGGAGCATCATCGAAAGCGAGACTTTAAGGCGGAGTATGCGGCGTTTTTGAAGAAGCACCGGATTGAATATGACCCGCGGTATGTATGGGGGTGAGCGGAGTTCGCGCCGGCCCTACGGGACGGCGAGTGTGGTTGTGGGCGCGGGTTCCCCAGGATTTCATCCTGGGCTATTTTCGTCTCGTCCCTACGGGACGATTGACGGCGCGGCGTATCGGAGCAACGCGGCTGGAAGTGAATCGCCTCACCAACCTCAAGCACGCCACCAAGATCGACTGCTTTGATGCGGCGCTCAGGGCATTGGATAAGCGGCTCTATCTGGATGCGGCGTGAGCTAACGAGCCGCCGTTGATTGTAGCGCTGGTCTCCAGACCGGCTGTCCGGTGGGTCTCCAGACCCGCCGACGAGGCAAACTAACCCGCGCCCCCTCAGATCGCAATCCGCGTCTCAATCGCGTCATAATCCGCGCGCACACCCTTGGACGTTGTGTCCAGCAGGCCAGCTTTGGTCAGCGCCCGCACATCCGCGTGAACGTTGCTGTAATCGCGGCCGAGCGCCTGCGCAAGCGCGCGTATGCTGGTGACTTGATTCCGACGCACGTAGCTCAGCAACTCCATACGCTTATTGGAAAGAACGCGGGCTAACGTGTCCCAGTTTTCGAATGCGAGATGGCGTTCGTGGAATGTCTCTCCCCGCTCGGCGCGATGCCATGCATCGATAGCACGGCGAGAAACTTCTTCTTTAATATCTCCGCCCACTGTGAGTCTCACATTCCTCATTGGTCACCTCTCAAGCGTTCCACGTCCGCCCAGAAATCCGCCAGAAGCTGTTCGATGCTGGTGAAGACATAGGCGGTCTCGACACCCTGAATGTGGCGATGATCGCCCTTCCCTCGTTCGTTGTCGTATCCAATCTCCCGAACTCCCGGCCAGCCGTAAAAAAGCGAGTACTTCAGATTGTGGACCGACGGAGGGACCGGCAAAGGCACCCGCCAAAACACAATTTCCAAAATTGCTCCGTCTTCAAAATCCACACGCTGTTCAAACAGCAGTTCCGCTTTCATCGTGGGCTCTATATGGCATCATACACCATATGGCGTTGGGCGACAATAAGTAGCCGAGCGCTCCTTCGCTCAATCTTCGCTTATCCTCTATAATCTACACATGGACTTCCAGCTCGTAACCCCCTACAAGCCGAAGGGCGACCAGCCCCGCGCCATCGACGAGCTGATGAACGGCCTCGCCGCCGGAGAAAAGCACCAAGTGCTGCTCGGCGTTACCGGCTCGGGCAAGACATTTACCATGGCCAAGGTCATCGAGCAGTCAAACCGGCCGGCCCTCATCCTGGCCCACAACAAGACCCTCGCCGCCCAGCTCTACCACGAGTTCAAGCAGTTCTTCCCCGGCAACGCGGTTGAGTACTTCGTCAGCTACTACGACTACTACCAGCCCGAGGCCTACATTCCCGCCGGCGACCTTTACATCGAGAAAGAAGCCACCATCAACGAGGAGCTCGACAAGCTGCGGCTCTCGGCCACGCGCTCGCTCTTCGAGCGGCGCGACTCCATCATCGTAAGCTCAGTCTCGTGCATCTACGGCCTGGGCTCTCCCGAGGCCTACTACGGCATGTTGCTGCTGCTCGAAAAAGGCCAGCAGATCAGCCGCAAAGACATCACGCGCCGCCTGGTTGAAATTCTCTACGAGCGCAACGACACCGACTTCCGCCGCGGGACGTTTCGCGTGCGCGGCGACGTAATCGAGGTCTTCCCCACCTACGACGAAACCGCTTACCGCATCGAGATGTTCGGCGACGAAATCGAGTCGCTCTCGCAAATCGATCCGCTCTTCGGCACCGTAAAGCAGAAGTATTCGCGCCTGCCCATCTACCCCAAGAGCCATTATGTCGTCCAGCCCGAGCGCAAGGCCGAAGCCGTCGAATCCATTTTGAAAGAGCTGGGCGAGTGGGTCGCTCAGCTTGAGTCCGAGGGCCGCATGGTCGAGGCGCAGCGCGTCCACCAGCGCACGCGATTCGATTTGGAAATGATTAAGTCCATGGGCTATTGCCACGGCATTGAGAACTACTCGCGGCACTTCAGCGGCCGCCTGCCCGGCGAGCCTCCGCCCACGCTGCTCGACTATTTCCCGCGCGATTTTCTGCTCTTTATCGACGAGAGTCACGCCACCGTTCCGCAGGTCCACGGCATGTGGTACGGCGATCAAAGCCGCAAACAGAATCTCGTGGACTACGGTTTCCGTCTGCCTTCGGCGCGCGACAACCGCCCCCTCAAGTTCGAGGAGTTCGAAAACCGCGTCGGCCAGGCCATCTACGTTTCGGCCACGCCCGGACCGTACGAGCTCACACGCTCAGCCGGCGTCGTGGTTGAGCAGGTCATCCGGCCAACCGGGCTCGTGGACCCGCAAGTCGAAATCCGCCCCGTCAAAGGCCAGATCGACGATCTGCTGGCCGAGATTCGCGACCGCGCAAAACGCAATGAACGCGTGCTTGTTACCACGCTCACCAAACGCATGGCCGAGGACCTTGCCGGCTACTACACCGAGGTAGGCGTGCGCTGCCGCTATATGCACTCCGAGATTGAGACGCTTGAGCGTGTGAAGTTGCTGGCCGGCCTGCGCAAGGGCGAGTACGACACGCTCATCGGCATCAACCTGCTGCGTGAAGGCCTCGACCTTCCCGAGGTCTCGCTGGTGGCAATTCTCGACGCCGACAAAGAAGGCTTTCTGCGCTCGGCGGGCTCGCTTATCCAGACCATGGGTCGCGCCGCTCGCCACATCGAGGGTCGAGCGATTCTCTACGCCGACAGAGTCACCGACTCCATGCGCCGCGCCATCGATGAGACCGACCGTCGCCGCGCCATCCAGCGGGCCTACAACGAAGAGAACGGCATCACGCCGCAGTCGATCATCAGCAAGGTCGACATGGGCCTGGCGCAGATTCTCAAGGCTGAGTACGGCGAGGTGGCGATTGAAGAGACCGAAGGCTTGCCGGAGTTCACAAGCCAGGAGCAGCTCGACCAGTACATCGCAAAACTCGAGACCGAAATGCGCGAAGTCGCCAAGAAATTTGAGTTTGAGAAAGCCGCCAAGTTGCGCGACACCATCAAGGATCTGCGCACCAAAGAGTTTTTGTTCGGCTGAGACCAAAGGCAGGACACGTTTTAGAGCAGCAGGCGCGCGGAGTGCCCCGGGGTCCCTCGCACTTGGGGACCCGGGAGACCACGAACCACAACCGACCCCTTTTTCAACACCCAAACCCTTGCCCGTCCCTTTCGAGCCAATATCAAGAAAAAGACGCCTGACTTGCAGGGAATTACCCCTGCTTGGCGCATCATGAATACATGACAAGGAAATCGAGAGAGCGCGCGGCCAATCAAATTAGGGCCGGGTGCCCCAGGTCCGGGGTCCCCACGGACGGGTCTTCGTCCGCGGGGTGGGGATCCCTCGCATTTGGGGACCTGGGAGACCACGCCGCCTGCCACATCTTTCTTCTTCTTGAAAACCCCGCAGAATCTGTGCAGCCACGACCAGCTTCAATGGAATCAGCAACATGGAGCGATTCCGCTGCACAGAATACGCACAGAATCTATACAGAACTCACGCAGAATCCGTACAGATCCGCACTGATTCTGTGTGGCTGAGACGCTCTAGCTCTTGGGCGCCGCCGGCATATCGAAAACAGTCGGATCGATGGTCTTGTTCACTTCCACTTTCTTCACACCAATTGTGATCTGGAACTGGCCGCCGAAGTCCACGGCGAGGGTGCGCGGGACCAGGTAGCCCCCGTCCGTTTTCTGGTAATCGGTGTAGGTGGTCGTGATGTCCACGTCCTGGTCCTGCATCTTGCCCTTCCGCGTTGCCGACTTCACCAGGAAGGTCGCGCCATCGATCTCATACGTCGTCTCAAGCCCGTCCTTTGTCGTCAGCTTGACCTTGTAGGTGTCGTTGTCTTTTCCAAGCAGTTCAACCTTGCCACCCCTCGACGCGTAGTCATAAAGCGGCCCGCCAACGTAAATCTGGTCCTTGCCTGCGTTGTACTGGTCGTCGGGCAGCGGTGTCGGATCGTTCATGCCCGCCATTGGATTGACCTGCCATCCTCCCTTGGCCGTATACACCTGCACGATCTTGCTGTCGTTGAACGTGGTCTCGTTCTTATAGCCCACACCGTCTAGAACCACCGTCGTGCCTGGGGCGTCGTTCCCCATCACCTCCACCGAGGTCTCCATGGAGATCGACTTCACCTGGCCGATAGCCGCTTTTCCACCGATGGCGTCGATGTACTTGGCTACTACATCGTCGGCCGTCATTGATGGCGCTGCCGCAGCGGCGGGAGTGGCTGCCTGCGCAGGCGCCGACGGGGTTGCCTGTTGAGGCGTCTGGGCCATTAATGAAACAGTGCCTGCCAATGCGAAAAACATAACGATGCCGCGGATAACTTTCTGCATAGTGCACCTTCACCTTTCGCGTGCCTCAAGGGCACGGTTGATCCTGCCGCAACAGTGTAGCCTAGAAGCGCAAAGTTCGCTCTTTTGCAATTCCAGTTGTCCCGCAAGCGCTGGATTCGCCGTGGAGAGCAGGAAGCTCTAGTATCAACCCCCAACAAATGCCTTGCGGCCGGGCAACAGTTTTCACATTGTTGTCATCTGAAATAAATGTGGCCCAGCCGGAAAAGACCTGCCAGGGTCGCAGGGCCATCGGGGTAGATGAGAACAATTCTTCTAGTAGATGACGATCCGCTACAGGCGTTCGTACGGGTGTCGGCGCTCGAAAAGCGCTTTCGTGACGTAGTTCGCGTGGCGGATGCGGCAGAAGCACTTTGCCTTATCGAAGAGCCGAATTTCTCCAGCCGTCTGGGCTTGGTAATCTCTGGCCATCACCGCCCTGGACTTGGCGGACCTGCCTTCGTTGCAGAACTGCACACTCGCAAGCCCGACGTACCCGTGCTGGTATTGGGCAATGGCAACGAAATTGCCGCCGATTACAGCGAGTCCGGCGTGCGCTTTGAATCCAGACCCCCGCACAATGATGAGCTGGTTGAAATTGCCGGACAGATGATGACCAAAAACGGTCGATAGATACCTCATTAACCGCTTACTAAGAGCCTCGGACAAGATCCGGGGCTCTTCATTTTGGTGCGCCGCCCAACGGTAAGCTCCGCAACGACGACACCACGAATCGAAGCGGCGTAAGATGCCGTCCCGAATCTTGGAGGCCGTTTCGTCTTTAGTGTGAGCCAAATCACAAGCAAACCTCCTATGATGGTAGAGAATTACCTCGTCCCCGCCCCTCAAGAGTGAGGATCATCCTGGAGTCCTAAATGGCAGCATTCGGTAGTTTTGCGCTTCTGATTGCCTTGGCGTTGGCGGTCTACAACCTGCTCGCCGGCACGGTTGCGCTGCGGCTTATTGCCACCGGCCAATCCGCTCGAATTTCCCCGGAGCGGCTGGCCGATACTGCGCGCCGGGCCGGGATCGCGGGATTCATCGCCGTTACATGCGCGGCCTTCGCTTTGCTTTGGGCTGTTTTCAATAACGATTTTTCGCTCACTTACATCCTTGAGCACTCCAACCGCGCACTCAACCCTGCCTACAAATTCGCGGCCATGTGGAGCGGCCAGGAGGGTTCGCTGCTCCTGTGGGCCTGGCTGCTGGGCATCTACGGATTTGTTCTTCGCCTCCGCCACAAGACCGACGTTAAACTCTACGCCTATGCCGGAACCATCCTGGCCGGCGTACAGACCTTCTTCCTGTTGTTGCTTTGTTTCCCTGCCTCGCCGTTCGCTCTCTTCCGCGGCGCGATTCCCGCGGACGGCAACGGTCTGAATCCCCTTCTGCAATATCCCGAGATGGTGATCCACCCTCCGATGCTTTACCTCGGCTATGTCGGCTTCTCGGTTCCTTTTGCTTTTGCGCTCGGCGCTTTGATGATGCGCTACCCAGGCGAAAAGTGGATCAAGATTACCCGTACCTGGACGCTGGTTACATGGCTGTTCCTCACCTGCGGCATCTTCCTTGGAATGCACTGGGCCTACGCGGTGCTCGGCTGGGGCGGTTACTGGGGCTGGGACCCGGTTGAAAACGCCAGTTTTATGCCCTGGCTCACCGGCACGGCCTTTCTCCACTCGGTCATGATGCAGGAACGCAAAGGCATGATGAAAAGCTGGAACGTCTGGCTGATCTTCTCCACCTTCCTGCTCACGCTGCTGGGCACGCTGCTTACGCGCGCCGGCCTAGTGAGTTCGGTTCACGCCTTTGCTCAGTCCTCGATCGGCACGTGGTTCGTGGTCTTCATGGGCGTGGTGCTGGCGGTGTGCATCTTCACCTACATTTACAATCACAACCACCTCAAGACCGAACACCAACTTGAGTCGCTGGTCAGCCGCGAGTCCAGCTTTCTGTTCAACAACCTGGTGCTGCTGACCGCCTGCTTCGTCATTCTGTGGGGAACGCTGTTCCCCATCCTCTCGGAATATGTGGTCGGGAACAAAGTCACCGTCGGAGCGCCGTGGTATAACCGCGTGGCCGTACCCATCGGGCTGTTCCTTGTCTTTCTAACCGGCGTGGGACCGCTGCTGCCCTGGCGCGCCACATCGCTTAAAAGCATTAAACGGAACTTCATCCTTCCCGTGGTCGCCTTGTGGGCCACTGTTATTGTTTGCCTCGCTGCCGGTGTCAGGCCGTGGGCCGACGGACAGTTCTCGACAGGCAGTTTCTACGCCCTGGTGGACTTCGCCGTATCCGCCGCGGTGCTCACCGCCATCATCTCCGAGTTTCTGCGCGGCGCAGCAGTCATTTCCAAGCAAACCGGCCGCAATCTCATTTCGTCCATCGTGCTGCTCACTCGCCGCAACACTCGCCGTTACGGCGGTTACCTGGTGCACATCGGCGTAGTGATTGTGGTTATCGGCCTGGCCGGCTCGGCTTTCAATCGCAACGTCGAAAGCGAACTTGCGGTCGGCGACCATCTGAATATCGGGCCCTATCAGCTCGATTGCACAGGCTTCACGCAAGACTCGAACGCACTTTACAACTCCGAGTACGCCATGCTGAACGTTTCAAAGGGCGGGAAGTTTCAGTTCCAAATGCTGCCCGAGAAGCGCGTTTACCTGTCGGAGGGCCAGCCGGAAACAATGGTTTCAATTCACTCCACTCCCGAGTGGGATTTGTACGTGGTCTACGAGGGCACTAACCCCGACAACGGCCACCCCATCATCAAGGCGATTCTGAACCCGCTGGTGGGCTGGATCTGGGCCGGTCTCGTGGTAATCGTTTTGGGCACCTTTATCGCTATGGTTCCAAGCATCACCCCGGCAACAGCGGCGTTGAAAGTTCCGGCGGGGCGCGCAATTCCGATCCAGCCAGCTTTGAAAGGAGGCGACTGATGCGCTCACGCGCCTTGACTCTTTGGACGAGAGCGGTGGAAGTTGCGGTCCTCGCGGTTGCTGTCTGCTTCTCAATCGGAGCAAGCAGTCCGAGCTCTAGGCTCAGCGATCTCGATCACCGTTTGATGTGCCAGTGCGGCTGCGCGCAGTTATTGGGAGAATGCGATCACGTCGGCTGCCCCGATCGGGACAAAGAGCTTGCCGAGCTCAGCGCTGACATCGCTTCCGGCATGACCGACCAGCAAGTATTTGCCGCCTTCACTGCAAAATACGGCGCCGTCGTTCTGGCCGCACCAACCACCCACGGCTTTGACCTGGTGGCGTGGATTGCCCCGTTTGCTGTCTTCGGAGCGGCGCTGCTGGGCACGATCCTGCTGGTGCGGCGCTGGTCAGGAGTTTCAATTGGGCGAGCCCAGGCTGCCGCGGCAGGCGCCGATCTGGCCGCGCTCGAACCGGCCGAGCGCGAACGGCGTGAGCGCATCCGCCGCGAGACTGGAGTGGATGGAGGGGAGTTCAAACAATGACAGAGAGCCAGGGAATAGTTGCGGGATTCATGTTGTTGATCACGCTGATGGTTTACACCTTCTGGCCTGAGAACGTCTTCGCCAGCCAGAGAGAAAAGACGCGACTCGATTTTCTTTTCGAGCGCAAAGAGCAGCTCTACGAGAACTTGCGCGATTTGAACTTCGAACATCGCGCAGGAAAGTATCCTGAGGAGGACTTTGAGGCGCAGCGCGCGCTGCTCGAAAACGAAACCGCGGAGTTACTGGCGGAAATCGACCGGCTGCAAGTATGAAGACAGAGGTCAGAGAACAGAGATCAGGAATTAGAGCAGGACAAGGATTGAGAGAAAACGACACGAAATGAAATCGATCAAGTTTTTTGCAGGCATTTTTGCATTGAGTTTATTTGCTGGCGCGGCCGCCTCTCACGCTGCCCCGGTTTCAGGCACCGTAACCGACAAGACCACCGGCAAACCCGCCGCGGGAGACACCGTGGAGTTGCTCGACGTGCAGGCGCAAATGGGAGCGGTTGCCCACGCCACCACCAACGCGCAGGGCCACTACACATTGAACACACCGGGCGCCGGCCCCTACCTGATTCGCGTGACGCATCAGGGCGCGCCGTATTTTATCGCCGCACCGCAGGGCTCCGGGCCGGGCGACGTATCGGTCTTTGATGTTGCACAGAAGGTGCAGGGCGTATTTATCGAAGCCGACATCATGGAGATGGAAACCGATCCCAGCGGCCAGCTCAGCGTGAGCGAGCGGTGGCTGGTGCACAACACAAGTTCGCCGCCAACTACGCAGTGGAGCAAGCGTTCGTTTGAGATTGTTCTCCCCGACGGCGCGCAGGTGACCGACACGCAAGCACAGCGGCCGAGTGGCCTGCCCACCCAGTTGACCCTCGACCCCGACGGACCCAAGGGCCACTACTCGTTTAACTTTCCCATCCAGCCTGACGATGGCGACAAGGATACACAATTCCAGGTCGTCTACACACTGCCTTATTCGAGCGGCAAACTCGACTTTAAACCTCAAGTCACACTGCCGGCCGAAAACGTAGCGGTCATCCTGCCCAAGTCAATGAACCTCAGCGGATCTGACTTCAAGCCGATCAACAGCGACCCTGGCGTGCTCACTTTCCTCGCCAAAAACGCTACTCCGGGAAAGACCCTGGTGTTCACAGTTTCAGGAACCGGCTCCCTGCCCCGCGAGCAGCAGGGCGGGCAGGGCGACAACGGACAGCAGGCTGCTCCAACCAATCAACCCGGCGGAGGCATTGGCGCGCCGATCAACACACCTAACCCCCTTAGCAAGTACACCTGGTGGATTCTGGGTGGTCTCGCGCTTCTGCTTTTTGCGGCGGCGGCATTCCTCTTGCGCAAACCGTCAGGAGCAGTCGCGTACGCGCCGGTTCAAGCGGCGGCGGCCGGTCAGCCTACCGTCGTGCACACCGCAACGCCGGCAAACAGGAACGTCGCAATGCTCAGCGTTCTCAAAGACGAGATGTTCGAGATCGAGAGCGAGCGCATCGCCGGAACACTCTCAAATGAGGAATACGCCGAGCAGAAGGCCGCGCTCGAGATCGTGTTGAAACGGGCGTTGAAGAAGAAGTAGCTTTTAGCTCTCAGAGTTCCGGTCTCAGCGGGCGCTCGCCGCTGAGATCGGAAGCTGCGCGTTGTTCCCTTGTTCCCTTCTTCCCTGCCCCCTGATATATCCTTCCCCCATGAAGACCCTGCTTCGCACGTTGCTTTATTTCGCGTTGATTGTCTGGCTCGGCGCGGAGATCTTTTTCCCCGTCGTCGCGGCAATCACCTTTACGACTCTGGTGCCTGATACGCACACCGCCGGCACGATCGTTGGCCACCTGCTCCGCATTCTCCACGGCACCGGACTAGTCTCGGGTGTCGTTGCGCTGGGTCTGCTTGCGCTGGCTCCGGCATGGAACATCTACAAGCCGCGTAACGTTTTGGCGCCGATGATTCTGGTGGTGATGATGATGCTCTTTACGGCTTATTCGCAGTACATCATTATCCCCGCGATGGAGCGCGACCGAATCGCAGCCGGTGGAGCAATCGACACCAACGACCCTGCTAACGCCAACACCGCCGACTTCAACAAGCTCCATAACCGCAGCGAACACGTGGAAATGATGATCTTACTTCTGGGCGTGGGAACCGTAGTGACAATGGCATGGGCCGAATCGAATCGAGAGTTGCAGCGGTAAATTGGCCCATCTCTTCAAGCTTCTTCTGCGGCGGGGGAACCGCTATGACCGAGTGACGATGACTGGCATAAACGGGATTTCACAATTAGCCAGGACCGCAGGCGCCCCTGCTCCGACGCTCGCAAAGAAGCTCGGGATCGCCCTTCATACAAAAATCAAGGTGATCGGCCAGGTTGACGACGAGGTTCTGCGCAGCGCGTTGGCAGAAGGGCAAATTGTCGCTCACGGCCAGGCCGGCGTGATTATCGCCCGTGTGAACAACCGGCGTGAACTTGAGAGCGCGTTTGAGCGCTCGCTCAAGTTAGTGCTTAGCGGTGCGCATCTCTGGATCGTCTATCAAAAAGGCAAGGGGCATGCCATCAACGAAAACGACGTGCGCGAAACCGGCCTCGCCGCGGGCATTGTGGATGTGAATATTGCCGCCGTCTCTGACTTGCTGACTGGATTGAAGTTTGTAAAGCGCAGGACAGCAGGTAAGAAATAACTGCACGATCACGGCCAAAGCCCCGACCCGCTCTTCTCAGTACCTCAGTCCCTTGGTCCCTCGGCAAACGCATCATGATTTTTCCCCGAGCAAGAGTTTCCAGAGGAAATCGTCATCCCATGCGGCTTGCAGGCGTTTTCCTCGGATGCTGCCTTTGGTGGACTTGTCATTTCGAATCATGTTGAGTGCGATGCGGTTGAGCAAGGAAAAGTTCTGGGCGGTGTTTCCGGCGCGTTTGCGGCTTTGGTCCTCGCCGAAGGTTACATCGAGCACCCAGTGCAGTTTGTTTTCGATGCCCCAGTGCTGACGGATGGCGGCGTTCAGCCGTTGGGCGTCCGGTTTGAGGCTGGTAATGTAGTAGCGCGTCTCGTGTTCCTGCTTGCCGGACAGCTTGTGGAAGCGCGTGGCCTGGATGCGCACAACGGCCTGCAGCGAGGCCCAGTTTTGCGTGTTGTCGATCAGGCTCAGGTCGGCAAGAACCGAACAGCGGCGGGTTTCTACGCGCCCATGTCCGCAGTCGATCTGCTCATCGACCGAGTCGGCGACCAGCATCTGAAACGAGTCTTTGACGTCGGCCAGCAGCGTGGGCTGGTTTTCTTTCACCGCCAGAATGTAGTCGCCGTTTTGCTCGACGATCTGGCTGGCAATGCTTTTCTGGCATCCCATGGCGTCGATGGTGACCGTTGTGCCGCTCAACTCCAGCACCCGCAGCAGTTCGGGAATCGCCGTAATTTCGTTGGACTTGGCGTCGGTTTTGCGTTGACCGAGAACCAGATTGTTGGCGCTGGCCCAGGCCGAGACCATATGCACAATCGGCTTGCCTTCGCTCCCTGCCGTGCCGCGCAAACTTTTGCCGTCGATGGCCACCACTTCGCCCCGGGTTCGCTCGGCAATCGCGCCCACCCAAGCAAGGAAGTTCTTCTCCAACTCCGCTGGGTCCAGGGCCTGGAAGACGCGGTTGAAGGTATCATGCGAGGGGATTCCGTGCGGCAAAGCGAGAAAACTCTTCAACCAATCCCGCTTGGCCTTGCCGTAGCGCTCCATGTCATCCCAGCCCGAGGCCCCACTGAGAATGGACGCGATTGCGATCAACAAAATATCCGGTAACAGATGGCGCCGCGTGCGCGGCAAACGGGGATCCTGCAACTCTGCAAAATACTTCAGGGGACTCGACATACCTCCATCTCAAGCCGCCTACGCGATCCTGCATATAGCCGCTATGGCGCGTTTGCCCTGCCCTTGGTCCCTCGGCCCCTTAGTCCTATAGTCCTTGTCCTGTATCATCGAAGAGGCCCGAGTGCGCGTTTTCGCGCTGTGCGAGGCCGTCACGGAATCATTTATGAAGACTGGCATTATTGGCCTGCCACAGGTGGGCAAGACCTCGCTGTTCAAAATACTGACCAAGGCCAAACTTGACGATCGCGGGTTTTCCCGCGAGGCGCACATTGGCGTCGCCCGCGTGCCCGATGAGCGGCTCGACAAGCTTTCGGCCCTCTACTCGCCGAAGAAGACCACTTACGCGCAAGTGGAATACGTCGACGTAGCCGCGATCGGCCAGGAGGCGCTCAAGGAGACCTCGTTCCTCGCCAATCTGCGCAACGTTGATGCGCTGATTCACGTGCTTCGCGCCTTCGAAGACGATTCAATTCCGCATGTCGGAGCGATCGATCCTCTGCGCGACGTGAAGAGTGTCGAGTTCGACTTGATGGTCAGCGACCTGACCCAGATCGAGAAGCGCATTGAGCGCGTGGAGAAGGACCTGAAGAACGCGCGAACCGGCGAACTGGAGCGCGAACACGCACTGCTGCTGCGCTCGAAAGACGCACTCGAGAAAGAGCAGCCGCTGCGCGAGCTGGAGATGACACCGGAGGAGAAGAGGCTCATCAAGGGTTTTATGTTCCTTTCGCAAAAGCCGATCCTGTACGCGCTGAATATTGGCGAGAGCACCAAGCTCGGCGACGATCTCGAATCGGCGGTCGCGCTCTTCAAGGTTGAAGAAGTGGCCAAGCGCGAGAACTCGGCCGGTACGGCGATCTGCGGCAAGGTTGAAGCGGAGTTGGCCGAGATGGACGACGCCGAGGCCGCAGATTTTCTTTCGAGCTACGGACTGCACGAGAGCGGTCTTGTGCGGTTGATCAGAAAGAGCTACGAACTGCTGGGGCTGATCAGTTTTTTTACCGCCGGCGAAGACGAATGCCGCGCGTGGACTGTGCCCTTTGGCTCGAAGGCGCCGCAGGCGGCCGGCGCAATCCACACCGACCTCGAGCATCATTTCATCCGCGCCGAGACCATTCGATGGGACCAGTTGCTTGAAGCAGGCTCCGAAGCGGCCGCTCGCGCCAAGGGAACTCTTCGTCTCGAAGGCAAAGAGTACGTGGTGCAGGACGGCGACGTTGTGCACATTCGGCATAGCGGCTAGAGGCTCGTGAACGGTGGACCGTGAATCGTGATCATGAGCCACCGTCCACCGTCCACCATTTACTGTTCACCGTCCACGACCACATGTTAACTACTGCACTCATTCTCGGCGCAATTGCCTCGCTGGCCGACATAGCCGGCGGACTGGTGCTGGTGCGTGCCCGCGGCATCGAGCGCTACCTGCGCTACTTTGTCGCCCTGGGCGCCGGCTTCCTGATGGCGACAGCGGTGATTGAGATGGCGCCGGAGAGCCTTAAGATCAGTCCTCACTGGGGCCCGGTGATGATCATGGCCGGCTACTGCGCCGTGCATCTGCTTGAGCACACCATCAACGCGCACTTTCACTTTGGCGAAGAGACGCACGCCAATGAGTTCATCTCGAGCCGCACCGGCTACTCCGTGCTTGCAGGGCTGAGCGTGCACGCGCTCTTTGACGGCGTCGCCATCGGGTCGGGATTCGTAGTGTCGAGCTGGCTCGGCTGGCTGATTTTCATGGCGATTCTGCTGCACAAGATGCCGGAAGGATTCACGATGGCGAGCGTGATGCTTGCCAGCGGGCGCAGCCGTTCAACCGCGTTCTACTCGGCGGTGACGCTGGCTTGCGCAACGCTGCTGGGCGTGCTGGCGATTGAACTGGTTCCCAGCTGGATTGCCGCGGGTCTACCGGTCTCAGCCGGCGTGGCGATCTATGTAGCCGCAACCGACCTGCTGCCCGAAGTGAACCGCGAGCCGGGAATCCGCATGGCGCTGGTGTTCTTTGCCGGTGTGGCTGGGTTCCTGCTGCTGCGGATGCTGCTGCCGGCAGTGTAATTCAGATCCGCCACTAGTCGCCGGTACCGGCTCGAGGATGCTGCTGCCAAGGTTGCACCCCCGGAAGTATATATCCCTCAAAGATTCTGTCAATAAGCGTTCTGCTTTCAAAGGTTTCGCCATAAAGCCTCGCTCCGGGATTTTGAAAGTAAACGGGTTATGGGCAGATTCTTGAAAACAAATTATTTAGGAAGCGACACCGGCGCCTTTAACGCCTCCCGTGCGACACCTATCCTTTGCACACCCAACAGCCCGCATCCCGCCCTGAAATCACAGTAGCGCAAGCGTGCGAAATTCCAAGCAAATGGGGTTGGCATGCGTTTGGATCGGGTTGTGGCGACAAAGGTGTTTCAGGGACCGATGCCGCAGGGCAACTCAGGATTGGGTGAATGAGCGCGTTGGGCCGTTGACTTCAATCCTGGCGGACTCCTCCAAAGAAGAATCCGCCAGGATTGGGCGGTGAACCGTTTCCGTTCGGCCAGAAACGGTTGAGTTAGTAGCGTTGAGCTGCCAGTACATTTTCGAGCGTGACCGCAAAGAACGAGTGCCCGAACTCGGTTGGGTGATGCGTATCCCAGAAGAACGTATGGTCGGGGTCGGCGCAGACACTTGTTGTAAGGCATGGATCGGTAATGTCGGTAAACCCGAAATGGGTTGGATCCGTTTCAACTGCATTGAGGAGGCTGAATACATTCATTCGGAGAATGTAGTTTCCCTGCAGCAATTCTTCGAGGCCCAGCAGGTCGTCCTCCCACGTGTTGGCTGCTGCGCTTGCCGCCGTGGCAAAGCTGACATTCCCCGCCGCCGCCGGCAGCAGACCTACATTGAAGAGATCGGGAATGACGAAATGCCTGGCGCCCGCGCGCCGAAGCAACAATTCGCTCGCTGAAATGCCTAGCGCGATTTGCTTTCCGAGTTCTTCCGGAGTGCCGGTGGTTGTGTCCAGAATGTCGTTGCCGCCGCCCTCCAGAATATAGAGCGCATTCGGGTCGGCTTTTCCGCCGTGCTGAATAAGATAAGTCTCCACCTGCTGCGGCACGCTGGGGATACCGGTAACGGACTGCGGTTGTGTTACCCATGCGCCGCCGAAAGCATAGTCCGTGCCTCCGGCCAGCGACGCGGTCAATGGCACACCCATGAAGCCGGCCACATGGTCAACCCATAGCGGGCCGTTCGAGAATCGCATGTTGTAGTATGGCGGAGCCGGCTCCGCGCCGCCGGTTGCGATGAAGAGGTTGCCAACGTCACAGTAGCTATCGCCAAACACGATCAGGCTGTCGTATTTCGGTGTTGCGGCATGTGCGGCGATCGATGCCATGCCAAGCAGGGCGGTCGTCAGAATCCAAGTGGTTTTGTGCATTGTGTTCTCCATTCTCGAGTTTCAGGTTTATCGGTTTCAGTTTCCTGACAGCGCGGTCGACTATCGGTGGTCAATGGTGTCGGCGCGTTTCAACACTATTCGTACAATTGTGGCGTGGGGCGATATGCGTCGTATCGATGTTGCGGCAGACGACCAGCCCGGGGTTATGGCTGGGCTTGCTGCAGATGTTTCATCATCTCCCGAAAAACAGCCATCGACCAGCTTTGTTTTCCCAGACGCCATAGAATTCCTGGCCGGTCGTGATTCGAGCGATGCAGGCAACGGCCCATCCCGAGGAATTGCTCAGCCTGAATGGCTTGCGTCAGTTCGACGCGACATTGGGTCAGTGGAGCGGAACCGCGCTCGATGTCGACTTCCCATGAGGCGTGATGTCGATCTTGTTAATCCCTGCCAGCAGCGCCGAGATTGAGCTCACTCTTCTTGTGTTCTGCTTCCCAGCCAGCAAACCTGATTTGGAAACGAGGTAAGGTTCGTTGTTGGCGAGGAACCAATCACCCTTTCTCTCTGCGATGTTCATTAATCTTGTTTGTTCCTTATAATCGGATTCGTAGGAATATGTTATGTCGAATTGTTTTCGCGGGGCTCGTTCAGTGACTGTGATTGACTCCGCTTTCAATTAAGCTCCGGAGCGTCTGTTCATCTGCTAGAAGACAATCCGGACAAAGCGCAAGTACTTTGTGCTACTCACTTAAGCTATTCAAACCTCGTGAGCGAGTCTTCGCCGATGTTTTCGCCCCTCTGTTCAGAATTAGCGCAGGCATTTTTGCGGATGGTGAGTAACGAGAAACAGCGAGCATTCCTGAGCGGTTTAGCGGAGTGTACATTCCGAATGCGATCGGGAGAAGCACGGACACAGAAATGCAGAATGAACGGAGCTATTTTGCCGAACCCTCAAGCGAAACGTGTCAAACTATGCGTGGTGCTACTTGCCGTATGCCTCACTCCGGTAGGTAAGTGGCAAGCACAGAGTTCTGCTGAACCGGCGCGGCCCGCACAGGTAACTAGCGCTAACCCGTTAACGGAGTTGGGGGCAAGCAAAGCTGAGCGTAGCTATCCGGAACTGGTGGACATCACAGCTTCGACAGGGATTCACTTCGAGCATTTGTCGAGCCCCGAACAGAAATTCATTGTGGAGTCGATGAGCGGCGGCGTAGCTCTAATAGACTACGATCGCGACGGCTGGCCGGACATTTACTTCACCAATGCACAAACTGTCGATATGGCCCTTCACGGAGAGAAGGCGCGAAGCGCCCTATTCCATAACAATCATGATGGGACCTTCACCGATGTTACCGATAAAGCAGGCGTGGGTTACCCCTGCTGGGCGATGGGCGCGTCAGTAGGAGACTATAACAACGATGGTTGGCCAGACCTGCTCGTGACCTGTTTCGGCGGGGTTGTTCTATATCGCAACAACGGCGACGGCACTTTCACCGATGTGACCAAAGAGGCTGGCCTGGGCGGCGATCACATGTGGGCCACGGGCTCGGCTTTTGGTGATTACGATCGCGATGGCTGGGCCGATCTTTTCGTTTCACACTACGTTGACTTTGACCTGCACAATATGGCGGGATTCGGATCCAGCGACATCTGCAGATACATGGGAATCGATGTGCAATGCGGGCCGCTCGGTCTCAAGGGCTCTTTCAACACGCTTTATCACAACAACCGGGATGGAAGCTTTACCGATGTTACTAAGAAAGCCGGTGTTGCGAACGAAGAGCGCCGTTTCGGCCTGACTGCAATCTGGTCGGATTTTGCCAACGACGGCAAGCTCGATTTATTTGTCGCCAATGACGGGCAGCCTAACTATCTTTTCCAGGGCGATGGCAGGGGCACTTTTGAAGATGACAGCTTGCCATCGGGCGTAGGGTTGAGCGATAGCGGAGCAAGGCAGGCCAATATGGGCATCGCCATTGGTGATTATATGCACACGGGGCGAATGTCGGTCTTGATTTCGCATTTCGACAACGAATACGCCGCGTTTTACCGTAATGACGGCGATATGAGTTTCACCGATGTCTCGATTCCCTCGGGAATAGCGAGCGGGACGCATGGGTATGTAGGTTGGGGAGATGCGTTTGTCGATTTCTCCAACAGCGGATGGCAGGATATTTTTATCGTCAATGGGCATGTCTATCCGCAAGTGGATGAAATGCATTCTAACTTGAAATATCTTGAGCCGAAATTATTGTTTCTCAACCAGCGCAACGGAACCTTCAAGAACATCAGCACGTTGGCGGGGCCGTCAATCCAGGTTCCGCAAGTGAGCCGCGGGATGGCTATAGGCGATCTCTTCAACGATGGCAAGCTTGAAGCTGTGATTGAAAACCTGAAAGGCGAGCCGATGATTTTGCGTCCTGAGGGAGGGCCGCAAAACCACTGGATCAGCTTTCAATTAGAGGGAGTCAAATCCAACCGCCTGGCCCTGAATGCACGGGTGAGAGCGACGGCCGGCGAACTGGTGCAGCTTGGCGAAGTTATGAGCGGTGGAAGTTACCTTTCGCAAAACGACTTGCGCTTACACTTCGGACTTGGCGATCATCAGAAAGTGGATAAGACTGAAGTCTATTGGCCCAGTGGGAAGGTGGAGACGTTGACCAATCTGGTTGCCGACCGTTTTTATGTAGTGCGAGAAGGGGCCGGAGTAATTTCATCCGCCGCACCTGAACCCGGCAAGTCGAAGCAGCCCTAGAGCGGAAGGAGGGCACGATGCGAAGGCTCGTACTCCTCTCAGTGATAGCGAGTATCGCGCTGCCGGCATTCGCTGTGAAACGTGTGACGGTGGAGCAGCTGGAACAGGTGCTGACCGCGGCTCATGGCAAATCGGATGCGAAAGTCTCGCAGCAACTCTCCGACCTCGAACTAACTGAACGGCTAAGCGCCGCAGACCTGTCGCGCTGGGAAGCAAAGCTACCCGGCCCCGAGTCCCGCCGTTCCTTAGTGGTATTGGCTGATCTCTCAGCGTTTCTGGATCCTCCCGCCGCAGAGATTCCCGCCACGGCGACTCCAGATAATGGCGCACAGCGACAGATTATGGCCCAAGTGGTCGACTATGCGGAGCAGACAATCACAAAGCTGCCGGATTTCTTCGCAACACGGGATACGATCCACTTTGAGAACATGCCGCCTAGACTTATTGACACTGGTTCCCCGGCTGGGTCCTTCGCCCCATACCAGCCTTTGCACCCGGTCGGCCGATCCATCGCCACCGTGCTGTATCGCGATGGCCGTGAGGTCGTTGAACCGGAAGGTGCACAGAGTGAGAATCAGGGATCGGCAGTGCCGGGCTTGGCTACTTCAGGAGTTTTCGGCCCCATCCTCGGTACGGTGCTGGTTGATTCTGTGCACGGCCAAATGGTCTGGAGTCATTGGGAGCGAGGCGCCGCAGGGCCGCTGGCGGTTTTTCGTTTCGCGATTCCAAGAGAGAAGTCGCACTACCAGGTCGAGTACTGCTGTGTTTCCAGAGGCCATGGGAATGGTGTTTTCAGGCAGTTTTCCGGCTATCACGGGGAGATCGCCGTCGATCCAGTCACCGGGACAATCCTCCGGCTGGTGATGAAGGCTGACCTGAAGCCGGACGAACCTCTTCTTAGGTCCGACATTGTGGTCGAATACGCCCCTGTGGAGATAGGCGGTAGAACCTATATTTGCCCGGCAAAGAGCGTCTCAATTACGCTTGCTCCGCTGGAGCCCACCAATGCTTCAGAAATGCAGCGATATCGTGGTGAATTGCTGGACAATGACGACCAGACTTCACGAGAAAACCTACAGATGTTGCTGAACGAAGCCGTATTTGGGAACTATCACCTGTTCCGAGCGGAGTCCCGCATTTTGACCGGTGGGAGTGCAGAGTCCGGCTCGATTCCGCTGACTCCACCTCCCGCGAGCGCTCACGATTCCGATTCGGTTGAAGCTGGTGAGAGTCCAGTGGAGGGAGCCATGCGGGAGAGCATTGCCGCTGCTCAGCCGGTCACTCCCGCCACAGCGTCTACACGAGAGAAGCCCGCAGAGACGGAATCTGTGACTCCCGAGATGAGCGTAACGGAATCAAACAACGTGCCGGAGCCAGTTACGGCCCCGCTGGTGACGCCGGATACAGGCTTTACGCTTCACGTGACCACTCGATTGGTGGATGTAAGCGTGGTGGCGGTCGATAAGAAAGGCCACCCGGTCTCGGATCTGAAGCCTGAGGAGTTTGAGATCTACGATAACGGGCGTAAACAAGCGGTGCGATTCTTCAGCGGGCCGAGCGCTGAACAAAGTAAGGGAGGCAACCCTGTATCGAATCAAACGGGCCTTGTCCCGGACAAGCCGGTCTTTTCGAATCGCTCCTCGAATCTTGCGGGTGCGAAACAAGGTACAGATGCGGCTGAAACAAACGTCACAATTCTTCTCATCGATGAAGAGCATCTGGTGTGGTCAGATCTGACCTATGCCCGCGGAGAGATGCTGAGGTTTCTGCGCTCCCTCCCGGCGGGAGAGCAAGTCGGGCTTTATGTAATGAAGGCTTCGGGATTCGAAGTTCTAGAGGAAGGAACAGCCGATCATGCCTTGCTCATTTCACAGTTAACCCAATGGATGCCTGATGCCCAAGACTTTGCCCTGGCGCAGGAAATGGAACAACGCAATCGGCAGCAATTCGATACCGTGCTGCACCAGACGGATCTTGATTCAGTGAACGGGAACATTGACACGGCGCCGGATGCGGCCAGCGGGGTTGACCCAAGTCTTCGTGACAACGGCAGCAATCCTGGGCGCAGTGCGATGGCGGTTCTTACTCGAGTGGCTCGTCATCTCGGAGCGATTCCGGGCCACAAGAACCTTATATGGGTTACTACAGATAACGTGTTAGTCGACTGGACCGGAAACGCGGTTGGCGTGGACAAAGGCAGCCAGCATATTGAAGGCTACATCCTGCAGGTGCAAGAGGCAATGAACGATGCCCACGTCAGTATCTATCCCCTCGACGCATCGCAGTTGGAGACCGCGGCCATCGATCCAAGCCTCAAGAACCGCAACATCGAGCTGGCGCCCAGTGCAACGGAAGCGCCAGGACCGAAAAGCGGCGGGGCGATGACCGGGCGCGCCCTTGCAGAGATGGGGCAGGATACGCATCCAATTCAGATTGCAATACAGGAGATGGCGAAAGCTACCGGCGGCCAGGTATTTCGCCGTTCCGGCGAAATTGCGAAGAACCTCAACGAAGTGGTGGCGGATGGCCATGCCACCTACTTGCTCAGTTTTACTCCTGACACTCCAGCAGACGGCGAGTATCACTCGCTGACCGTAAAACTAACGGCACGGCGCGGCGTTGCTTTGCGTTACCGCACGGGGTACGAATATGCCAGAGAGCCTTCAACGCTCAAGGAGCGGTTCCAGCAGGCGATTTGGCAGCCTTCCGATTCAAGCGGGATCGGGGTGAGCGCCACTCCGGCCGCAGCCTCAGAAGGAGCCACGTTCAAGCTGAAAATCGATGCCAACGACCTCGCTCTGAGGCAGCAAGGCGAACGATGGGTCGATAGGTTGAATATCTTTTTGATACAACGGGACGACGAGGGTTTGCACTCACGAGTTACAGGACAGACTTTGCGATTGGAATTGAAGTCCGCCACTTACGAGAGGTTACTCCAAGATGGAGTCCCTTTCGACCAGTTTATTGAGAAAAGGGCGGAATCTGGGTCCATAAGGATATTAGTGATCGATGAGAACTCCGGCCGCATAGGATCGGTTACGATTCCAGCCGCGTCTTTCAACGGGATGAACCGATAAACGCGCTCTTGCCGTCGGCATCTCTTGTAACTCTTCACTAACTAATTCTTGCGAATTAACTAACTGATTTGTATCTCAATTTTCGCAACTGAGGCCGGTGGAAAAGTGAAACTTAGCGATTTGGAGCCCACACTTACACTAGCGGCATGAGTCTTCACCTGGTCCGGCTGGTCGAGCGTGTTGTGCGCGTGGATATCGCTCTCAGCTACCACCCACGCATTTGCGCTTGCCGCGCTTGCGCCACGAATAACGATCTCTGCCTCACGCGGCTGGCTCACGTCCGGGTTGACCGCCGTCAGGGTCAGCGTTTTGCCTTTTAACGAAGCCGATCCGTTCAGGCCCCAGAATGTGGCCGGCTTACCATCGCGATCGTAACTCACTTCAGGGACCGAGAACTCGGTGCGCAACGACTCACCGGCCTGATGCGCGGCGTACATCTCAAAGACATTGAAAACCGGTGTGGTGGCGAATTTGTCTTCGTGAGTTAGAAAAAGCGAGTTGAGGCAGTTGACAAGTTGCGCGCACGCGGCCATGCCCACTTTGTCGGCGTTGCGGTTGAACGTATCGAGAGTCATGCCAGTCATGACGGCATCGCGAACGGTAATCATCTGTCCAAGCAACTGCTCCGGAGCATTCTCGGTGCCGGGCCGGTACCAGGGGCCGTATTCGTCGACAACCAGCTTGACTTTTCGGTCAAGATCGAATTCGCCCAGTGCGGTCCAATGATCCATGATGATGCCCCCGATGCGGTCGGTTTCTTTGCACAGTTCGTACCAGTCGATCGGGTCAAACTTGAGCGCGTCTCCTTTGCCGGCGTCCCAATCTTCGGTTTTTCCGCGGGAAAGGTTCCAGGCATAGTGGTGGACACTCAGCCCCCAGACTCCGTGCATGTCGTGGCTGGGCTGACCATGACAAAGCTTGTTGAAGAATCCACGGGTCCAAGCCTGTTCATCGCTGTTTGGGCCAGAGGCTACAAAGCGAAGTTTCACGCCATAGCCTGGCACCCACGTGGTGTAGCGCTTGTATTCGACAGCGTAGTCTTCGGGATCGAAATTGCCGCCGCAGCCCCAGCTCTCGTTGCCTACGCCCCAGTAACGCACATTGTACGGATCGGCCGATCCATCGGCCTCTCGAGTTTCGGCAAGCGTGGTAGTTCCGCGAGGCGAGTTGCAATACTCCACCCAGTGGTCAAAGTCGAGCGGCGTCAAACTTCGCACGTTGGCGGCGATGTAAGGCTGGGCTCCGGAAAGCTTGCAGAAACGTACAAAGTCACTGGTGCCGAATTCGTTTGGTTCGTATACCTGCGGGATTTTCTGCTTTTGCTGCTCGGGGGTGAAGTTGTCGGTCCAGAAGTTGGTGCGGCGTGGCCGCTTGTCGCGAGGGCCAATTCCGTCGCGCCAGTCGTAGCTATCGGCGAAGCAGCCGCCGGGCCAGCGCACAACGGGCGCCTTGATGGCGCGCATTTTTTCAATCAGTGCGGTGCGAAGGCCCTGTTGATTGGCGATCATTGAATTCTCACCCACATAGATGCCATCGTAGATAACGGAGCCCAGGTGCTCGGTAAAGTGTCCGTAGATTTCAGGGGCAATGGTACCGATGGGCTCATCGACCATAATCTCGATATGGCTGTCTGCCTGCTGAGCCAACGCTTGACGCCGATCAAAAACCAGCGCCGCCGCGGAGGTCGCCGCAGCCTTCAAAAAGCTCCGCCGTTCCATGCTTTCTCTCCTTGCTGCTGACTCCACACTGTCGAATCTGAGGCTTAGGCTGGTTGCAGATTCGATCTTCAATTTGCGGTCGGTGCATGTGGCGCATCGGCTGCAGGCGTGCTATTGGCTTGTGAGGGATGCAGCTTCTTGAATACCGTTTCGTCTGCAGCCTTTTGTATGCTCCGGGTCTTTTCAAATTCAGAGTTCGCTTCGGCTTTCATCCCCGCTGCCTGATAGAACCGCGCCAACCGGTAGTGGACATTCTGATCGTCAGGGCCAAGCCTTTCGGCGATCTTGAGTTCGCGCAGAGCGTCATGCTTGCGGCCCGCATCGTTATACAGGGTGCCTAGATCGAGATGCGCGAGTTCGATTCCGGGGGCGATCCCAATCGCTTTCTCGAGCAGCGGCGAGGCCGCCTCGGGATGGCTCAATTTGATATCGGTGTCGGCGAGATATATCAGGGCTTGAGCATGGTCAGGGTTATTGGCCAGCTCGGCCTTGAACTGCTGGGCCGCCTCCTCATACTGCAACTGCACCCATAGCAGATAGCCGAGGCCGAAGTGCACATCGGGCAGACGCGGATCTTGCTTGACTGCGGCGCGGAATTGCACGATTGCGCCGGCGCTGTCATTCATCTCGTCCATCGCCTCGCCGGCCAGCATATCCGCTTCGGCAGATTCCGCATTCAATGTGAGGATCTGGTGGTAGACATCGAGCACGCATTGATACTGTTTCGACCAGAGGCAGCTGTGCGCCAATGCAAGACGAAAAGGAAGATTCTGTGCATCGGCGGCAGTGGCCTGCTTCAGATAAGGTATGGCGGCCGCGTACTCGCCCAACCCATAGTGCGCCAACCCGATCAAGGTAACCAGGCGCAGCACCTCCGGTGAAGATGGCGGTTCGCTCTCGAGCAGTGGAGTGAAGGTTTGGATGGCCTCCTTTAGCGCGCCTGACTTAAAAAGTGAAAGACCAAGGTCCAGCTGCAATCCGGGCATTGCCGGATCGAGTGCCAAAGCTTTGCGATATAGCGGTACTGCCTGTGCGTAGTGTTCCTGGTGAGCTTCGAGCAGGCCCAAATGAGCAAAGGCCTCGGCATCCGCAGGATGACCTTTCAAATAGGCCCGCCATGCGGTCTCTGCATATGCGTTGTCGCCCTGTTGCTCGAGGGCGATTGCTGTCTGACGTTGCCGATCTGCCGGTGCTGCTGCCTGTCCCGAACAGCTGGGAACCGCCAGGGTCAGCAGCGATAGCGAGGCCAGAGCCAGACGAAATCTCTGCGGCAAATCCGGAGTCACATACGCCTCCCTGAGCATTATCGCTTGCCGCGAAGGCGGTTGATATTCTCCGCAAAACACTTAGAGCGAAGAGAAGAGATGGCGCGGCAGGGTACGCTCTACCGCGCCAAGGCTGACATAAGCCGGCGGTCAGAAAACGATCTTACCGCCAAGCTGCAAGGTGCGCGGACCGTAATCGTTGACCACCTGGCCAAAGTTGCCGTCGTGACTGCCCGTATCTACGCCCTGGAAGCTCACATGGTTGAAGGTGTTGAAGGACTCAAAGCGCAGTTCAATGTGCGGCCCTTCTTGCGCCGTTAGCGGAATCGATTTGAACAGGGACAGATTCCAGTACGAGATCCCGGGGCCCACGACAGAGTCTTTTCCTGCGTTGCCGAAGCCCTGGTTCGAACCGCTGTTCCAGGGAGCGAGCGGATCGGCATAAGAACTGGTGCTGAACCACGCGCTCACCGTCTTGGGTCGAGTGACCTTCGACACCAGGTTCGGACGGTCGCCGGTGCCGCCTCCCAAGCCGAGCGTGTCGGAGCCGGTATATCCGATATAGAGAGGCAGCCCCGATTCGGCGACCGTGATTCCGGATACCGACCAGCCTCCCAGAACTTCTCGGGCCGCGAGGCTCGAGCCATTCGTGAACCAGGGGAGGACATAGATGAAGTCTGCGTTGAAGATGTTACGGCGATCGAACGAAGTGTCCGATCCCTTGTCATATTTCGCGTTGTAGGGGTTGGAGAGTCCGTTGAGGTCGTTGCTCACCTCATCGATATTGTGACCCAGGGTGTAGGTCACTTGAGCGGTCAGCCCATGCTGGTTTTCCATACGCATGCCCGCCTGGAACGAGTTATAGCCGAAATTGGTCTCGTTCTCCTCCTGCTCGATGCCGGCGAAGCCGGGGAAGTTACGATACACATTTGCATTCAGCGTGCCATTGGCTACGCCCTCTCGATCATCGTAAGGATTGCCGGGGCTGGCTGGATCCTGGCTGGCCAAAGGCAAGGTGTTGATCGCCCGGTCATCGTCCTGATCCCACCCCAAAGAGCCGGCATATTGCACCACCGCTATGATCGATGGAGCGATTTCATGCTGAATTCCAAGACTGAAAGTCGCTGTTCCGGGAGGTGGGTAGTTGAACTTGATGTTGGTGAGACCGGAAGGAAAGCTCTGAGTGGTGGTGACGCCGGTCAGGGCGCTGGTATTGGGGTTGGAGAAGTAGACATTGTTGGCGGAAGGAATGTACGCAAAGGGCGGATTCAAAGCGGCGTTATACACGTCGTTGCCCTGGACGCGCTCATAGAACATTCCCACTCCCGCCACGAAGAACCGTCTTTCCATTCCCGAACAAGTCGTCGGCAAAGCCAACTCTGGGCTCGAAGGTGTCGTAATAGTTTTTAACGTTCCCGCGTGGGAAGCCATTAACGCCAGCTTCCTCCATGCCGTTGAGATAGAACTGTTCGCCGCTCCAATATCCCGTCCCCTGGAAAGTAGACAGCGAGCTGGGCGTGAGAGTGCCTGCCGCTGTGACCGGATTGCCCAGCGTATAGAGGTAATCCGCAGGAACGAAATTGGCAAACAGGTTGTAGCGCTCAAAGGCATGAGGCAATCCGTCGTAGCGGAGCCCGATGTTGAGGGTCAATCGTTGAGTGACGTGCCAGTTGTCGTTGAAGTAAAAGCCGTAGTTGTTGTTGACCCAATGCTTGTCGTACAGATACTGCAGTTGGGAAAAGCTGGAGGCGTCGCCGAGCAGGAAATTGATGTACGAGTCGTCGAGAGAACTGGCTCGAGTTGAACACCGCGGTTCCATTGGTGTTGTACTGCAGTTGCTGGTTCTTGTAGTCGTGCAGCAGGCTGAAGCCAAACTTCAACTGGTGCCGTCCTTTGGTCCAGGACAGATCGTCGCGATACTCAAAGCCTTCGTAGCCGTTTTTCCAGGGATAGTAGCTTGCGCTCCAATTTACGTTTAGAGGCGATCCCTGCAGATCGATCTCCGGCATATCTTGGACATGCAATTGTCGGCGATCGGGAAGAAACTGGTCGCCGTCCATCCGGTGGGCTGCACAAACGTGCCGCCGGACCATTGATTGGGAGTGAGAGTGATCTTGTTGCCGCTGTAAAGGATGGCAGTCTCGTTGAGCAGGTTGGGTGAATAGGTTTGTGTCAGCTTAATGACCGCAGTGTAGGACGGGTTGGTCATGGCGGTGCCCACGGTCGGATAGGTGCTGTCGCCCCACAATGGCGCGAAATAATTTTGCGCCAGTGTGTCGTGGAGGTAATGGCCCATCAACTGGTACTTGCTGTTGATGGCGTGGTCGATGCGGACCACATCCTCGCGAACGTCGGTCGGCTGAGGGATGGACGCAATGTACTGGGTGCCGTTGTTGTAATTCGGATGCGGAAAGGTTCCCGCGTTGACTTCGAGGACTGCATTCTGATCGATAAGGTTGGCGGGGATGACGTTGCCTGGGAAGGGACTGCCAGCTGTCAATCCGTCACCAGAGTAAAGGGCCAGTTTGTTTGGATCGGTGGTTACAGGAACGATGGGAGTGGGGCCACCGGCTGGAATTGTGTAGTTCAACGGCTGTCCGGCCGTGGGGAAGTTGTTGTCCAGAATGGCATTGGACACCGAAGGCGAACTGCCCTGGATCAGCTTCCGCCATTCCTCATTCCAGAAAAAGAATGTCCGGTTCCGGTTCTCGTTATACACGTGAGGAATCCACAAAGGCCCGCCGATATTGCCGCCGGGGATGTTCAGCTTGAACTCGGGCGTGGATCTGCTGAAGTAGTCGGACGCATCGTAGTCCGTATTGCGGTTGAACTCGTAAGCTTCCCCGTGGTACCTATGAGTGCCCGATTTGAGCACCATGACGATCGTTCCGCCTGAGCCGATCCCGTAGTCAGGACTATAGTTGCTGTCCAGGGTCTGGAATTCGGCCAATGCATCCTGCGAGGGCAGGTTCATAAAGCAGCCGCCGCAGCCGCGATCGTTCTGTTCGGCTCCGTCGAGAAGATAGATGTTATGCGTCGAGCGGGTTCCATTGAATTCGATCCCGTTGGCGGATGTAAGGGCGTTAACCCCGCCAAATGGTGGCAGGTTGTTCGAGACTCCGAGACCGAGGGCCGCCAGCGAGGTAACATTGCGGCCGTTGGTTGCCAGTTGCTGAACCTGTTGGCCGCTGATAAGTGTGCTTAGTTCGCTGGTCTCCGTTTGAACCTGCAACGCGTCCGCCGCCACGGTCACGGTCTGGGTTTGGCTGCCGACTGCGAGCGTAATATTCTCCTCCGCAGACTGCGCGGGGTGCACAACGACGCCCGTCTTTGTGTATTTTTCAAATCCCGTGCCAGACGCGGTAAGCGTGTAGGTACCGATGCCAACGTTGGCAAATCGGTAGGTGCCCGCGCCGTTTGAAATTTCTGTCCTGACCTGGCCGGTGGCCGTGTTGGTGAGGGTTATTGTCGCACTCGGGACCACCGCTCCAGTGGGGTCCGTGACCGAACCGTTGATGGTTGCATTGTCCTGGGCCCAAGCTCCGGGCGTGAGCGCCACGAGCATGGCAATCGATGCAAAGCACCCTGCCAGATACTTCCATGTGGGCCTCTTCGCCACGGACTTCCTTGCAAGGTGAGGCTGGCCTGTAAGTCGATTCATTGTCTGCCTCCTGAGCAAACGGTTAATTGACTTTCTGTCTTACTTCCGCTTCATGTCCTCGACCAGGGTGATCATGACTGCCAAACCGCTGGCACGTTGGCGGAAGTGCTTGCGCCGCAAGAGCCCGGCTCGTGCTGCGTCACTATCGGGCCGATACTCTTCAATCGTCTGCAGAACGGGGAAATCTTTTCCGGGATGCTTCCGTTAACCGGTAAGCTGACTCCCTAACTCTTTCCAGAGAACGCTTCCCAGGCCAGGAATTCAGGGGAACACGATGTCCAAGCTGGCAGACAGGTAAGCGTTTTCTCTTTGAACGGTCACTTCCCAAGCGGTTGAACAGCGCCCACATTGGAGCACCACCGATGGGAATGTGCAACGTTTGTAACAGTTTGCTGCAACGTGTCATCAGATAAACGTTTGCATCTAAATCATTTAGCGATACTAAAGACGTCCGTTTCTTCCTATTTCGGGCCACGTTTGTTGATTGGATGTTATAGTTGGGAACCAAGGAAACAGGGCGCGCAATGTCAGCAACAGACACAGCATTGAAAGCGAGCTTCCTCAGTCCTGAGCAAATCGCTTTAGTGCGCCTGCATCTCAAAGAGCTGAAAGCGAGCCATGAATTTGCCAACAGCGAACGATCCCAGGACTTTCTCCATCTGATTGTCGAGCGCACCCTGGAAGGAAAAGTCGATAGTCTGCGCGAGCGCATGATTGGGGCCGAGATGTTCGGGCGCCCTATCGATTACGACACTGGAAGCGATGCCGTCGTCCGCGTCAAAGCAAATGAAGTACGAAAGAAACTGGCGCAGTTCTATTTGGGAGCGGACCGGAAGTTGGCCGTCAGGATCGAACTTCCCAGCGGGTCGTATGTGCCGAAGTTCATCTTCGACCCTGCAGAGTCGAAGCCTCAGCCGCAAGCTCGCCTTGTTCCTTTACCCTCTGCCGGGCAGTCGATTGCGCCGGGGACAACTCATGTCGAGAAGTCTGTATCGCCGGTAGCTGCGGTACCTGCTCGGCCGGCGCGGAGATTTCGCTTAACGCCCCGTATCCTGGCAGGTGCTGCGATGGCCCTGGCCGCGATCGTGGCGATTGGCTACTTCGGCCTCAGGTACTTGTATGTCAATTACCATGCTCACTCGGGGATTCGCTCCATCGCCATCCTTCCTCTGAAGAACCTTTCCGGCGACCCGGGTCAGGAATACTTCGCTGACGGGATGACCGAAGAGCTGATCAACGATCTGGGACAGGTTTCTACGCTCCGCGTCATCTCCCTGACTTCGGCAATGAGTTACAAGGGGACGAAAAAGAAGCTGCCTGACATCGCACGCGAGTTGTCTGTGGATGGGGTTATTGAAGGAGGTGTGCAGCGCGAGGGCAGCGAGGTTCGAATAAGCGCCCAACTGATCGATGCAAGAGACGACCGTCAGATCTGGGCACACACCTATGTCCGGGATATCACCAGCGTTCTGGCTTTGCAGGGAGAGGTGGCGCAGGCAATTGCGGATCAGATCAGCATCAATGTCACGCCCCAGGAACAGGCGCGCCTCGCCCGCAGCCGCCCTATCGACCCCGAAGCCCAGGATTTGTACCTGCACGGAATGCTGCAATTGGACGCCGACAACGTTAAGAGCGCAGGGGTGTATTTCAACAAAGCGCTCGAGAAGAATCCGAACTATGCGCAGGCCCATGCTGCATTGGCTTATTGGTATGGCCGGATGGGCGAATCAGGCCAGATGGCATATCACGAAGCGTTTTCCCGGCAGAAGTCCGAAGCAATCAAGGCGATCGAGTTGGACGAATCGCTTCCCGAAGGCCATGCCGAGCTGGCTAATGCAGCCATGACCCTGGATTGGGACTGGGCGACAGCAGCGACGGAGTTCCGCCGCGCACTTGAACTCAATCCAAATTCCGCAGCCATCCATCAGAAATACGCCTTCTACCTTGTGCGCACGGGCCAGCAGCAGAAAGCGATTGAAGAGGTGAAGCGCGGCGTGGACCTCGATCCTGTTTCCGGCCGTTCGGTTCATTATGAGGGATTCCTCTATTACTTCTCCCGTCAGTACGACCAAGTACTTCCGCTCATCCGCACAGTCCGCGCACTGGACATTACACCAGCCGATTGGAGCTTTCTGTTGGGCGATGTATACGCGGAAAAGGGAATGTATGCGGAGTCCATCGCGGAATTCCTGAAGTCCGGCGACGGGCCGGATTCCCTGGGACATTTGGGCAATGCCTACGCCCGCGCCGGCCAAGTTGCCGCAGCGCGCAGGACGATATCAAAACTGCAGGAACACGTACTTGAAAACGGCGTCGGCAGATATGAAATTGCACTGGTCTATACCGGACTCGGTGAAAAGGAAGAAGCGTTCAAATGGTTGGAAGAAGCATATAAGGCACACGATGTGGGATTCGTCTATCTCAAGATCGATCCATGCCTCGATCCTTTGCGCTCCGACCCGCGCTTCAATGACTTACTCCGACGCGTCGGTCTCGCGAAATAGATTCCGCAGGGATTCGATTTATTTGCCACGCAAGATGCAGAGAATTCTGTAAAACCGATCGAGCCTCAGTTCGAGGCCCAGGATGGTGCACCCGTTTATGGAGGGTTGGCGTTCTCAGCGGCGGCCCAGGAATCGCGCGGCGTAAAGGCGCATCAGCAGTATTCCGTAGTCCCAGGCAACTTTGATGTTGGCTTTGCTTTGATCGCGATGGCGGAGGCCGAAGGTGAATGGGATCTCCTTGACTGAGTGAATGCGGCCGCGCACCAGGACCTCGAGCAGCAGCTTGAAACCGGCGCGCTGGAATTCGATCTTGTCGATGCACGAGCGGCGAACCATGAAGAATCCAGACATGGGGTCGCTGGCGCGAGCGCCGCGATGCTGAATGGGCCAGGTAACCGAAACCGCTGCTACAGAGATGAGCTTGCGAATCGGGTTCCATTCACCCGTTGCGCCGCCTGGCGTATAGCGGCTGCCAATGGCCAGGTCGGTGCCGTCGACGATGGCCTGGAAAAGTTGAGGCAACAGCTCGGGAGGATGCTGCAGGTCGGCGTCCATCACGCCGAGCACATTGGCGTCGGTCGAGCGCCAGCCGTCCAGGACGGCGCCGGAAAGGCCGCGCTCACCCTTGCGGATCAACAGCCGGACGCGGGGGTCTTTGAGCCCTTCGGCAGCTACCAGATCACCGGTGCCGTCGCTGCTCGAGTCATCCACCACGACAATTTCGTAGGCGATTCCCGCGGGATCGAGAACCGAACGCACGAGATCAAGCAGGTGAACAATGTTGCCCGCCTCATTGAGTGCGGGGATAATGAGCGCCAGCTTGAGCGGCGTCGTTTCGACCCCTGCCGCAGGTCCGGTGCCTGAAGCAATGCCGGTTATCTGCGTCGAGTATGTCGAGGGTGAGACCATAGAAGAGTAGCTTTAATCTTATCCCGCTGGATTGAGGAACAGGCAGCCGAAAAATGACGTTTCAACGGTCGAGGAACCATCATCTTTTGAAGAAGTTCCCGATCATACTCTTCTTCACCCTTCTCGGCTTCGCGGTCATGGGCTACCACCCCGGGTTGGAAGACGACGGCATCTATCTCACGGCCGTCAAAGCCGACCTGGACCCAACTCTTTACCCCTACAATTCGGCCTTTTTCCGCGTGCAGACGCAGGCCACAATCTTCGACCGCGCGATGGCTGGTTTCGTGAGGACAACGGGGATACCGGTGGCCTGGTCGGAGTTGCTATGGCAGCTCATCTCGATCTTCACAATTCTCTGGGCATGCCACAGTATCGCGCGCCGGCTCTTTCAGTCTGCCACAGCGCAGTGGTCGGCGGTGGCCATGGTTTCAGCCATGCTTACGCTGCCGGTTGCGGGAACTGCGTTGTTCCTCGTCGATCAGCACCTTCATCCGCGTACGGTTGCAACTGCGTTCATTCTTCTTGCGGCCGCGAAGATTCTCGAGGGAAAGAGCAGGCCGGCAATCTTTTTGCTGGCGCTGTCAGGGCTCATGCACCCCTTGATGGCTGCCATGGGGATCTCGTTTTGCGTGTTTCTGTGGCTCGCGTTGAATCAGCGCGTGAATGCCTGGATCGAAGGACGATGGCTACGTGTTCGTGAGCGCGAGCCGGTTGTAAGCGCGAGTGCCGGCGGAGGGTTTGCGGCTGCGCCGCTTGGCTGGGTGGTCGCCTCGGGCACCCCCGCGTGGCGCGAAGCGTTAAAGGCGCACACGTATTACTTCATTTACAAGTGGGCATGGTACGAGTGGTTGGGCGCAATCGCTCCGCTGGTGCTGTTTTGGACGTTGTGGCGTTGGGCGCGGCGGCGCGACAAGCAAGTTTTGGCGTGCTTCGCGTTGGCCGTTTTCGCCTACGGAATCTTTCAGCAGGCGGTTGCCCTGCTGTTGCTGCCGCCCGTGGGTTGGCTAAGACTTACTCCGCTGCAGCCCATGCGTTATCTGCACCTGGTTTACTTCGCCATGGCGATTGCCGGCGGCGGGCTCCTGGGACAGTTTGTTTTGAAGAAAAGCATCTGGCGATGGGTGGTTTACCTCGCGGTGTTGAATACCGGGATGCTGTATTGCCAGGAGGTGCAGTTCCCTGCCAGCCGCCATTTGGAATTGCCGGGACTGGCGCCGCGCAACGACTGGCCCCGCAACGACTGGCTCGAGGCCTTTAGTTGGATCAGGCAGAACACGCCGAGGGACGCTTATTTCGCCCTCGATCCGCACTATCTCGATGAGCCGGGCGAAGATTATCACAGCTTCAGGGCAATTGCCGAGCGCAGCTCGCTGGCCGATGCGGTCAAAGACCCGGCCGTGGTGAGCCAGATTACCACTCTGGGCGGAGTATGGCTCGAGCAGGTTCAGGCCCAGCGAGGCTGGCCAGGGTTCAGGATCGGCAATTTCGAGCGGCTGAAGCAGCAGTTCGGCGTGGATTGGGTGCTGGTGAGCAATCCTGCACCAGGCGGGCTCAACTGCCGCTGGCGCAATCGCTCGCTGGCGGTGTGCCAGATCCCGTGATGGCGCCGACATGTTTTGTACGGCGCATTTTGCACGAATGACCATTATCCGCGAGAATGAAATTGACACCTCACTGCCGTCACGGAGCTCCCTCTCATGCTTAACCTTACCCAGCGAACGATTCTCGGCTGCCTGCTCATGGCCGGCCTTGCTGCTGGGTTTATCTCACTCACTCATAAGGCATTGTTCGCAGCCGGGTTTGCGAATCTGAGCTTCATCTTCATAGGGGCTGCGGTTTTGGCGGCGGCTCTGACAGCGTTTTTGATCCTCAGGCCTATCCGCAGTCTGGCCCGCGACGCCCACCGCATCGCCCAGGGAAACCTGGAACACCGCGTGGAGTGGAACAGTCGCGACGATTTTGGAGTAATTGCCGGCGAACTGAACCGGATCGCTGTACGGCTCCGCGAATTGCGCGACACCGAGGCCGGACGGCGGCAAATGGAGTTCCAACTCTCCGACGCGGTTTTGCAATCGATCTTTGAGCCGATCATCGTGACCGACAGCAAGGGACACGTGTTGAAAGTGAACCAGGCTGCGGCCGAATTGCTGGGCGAGGCCGCTACCGACCGCATGGCGCTCACTACCACTCCGGGAGGAGACAAGATTCTGAACGCCATTCGCGATGCAGTATCGATGCAGAAGCCGGTCGCAGCCGAAGACGAAGCATCGGTGCTGCCGATGCGGATCGGGAAAAAAGAACGCAGCTATCGCCTCCGCACCACGCCGATGCGCGACTCCGATGGCCGGCTGCTGGGCGCCGTTACCACACTTGAAGACGTCACCAGTCTGCAGGACACCGACCGGTTCAAAACCCAGTTCATTGCGGTCGCCAGCCGCAAGTTGCGCGACCCGCTGCTCCAGTTGCGCCGCGGGCTCTATGCATTGGGACAGGGATTCAGCGGGGAGCTTCAGCCACTGCAGGCCGAGCTGGTGTCAACGGCTACAAGCGATGCCGAACATTTGAATGACTTGATGACCGATCTCATCGAGGTTGCCGAGCTCGATACCGGCAAGCGGGTGATGAAATTCGAGCGAATCAGACCGGCCCAGGCTTTGACGGAAGCCCGTGACCGCTTCTGCGAAGAGGCCGCTGAGAAACACATCCGGCTTGAGGTAAATGCTTACGCCGATATGGCGCCGGTAAAGGCAGATCGCCCCGCGCTGCGTTCGATTCTCGACAACCTGCTCTCGAACGCCCTGCGCTACACCCCCGCGGATGGAGAGATTCTTTTGGCTGCGGAAGAGACCAAGGACTTTGTTCAATTCACGGTGCGCGATACCGGCCGTGGCATCGAAACCGAGCGTCTGGGTTCCATCTTCGACCGGTTGAACGCCTTCAGCGATAAAGGGACCGGGCTGGGTCTCGCGCTGGTGCGGCGACTGGTTGAGTCGCTGGGCGGGCAGATCGCGGTCGAAAGCCGCCTGGGGCACGGATCAACCTTTCGATTCACACTTCCGGTGGCCGCGGTCGAAGAAGTCCGCCATCCAGTCGAGGTGGGCTGATGGCCGAGATCGTCCTCGAAAAAAACCAGGAACCCGCAAAGCTGCGCATCTACCTGGGCGCCGCGCCGGGCGTGGGCAAAACTTATCACATGCTGAATGACGCCCACATGATGCGCCATCAGCAGAATATCGATGTGGTTATCGGGCTGGTTGAAACTCACGGGCGCAAAGAGACCGAGGCGCGCATCCGCGATCTGGAGGTGATACCTCTCAGGGAGATTCCCTATCGCGGTGTCACGCTGAAAGAGATGGATGTGGATGCGATCGTCGCGCGCCATCCGCACACGGTGGTGGTCGACGAACTGGCGCACACCAATGTGCCGGGGAGCAAGAACCGCAAACGTTACGAAGACGTGCTCGAGCTGCTGGATGCCGGCATCGACGTAATGACCGCGGTGAACATCCAGCACCTTGAAACGCTCAACGACGCGGTCAATCGCTCGGCCAACACCGTCATCCGCGAGACCGTCCCCGACAGCTTTCTCAAGCGGGCGGACGAGGTAATGAACATCGACCTCACGGTGGATGAGCTGCGCACGCGCCTGAGGTCAGGCAGAATCTACGCACCGGAAAAGGTCGAGCAGTCGCTGGCCAATTTCTTCCGCAAAGGCAACCTGAACATGCTGCGCGAGCTGGCGCTGCGCATTACCGCCGAGCAGGTGAGCAGCCGCGCATCGGAGTACCGGCGCACCCAGGGCCTGGAACAGGCGCCGATCCCCGAGAAAGTGATGGTCTGCCTCAGCACCCGGCCGGGTACAGAACGCCTGCTGCGCGTTGGCGCGCGCATTGCCGGCCGGCTTTCGACCAACTGGTACGCGGTTTATGTGAGCAAGCCCGACGACAAGGGCCATAACGATCCCGAGGCCTTTCACCGGCTTGAGGAATATCAGAAGATGGCGCGCGACCTGGGCGCCAAGGTGGTCATGCTCACCGACCGCAACGTCTCCGACGCGCTGATCCGTTTTGCGCAACAGGAGAACATCAGCCATGTTGTGTTCGGCCAGTCGGCCCGCTCGCGCTGGGATATTTTGTGGCGCGGCTCAGTGCTGAATCGTTTCCTGTCAGAGGTGCGCGACGTTACCGTCCAGGTAGTGCCGATGCAGAAGCCGCTGCGGCGCGGGCAATAGCGCATTTCGTCTGTAGTGCCGACGCGAATTCCCCGGTAGACACTATTCCGTTCATTTGGACGCGGAATCTTGTGCGCCGCGATGGTCCTACTCTATTATTACGGGAGCCGAACAAAATCGGCGGCGGCGGCGAAATGGACACCCGGAACCCTCGAATGCGCCACCAAAATAACGTCGCCGCAACCGGTTGGCTTGATGCAACGAACACTCAATAATCGGCTCGACTTCAGTTTCAGGCCGGCCAATATCGAAAGCTCAAGCACTCTCCGGGAGGAATGAATGCGGCCAGAGCAGTGGGAGATATTCAAGAAGGCGGTGCGCCGCGAGAAACTCGACAAGATTCCCATGGCGCTGATTATCGACAGCCCATGGATTCCGGGATACCTGGGAATCAGCCACATGGATTATTTTCTCGATCCTGAGCTGTGGTTTCAGTCGAACCTGAAGATCATGCAGGAGTTTCCTGACATCATCTTCGTACCGTCGTGGTGGATGGAGTACGGAATGGCTGCGGAGCCTTCGGTGCTGGGCGCGAAGATCAAATTCTGGCAGGACAATACTCCCAGCGAGTACCACACACTGTATCGGCTTGAAGACATCGACAACTTTCCTGAGTACGAAGTTGATTGCGACGCATTCGCGGGCCTCACGCTGCACCGCATCAAGATGGCCAAGCAGCGGATTCTGGATGCCGGCTACATTTTGCCCATGGTTACTTCGCGCGGGCCGCTGTGCACGGCCGGGTTTGTGCGCGGAACTACGGAGTTCATGATCGACCTGGTTGAGAATCCCGAGGGCGCGCATAAGCTGATTGATCTGTGCACGCGCGTGGTGATTGATTGGTTGAAAGCGCAGCACAAGGTAATGGGCGATACAGTCGAGGGAATTTTTATTCTCGACGACATTGTGGGGTTCATCAACGAAGAGCACTACATGGAATTTGCGCACCCCTATCTGAAACGGATTTGCGATGCGTTTCCCAAGGACTGGGTGAAGCTCTACCACAATGACGCCGAGGTGGATGCATGCCTCGATCATTTGCCCGATACCGGGTTTAACGCGCTGAACTGGGGCAAGCAGCGGCACATTACCGAGGTGAAACGGCGCGTGGGAGATCGCATGTGCCTGATGGGGAATGTGAACCCACTGGAAATTGGCGTGCGTGGAACTCCCGATGAAGTGAAGTACGAGACACTCGAGGTGCTGGAAGGTTCGGGAGGCGAAGGAATGATTCTCTCGGTGGGCGGAGGCACCAGCCCGGGAATGCCACGCGAAAACATCCTGGCCATGCTTGAAGCATTGGATGAATACAACGCGAGACGCGCCGGCGTTGTAGTTGCTGGTGCGGTGCGCACATGAGCTTGGCTTCCCAGGTCCCCAAATGCGAGGGACTTGGGGCACCCAGCGCGTTGAATGAGGGCGCGATGAGGAGAGCCTGATGCCCGATTATGCGTTGATGAATCAGTACCTGTACGAGGGGAACGCCAATGAGGTGGAGCGCCTGACAAAGGAAGCTCTCGCCGAAGGCCGAACCGCGCAGGAAGTGCTGAACGATGGGCTGATCGCGGGTATGAGCGTGGTGGGCGAGGACTTTAAGCACAACATTCTCTATGTGCCGGAGGTGCTGATTGCGGCACGCGCGATGAAGGCCGGCATGGCGGTGTTGAAACCCTTGCTGACGTCGAAGGACAGCACAACCAGGCCGAAAGGCGTGCTGCTGATGGGCACTGTGCGCGGCGACCTGCACGACATCGGCAAGAACCTGGTGGGCATGATGGCTGAGGGGGCGGGCTTTGAGCTGCACGACATCGGAGTCGATCAGAGCGTGGAGAAGTTCATGGCCGCGGCCGAGAAGTGCAAGCCGACCATCATCGGCATGAGCGCGCTGCTGACCACCACCATGATGTATATGAAGACCGTGATCGACGGATTCAGCGCCGCTGGTCTCACGCACATAAAAATGGCGGTGGGCGGAGCGCCGATCAGCCAGATGTTTGCCGACGAGATCGGCGCCGATGGCTACGGCGCCAATGCTTCAGCCGCGGTGGATTTGTTTTTGCGGCTCGCGGAACAGTCGTAAACGGCAGGTATTCCAGTGGCGAAATACAAGGTTCTTTACTGGCAGGAGATTCCCACCCAGATCAAGGTGGAGGATGACGAAGACGACCTGTCGGTGATGCTCGATGACCGCTTCATGAAGCTGATCGATATTCTCGCGGCAAAGCGCGGCCTTCAGGATGCGGACGACTACCTGGCGCAATGGAAGTGGAGCGAGGAAGAAGAGCGCGAAGGGTCGGTGCAGGAAGTGGCCGAAGCTGTGAAGACTGAACTAGAAGCGAGGAGCTTTGAGAGTTCTTAGCTCCAGTAGGGAGCATACGAAATTAGCCCAGCGTGAAACCCTGGGTCCGCTCGAACCTGAAAGGTGCCGTCCCGTGGGGCCGGCGCGAAACTGACTTGACCTTCATGCCCATGATCCTCAACCTGAACGGCCAATCCGTCGAAGCCTCGCCGGGCCTCTCCCTCTTCGAACAGGCTGAAGCCCTCGGCATCGACGTGCCCACCTCCTGCCGCAAGCAAGGCAAATGCAAGGAGTGCATGGTTGAGATTGTTGAGGGAATGGGTCAGCTTTCCCCGCTCGCAGAACCGGAACGGCATCTGAAAGGAAACTTCAGGCTTTCGTGTCAGACGCATGTTACTGGCGTGAGCGGCCACGTACGCTGCCACACCTTGCGCCGCGGGAACATGCGGATTGAGAGCGGTGCGGAAGGGCTGCCCGTTACAAGTTGCGGATTCGAGCTCGATCCGGCAGTGACGCGCGATGGCGACCGGATTCTGATTGACGGCGTCGAAGTCGACCGCTCGACCGGGCCCATCCACGGCATTGCGATAGACCTTGGCACCACGACCGTAGTGCTGCGGCTTATCGATCTTGAAACCGGGCGGCTGATCGCGGACACCTCGTTTGAAAATCCGCAGCGGTTCGGCGGCTCCGAAGTCATGTCGCGCATCGCATATGACACGGAACATCCGGGGCGGTTGCTAATGCGCACGCTCGCCGGATATCTGAGTCACGCAATTGAGAGGTTCCCGGTCGATCCGAAGAGTATTTACGAAATGGTGGTGGTGGGCAACTCCACCATGCGCGATCTGTTTTTCTGGCAGAACGTGTACTCCATCGGGCAAAGCCCGTATCAATCGATCACTGAGATCGAGATGGCCGAAGGCAAGCGCGCGACCACCAGCCTCACGCAGATCGGACAGCACAGTTTGTTGCCGATCCATCCCAAGGCTCGCGTGTATGGCGCTCCGATTATCAGCGGACACGTGGGAGCCGATGCGGCCGCGGGCATGCTGGCTGCCGACCTGGCTCATGAGGACCGCAGAATTGCGATCATGGATATCGGGACCAACACCGAACTGATTGTGGGCAACAAAGATCGCATTCTAGCGGCATCGTGTCCGGCGGGACCAGCATTTGAAGGCGGCGCAATCGCCTGCGGAATGCCGGCGCTCGATGGTGCCATTGAAGAAGTTCGCATCGATGGCAATGGCGAATTCACGCTGGGCGTGATCGGCGACGTGAAGCCCGAAGGCATTTGCGGATCGGGGCTGATCGATGCGTTGAGCGAGTTGCTGCGTACAGAACGAATGAACGAACGCGGCCGCTTCGAAGACGATTTGCATCGCATCGATCTCTACAAGGGCGACGGGCAAAGCGTCTATCTGCTCGAAAGCGATGTGAATGAGCTGGCCCAGGCCAAGGGCGCAAATGTGGCCGGATTGCACGCAGTCTTTTCTACATACGGGATTGAGTTTGAAGATATCGACGTTTTTTATCTTGCTGGCGGCTTTGGGCGTCACATCAACGTTGACGCCGCAAAGCGAATCGGGCTGGTGCCGAATCTGCCTGCGGAAAAGATTATTCGAGCGGGCAATACCGCGATTGAGGGCGCGACCATCGCGCTGCTCTCGAGAAAGAAACGGCGGGAGCTCGAAGAGTTGGTGAAGCGGGTCGAGCATTGCCGTCTTGAAACGCATCCGCATTTTTTTGAGTTCTTTGTGGAAGGCTGTCAGTTCAAAGTTATGGAGCCGATTCCATGCGCGAAGTGATGGCTTGCTTCGAACTGGCCGAGATGGTCTCCGAGGTCGATGTCCTCGACCAGGAGTACGCGCGCCTGCTCGGGTATCCGCGGGGCGTTGTGCTCGAGGGCCGCCCACGAGAACTGGCTTACTGGACACGCGAATGGTATGCGGAACATGGACGACCGTGGATGTACGCGCGACAGGCCGCGAGCTTTGCGATCAGCGGAAAAACGATCTGCATCGATAGTGTGCAGTTCACCAGCAGTCGTCTGCAGACAACACTGGAGCAGGCCGCGGCACACTCCGTGGTCCTGGTTGCAGTGGGCGCCGGAGCTGAAGCTGAAGAAGAGGCGCGGCGACGCTGGGCAGATGAAAAACCGGATGAGTATTTCTTCCTCGAGATGTATGCATCGGCCGTGGTGGAGCGCCTGGCGACAATGGCCGGCGCGCGATTGTGCGACTGGGCCGAGCAGCACGGGACGGCTGTGTTGCCGCACTACAGCCCCGGTTATTCGGAATGGGATATTGCCGAGCAGCCGCGACTGCTGGAGCTATTGAAACAGACGCGAAGCGAGCAATTCCCTTCCCCGATCGAGGTCTTTGAGACGGGAATGCTGCGGCCGAAAAAGACGTTGCTCGCGGTCTTCGGGTTAACCGCACACAAGGATCGACTGACGCGGCTCACCAACCTGGTTCCGTGCGAGAGATGTTCGTTCGGTCCGTGCCAATACCGCCGAGCGCCATTCCGCCGCAACCCGCGGCCAACGGGCGAAGTGGTTGCGGCGCGCACGTCTGCGCTTAACCAGAATGCTACTTACAGCGTGAACCGCAAGGCGCTGGAGCGCTGGGCGAAAGAGCGGCTGAGATTATGTGTGAATGACGATGGCACGGTGGACGCCGAATTTCGCTACGATGGCACGACCTGCACCAATATGGGCCGGCCGCTGACGTTTTTGTACAACGTGGAACTTGGCACGAGTGTGGAGGGCTACCCAATCAGAATGCAGCAATGCTCGCCAGCGCCGGGCGACGAGGGGCATAAAATGATGTGCAAGTTCACCGAGGACTCCGCAACGTTGATGGGAGCAATTGACAGCGAGAATCCGCTGGCCGGCGAAAAACTTGACGCGGTGCTTGCCTGGCGACGAATGCCCTCGGTCGCCGGCTGCTATTGCGAATCCACAAGCCGAGAGCACAAGTGGGGACTGGTGTTCGAGACCATACACTATGCGTTAGTGCAGAAAGAAAGAGAACTGGAATGACGACCAAAGCGCTACTTCACGATGCGATCAGGCAAAGGACGTTGCTTGGCGACGGAGCGATGGGAACGCAACTGATGCTCGCCGGATTGGAACAGGGCAACTGCGGCGAAGAGTGGAATCTCACGCATCCAGAGCGTGTTCTGGCCATCCAGCGGCGCTACGTCGAGGCCGGATCGGATTGCCTGATCACGAACACCTTTGGCGGGTCGCGGATTATGCTGAACCGGCATGGCCATCCGGACCACGTGGTTGCGATCAACAAGGCCGGCGTTAACATTGCGCGCGAAGCCTTTGGCGAAAAGGGCGGATACGTACTCGGAGACATCGGTCCGTTCGGCGGGCTGCTGGTGCCGTTTGGAGATTTTACCGAGGAGCAGGTGCGGGACGCATTTGACGAGCAGGCGGCAGCGCTGGTTGAAGGCGGTGCCGATGCGATCATCGTAGAGACGCAGACTTCGCTCGAGGAATTGCAAATCGGCATCGAGGCGGCGAAGAAAGCTGGCGCGCCATGCATTATCGGCTCGATGGCATACGACGTGACGCTCGATGGTTCGACCTTCAGAACCATGATGGGTGTCGATCCGGAACGCGCGGCGAAGTTCATGGAAGAGCATGGCGCGCACATTGTGGCGCTGAACTGCGGTACCGGTATGGAGATGGAGCGGGCGCTCGATGCAGTAAAGCGCTACAAGAGCGTGACCAGGCTGCCGGTGATGGTGCAGCCTAACGCAGGCAAGCCGCGCCTGGTGAACATGAAGATTTTGTACGATGAATCGCCGGAGCAGATGGTGAAAGGCGTTGTGCCACTGCTTGAGGCGGGCGCGAATATCATCGGGGCTTGCTGCGGAAGCACACCCGATCATATCCGCTCGTTCAGATCAGCGATGGATGAATACTTTGAATCAAAAGCGAGTGTGACTCAGGGAGCGGCGCATGAAAGTTAAACTTTGCGATCTGAATCCGGCGCTCGAAGAGAAGCTCACAGCCCGCACTGACGACAAGTCGGGCATCGGGGTGCATTACGTTGACGCCTACATCAAGCCGATGAACGTGAAGCTTGACGACGGCACAGTAGTGCGCTGCAAACGCCGCGGGCTCAAGGTCACGCTTTCGGCCGGAGACAAAAAAGGCGAAGGCCTGATGCGCCGGTTAGACGAGAGCCGCGATCCGGTTGTGATGCTCGATGCGGCATTGGAAGAGGCGGCCAAGGCTGCGGGAGTTGAGGTAACTGTGGAGTCGGGGGCGATTTACCTCACGCTTTAATGGCGAATCGCCTGAGGGCCGGGAGGCCCTCAGTACAGCCGGTCTGGAGACCGGCGGTACTTTGCAAGTACTCAATAAAAGTCGTGCGAGCGCACGTCGACACCGGCATTCGCGAGTGGTGTCAGCCACGCTGCCTTCACGTGAATCACTCCGTCCTGATTCTGCAACGCGCCCTCCACCAGCAGAAACTTGCTTCGCGTTACCACCAGTCGGTTGCGCTCGTAAACATCGGGAGTCACGATCACGTTGGCGATGCCGGTCTCGTCTTCCATCGAGAGAAAGATGAATCCTTTCGCAGTTCCTGGCCGCTGCCTCGCGATCACGCACCCGGCCGCGCGCACCAACACGCCGTCACGGCAATTGCGCAAATCCTGTGACGACAAGATGCCTTGCGCACGAAGTTCAGCGCGGCGGTAGTGCATGGGGTGCCTGCCAACCGTGAGCCCCGTGCCCGTATAGTCGGCCACGAGTCGCTCTTCAACCGTCATCTGCGCAAGCGGCAGGCTTCGATCCTCTTCGCGCAGCGCGTTGCTGTGCTGGCTCAGCAGCGGCCCCTCGGGACGGCCTGCCCACTCAACCTGCCATAGTGCGTCTCGTCTATGAGCAACATCATCGATGCGATTCAGCGCGCCGATCCGCGCCAGCAGCGCCAGTTCTCTGCGGTTGAGTTCGGGCACTCGCTGCGCCAGGTCGCCGGCCGAACGGAATTCACCCTCCTGCCGCGCTCGAAGCAATGCGTCCGTAGCCTGCTTGCGAAGGCCTTTGGCGTAACCTAGCCCCAGACGCATAGTTAATGTGCCGTTGGGTTCATGCTCCACCGTGCACTCCCACTCCGACACCTGAATGTCGATGGCCTTGATGCGCAGACCGTGCCGCTGCGCATCTTTCACCAGCACTGCCGGCGAGTAAAAACCCATGGGCTGATTGTTGAGGATGGCGCAGGTAAACGCGGCCAGGTACTTCACCTTGAAATACGCAGACGCGTATGCAATCAGCGCGAAGCTCGCCGCGTGCGACTCGGGAAATCCATAAAGCGCAAACGAACTGATATTCTGCACGATCGTGTCCTGCGTCTTTATGTCGATACCGTTGGCGGTCATGCCGGTGCGCAGCTTGGATTCCAGATTTTTCATCCGTTCCCATGAGCGCCGCATTCCCACTGCGCGCCGCAACTCTTCGGCTTCGGATCCTGTGAAGTTGGCAACCGTCATGGCAATGCGCAGCAACTGCTCCTGAAAGAGCGGCACGCCCAGCGTGCGTTTCAAAACCGGCTCGAGCGACGGATGCGGATACGTGACCGGCTCGCGCTTCTGGCGCCGCCGCATGTACGGGTGCATCATCTGCCCCACAATCGGCCCTGGCCGAATAATGGCGACCTGCACCACGAGATCGTAGAAGCGCTCGGGATTGTTGCGCGGCAGCGAGGCCATCTGGGCGCGGCTCTCAATTTGAAACATGCCGACGGTGTCGGCCTTCTGCACTACGCGGTAAATCTCATCGTCTTCAGGCAACTGCGCAAGATCAACACGCTCGCCGTAGTGCGCGGGAATCAGCTCGAGGCAATCCTTGAGCACGGCCATCATGCCGAGGCCCAGCAGGTCGACCTTGATGATGCCGAGATCGGCGCAGTCTTCCTTGTCCCACTGCACCACCGTTCGCCCGGGCATCGAGGCGCGCTCCAGCGGAACGACGTGATTGAGCTGACCCTGGCAAATGACCATGCCGCCCGAATGCTGGCCGAGGTGCCGCGGCAGATCCTGAATGCGCATGCTGAGCTCAAGGTACTTGGCGATGCGCGGATGCCGAATATCAAAGCCAGCGTGCTGAAAAGAGTGCGCCATCGTATCGTTGGTGCCGCGCCATTCCCATTGACTGACGAGACCGGAGAGACGGCCGAGAGTGTCTTCATCGAAGCCGAGCGCCTTGCCCACTTCGCGTGCCGCAGACTTGCCGCGATAACAGATCACATTCGCCGTCATCGCCGCGCCCAACTCGCCGTAGCGCTGGTACACATACTGGATCGCCTGCTCGCGCTGCGTTTCAGAAGGCAGATCGAGATCGATGTCGGGCCACTCGCCGCGGCTCTCGCTCAGGAAGCGCTCGAAGAGCAACTCCATCCCCACCGGATCGATAGCCGTAATCTCAAGCGCGTAGCAGACCGCCGAGTTTGCCGCGCTGCCGCGGCCCTGCACCAGGATGCCGTTACGTTTGCAGAATTGAATAATGTCCCAGACGATGAGGAAATAGCCTTCAAAGCCGAGCTTGGCAATCAGCAGGAGCTCATGCTCGACTTGTTTTTTGGCGCGTTCGAAAAGTTTAGGGTCACGCTTCGGCCCGTAGCGCCGGTCAACCCCCTCATAAACGCGCTTGCGCAGAAAACTCACCATCGTTTCGCCCTCGGGCACGGGATAGCGCGGAAACTCGTAGCCCAGATCGCTGAGCTCGAAGCTGAGACGGGATGAAAGTTCGATGGTGTTCTCGGTCGCGCCAGGCACATCGTGAAAAAGCGCGACCATTTCGCGTCCCGTACGCAGATGACGCTCGCTGTTCACGGCCAGCAATCGTCCAGCGCGGTCGAGCTCGGTGTGATTGCGGATGGCCGTAAACAGATCGAGAATTTCGCGGTCGTATACCTTCGCGTAGCGAACGCCGTTGGTGGCGACAACCGGCAGGTTGAGAGAGCGCGCAATGCGCATCGCGGCTTGATTTCGCCACTCCTCTTCACGTTCGCAATGGCGTTGCAGTTCAACGTACACATTGTTGCGGCCGAAGATGCGCGTAAGCTGCTCAACCACATCGTGTCCTGCATCTTCGCCGCCGCGCATTAACGCTGCCGCGAGGGGACCTTCGTCACCGCCGGTCAAGCACACCAGGCCCGCTGCATACTGCTCAAGATCGCTGAAGTTCGCCGCGCCCTCCTGCTTGGTGGCTTCCCTCATCTTGAACTGCGTAATGAGCTGGCAAAGATTCTGATACCCAGCGCGCGATTCTGCGAGCAAGGGAATGCGCGCAGGCTCGGGCTTAAACTGGTGCGGCAGCCACGCGGGAGGTGTTAGCCGCGGCCCGAATGAAGAGACGGCGATTGCCGCGCCGATATGCGCGTGAACACCCGAACGCTTGCCGCTGGTGTGAAATTGCGCCGCACCATATAGGCCATTACGGTCGGCGATGGCAATGGCCGGCATCTCAAGCTCGGCGGCGCGCTCTATCAGCGCTTCAGGCGACGAGCCTGCTTCAAGAAAGCTGAAGGCGCTGGCAGCGTGCAGCTCGATATACCGCTCAGTCATACAGCGCCGCCACCTGCCAGCCGCCGAGCATCAGGTCGCGCATTGCGCAGCAGCACAGCACGTCTCCAGTTTCAGTTCGCGCTTCAATTCTCGCCACAAGATCCCACTGCTCGTTGCCCCATAACGTCTGCTGCCACCAGTCGCCACCTGCGAGCCATGGGCCGTAGGCACGTTCAACGATGTAACGCTGGCCACGAAAACTGAACCGCACCGGCCGCCTGGCTTCGAGCATGACAGTAATCTCTTCTGCCGGACGCAGCTGCCGCACCGCGCCGCGCAAATGCACGGGCGCAGCAGTTTCGGCATTGCCCACCGGCACGGCAAAGTTTTCCATCCGGAACCCGTCCGATGCATGCGTATCCACAAGCACCGCGCGGCCCACGTTCTCCTCGCCAACAATGGCCCGGATACGCGCCAGCGTGACGTCGAGCCGCGAAGCCTCAGGCAGCTGCGGAGAAAACAATCCGAGCTGCACCTTGCTCGTCAATCCCGGCTCCGCATCGAGTGCCACCGCCAGCACTGCAGCCGGTGGAGGATGCGCCTCGAGATCGAGATGGAGAAGCTTGATCCAGAGCTGTTTGTCATTGGCCGGTAAGGCAGGCCGCACGGTGCGAGCGTGCGTTCGCCCCCCGCCAAGCTCCAGCGTGACCGTGACCGCTGCCAGCGCAACAATTCGCGCCTTGGCGCGCACAATCAGCTGCTCAAGCATCGCGCCTACAACAAACAGCAGCGAGTCGAGCAGTTCAACGGGCGAGTCGAGCTCAATGCGCTCAGCCAGCGTGAACTGATGCTCGACGGGCTGAAAGAGATGCGGAAGCTCGCCGCGCGCTCGCTCGCGAAGCAGCTTCCCTGCCTGCCCTATGCGCGCAACCAGGTCCTTTTCAGGCAGCGTTGCAAGCATGCCTAGCGTGCGAATGCCCCACAGCATTAATGTCTCGGCCTGTTCTACATCGAGATCGAGGACCGCGAGCGGCAACGAGGCCAGTGCGGCCGTCTCTTCTCCGGTAGCCACAACCTGCACCGGGTCGCGCCGCGACAGGCCTTTGGCGAGCGCGATCGCTGCATGAAAGTTACTGCTCACGGCAATCACGGCCTCGATACCCAGCGCGCGAACACCGGCAAGCAGATTGTGGGCCAGCGCGAGCGCCGGCCCGAAGAGCAGGTTTGTACCCGCGATATCGATGACGCATTGGAAGGCGCTGCCTGCGCTCAACAATTCAACGCGTGGCGAAAAGTTACCAGCGCATTCCAGCAGTGCCGTTTTCGTCGCATCCTCCTCGGCACATGAGCGCGTAAACACGGTAACCGCTGGAAAAATATCCACCTCGACCTTCGTCATGGCGTGCTCAACGCCCAGTTCGCGCGCCTTGCGGTTGAGCGCGCAAACCATCTGCAATGGCGGATCGCCATCCATCACCACGCAGGCCTGTTCTCTTGCGCCCGGTCGCAGGCGCAGCAACGCCTGCGCGGGAAACTCGGTTGCGTAGAGGCATGCATACAGTTCGACTGGCGCCGTCATCGCACACCTGCCCATGAGGCACGGCTCTGCCAGTTTGCAACATTCGCTCGTTGCGGAGGCTTGCGCAGCGGCACAACATTGTCCAGCGCGCCCGTAAACCGACGCCGCGCCACTTCAACGCTGTGCGCCATGCCGGTGAAGAGTGTCGGCTCATCTTTGAGCGCATCGCCGGGCTCGAGACGCAGCGTTAGCTCCGCGCTGCTCCTGGCACAGCCACATTGCGCCAGTAGGAGAAGGCTTGCCTGTGTGCTCTCTGCCGCCGCACGGTACCGGAACCATGTAGCGAGCGGCAGGCGCGAGGCAAACTCCGGAGCCAGGCTTCCAAAGTCGAGCACGATGGCGCTGAATCCTCCTCCTTGCAGCAGCAGGTCGGCCGCGCGCAGTGCCTGGTCGAGTCGCGCCCACGGCTTCGGCCCTCCATGTAATGTTCGTGAAAAGCATTTTTCAGGGGCTAAAGCCCCATTCATTTGGGGGTAATTTCCGGCACGGCTAAAGCCATGCCCTGATACAAGACCTCCGAGTTCAGGATTTGGCAGACCTAGTCCAGCGCCGATGAGATGATTTTTTAATGCGGCTACAGCAAGCGGCGACCCATCGTGCCGCTGCGGCTCGGCACAGCGCGGCGCGATGTTCGGTTGCCGGTGGATTTCCGTCTGAACGTGTCGGGGAAAAACTCCCTCCGGGTTGGAAGACCGTCCCTCAGGGGCTAAAGCCCTGCTGCCTTTCAATGCAGTATTGGCACGCGACCCACCCACTGGGTGGGTTCCCCGGTCGCGCCCTTTCAAAATCGTGGCGTCCATTGCGTCTTTCTGCAACGGCTGCAGCAGACCGCTTACCGCCTGCGCCATCCCTTTCACCTCACCGCGCGGATGCCCTCCGCACCCTCCCCCGTGCAGCCCCTTGATTGCGGGCTTGGGGATCAGATAGCGCTCCGGCAGAGAGAACCGCTGCCCTGTCAGCGTCGTTTCAGCTAGTGCTGCTCCAGTTTTTCGCGCTCCGCACCGGACCCACAGCAGCCTCCTCAGGTCAACTCCGGCCGCTGCAGCCGAGGCGGGATCGAGCGCGTTCGACACATCGAGCCACGCGCACGCTCGCCCTGCCTGGGTCATGCCGGCCACAAAGGCTAATGCAACCGAGGTCCGTCCCGAGCACTCCGGGCCAATCAGTTCGGTAATCGCGCCCACCGGCAGGCCGCCGTGCAGCGCCTCATCCAGCGCGGCAATTCCGGTAGGTGCAACCGGCCGCACCACCCTGGCCGTCGGTGTAAGCGCAGCCGGAATCCTGGCGGCGAGCGCCGATTCAATTTGCAGCCGGATTGCTGAGGCGGAGGGCATAGTGGAAATACTTTCGCCTTATATTCGCCTTTCTGCTTCAGACCTGCAAGCCCTCTTGCACCAATTCAAGTGCAAACTAACCGTAAATAATTGAATATTTTGCGCTTATTTTCTTAACGGAAAGTTCGCTGGCCGGTCAGTGCGCCTGTTTCTCTGTTCAACCGCCCAGTGTTTCTCTAGAGCCTGTTATTAACTTTTCCGCAAGCTGCTGATTTCAGAGTACTTGCAAACCAAAGTCGGATGCGGTAAAATTGCTGCAACTTGCTGATTTCGTTGAACTTTCCACAAAGTTAATAACAGGCTCTAGACTTGCAAACATGTGCGGACGATACGGGCGGCGCGCCGACAAGCAGCGAATTGCGGAGTGGTTTCGCACACACAACACCGACGTATTCGACGAGGAATACTACCAGACCAATGAGCGCGCGCTCGCGCCCTCGCACAACATCACTCCGCAGAGTACCCAGCCGGTCGTCCGCCATGATCGTGACACTGGCGAGCGAGTACTGGCCGTCATGAAATGGGGACTGGTTCCCTACTGGTCGAAGACGCCCAAGGTCAATTTCAGCTCAATCAATGCGCGGGCCGACAAGCTCACCTCAAGCGGAGCGTGGCGCGAACCGTGGAAGCATCGCCGCTGCCTGATCCCAGCCAATGTCTTTTACGAATGGGAGCCGCTCACCAAAGAAGAGGAGAAACAGAAGGTGAGAAAGCCGTGGGCTGTTTCGCTGCCCGACGATCACCTGTTCGCCTTTGGCGGCCTGTGGGACCGATGGAAAGGCAAGGACGAAACTCACAACGAGATCGTCTTTGAGAGCTTTAGCATCATCACCACCGACCCCAACGAGCTGCTGGAGCCGTTCCACAACCGCTGCCCGCTCATCATCGAGCCGAAAGACTATGAGCGCTGGCTCGCGCCGGCCGAGCCGTCGCATCTGCCCATCGACCTGGTGCGCACCTGGCCGGCCGATGAGATGAAAGCCTGGCGCGTGACCACCGACCTGAATAGCGCTGCAGAGCCAACCGCTGAACAAACACAATTATTCGAGGAAGAGATCGCGCACCCAAGAGAATAGCGGAGTTGCTGGCGGTACCGCGCAGGGTAGTGCCCCGCAGGCCCCGGCTGCGAGTTTTGCGCAGTATCGCAGGCAAGACTGTGTGGACATAACGTGGTGTGGTGACCCCGGGAAGACTCGAACTTCCGACACGCAGTTTAGGAAACTGCTGCTCTATCCACCTGAGCTACGGGGCCACTTTTAGAATGAACAGCTAACGGAGCGGTCAAAGTCGGATCACCAAGTTCCAATGGGTTGACAGCGTAGCAGTAACGACAGGCTTGAAACGCCATACTAAATACTAACAGGGCCACAATCGCGAGGTTCTGGGTTGCATCTGAAGAGGAGGCTAATTGCTCACGCGATTCGACGATCAGATCGAAGCGCAATCGTGAGGTGAACTCTACAAAACCACCAAAGGAACTGAATTGCGTTGGCAGCGATAGTCACGGTTATCGACCCGCATCATCACAGACGCAGGCTGCCCGGAGGCGTTTGATCCGGCACTTAACCTGACCTTGGCGATTATCAGAGTATTGTGACGAAAAAATAACTTGCATTTCTTAAGTGTCTATAGCAGACTACGGCACTAAGCCTCACACTCCCGTGTTTGTCGGTCCCCGTGCGTGCTGGATTCGGTGAAGAAAGTCAGATAGCGCCACCTTCCCAATAGCTGGCAGCTTATCCCCTCACGCAAGCCGATGAGATGCGACGAGTCAGAGACTACAGAGCGTCGCGCAAGCCCAGAACCCCCCAATTTTGGTTGCACGACCCAGCACAAGGGGTCAAACCATGTCTAGATCTGGGATGATTTTGACGCAGAAGCGTCAGAATTGGATTCTGCTTTCGGTTGCCGCAATCTTCTGCGTTTTGGGAACTGGATACGCGGCGGCACAATCGCTTTCTACAACCGCGCTCAACTTCGGCAGCGTAGTGGTAAACGAGCCAAGCTCGTTGCATACCATTTCCCTCAAGAACGGCGGAACCGCTGCGGTAACTGTCCAGCCAATCAGTGTGACAGGCGCGATCTACAGCATTAACGCATCCGCCACGACGTGTCCGACTGTGACTAGCGCGACGCTCGCGAAGAACACATCGTGCAATATCGGTCTCATTCTTACTCCAACAGGGCTGGGAGCGCAGGCGACAGGAACGCTGAGTGTCACCACTAGCGCGAGCAACACGCCGCTTACGGCGACATTGAACGGAACGGGTGTAAACCCGACGACGCTGTCGGCCACAACGCTGCCCTTCGGCGACGTGGTGATCAACGAGACCAGTGTGATCCGATCCTTTACGCTCAGGAACAATCAGTTGACGGCGCTGGGCATCACGTCGATCACGCCTCCGGCCGGGGGCTATGCCGTCGATCCGAGCACGACCTGCGGAACTTCACTCGCCGCCGGCGCCACTTGCACCATTTCTCTCACCCTCACACCGACCGCCCTGGGCGCGATTGCGGCAGGCAAGCTCACCATCGCCACCACCTCACCCAGCCAATCGCTGACCGTGGCGCTGACCGGAACGGGTGTAAACCCGACGACGCTGTCGGCCACAACGCTGCCCTTCGGCGACGTGGTGATCAACGAGACCAGCGCGATCCGTTCCTTTACGCTGAGGAACAATCAGTTGACGGCGCTGGGCATCACGTCGATCACGCCTCCGGCCGGGGGCTATGCCGTCGATCCGAGCACGACCTGCGGAACTTCACTCGCCGCCGGCGCCACTTGCACCATTTCTCTCACCCTCACACCGACCGCCCTGGGCGCGATTGCGGCAGGCAAGCTCACCATCGCCACCACCTCACCCAGCCAATCGCTGACCGTGGCGCTGACCGGAACGGGTGTAAACCCGACGACGCTGTCGGCCACAACGCTGCCCTTCGGCGACGTGGTGATCAACGAGACCAGCGCGATCCGTTCCTTTACGCTGAGGAACAATCAGTTGACGGCGCTGGGCATCACGTCGATCACGCCTCCGGCCGGAGGCTATGCCGTCGATCCGAGCACGACCTGCGGATCTTCACTCGCCGCCGGCGCGTCCTGCACCGTCGCTCTTACATTGACACCTTCTGCGCTGGGCGCGATTGCGGCAGGCAAACTCACCATCGCCACCACCTCACCCAGCCAATCGCTGACCGTGGCGCTGACTGGAACGGGCGTGCCCCCGACGACGCTGTCGGCCACAACGTTACCCTTCGGCGACGTGGTGATCAACGAGACCAGTGTGATCCGTTCCTTTACGCTCAAGAACAATCAGTTGACGGCGCTGGGCATCGCGTCGATCACGCCTCCGGCCGGAGGCTATGCCGTCGTTCCCGCTACGACATGCGGTTCCTCGCTCGCCGACGGCGCCACTTGTACCATTTCTCTCACCCTCACACCGACCGCCCTGGGGACGATTGCGGCAGGCAAGCTCACCATCGCCACTACTTCACCCAGCCTATCGCTGACCGTGGCGCTGACTGGAACGGGCGTACCCCCGACCACGGTGTCGGCGACTTCGGTGAACTTCGGCTATGTGGTAGTCCAGGAAACCAGCACGACGCACAACATTACGGTTAGGAACAATCAACTGGTGCCGTTGAATTTCACCTCGATGCCCGCGGTGACGGGGAGCGAATTTGCGATTGTTACCCCCACCTCACCTGCGATTCCCTGTACCAGCAGCACCCCTCTGGCGCCGAGTGCGACATGCACCATCCCTCTCACGCTGACGTCATCGGCGGCTCCCGGCGGGCTGGGTTCCCAGACCAGCGCCTTGACGATCGTCACGGATGGGGGTGGAACCCAGACCGTGGCGCTGACCGGTTGGGGGATCCTGCCCGTAACGGTCTCCAAGGCAGCCTTGAATTTCGCCACAACGCTGGTGGGCAATACGAGTGCCGCGTTGACATTGATCGTGAAAAACCAGCAGGACAAGGTCCTTCATATCACGCCGTTCCCAATTTCAGGGACCAATCCCGGCGATTTTGCATGGACCAGCACGGGCGCGACCGCATGCGGCAGCAGCATTGCAGCCAGCAGCAGTTGCACTGTGTCGGTAACGTTTACGCCCCTGGCCTCGGGACCCCGGTTGGCCACGCTCGACATCACAGACGACAGCTCGACCAGCCCGCATCTGGTTACGCTGAGCGGCGATGGAAACGCGACAGTGAATGTAACGCCGATGTCGATCACGAGTTTCTCGACGCCTGTGGGAAACACGAGTCACTCGATCACCGTCACCATCAAAAACAACAACACGTCGCCCAGCGATACGGTGACCATCAACAGCTTCCAGACCACGGGCGACTTTCTCACCACTCCGATCAGCTGTTCACCGCTTCCCTTCACGCTCGCCGCCGGGGCCACGTGCACGGCGGCGGTGCAATTCGCGCCAACCATCGGCGGAACCAGCACCGGGCAGCTTCAGGTGAACGACAGCGCGCTAACCAGCCCGCAGGTGGTGAACCTGTCGGGTAACGGGATCGATCCGCTCACAGTGGCTACCAATCCGGTGGCGATTAAGCCGCCGAATCTGATTTATTCCGCTCAGCCGGCCGGAACCATCAGCGGACCCAAGAGCGTTACGCTGACCAACCTCGAATCCCAGCCCGAGAAGTTCTCGCTCCAGTTAACCGGGGACTTTATTCCTGCGGGCAACAGCTGCTCGAGCGGCGCGATTAATAGCGGCTCAATCAACGCCAAGTCATCATGCGTCATCGCTGTAGACTTTGCGCCTGCCGCAACCGCGGCCAATGGTCCTGACAACGGGACGCTGACCATTAGCGACTCGGCGCCGGGCGGCACTCCACTTTCGGTGTCTCTCACGGGATCAGTGGGTATTCCGGAGGCGGCAGTGGCCGAGATTACGCCGGGAGCGGGAGCCGCAGGGACAAGTGTGCCCGTGGTCATCCTGGGCAATGGTTATACAAACTTCAGCCCGTCGTCTGTGATCACGTTTGTGGATACAGACAGCAGTACGTACCCGGCGGACATTACGGTGAGTAACCAGACCTTCGTATCCGCCAATCAGATCGATGCGACGCTGGTTCTGGGAACACCGAGCGCCAACTCCGGTTACGGAGCGCGCAACATTACCATCAAGACCTCGCTCACGGGCGGAGGCACTCAAACGGCATTCCTGAATTCCGCGTTCACCATCTACGATCCGACAAACACCCACACGATCACGGTTGTGAATCCGAATATTGGCACTCAAGGCCAGACGCTGAACGTCGCTCTCAGTGCAACCGGCACGAACTGGGTGCAGGGAGTTACATTCTTCAATTTCGGCACGGGAATCGCCGTTAACAGCGATCTGATATCTCCGGATGGCACTGACGCGGTCGTCAACATCACCATCAGCAATACGACAACGGTCGGGACGCGCACCATTGTCGCGATGACGGGCGGTGAGTATGCAAGTTCCGCTGCGGGCGCTTTCCAGGTCAATCCCAACAGCGCCACGCTGGTTAGCGTCACTCCCAATACAGAAGCACAAGGTTGGAGCGGGCAGCTTCAGCTGACAGCTACCGGAACCCATTTCCAGCCGGGCGCGACCACTGTGTCAATTGGCGGCGGAGTGATTGTGGGCGCGGTCAATGTGCTCACCCTTACGACCGCGACGGTCGAGGTTGCGGTGCCCGCCAACGCGACTGTCGGCCCGCAGAATGTGACGGTAGCAACCGGCGGCGAAATCGCTACGCTCGAGAACGGTTTCACTGTCACCGGGGCAACTCCGGCGCTTATCTCCATCGTGCCCGATTCCGGCCAGCAGGGTCAGACCGGTCTGCAAGTGGTGATTACCGGCAATCAGTACACCAACTTTGCCGCCTGCTCCCCGCTCAGTATTGACATGACCGGCGAAATCAACGCGACCATCACCGGATCGACTGCCAACACCGTGACGCTGAATGTATCCATCAGCCCGTACGCGAACGTTGGCGGCATTACCGGCAACCTCATCTGCGGCCCGGCCGGCGCGGCCACGCTCTTCCCATTCGGCTTTGGGATTACGCCTGTGAGCGCCTCAATGAGCGTCTCGCCCACGAGTGTGCCGCAAGGAGGCCAGGTAACACTCACACTGGTCGGCGTAAACACTCTTTGGACCCAGGCTCAGACGACGGCTGCGTTTTATCCGGAACTTGTGCCGACGCCCATCGTTAATGAGATCCAGGTGCAGGACAACACGAACGCGACCCTCAATATCACTGTGCCTGTTGGAGTTCCCGTAGGCAATTACCCGTTCTATCTGGCCACTGGCGGTCAGGTGGTGAGTGCATCGATTCACGTCTACGCCAACACGCCTTCGGTGGCCATGAGTCCGGCCAACGGGCTGGTTCCGTCTTCAGGTGTCAGCAACTACAGCGTCAGCTTGAGCGGCCAGTTCACCAAATGGAGCACCGGTTGCGGCGCGTCCACTTCCACTACAGTCGTCATCGCCGGCGAAGGCGTGACGCTGCCCAAATTCTGCGTCACCAGTCCGGAGAGCGCCACGGCTACGCTTTCGATCGCAGCCGGTGCCGCTACTACTTCGCGGCTGGTCACGGTCACTACCGGAAGCCAGGTGCTTACCACCTATTTCAATGTGACCCGCACGCCGGTGGGGATTATCAGCATTACTCCGCCGCACACGGCTCAAAACGTGACGACGCAGGTAGAGATCATTGGGCTGAATACGCATTTCTGTGACAACGCGACTACCCCATGCCAGCCAGGATTCACTCCGACCACGGTGCTGTTTGGACCTGAGATCACGGTAACTCCGGGGTCGATTAGCGTTCTCAACAGCAATCACCTGACGGTCAGCATCACCACCAATTTCTCGTTCGGCGGCCCGTTCCCCACCACGCCCGGATATCAGACCGTATACGTGAATACGGGCAACGAGCAGGTGACCGGCTCCGAACAGGTGCTGGGCAGCTTCTCCGTGGATGCTCCAGCCAGCCCGACGCTGGTGAGCGTGGTGCCGTCGAGCGCGCCTCAGGGATCGACAGAGGATGTCACCATTACCGGCTCCCTTACGAACTGGGTGCAGAATCAGACGGAGGCCATTCTCGGCGCAGGCGTTACAATAGCCAACCTCACAATTACCAGCCCAACCACGGCTACGGCTACCATCTCGGTTTCGCCAACGGCGCCCGTGGGCGGCAACAGCGTGACCATGATTACCGGCTCTGAGATTGTGGGCGGCACGGGATTCAGCGTGACCCCGAGCGCAGCGTACATATCGAGCGTAGAGCCCAACTTCACCTGCCCGGCGCAGCCCGTGGCGAACATTCAGGATATTTGCGCCAACGGCGGCGGTGCGCCCACCGGAGTTCCGATTGTGGGTCAGCTACAGACCCTGACGCTGAACATCGTGGGCATGGGCACGCATTGGCTGCAGGGCGGAACGTCTCTCAGCTTTGGCTCCGGCGTGGTCGTCGATGCGCTCACCATCAACAGCCCCACCACGGCCACTGCCCAGATAACGGTGCTCTCGAGCGCCCCCATCGGGTTCGCGACGGCGAGCGCGTTTACAGACGGCGAGGATGCCACGCTGCAGCAGGCCATCGACATCGAGTCGGGATTCCCGACGTTGCTGGCCATTTCGCCGAGCGGCGGCGAGCAGGGCGCTACTGTCACAATGCAGATTCTGGGCCGCTTCACTCACTGGACGCCGGGCGTAACCCAGGTAACGTTCAATAACTCCGATCTGTCGATGGTGCCAGGTTCTCTCAACGTGATCGACTCGCAGAACCTCACAGTTCAGGTGTATGTCAGTCCGCTGGCCTACGACGACGGCTACCCGTGCGGCCACGTTATTACGGTCACCACACCCACGGCCAACGAGCAAGTTTCTACGTCGCCGATTCAAGACAACTTCTGCGTGTCGCAGGGCGCCGAAGAGATCACCAGCGTCTCCTCGCTCTCAGGCTCACAGGGCAGCACGCAGACGGTATCGATTACCGGCTCGGCCACCAATTTCGTCGAAGGTGAAACCACGGTCAGCTTCGGCGATCCCAACTTCCAGGTTGGCGTAGCTACGGTGAACGGTCCAACATCTCTTACGGTTCCTGTCTCGGTGTCGACCGCGGCAACTCCAGGATTCAAGACCGTCACGGTTACGACACTCGGCCAGGTAGCGTCGCAGCAATACGCTTTCACGGTGCTGCCCACGGTGGCTGAGCTTACTGAGGCCGATCCCTATCAGGCCGAGCAGGGTCAGCAACTTTATCAGACTCCTGCGGCGGCAGGAATCAACGTTGTGCTCACTGGCCAATACACTCACTTCAGCCCTGAAAGCACGGCTACGTTCGGCGCAGGAATTGTCGTCAACAGCGTGACGCAATCGGCGACCAATCCCTCGACGCAGTTGACCGCGAATATCACCATCGACCCGCTGTCGTATCCGGGCGGCCGCACGGTCACGGTGACCACTCCCGATGTTTCCTGCGCTTACCAGCCTCCGCAATCGGTTCCGGGGGTCACCTATCAGGGCTGCACCCCCGGCGACCCCAACGGCACGGGCAGCGAGATTGTCTCCGCCAATGCCTTCAGCATCGTTACGGGTCCGGCCATCATCAGCAACGTTTCGCCGAATACCGGCAACGAAGGCAGTGAATTTGGTCTTCAACATAACCGGCACCGACACCCACTGGCAGCAGAACTTTACCCAGTTCTATATCGCCGGCGGCGGTCAGGATCTGACCATCAATTCGGTGATCATCAACAGCCCCACCAGCGCTACGGTGGATATGTCCATCTCCCCGACGGCCAATCCCGGGCGCGCGCTCCATTTACATGCAGACCGCCGGCGAGACGATGGTCGACAGCGGCGCGTTTGTGGTTACCGGCGGCATTCCCGCAATCGCATACATCTCTCCCAGCAGCGGCCAGCAGGGGAATACGACTCCCATCGAGTTCAAGATCCACGGCATTTATACGAAGTGGTGCGACAACGTAAACATACCCTGCTCAGCCGGCTACACCCCGAGCGTGACCACCTTCGACCCCGGCGGCACCGGCGCCCTCAGCATCATGGCCTCCAACATCCAGGTCGACGACAACTACAACATCGAAGGCATCCTCTCCATCCCCAGCACTGCCACTCCCGGCTACCATATCTTTACTGTGGCCACCGGAACACCCGCAGGAACGCAGGTGCTTTCTGGAAACTTCCTGGTGACTGCTGCGCCCGGAAACCCCGGCTACCAGCCGCCGCCGGCGCCGTATATCTCGTACTATGGGCCGTCTTCCGGACTGCCCGGACAGACCTTCAACATCAGCTTCACCGGCCAGTACACACAATGGGATCCGAACCCGTTGTCGGGAACTCAGTGCAGCTTCGGCAGCGGCATCGTGGTCAATTCGTGCCAGGTGCTGAGCCAGACCAGCATTCTGGCCAACATCACCATTCTGCCCACCACACCTGCGCAGACCAACCTGATTGTGTTCACTACGCCCTCGAATAACAATGAAACCGAGAGTGCGGACTTCAGCGTAGTAGAGGCAGTGCCGACGTTGACCATCGTCGACCCAGGTTCCGGAATGCAGGGAGATACCAACCTCACCGTCAACATCCTCGGACAATACACACTGTTCGACAACTCGACGACGTTCAGCTTCGGTCCCGGAATCACCGTCAACTCGATTCAAATTCTTGGCCCGACCATCGCCACGGCGACCATCAGCATCGACCAACTGGCGACGCTGGGCGGACGCAGCGTGGTTGCTACAACCAGCGACACTGCGGGTGGAGCGCAGATAGTGGGCGGCGCAAGCTTCTCCGTCACTCCCAGCCTGGCTGAGATTGCCGCGGTTACCCCGAATACTGCCCCGCAAGGCGGATCTCTGACGGTGACGGTAACGGGGTCGAACACGCATTGGGATGGAACCACTGTGTTCGGCTTCGGCGATGGAATTGTGGTGAGCAACACCGATGTTACAAGCAACACCAGCGCCACGCTCACACTCACCATCCCCCCGCTCGCTGCAGAAGGGCCCACCTATGCGAGCGCACAGACGCTGGGCGAATATGCCAGCCTCAACAACGCATTCGTAGTCACGGCCGGTACTCCATATCTACTCTCGTCCGGTCCGGGATCGCTGCCGCAGCAAAGCAGCGCCACATTCACCATCCTGAGTCAGGCAACCGACTGGACGCAGGCCAATCCTCCCACTGTCAGCTTTGGCGACGGCGTGGTTATCAGCGATGTCATGGTTACCGGTCCTACGTCGCTCACCGTGCTGGGCAGTGTGCAGGCCACCACTCCGGTTGGCTATCGCAGTCTCACCGTCACCAGCGGCAGCCAGGTGCTGAGCCTGGCGAATGTGTTCTACGTCTCACCGGGTCCGGCGGTGATCAACAGCGTGACGCCCAACACTGGCGGGCAAGGCGTGAACCTGCCCGCGGTTCAGATCGTGGGCATAAACACGAATTGGGTGCAGGGCGTCACCACGCTTACATTCCCCGGCGTGCTGATCAACAGCTTCACCGTAGATTCCCCAGCCCTGATTACCGCCAACATTACACCGTCGGATTACGCTCAGGCGGGACAGGTATCAGTAACCGCAACCACTGAAGGCGAAGTAGCGACCGGCGTCAATGTCTTCGACATCACGCAGACCCAGGCGGAGTTGCTTTCCGTGGTTCCAAGCAGCGCTCCCCAGGCATGGACGACACAAAACGTGACACTCACCGCCGACTTTACGCACTTCTGCGACAACGTCACCACAAACTGCCCGGCTGGATACACTCCGAGCGTGGCGAACTTTGGCGCGGGGATTATTGTCAACTCGGTGACTGCAAAAAGCCTCACTTCGCTGATGGCCAACGTCACCGTGCTGCCAACTGCAAATCTCGGCTACCGCAACGTGTCGGTGATTACCGGCAGCGAGGCAGTCGAGATCAATAACGGCTTCAACATCACACAGGGCCCGGCCGCAATCTCTGCGCTGAGCCCGGCGAGCGGTGGACAAAACACCACAGCGACCATTCTTGTAACCGGCAGCCAGACCCATTTCAACGGCAATGCTGCCAGTGGTCCGGTAACTTCGGCGACGTTTGGAGGCGGGATTGTAGTTACCGGAATCTCCGTAGTCGACATAGAGCACGCAAACGTGAGTATCAATATCCCGACCGGAGTGGCGCTGGGTAACTACGACGTGACCCTGACAACCGGCGGGGAGGTGGCTACCATCCTTGGCGGATTCTCGGTCACCAGCGGATCTGCTGCAATATCGAGCGTGAGTCCGCCGACCGGCACGCAGGGCATCACCGAGTCAGTCGTGCTCACCGGCTTGTATACGCACTTCTGCGACAACGTGACTACCAGCTGCGTATCCGGATACACTCCGAGCGTCGCAGGCTTCGGCGCTGGCATCGCGGTAAACTCAATCAGCGTCTCCAACTCCGCCACTGCCGTGGTCAGCATCACTATCGGCACCACCGCGACCATCGGCTCGTATACGCCCACAATCACCACGGGCTCTGAAGTTGCATCCATCACAGGTGGCTTCTCAGTGCTGGCGGGCGTGCCGGCGTTGACGACAGTCAGTCCATCTTCTGCCCAGGCGGGCTCCACGGCAAACGTCGTCGTTAATGGCGTGTTCACTACTTTCCAGGCAGCATTTTCACAAGTCAGCTTCGGTTCGGGAGTCACGGTTAACTTTATTACCAACGTGACCACCACGCAGTTGACCGCCAACATCACTGTGGCATCCAACGCCGCCGTAGGAAACCGCACAGTTACGGTGACAACCAATAGTCAGAATGTCTCGCTGGTCAACAGCTTCAATGTAACCGCCGGGACCCCGGTGATTACGCAGATCAATCCCAATTACGGCAACCCCGGCCAGACGAATCTCTCTGTAACTCTCACCGGTCTCTACACCAACTGGTCCTCGGCGACCACAGTCACCATGGGTACGGCAAGCTCGGGGATTAGTGTAGGTGGACAGCCCGCCGGCACGCCGGGACCCGTGGTGTCGGCTACCGCAAGCAGCGTCACATTCAACATCACCATTGACGCGAACGCTCCGCTGGGACCGGTCGATGTTACTACTACCACCGGCGCCGAAGTGGAGATAGTGCCTGCCGGCTTCACGGTGCAGGCGGTCGTCGTACCGCCGCCTTCGGTGGCGCTCGTAAGTCCCGGTCCGAACGCGAGCGGAGACATGCCCATCAACAGCAGCATCATCGTCGTCTTCAGCCAGCCGATGATGCGCAGCACGATTAATGCCACCAACATTACGCTCGAGCAGTATCAAACCAATGGTCAGCAGGGGTATCCATATATTCCGGGAACAGTAACCCTGGATGCCACGGGCCGGGTGATGACGTTTACGCCCACCAGCCTGCTGCCGGTCAACTCACAGTTCAACTTCTACATGAACAGCAGCATCCAGGATGCTACCGGTGCTCAATTCCCCGGATACAGTCAGTGGTTGTACACAGGCTTCACCGCTGACTCGACCGCGCCCACAGTTATCGCGGCCAACCCGCCGGCGAACGACAACGGAATCGGCACCAATGTCTCCATTGAGCTCGAATTCAGCGTTCCCATGAGTCAGGGGACCCAGACTGGCATGACCGTCACTTGGAGTGGCGGAACGGTTGACGGAACCTACAGTTGGAATAGCGACCCGTATGACTACTATTACTACTCTGGAGCGGGCAACATCCTCACCTTCACTCCAAATGCGCCCCTGTCTCCGAATACGGTTTACACGGTGAACTATAGCAGCGCACTAACCGATACCGCCGGCAACGCGTTGACGCCCGGATCGTTCACCTTCACCACCGGCGCAGTCGCAGACACCACGTACAACGGCTCAGGCCCCGACTTTACAAGCGGCATCGGGAACGTGGGCACCAACTTCGCCCCGCGGATGAACTTCTCCAAGCCGGTCAACCCGATCGATATCAACCCCAGCACCCTGCTTCTCTACAACTACGACAGTGGCAAATACATTCCCGGCACCGTTACGGTGGCGCCGGGCGGCATGAGCGCTGTCTTCAAGCCGACTGCATTGCTGTTGCCTGGAACGGAATACTCGTTCTCGCAGAGTGGAGGTTACTTTGACGCCGACGGAAATTACATGTACGGCAATACTGCCTACTTCACTACCGGTAACGGGCAAGATCAGACCGCTCCCACGGTGCAGCAGATTTCGCCGCCAGCCAACGACACCGGTGTGCCGCTCAATGCCCAGCTCACGGTACTGTTCAGCGCACCTATCGATTACAACAGCATCAGCAGTGCCGTAACAGTTACATCTTCGGGCGGTAGCCCGATTCCTGGCTCTGCTTCTTTGGCCAGTGACCAGGTGACTCTGACCTTTGTGCCCAACCTATTCCTGCAGCCGGGCGTCACCTATACGGTTCAGGTCAGCGGCTATCAGGACATGGTAGGCAATGCCGGGATCACTGCCACGAGTTCCTTTAAGACTGCGGGGACACCCGGCTTGGCGCCCATCGTTGTTTCCACGGGCCTCGACATCAACGGCAACCTGATCACAACCGGCGATACGATCGATCCGCACTGGGTGGTCACGCCGTCGGGTGCATCGTCGCCGCAACCCGCCAAGGTCGTAACTCCGAGTCAGGCCGGCTGGAGTCCAGATTGGAATTCCTACGGCTACGCCGATGCGGGCGGAGCCTCAGTAATCACCGTGAATCCCGACGCGCCGCAAGGCGATCCTGACTCGACTTACTCGACAACCTTCAACCTGACCGGATTCAGTCTCACTAACCTGTGCCTGGTGGGCTCGGTGCAGGGCGACCCCTACGGGACATTGCTGCTGAACGGCACGGCGATCACCGGCCAATACTATCCGTGGCAGGGATTTGCGCCGCTCGATATCGTGCTCCAACAGTCGATGCTCAACCAGGGCGCCAACACACTCGCCTTCCAGTTCGCCAGTAACTGGGATAACTATGAGGGTTTCCGCATGCAGGCGGAGATCGCGCCATGCGGCGAAGTCTACGGCTCCCCGACATCCGGCACTCTGACTGTTACAAATTCCACCCCGTCGAACGGTGCAACCAGCGTGTCGACCGCTACCAACATAACTCTTACCTTCAACAACGCAATTGATCCGGCTACCGTGAATGCGACGACACTACCGGTGCTGATCGCGAATGGCATTAACCAGCAGATTGCCGGCAGTTATCAGGTAACTGGCAACCAGATAGTATTTACTCCGGACAGTCCGTTCCCGACTAACACTACCATCTACGTTGACAGCAACTATGGGCCCGCTGATCTTGCCGGAGACCTGGCTGGCGACAACTATACGCCCCTTTTAGTCTTCACAACTGGCGGGACGGCCACGCCAGCCTCAGCTCCGTTCCAGGTAGTGACTTTTTCGCCGGCTGCAAATGCTACGGCAGTCGGTCTGCGTGCGCCGGTTGCGGCTACTTTCAACCGCTCCATAAATCTGACTTCGGTCAATAGCGGCGACTTCGGTCTGTTCGCCGGCGATGGCCAGTCTCCGTGGTGCAGCAATTACCAGCACTCGCAGGACGATGCAACCATCCTGTTCAACTGTGGCGTGATGCCTTCAAGTACACTTATGACCGCGCAGCTGGGTAACGGACTGACCGACTGGCAGGGCAACGGGCTTGTACCTTACACCAGCGCGTTCACAACTACTTACTTCGACTCCAATACCAACGGTTCGATCATCTCCTCGCAGCCCGGTTCGGGCGCGGGCGGAGTGGCCAATAATGTGCCGTTGGTTCTGTACACCAATCTGCCCATCAACTCGAACACCGTGTCCGCCGGCCTTCAGGTCGCGGAGAACGGAACTCCGTTGCCGGGCAGCACAGAAGTCATCGACAACGGATACGCAATGGTCTTCACGCCCAGCGCCAATCTAACACCGGGCGCCCTTATCCAGTGGTGGACCACGCCCAGCCTGATGGACGCCACCTACAACGTTTCATTCACCGGCGCCTCCGGCTACTTCTATGTGGCAGCCGATACCAGCACGCTGACACCGACTATTCAAGTCATATCGCCGCAAGACGGGGCCAACGCTGCGCCTAACTCAATTGTGGACGTTCAGTTCAACACGCCCCTGAATCCGAGTACGGTTAACAGCACGAACATCTACCTCTACGACTACGATTCCGGGTTGAACATCGCCGCAACGTACTCCATGCCCCAGCCGAACGAGGTTCGCATCGTACCTTCAGGTATTTTGAATACCAACGACTACATCATGCTGTATGTCACCCCTGGCCTTACCAGCTCAACGAGTGTGCCTGCAGCTTCTGTTGGCTACTTCGGCGAATACTTCTATACCAATGTGCCGCTCGATACCACTCTGCCAACGGTAACGAGCGCGGTGCCGTTCAACGGCGCCACCAACGTGGGAATCAATGTGACTCCGGGCGTGATCTTCAACAAGACTATCGATCCGGTGAGCGTCAATAACAACACATTCACAGTGAGCACGGGCGGCACGCCACTAGCGGGCAGTTACTGGTTCAGTTCGAATGATTCCCGCGTGGAGTTTGTTCCCAACCTTCCGCTGCCGGTCGGAACTGCGTTGACCATGACTCTGAATGGCGTGCTCGATCCGGTAGGAAACCCGGTGAACTTTAGCTCGACGTTCACCACCGGGCCGGGCCCCGACGTCACCAGTCCTTATGTGGTCTCTTCGAGTGCCTCAAACTACGGCAGCATTCCCGACAACGCCACCATCTCGGTTCAATTCAGCGAATCGATGGACGTAACTACATTCAACACCCCGAGTACGGCGAGTTGCGGCGGCATCAATCTCTATCTCTACGACACACTGCTCGGTCAATGTGTGCCGGCCACGCTCTCGTGGAGTTCCGATCAAACCGTCGCTTACCTTGTACCCAGCTCGCCGCTTGCCGCGGGCCGGACTTACTACTTCTATGTCAACTCCGGCGCGGACCTTGCCGGGAATGCGATGAATCCCAACATCGGTTGGACCATCTACGCCGATCTTGAGGCTCCGTCCGCGACCACGGTCGTGGACTTTAACCCGGTCAACGGCGCAACCGGCGTGGGGACCAACACCATCGTCGAGGCTCAGTTCTCCGCGCCGGTCGATCCCACTACACTGTCTGGCGTCACGCTGAAGAGCGGCAGCACTCTCGTCTCCGTCACCCCAGTACTCTACGCTGGCAACACGATCTTGCAGCTGATGCCGCCCGCGCCGCTCGCGGATGGCGCCAACTACACCATCACCGTTGCGGGCGTGAAGGATACCACCGGGATTTCTGTCCCGACGGCCAGCAGCAGCTTTGGTACCGGCTCAACCTACGACATTACTCCGCTGGCGCTGGTCAGCATGCAACCGACCAACTACTCCACGGTCGGCACCAACGTCGCGCCGCAGTTCCAGTTCAACAAGCCGCTTAATCCAACTTCAGTCAACCCGAGCGACTTCCAAATATACACCACTAATCCGCTCGTGCAGATTCCGATTGCAGTTACTCTTTCTGCAGACAGAATGACCGTGACCCTGACTCCACTCGATCCGCTGCAGCCGGGGACCGAGTATCAATTTGGGTTCTTATGGAACAACGGAGCGCAGGATCTAGACGGTAACTCACTCTACGAGGGCTGGTATTACTTCTATACGAGCGGCGGGCCGGATACGAGCGCCCTCACCGTCGCAGTCAACCCGATGAACGGCGCTACCGGCATTCCGCTGAATGCACAAGTCATTGCGATTGCCAGCGCTCAGATCGATCCCACAACGGTCGGCCAGAACGCAATCCAGCTCAGCTCAGGCGGAAATTCTGTGACTGGGACCGTAAGCCTGGTGAACAACCAGGAGATCAGCTTTGCCCCATCCAGCAACCTGGCCGCCGGAGCTGTGTATACGGTGAATGTCGCCAACTTCACCGACGCTAACGGCAACGCGGTTACGCCATCCACCACCACGTTCACGGCCGGTGCCGCGGCATCCACGCCCGGGTTCTCGTGGATCCAGGCCAATGATATTCCGAGTTATGGTGCGACAGGTGTCTCGGCCCCCACAAGTACCACCATCTCGCTCCAGTTTACGCAGCTTCTTGACCCGGCAACCGTCAACATCAACACCATGCCCGTCATGGTCGGATCGAACAACAATCAGTCATTGGCCGGGACTTGGGCCGTCAACGGCAACGTGGCTACCTTTACGCCCTCGGCTCCTTATCCTTACGGAGCCACAATCTACGTGGGCGCATGCGGCGGTCCGACCGACGTGCTCGGCGAAGTCTTCCAGAACGGACAATGCCTTACACAGTACCTGGATACCTTCACCATCGTCTCCGGCTCCGGTAACCAGGTGGGACCGCTGCAAGTGCTCTCAGTCAACCCGGCCCCGGGCGCGGCGAACGTGCTTACCAATACGCCGGTCTCAATTACCTTCAGCAACTCGGTTGCGAATGGCAGCTGGTACGGCGGCAATCAATACAACAACATTCAGCTGTATGCTGGCCAAGGAGTTCAGGAGAACGGGAATAACATCAGTATCTCGTCTGACGGCCGCACCCTTACGTTTAATGGCGGCGCACTTTACAATGGCACCAATTACACTATTACGATTCCTGCCGGCGGAATTACCGACGATTGGGGTAACACCCTCACCAGCACTTACACGAGCACTTTCACCACCACATCCAATTCCGACTTTGGCGTCGGCGCTGGCAGTGTTATTGGAACTACCCCCGGTAACACATCGGGCATACCGACCAATACTTTGCTAACCCTCTACATTAATCGCCAGGTGGACGCTTCTACTCTGGCAGGAAGCCTGACTGTCACCGTGAATGGCTCAATTTATCTGGGAACGGTGACGATCGCGGCCGACGGCTATGAGGTGCAGTACGCGCCGAACAGTCCCTTTCCGAACAATGCTACTGTTCAGTGGTGGTTCTCCAATGTTGAGGATGCGAACGGCGTGACTTTGAACAGCGACAGCGGTTACTTCTTCACCGCGGCACCGCCGACCGCGCCCGGTTCAGCCCCGACAGTGGTTGCGTTGAGCCCGCCGTACGGGGATTCAACCGATGTACCCACCAATGCGGAATTTGACATCGAGTTCAGCCTTCCGCTGCTCGCGTCCACGGTAAACAGCACTAACGTTTCTGTGTACGGCCCAAATGGCTATCTACCTACCACGGCGTATACCGTCTCGCTGCCCTCGCCGGATATCGTCCGGGTACAGGCGAATTCGGGACCACTCGGTCTGAATGACTACGAGTATGTGTGCGTCGGCAGCGGAGTAACAGGCGCCAACTCTGTGCCGTTTTCCGGCGGATGTTGGACGGATTACTTCTATACGACCTATGGCCCGGATACGAGTTCCGGCACTGTGACCGTTGGACCGCCGAACGGCGCAGTAAATGTGGGAACGAATGCTTACATCCGCCTGAGCTTCTCGAAGGCGGTGGATCAAACCTCATTCAATTCCACTAACTTGCAAATCACCACGGGAGGTAACCCAGTTTCCGGCTCCTGGTCCTACTACTCGCCCAGCGGCGACATCATGGGCGCGTACTTCTATCCCACCAATCCGCTCGCGCCGAACACCACCTACACGGTGACCGTAAGCGGGCTGCTGGATTACGCCGGCAACGCCTTTAACTCGCCGACATCGACGTTCACCGCTGGGCCGATGCCGGAATACAACAGCCCGAATGTGTCCCTCGACTTTGCGAGCGGCGCCACCGGCATCGCCACCAATGCATCCTTCACTTGCAGATACTCCGAGGCCATGGACCCTAGCACTATTACATCGTCCGGCCTCTTAGTCTGGAGCGAGGTCGATAACGCCCCGGTCCCGGCCACCATCACGATCTCGCCGGACTGGATGTCGGCCACCATTACGCCTACTGCGCCGCTTTACATGAACACGCAGTATTACTATGCGTGCGATAACGCGATCGATCTCACCGGCAATCAACAGAACAACGCTTCCGCAGACTTCACCACCGCCAGTGGCCCCAGCTCAGCTGGACCGGTATTGGTCAGTGCCAACCCGCCCAGCGGCTCTACTAGCGCGCCACTGAATACCGGCCAGGGCCCGTGGGACAACACCAGCTTCGACCTGCTGTTCAGCGAGCCGGTCTCGACCGCGTCGCTGGCTACGATCACCCTGACATCGCAGCAGCAACTACCTACAGCCGGTCCGGTAATTTCGATTCCGGTTGCCGCGTTCCCTGAGTATGGAAGTTACATTGCATCGATTCAGCTGGGCTCAGCTTTACTGCCAACCACGCTCTATACCTTCAATTTCGCCGGCGTCACCGATGTGAACGGCAATCCGGTCAGCGGCACAACCACCACCAGCTTCACCACCGGATCGAGCTACGACTATACCCTGCCGACTATCTCATCGACCGTGCCTGCCAACGGCGCCGCGAATGTCAGCGTCAATGGGCCGTTCTCCATCACCTTCAGCAAGGCGATGAACCCCACGCTCTTCCCGCCGTCTGCGTCAGGCGTCCTCTATTTGCAGACCCACAATACGGACACGGTTGTGCCCGCCACGGTCACCATGTCAAGCGACGACAGGACCGCGACAATTGTCCCCACTGCTCCGCTGGCTCCGTCCACCATCTACGACATGGAACTTTACACCGGCCCCGGGTATGCGTACGACATTGCCGGAAACATAGAGAGCAGTTACGGCACTGAGGCCACTTTCACGACCGGCGAAGTGTCAGCCGTGAATGGAACTTGCGGTTCGGCGAATAACGGTAGCTTCGCCATGGCGCCCAACACCAATCTGTGCTCGGCCGGAACCGCGTCCCTGGTCACGAATTCGGGCTCCTGGACCTGGACTTGCAACGGCCAGTACGGAGGCACTAACGCCTCCTGCTCAGCCAACGTCCAATTGGCCAACTCGTGCAGCGCGCAGCAGGCCGGCCTGGTCAGTTGGTGGCCGGGCAACAACAACGCCAATGATCTGATCGGCGGCAACAACGGCACGCTCGAGAATGGCGCCGGCTTTGGGCTGGGCGAGGTCGACGACGCTTTCAGCCTCAACGGCAACAATCAATACGTGCTGATCGGCCAGCCAGTGCCAAGCAATCTGCAAATCCAGAACGCCATCACGTTGTCGGCATGGATTTATCCAAATGCATATCCGACTACGGATGGAACTCCAAACGGAGGCCAAACCTGGGGCATGATCGAAGGAAGCGAAGAGCCTAGCAACAACGCGGCCGCTGGTATCTTCTTCAACGGATATCAGAGTTTCCTCCCCGATGTTCCGATCGGAGCCATCGATTTCGATCTCGCGGACGGCTCAGCATGGCACCAGGCTTTCACCACCACCCAGGTGCCTCTCAATCAGTGGACGCTGGTCACCGCGACGGCAACAGCAAACAACCCCATGCAGATCTATTTCAATGGAGTGGCACAACCCACGGTGAATAATGGGACAACTCCATTCACAGGCCAGATTTCATATAACGGCGACTGGTTTGCCATCGGACAGGATGACGAGGAAAACTGGCCCTTCAACGGCCTGATCGATGAGACTCAGATATACAGTTCAGCTCTCACGACGGCGCAGATTCAGGCGATCTATCAGGCCGGCTCGGCCGGAGTCTGCCAGGTTCAAACGCCCACGACCACCACAGTCTCCTCGTCCCTGAACCCGGCGTACGTCGGCACGTCGGTGACACTTACGGCCACAATCGCGCCCAGCGCCTCCGCCGGATCCGTGACGTTTATGGACGGAACCACCACTTTGGGCACGGCTCCTGTAAGCGGCGGACAGGCGCAGTTCTCCACCTCGTCTTTGAACCTTGGATCACACTCCATCACTGCCCTCTACAGCGGCGACACCAGCTACGCCGGCAGCAATTCTGCTCCGCTGACACAGACGGTGATCGCTACCGGCGCTTGCTATCCCCAGCCCAGCGGCCTCATCGACTGGTGGCCCGGTAATGGCAGCACCAGCGACATCATCGGCGGCAACAACGCCACGGTCGTGGGCACCGTTGGCTACACCACCGGCGAAGTCGGGCAAGCCTTCAACTTCGACGGGACAGCGGGGCACCTGACCGCGGCCGCTTCGTCGATCAATGTTGCGTCGGGAACGGAGGCTACAGTCGCCTTTTGGATGTATTGGGAGAATGACAGCACCGAATCTATGCCGATAGCGTTCGGAAACACGACCTTCTTTTACGACTTACTGTTCTGGGACGGGGCATTTGGATTCAACACGGGCAACAGCGACATATTGGGGATAAGTAGCAGCGGACTGGCCAACGAATGGGTTCAGGTGACAGCTGTGTTTACCAACGGCGATCCCCACAGCAACGAGCTTTACATCAACGGTGTTCAGCAGACCCTTGCGCAGGAAGTGGGCACAACGCCGAACTCCAATCAACTTCTTGAAAACGCCTATATTGGAGGGGTACCCAACTTCTATTACTTCTACGGCGACATCGACGAAGTCCAGATCTACAACGGCGCTTTGACCGCGGCACAAATTCAAGCGATTTACAATGCCGGCAGCGCGGGCGTCTGCCAGTAAGTCAGGTCGGCGAGCGGGACGAAAGGGAAGCTGAACCATTCATCCTTTTCCATACTGCCAGTGCAACCGAGATCCGATCGGCCGGTTGCATCCGGTCTTCAACTGGCGAAATGTGGAGTTTTACGACAGTTTCGATCGCGCAACCTCGATGGTCGCTTGACAGGGATAAGTTGCTGCTTTCGGCGCTGCCGTCGTAACGCGATCACCGCTTCGAGGGCAACAACTCGCCGTTGATGAGATGAAACGAACTAAACGGCGCGGCTTATCGGCGGCAATCTGGGTACTTTTCAACCTGGTCCCCCTCAAAGTATGCTTGTCAACGCTATGCGCAAGCAGACTTTTCTTCCCCTCGCATTTTTTGCGGCCACATTGCTCTCAGCTCAAGCTCAATCTTCCAGCGGGATCACTGACTTGGCGGAAGCTCGCGAGTTGCTCGAGCACGATCACCCCGAACAGGCCATCACGATACTTGAAAAGCTTTCGGCTGCGCAGCCTGCGGTTAAAGGCGTGCAGCACGAGCTGGGAATTGCCTACTACCGTACCAGCAAACTGATCGAGGCCAAGGCGGCATTTGCCAAGGCGATCGACGAGGATGCAGCAGACCGGGAGTCGGTGCAGATGGAGGGGCTGGTTCTTTATCGGATGGGACAATCGGATGCCGCGATTCCCTACCTCGAGCGCGTGCTGGAATGGGTGCCAAATGCCAATACGGATGCACAATACGTTCTTGGTCTTTGCTATTTGAATGCGCAGCGGTATGACGATGCGCGCAGATCGTTTGCGGCACAGTTCGGCGAGCCCAGGGATTCGGCAAGCGCTTATTTACTGCTAGCTACAATGCTGCGTCGTGTCAATCTGCCCGACGCTGCAGCCGCGCAGGCACAAAAGGCGCTTGAAATCTCGCCGGGCCTGCCCATGGCACATTTCATGCTGGGTGAGATTGCACTGAGTAAACTGGATTTCAATGAAGCAATCCGGCAACTGGAGGCAGAGCGCGGCATCAATCCCGACTACGCGCCGGTTTACGACCGGCTGGGAGATGCATACCTGAAACAAGACCGGGTAGAAGATGCGCAACAGGCGCTGATTAAAGCCATCGCCCTGGACACAACACTTACCCAATCGTTCCTCAACATGGGCAAGTTGTTATTGCGGCGCCAGGACATCCGGACGGCCATCATGTATCTGAAGCACGCCGAGAAGATGGACCCGGACGATGCGACCACGCATCTGCTGCTTGCACAGGCTTACCACCGGGTAGGTTTGGACGACGATGCGAGACGGGAAAGCGATCTCGCGAGCAAGATCAAAGCTGATAACCGGTTGATCCTGGAGCCGGGAAAATAAACTTCGTGCAACGATGACTGCAGAGCAGAAACAAGACCCTTATAAGCTAGTGAACGCGGATTGTTATCAGCCGCGCCTGCATGGGCACACCACCGACAATCGAAGTCTCAAGGACAGCTTCAAATGGGCGCAGCTCCCCTTGGGGGCCGATGATCTTCTTAACAAGCTCGCTTGAAGTTTCGGGCCTGCACACATATTCCACCGCGGCCTGCGTTCCGTAGGTCGTAAGCCCGCTGAAAATGAGGATGCGCTTGCCCGACTGCACGCCTGGCAGCATGGCCAGGATTGCGTAATCGCGGTCGAGGGGGTGTTCGGGGCGGGAGTAGACAGCAGGCTCACCGGGGCCAGGATTGTGATTAACGATTCCAGCCGAATCGGGGCTGGCCACCATGGTAAAGTCGGTCGTCGAAGGCAGCACCCGCAATGAGGGATTCTCAGCTCGCGATCCGATGAAAATGAGGTTGCGTAACTCGGCCTCGTCCCAGGTGACAAGCAGGCTCCGTTTTAATATGAAAGAAGATTTGTGCGCATCGAAGAGCTTCGTGAGGGTGTACACCGAAGCCAATTCCCCGATGCCGGTGTAGGTGTCCACATATGGTCCGTTGGCGACCGCATTGGCATCCTCGCTTGACGCATAGCTGAGACCATTTGTTGAGTCGCCCTTGAATAACGCGTTACTGAATATGACGATGGGCGGATCACCCGTCAAATAGGGGTGCCAGAATACATCAACGGCGGACGGTGCGGCTGCGGTTCTGCTCCATGGCCTCCAAATCAGCAGCGCCCCGATTGCGACCAGTAAGGTTGTCGCGACAGCGAGCGTTCGTCGGTACTTTCTAAGTGCAGCGGCCAGGCGGGCTGACGGTCTTAATTCTGCGTGCGGGAGGGATGACGGCCGATGCCCCGCGACAGCCTGCTTCTCAGACCGCTGCACGAAGATGGGAAGGTAGTGCCCTTTCGGCATCTCGACAAGGATGGATTCGGCGGCGCCTTCCTGGGCGAAGTAGGACTCAAGCTTTTGTCGCAGGAGACGCGCATGTGTGCGTACGATGCTGTCTTCGCTGGAGTTGTAGCCGGGTGGGCGGCCGAAGACACGTATCCCGATCTGTTGCTCGGTTGCCTCTTCGGGTGAATCACGAATCGCACAATCGGCAACGTATTGCAGGAACTGGCAAAGCCGCGGAGAGGTCTTGAGGTGCTGACTGGATAGGATCCTCTCCACCAAAGTCCATCGAGGATCGGCGCGAGCGCTGACTTCCGATTTTGGTAATGCAACTTCGGGGAGAGTCACATTGCATCCAATACATCGTAGGGGCAGATTCTAGCACCGGCAAATTTTACCGGTCAAATCATAACAATTTGACGTCGATAAATCCCCAAAATCACCGTAAAAAACGTTGCGAAGTGTTAGCGAAAATACCGATGCTAACGGGCGACAGTAGGAACCGAAGCACGCGTTATTTCCGCCGGTTCCTCGCCTACGACCGGTCGGACGCCCCATTTCAAGTTTCATCCGAATGTCGATGGCAAGCGAAACTTAGAATACGCCCGGGCATCAAGGAGGTTCCGTTGAGAATTCTGAACCGATGCCTTTTTCGATGAGCACCTTAAAACTGTTGTATCCGTTCAGGAGCCAGCATCTATGAATTCCCAGTCTACAAAAACCAACTTGGACGAACGATTCGGTTATTGTGTGCCTTTACTGACAATTACCGTTGTACTGCTGGCGGTACTGGCGGGCGGACCACCCGCCTCAGCCCAAGCCGTATACGGGTCAATCTTCGGCACCGTGACCGACAATTCCGGCGCTGTCCTGCCAAATGTCACTGTAACCGTAACCGACGTATCCAAAGGGACCACGGTCAACACCAAGACCAACGAGACCGGCCTCTACCGGGTTCAGCACTTGATTCCCGATACCTACAATGTTCTGGCCGAGGGGCAAGGCTTCAGCAAGACCGTGGTCAATAACGTGGTGGTCTACGCTGATACTTCGCCTGAAGTCGACATGCAAATGACGGTCGGAGCCGTATCGAATACCGTGGTTGTGACTGACGAGACTCCGCTGCTTGAAACGGATCGTGCGGAGGTGAGCACCATCCTCGACTCAAGAGCCGTCGAAAACTTGCCTAACATGGATCGCAACTTTACTGAGTTCGAACTGCTCACGCCCGGCACCACATATATCGGTTGGGGGCCCGGAGAAGGGGGTGGCAATCCGCAACGCAGCGGATCGATCGAAGTCGATGGGCAGCTTCCCTTCGCCACCGGATACGAACTCGACGGCACCGACAACCAGGAACCCCTCAACGGAGTTGCTGTCATTAACCCCAACCTCGACGCCGTCTCTGAGATGAAGGTGACGGCCCAGAACTATGATGCCGAGTTCGGTAAAGCTGTAGCCGGCCTGGTAACGGCTCAAACCAAATCGGGCAGCAACGAGATTCATGGAACAGCTTTCGAGTATCGCCGCTCCGATGCGCAACAGGCGCGCGACCCGTTTGCTAATGCGCCGCCCAACAACATACTGCCCCCCACTCTGCACAACCAGTTTGGCGGATCGGTGGGTGGGCCAATCAAGCACGACAAGCTGTTCTTCTTCGTCGACTACCAAGGTCTTCGCGAAAAGACGGGCACCTCAGTGCTCACCACCGTGCCTACGCTCAAGGCCGAGCAAACCTGTACGCAGTCAACCGGCGTTTGCGACCTAAGCGATTACCTGACAAGCGGGCTCCAGGCGTTCAAGCCCAACTCCCTGACGGATGCGAATGCCAGCGGGCGCACGATGTATGCCGACAACCAGATTCCCATAAGCGATCTTTCGACCGCGGCGGTGGCCTTTTTCAAATTGCTGCCTCCTCCCAACGCGGGTGCGCCAGGGGCGCTTGAAAACAACTTCTCGGCTAGAGGTTCGGGGCCGTTCGACACCAACCAGCCCGACGTGCGCATCGACTATAAGCCCAAAGAGGCTTTGCATATATTCGGCCGCTACTCCTACTTCGGCGGCAGCCTGTCAGGCGCTCCCTATTTTGGCGCAGCAGGCGGTCAGGGCTTCGGCGCAGGTGGATTTGCCGGCAATGACAACTTCCATTATTCGAGCCTGGCATCGGGATTCGACTACATTGTTTCGCCAAAGTGGCTCACCGATTTCCGCTTCGGCTATTACCGCATTTACAACAACACCCAGGGCCCAGATGCCGATCAGCCGCTGGGAAATACCCTCGGAATCCCCAATGCCAACCTCACGCCATACTCGGAATTTGGGGGCTTGCCGCAATTCAACATCACCATTCCCGCTAATGGCGCTAACGGAGGCGCGAACATCGAATACGGCACGTCGGCTTCAGAGAATCTGCAGCAGACCGCTCAGTATCAGTTTGTAAACAACTGGACACATATGGTCGGCGCCCACAACTTCAAGATGGGCGTCGACTTCCGTTATGGCAAGAACAGCTCGCTCTCAGAGAGCGGCAGCGGAAACGTAAACTTCAACGGCACATATTTTGCGTCACAATCGCGCACCGCGGGCGTTGCCGGCGGTACCCAGTATCCCGGCCTGGGATTCGCGACCTTCTTGCTAGGCGACGCAACCACTTACTGGCGTACCGTAACCAGTACCAGCGCGATTGGCAATACGACTCAAAAACGGTTCTTCACCTACGCCCAGGATCAATGGCGCATGACTCCGAAATTCTCAGTCGACTACGGCCTGCGCTGGGAGCTCTACACTCCTGAGGCGGTCACTCAGAAGGGCGAAGGCGGACTGCTCGACCCGTTCAGCGGAGATATCTTCATCGCCGGTTACCCCGGTATCAACAACGAGCTTAACGTAAAGATCAACCGCACCGAATTTGCTCCGCGGCTTGGCATTACTTACCAGCCATTCGCAAAAACGGTGGTCCGTGCCGGTTACGGCATCGTCTACGGACAGGGATGGGCCGGCAACACCTTTGGCGACGTGCTTACAGGTTCTTACCCGTTGCAAATCCAACAGGATCTCGCTCCCATATCGCCATACGCGGCCGTATTCAACTTCAGTTCAACCGAGAGCGGCGTAGCCCCCGGACCTCCCGGGTATACGTTCGCTCCGATCCCCAGCACTGGTAAATTCCCTCTTCCGGTAGGCATATCGCAAACCGCCCGCGCCAATCCCATGCGCCTGCCGACCGTGCAGGGATGGAACGTAACCCTGGAGCGTGAGATTGGCCCGACGCTGGCATTGCAGGTGACTTACCTGGGCAGTGAAGCCTACCACAACATGTTCGACTCATCGAACCAGTTCAACGCCAACGAAGGTACACTCGCCGGCTTCGACACGATCAACCCCGCAACCGTCAGTTCATCGAACCCCACCGGCTCTGACTACACCCTGTGCGAGCGCGAGCCGTTCTGCGGAGACCAGTACGGCAATGCCCAGAGCCTCTTCAACTTGTGGGGAGTCTCTCATGGCTGGACGCAGGGCATCTCTGACAACTTCAACGAGGCTACCGGCAGCTACAACGCGCTGCAGGTGGTGGTGAACAAGCGCGTGAGCCATGGGCTTTCGTTCCTGTCGCACTATACGTGGTCTCACGCAATCGATCACGAGTCGTACGAGTTCATGATCGACTCAAGGATTGGCCGAGGCAACAGCTACTACAACCGCCGCCAGGCTTTTGTCTTCGCCGGTGACTACGATCTTCCGTTCGGGCGCAACAAACAATTCGCTGCTTCAATTCCCGGATGGGCAAACGAAATCATCGGCGGATTCCAGCTCAATGGCACACTCACCTGGGACGGCGGACTCCCCTTCACTCCTTGCTACAACGAGATCGCCGAAGACAACGACATTGCGTCAAATGATGGATGCGGACCTTCGTGGCCCAACAAGGTTGCGGGACAGGGACCGAACATTCACAAGGGCTCGTTCAACGCGCAGAGCCTGACCGTGCCATACCTGCCAACCTCGCCCTATCCGCTCGCGCCGTACGGACAGCCAAATAGCACTTTTGGCGCCTATGCCCGACCGCCGGCTGGCGTATGGGCAAACTGGGGACGCGACTCACTCTGGGGCCCCGGCATTGTGAATGTCGACACCTCGCTCACCAAAAACTTCAACATCTGGGAGAACGTGAAGATGCAGCTGATAGTGCAGGCATTTAACACTTTCAACCATGTCAACTACTCGCAGCCGAGTTCCTGCATCGATTGCCAGGGTAATTCGGGCATGATTCAGGGAACGCTTTCGGAACAGTACGGGACCTCGCTGCGATTCCTGCAGTTTGCATCGCGCTTCTCGTTCTGAACTCAAACGCCGCAAAAGGATGGCGGGAAAACCCGCCATCCCCCGCGCATCTTAAAATGGCCGAGCATTCGCCACCGCCTGCGCGTTCTTCGACATTTGTGCGAACTGCCCAACAGATGGCTTTCAGGACAGAAAATGGAATCGAAAGTACCATGGGATCCGAGGCGATTCCGGAGCAGGACTGGAAGCACAATTCCGCCATCACCGCGGAATGTTGAAAATTTACATGTAGCTGGCGCACTTGTTCTGGCGTGGATTTTTTGCGCATGTGCAACGGCGTCTACGCAAACACCGATTCAGCCCTTTCCAACCCTCCCCCTTGATTCCATCCAATCGCCAGCCGGCTCGCTAACCATCCGGCGTGAAGCAGTCCCCTTGTTGCCATTTTCCGTCGTGGGCCCTCGCGGCGCAATCCTCGGCCAGCAGGACGGAACGTGCGAAATCTGGCTCTTCCCATGGAAGGTGCTCAGCGACCTGCGCATTTCGGCTCGGATGGACAACTATCCGGTCCCGATTGACGTGAACCAGCACGCGGCGCAAATTGAGGTGCGTCCAGATTCGACCGTGATCACCTATTCGCATGCGAACTTCACCATCCGCCAGATTCTTGTTGCTCCGAAGACCGGACCGGACAATGCGGGTGCACTTATCTTCTTTCAGATTGAAGCCGTGCGCCCGATGACCCTCACTTTCAGTTTTTCACCCATCATGCAGCGCATGTGGCCCGCCCCGTCGGACGACCATCCATCACCTGAGTGGGTTCCCACCTCGGGTTCAAGCGGCTTTTACATTCTTCATCTCAACTTCCCCGATCACACCGCTGCCATTGCCATGCCCACCTCAGAACCGGGTATTCTTGAGCCTTACCAGGAACGCGCTGAGAGCTATCCGCTCCAGTTCGTACTCCGTTTCGACCCTGCGCACGATTCACAAAAACTCTTCCCCTTGCTGGTGACTTTGGGAAACACAAAAGCCGATTCTTCGCGAAATGCGCTCTCGCAGCAACTTCTTGCCCTTGACCAATCCGCCGCGTCAGTCTTCGATTCAAATCGCAGTTACTATCGCAATCTTCTGCGTTCAAGCATGAGTATCGACACACCTGACCAGCATCTGAACGAGGCATTCTCCTGGGCGGTCGCCTCGATGGACCAACTGGGCGTGCAAACCACCCCGAACCGCAGGGAAGAGGCGCTGACTGCAGGATTCGTAGGTTCAGGCGACACGGTGCGGCCAGGCTTTGGGTGGTTCTTCGGCCGCGATGCGCTATGGTCGATCTATGCGGTCGATAGCTACGGCGGGTTCGATACAACCCGCAAAGAAATTGAGTTCCTTCTTCACCGCCAAAGCCCGGAGGGAAAGATACTCCACGAGTGGTCGCAAACAGCGAACCTGGTTGATTGGAAAAGCCTCCCCTACGAGTATGCGGCTGCCGACGCAACCGCGCTTTTGCCCATGGCGGTGAACGATTATCTCCGTATCAGCGGTGACGAGCGGTTTGTGGCGGAGCATTGGCAGAACCTGGAAGGTGCATGGAATTTTGAGTCGACACATGACCTCGATGGCGACGGCATCTACAGCAATTTGGAGGGAACGGCCTGGGTTGAATCATGGGCGCCCGAAATCCCGCAACAGGAGATTTATCTTGCTGCGCTCGATGAGCAGGCCAGCCTCGCTTTTGCCAGCCTGGCCAGTGCCACGGGCCACACCGATGAAGCTGCAGACGCTCAGAAACGGGCCGAGCGCATCCGCCGGAAGATTGAATCGCAGTACTACATGCCCGCGCAAGACTTTTACTCTTTCAGTTGGAACGGAAATGCGGGCACGGACAATACCCCGACAATCTTTCCTGCCGTCGCTTGGTGGGATGGCGATTACTCGCTTGACCAAGGCAGCAAAATGTTCTCGCGCTGGGCCTCGGCGGAGTTCTCTACCGACTGGGGCACACGCTCTGTGAGTGACCGGAGCGGCAATTACGATCCCATCAGCTATCATCAGGGCTCGGTTTGGCCGCTCTTTACAGGCTGGGTCTCTGTTGCGGAATATCGTACCGGCCGCACACTGTCTGGCTATGCGCACCTGATGCAGAACGCCGACATGACTTGGGCCCAGGATCCTGGAAACGTAACTGAATTGCTTTCAGGCGAGTTCTATCAGCCGCTCGGGCGCAGCACAGCGCATCAGCTTTGGTCTTCGGCGATGGTCATCTCCCCGGTGGTCCGAGGCCTCTTCGGGCTTGAGTGGAACGTGCCGCAGAATACGCTCACCGTTACTCCCCATCTACCCGCGGACTGGCAAAGCGCCGCAATTCACAACCTTCCTTTTGGCAATGCGCATCTCGATCTTCAATTCACTCGTTCGTCGACCGAACTAACGGTAGAGGCTTTTAACCCACCAACAGGAATCACGCTCGCGTCAAAGATTGCGGGGGCACACGCGGACGGCACAACACTGCACATCCCGTTGCCCGATATCGAGATTTCATTGCCCGGCCAGACACTTCAATTCGGCGATACTACCCACGCGTTAAAGGTCCTCAACCAGCAGTGCGAGGCGCATCATTGCAGACTTATACTTGCCGGTATTGGTGGATCGACCTATACTCTGCGCCTCCGGGAAAATGCGCCCGACCTGAAGGTTTCAGCCGAAGGCGCGACCCTTGGCGATCTGAAAAACGGCCTCCGCGCGGTGACCGTTATCTTCTCGCCCGCGGCAAGCTATGAGAATAAGACGGTCGAGTTTTCGTGGTAGCGGTCGATTCTTCCGCGTGTTACAACTTCGACAATCCCGGCATGCAGCAAGCGAAGAAAGAATAATCCCGCGATGGACTTCCCGCGATCCATTAAATAAAGAGGACGGAATGACGAATTTCCGGCGAAAACCGCTCGTTACATGCATCCTCCTCTTCTTATTGTTGTGCTGCTATTCAGCGTTCTCGCAAGAAACCGCTGCCGCAGGAAGCTTACCGGCAAGCCTCGAACTGAACGCGCAAAGCGTCGGCGATCATCGTTTTATCGCTTTTCATGGTCGCCGCTCGCTTGTCGCAGGTTACGCATCTTCCGATCTGGAGATTTGGGGTTACCCATTTCAAATTCTCAGCGGTTATCGGGTTTCGTTTCTTCCCGAGGGCCAAACCACACCCATCGACGGGCGTAGAATTCTGCGGCGCGTCGTCTATCATCCGGATTCTGTCACTCGCATTTATCTTGGGCCGGGTTTCGTCATTCGTGAAAAACTGTTCGTACCTCTCGAGCGGCCAGCGGCGATTCTTACTTATACGGTGCAATCTGAACATTCTGTCGACATCGTCGTCCATGCAGTGCCAGTACTCGATCTCATGTGGCCTGCCGGATTGGGAGGTCAGGCAACCGCATGGCACAGCGGCCTCACAGCTTACGTTATCTCGGAGCCGGAATACGGATACTCCGCCGTCGTAGGTTCCCCGCAGATTGCATTGCATGACGAGCCGGATAACTCAACTGAATCCGCAGCGGAGGCGGGGATCGGTTTCACATTGCACCCGATTTCCGGCGTAGCACAGGTCTTTGTAATTCTAAATCCCCCACACACTGCCGATCGACTATCGGCGTATCGTGCACTCATTCGCGATGCCGGGAAACTCGAAACAGAATTCTTTCAGCATCTGGTCGAATACCGGCAGACCGTTCCCCTTCTTCAAACGCCGGATGAACGTGTCAATCAAGCCTTCGCGTGGTCGCAAATCGCACTTGATCAAGCTTGGGTGTGCAATACCGAACTTGGGTGCGGAGTCGTGGCTGGATACGGTCCATCGCGTGGGCAGCGCAGGCCACAATACGATTGGTTCTTTGCCTGCGACGGGCTGGTAGCAGTGGACGCGGCACTCAGCGCAGGCACAGTGAAATACGCCCGCGATGAGCTCAAATTCATCCTCCGCTATCAGGATAAGAAAACGGGGATGATCTGGCACGAGCTCAGTCAGAGTGCCGCATTCATCGACTGGGCCGGAAAGTACCCCTACATGTTTGTGCATGTCGACATCACCTTCCAGTTCCTGGCTGAGCTCGGCCGCTATGTGGCCACAACCGGAGACATGACGTTCGTGCGCGATCAATGGTCCGCAATTGAAGCTGCTTATCGATACTGCCTTACCGTCATCGACCCCAGGACGAGCCTGCCTGCAATCCCCGCAGGCAAGGAAGGCGGCGATGAGCAGGATCGGATGTCGGACGATCTGGGGCTTTCGACCTCGTGGATCGAAGCGAGCTCAGCCTTCGCGCAGTTGGCGATGCTCGCCGGCCATGCGGATCTCGCCGATCAAGCTTCCCGCGCCGCTCAAGCCGCGCGAGCTCAAATTCCATCGCACTACTGGAATGACGCAAGTTCATTCTGGATCAGCGGGCACACGGTAACCGGCAAGCCGATGCCTGAGCGCCGCAGTGGCCCGCCGGAAGCTTTGACACTCGATCTCTTCAGCGAGCAACAGCAGAACGTTCTCCTGAATCAGCTCGCCTCTTCCGATTTTGAAACTGACTGGGGTGCGCGTGGAATCGGAGCGGGGTCCGCCGCGTTCGATCCACAATCTTACGCCAAAGGAAGCGTCTGGCCAGTGCAAACCGCGAGCCTTGCGGACGCATTCTGGACTAAACATCGCCCTGTAACTGCGCTCTCGATCTGGCAGTCACTCGTGCCCCTTGCTTCACTCGATTCAATCGGCCACTTTCCTGAGGTGCTCGCCGGCGACGTCTATCGGCCCCAAAGTGAATCGGTACCTGAACAGACCTGGTCATCGGCGGGATTCCTCATCTCTACAATTCATGGGCTGCTGGGCCTGCAACTCGATCCTCTTGCGCACAGACTTACATTTGCGCCGCGTCTGCCGGAAAAATGGCAAGATTTTTCCATTTCAAACGTTTCTTTTGGTGAAGCATCCATTTCGTTCGCGATTCACCGCGACGCTGAATCGTTGTCGCTCAAGACTGAGAACCCCGGCCCGCCCTTTCATTTGCAGTTCGATCCAAATCTTCCTCTAGGAGCCGTGCTCCGCGCGGCCTCTCTCAACGGCCAGACCCTGGCCGCTGTCATTCAAAACTATCCTCAACAAGCCGAGGCCGAAGTCTCCGCACTGGTACCTCACGGAAAAAGCGAGCTTCGCCTTGATTGGCAAGACGGCGTCTCAGTCGTCTTGGAGAATCCTGATCCCGTTCTCGGCGAACCAAGCGCAGGTCTTCGCATCATAGAAGTTCATCTTGAGGGCAGCCGCCTGACAATTGAAGCCGACGCCCCGGAAGGGCGAGAATCGCACCTGCAACTCGATACCGCGTGGACCGTCGCAGAATCAACAGGCGTCGTGACAAAGCCTGACGGCAACGGAAAGATTGAAATCACTTTCCCCGAAGCATCGCCCGATTCTTCTTTGTACCATCGAGTGCATGCTGCAATTGAGTTCAAGCCATGAACACTATCCCTTCAAAGCGCCATTCCCCCTACTGCGGAAATCTGTTTGATTGCCGTCCAGGAATGCGCTTGCGTTGTCTTGCGCCGATCGCATTGTTCGTCAGCGTTTCGATTTCACTCGGTGTGCGCGCACAATCTTCGCGTGATCCTGTCTATTGGCTCGGCACCGCGGACTCCCAGATCGAGCTTAGCGCGGGGGTTAATTGTCCGCGCCTGTTGAGGCTTGACGGCCGCGGCGCCAACCTGTGGCAGAACGAGAAATCAGAGTTACTCCCTTCATTTGTAGAAATCAATAACGCGTCCTTTCCGGTCACGTGGCAGCTTAGGCGAGATCTCACCAACTCCGATGCTCATCATGTTGTGCTTGTTTACGATTCCACGAATCCGCATCTGCGTCTCAAATGGATTTGGGAAGCACGGGCGACCTTCGGCCCTCTTGAACACAGGATCACCGTCGAGAACCTTGGCGACAAGGAGATTTGGCTGCCGATGATCGACAGTCTCGACATCGATTGGTCTCTACCGGAAGACACGAAACTTCTGAATTTCTACGTTGAAAAAGGCGGCGACACTCCATCGGCTCAAGGCACCCATCAAGAGATGATTAACAACGGTTATAAGTGGGTCGGCAAATCTTCCACTTACGAGCTTCCATTGCCGGGAGTGGCGCGAGAGATCATTCCGGCGGAACTTGTCTATAGGGCCGATCGGCCGCAGAGCGGCTGGTTTGCCGGAATCGAATTCAGCGGGCGAACGAGGATCGCCCTCTTCAGAAAAGGCGACGGCCTTAGCAGCTCTCTGGGCCTCAATCCTGATCCGGGCCCTTTCCGAACCCGTCTCGACCCCGAAGACGAATTCGAGACGCCCGCAGTCTTTCTTGGAACATTCCGCGACGGCCCCGACAGCGCTGCAAATCAACTTCACCCATGGGTCCACGCTGTGCTCGGCAATCCCCTTACTTGGCGCGACCCACGTTATCCCCTCACCGTGAACAACAGTTGGGGCAGCGGAATGCAAGTGGACGAAGCGCTCGCGCTACGCATGATTGATGAGTCGAAAGCCCTGGGTCTTGAGATGTTTCATCTCGATGCCGGATGGTTTCGGGGCGTTGGCGACTGGTATCCCGATTCGGTCACGTTTCCACATGGTCTGGCCGCAATTGCTGACGCCGCGCATCGCAATGGACTGCGTTTCGGTATCTGGGTCGATTGGACGCAGGCCGGTATCGACACCCAACCCGGCGCGTTAAATGTGCATGACCCCATGGTCAACAAATGGCTGATCTCCGATGTCGCGCCAGGCTGGAAGCCCGAGGCATTCAAAGGGCAGACCATCGACATAGGCGTACCCGGAGCCCGAGCATACGCTCTGAAAGAGCTCAAGCGGATTGTCGACGATTATCACCTCGACATGCTCGAACATGACGGCTACCTGGTAGCCAAGGGTTGCATGCGGAACGACCATCCACATGCGCCGCTCGATAGAGCCACGATGAAAGTGATTCACGATTGGGGAGCCGACTTTGTAATTGGCAATAACTCAACCGATGTAAGTTACCACGCCGTTCGATCCTATTACTCCATCTACGAACAGCTTCGTCGCGAGCATCCCGGCTTGATATTTGAGATATGCAACGATGGCGGACGCATGGTTGATTTCGGCTCAGCTGCTCATGGAGACTATTTCTCCATCACAGATACTTACGATCCTCTATCCAATCGCCGCGCTTTTTACGACACCAGCTACATGCTTCCGCCTGCGATGCTTGAGAGCTACGTGGAAAAATGGCCCGTACCGCGATTAGAAAACTTCCTCTACATGCTTCGCAGCGGCATGATGGGCTGGATTACCGTCATGCAAGATACATCAGCATGGTCGCCGCAACAACACGAAGCCGCGCACCAGGCCATCGCGCTATACAAGCAGCGGCTGCGTCCGCTCATCCGTGACGCCCACCTTTATCACGTCTCGCCGCGCCCCGACGGCATTCATTGGGATGGCATGGAATATTGGGATCCCGCGCGCGGCAAGGGAGTGGTCTTCGCGTTTCGTGGCTCCATCGCAGATGAACCGGAACATTTATTTTTGCTCAGCGGTCTCGAGCCCGGTCGCCGCTATCGGCTGCACTACCAGGATGGAACCATATCCGATCACACTTTCCTTGGCCGCGACCTCGCCAATACCGGCCTCCAGGTCCATCTCAAATATCCACTGAGCTCTGAACTCGTCTTTTTTGAGCGCGAACCGTAAAAGACGAGAAAGATTTACAAACTGGTGACAAGCGCATGACAATTTACCCTCGCGGCTCGGCCTACGATCAGGCACAGCAGGTCAGAGAGGGACGCGCATTCAGTTACTCCCCCAGGGTTCAAACTTCCCTTTGCTGCTGACTTCCCCAAAGGAGATACGAGTATGCACGTTTGCAGGTCCGCAGTCGCCGCGTGCCTTGGCCTGGGTGTTCTCATGGTTTCAACCCAGGCCAAAGCACAATATGTCGTCACCAATTTAGTCTCGAACCAGGTCGGCCAAGCCCCGCACATCGATCCACTACTTGCTAATGCCTGGGGGCTAGCTCGCAGTGCCACGAGCCCTTGGTGGCTCACTGATAACGACACTGGCTGGTCGACACTCTATGACGCCAACGGAAAACAATCGTCGCTCAAAGTTCTGATTCCCACCGCCGGCAACGGACCGTCCTCTCCGACAGGGCTTAACGGCCCTGGCTCGCCGACGGGAACCGTCTTCAATGGATCGTCAACAGATTTTCAGGTCCAGGGCGAGAAAGCAGCTTTTATTTTCGCGACACTGGATGGCACTATCAGCGCATGGGCGCCAGGAGTAAACGCCAACCAGGCAACGCTCGTAGTTGACAACTCAGCCAACAAGGCCAGTTATACGGGCCTGGCCATTACCAGCAACCCCTCGGGAAACTTCCTCTACGCAGCGGATAACACGAACAACGAAATTGACATGTACAACGGCAGCTTCACGTGGGTGAAGTCGTTTAACGATCCGTCGGCTCCATCCAACCTCTCGGTATTCGGCATCCAGGACATCAATGGCCTCGTGTATGTCGCGTATGCTGTTCCGGGCGTCGGCGCCGGCGGTTTGATCGACCTCTTCACCGAGGACGGCACCTTCGTGAAAACACTGATCCAGTCAAACTTACTCAACCAAGCTTGGGGAATCGCAGCAGCTCCCGGCAATTTTGGACCGCTGAGCAATACCCTGCTGGTTTCAAACAACTCCGTCAACGGCACCATCAACGGGTTTGACCCCATCACCGGGAAATACGTGGGTACGGTCAAGGACCAAAGCGGCAAGGCGATCATCCTTAATAACCTCTGGGGAATTGCCTTCGGCGGAGGAAACGCAACTAATGGAGCAGCAAACGAACTATTCGTCACCGTCGGTCCGGGGATCGGTCCCAACGAATTGGCCGGCACCTTTGCAAGAATCGTCTACAAACCTTGATTGACCAAAATCACCAGAGACAGACTCAACGAAGGCCGCCTGAATCAGGCGGCCTTTCTACTTAAGCAGTTGGCAGCAAAGCTGGCTGTAACTACCGTGCGTCCGGCGGAGAACCAGCAGAACTTCGTATAAGACGATAGAATTGTCATCCAATTGTAATTTCGTTGCGGCTGTTGGGCACAACCATGCCGCTTCCGTTCAAAATAGAATGGAAAGGGCTTGAATCATGATGCAAGTGATGGAACCGGTTTCTGATCCGCTCAATGTTCCCGTACCAGCCGAAAATCTGGGGACGATTCTGATCATCGAAGATGATCCGCGCATGCAAAAAGTACTGCGCAGAATCTTCACGGAAGAACATTACGCGGCCGCCGTCGCAGGAGACGGTCGAACCGGGCTGGATCGGTTCCGCGCTGAGCGGCCTCTTGCAGTAGTTCTCGATCTCATCCTTCCGCAGATGTCCGGACGCCAGCTCTGCCAGACATTCAAAAGCCTCGCCGCCGAAGTCCCCATCATTGTGCTCAGCGCCATTACTGAGGTCGCGGACAAGGTACTGCTTCTCGAATTGGGCGCCGACGATTACGTGACCAAGCCGTTCAGCCCGCGCGAGCTGATGGCCCGTGTTCAAGCGGCCATCCGCAGGCAGCACAAGCCCGCCATGCAATCCGTTTATCGATTTGCGGATTGCGAAGTCGACTTCATCAAGATGACTGTGCGGCGCAAAGCCAATCCAGTCGTCCTTACTGCCCACGAATTCAAGCTTTTGAAATTCTTAACCGCCAATGCCGAACGCGTGCTCACCCGGGAGGTCTTGCTCAATGAAGTTTGGGGGTATAACTTTTATCCGACCACAAGAACAGTAGATAATCAGATACTGAAGCTGCGCCAGAAGCTGGAGTCTGACCCCGCAAATCCGAAGCACCTGCTTACGATCTATGGTGCAGGATACAAATTTGTGCCGTGACTTTTTCGCAGTTTTCCATTCTCTAAGAAGGGGGACGCCCTGGCTTATGGGCAATCCGCGGCGAGTTGCCGGGCGGAAGGCGTAAAGTGGCACACGTAGCGGAAATCGATCGGAAAACCGGCCAAATTCAGAACGAGCCGGCCCCGAGAGCTCACGACAAGCGGCAAAGTCAGGGTTTTCGGACCTATGTCTTGCTTGTTTTGGCTACCGCTGCCGTTACGGTGATCGTTACCAGCCTCAGTCTGTTGCTCATTCGTCATCGATTGCGCGAGCAGGTCGAGGACGACCTGTCTCGAGATCTCGACCGTTCGGTGGTTAACTACCGGAATCTCCAGGCGGAGCGGTTGAGAGCGTTGGAACGCGAAAATGCGCTCCTGGCCGAACTTCCCACCCTCAAAGCCCTTATGACCAGTGGGGACGATCGCACCATCCAGGATGGGGCCCGAGTTTTCTGGCAAATCAGCGGTACCGACCTCTTCGCGCTCGCGAATTCAAGCGGCCGGTTTGTTGCGGCTTACACCAGGAGTTCCTCCCCCAGCGACAGCCTGCGCACCGGGCTGGAAAACCTCCTGGGCGCTCCCGAAAAGCACTATCTCATCGACGGTGGGTCCCTCTACTCCTGCTCGGTGCGCCCGCTCTATTTCGGCAGCGCCGAAACTGGAACGCTGTTGGGATACGTCGTGAGTGGTGTATCGATCGAAAAAACCATACGCGAGATCAGTCAGACCACCGGTGTGGAGGCGACCTTTTTGAGCGCCGGCCATATCGTCGCCGGCACGCTCGATCCTACGGTCCAGGCTGGCCTGGCCGCACAACCGCGGTTGCTTTCGGGTACGCTTCGCGCCCCTTCCACGGTTAGATTTGGAAGCGCTCAATTCCTCGCTGCCGCTGAAGATCTGACGGCTACCTCCACGTCGCCGCTTAAGTTGGTCGTGCTCAAATCGCTCGATCCGGCTGAGCGCTCAATCCGTCGCATTGACCGCATCGTTCTTAGTGCCGGGCTGCTTGCGCTCTTGTCTGGAGCAGCCCTTATGGCCATTCTTTCACGCTTTGTCACGCGGCCCCTTGAAGAACTCTCCAAGAGCGTGCGGGCCTTCGGGAGAGGCGACAGCGAACACAGCGTCCCGCGCTACGGCACCCAGGAGGTGCGGCAATTAAGCGCGGCATTTGCTTCCATGCGAAGTAGAATCCAGGAAGCCAATCGCGCGCTGCTCGAATCCGAGAGGCTGGCCACAATCGGTAGCATGGCAAGTTCCGTCTCTCATGATCTTCGTCATTATCTCGCCGCAGTGTACGCAAATGCGGAGTTTCTTGCATCTGACCGGCTCTCTTCCAGGGAGCGCGCCGAAATCTTTGCGGATATTCGCGCGGCCGTGCTCGGCACAACCGACATGATTGAGTCGCTGCTAATTTTCAGCCGCACCGGTTCCGGCATAAAGCGGTCGGCCGAACTGATGGCAACGCTCCTGGAACGGGCCGTCGCGCTGGTTCATGCTCATCCCGATGCGGAAGGCGTTGACCTTGTGACCCACTATGGCGATCCCGTCGACACCGCGGCAGTCGTCGATGGAAAACAGATTGAGCGGGCCATTTTCAACCTGCTTCTTAACGCCTGCCAGGCAGTTCGCTCTGGTGAAGAGAAACACGCAGTAATCGCAACACTCGTGGGTCGCGATAGTGAAATGGTCCTGAGTGTCGTCGACAACGGCATGGGCGTCCCGAACAAGATTCTCTTGAATCTCTTTGAACCTTTTGTCAGCGAAGGAAAGCAGAAAGGCAGCGGGCTAGGCCTCACTCTGGCTCATTGCATCGCAGTTGAACACGGCGGGGACGTAGTTCTACTCAGCAGCCGTCCAGGGGAAACGGTCTTCCAGATGAAAATAGCTCGTGGGCCCCTGCAGGCATCTGAGGCCGAACGTCATGATCGGGTGATCGGACATGAGAATACACAGATACCAACTTGAGCGAATGCAGAGTTTTCGTGACCGCATTCGCAGTGCGTGGCGAATATGGCTGCTCATCCTGGCTGTCGCTGCGTTTCCGGCACACAATCTGAAAGCCCAGACAGCCGAGCAGGAAACCCTATCGACACAAATTCAAAAGCTCACTGACGCAATCGCGCACATGCAGTCCCAATTGGACGAATCGCAGCGCCAGATGACCGAGATGCGCAAGGACCTGGCGGCCTTGCAGGCGGCGATGACTCAACAGCGACCCGGCGCAGCCGCTTCGGCAACTTTGGATTCCGCGCCGGTGTCTTCGTCGTCAGGCGATTCGTCCTCGTCGGAATCCATTCGGACGGCCATCGACGAACTTCGCGAGCGCCAGGCATTGCAGGAGTCCCAGATTGCCACGCATGAGCAGGAAAAGGCAGAAAGTGAGTCGAAGTTCCCCGTAACGATTACCGGCTTGCTACTCTTCAACGGTTTCGTGAATACCGGCGCGGTAGACCAGGCGGCAACACCAACGACAGCAGTTCCCGGCGCGGGTAGCACGGGCGCCTCGGTCCGGCAGACGATTCTCGGTTTTGATGCGCGCGGTCCGCATTTGTTCGGCGCTCGCAGTTACGCCGATCTGCGCGTGGACTTCGAGGGCAACCTTTTTTCCGGTAGCGCCGGCGCTAACTATGCAGCTGACGCAGCATTGCTGCGGCTCCGCACTGCACACGCAAATCTGCTGTGGAAAAACACCGGCATGTATTTTTCATTTGATCGACCAATCTTTAATCCCAACTCGCCAAGCTCATTGACGGCCGTGGCAGAACCCGCGCTCGCCTGGTCAGGAAACCTTTGGGCCTGGAACCCTCAACTGGGCGCGCGGCGGGACATGGAGATTGCAGGTTCGCGCACGCTTCGTTTTGAGGGCGCTTTGATTGACGCCGCGGATGCTCCCGGCACGCCCGAGATCAACCCCTCACCATCGCCGGCACTCTTACCGGGCGGTGTTGAACAGAGCCGCTGGCCTGGCGTGGAAGCGCATGTGTCCCTTTTCGGCTCCGCATTGCCAGACGATGGCGATCGCATCGGCATCGGCAGTTACTTCTCTCCCCATCACAGTTCTTTGGGTTACAACTTCAAGGCCTGGGCCGGAACGCTCGACGAGCACTTTCTACTACCGGCCCATTTGCAGCTTGTGGGAAGTTTCTATCGTGGCCTGGCTCTAGGCGGCCTTGGCGGAGGGGCCTTCAAAGATTTCGCCTATGGCCATGATCCGGACTCCGGTGCTTACTACATCAAACCGCTCGACGATGTAGGAGGATGGACCGAGCTGAAGGAAAAGTTCAGCCAGCGCGTCGAGCTCAACGCCGCATACGGCATGGACGAAGTATTCGCCCACGAGTTGCGCCCTTATACTAATTCCAGCGGAATTTTCTACCAGAATCTGGCGCGGAACCGCACTTTCACGGGCAATGTCATCTTCAGCCCCAGCGCTTACCTGCTGTTTTCGATTGAATACAGATACATCGCAAGTTCGCCGGTGACCGGACTTTCGGCGGGAAGCAACGTTATCGGCCTGGGAGCCGGATACAAGTTCTAATGAAGATCAATCTTCACGGCAAAGGTTTGCTCTGCGCGCTCGCGCTCGCTGCCGGTATGGTCCGGGCCCAGGACGAACCAGTGCCTTTCCAGGCGGCCGAATTGCGCTTGCACCTTGTCTCCCCGCATCCGGGAAAGGCGCGCATGGTGCCCGCTGTCATCTGGCTTGAGTCGTTGCCGGGAACTCCTGCTCTGCCGTTCGCGACACAGGGCCACTATTCGCTGTTGCAGAAGAATCGCACTTTCATCCCGCATCTGCAAGTGGTCCCGGTCGGGAGCGCCGTTCAATTTCCAAATGCCGATCCCTTTTACCACAATGTCTTCTCGCTCTTCGACGGCAAGCGGTTCGACCTCGGTCTCTATGAGGCAGGCTCGACGAAATCCGTCACCTTCTCGCGCGAAGGAGTTTCCTACATCTTCTGCAACATTCATCCCGAAATGAGCGCCGTGATACTCACACTCTCCACCCCCCTTTACGCAGTTGCCGACAGGTCAGACGCATTTGTACTTCGCAACATTCCACCTGGCGATTACCGGGTGCATTTCTGGATTGAAGGTGTGCCGCAGTCAGTTCTTGGCGGCCTGAATCGACGCCTTCACCTCTCGCCGCGCTCCATCGACCTGGGTGCGATCGAGGTCCCCATCGCCGGCCTCGAAAGCAGCGCCCACAAGAACAAGTTTGGAGAAACCTACCCTTCTGAACCACAATCTCCGTATTAAGGCTGTCGGCGGTGCGTGAGAATTCACGATTGCGAATTTTGATCCGCTGTCGATTTGGATTAGTTGATGCGTTGGAACAAGAGCGGGAGTTTGCGGCGGAGAGCGCAGCCGGAAGCCGTCCAGCCCCGAGAGGAGCGGTCCGGCAGTTCGCGTCGATGCCGAGCTTCGGCTGCCAGCAATCAATCGTAAAGGTCTCCGGTTTCCCTGCTCAAGCCTGTTTTTGAGCGGCGAGAACTCGTGAAAATATGTCAGCTACGCGCACGGTATAACTTTAATTTGGACGCGGTCTTTGTAAACCAGTGGCGGCTTGTCCTTCTCGTATCGAATGCTGAACTCCATTTCGACGATGTCTTTGTCCTGTACGGCAAAGGTGAATAAAGGCGAAAATGATGTATAGAGGTGAATGCCCGGGCCATTATATTGCGGCGCTTCATGCGCAGCGGGCATAACCGCTTTGCCATCGATTTTCCACGCCACGCTGACGATCGGCTCGTTAAGCGTCGCCGGCCTAGGCCTTCCGTAGTAATCCAAGAAGAAGTAGACTGAACCGGAGAAGACGTCCGTGCAATAGATCGAAAACGTCGGTCCGTCTTGCGAGAGCAGACGTTCCTGATCGAGTGATTTTATGTACAAATTTTTCCCTGGTGAGGGGGTGCCGACTACGAAACTGATGTGAATGTCCCTCGGATTCCATTGTCCGCTTGAATATTGAGGTGGAGCTTTGTCGGGACCAGAAATGGACGTACTGGGGGGAGGAGCCTGCCCTTTCGTTGGAGGCGTCGCTGGGTCTCGTGAATCTGGCGGAGGAGGAGGAGAAATTGAGGGCCCGGGCACTCTAGGCGTGGCAGGATGCGATGGTTTCCTTCCCGGCGTTGTTTGCCGGCCGATCTTTGTCAGAAGATCAGTGAGCGGTCTGAACTTGGCGACAGTATCCGGACTCGCCTTCCCTTCCGCCAGATCGTTGAGTTCCTTAGCTTCGACTTTATCGAGCGCGGCCTGAAGCTTTTCGAGATTATCGCGCGACATCGGTGTGTTGTCGGTGATTCCGTTTTGCTGCATCAACTTCTGCAGGGGTTCAAGCTTCTCTCTGGACACATTCTCGATAAATTTCTTGAGCGGTTCCACATCGTCTTTCGCAGATTTTTCGCCGAGAGCTCCTTTCGATGGTTTCGATGTCTGGAATCCGTCGAGGAAGCTGAAACCGAGGTCGATACTGAAGCATTCATCGTCGACAATCTGCCTGGGGTCAGGCACCGGCTCGTTTGTCACATCACCGGTAAAGATTTCGCGAACGCTTTCCAGGGAGGCCGGCACAAGGTTGCTCAGGAACTTGAGAACATTTTGCGCGATGGTTGCCGGAAGATTGGCAGGGAGAAACTTATGAACCCCTTTCGCCAACAGATAGCGAACTCCGCAGATCTTGAGCGCCTTTTCTCCCAGCCAGGCGATCGCCCTATCCTGAAGAGGTTTGGCTAATATCGCCAAGCAGGAGATGATCCCTTCACATTCGAGTGCATATATCCCATACCGGACAACATCCACTGCGTCAGTGATGTATCCAGTAACCTTTTGAACGACACTGACAATCTCGGAGATAGTGTCAAGCGCTTTGGTAACAAGGTCAAAAATAGTGCCAAATGACTTTGCGAAGTCTTCTGCTTTCTCCCTCCACTCATCAAACTTATGAAAGGTCTTCTCAACCAGGTCTCCAGCCTCGAGATTGAAAAAGGCTTTCAGCTTCCTCTCGATTCCCGACTTGATCGTGTTCGCCATGATGTGAATCACGTTCGGGAGAAGAATGGTGGCGATCTGCGAGAGAGCCTTACTCACGCCTGCGATCGCCAATCTCTTGATACGTGACCCCCCCTGGCCTGCAGAGGATTGGTCGAAGAGGGATTTCAACTTGTCTGAGATTTTGCCGAACAAGCCATCTTTGAGACTTGTGCCATAACCTGATATGAGATTGGCAAGGGGGACAAAGACGTTCTTAAATGTCCTTCTAAAGTATCCGAGCGCCTCAACCGGTTTGCTTGTCCAGCGTTCGACCCACGTATAGAGTTCAAACGGAGAGTGACTTAACTTTCCGGGTTTATCAGCCTTGCCTCTGACTGCAAGATCAGCAATGTCCTTGTACTCGCTGGATTGCTTGAGTGAACTCTTCGTCTTGACGGTGTTGTCGAGCCCTTCGTCAGCCTTGACAGCCAATTCGAGAAAGTTGAAGTACGCGAATGCCTTCCCGCCAGGTTTGCTTTCAACCGCGCCCGTTTTCGCGTCGACAGAACCAAGAATGCGATCCTCGCGGACGACTGTACCCAATTGGCCGCGGAGACGATTCCAATTGTCGAAGTTGAAGTTGTCCTCCAGCTTAGGCGGTTTATCTTTCTTGCGCTGAACAACGGGGAGCCGGGAAGGTGGACCGGAAATTGCCGGGGTTCTGTGTTTTGGAAACGGTGACGCCTGCTGAGGAGCTCTTGTAAGGCCTCCGATGACCTGCTGTTGGACGCTGTCTGCTACCTGCATCGCCGCCCGGATATCCTCGCGCCGCCCTCCGGTAGGCAAAGCCAGCGCATGCGGCAGATTATCTGGCCTGGCGTAATACATCCACAACCCATTGCCATAGTATTCGACATAGAGCTTGCCTGGAATCCTCAGCCCCAATAAGTTCGGATTGAAGAGTTGCTTGACAACAAACTTCGCTTTGCTTTTGGGGGGAGCGTCCACAATGTCGGCCAAGGCAAGATCGGATGCCTGCGGTTCCGGTGGTTTACCTATTTGGGGATTGCTGACTTGCGGAGACCATGAGGCGGAGGTTTTCTTGTAAAGCTTTAGCCATTCATTGGTCAGCTTGGCTGCGAGAGCGAAGCCTTGGCTATAAAACTGCAATTGCTCGCGCCCTTCAATCAACATCTTTTGGTCGGCAGGCTTCATCTCATTGAGCGCAATTTCCGTTGGCCCATTCCCAACCAGGACGATTCTTTTGGCGGGTGTAAAGTTGGGATTGTTATCTGGAAAAGATCGAGAAGCCCTGTGTTTTCCGGGTACCGTAGCCTGTACATCGGGATGTTTTGCGCCTGTTGTTCCAGAAAAGTAGATGCCGACGGTTTGGCTGTTGTCCGATCGATAGAGATCGGCTTCTCCCTGATAACCGAGCCCATAGTCGTTTCGAACTGCATTGGGGACGGGCGCTTCGATCTGAACTTCAGAAAACCCACTTAGTATTTGAGAGTGCAGGTCAGTTCCCGTTTGAGACCTTCCCCTCCTTGTGTCGATCGGCACAAAGAAGGGTAGTCTTTGAATCGACATGCCAGCCAAACCTGCAACAGAACTTCCGTTTAAGGCGCCTGAACCGGGCCCAATAGTCCGACGCGGCTGCTTTTGTTGAACGACGTGAGCCAACTCGTGCGCAAAAACGAACGAGCGGTCTGCCTGCTGCGATTCTCCCAACCATATATGTTCGCCGAAAGTGAAGGCGCGCGCCGCAAAGTATCGATTGAGGCTCTCTGCTTCTGTGCCGGCATGGAGGCGCACCATGCCGAAGTCATAACCGAAGCGGCTCTCATAAAACTCGCGCAGTGCGGCATCCATCGGAACCCCGCCAAGCAAAAGAGTCTCCTGGCTCACGGCGTGAGGCTCGGGTGCAGGTGGGCCCTTCACTTCCGAGGACGGAGGCGATTGCGCTTGCGTATCTATGGCATCGGTGTGCCGGTTACTATCTCCGGATTGATTGCTGCGCCACGTCTGTACGAGAAACGCTGATGCACTCGTTTCCGATTCGTCACGACATTTTTCGCAGGTTCCACCACATGAGCATCGCTGAATACGCTGCGTGGATTGAACTGCCTGAGCCAGTTCGGCAGAAGGCGATTCCGGCATCCGCATCACCTGCTCAGCTACGCGGTCGGCCTCCTGCTCGTAGATGTCACCAGGCTCGTTAACTTTCAGTTTGGTTTGCAGAACCGGCCGCGAAATGGACGTCATGCGTTGCACGGCCTGGTTGCCCATGGCACCTTGCAGTGCAGCCACGCCGATGTTTCGCCTCGCGCCTCGCACCTGCGCGGCAAGACCCAACTCACCTATGGGCGTGATAGGATGCAGCTCGCGTCGCAGCTCTGGTGTTTCCGCCTTGCGACTCGCCCGGCTCGTCTCACTCGTTTCGGTTGTGGGCGACTGAAGCAATAGCCCTCCCAGGTAATCGACCCGTGCCCGAGGCGATATCGATGGCTGCAAACCAATATCGTCGTGATTCAAACCCCAATCGGCGCCGTGCGTGCCGGTTACTTTCTTTTTCATTCTCCCGGTTTCATGCGAGCGACCCTGATCGGGCCAGATCTATACCACGTAGTTGTAGGTGTCCCACGTTGGCAACGAGGTGTTGATCCTCGGTGGAAGCATGACCTGTCCCGTGATCACATTTCCAGTGACTGCAGCGATCGCAATGTTGGTTGGAGCAGTTGGAACACCTCCTGGAACATAGATCGAGAGACATTTGCCCTTGTTAAATTCGCCTTGGTTAGCAATGATATTTCCGGTTACAGTGCAGGCTTGCACCATGAGCGAGACGGTCGTGACGGTTCCCGTGTTCCGCATTCTGTTACTGGTAACCGTCATGGCTCCGTACGTGGTTTCTGTGTTCGGGCCCGGACTTCCAGCGAGCGATTCCGCAATTGCAGCTAGATCGACAACCATCAACGCCCACAGACTACTTCCGCTGCCAGTAAATGCATCGATGGCGTTGTTGGCAAATTGGACGTTGAATTCCAGGTTCAGATTCGGCCCTACGTAGATCATTGCCTCAGCCATGGACGAGGGGATCCTGGCCAACAGTTGCGCAAAATTGGCAGTAAGCGGCTGTTGCGTTTGCAATTTCAATGTTGTGGGATCGGTGAAAATCGGGGGCGGGGCAGGTTGGACTGGGGCTGGCGTTGGCTGAACCGGCGCTGGCGTCGGCTGAACAGGCGCCGGCGCAGGTTGTATGGGTGCAGGTACTGGTTGGACCGGCGCCGGAGTAGGTTGGACCGGTATCGCCGTCGCCCTCGCTGCTTCGACTCCACGTGCCGAATTTTCTGCCGATGTCTGCGGAGCCAGCGAAATCTGATTGATCGAAGTAAAAATGTTCCTGTTCAGCTTTAGCGCAGTTCCGCCGGCCGCTGAACCCGGAACCGATCCTGACAAGCCGCCGGGAGGAGCAGGTTGGACGACGGGCTCCGACGACAGAACAAACTTCCGCATCGGCACAAACGACGCGGGACGCGGATAAGCCGCCGCGATTGTCATTGCACGCTGCATAGTGGCATTGTTCAATGCCTGAACCCTGATATCGTTTGCCGCATATTCCGTGGTGCCCGCCAGCGAGGCCACCAGTGGAAGCATTGTGAAACCGGTGATGCTTGAGGTCACGACATTGTTCTCAAAGTTAGCCCGGCCCAGCGCCGTCGCAATTAAAACGGGAAACGTCAGGTTTGAGAAGCTGTTGCCCGAGAACACGATGTTGTCGAGCGAAGACGGAACGATGGTTGCGCCTGAGAAGCCATTTTGATTGGCTCCCGCGACACCGGAAGTCACCTGCAGGCTGTCAACCTGGATGTAACCTGCCGTCAATGCAAGCGTAAGCAAGTTATCGGTAATTCCGGTCAGTGTAGACAGAGCCGGAGGGCCGGCAAAAACATTCCCGGTAATCGTCAGGTCAGCGCAATCCGCTCCCGCAAAAATGGCAGCGCTGAATAGAATCTCATGAATCTGCATTGCCGGATAATTGAACGTGCAACCGGTGACCGTGAGACCGCTCGATCCCGATACCATGAGGCCGACTGACCCAACCAGGCTGAGCAGCAGGCCCTCGCCAATCCCTTCCAGTGAGTTTACGTTCAACCCTCCAAGTTCGTTGCCGCTTTGAAAGAACGTGACCATCGGCAGCGTGAACGCGAGCCCGCGCAGCACGATGTTGTTCGCTCCGTTGATTTGGAACATGCCGGTCACAAAGTGCGAAAGCGACTGCGATTGCGCGACGATTGAAGCTCCGTTGCAGGCCTCAATTGTGATGTTCGACTGCTCCGGCCCGAATGTCACCGGCTGACTGAGAGCATAGGTTCCCGGCTGCAGACAGATTTTCGCGGGAGAGCCGAAGATCGACGCTTGTGCAGGCGTGGCGTTCGCGCCGGTGGTGGGGTCGGGCTCGGTTCCGCCGCTCAGTTGCGTAATGCCCGCTGCGGGAAAGAACGGCTGCGTGGTGGTCGGCGGGCTGGCAATGATCTCGTAGCCCAAGCTGTTTTGGATGGTTGAAAACAGCGTGGCCATGGTTACGCCCGGCATGGTTTTTTGCCAAACCACGGTCAGATCGAAAGTCGGCGGCTGCACCGTCTGGTCCAGATTGAAGATGGTGGCCTGGGTCAGATTTCCGTCTGTGCCCGGGTTTCTCGCCAGCAAAGTGAATACCAGGTTCTGCGAGGTGCCGTCCATCACGTTAACCGTGGCGTTCGCATTTGTCGCGCCCCCGCTGAACGAGACCGATTGGTTGTTTCCAGGAATGAGTTGCGGGTTCACCGACCCCGTAAGAATGTGCGCGAGGCCGTCGCTCGGCCCCCCTTCCTCATCGCCGATCACACCCTCGATTCCAGTGTCATCATCGGCCACCGTCAGGCCGGTATAGGTGTCAATCTCCGTCACGATTAGGTCGAATGCAGGCGGCGAGGCGTCCAATTGGAGATTTGTGATCTGAACTGTGATGTTGTTTCCGGGCGCTCCCGGATTGGCGGCATAAACCACCATGGTGGGCCGCGACGCCTGGTTGACAAAGCTCTGCAGCGTTTTGCCCGCAGCAAGGTCTTGCGGGCTCACTGATATCTGGCAACAGCCCGGCTGGCTCTGCGACTGGCAAACCAGGCTGCAAAACTGGTTGCGGCAGTCGGAGGCAAGCGTCCCCTGGCCATCGTTCCACGCAATCACACCCAGCGGGCAAGCCCACAGCCGCGGGCCTTCAGCGGGCTGCGCGAACTGCTGATACCTTTCTGGATACACGCTCTGTGGAGTGGAGGGGCGCACCGCAAACTGCCAGTAGTCGCCCACATGAAATGTCTGGCCGGTCTCAAGTGTGACCAGCAAACCGGAATCGCCGAGCGCCATGGGAGTACCCGGCGTGAACACGACCTCGTTTTGCCACACGCGCAGGAAAAGCGGAGCTGGCGGCGACAAGGTCGAATCCAGATACTCAGGCGGCAATGAAACTCCGCTGGGCAGGGTAATCGATTGCGTGTCCTGATCGTAGCTTTGGTTGAGCGTCACGGGAAAACCGCTGAGCGCTGCAACGTATCCCCCATTGGCAAGCTCGGCGGCGGCGCGTAGTACCTCTACTGTCTGTCCGGACACCGGCTGATGGTTGGTATCCACCGGAGCCGACGCAAGCTTCAGCGTAACCGGATCGGTGTTGGTAACGCTGATGCGATAGAGAAACGATGCGTTGTCGAATCCCCACAGAAACGTCGGGTTCCCCGTGATCGGGTCGAGCCCGGAAATCTGAACGCGAATGAGCTGATTATCGGGATCGAGATAGCCTCCCTGTGCTTCGGGCTGGCAGGGCGTCGACTGTCCCTGGTTCGAGAAGCTGACTATCAGCGTGTCCTGCGACTCGAGTTGCATCGTTGACGAATTGAAGTAGAGCCCTTGCGCGGCCCACTGCGCTTCGGCGGCATTCAGCCCGGTTGCGCAATCGGTTCCATCGCAGCCCACGCGCACAATGTGCTGCAGCAGGCGCGTACGTGCTGCTGTGTCCGGTCCGCCCAGGGCTACATCGGCCAGATCCGGATCCTCCACTGCACTCACTTCCTGCTCGCGCAGGTAGAGATAGACAAACTCGTCGGTTGCGCCTTGCGCGCCAGTGCCTCCGCCGGCATAGACCGGGGCCGGCGAATTGGGAGGCACCCAGTCCACCGCGTCATCGCTCAAATCTTGAGGATCGGGCGGATTGTTGTAGTTAAGCCAGTCGGCCTGGCTGCTGTAATCGACGTTTTCTGCAAGACTGGCGCGTATTCCACCCACATACATGGTGCCGCTGCCAACTGAGAAATCGTACGGCGATGAGGGATCGGGAAGAATAATCTGGTAGCCGTTGTCGGGAGTTCCGGATGGTCCGATAATGTCGAGCGTCTCAAGACGCTGCTCTTCACTCGCGATCTGTTCTGTTTCGTTCCAGTCCGCCTCCAGCGTTACACGCCCCTGCTGCATCACCACAGACCGGTACTGCTGCCGCGGATCGTAGGTAACTCGTGCTTTATCGCTTCCCATAATTCCTCCTTGCAACATGTATCCCGCGGCGTCGTGAATTCCCGCGCCGAGTCATTCCTTGAAGCTCGTTATGTTACATGAATCAGAACCGGATTCAATCCCAGCGGCATGTACTCCTGGTACTTGATTAGGAGGCTCCGCTCCTTGATAGGGTTTTGCTGCGATGCAAAGGCTCCCATCTCCGAACCGTCCGTGGCCCCCTGGGAAATGGTTGCGCCCTGCGCTCCGCTGATGATCGCGTTGTCCACGTTTTCGAGCAATTGTCCGTATCCCGGTTGACCGAAATCCCGCGACGTGAAGAGGGGCGAGCCCGCCGGAATCTGCGCACTCTCATACTGCCGCGGAATCACGCTGCCACTCGACCATGCGCTGAATCGCACGCATCCGTTCTGCGTGTTGTCCACTTGAAACACCTCGTCCAGAATGCATTCACTTGCCTGCAGTTCGTGCACATAAGCCTGTCCCATCACGGTGCACCGGCTCAGGCTGGTGGTGCCTGTAATGAATGACAGCGCAAGGTCAGGCAGATCCGGTCCGAAGGTCTGCGCCTCTCCGTTCGGCTCGACGGTCGGTATCGCCTGAATGATGCTGTTGGTCGCAGTCAGCGTCTCCACTTCACCGCCTGCCCGCGTGCGAATCGGCCCCAGAATGCAGCGGTCAATATTCAGTTGCGCAATCTCGCCCTCGATCCAGAGCCGTGTGGGAACCAGGTCCCTCAAGTCAATGGACTGCGCAAAGAGGGCCGGCGGCGATTGCACCACATCGTTGCTCCCTCCCTTCACATTCGCGGATGTGCCGGGATCGAAGGTGCAGCAAGTCAACGTCACGGATTCGAAGTTTCCGCTCAACACCACATCGCAGCCGCTCACCAGCAGCCCTTCCAGCACCAAGTTGCCGCGGGCCGAGCCGTTGAAAACCCACTCGATTGGCGGGCTTTGCGGAGGTCCAAGCCGGATTACCGGCCGCGCCTGATTCTCTGCGGTCACGGTGAGCTGCTCGATATTCGAAGCATTGAGCACGGCAGTATAAGTAAGCGAATCGTTGATGCTCACTGTGCCCACCGATGAGATCGATCCCAGCGCCGCGATGCCGTTTCCACCTCCGACTAAATTCGAGATCGGCGATGGAGTCGGGTTCGGAATCGCCCCGAGCACTCGACGGTCAAACGGGCCTGCTCCCATCGGCGCCGAAAATCCATATTGATAAGTGACGGTGATCGGGCCGTCCTGCGGTTCGAGCACTGCAAAAACTCCGGTCTCGGGAAAAACCATGATTTGAGGCGAGGTGTTCGGCGGAATTGGGAAAGTCGTAAGCTCTGAGCCATTCACCAGCTCGTAAAAGCTGCCCGGCAGCGTAAAGATTCCCAGCGAGTTCTGTTGCAGCGTAATCCCATCGGGATCGATGGCCGCATAAAGCTGCATCGTTCCAGGATCAGCCAGCGCTGCAGTCAGCAACGGCGTGCTGATAGGCGTCGGAAGCTGCCATTCCTGGGGTGAAACCCACGCATCGTACGGCGGGCGCGAGGAAGCGGCAAACAGTGGAATCTGCCGGCCTGTGGGATCGAACGTGCAGCAGCTACCGTTCTCAACCGGAGTCGTCTGATTTACACCGAAGCTGATCAGCCGCCACAGAAATACACCCAGCTTTGGGATGTTGTACCAGCCGGAGCGGCCCGCGCCGGCGCGAAAGTCGGCCGTATGAAAGTATTCGTCAAACGCCGACGGCGGGCGCGGAGAAATCGCGATGCTTTGCGGACCCTGCGCTTGCGACGCGCCGTATGCGTTGCGCAGATCGGCCCACCCGCCGATCATGCTATGCGTCCAATTGCCTGTCAGGCCTTGCGCAAGCTCAAGTGTCAGGTTGTCGGCCGGGGTGTCGCTGCGAACGGAAATCGCCGGATCGAGATTGTGCCGCGTCCGGCTCAACCTGCGGAAGAACTCGACAACCCGCGCCTCCCAACCGGTGATATCTGAGGCGATCTCTTCAAGGATCGCTACAGTTCCCTTGCGGCGACGATAGTAAATCGTGTTGTAGACGTCGAGCCTCTGGCCGCGCGCATCCAGGCTGGAAACAAGGTTCGTCGCCAGAAGGTTCCCGATGTAGGAGATAACCCAGTCGTCGCAACTCTCAATCGACTGGTCTTCCCACAGGCGGTCGATGCTTCGACGCAGCGTAGCTGCCTGCGCGCCGATGCGATTGACCAGCTCGCGCAGCGGACCGTTGGCGTTATAGACATCGGTATCGAGGGTGCGATAAATCGCCGGTATTAGATTCCAGAGCTTGTCGGCGTAGTAGATTTCGTAGTGGTCGAGGTCAGCCATTTGCGCTCACCTCCGGATTGATGGTTAGAGTCTGGCTCGTCAACTGGAGGAATCCGCCTTCGCCGGGATTGATCTGGAAGTCCGAGCCGAAAACCGGAAGCCCGGTCACCTCAAGATCGTGCACTGCGATCGCGCCGGCAACGCTCAGGCAGGCCTTGTAAATCTGGCTCGAATAAATTGTCTGCCCGATGCGGATTACATTCGTGCCCAGCAAACCTGCAGCCGGATCGATTAGCGCTGACGTCGCTTCCGCAATGACAGTTGCGGCGACATATCTGGGATCGATAACCAGCGTGAGCGTGATACCGATCGGGACTCCCATCGCTAGAATCACGCTTAATGGCCGGTTGGGATCACACGCTCCGGCAAGCGCGCTGTCGGCTGCCGAAACTGCGTTCGCATCGTCGCCCACATAGACTTTCGTCATCATTCGCTGCTGTGCCGGGTCCCAGCTGAAGTAGGCACGGGCGCGCGCCACGCCCGGCGCCTGGGCCGCGATCGTCTCGTAATCGCTTGCCGATATCGCGCGTCCGAATGTAAGGACCGATTGCGGCGCATAGGTTTTGATCTGCTGCGGCGGATCGGGATCGGCCCCGCCTCCAACCTGGACCGGGTTGAGAATCGAGTTGAGACCTGGCCACGACTGCAGAATGACCGTCAACGAACCCGTGTCGGGTGCATCCGCGCCGCTGCCGTAGCGATAATTCGCCACGACATTATTCACGCCGGAGGGTAGCCTCGATCCGTTCACTCCATCGCCGAATTGGACATGCGTATTATTCTGCGGGTCTTCGCTGGTCACAAACACCTGCGCGTTGGCAGATTGCCCGTAGAAACTCGGCGCCTCCTGCCACTCGACACCATTCACCCAGACTTGAAGAGTGCTTGAGTAGTCCGAACCGGAGGTCGAGTCAGAATTTTGCAGATAGGTCAGCGGAGACTTCTGAAGCACAAACTCTTGACCGGTAACGATGGTCGCATCGCCGCTTCCAAGAATCTCGCCGGTAACAGTCTGTCCCCGCGTCACAGCCAGAAGGTTAAACAGCACATTAAGCGGCGTGGTCAGGTTGACTGTTGAGTCGCTGAAGTTTGAGAGCGACAGTCCCGCCGGCGGCCCGGAGGTGTAACTCGCCTCAGCTTCCACACCGTTACCGTTCGCATCGCTGAGCTGCACGTCCTGTCCGTTCATCGACTGCATTGCAGACGGGAGCGGACTGTTCAGTACAACCGGCGCTATGGCTGGAGCCGTGTTAAAACTCGTCGCGGGCGTGCTGATGATCGTCCCCACGCTCTTCCACGCATAGAACACCAGCGCCGTGGCGCGCTCCGACTGCGAATCGCTGATCGAGTTGAGCGCAGGCGTGAACTGAAGATTTGTGTGCGGAATGGGGATCGCGATCTCAGCCGGCGAGACCGACGGGGGCTGTGCTGGCGCACTTGGATTGGCGTTGGCATACCATATTGCCTCGGTGTATTGCGTAACAGCGACGAGCTGGTATTGCTGGGAAGTAATATCTGGCAACGAGAACAGGATCGGATCTCCAACCTTAATATTGCGCGTGATCGATTCCAGATCGACTTGGGTTGTCTGGATTACCTGGCCCTGGTCTGCCGGATACTGCCAGACATGTGCCGATTGTGCGCTGCGAAGAAGGCTATAGGTTGTCGCAGTCGCGCTTGCGGGAATGTTTGCCGGTGCCAAAGTGAAGGTGATGCGCGTGTTGGTTTGTCCCTGCGGATTCTTTTCCGCAGTTACGCTCGCAACCGTCACTGTCGCCCAATGGTTGTTGGTCCCAGACCATCCCGTCTCCATCAGCAGCAGTTGATCGCCCACATTCACTGAGCCAACCACTCCCTGAATCAATACGCTCGCGCCGTCTGCTCCGATTAGATTCACCGCCGGAGGCGCCGTGACGGAAACAACGGCCGGAGCTTGCACCGCAGTGGCCGAAGTGAGTTCGAAGATTTGCGGCTGCTCACCCGGCCCCGGTTTGCTCTGGATCTGAAAGCCCTGCGGCAGTGTGAACGACTTGATTCCCGTCATCACCGCGGCCAAGGTTCCGGTTGCCCCGATGCCGGGGCGCGGCCTGTACCCCAGAATGCGAATCAGCCCCTGCACGCTCTGTGGCAGCGTGGCAGTCAGCAGGTAACTCTCGTTGGCGATGCGCTCGTTATAAAAGGTGAGAATGTCGCCGAGATATGCGAACCACTCGATCATCTGCACTGCCAGGTCACCTGTCGCGCCCGGCCGCCAGTTGGTCAGTTCCACCTCACCGGGTCGCGCCAGCAGCAGAGCGTAGCGCATGGTCAGAAAGTCCGCGACGCGATATGAGATCGATGTTCTGCCCGGCGGATTAGTGATCGTCTCCGGGTACACGAAGGTCTGGCACGGGCAATTGCCTTGCGAGCTCGCCTGCGCTCCGCACGAACAGCTACTCGTTAAGCCGCTCATTTGCCTCCTTCCACAATGACCTGGAGCGTCCCTCGTTCCGGATAGTTCGGGTCGTTGTCCACGCGGAGTATCTGGTTGGTGCCAAACACGAGCGGATCGGGCAAGTCGGCCCAGCCTTGTGTCACGCCGCGCTCGCGATATTGAATTGACACGACGCCCGCCACTCCGTAGGCTGCCTGGATCGCTGCTTCGAGCGCGCTGCGCTCAAGCGGAGTGCCAAATGTGAAGTTGTCGAAGTAGAAGAATCCCCTGCTTCCGTCGGGGTCAACCGCATCGCTCAAGGCCAGCAGCACTGCCGACTCCACATCGCCCTGAAATGCGCTTGAACATGCGCAGACAGTCACAATCAAGTCAATCGAGACATAATCCGGAGCCGGTACGTAGGACTCGTAGCCGGCCATACGATAACGGTTCAGCAAGTTGACGAGCTGAACCTCTTCGTCGACCGTGATAGAGTCGGTGCCTTCGGGGTCTGCCGTGGTGAACACCGTCAGCCAGCTGCCCGTCCAGCGGAACTCGGTGCCCGCACGCAGAACCCATGGCAGCGTCTCGGCCGCAGCCTCATAATCCCCCGGCGTCACGGCGCGATACTGCACCGCGCGAAAGGCCTGCGGGGCGCGGCGCGCGATCTGTTCGTTGGTCTCCTCATCCTGCCCGCCGGTTGCGGCAAACGGATTCGTGACCGTAGTAACCAATCCCGAACCTGGAGATGCGCCAGCCCCGGTCGGAACCACATTCGTGATCGTGTCTGCGCTCACGTTACCAACGCTGCCGCCTCCCGCGCGGTAGGTGACCGTGAAGACCGAACCCGATTGCGGAATTCCTCCGAACACATCGTCGCCAAAGCGGATCGTTGCCCCATCGTCGTTCAGGTAATCGTAGGAAACTGAACCGTCTGAATTTCGCGTCGTTCGCGTGTAGTTCATCGGGTCAATGGTGTAGGACTGTTCAAACTCCTGAGCTTCCATCAGCGTGCTACGCCACATCCAGTTCAATGGGGGCAGCGCCTGCTCCTGCGGTTGCTGGACGAGAACGATTTCGGGGAACGGCGCCGGCGCCGGATCATTCTGAAGTAGCCAGGCCAGCGGCGTGTTTGCGAGCGTATACAAGTACTGCTGCGACGCGTTGGGACCAATGCGTTGGATGGCAAGCTGCATCTGCGCTCCTGGCGGCGCCTGGTGGATAGCAAACGATTCCACGTAGCGGCGTCCCTGCGTTGCCGGCACAAGATTCCCGGCCAGCAAAGTTCGCGTCAGATCGTGATTCGATGCTATGGGCCCCTCGAACACGAGCTGCGTGACTGCGATACCGAATAACGAATCGGTCTGCTCCATCACACTCTGAAGCACAACAACTTCGCGTATCGGCGCGTCAACCGGATTCAGTGCCGCGGTGTCGATCAATAACTGCTGCCCCGCGTAGAATCCAAAGCCCTGACCCTGCACCCACATCTCGGTCGCTGCGATTTCGAGGCATCTCTGGCTGTCGTCCCACCAGTACGGAAGAATGTTCGGCGTTCCATTGAGACAACGGTTCCAGTTCGGGCTCACTGCATAGGTAGTTGTGTTCAACAAAAGTGTCGTGGGATCGATGAGACCCGTCCCGGTTTCGAAGTCAACCGCTGAACCGTCAGGCGCCGATGCGCTCACCAGCAAACCGGAAGGAATCGGGCCTCCGGTCACATCGAATTGCAGAAGTACGGCAGATGCTGTTGCCGGCTGCGGCTCGTAGTCCACCAGTCGCGCCAGTCTGACCAGCGATCTCCGTTGGGTCGCCGTGTCGATCAAAGCCTCGGCTGCGATGCGGTCCTGGGTATAACTCAAATCGTCGGTCAGGCTGCACAGGGCCTCCATGAACATCACGCCGAAATCGGCTTCTGACCGCTCCTGCCATGCGGGATACTGCAGTGCGGAAAAGTCAGACAGCGCCTTGCGAAAACTTAGAAAATCCTTGGCAAGATATGTGATCGGCGGGGGTGTGCCGGTCAGCGGCGGGCACGGCGGAACTGGCGGCGCGCAATCGAGGTCCGATGGGCACAGCGCCTTGAACGTGAACCGCATCTGGCTGTAATAGGGGTCAAGCGCAGGGCTCGCGAGGCTCATCGTGTAGAACGAAAAGTCACCGGGCGCCGGCACTTCGAGCGTGAGCAGCGGCCGGCTCTCCGTATCGAACGACCAGTTCGAGGCGTCGATTGGATCCACCGTTACCGTCGGAATCGTCTCTCCGCCGGTGATGGTGGGTATCGCCGTCAGTGTTCCTTCAAGAGCCACCGCATTGAGGAAATGAACCCGCAGCGAGGTTTGGGCAGAGCTCGCGATCTCGACAAAGTCGATGCCATTGAGCGTCGTGTTGCTGGGGTCGAGCAGTTTGCTCAGCCGGTCTTTTGGTTCCATATCAACTCACGAGAATGGTGACTTGCTGGTTCGATTGCGTTTCAATCAGCACATACGCGATCTCGATCGATATCTGGTTCTCCATGTCAGCTGAAGGGGTGGCAACGGTGACCTGTTGAACAGTAATCTGATCTCCCAGCCACTGGTTGAGCGCCTGCTGCACCATAATCTGTGTGCTCGCATTCAGCGCATCGGAGTTGGGCGCAAAGATCAACTGGCGCAGGCCGCATCCGAACTGTGGCAGATCGGCGCGCTCACCCGGTGACGTAAGCAGCACCTGGCGAATCATCTGGTCCACGTGGGTCGGATAGATGGTCTGCGCGGCCTGGCCCGAAGCCGGATCGATTCGAAACGGAAATGCAAAGTCGCTGCGGTTCACGCGATCTCCTTGTTGCCTAAACTCCCGAAACGCTCGGTTGCGTCATCGTAATCAGCACAACGCCTTGCACCGCTGCGTCGGCCGCGATGCACAGTCCCACGCTTGCTTCGCTCAGAGTGAAACTCCCGTTCACCTGGCTCGCGCTGTCCGGCACAGCCCATTGCACCTGCACGCAGGGATGTGGAACGATGCCGACAACGAATGGGCAGCCCGCCACAAGGTAAGTGTCGGTGGCCAGAATGCATGGGTCGCCCGCCGCCATCACTTGCGTATTCGAAGTGATCACACTTACCATGCCGCCGTGCGGGCACGTCATCATGCTCGATGCATTCAGCAGATTCGCCATCATGTTTCCTCATCGTCGTTGCACCGTCTTTCTTCGCCCTCCTTATGGCGGAGGATCGGGACATAGGTCGGTCCGTTGACCTCCGATATTCACCCCTCCCACCACCTGAGCGAATCGCGCATAGCACTCAGCTGTTCCTGAACCTCGGGTGTTTGGGTCGCCAATGAACAGTGCAAAATTGTGTGACGTCTCGTGGATTATGCGGGCGGCCTGATACTCGAGGTTCGATTCCCAGAAGCCAATGCAAAAAGCGGTCTGGAAAGCTCCCGGGCACGTGGACGCATCTGCCCCCTGGCAAATTGCACCGGCACATGGACCAAGCGTTCCATTTTGCGGACCAAGACACGTGAAGAAGAAGCTGCCACTCCCAATTTCTCTACGAATCAATCGCAGCCGCCGCAACAGTAATTCAGCCGTATAATTGCTGTTGCTTCCCCTCTCGCGCCACACGCGAGCGCTGTTCGCATCTAACCCGATCAACCTCATACCTTGAGCGAGCGCATCCGAAACTGTGGGCCATCCGATCGTTGCGCCGCCTAGAATCCGCGTTCGCGTCGCATCAAGTTCCGCAATGGCCTGATCGAGGAGTTGATTGGCGCGGTTTTCGGCAGCAGTGATTACACTCACCGGATCGGCAATAACAGTAGCGTCGGGCAGATGGAGCGGCCCCGGTGCGCAACTCACCTTCTTTGCGGGTGTCCGCCGCAGCGCGCGCGCATCCCCACTCTGTGCAGTCCCATGAGCAGAACCACCGGCTTCCACGTGCTTCGCAACGTTTTCGGCTTCGCGCTCATACGAATCATTCTCTGACGCGATCGTTTGCGCCTGCGCACTCTTGCTCCCCCTCTGCTGCACCACGTGCGCCAACTCGTGCGCCAGCAACTGTCGCGACTCCGCGCCTGTGGAATACGCGTTGCGACCAAAGACTATGTTGCGGCCTACTGTGTACGCCTGCGCATTCACCGCCTCTGCCGATGCTGCCGCCTTAGCATCAGTGTGTATGCGCACGTCGCGAAAGTCGAATCCGAAACGGGGCTCCATAAAGTGGCGTACGCCGGCCTCGAGTGGCCGCCCGGGCGAGCGCAGCACCTCGTGCACGACATGCGGAACTTGCGTAACGCTATCGCCACCTGCCGCGGCCTTCCGCCGCAGCCCGTTCTCAACATGCTTTTTCTTTTTGCATTCAGCGCACTCCGGACCCGCACCTCCGCAACTACATGTGCGCTGCACTATACCTGCAGGTATTGAGCCTCCGGATTGAGAGCTGAGAAGACGGATCACTGCCTGGTTGCCATACGCCGACTGCATGGCTGCCAGCGGGTTGGGCCGTGCAGCCAACGATTCGCCATGCGGCCCGTTCGCGGAACGCAGGTATGGTCTGCTGACTGCACTCCTCGATTTTCTAGAGATCGCGTGATGCATGAATCTCTCCCCGTCCTTCAGCCGGCTGTCACTTCCAATGCCCCGTTGTTCACGTTCACTTCAGAATCGCTGATCTGGACCGTGCTGCTGCCGCGTGTCAGCGTGATGCCCGATGAATCCAGCGTCACTGTGTTCTGGTTCGAGTCGGAGATGGTGATGGTCCCTTGATCGTCGTCCAGAAGAATCTTGTGTGGCGAAGTGGTTACAATCGCCTTGACCGTCGGCGTGGCGTCGGCGGGTTGCTCGCCGCTGCGCCAGTAGCATCCAACCCAGATCGGGTACGAAACATCGCCACCTTCGAACTCGATCCACACTCCCGCGCCTTGCTCGGGAAGAAATGCGATGCCTACGTTGCTTCCGGCATATGGAACGCAGGCCATCGCCCATCCCGTTGGCTGCGTTCCCAACACTGAAGGCACAGTTGCCTTGATGCGCAGCGTGGACGCATCCACATCGGTAACAGTACCGCGGTACTTGCCGTAGAACCGGTTGCGCACCCGCTCCAGGATCTCGAGCACGGTTTGGTCGTCGAGAGCCGGCATCACAGCCCTCCAATCGGACTCGTGCTGCCCGAAGGCGGTGAGCCCATTGCGTTCCGCACCAGTACGAATTTCATCTTGTGCGACTGTTTGTCGATCGTGTGCCGCACGCTCCACACAAAATACTTGCCTGAGTTGAGCGCACCCGCGCCGTCGATCTGTACAACGGTACCGGCGCGGAGAACCGCGTTCAGCCGCGCAACGTCCGCTTCTCCTTCGCAGCGCACAAACCATCCAGCATCACGCAGCAGCGATAGTGCGCGCAGACCTAACTCCTGTGCATCGTCAACCGTTGTGGTCAGCAGCACTTGCATGCTTTTCCCCGAAAATTGCGAGAGCGACATATCGCTCAGCGGGTCCAGTCCGGAATCGGTCTCATCCACGTTCACGCCGTCCTGGTCCGAGTCGGTAAATAGCGCCTGCCACGCCTGTACCTCTGTTGGCCGGGTCACATCCCAATCCAGATTGAGTGCATCCACGGTCCAGGCATTGGGATCATTCAATACAAGCGTCACTATTGGGTCCCCGTCCACGTCCGGTTTCGCGAAGTATCCGGTCCGCGCTCCCGGCGTGTCGGTGCAACTGACGCGGCACAGCTTGCCGTTGCGCCGGGCCAGATTCCGCAGAAACTGAATATCGCTCGCACGCTGCATCAAAGTGTGTCCGTCTTCGTTGTGCGCGGGAGAATCGTCATCGGTGTTATCGCTGGCGGGTGTGATGCCGTAAATTCCGAAGATGGAGTTCGCAACATCGGCATCGGTCACGTCGACCCATTCCTTCACCTTCTCTTCAAGATTCATGAGCCAGGAAGCGTCCTGACCCCAAACCGTCAGCGTCGATCCAGTGGTTCCCTTCTGCAGATGCAACTTGTTGGCCAACACATAGCCGTCAAAAATGCACTGATCCGTTTGCCCCGCAGGCCTTACCACGACCGCAAGGTTGACGAAGGGTTGAAAACGCGGATCGTTTACAAACGTGAGGTCGCCTGCGCCGTCGCTGTCGACTGGAAGCGTCAACTGGATTGCGCCCGGCAAGTCGACGTTTTCCTCGACTTCGAGCGGACCCATCACCGCGATCAGCTCGTCATCGGCCGCGGTACCGTTGATCACGAATTGGAAAGTGCTCGAACCCATCGTCTCAGGAAGAGGCAGCCGGAATTCCGACCGCTGGTTGTACCGCCAGCGCATCGGGCACAGGCGTGTTGTTTGCGTCGCAAAGCTGCCAGAAAGTAGTTGCATCCGTCAGGAAGTAATAGGCGATCTGATCGAGACGCTGGCTGTTCTGCCGCGGATAACTGCCTAGAAGCGGACCCTGTTGCGGCAGCGGCAAAGTTGTCACCGTGACGGTCGCGCCGCTCTGTAACGTCACTTGATATTGCGTCATATTGGCGTATCTGGAACCCGGAAAAAACATCCTTCCCTCCTCTAAATCCATCCATCAAGCCCGGCTCATCCAAACGGCAGCACGCCTATCGCCGACGATGCCGCATAAGACAGGTTGGCCAGCGCCATCGCCTGCCGGAAGGCCTGCGAATAGTCATAGGCCGCCACGGCAACTTTCCTGAGTGAATCGTTCAACTTTGTCAGCTCTTCCGGAGTCAGCACTTGTATCTCTATAGTCGCCTCTGCATGAATGGGATTAAGAAGCAATGCGTCATACAGCTTTTCGGTGATGGTCAGATTCGTCACCCGCACCGGAACGATGCGTCCCGTACCCCAGACAAAAAGAACCGTCGACATTACGTATTGCGGCACCTTCGGCTTTGCTTTCGTTGACGATCCCGTTGATGCTGAACTTATCGCCGAGGAGACTTTCCCCTGCAGTTGGTTCGAAGTGAACGACCCGCTTGGATAGAGCAGCATCTCCAGCGCCGATAACCGCGAATAAAGACCGGTCCCCTTGGCAAGATCAGCAATCACGGCATTGCCGTCGGCAATAGTGTCGTTCGAATCCATCATCAGAGTGAATGAAAAGCTTTCCCCGGGCAGTCCCTCGACTGCCAGCGGATTTGGTTTGGTTTTCGAGTCGGGCGACACCTCAGGCGAGGATGGCTTCCAAGTGTGGGTCATCGTCTCAGGGTTGTACTGAAACATGATCACGTTGGGCAGCGGCACAAGGAACGTGGGCATAAACTGCACGAATGCGCCTTTGAGATAAAATCCCGACATCGATCCGTTTTTCCTTTCCCGTGCCCGGCCGCGTTTGAACCGCACCGCCGGAGTACTTACATCGTTCTCTTCAACTGCCGAACCAGTTCGGCGACAATCTGATCCGCCACCGTTGTCATGCTGCCGCCGGGAACCATGGTCGCTTTCGCCTCCATTGCATCGCGCTGCACACCGTCGACCCGCGCACGCACTTCCGCCAGCCCCTTGGCAACGCGCATTGCCAGCAGCCGCGCCTGGTCTTCCGACAATCCGGTGAGATTGAGGCTCAACCGATCGATTTCAATCCTCGGCATTCGAGTTCAACGCTCCCATTCTCCCGGCCTCACCGCCACCGCTTGTTTGTTCATCTCTCGGCGAGCCGCATGCAGAACATGGCTCATAGCAATGCGCCGGCCCTCGGCACGCGCCAAAAACGCCGCTCCAAGAGCCGCCGACGTAATCGCCGCTCCAGTCATCACCAGCTTGTTCGCCAGCAGGTCCCAATCGATTTCGTCCAGAATCTCCTCGCCCGCAGGAGAGCGCGCCGTCAACGCGCGGCGCCACAAGATGTGTCTCTCCACCGGTCCGGGCGGCTGAAAATCCACCACAAAACGAATGCGTCGCAAAAATGCCTTGTCCAGATCTCCTTTGCGATTGGTAGCCAGAACTGCCACGCCATCGAACTGCTCCATGCGCTGCAGTAGGTAATCGATCTCGATGTTGGCAAACCTGTCGTGTGCGTCCTTTACCTGCGTTCGCTGACCAAAAAGCGCATCGGCTTCGTCGAAAAACAAAAGCACATTGGCCCGCTCGCACGCATCGAACACCCGCTTGAGCCGCTTCTCCGTCTCGCCGATGTACTTGTTAACCACGCCGGAAAGATCCACCCGGTACAACATCAAATCGAGGGATCGCGCCAGCACCTGCGCCGCCATTGTCTTGCCTGTTCCGCTGGCTCCTGAAAACAGCGCCGTAATGCCGCGTCCCAGCGGGCATAGCCGCTCGAATCCCCATTCTTCGTACACCTGCCAGCGCAGCCTCACCTGCTGTTCGAGTTCTTTCAAGTGCTCTCGCACGTTTTGCGCCAGCACAATGTCGTCCCATGCAAACGGGCAACGGAGCGAGGTGAACAACTCGTTCGATGGCAGCCGCAGGTTCTCCTGACAGCTTTCCGTCACGGCATCCATCCCCGCGGGCGCCATCTGCGCTGCCTTCGAAATCTCGCCAGGTGTCAGCAGCCCTTCCGTAATCAGTTGCGGTGGGAGCCGGTCGCAAAGCCTTTCCCACAGTGCGATGCGCGTCTCCCGTTTCAAACGCGGCAGGTGTATGGTCCGGGTGCACACGGTCGAAGCCGCAGCTGCCGGATTCACCTCCGTCGACCCGAATATTGTCACGCCTGCATGTTGCTCCAGAGCCTGCCAGACGCGGGCCTGCACCTGACCGCTGTCATGCCAATAGACCAGGGCTCGATTGAACTGCGCCATTCGCATCACTCGAATGATTCGTTCGCTGGCATCTGCGGCAGCAATGTCTCCGCCCAAAAGCGCCTGCGCGTCGGCGCACACCAGTCCGGCATTGAGCGCCGCTGCAAACTGCACTGCCAGTGTGCGTTTCCCGCTCCCTTCCGGGCCCACAAGCTCGATCGCGATGGCTGACCTGCTGCCGTTTGCTCTTTCACTCGAGATGGCTCTTACAAAACCGGCCATCTCCTGCAGTTCATCGGGATAGAGACAGAAGTCGCTGCTCTCTTTGTGCAGACCGGCGAACTGAATAGCGCTCCCCAAAGCCGGATCGATCGCGTTTCTTCCCAGCAGCCAAAGCACAAAATAAGGGTCGGCGACCCACGGCGCATCCACTCCCCATCGATTCCCCGCATCTTCTCTGGGCCGAGCCAGGCACCACTCCACCAGCGGGCACTGCGGGCCGAGCAACTCGCCCGCACCGTGTTCGCACAGGCGCGCAGCCAGCCACTGTGTGGGGTGTGTCGCGCCGGCGTTGTCGTTAAGGTATGCATAAGCGCGGCGCAGCATCGGGTCGATCTCGACCGCGACCGCCAGGTTCAGCATGTCAAGCTCGAAAGGTGAAATGCCGAACCAACTGTGCAGCGCCTCGATTGCCGGATGGTCGAGAAACGCCTTGTCAGCCGCGACAATCAGTTCTGAGAGTCGCTGCGCCTCAGGATCGGAACGATAAAAGAGTCTCTCCTTCGCCGCGCGCACCCCGGGATCTTCGAGGATGCGTTCCACTTCGACATGAAAGATAGCCATGCTGTCCGCCGCCGCTTCTTGCACACCTGCCGAATCCGCACGCACCCACAGTGCCCTTCTCTGCGCGCGCAAGCGTACGCGATCCAGCCAAGCGGCTGCCCTGCTCCGGTCGGCCGGCGCCGGTTGTGCGATTTGCTCCTCGACTTCCATCATCGCCTCAAAACCTCGGGCTTACTCATTTGAGCCGGGCTAGACACTGATCCAGACCGACGGCGGAGACTCCACTTCGTTGACACGCACTCGCACTCCGTGCGTCCCGGTCGGCAAATTCGATGGCGGCTGAAAAATGATTGTCTGCGCGTCAGGCACTGCAAACTCTCCAGCGCTGGGCGTCCCCGCAACGTAACTGAGCGGCACCGTCTCCAGCAAGACTTCGGTGTTTCCTGGAATGAATCCGAGCCCCGTCACCGTATAAGTCCCCGCTACCGGAATCAACACCGGATCGGATGGCGATGCAGTCGAATCCACTCTCGCGGCGATTGAAAATGGAGTTGAATTGGTTCGATTGGTGATCTCGTCTGGCGGCGACTGGCTGCCAACACGGAGCGAATAAACTCCAGCGGGCGGCGTATTCGCAGGCGGCGATCCTTCCGTGGCAGGTAGCGCCAGCACGATGCGTGAGGCTGTCTGAATCGGGTTGTTCGGGTCGGTATCTGCGACCGCCCACTCGGTGACCTCCTGCTCGGTCTTGTAATCCGGCGGCAATAAGAGATACACGCGATACGAAGTGCCCGGATTTGGCGCCAATCCGGTGTAATCTGTGCCCTGATTCAGCCCTGCGCCGTAGAGGAAGAACTGCTGCCCCGATGTCACCGTGGCCGGCGAGTAATCGACGCTTACCGGTGAAGCCGCGCCCTGCGAAGTCGGCGGCGGAATGAAGGTCGTGGTTGAAGACGTGCCGAAGACCTGGCCGTTTTGCGCAAATGGGAACAACGTTGGCTCGGTTGCAAGCGTGTATTTCACCACCTGTTTTGCAGTCGTCGGCGGAGCTGGCGGCGTGAGGAAGACGACCGCGACTCGATACATGAGCGAAAGACGGAACGGGGCCGTCGTCGCCTGCCAGAAGCGCGATATGGAGTCGACAGATTCGATCTCCATTGTCAATGTGAATTCTTCCTGGGTGGTCTCCGAAGGCGAACCGGGAAAAACCACATTCGTCCGGATAATCGGATTCTCGTGAAAGCATTTAAGGATGATGCTGATTGCCTGCTGTTCCTGCACGCTCGCATTGGTAGTGTCGGCGGAGTATGCCGTCACAAAGTAAAAGAGGTCGAGCCCCAGCGGGAGCGCGGGGATCAGCTGTGCGCGAGGGGCGGGAGGATTGCTCGCACCGGGCGGCGTCTGCGGATAAACAAAGTTCCGCTGCGACCGGTTGGGCTCAATGTGGATCAGCGTGACCGTGATCTGGCAGCCTTCGTCTTTGCGAACGGCGTCGGGCGTAAGCCCCGTAATCTTCGGAGTAAAATACGCATCCGAAACCAGGGTCTCCCACAAGGGCGACTCGCTCCAGGCAGTATTGATGGTCTGAATCAGCAGTTCTGTCACAATCGAGAGGTCAAGTACACCCAGCGGATTCAGTGCCATAGTTCCTCCCGTTCATCCTTGCCTGAGACCGAACGAAGAGAGGAATCCGCGTGCAAGTGCGGCTCTCGAATTCGTGGGAATGGTTTGCCGCGGAGCAGCAGGCGCCGGCGGAGGAGCGATGTGGATGTCGATCTTGCCGATGTGAACGGAGTTCTGTCCCTCAGCCTCTCCTTGTTCACGGGGGCCTGCAAATTGCGCGGCGGCAACCGGTGCGGGCTCGAGCTGGGAGTACGAGCGTTTCGAGGTATTGGGCTGCAGCGGATCCTCTCGAAAATATCGTTCGCCGCTGTTTTCAAGCCTGCTTGATGGATCGCTCGCCGGTTTATGTCGCGTTTGTGAGTTGTCGCTCTCCGACACCCCCACTGCGCCGCTTACATACGAACTCAAGCTCGCCGCTGCCGCGGAGTCCGGCATCTCCGGTCGTGCTTGAGAGATGGTCTCCGACATCCTGCGTTTCGCGCTCGCCTGCGTCTCGCTTCGGCGTGACTTGAGCTCGTTCTCCGGCGTCAGCCGCTCCTGCAGCGGAGAATCCATTTGCGAACGAACGGAGGACAACGGCTGCAACTGTTCCTGACCTTCCCGATTCATCCGTGCAGCACGCTTGGCCGACGCTGTTTTCTCGGTCGTGGCGCTGTCAGGCCGCGTTATGGGGCGCGACTCAACTCGAGCCGTCAAACCCGACTCAACTGGGTTCTGAAATGTTGTTTGAGACTCGAGTGTGTCGCTGTCACGCGTTCTTGGTGGTAAAGTATCCGCGTAAGGAACCGTTTCTTTCAGAAATTCCGCGCCCAATGGCCGTACCGGCCACACCGGCACTGACGATGCACGCAGCGGCGGCAGCGGCGAGCCTGCGATGTTCCTCGTCATGGAACGCAGATAGGATTGGCCAGCCTTCATTAGGCCGCTACCCCCTGGTCGCGGAGCATCTCGACATATTGAATCCGGCGGCTCCTGGGCATCTTCAGAATCTGGTGCTCAGGCCACTTGTAGTGAAGCGCCAGCAGATGAACGTCCTGGTAGATGCTCACTGCGTGATTGCGCAGTTCGCGCAGCACAAACGAAAAAACATCGAAGTGGAAATCAAAAGTCTGATCGCATTCCGGACATCTGCCTGCCATCGAGCGCGAGAACCCCGGCGCCATTGCCTCCATCGCATCTTCTACCCGCTTTCTCAATCGCCAGGAGACTCCCGCCGGCTCAATGCAACGGCGAATTAATGCCGGATAAGGCTCTCTGTCCATCTCAATGGCTGCCAGATCCGCGCACGTCGGCAATCGGAATTGCACGGCCTCGCCGGTCAGGCTGAACCATCCCTTCTTCTCACCCTCTCTCAGGCTTTTCCGCTTTCTGGCTTTCTGCGCCGCCAGGTATCCGCCGATATTAAAGTCAACATCAACGCGCGCAGCGCAACCGGGCGCCGAACAGCGCGCCTCCGCGCACACCAAATCACCCAATGCCGCGCGGCGCAGCAGCAGAAGAAGAGCTTGACCGTCGGCCGCCGGCAATTTGCCGAAGTCGACAACGACTCCGTCTTCCGCATGCACGAGCCGGCCGAAAAGCTCCAGCGCTAAGGCGGCATCGCATGCACGCGATTCCCTGAGAAGAAGATCCTCCTGGCCGGTGGGGCTTTCAACCACAACGCACAATCCACTGACCAGCAGCCGGAATCGATTGCTTCCTACGTTTCTGCGATTTCCACCACTGTCAGGTCGCGCTCCCATCCCTCATTCTCCAGCTTGATGTGTTCAATCGCTATCGCATTCGTGCCCGCGTCCAAATCGGGAAGCGCCTGGTATTCCGAAACCCAGCATCGATGGACGAAAAATCGCAGCGCCACTTGCCGCTCTTCGTTGAGAAAATCGATACGCATCTCCTGCCGCAGGTTCTTCAACGACGTCGACGGTGCACCCTTATCGAGCACTTGGGCCGCATTGGCCCAGTTCTCAAAATCCGTGTCGTGCGTAACTCCGCGTTCCAGCGTGATGGCCTCGTACTTGGTGCGGCCGAGACCTTTCAGGATGATTGCGTTACCGCCTTGTTTGTATTCGATAACATCGGAGGACCGCTTCAGGCCGGTCACTTTGCTGACTGCAGCCACTGGTGTGGTGCTAGTACCGAAATACACAAGAAACGCGTATGTTTTGTAAGGATCGTAACGGTTTGTATTCACGCTGAATGGCTTGCCCATGAATCCTCCTTAAGATTGCGCCTTAGGACTGTGATTGTCCGGCCAGCTGAGCGATCTGAACTACGACGAACTCCGCAGGCTGCAATGGCGCAAATGCGACCAGGATGTTGACGATGCCGGTGTCGATATCCTGCTGCGTTGTAGTTGACGAATCGCAAAGTACCTGAAAAGCCTGGCTCGGTTGAGTGCCCTGGAACGCTCCCTGGTTGAACAGCGATAGCATGAACGTTTCGACTGAAGAACGAAGCGCAACCCACAGCGGCTCGTCATTGGGCTCAAAGACCGCCCAGCCAAGGTTTGCATACAGCGTCTGTTCAAGGAAAAGCGCCATGCGTCTGACTGGCACATACTGCCATTGCACATAGGCAGGATTGGCGGTCACCAGCGTGCGTGAACCCCAGATCACGGTGCCCACGTTGGGAAAGTCGCGCAGGCAATTTACTCCCAGAGGATTCAATGTTCCCTGCCTGGCATCGGTCATCAGCCCCGTATCCACCACGCCAATCGTATTGTTGATGTTGGTCTGCAATCCGGCCGGCGCCTTCCACACCCCGCGATTGTTGTCCGTGGTGGCATACATTCCGGCCACAAATCCGCTCGGTGGAAGTTGCAGCGTATTTCCCGTCAATGGATCGTCGGACTCAAGATACGGGAAGTAGAGCGCGCCGTTGGTGCTCTTGGGAATGACCGGCGACTCGATGTCGGTGGCAATCAGCGGCAGAGTGTTTCCATATCCATCGGCCGAATCCTGTTTCGGCGGATCCAGGATCAGAAATGCAAGCTTGCGCTCGCAAAACGCCTCCGCTTCGCTCCAGATGCTGCTGTCCGCCACACCCGGAATCACCACAAGATTGAACACCGAAACCTTGTCGAGTGAGCTGTCCTGCTGGAAAACGGGCATGAAGTCCAATTCGCTGAAGGTCGTCCAGTCGGGATTGGGCGTAGTTGTGTACCCGAGCGGCGCCTGTCCGATTGCCGTAAAAGCTCCCGAAGGCGTCCCACTCACGTTGATCAGTTGCGATACGGAGTTGATGCGCCCGACGATGTAGTTTGCATCGCCCTGCTTCAGGTTGACCTTGCGATACGTTTCTCCTCGTGAACCGTAGCTGATCGCAATGTCCGCCGTATCGTTTGCTGTGAAAGTCTTCTGCAGATTGTTGATCGTCACCGTCATCGGGATCAGATCGATGGGTTGCAGCGCCGTCAAAGTCACAGCGCCCACCACCACACTCGCCGCCGTTACCAATCCCTGGTTATTACCCAGCGAGTCGTAGTAGGAGGGCTGCAGCGCCACTACGTAAGCCACGGAGCCGCCATTCAGAAAGAAGTTATTTACCGCGTAGGCAACGTGCGACTCGAGTACGCCGCTCGTGTAAAGGCCGCCGAACTGCTGCTCATAGTCGGTAAAGCTGAAGATCTCGACAGCCTGACCCCAGTTGTCTGAGTTGGTCAGGAATGGATGCGTATATCCGACAAACACCGTCACCGATGTTGGCGCCGCTGTAATCGGATGCGAGTTGCTCTGCAGTTCCTGGATGTAAACGCCGGGATACGTGTAAGAAGTCGACATGCATGAATCTCCTGTTTCGCGGTCGCGAAGATATCAGCCTTTTAAACTCCCGTGAAGAGCGTCGCGGAGGCGGAAGTTCCCGGCGTTCCTCCACTTAGTGTGGAACTCGACGCGGCCGGAACCGAGTAAGCGCCGCTGCCCGGCAGCGAAACGGTGATCTCGTAGCCAAACTGGCTCTGAATCGAAGATGCCAACGTCCCGAGGGTAACGTCGTTTATCATCCTCGACCACGTCGCAGTCAGAGTGAACGTTGAGTCGCTCGAACTCGGCGGACTGTCCGTGTCCGGACTGATATCCACTTGCGTCGTTGCGCCGTCCGCTCCAGCTTTTTTAGCTAACAAAGTGAATACCACCGCTGGTGAGCCGTCGTTGTTTTCGACCACCAGTTCCGCAGGGTCGCCGCTGAGGCTGCCGTCGGTGGTGTTCGGAAACCCGCTCGTATCAACCGAGCCGGACTCAACCTGAACCAATCCCGGCGACGACCCTGTCTTGACCGGAACCAGCGTACTGCCCGACACAGTGCTGCTTCCCAGCGTGCTCTCGATCGTGGCCGCGGTCAGTCCCGGGTATACATCGGTCTCCGTCACCGTGATGCTGAAGGTCGTTTGCGTCGGGTCTGTGGCCGGCGAAATATCACCGATCGCGACGACGATGTTATTGCCGCCCGCTCCCTGGTCGGCCGCCTTGATGATCATGGCTGCGAATGGCGGCGGGGCTGGCGCGGGAGTAATCAATCCCTCCGATTGCGCGTATCCCAGCACCCCCGTGTTCGGCATCAGCCCTGTGGCCGTTGCCCACGTGGTATCCACCTGCAATGTCCCATTCCCGTCGAAGTAGAGCGCGGAAAGAGGAATGGAGATTTGCTTGCCGTTCGCGTTGGTGAATTCAAGCGGGCCATTGCCCGTAACCTGCGTCATTGTGCCCACGATTCCTCCCTGTCACTCTCGACGGCGATCGAAACTTGCCTCCGCTTCCGGCCTTAGTTCGATCCCCGCTCCTTCGCTACCCGATAGTGTGAATACCTGCCCGTGCCGAGTCTCTCGAATAGCCCTTCATCCGTCAGTCGATCGAGAACCCGGCGCACCATCTCGACATCCCGACCCTCTTCACCCCTGGTCCACCACGCGGAGATTCCTTCTGCCGTGTCCATCGCTTGCGGGTGTTCCGTAACGTACTTGAGCAGCGTCTCGCGCAGCACTTCTTCGAGTTCCTCGGGGTCGGGCGGGTCGCTCACTCGGCGCTGCCTCGCAACGGACTCACAAGCAATCGGAGTTCCAACAGTCAACGGAACTCCTGGTTATGAAAACAATTGGGTTTGGCGCGCTGGTGCGAAAAGACCTCAACGTGGCCGGGGGAAAAATCCCCCGCCTATGTGTCGCGAGCAGGTGGCGCGCGACGCGGTTATCTTATTGAACCGGCAGACATTCTCGCGCCACGAGCTGCGTTATCCCCATTTGCGGCAGAATCTACCCACCTCGCGTCGCACACCTCGGCGCTCACCCGCAGAGACGAGGGTGCGCAGCTCATGAGCAGCAGTTTTTCGACGTTATACCGGGACCGCCGCCTCTTCGGGTTCAGATTCGAGGCTTGCCCAGGTGTTTCGCACCCGGCGCCAGAGTTCTCTTAATGTCCTGACGTTATTGGAAAAACAAATGGAACTCATGACGCCATGGCGGCGAGCCGAGATTTCAACGCGGGAAGAAATCGCCAGATCGCACGGTCGTCAACCTCTCTCGACTGATAGTGTTCAAACTCGGCCAGATCGCGCCGCGGTCCCCCATCTGCTTTACCAAGAGCAATTCGCTGCAGATACTCCTGGCGGGACTTTGTGTGATAGTGATTGATGCGGAGCAAACGGTGGCTCGGCGGCGAACTGAAGGGTCCGTTCACCTCTTCACCCGTTTCATTGCAAGTACCGCCGCGCACTTGAAAATGATGCGGATTGCAGCCGGCAGCTTGTACTCGATCCATTCGCACCAGGCTCTTTATGTGCACGTGCGGTCCAAAGTTATCTGCGTGACGGAACGTGAACCTCTCAGTCACTAAACCGGGAGTCGCCAAGTCCTGTCCCGAAGCACCAAAGCACAGCCAGTTGACGCCGACTGCTCCCCACCGTTCCGGAATCTTGATCAAAGCATCGGATATTGTCGGGTAGCATGGCGAAAAGAGAAACTCGTCGCAATCCAGTACGGCCACCCATCCCGGCTGCCCCCTGTGCAATTCAACGAAGTGTTGGTATGCCTGCATCTGTGCCGGCGGGATTACCGGCCAATCAATCACTTCAACCACGCCTCCATCCTGAAACGGACGCAGGACCGTTCGCCAGTCGTCATCGGACCTGTTCTGGTAAAGATAGAAATGCTCGACTCCGACGAGTCGATGGAACTCGATCCATTCGCGCAGGTACTGAGCTTCATTCCTGAAGATGGCACACACTGCTAATGACATATGCTCATTCCGGCAATCCTGTTTCATGCGAGGCTTTGTGACCTCTGGCGAGTCAAAACGAAACCTGCATGAACCCTACGGAGCCTGCGCCAGGTGGTCCCGAATCTGTTCAATGCGCGAAGCCATCTGCTCCGGCGCTGGAAGTCCCAATCGCTCGCCCGCGTACAGATTGGCGAGTTGCGGCAGGCCAAGAGCACGGTACTTTTCAATTTCTGAATCCAGCATGCCGAAATACGACACGTAGGCCGCACCAAGTGCATGGAAAACCTTGATGCGAGTACAGAGCAGCCCGATCTGACGCTGCGATTTGAGTTGGGCTTTGATGATGCAGCCCAAGCCGCAGTACCGGCTCGCACCGAGATTGCCACACGCCTCAAGCGACGAGCGACGGTAGATTGCAAACCAGCCATCGATTGGGCCATCGTATAGACCAAATTCGCGACTAAACTCGCGATATTGCTGCATCGGTGGCCGCGCGCCGTTGGTGAATTCGTCCTGCCAGCAGTCCGCCGTGAGCATGCCGACCTGCGGGAACTTATCGAATATCTGCCGCGCCCGTTCTTCAATTAATGGGGAGACGCACAGTACGTCGTCATCAATCTGCACTACCAAGTCGAATTTCGCAGCCGCAAACAGCTTCGGATACGCTGCCATTCCGATATTCTCCGGCGAGCGGCCGATAACCCGGATCTCAGCTCCCGCGCTCTGTTTCTTTTCGAGAAATGTTTCGAACTCGTCGTCCTTCACATTCAACCACACCAGGATCTCGTATGGCGCCGTTGTCTTCGCAATCAGATCGGTGATCAACAACCTCGCATATCTTGGCCGATAGCACGCAATGCAGTACGAGATTCCCGGCTCTTCGTTCGCGGGAACGAGGTGCGGATACTTGGCCAGCCGGAACAGAAAAGTGTCGTCGTTCACGTGCTGCCACCGAACTCCATTCCGCATCAGACGCTCGATCATTCTCCAGTCCCAGCCATATTCCGCGAACGGCAGCGTTCCTCCCATATACTTGTCGAACAGCTCGCGCCGGATCAGCGGCTGCCCAAGATCGATGCGGCCGGGCTTCGGAATCGGCGATCGCAAGACAAACCTGCCGTCGTAATGGCACGACGAATACACGAATCCCAGCCCGGGGTTGGCCTCGAGTGTCGCCACTAGCTTGTTAAAGTGGTTCGGCTTGTACCCGTTATCGTCGGAAAGAAAGCAGACATATTTGCCTCGAGCCATCTCCAGCCCGCGTGCTGCCGGGGCGATGCCCCAGTTGTTCATCCGCTTCTCAAGGCAGGCGAAGATCGTTCGCTTCGCACCGTTACCGGAACCCGCAATCACTTTCCTGATCCGCTCCAGCACCGGATCCGGCGGCAGGTCCGCAACCACGATATGCTCATAATCCTGAAACTCGAGCGCTCTTACCGAACGCAGGCACCGTTCGAGGCATTCAACCCGGTCATAAACCGTGGTGATGATGCTGACCGTGGGAGCGCCCCCATCGCCACCCGAAAATCTGACGACCGGCTTCGGCACTGCCCGCCGAAGTTCCCTGCCAATCGGGACTTTCACGTATACATTCCGAACCTGTGCCGTACCGGATTTCACCCCAAGGAAGCAATAGCCACTCGACAAGGTGCCGTCCAGGACTCTGGCCACCTCGGCGCCCGACCTTCGCACTACCACCGTTCCGTCAAGATACGAGAAGCTCAAGGGAATCCAAGCCTCCACCGGCAACATGATCCTGGCCAGAACGTGGCTGTGCCGCGCAAGATATGCGCGCCCTCCCGAACACATCAGGTGGTAGGAGTTGCTGCTCTGATCGCGAGCATCGGCCAAATGGATCTTGGCGATGAAGCGGCTCGAACGCTCCAGCCTCACTTCAAACTCCAGATGGATCTCTTCGCGCTTCTCCCTTGAAACCAGACCCAGTTCCGATCCTGGCCCATCTTCGCCCGCATTTGCGAACAAAAGGCTGCCATCGGCCTGCGCCGTTATGGCATGCCCGTGCCTCTCCCAATCCATCGCTACCTCGGGCGGCAGCTCCTCGCTTCCCCGGGAGCCAAAGCCGGCCTCCTCAACGGCCGCTTTAACGTTGACGATGACTCCCGATTGATTTTCAGCCTTCTCCGGCACCGTCCTTGCAGTGGCGCGCGATACCGCTAATTCCTCCTGCTCGCCCAGCGTCGCTTCGAGCACGGTCTCAAGACGTTCTGCATAGGTGTGACTCGCTAAACGCCGGATGCACTCCTTGCGCGTGCGCGCTAACAGCACCTCATCGGCCAGATAGCGCTCCACCTGCTGCTCCAGCTCTTCCATCGATCGGAATGTAGGCAGTTCCGGACAGAGAGTATCGATCTCCGCACGATGCTCTGAGATCACCAGCGCACCACACTGCAGAGCTTCATACACACGCGGGTTCAGTGAGATTGCTTCGATCTTCGCTGCATTGTAGTGGTGAGTCTTGCGAAACACGTTGATGACGATGCGCGTTTGACGGTAGAGACGAGCAGTCTCGGTCGCAGGAATATTCTTCGATGTGCAACGTTGAAGTAACGCTCGATCGCGCCACGGACCGCCTACTACATAGGAAAGTAAATTGCGTTTCGCCAACCGCGTTAGCGCCTCTTCGCGAGCCCCGTTGAACCCGCCGATGAATCCGACGCCAAGTGGCCGCTCCTCGCCGGGGCGATAGAAATGCGCGCCTGGATCGTAACAAACCGGCAGATAATGTGCGTCGCGATGTCTTGCAATTGTGCTCGGATCGTTGACAAACGTTGTGTCGAAGTGACCGGAAAACCGGCTGGTGTCGTCCACTTCATACGGTTCGTCAAGCAACCATACTGCCGATTTCCGGTGCTTGATTGAGTCGCTGTGCCTCGCGCTGAACTTCCTCCCGTGTACCACAAACACAAGATCCGGCGCGAACTCGTCGATCTCTTTACCTAAATCTGGCTTGTCCCACAACGCGCCTTTCCACTCCAGCCCGAGCTGGTTCGCCGCATGCGACAGCCCATCGCTGAAGACGCTGCCGCAGCTCAGGAACTGGTAATTGACGAAAAACACCTTGCGCCCGCGATGCTTCTGCTGCCCCGCTGCCGGTCGTAGAAATTCCTCCTGCATAATCTTCGGAAATGCGGTAAGAAGACTCTCCGGGCTCAGATTGAAAACCTCAATACCCATCCGCCTGCAACTCTCATAGAGCTGCCGGTATTCGCGATCGATATGGCTGACCTCCGAGGACAGCGCGTGGCGGCCGGTGTTGGCAAAAAAGTGATTGGGCGTGAAGTCGACTCCAATCACGCCAATGCGCCGCGCTCCCATGTGAATCGCAAGGCAAAGTGCGGGGTACGGCGAATTACGTGTGAAGGGCAGAACGTCGGGGTTCGCGAATTCCGTGCCGGCCCTCTGTCCAAGCCGGAATCGCACCAAGTTGGGATGTTTAATGCCAAGCTCGAGTTGCGTGAAGATCGCCTTCGCCCGGCTTTTCTCGACATAGGCAAAGCGCCCCGCACTGAATTGCGTTCTTGGATTGACCACGACCAGGTAGTCGGGGTCGAACAACCGGCCCACATCGTTCACACCGATCGTGATCGTCCGCTCCGGAGCGATCAACTGCGCCAGCGAAGATCCGCACCCACACACCAGGATCGTTTCACCGCTGTGAAAGCCCTGAAATGCCCGCAAACTTCGCGGGATCTCCGCATCTCCATTCCCTGACACGTTGTTTGGCGCCACCGGATGCATCTCCCGATTTGGCTATGACTTCATGTATTCGCCGCCGATAAGCGGAATGGCGATCTCGCCTCTCCTGTTATTACTGGCGCCTCGCTCATTCCAGCGAATTGCCGTCGTGCGCACTCCTACCGCCTCGGTGTCGAGCCGGTACTTCTTTAACAACCTGCCCAGATCGCGGCGGTCCTTTCCCGCGGCGCGTGCCGCATGGCTCACGTTTCCTCTGTGTTCCATCATCAACCGGCCCAAATATTCTCGCTCGAAGGCTTCTACCGCTTCCTGCTTGGCGGCCTTGAACGACTGCGGGCTCCGCGATTTGTCTTGCTCCCCGCCCGGCATCGCCAACCCAGTGTCTTCCAGTTCGATGATTCCGTTTCTATTCAGGTAGATTCCGCGAATGATCGTGTTTTCAAGCTCGCGAATATTGCCGGGCCAGTCGTACGATTCGAGCGCCGATCGAACCGCCGGCGATAGCTTCATCTCGGTGCCGTTCGCAGGTGCATGTTTCCTGAGAAAATGCTCCGCCAGCGGCAGAATGTCATCCTTGCGCTCTCTGAGCGGCGGCAGAAAGAACGTGAAGACGCACAACCGATAGTACAGGTCTTCTCGAAAACTGCCCGATTGGACCAGTGGGCTCATCGCCTGATTTGAAGCGGCGATGAAGCGTACGTCCGATCGTTTCTCCGACGTCGATCCCAGGCATCGGAACTTCTTGTCTTGAAGCACGCGAAGCAGGTTTACCTGCGCCTTCATCGTCAGGCTGTCCACCTCGTCCAAAAATAATGTGCCTCGATTGGCCTGCGCAATCAGCCCATCCCGGCGTGCATGCGCGCCCGTAAACGCGCCCCGTTCGTGTCCGAAAAGCTCCGACTCGAGAAGAGCATCGGGAAACGCTCCGCAGTTAACTGCAAGGAATGCATAGGGGCCGCGCTCGCTCAGATAATGAATGGCGCGCGCCACAAGTTCCTTCCCTGTTCCTGATTCGCCGCAAATCAGCACGCCGGCATCGCTCCGGGCGATGGCTGGAAGTTTTTCGACGGCCCGTAGCAACGATTGCGATCGGCCAACGATCCCGGCCTCAATCTGAAAGTCTTCTGGACTGCGTTCGCGACTCATTTTCCTGCCTCCCGCGCGGTGACTGCCCGTCACGGATGTCCTCGTTGCATATTCCTATAGTGTTCGAAGTCGCGGATTTGTTTCACGGAACCCTTCCCGTCCACAGGAAGAGAACAGGAATCTCTCGTCTCAAGCCCAATTCCCGGGCTGACCGAAAACGGGTACGCGAGCTCTCTGCTGTTCCCATTCGAAGTGAAGGAGCCCATCGACCCGCAAATACGCGGCCTCTGGCAGAGCCATGGAGGATGTCCCCTTGAACACGGCACCCCGGTCGACGCCGCTGTCAGGAAGCGGCGGCTTCGAGAATCCTTGAAAAGGACATACTTTCCCCGGCCTTGCTGTAACTCGCCAATGTCCTGCTCAATGTCTTTCTGTGGGCCCGGTCAGCAGGCAAAATAAGACCATAGGATGGCGAGACATTTCTTCTGCTGTCTCAGCCTCGCTTATGGTTCGGTTCTGGAAATAAAAACACCGAGTTCTATCATGACCGCAAGCCATGCTCGGACAACCGTGGAGAATTCTCTTTTTTGTCAACCCGGATTAGACCAAGGAGTCGGTTTTCAATCTAACGATTGAAGCGAGAAGAATCAATGGATCAAGCTCAGTTGGATGTTTTCTTAAATTAACTTAGCCATTTGATCAGGCAGTTGGCAGAGGTGTACTTTCGCACACGCAGCACCGTCTGTCCTGAGGCAATCCTGGATCGGGGAAAGATATTAGTTGCCGGTGTTTCCCGGCACTATGAATCATTCAACGTCAACTTCGTGAAGTGTCGCGTAGGCTGGAGGGGTTGTCAAGAACAAACATATCTTTTGCCGAATATTATCTTTTGAGTAACCTGTCTAGTTTATTATTACGCTAATAGCACACTAACAACGATGGTCAGGCGCCGGTTCTACATTTCCCCCCGCCTGCAACTCCATCTTCACGGCCCTGCACCCTCCCGATCGGGAACAAAACAACCGGCTTCGGCTAAGAATTGAGCCACTTTTCGCAGTGGATCTGTGGAGCCGTGGCCGCATCGGAATCAATCACTTAGAGTGGTTCCAGAACAATTTTGCACTATCCGGTTTTTGTGCGGCTTCGTCTCTTCTTAGGGTCGGGACGACTTAGCGGCATCGGCTCCGGGATACAGCAATCCTGGAACCGCAGCCGCCGCGCATCCCCAGTGCAGTTTCGCAGCACGGTCGTGATACTGTGTTCCTTGCATTCATTCGATCCTCGCCGGTGTTCTAATCGTTCTCAATGACCTCGCTTGAGAACTTCAGGCTTACCGTCTTCCGCAAGGTGGCCGAACGACTGAGCTTTCGCAAAGCCGCCGAAGAGCTTTACCTGACGCAACCCGCGGTCAGCCAGCAGATCAAGGCTCTCGAGGAGGAGCTTGGGGTAATTCTCTTTGATCGCAGCGGTTCCCAGGTGCGGCTTACGCCAGCCGGAGGGGCGCTTCTCAAATATGCCGAGAAATCGAGCCGGTTGCTGCATGAAGCCCGGCACGCCATTGCCGCATTCAGCGGCACGCAAAGCGGTGCGCTCACTCTGGGAGCGTCAACCACCGTGGCGCAATATGTGCTGCCTCGCCTTCTGAGTGAGTTCTGCGCCTCGCACCCGCGCGTGCATCCCACGCTGATCAGCGGCAATACAGAGCAGATTGTAGCGGCAATCGAAGAAGAGAAGATCGCGCTCGGATTTATTGAAGGTCCGCCGCGAAGCCGCGATCTAACCTTGACTCCATTTCTTGAGGATGAGCTTGTGCTGTTAGTTGCTGCTGCGCACGAATGGGCTGAACAGGCTGAGATTGCTCCCGAAGACCTGACCACTGCGCCGCTGCTGATGAGGGAGCGGGGCTCTGGCACGCGGCACATCATAGAGCTCGCGCTTGAGCGGCATCACATCCGGCGCGGCTCGCTCAATGTGGCAATGGAGCTGGATTCGACCGAAGCCATCAAATCTGCCGTTGAAGCAGGATTCGGCGCCGGTTTCGTCTCCCGGTGGGCCATTGCAAAAGATGCGCGCCTGGGTCCGGGATTCCGGATCGTGGAGATTAGAGGCATTCGCTTCCGCAGGCACTTCCTGGTAGTTTCGCCAAAAGGCCCGGAACTGTCCGGCCCGCCAGCAGAGTTCCGTAACTTCGTGCTGGCAAGCACCGCGGCGAAGCGAGGCGACAAGTTTGCAGACCAGAATAACCCAAACAAGCCAAGACGGCGCCAAGCATAAGCCTGACTAATGGGGCATCAATCTTTCTGCTTGGACTTAAGCAGGCTCCTACCCAAACACTGGATGTGTGTCGAAAATCCTGTTTATCGCTGGTTTAGTGCTTGCGGCAAGCGGCCGGCTCTCGCCGCCAGTTGCCCTGGCCATGGGTATCGCCTTCGGATTCAGCTTCGATCATCCGTTTCATGCCAAGGCCCGGCACGGCTCCAGGCTCCTGCTTCAGCTCTCGGTCATTGGCCTGGGGTTTGGCATGAACCTGCATCAGGTGCTCATGGCTGGCCGCTCCGGGTTCGTCTACACGGCCGGCAGCATCACATTTGCTCTCATCCTGGGCTGGGCTCTGGGCAAACTGCTGCGCGTAAAAGCGACCACTTCCTATCTGATCTCGACCGGAACCGCCATTTGCGGCGGCAGCGCCATCGCGGCTATTTCTCCCATCGCGGAAGCGAATGAAGAAGAGATAGCGGTCTCACTCGGAACCATCTTCATCCTCAATTCCGTCGCGCTGCTTTTGTTCCCGTTTATTGGAACCCAGCTTCACATGTCGCAAACGCAATTCGGCCTCTGGTCGGCGTTGGCCATTCACGATACGAGCTCGGTAGTTGGCGCGGCGGCAAAGTTTGGCGCCCTCGCCCTCGCCGTCGGAACAACGGTGAAACTGGCCCGCGCACTCTGGATCGTCCCTCTCTCACTCGGAACCGCCGCGATAAAGAAGAGCAAAGCGCGCATTCACTGGCCGTGGTTCATTCTCTTTTTCTGCCTCGCTGCTGTCGCCAACACCTACTTCCACCCGCTTCAGCCCGCGTACCCGTGGCTCAAGCAGTTAGGCATCATCGGTTTGACCGTGACACTCTACCTTATTGGAACAGGCCTTTCGATGAAGACCATTCGGCAGGTCGGTCCGCGCCCGTTGTTGCAGGGCATTCTTCTCTGGATTCTTGTTGCAAGCGGTTCCCTGGCCTTGATCCGCACCGGCTGGATTCACCTTTAAGAACATTTCAGAATTTGTACCCAGGCTTGAGTTCACAGCGATAAGCCGTCGCGCCCTGACCGCCGGTGTCTTGTCTTATCGTGCAGTTTGCCCAGCTCAGGTAGAGTTCAGGTCCGAGAGGAAAGACCATGGATGTGCCATCGATCTCACCATCGATGCTGACTCCTTCCTGAGTCGGCGGTACGGTGAAGTTGAGAGCTCGGCCAAAGATAACAGGATATGACTCGCGCACATTTGAGCTGATTGAAGTACGAAATACCTCAGCCTCCACCAGGAATGTTGTTGTATCCGACCAATTTGTAGCTAAAACTGTGATGTTCCGGCCGCCATTCCTGAAGCCGCTCGAATCGATTCGCGTGAACGGGCACGGTCCCGCGATACAGGAAGCTCGCACGTTACGGAATTCGTTACCTGGGCCCGCATCTAATGACAATGAGCCCGTAGAAGCCTTCCAATATCCATCCGGAGAGCACGGTGGCTTGCCGTTGCACGCCACGTTTCCTTTATTGACCACTTGAAAAGTTCTGACGGCGCTGCCGATGTTTTGCTCTGTCTGGGAGTTCACCGTGTATCGTATCCGGATATTGGAGACGACCGATTGCTTGATCTGGCCTTCGGGAGTGACGCTGGGCTGTGGGGGGATGGGAGTCATAGCAGCGATGTGGAGTTCTTTGCCGGCGAGCCGGAGGCTGGCATGAAGTGGAAGATCGAGGGGCTCGTAGTCTGCGTGGCGAAAACTAAGATTGACGATTCGCCCCGGCCAGGCAACTCCCGGCAGTGTGATCTTGAAGTACCCTGAGGCGTCGGATGCGGTGCTTGCGCTCGTTACGCCATCTGTCGCGGTCACCATCGCGTCGGAGATGGGCAATTGCCTTCGGGTGTCGCTGTCGCTGCGAATTACAGCGCCCCGGATGGTCATCGACCCCGGTCTCCAGTGGTGCAGCCGTAACACGAGCGTGACGGCCGTAGCTGCCACCGCGGCTCCCGCAATGCTCCACAGCAAAAGTTTTCTTCCCTTCACCTCAAACCTGCCTGCTCACAATGATTTGACGCGTATTTGACGCAATTTGCTGTCTGCGGCGAGCCCATCCTGTTCGAGTTTTCTGCATCTAACCTTTTGGCGATATTAGCTTGCACCAAGCCGAAGGAGCTGCGTTGCGCCGGTATCTGCCCGAGCGGATCGAGTCGAGCGAATGAATCTTCTTGAGACTCACAGAATTAGTCTGCGCGCGGCAAGCCGAATCTCCCGTCGGCGCCTGCTCAGTCAAATGGCTGGTCTCACTCTCGGTCTTCCCCTTTCAAGATCGAGCGCATGGCCCCTTCTTACTCGAACTGCGCCGCGGGCAAAGACAGTGCAACCGCACCAGCAGCCTGCGCCGCCTCCCGCTCCCACATCGCTTTCACCCGACAACGACCAACTTCTGGAGGAGCTCGAACATAGTTGCTTCCTCTTCTTCTGGGAGCAGGCCAACCCGCCAACAGGTTTGATCAAGGATCGCTGCAACGTCCGAGTAAAGGACACGAGTACCGCCGCCAGTATCGCATCGACCGGTTTCGGCCTTACCGCCATTTGCATCGGTGAGAAGCGCGGCTACGTGAGTTATGCCGAAGCTCGTCTGCGCGTTATCCAGTGCTTGTCGTTTCTCTGGCATAAACTCCCAACACATCGCGGTTTCTACTTTCACTTTGCCAACATCGACACCGGCGAAAGAATGTGGGACTCAGAGGTTTCGTCGGTCGATACCGCCATTCTGTTGTGTGGAGTTCTCACCTGCGGCCAGCATTTTCACGACGAGACGATTGCTCAACTCGCCCACGCCATTTTCGATCGCGTGGACTGGACCTGGCTTTCGGAAGATACAACGCTGCTCTCGCACGGATGGACGCCTGAACTTGGATTCATTCCTTCCCGGTGGGATTTGTATAGCGAGCTGATGATGATGTACCTGCTGGGGCTCGGGTCGTCTTCGCACCCGCTCAACAGCGACGCGTGGTTCGCCTGGAAGCGCACCATCTTCGAATACGATGGACTTCGGTACATTGGGTCCTTCGCGCCGCTCTTCGTCAACCAGTATTCGCAGGCGTGGTTCGACTTTCGCGGCAAGCGCGATCGCTATGCTGACTATTTTCAGAACTCGATTATCGCCACCGATGTGCATCGACGCTTTTGCGTCGAACTGAACACGAAGTTCTCCGATTACAGCAACGCGCTATGGGGAATTACAGCCTCGGACTCCGAACGAGGTTACGTGGTTTGGGGAGGCCCGCCGGAAATGGGGCCGATTGATGGAACGGTCGTTCCATGCGCGGCTGGCGGCTCCATACCGTTTCTACCTCAAGCAACCATGCGTGTCCTTCACACTATTCACGATCACTATCCCGGCGCTTGGTGCCGCTACGGCTTTGTCGACGCGTTCAATCCGTTGACCGGCTGGTACGACACCGACGTGATCGGTATTGACACCGGCATAACCATGCTGATGGCTGAAAACGCGCGTACCGGGTTCGTATGGGAGACCTTCATGAAAAATCCCGAAGCCAGGCGCGGAATGGAGATTGCAGGGTTCAAACCTTACAATCCGCCGCCGATGGAGCAACAGATCGAGCAATCGTAAAGGCTGCTCTTCATATTCCTTCGTCAGCCTTGAACTCCATGGTTCCGTCGCAGCGGTCGTTGTCCGGCTCGATTGACGGCTGCACGCGGACTGACCGGCGAGACAAACAACGATTCGCCAAAATTACGCATCCGACTAGAAGAATACTGAAGCGAGGCGCCCCATACATTAGAGCGTCGAGATGCGCCTTGGTTAAGGAATCCCGCTTTTCACGCGTCCGCGCCGAACTCCAAATCTGCCCGGCAAGTCGCAATCGGAGCACCCTCAACCATGACAGACGCTAAGACCGCCGGCGAATCCGGCCCACGCCAATCCGGCGCAGAGCAAAATCACGGCAGCGCATGGGCTGACCGCATTCGCGCCCTCAAGAATGTCCCCCCGGTTCTTCATTTCGTGTGGGAATCCGGTCCCTCAGTAGTTTTCTGGAACATCACGATCCGCATAATCGTCGCGTTCCTTCCCGTAGGCATCGGCATCATCGCCGGCCCTTACATTATCAATGGCATAAACCAGATCAGGTTTCATCATCCTCTGCCCGGATATTTCTGGTGGCTTGTTGCATTAGAAGCCTTCCTCGCGGTTCTCATCGGCCTGCTTTCGCGTGCCGTGGATTACTTCGACAACCTGCTTGCCGATCGCTATACCCATCATGTGAGCGTCGAGGTGATGCGTAAAGCTGCCGCTCTCGACGTCACGGTATATGAGGATCCCGTTTTCTACGATCGCCTCGAGCGGGCCCGCGTGCAGGCCACCGACAGGCTGGCCATGATCCAGCAGATGGGCCGGCTGATCCAGCAGACCGTTACTGCAGCCGCTTTTTCCGCAGTACTCCTCTTCTACTCGCCCTTCCTTCTGCTCTTGCTCGTTGCCGGTATCATTCCCGCCTTTCTCGGAGAAAGCCACTTTGCGTTTCTTACCTACGCCAAGAATTTCCGGCAGACCCCCCTTCGCCGGCAGATGGACTATCTTCGCCAGGTAGGCGGCAGCAAGGAAGCGGCGAAGGAACTGAAACTCTTCAATCTGAGCGAATACCTGACACAGCGATTCACATCGCTCTCGCTCGAAATCTACAAGGAGAACGTAGCGCTCAATCGCCGCAGGCTGTTCTGGGGCGCGCTGCTCGCCGTTCTCGGCCAGCTCGGCTACTACGGCGCTTACGTTCTCAGTATTTTTCGCACCATTCAGGGCGTTTACTCAATCGGCGCCTTTACGCTGATCACCACCGCAATTATCCAGGCCATGGGCAATATTCAGCAGGCATTTTCGACGGCTTCGGGAGTCGCCGACCAGGCATTGTTTCTTACCGATTTGCTGGCGTTCTTTGAGATGAAGCCGGCTGTCACATCGAAAGTGGATGGCCTGCCCGTGCCGAGCCCGATCCAGCTCGGCTTTGAATTCCGCAACGTATCTTTCGTTTATCCAGGCACGGATCGGCGCGTTCTCAGCAATTTCAATTTCACCCTCCGCCCTGGAGAACGTGTGGCTCTCATCGGTGAGAACGGTCAGGGGAAAACTACCGTCGTTAAGCTGATCACGCGCCTCTACGATCCGACCGAAGGTCAGATTCTGCTCGATGGAGTCGACCTCCGCGAATACAAACTGGCCGATCTTCACGCCGAAATCGGCGTCATCTTTCAGGACTTCATGCGCTACGAAATGACCGCTCGCGACAACATCGCAGTTGGAAGGATTGAAGTTCCGCATACCGCAGAAGAAATTGAAAATGCGGCCGACAAAAGTATGGCGGCCGGGGTAATAGCGCGGCTGCAGGGAGGTTACGGTCAGATGCTGGGCCGTCGCTTCGAGAACGGAGTAGACCTGTCGGGCGGCGAATGGCAAAAACTGGCTCTCGCCCGCGCCTACCTTCGCGATGCGCAACTGCTCATCCTCGACGAACCCACAGCCGCGCTCGATGCCCGCAGCGAACTCCAGGTCTTCGAGCGCTTCGCCGAACTCACCGAAGGCAAGATGGCCCTGCTTATCTCCCATCGGTTCTCTACCGTCCGCATGGCCGATCGAATTGTGGTATTGGAAGGCGGCCGGCTGGTGGAAGAAGGCAGTCATGCGCAGTTGATTGCGCTTGGCGGCCGCTACGCCGCCATGTTTGAAATGCAAGCCGCAAATTACCGTTGAGGTTGCGATGATCGACACCCCCGCAATTCCTGAAACCGGCCAACCACTCTCCGGCGCATTGCTCGAATGCGTCGCCGCCGCCGCCTCGTGGGACGTTATTCACCGGCCCGCAGCGCCGAGTGCATTTCCTGCGCGAGTCCGCGCCGCTCATCGCACCCTGAAGTCATTGGAATTCGAGTTGGCCTCAGTGCGAAGCTCACCTAAACCGGGGCCAAACTCGAACTCTGCGCTTCTCGAGCTGAGGGCGAACGCCCGAATGCTTCGAGCCGCCGTCCGTGCCGTTTCCGACAGACCTCGGGTTGTTGCCCAACTTCCGCGCGTCGTTCTTCCGGCTCAAAAGGACGAGCCTCGCGCCGCGGCGATTGCTACGGCCTATCTTCGCGCCGTAGATGGCAATTTCTCTGCGCCGTCTTTCCGCGATTTGATCAGCGCGCTGCAGTTCCACGACCCTTTGACTTTGGATGAATTATGGAACGCCGCCGCTTTCTTGAAGTTCACTCTGCTCGAGTTGTTGCTCGACGACGCTCGCATCTTGCTCCGTTCGCCCGCTTCTGCGCCCGGCCCTTTGGTTCCGGTTCATCTCAAAAGCCTGCGCACCGTCACTCATACTGACTGGGCCTACTTGATGGAACCGTTAATCCTCTTCGATGCAGCACTCCGCCAGGATCCGGCGCAAGCTTATGCGGCAATGGATTTCGACAGTCGCGAGTTCTATCGAAAACGCGTGGCTTTCATCGCCCGCCACTCCGATTGCACTGAATCCCAGGTTGCCCAGACCGCCCTCGTTCTTGCCCGTGAAGGTCTCGCTAATCCTACTGCCGACCCGCGCATTCAACAGCGTCATATCCACGTCGGTTATTACCTTTTCGACAAAGGGTTCCCGCAACTGGCCACACGCACCGGATTCCATCCTCCGCTGATCGACCGCATGCGCACCTACATTCGCGCCGAAGCCGACAATTTCTATATCACCGGCATCGAGCTCATCACGATCGTCCTTATCGCGGCCCTCATTCTTGTTCCATTGCCTCGCTTCAGCCTGTTCGATTGGCTCCTCGCTGCTCTTGTTCTCTTTATGCCAGTCATGCAATGCGCGGTTGACCTGGTCAACAATACCATCACATCGCTTTTCGATCCCGACCCGCTGCCTAAGCTCGATTTCAGAAAAGGCATTCCGGGCGAATTCACCACTATGATCGTTGTCCCCACTCTGCTTGTGAACGAAAAACAGGTGCGCGCCCTGGTGAAAGATCTCGAAGTCCGTTTCATCGCCAATCGGGACGCTCACCTGCATTTTGCGCTGCTCTCTGACCTGGCCGATTCAGTGAGCAAGCCGCATACAAACGATACCCATCCGCTCGTCGAACTTACTGTCCACCTCATCGATCAGCTCAATGCAAAGTATGAAAATTCGGGAAGCGGAGGTTTCATCCTTCTGCACCGTCATCGCATTTTTAACGTGCGGCAGGGCGTTTGGATGGGATGGGAACGCAAGCGCGGGAAACTACTCGATCTGAATAAACTGCTTGCCGGAGAATTCGACGCCTTCCCCATCAAGGCAGGACGTCTGGACGCGTTGGGCCAGATCCGTTACGTGCTTACGCTCGACTCTGACACCCAACTGCCTCGCGGCGCAGCTACGCGCTTGATCGGCGCCATTGCCCATCCGCTGCACCAGGCAGTCGTGGATTCTCGACTGCGCATCGTGACCGATGGCTATGGAATTCTGCAGCCCCGCATCGGCGTGAGCGTCCGCTCCGCTTCACGCTCGCGGTTGGCCGCGATCTATTCTGGCCAGAGCGGGTTCGACATCTACACTCGCGCCATCTCCGATGTTTACCAGGACCTTTACCGCGAAGGAAGCTTCACCGGCAAAGGAATCTATGAAGTGGCAACTCTTCATGCGGTACTCAACCAGCGATTCCCGCGTAACTCGCTGCTGAGTCACGATCTCATCGAAGGCGCCTATGCCCGCGCGGGGCTGGCTTCTGACGTAGAGCTGATCGACGATTACCCTTCGCACCTGAACGCCTATAGCCGTCGCAAACACCGTTGGGTCCGCGGCGATTGGCAAATTGCACAGTGGATGTTCTCACGGGTTCCCGAGGAGTCAGGGCGATGGACGGCAAATCCAATCTCCGAGATTTCCCGTTGGAAGATCTTCGATAATCTGCGCCGTTCGCTCGTCGAACCGTTCACTTTCATCCTTTTCGCGGCTGGGTGGCTGGGCCTTCCGGGAGGTCCGCTCTATTGGACCATCCTTCCGCTCGTCCTGCTCTTTTTCCCCACCGTAGTACAGTGCGCATTCGGCCTTGGCCGCGCGTTTTTTAGCGGCCGCAAGGGCAGCGCAGGCGAGGTGCTTGCCGGCTTCTCAAAAGCGGCGTTCGTAGCCCTGATGAATCTTATCTTTCTGCCTTACCAGGCGCTTGTCTGTCTCGACGCCATCATCCGCGCGCTGGTGCGGGGCTTCATCACGGGCGAACGCCTGCTGGAATGGGAAACCGCAGCCCAGGCCGAAGTCCATAGCAACGGCCACACACTGATCGACCGTTACTTTGCACTTACGCCGCTGGTCTCCTTTACGGTAGCGGCCGTTGTTTACCTCTTCAACCCGCGCCATCATCATGCGCTCGTGGTTGCCTCGCCAATCCTGCTGCTATGGGCATTTGCTCCAATCGTCGCTGGGTGGCTGAATGCTCCTCTAAGCGAACAGCATAAGCGGCTGGATTCCGGCGATGAAGCCTTCCTGCTGGCTCAGGCATTGCGCATCTGGCATTACTTCCACCAATTTGGAGCGGAGCGTCACAATTTCCTTATCCCCGACAATGTCGAAGAGGACGGCCAGTTCGAAGCCGCCCGCGTTTCACCCACCAACCTTGGCCTGCTGCTCAACGCTCGTCAGGCAGCCTGTGAATTTGGCTTTCTGACTCTTCCCGAGTTTGTCACCCTTACCAACGGCAGCTTCGCAACCATCGCTCGGCTCGAAAAGTATCGGGGCCATTTGTTCAACTGGTACGACACGCAAACTCTCAAGCCGCTTAGTAATGCGCCGTTTGTTTCTTCGGTCGATAGCGGCAACTTTGTTGCTTCGCTCTTGACGCTCCGTTCCGGCGCCCTGGCCAGTCTTCGCCGGCCATTGGCTGCCCGCCAGCTTTTTTCCGGCCTTCGCGCATATTGGCAAATGTTGCGACTGCAAAAAGGGCTTCCGAGCTCGTTGACGCACACATCTCCACCATCTGCGGATGCTTCAATAAGCGCATGGCAGGAATGGCTACGCGCTGCGCAGACCTCGTTCGCAGCGGCCGCCGGTTCCCAGGATGCTCAGCACAAAGACACCTGGTGGTTCGCAGAGACAGGGAGCCGCATTAATGCGATCCTTGATCTGTTGCTAGGCTACATGCCATGGCTGCTCTCTGAATATGCGCCTTTGCGCGACGTTCCCGAACTTGCAATTTATCGGAATGCAGACGCGCTCACAATCGACGAAGCCATCGACTTCGCCGAACATCTTGAAGAGCGCCTGGTCGACACATCGCCGGCATTGGCCGATAACGGCTCGCTCCATGCCTGCGCCGAAAAGCTCCGCGCGTGCCTGCCATTCGCCAAACAGAACCTGCGATCGATTGCCGCCGCCCTTCGTGCTATCGCGCAACAGGCGGAGACTCTCGTACAGGCGACCGAATTCGCGTTTCTAGTCGACCCCGGCCGTCAGATTCTTTCCATCGGCTACGAGGTGCGGGCCCAGAAACTGCATGAAGCCTGCTACGACATGATTGCCTCTGAAGCCCGAATTGCCACTTTCATCGCAATCGCTCGCGGCGAAATTCATCAGGAAAGCTGGTTCAAATTGGGCCGCGAACATGTGCGTGTCTTCGGGCGATTCCTGCTGCTCTCCTGGACCGGCACAATGTTTGAATACCTCATGCCGGCTCTTTGGATGCGCAGTTATCCCGAAACCCTCATCGCCCGAACACTGGCGGCCTGTGTCTACGTGCAGCGAGAATTTGCACGCTCCCTTAGGATCCCCTGGGGCATTTCGGAATCGGGCGCATCGAAAAAGGACGACGCCGGCCACTATCACTACCAGGCCTTCGGCGTGCCGCAGACAGCGCTCTGGATTGAAGCCACCGCCGGCCCCGTAGTCTCGCCTTACTCATCGTTCCTGGCTCTCGCGGTCGATTCCGTAGCCGCGCTTCGCAATCTGCGACATATGGCTTCTGCCGGTTGGGTTGGCGCCTTCGGATTCTATGAGGCGGCCGACTTCTCGACCGGCTCTGGACATGTTGTTCTGGTTCGCGAATGGATGGCACATCACCAGGGCATGTCGCTCCTCGCGATTCTCAACCTGCTGCACAACAACGCGGTGCAGCGCTGGTTCCACGAAAATCCAGAGGTGCAGGCAGCCGAGCTTCTGCTTCATGAATTGCCGGTCGGCAAGTCGGTTCTCAAGGCGCGATTGAAAGAATAACTCGCCGCATGTGGCGGACCGCGATCCAGAGGCTCACTTGGAATCCGTGCAAGAAGCCAACCGGCCCCAAGGCCTCCGTGAAAGGTAACGGACCTCCACTTGCCGAATAGCTTGAGACCTAGAAGCTGAAGCGGGCCTGGAAATCAACCATTCTCGATCCGAGAGCACCGCTCGCCTGGCCAAGGTTCGAACTCTGAATGTTGGTCGAAATGGTGCTCGGGTCGATGTTCAACAGGTTAAAGAGGTTAAGCATGTTGGCTTTTATTTCGAACTTCGCGTCTTCGCCCAGGACTCGCATTTTGGGCAGGCCGAACGCCTTGGCGACGGTCAGATCGACATCTCTGTATCCCGGGCCGGGGAAGACGTTGCGATCCATTCCCGGCGTAGGGATGAAGGTGGTTGAAGACGTCGCAGTGAAGGGCGCCGAGCCATCTGTGATGGCAGCCGCGTAGTTAGGAACCATGAAATAGCCGTCGGAGAATTGATCATTGTCCGTGCCGGTATTGGCCGTGCTAAGGTCAGCGGCCTGATTGGTGAAGTTGCTGCCCGTCTCAAAGGCCTTGTTGCTGGTGTTCTTGCCTGCCCCTCCAAGATAGTGGGGACGCAGGCTCTGGTATCCGTAGTTACAGCTACTGCAGTAGATCTGGTGCGGGGCAGTGTAGGTGGGAGTCCATCCAAAGCCCGAGTGAAAAGTCGCGATGCCGCTCAGCGACCATCCCCCCGCGACCTTTTCTGCCCAGTCATGGCTGCCGCGGAAAATGACCGGTTGCCAGACGCCAAACACTTTGAAAGTATGGTTGACGTCGAACGCGGATCGCCCATAGGAGTATGCGGGATTGTACAGGTAAGCATCCCTCGAGTACGGGCCTGAGTTTGTATCCATGCTGTGCGCCCAGGTAAACTGCGCGTCGGCCGAGAAGGTATGCGAGAACTGGTGCTTGAGACCGGCGAGCATCATATTGTTGCTTGACCAACCGCCGCTGCCGAAGGTGTTGACACTGGAAACAAGAGGGTTCTGCGGAGCCCCCATGATTTCTCCCAGAGCGGTGGCGTCGTAGTTGTACATCTCATGACGGCCGAGGCCGCCCTCGTAGCCAAGATTCGCGACATTCGCATGCCCCAGATCGTACTCGACTTCCAGTGAGAAGTGTTCCAGATACTGGGTGGGCATGTGTCCGGGTAAGCCCCCCACCCCTGCGCCCCCTGCCGTGGGCAAGCCGGCGGAGTTGAACGTAGTAATCGTGTGGGGATTGGGCGGATAGCCGAAGGCGTTGCTCGGGCTGCTCGACGCGGCGTAGATGATGTTAGGGTCGATGAAGGTCGGCATCGTGCTGTATGGGCCAGGAACGCTGCTCGTTCCCGGCGGGTTGCCGTCGTAATTGTTGGCGTTTGCGATTTGCTCTCCGTTATAGTTAAGTCCGAACCCGCCGCGCACCACAAGTTTGTTCCTGAGAGCTTCCGGGTTCCAGTTGAATCCCACTTCCGGCCCGAAGTTCAGCTTTTGCGCCGTCCAGGCGTCGATGCCGGTGCGGATGGTGATCCCCGTCAAAAGGTTGGTGCCGCTGCCAAACGTAAGCACGCCCATGTGGTTATCCTTGTCGTCCATAGGTCCGAAGTAGGACCAGCGCAGTCCGGCCGTCAGGGTCAGATCCGTGCGGGCTTTCCAGCTGTCCTGGTAGAAAGCGCCCAGGATATCCTCACGGTTGTCGTTGCGATAACCTCCGGGAAGGCCGGTGGTTGCCTGGAACGAGCAGCATTCAGCCTCCGGGGCATCGTTCATGAAGTCCCAGAGATTGTAGAAGGTGTATTGCGGAATGCTGATAGGAACGTTCAGGTAGTAAAGCCGGGTAAGGTCAAACCCGAGCTTCATCGTATGCGCATGAACTATCTTGGTCGCTACATCCTTGTAGCTATAGGTCCACTGGTTCAGATCGGCGGGAAAACCCGGGCCAAAGGAGCCGATGCCGATGCTCCCGATCGTAGTCACATAGCCCTGGGGCAGGCCAAGGGGTTCCTGAGGATTGCTGGCGAGTTCGTTATAACGCCACCCCGCGGCGTTTGCGCGTGCCTCGTTCAGAAAGGTCGCCGAGAAGATGTGGTTCCAGATAACTGAGAAGGCATTGTTGACCTGGGTGTGATTGAACAGGTCATAACCATACCCGCCGCTGTAATCGGTCTTGCTCGATGGCTCCCAGTAAATTGCAAAACTGATGTGATCTTTGCTGGTCGCATCGGCGTCCAGGCGCCCGTTGTACTGCTTGAAGTCGGTGGTAGTGGGATTATTGATGGTATATAGGTTGATATCGGGGGTCGTTGTAAGCCCGCTGCCATTCCCGGGGCTGCTACTGCTCACGTAGCTAAGATCCTGCGTGCCCGCCATATAGGGGAGTGGTGATCCGATGTTCAATCCACCCGAGACCTGAACGCAATCCGGGCTCCCCGCGAGTCCGGCATCCGCGCAAGTTACACCGCTAGCCGCCGTGCCGATCACGGATGCCTTCGGGAAATTCAAATAGGTGGATGCTATGCTGCCCGAGGCTGCCAATGTGGCAAGCTGCGGGGTGACGTACCACCCCGTGCTCGTAATAGGTGTGTTCAGGTTTTGCCCTTCGTAGTTAAAGAAGGCAAACAGTCTGTTTTTCCAGAGCGGCCCGCCAATGCTACCGCCAAACTGGTTATAACGGTTCGAGTTCCTCAGCAGGAGACTCGGGTTGGTCACTGAAGCGGGCCCGTTCCATCGCTGGTACGCGTTCAATCCAGGCCGGGTGATCTCTCCGAACAAACTGCCGTGGAGATCGTTGCTCCCGCTCTTGGTGGTAATCTCGGTCTCCGCGCCGTCGAACCGGCCGTTTTCGGCGTCGTAGGCATTGGTGACGATCTGAATGTTGGCGATCGAATCCTCGCTTGGAGTAATGATCGTCGCACCACCCCAGACGGCGCTCTCGGTGCTGATGCCGTCGACGGAGTAGCCGTTGTTTTCAAACTGGCCTCCGTTGGTGTTGGCCGAGGGGCCATTTTCTGTAGCAAAGATACTGCTGTTCGGGCCTAAGTTGCCTCCGCCGCCCGACGAGGCTCCGGTCTGTGTTCCTGGAGCCTGAAATCCGCCGCCCCCACCCTGTTGCGATCCATCGGCCAGGACTCCGGGAGCCAACTGAATGAGCTGCGTCGCGTCGCGCTCGAAAACCGGCATATGCTCGATTTGATTCGCCGAAATGGTCTGCCCGTTATTCGCGGTTTCTGTGTCCAGGACCGGCATCGTGGAAGCGTTCACTGTGACCGACTGGGTTGAGGCGCCAACATCGAGTTGAACATTCACGGCGTTGGGCTGCTCCGGAATCAACTGCAAATCGCTTAGAACTTTCTTCTCGAATCCGTCCTTTTCGACAGTGAGAGTAAAGTGGTCGGCGGGAAGAGCGTTAAAGTTGAAGATGCCCGCCGGATCGCTTGTACGAACCACTGTCTCGTTGGTGGCCTGATTCTTGAGAGTGAGTGTCGCGCCCGGTATAACCGCGCCCGATGGATCGGTGACCGTGCCCTGGATTGAGGTCCGGTACTGGGCGCGTGCTGGAACCGCAGCGAGGAAAAGAATTAGGAACGTCAAAGGCCAGAGGGCTTTTGAGGTTAGCGATAGTGAACTCCCTTTCCGAAAACATCTAGGCTCTTGATTCAAACCGTAAGTTTGCATAACAGGCTCCTGAAACTCTAAATCCGGGATTTCCTTTTTTACTTTCCTGGCAACGGACCCGATTGCTCATCGCCTCCACTCGCACTCAACCACAGCCGAAGATCCTTCGACCGGAATCGCTGGCAATTTGCCGGAGATACACTGATGGCGAACAGCCCCCGCGGCGTGGTTCGCAATCGAAGCGCGATGGGAAGGGGTCTTGTTGGAAATTCATGAAGGGAGGCCATTTGCGACTTCCTTGAAGTTACGTGCTCGACAAAATTGCGTGTTCAATAGGAATGGTCGCCCGCAATTCGGAAATAGACTTCACGTACTGCGCATACCGCGCAAATCAGCCCTCACGGCGTTCGCTCGAGCGCAGCCGCACCCAAGTGACAACGCCCAACTGACAATGGATTCCAGATAAACTTGAAAGGTTGCCAAAGGTTCTCGACCGGATTCGGTTCTATCCTTTATCGCGCAGCCAATGACATTAAATTGCTCGACGGGTCCAGGTCTGGCGGCTCTTGCTGCAAAAGTCAGGGAAACGTGAAAGCCTCTGCCAGGTGTGAATTTTCAGAAGATTCGGAATCTAAAGGTACTTCGGCGCGCTGCATCAACAAACCTGTTTTCCATTTTTTGCATCTGAATATAGACACCGCTGGTCAATTGGCGAACCCTTGGCGTTCGATGTGCGGCCAACTTAAGCGTTCTTTCTGCCAATTCGTGACAGCGATGCTCTCTGTTGAGGACCCGCATGCCATTGCCTCCCCCCGACGGTAGCAGGCGCGTCGTCATCGAAGACGTCAACCCTCAGATTGATGCAGGCCGTCATCGTATCTGCCGGGTTGTCGGTGATGAAGTCGTCGTCTCCGCAGCAATCTTTGCCGACGGCAAAGACCAATTAGCTGCCCGCCTGCTCTTCCGCCATTCCAGTGATCGCCGGTGGTCGATTGCCACCATGCACGCTGCCGGCAACGATATCTGGAGCGGCTCTTTCCTCGTCGAAAAACTCGGCGAATGGCGCTTTACGCTGCTCGGATGGGTCGATCACTTTGCCACCTGGGCTGGAGATTTGCAGAAACGGATCGCCGCTCAAAATGATCCGGCAACTTACAATGCCAAAACAGGTGCAACACCGGATCAGCACGCGGAACTCAATGTCGGATCTAATCCGGATGAGCAGGACGTCGCCCTCGCCCTGCGCTCCGGCGCTGCGCTCGTTCTCGCAACCGCTCAGCGGGCGCGAAGGGATGACGCGAAACGCTTGCGCGAGATTGCACGAAATCTCGGTACATTGGCCGATGAGAATCGATCGAACTACGACAATCCGTGCGACGAAGAACTCCTGCAGTTGATGAGAGACTACCCCGATCTAGCCAACGCTACACGACACGAAATGGAATTGCCCGTCTGGGTGGATCGAGAGCGCGCACGGTTTTCATCGTGGTACGAGCTCTTTCCTCGTTCGGCATCGCCAATTCCAGGCGAACACGGAACGTTTCGCGATGTCGAGCGGCAGTTGCCCGAGATTGCCGCCATGGGATTTGACATCGTTTACCTGCCGCCCATTCATCCCATCGGGCGGTCGTTCCGCAAAGGACCGAACAACACTACCTATGCGCCACCGAATGCGCCGGGAAGTCCGTGGGCGATTGGCGATCGCGCGGCCGTCGCGCACTTGCCTCTAGGTGCACAGGCGACAGGTGATCGCGGTGGCCACAAATCAATCCACCCGCAACTCGGTACGTTCGCTGACTTCGAAAACCTGATTACAGCCGCCAATTCGCATAGTGTCGAGATTGCTCTGGACGTTGCGTTCCAGTGTTCCCCTGACCATCCTTGGGTAACTGAACACCCCGATTGGTTCATAATCCGGCCTGACGGATCGATCCAATATGCTGAGAATCCTCCCAAAAAATATCAAGATATCTATCCGTTGAACTTTGAATCGCCCGATTGGCGTAGCCTTTGGGAGGAGCTATATTCAGTGTTCGAGTTTTGGATTCATCGCGGCGTGCGCGTCTTTCGAGTCGACAATCCCCATACCAAGGCGCTGCCCTTCTGGGAGTGGTGCCTGAACGCTTTGCACTCGAATTATCCCGACACGATCTTCCTTGCCGAGGCATTCACGCGGCCGCACGTGATGTACGGCCTGGCCAAGCGGGGCTTCACGCAATCTTACACGTACTTTACGTGGCGCAATTCAAAGCCCGAGTTGCAAAGTTACCTTGAAGAGCTCACGCGGCCGCCGGTGAGCGAGTTCTTTCAACCGAATTTCTGGCCGAATACCCCCGATATACTCCACAAAACTCTGCAGGAGGGCGGGCGACCCGCGTTTATGCATCGTTTGATTCTTGCCGCAACCCTGAGTTCGAGCTACGGCATATACGGCCCTGCATACGAACTTGCAGAGAATGCTCCGGCCCGGCCGCCAAACGGTCGAACCGAGTCCGAGGAGTATCTCGACAGCGAGAAATACGAAATCCGGCAGCGCAACCGCAACACGCCCGACTCACTTGTGCCACTCATTACCAGTCTCAATCGAATCCGTCACGCGAATCGCGCGCTGCAATCGAATGCTTCGCTGCACTTCCACTCTGTCGACAACCCGCAGTTGATCTGCTATTCGAAAACGACGCCCGGCTTCGATAACACGATTCTTGTGGTAGTGAATCTCGATGCATTCAACGAGCAAACCGGCTGGACGAGCCTCGATCTTGACCAGCTCGGCTGCTCGCCAAATAGCAGCTTTCTTGTTGACGACCTGCTGAACGGAGTCCAATATACCTGGCGCGACCACAACTATGTGGCGTTGCGGCCGGGAGTTCAACCGGCCCACATCTTTCGTCTAAGCAGAATTCAATAACGTCGAACCCACCGAGGTATCCCGGAGATTGAAAGCGTGAAAAAGATCGCAAGTACATCGGATCCCCTCTGGTACAAAGACGCGATTATCTATGAACTCCACGTTCGCGCGTTTGCGGATTCGAATAATGATGGTATCGGCGATTTTCCCGGCCTGCTCTCGCGTCTCGACTATTTGAAGGACTTGGGCATCACTTGCATCTGGCTTTTGCCATTCTTCCCATCGCCATTGCGCGACGATGGATACGACATTTCAAATTACACCGACGTCAATCCGTCCTATGGAACGCTGGCGGACTTCAAGGCATTCCTCGACGCTGCTCATCATCGCGGACTGCAGGTAATGATCGAATTGGTGGTGAATCACACCAGCGATCAACATCCGTGGTTCAAGGCAGCGCGCCAGGCGCCCGCCGGTTCGGCCGAACGCAATATGTACGTCTGGTCAGACAGCGACCAGAAATACAAAGATGCGCGCATCATCTTCACTGACACTGAAAAATCGAACTGGGCGTGGGACGAGACTGCGAAGGCCTATTATTGGCATCGTTTCTTTTCTCACCAGCCGGACCTGAACTACGACAGCCCGCTGGTTATGGAAGAAGTGCTGAAGGCGATGCGCTTCTGGCTGGATATGGGCGTCGACGGGCTCCGCCTGGACGCGATCCCCTATCTTTGCGAACGCGACGGAACCTCTTGCGAAAACCTGCCGGAAACTCATGTGGCCGTAAAGAAACTTCGTTCGGCAATCGATGAGGGCTACGCGAATCGTTTGATCCTGGCTGAAGCCAATCAATGGCCTGCAGACGTGCGTCCGTATTTTGGCGATGGCGACGAGTGTCATATGGCTTTCCATTTTCCGCTTATGCCGCGCATCTATATGGCGCTTCGCCAGGAAGACCGGCTCCCCATCACCGACATCATGGCTCAGACCCCGCCGATTCCCGACAACTGCCAGTGGGGGCTTTTTCTGCGCAATCATGACGAGCTCACGCTCGAGATGGTCACCGCCGACGAGCGCGACTATATGTATTTCGCCTATTCGGCCGATCCGCGCATGCGCATCAACGTCGGCATCCGGCGCAGGCTGGCTCCGCTCGTCGACAACAATCGTCGCCGCATTGAGCTCTTGAATTCGCTGCTGCTCAGCTTTCCCGGTACGCCGATCCTCTACTACGGCGATGAGATCGGGATGGGTGACAACATCTATCTCGGCGACCGCAATGGTGTTCGCACCCCGATGCAATGGACTTCGGATCGAAATGCGGGTTTTTCAAAGTGCGATCCAGCGCGGCTGTATCTGCCCGTGGTGATGGACCCTATTTATGGCTACCAGGTCGTGAACGTCGAGGCCCAGCTCAGCGATCAGTCGAGCCTGTTGCACTGGACTCGAAACATGATCGCATTGCGCAAGCTGTTTCAGGTATTTGGCCGAGGAACACTTACGTTCCTCAATCCTTCTAATCGCAAAATACTTGCCTACCTTCGCGAATTCAATCAGGGCGACGAATTCTGTGAAACCGTGCTCTGTGTCGCCAATCTAAGCCGATTTGCCCAGCCGGTTACTCTCGATCTCGCAAGTTACGTAGGTTACGACCCTGTCGAAATGCTGGGGTACGTTCGGTTTCCCACCATCACACGCGAACCCTATTCCCTCACTCTGGCCCCCTATTCGTTTATCTGGCTTGAACTGCAGGCGGCCAGTGCGGTCGAGCAATTGCCGCAGGACATACAAATTCAAACGCAAGTGCCGGCGCAGGAGGACGAAGCCACGGTCCAGCCGGTCTTCGCAAATGGATGGACGCAGTTCATCGCCGGGGGTGGTTCCGCGATTCTGGAACCGGCGCTGCTCGACTGGCTGCCGCGCAAACGCTGGTTCGGCGCAAAGACGCACAAGATCGAATCTGTTCGCGTCCGCAACTGGGTGGAACTTGCATCGGATGAAAAATCGCGTAGCGCATCGACAAACGGCAGCTCAGTTCAGGCCGTTCCAAGCGCACTCTTCTTCTTTGACGTTACCTATTTTGATGCCTCGCCGGATGTCTATCAGATTCCGCTGGCGGTATGCACCGGCGCAGCTCTTGACGAAATCGCTGGGCGTCAACCCGAAAGCATCATCGCCAGACTGGCAACCTCCGCCGGGCCCGCAATATTGCATGATGCGACCTTTAGTGACGATTTTCAACACGAACTCCTTGGCTTGATTGCCAACAACGCGATCCTGCCGGTTTTGGAAAACCGAAATTCAACTGAAGCCCCCAATGATGGCTTTAGTCCGCCATCGTCGATCGGTGCTGATGCGCAAACCGTTGCCGTCGGCTCCGCAGTCACGCCGGCTCCCCTCAGCGCTCAGCCCGGTGACACTGCTGCGTCGCCACGCACCGAGACCCCGGCAGCCCAGCCGACTGGAGCGTCAAGATTCCTGCCTCGCGAATCTCCTTCTGCCGGCGATTCGTTTCCAGAGCAAAGCCGGCTCGATGCGCATGCTTCCACCGCGTTTCCATCGGTGCTGGCCGCTCAGCGGCTGCCGTCGCGTGTCAGCTCCGCTGAGCAATCCAACACGTCAATCATTTACGGCAAGCAACTGTTCCTCAAGATTTATCGTCGTCTGCAGCCGGAAGAAAATCCCGATGTGGAAGTTGGCCGATTCCTCACTGAAGTCGCCCACTTCAACCGGATTCCTCCATTCCTCGGAGAAATTTCCATCGGTTCCGGCAGCACTGCGAAAACGACAGTGGCCCTGCTTCAGGGCCTCGTCGCGAACCAAGGTGATGGATGGCAATGGTTTCTTGACCAACTTTTCGGCTGGCTTCCCTCCGTGGCGCAGCGCCTGGCTCCTGCACGTTCAAACGCTCCAGGATGGATGGGCGCGCCCGATCCGATCCCGGAGTCTCTTGAACCGGTTCGTTCGACGCTTGAAGCAGCGGCACTCCTGGGAACGCGTACTGCCGAGCTCCATCTGGCGATGGCGAGCGGCACAACTCTGGCATCGTTCACTCCTGAACCACTCACTGGCGCTGAGCTTGCCAACGATGCCGATCGCATTGAGTCGCAAATCAAGGCCGCATTCGAGGCTCTCAAATTTAGTCTCCCCAAGTTGGCCGACGACATTTGCGATCAGGCGGGCCTGCTGCTGTCCCGCCGGTCCGAACTCATTCGACGGGCGCGTTCCATTCAATCGGTCGCAAACGCCGGACAACGCATCCGAATTCACGGCGATTATCATCTCGGTCAGACGTTGCGCACAGCGGCCACAAGCAATGGATCTTCCGTGGAAAAAGATCGAAATGGAGACTTCGTGCTCATCGACTTTGAAGGCGAGCCCGCGCGACCCATTGAGGAGCGGCGGAGAAAACAGTCTCCGCTGAAAGATGTTGTTGGCATGTTGCGTTCATTTGCCTACGCCGCGTTTTCTGCCGTTGATCGCTTGGTTGCGGATCGGGAAGGCAAGAAGGATTCTATCGATCGTGCTACTCTCATCGGTTGGGCGCAAATTTGGCAGGATGCCGCAGCATCTCAGTTCCTTTCTTCATACCGCGACAGCATTGCGGAAAATCCCCAGCTTCTGCCGCCGGCAAGCGAAGCGCAGATTCTGTTCGACGCTTACCTGCTTGAGAAAGCTTTGTACGAACTGCTGTATGAGTTGAATAACCGGCCTACCTGGGTCGGCATTCCGCTTCGTAGCATTCTGGCTTCATAAAACTCTGTGGCAGGTGCCGGCGAAAGACTTTAAATCCTCGCCGCATTTTCTGGAGCACCATGGCAACGGCAGACCCCATCCCCGACAACACCCTGGCCGCAGACAACACGGTGGCCGATCTGCTCGTGCTCGTCACGGCTATGGCGCCCGAACAATTCAAGGGAGTTCTGACGAACCTCGGTTCCGCGTTCTCTCCCGACACCTTCATCGTTGCAACGCAGAACGAAACGCCTGCCGATACTCCCGTGAACCTGCGCATCGTCGCAACGCCGCAATCAAGCGCAGCATGGTCTCTTAAGCCGGTCGACTTTGTAAATGCGGCGCAATATGGTCGCGAACACAGCGCGCGGGCAATTCTGATTCTCGGCCCCGAGGCCCATTCGCTCAGTCCGCTTGCTCTGCGCAGCCTCGCCGATGCAGTTTTAAGAGCGTCAATCGATCTCGCTGTTCCGCACTATTCGCTTCCCTCCCATGCCGGTCTCATGAACTCAGCCATTTTGTACCCGCTGACGCGCGCTACTTTTGCTTCGCGTGTTCGCTTTCCTTTATCGATTGATCTTGGCATGTCGCCCAGGATGGCAGAGCGGCTCGCCGGCGTGGCAGAACCAATTACAACCGCCAACCAGGCCGATGCCCTGCTGTGGCCGGTGAACGAAGCGGTTGCCGCGGGTTTCGCCGCGGATGAAGTCGATGTTGGCTCTCGCGCCATGCCCCAACCTTCCGATCCGGACATTAACTCAATCCTCGCCTTGGTGACCGGGTCGCTCTTCGCCGACATCGAATCCAAAGCTGCTCTTTGGCAGCGTCCGCGCAGGCCGCCGCTGATACGCCGGCCGATTGTTAATGCTGAAGCGAGCGACGGAACCGCGGATGTTGCCCGTATGGTTGCAGCATTTCAATTGGCCAATGCAAATCTACAGGAAGTCTGGTCGCTGGTCCTGCCCCCCAATTCCCTGCTTTCGCTCAAACGCTGCTCCATGGTTGATCCTGCCGAATTTCGTATGCCCGACGGTCTTTGGGCGCGAATAGTTTATGACTTTCTTATTGCTTACCGGCTCCGCACAATCAACCGCGGGCACCTTTTGGGAGCACTGATACCGCTGTATCTGGCTTGGGTCGCAGGCCATATCAACGTAACCGCGACAGGAACCCCTGCAGAGCGCCACATTGAAGCGGTGGCCGCTGCGTTCGAAGCCGACAAACCCTATCTGGTCGCGCGCTGGCGCTGGCCAGACCGGTTCAACTCGTGATCGCCTTTCGCGCCAGGGATGAGCGTCCATCCGGCGTATCGGTAAGGAGGGAATCCAATGCAATCCACGGTAGACAACTCGATGCAACAAGCAACCGGAAACGCCGCATCTCAGCTGTACGGCGATAACGTGTCAATCTGGCATCACATGTCTGAAGCCTTGCACCAGTCACTTTACCGCGTACTCACGTTGCTCATTGCCGTTCTGCCAGGCATTCTTGCCTTTTTTGTTGCACTTCTGCTATTCGGTTCTGCTGGCCTGCTCATCTCATGGATATTACGTCGATGCCTTACCTGGGCCAAGTTCGATCTTCGTATCGCAAGAAAGAGCGGCTCCGATTGGGCTCCGACGAGCTCACCAACCGAAATAGTCGCCCGCGCCTCATTCTGGATCTGCGTATTACTCGGCCTCATCATCGGTGTTTCGGCTTTTGACGCGTCATACGCATCGGGTGCCGCGCTGCCCATCTCTTTGCTGCCCTATCTGACTCATGCCGTCGGCGCCGCGCTTCTGTTGATCGCAGGCGTCCTGGTTGCACGATTTCTTGCCCGCTCGGTCCTCATCAGCGCCGTAAACGCGCAGTTGCAATACGCAAGAATCCTCTCTCTCGGAGTGAAGTGGCTTGTCCTTGTTCTAACTGCGGCCATGGTGCTCGATCATCTGCAGGTAGGGGGAAATATCGTCGAGTTGGCGTTTGGAATTTTGTTCGGCGGCATCGTTCTTACTCTCGCTCTTGCGGTTGGCCTCGGCTCGCGTGACCTCGTCAGCCGTTCTCTTGAGAGCCACGTCGAGCACACCGCCGAACGGACGCACATCCCCGACGAAACTACAACTGCAAGCCGGCAAATCAGGCATTTTTAGAAGGGCAATCACGCACCAAAGCAACGGAATCGGGCGGCACGACCAACTTGTTCTGATTAATTTGAATCCCGCTACGCGACGCAAGCGCAACTCGGCTCTCTTCGGATACACCGAAACTCCGCTCCCGATCGCCGAGATTGCAGATGACCGTTACCGTCCCGCGTTCCATCCGCAGCCACATTGCCTCCTCATCGAATGTCACACGCACATTGCCGGCCGTGCCCTCGTTGAGGCATGGCGTGGTTTGTCGAAAGTGAATCAACGCCCGGTACCATGCAAGCATCTCAGCGTGTTCGCCGGCCTTCGCCTCATTCCAGTTCAGCTTTGATGCGTCAAACGTCGCCTGGCTTTCAGGATCGGGAACCGAAGCAGGGTCCCACCCGAATGCTGCGAACTCCTTCTTTCTACCTTTTGAAACTGCACGCGCCAATTCGGGGTCGTCGTGGTTGGCGAAATACAGAAACGGACTTGAGGCCGCCCACTCTTCGCCTTGAAACAGCATCGGTACGAAAGGGCTGAGCAGGTAGAGCGCAGCCGCAATCTTAGCGCGATCCAACCCCGCAATGTGACTGATCCGGTCGCCAATGGCGCGGTTGCCAACTTGGTCGTGGGTTTGGATGTAGCCCAGGAACCGATGCTGCGACAGCGCATTTGTTGGGCGGCCATGGACGCGCCTTCGATAGCGGGAGTAGATGCCGTCGTACACAAACGTTCGTTCAAACGCCTTGGCCAATTGTTCCAGCGTGCCGAAGTCCGCGTAATAGCCTTGCCTCTCGTTCGCGTTCAGGACGGTGAAAAGTGCATGATGAAAATCATCGCTCCACTGCGCATCGATACCGAAGCCTCCCGCTTCACGCGGCGTTACTATGCGAGGATCGTTCAGGTCGCTTTCGGCGATCAGCACAAGCCGTCGCGCCAGAACTGCTCCGAGCGCTTCCACTTCAGTCGCCAGCTGTTCCAGAAAATGAATGGCGGATCGATCCACGAACGCGTGCACCGCGTCGATGCGCAATCCATCAATGTGGTAGTCGCGCAGCCACATCAAAGCGTTGTCGCAAAAGAACCGGCGCACCTCGGTCGAATCCGCATCTTCAAGATTCACTGCCCCGCCCCATGGCGTCTGATGCGATGGAATAATGTACGGCCCGAATTTTCCAGTGTAATTGCCGCTCGGCCCAAAGTGGTTGTACACCACATCAATCAGCACGGCAAGTCCCGCCTGGTGCGCCGCATTCACCAATCGCTTCAGGGCGTCCGGGCCTCCGTAAGGCTCGTGAACGGCGAAAAGCGCCACGCCGTCATAGCCCCAGCCGTGGCGCCCTTCGAAGCTATTTACAGGCATCAACTCAACATGGGTCAGGCCAAGCTCGGCCAGGTAAGCAAGTTTTCCTGCTGCGGCATCAAGCGTCCCCTCCGGCGTGAAGGTTCCTATATGTAATTCATAGACGATCGCACTTGCCAGCGGTGGCGTCTGAAAACGCGCGTCGCTCCAATCAAACGCCGCCTGATCGTAGATACGCGACAAACCGTGCACGCCATTCGGCTGCCATTCAGAGCGCGGGTCAGGATAACGCTTGGAGTCGTCCTCGAGAAGGTAACCGTAATCGGTGCCGGGGCCTGCGTTTTCAACCTGGCAATACCACCAGCCACGATCATCCGGCCCCTGCATCGCGCAGACAACCCCGCCGGAGTCGACCGACACGTGCCGCGCAAATGGAGCCCACACTCTATACTGATGCATCGCGTGCGCCTCCGTCGCGCACAAGCAGCGCTACCGGAAATCTCCGAAACAATTGTTGCACGCGAGTGCTTCCGCCATTCACTGTCTCCCCCGTATATACGTTGGTCCAATTTCCCAGTGGCAATTCGACGGTCGTAGAACCAAACCCGCTTCCCAGCTTGACATTCCAGCGCGGAGCAAGAACCGCGACCGAATCCCCACGGGAATACGCGATCAGATGCGCTTGCTTCGGCCCCGCCACAGCTAGCTGAATGTACGCTGCTTCACTGCCAAACCATTCAGGCCTCTCGCGACGCAGATGCAGCGATTTGTAAAGTACCCAGAGCTTCGGCATTCCGCTGTCCATTCGATTCATGATCTCTTCCGCGCTCATGCCGGCCACAAGCTCCGCGAGCATTTCCTGCCTTATTTCATAATCGATTGGCCCGCGATTGTCTGGATCGACAAGCCGTAAATCCCAAATCTCACTGCCCTGGTATGTGTCCGGAACCCCGGGCGCTGTGCATTTGAGAAGTGTCTGAGTAAGGCTGTTCACTCGCCCCGCTGGCAGCACCTTCCCCACAAACGCTTCGAGATCCGAAACAAACTCACTTGAAGACATTATCCTTTCGATAAAGAGCTTGAGTGCGTCCTCGAACTCTTTATTCTGTTGCGTCCAGCTGGTTTGTTGCTTCGCTTCCCTCACGGCCTTTTCCATGTAGCTCGTCATGCGATCCACGGTAATTGGCCAGGCGCCGATCAGCGTTTGATAGAGAAAGTACTCCGTATTGCGATCCAGAAACTTTCCGGTTTTGAATTGGTGGTTCCTTCGCGACCAGCGGTGCAGCGCCGAGCGCCAGTTTCCCGGTATTTCCGTCAGCACTGCCAATCGTGCGCGCACATCTTCAGATCTTTTGGTGTCGTGTGTTGAAAGCGTGTTCATCGTCTGGGGATGGCCGGCTTGCATCCGCGCACAATAAGAGTGGAATTCGTCGAGAGTCGTTCCGCTGCGCTCCGGCGCACCGCCCACTTCGTTGAGCCCGATCAACCGGTTGTAACAATAGAATGCGGTATCTTCAAGGCCTTTTGCCATCACCGCAGAGGTGAACTGCTGAAAGCGAAGCAGAAACTCCGTTTCAAGTTTGCCCCTCGCGCGCAACGTGAGCACATCGCAGATAAAGTCAAAAAGATCCAGAGAAAGGTCCGATCTTTGTGTTTTCGCAAAGGCTGCGGCATTCGAGATTTCCTTAACATCTTCCTCAGTAACCTCGTCACGTCCCGGCGCAACATAGGTTCTGTAGACTGAAAAGCTAGCCGCAACTTCGCGAATGGCGCGCCTGATCTCGGCACGAGTGTAATCGCGGCGATCGCGATTGTTCTCGCAAATCTCGACAAACAATTGCGCTAGCCGGTTCACATCGCTGCCTAAAGCCTCATGTTGTACGTTCAGTTTCTTCGCATGCACCATCGAGTCATATTGAACCGCTTCGCCCGTGAAGTTGGTGTAAATTTCCGTCAACTCATTCAGACCTTCGCCACAAACGAGGAGACCATTGCACGCATTCAAGAAGTCGTATCCGGTAGTGCCGTCGATGGGCCAGCCGGTCCGCAACGATTCTTCCTGCTGCAGAATCTTTTCCGCCACAATCCAGGCCTGCGGTGAGCCTGCGCGCAGCCGCTCGAAATACAACGCTGGATCGCGCAATCCGTCTGGATGGTCGACCCGCACTCCATCGAGAGTGCCGTTCTTTAACCACTCCATAATCCGAAAATGGGTTGCGTTGAACACTCGCGGCCGCTCGACTCTGACGCCAATGAGCGTGTTGACGTCGAAGAAGCGGCGATATCCAAGCTCCTGGTCGGCCGTACGCCAATATGCCAGTCGATAATTCTGTAAATTGAGCAATGAATCGAGCCCGTCAATGTTTGCATTGAGCTCTTCCACTGCCCGCGTGATTGCGGCCGCCATCTTCGGCTCTTCCTTGGTGGCACGTTCCAGGAGCTCATAAAGAATAGTCTTGTCGCGATGGCGCGCGCTGAGCACTTCCTCTTCAGTTGAATCCGGCGCGGGAAGACGTGCCAGGCTATCCGCAATAAAGCCCAGGATCGGCGCGTCTACATACTTGGCTGCCATGCTCAATGGAATTGCGAGCGAGCGGGGCGCGAGGGGAAAGAAATTGTCGAAGTAGCGCAGCTGAAACGACTGACCGTCATAGTGAATTTTGATCTGATTGGCGCTCAGCGCTCGTCCATACTGATCGCCCAGCACCGGGATAAGCACCTTGTTCTGAAGCTTCACCTCGGCCGAGTTCCAGTCGATGTCGAACCACGCGGCAAATCGGCTGGATGGTCCGTTTTCAAGCACGTCCCACCAGTATGTGTTCTCCTGGCCGGCGGCCATGTGGTTGGGAACAATATCGAGGACCTGGCCCAAATCGAGCGCCTTGAGCGCGGCGCAAAATCGTGAGTGCCCTTCCTCGCCTCCCAGTTCATCGTTCACTGCCTGCGGGTCTACGACATCGTACCCATGCATACTTCCAACTGCTGCTCTCAAGTAAGGCGAGCAATAAACGTGCGATATGCCCAGATTCTTAAGGTATCTGGCGACTCTCGCGGCATCGTCGAAGTTAAACCCGGCATGAAGCTGAAGTCGATAAGAAGACGAAGGGGATCGTGGCATAGTTAGGCTTTAGAAAGACATGATCCGGCGGCGGCGCCGTTGCTTTGGGAGTCCCGTTTATCTTCCGCTCGCGACCTAATCCAGAAAATCGGTTCGGAATGCGTGCGGGCGGGAATTGGGGGTTAGCCGCAATCAAACAATTTCGGCTCTATTCCCTCGGGTTAGATGGTTTGTCAGCCGACAAGGGATGCTCTTTGAGGACCGAATGCAATCGGGGGCACCATCGCGCCCGCCTTGGAGAAACCCCTTCTTTGACTCAACGCGCTGGTAACCGTTATAAATTTGATGTCACCGAAATCGATTCGATGACATCACGGACGCGCCTAAAGCGCGCCCACACAATCTAACCATGCCAGGATGTTCGGGAAGGCGGTGAAAGTCCGCCACTGCCCCGCAACTGTGAGCGCAGCTCGTCAGGCTATCGTCGTTCTGAGAGCCGGATGAGCAAATAGATCAGCCAACTAGCCACTGAGAATCTTTGCAGCCGGTTCTTGGGAAGGCGGTTGATCGATGCATCTTAGGAACACGTTCTAGAGAGTTCCAGAACGATGCGATTGCGCGAGTCAGGAGACCGGTCCTTTGGCGCCCAACTGCTTTCACGTTCCGAGGGGAACGAAGGAGCTTCGATGGCTATTTCCCGCTTCCTCCGCCTGGCGCCTCGCCGCGGCTTGATCCCTCTATTGGTAACAACTCTATTGCTGGCTGTTTCAGCTCTCCGCCTTCACGCAGCTTCAATCCACGGCGTCGTTACCGACGCAACCGGCGCGCGCGTGTCCGGCGCCAGCGTGGCGCTCATAAGCAAAGGCCACGTGGTTGGCTCAGCCGCGTCCGCTTCAGACGGCAGCTTCACAATCACCACCGGCGCGAGCGGCCGTTTTTTTCTGCTGGTTTCATCCACCAGTTTTCGCCTGTTGCAAACCCCCGACTTTTATGCCGGCCAGTTCGACTCGATTGAGCGCAACCTGGTGCTTGAGCCCGCTTGGGTTCGCGAGTCCATTGTGGTAACGGCAACCGGAACTCCGGTTGCACAACAGCAAACCAGCTCGGCGATCACCGTCTTGTCGCCGCTCGATCTCTCCCTTCGCACCGACCTTACCGGTGCTTTGCGTCTGATGCCGGGAACATCGACCGTACAGGACGGCCAGATGGGTGCGCAGACCTCGCTCTTTGTCCGCGGCGGCGACTCCGACGACAACAAAATTCTGATGGACGGCGTAGACGTTGGCGATCTCGGCAATCTTTTCGACTTCGGCGCGCTCTCCACATCGGGGCAGGAAAGCGTTGAGGTCTATCGCGGCCCTGACTCGAATCTCTTCGGCGCCGGAGCCATGACCAGCGTCGTGAGTCTCACCACGCCTCACGGCACTACCAGCTTCCCTTCCCTGCTCTTTGAAGGCGACGCGGGAAACTTCAATACTTCGCGCGAGCAACTTGAGCTCGCCGGCGCCTATAAGCGTCTAGATTATCTCGGCTCGTTCAACTGGCTCCAAACCAGTAATGCGCTGCCGAAAGATGAATACCACGTAGCCACGTCCACAGGTAATCTTGGCTGGCAGCCCTCCGCATCTACTCAGATCCGTGGTACCGTCCATTATCTCGTCGACGCCACTGGCGTTCCCAATGCCTGGGATTTCTATCATGTCGCCGACGACGCGACTGAAAAGGACCAGAACATCTACCTGAGCGCCTCCATCGACAACCAGACCACGGCTTCGCTCCATAACAGCGTTCGCTATGGGTTGGCTCGCAAGCGCGAGCAGGAAAATCTATGGAACGAATCGGGCAATGCCGTAGCGTACGCGCCTTACTGCTTCGGGCCCGGCACACTGGGCAACGTCGTCATCATCACCGGTGCCAATGGCTACACCGCCACCGGCCAGGCCGTGCTCGATTGCTCAACCTACGGCGCTCAACTCGTCAACAACCGCGATCAGCTTGTCTATCGCGGCGATATCACCATTACGCCGCACCTCGCCGCGCTCATCGGCTTCCAATATGAAGACGAGCGTGGCTCTGAGCCCGGAAGCACCTATTACACGCCCGTCGAACGCACCAATTACGACTACCAGGCCTCGGTTCACGGAGACTTCAAAAATCGCTTCTACTACACGTTGGCGGGAAGCCTCGAGCACTATTCCCTCTTTGGCGTGCAGACTTTGCCGCGCGCGGGAGTCTCGTATTACGCGCTCAAGCCGCGCAGCGGAGTCTTCAGCGGAACGCGCATCCTGTTCAACTATGGCGATTCGGTGCGTGAACCAACCCTCCCTGACCAGGACGAGTCGCTCTATAGTTTCCTCGTCAACAACGGCGCTCAATCGACAATTCAGTCGCTCCACATCAATCAGCTCACCGCACCCGCCGTACGCACCTATGAGGGAGGAGTGGAACAGGCGTTCCTGAGCCAGCACATTCTCTTCCGCGTCAACTACTTTCACAATCAGTTCGGACGCGAGATTGAATACGTCGGCCTCGATCTGATTCCCGAGCTGCTCCCCAACCTGACCGCGGACCAGCAGCAGCAGCTCGAACAGATTCTGCAGGCGAACTTTGCCTACGAGCTTACCATCAACTCTGAGGCATTCCGCGCCCAGGGCATCGAGGCGAATGTCGAGGGTGGTATCGGGAAGAACATCTTCTTGCGCGGTGGTTACACCTGGCTCGATGCAGTCGTACAGCGCTCCTTTACCAACGACGACCAGGCTCTTCTTGGCCCGATTCCAACCTTCGACGGCGTCCCGGTCGGCCCCTACTCACCGCTGCAGGGAGCAAGACCATTCCGCCGGGCGCCAAGCACCGGATTCATCTCGGCCACATACTCCAGCAAAAAGTTCAGCGGCGTGCTCACCACGGCCTTCGCCAGCCGCAGCGACGACTCCACCTATCTTGAAGGTGAAGACGCATACGGCACCAACAGCCTGCTACTGCCCAATCGCGATCTCGATCATGGATACACAAAGATCGACCTCGGCGGCAGCTATCAGATATTCAACTGGCTGGGCATTTACGCCCAGGGCGAAAATCTTCTCAGCCAACAGCACATCGCCCCAATCGGGTACCCCAGCCTGCCGGTGACGGCCCGAGCAGGATTGCGGATTCAGTGGGGTATCGGAAGCCGGCATTGACGCATTTCGCTAATCACAAACTCGGCTCATTTGAGATTCCCGCAGGGGTCGGCCTGCCCGATCCCCGCCTGCTGACCTTTACCGTGAAATCCGATGTATCTGGTAACTAATCCGAAACGCCATTGGTAACACACCCGCAAAATGGCCACAGTTGACGGAACTGAGAGGTCTTTTCCACAGAATCGAACCGCATCGACTACGCGGCAAACGATTTTTCCCTATGAAAAATGGCCAAAACGTCGGAAACTACCATCAGCCGGTCCCTAAGTCATTTGGGTTCTCCCTCTTTAATATTCCTTTGATAGCCAAAGCTGAATCTATTTCGGAGTCCCTCCCGGGCGCAGGATCCGCCCTTAACGTAAAGCAATAATGAGATCAACCGCAGGACAAGGAGAATTATGAAAAAGTCTTCTGTTTGGAGGAGTGTCGCTACTTTTGCCTTGACTCTGTTAGCGGTGTCACTTGGCACCCTGTGTAGTCGGGCTCAGCAAACGCTCGGTTCAATCAACGGAACAGTATTCGACTCGTCAGGCGCTGCGATCCCCGGTGCACAAGTAACGGTATCTGATGAAGGAATCAACGTCGTGCGTTCCGCCACCAGTCAGGCTGATGGTTTCTTCCAGATTTTCAACCTTCCTATCGGCGTCTATAAAGTCAAGGCCACGCACGACGGTTTCGATACAACTCAGTTGGCAGCCGTTGCCGTGCAGGAAGCGCGCGCCACAACGGTCCAGATCTCTTTAAAGATCGGCCAGGTTTCCACTTCGGTCGAGGTCACCGCCACCCCATTGCTGAATGCGACCGACACCACCAACGGCTATACCCTCGACAACGCCCAGATCGCAGCCGTGCCCACCGCGACGGGCAGCTTCACGCAGTTGGCAATTCTTTCTCCGGGAACGAATGCTGAGCTGTTGAGCGGAATGAATACAAATTCCGGACTCGGAAACCAGAACATTCAGGCGAACGGTCAGCGCGCCACATCCAACACGATGCAGGTGAATGGCGTTGACGTAACCAACATCTTTAACGGAATGACGTCGAGCGGCCTCACTTCGCAGCGATTTAACTTCAACATTGGCGCCGGCAGCACCTCGGGCGCTTCGTCTGCTGGCGCGGGACCTATTGCCGGCGCATCGCTTGAAGGCGCCTCGCCCTATGGTTCGATAGGAAACAGCCTGCCTTCTCCTCCTCCCGAGACCATTGATGAGCTTCGCGTCAACACTTCGATGTACGATGCGCAACAAGGTGCAACGGCAGGCGCGCAAATCGATGTCAACACCATTTCCGGCACTAATCAGTTTCATGGGCAGGCCTACGGTACGCTGGCCAATAACGACATAAATGCCGCGCCCTACTTCTTCAATCAGCAATACCAGCTCGCGCAGCAGGGTGTGGGGGCTTTTCCGCAGTCGCTGGTAAATCCTTATCTGAATCGCTGGACCACAGGTGCAACGCTTGGCGGCCCCATCAAGAAAAACAAGCTCTTCTTCTTCGTTTCGTATCAGCGCATGTCCAGCACCGACCAGTCCACCGGCATCTCTCAGATGACCGTGCCCAGCGGGCTTACTGACGACCGGTCGGTTGCCGGCCTTGACTCTGCAGCCAATAGCTGGAAAGGCAGCGGCTCGTTCACCAAGACCATCGATCCCGTTGCCATGGCCCTGATGAATGCCAAGCTGCCTGACGGAAGCTTTCTGGTCCCGACTGCTCAGAGCAGCAATCCCTACATCTACGGCGTCCCCAATGTCACATTGATTGGCGACTCGATCATGACTTCCGACCAGGCAAACGGAAACGTGGACTGGCAGTTAAACACCAAAGATCGCCTCTCCGCCAAGTACTACTACCAGTCCGACCCGGTCACGCTGCCCTACGATTTTTCGCAGACCGGCGGATTCCCCGTTTCCCAGTTCAATGGGTCGCAGGTGGCCGCGATCGACAATTCGATCAGCATCAACCCCCACTTCAGCTGGGAGCAGCGGTTTGGATTCTTCCGCCAGTCGGCATTCAGCAAATTTGATCAGACGCTCACCAATTCCGGCGGTCCTGCCAACTTCGGATTGGACTCAGAAGTGACAACCGACGGCGCACCCCTCGGCCAGGGAGTGCCCGGAATGCGCCTCGAAGGTTTCCCAAGCTCACAGGACGACTCCCCTTCACTGAAAGTCGGACCCTATAGTTCGTTTGCAGATATGGGCTTTTATCAGTCCCGTCTCAACCCCTCAACCAACCTGATCCTCGTCCTGGGCAAGCACACCATCATGGCCGGGGGAGGCTATAGCTTTACCGAATTGAACATCGAAAACAATCGCGGCGGACTTGCCCAGATCACGACCTCGGGATTTGAGAACTTCCTCGAAGGAAAGTCGCACGGCGCAAACGTTCTCGAAACCATCGACCCCACGTCCGGAAAAAACAATGCCAATCGCTACTACCGCACGAACGAGTTGGACGGCTACGCTCAGGACAAGTGGCAAATGCGCTCCAACCTCAGCATTACCGCCGGCGTGCGCTACGACTACCACGGGGGCATGACCGAGAAATACGGCAACATGTTCAACTTCGATCCCTCACGGTACAGCGTAACCAGCTCCACCGGCGGCGCTACTGATGGTGCAATGTGGACAGTAAACAATGCCGGATTCGTCATCGCCGGCAACAACAAGTACAACCCGACGTCGGGCGTCAGCGATTCAACCCTCACCGGAAGACAATGGGGCATCTCGCCTCGTATTGGATTCGCATGGTCGCCAACACGCGATCATGGCAACTTCGTCGTTCGCGGCGGCGCAGGCATTTACTTCGATCGCGGCGAGTACTTCACCTACCTGTCGCAGCCGGCAGGTTCGGGATACGGTGGACCGTTCGGTGTTACCGAGTCTGCCCCGCTCTCCACCTACGTTGTTGGCCAGGGAAAGACGCTGGAAGATCCTTTCGGCGCAGCCTTCGGCAGCTCGGGCAATCCTGCCTATATTCCGCCCAGTTCGAACCCCGCCAATATTGCGGCCACATTGCAGAACACTCTCAATGCCATGACCTATGACGGCGGCAGCGGGGCTAACTGCAGCGGCATTGAGAGCGAGCTGGACTATACCGCCTGCCCCGATGCTCTTAACTTCGGCACCTACGACCGCACCAACGTGCTGCCGTATACCATCAACTTCGATTTCGACATCCAGTGGCAGCCAACCAGCACCGTCGCCTTCGACCTCGGGTACGTTGGCAATCGCGGACGTCACGCCGTGGTTCCGATTCCTCTCAACGCTCCCGGAATCGCAACCTCCTCCAATCCTATCTGGGGACAAACAGGAAGCTACGGCTTCGACGTGCTCAATCAGTACAACGTTCCTGACGGATACGACTACGAGCCGATTGCCGGCGAGTACTGGAACACCGAGGACGGCGGCAACACCGACCTCCGCACGCCTTATATCGGCTACAGCCCCAACGCCTCCTACTACAAAACCGCTGGAAACTCAGCCTATGACGCCCTCCAGGCACACCTCGACAAAAAGATGTCGCACAACTTGATGCTGGGCGCCAGCTATACCTGGAGCCATACGCTCGACGAGCAGAGCGATTTGGGCCTGTTCTTCACCGGCGACAACCCGAATAACCTGCACAACTCCTGGGCCTCGTCCGACTTTGATCGCACCAATGTCTTCTCCGGTTACTTCCAGGCCTCGTTGCCCAACGAGGCGCGGCCGCACTCGGGGTTGGCAATGTTGATCAACGACTGGAATCTGAACGGCACGGCAGTATTGCAAAGCGGTGAGCCTTACTCTCTCTATGAGTTCTATGGAGCCGTCGGCAGCATCTACTTCGGCGATTACCCAACCCTCATGAACCCCATCCTTGGTGTCAAAGATCCCTCCAACGTCAAGCGGGAATTGACCGGCAACAAGGGTGCATCCCGCGGTCCTGGCGGTTCCTACATCCCAACCATCGATCCAACCGAGATCGCCATCAATTACATCCAGCCAGGCACAAAGGGCGTGCCAGTCTCCACGGGAAGCGATCCCCAGGACATTTACGAGACCGACTTCGCGCCGCCACAACGCAACATCTTCCGCCAGTCGGCACAGAAACAGCTCAATCTCTCCATCCGAAAGGCATTCAAGTTCAGCGAACGTTTTGGCCTTGAATACCAGTTCAACGTTTTCAACGTCACCAACACAACTAGCCTCGACGTACCGTCCGACCAGGCGCAGATTCGCCAGAGTAACGCATGCTCGACATCCGCCATTGAAGAGGCAAATGGTTCGGGCCCATATTCCGGCGCAAACTGCTTCAATCCGGCCTCGTATTACGTCAACTACGGCCAGATTGTGACCAGCAGCAACCCGGTGGATCAGCAGTCTGCTAAAGCCAACCTCGATCAGCTTCCCTACTCCACAGGAGCGGGCAAGGGTCTTGTAGTTCCCACATATATTCCCACCGGCACAACCAATGCCGCCGGAGCCATTCTTTGCCTCCCGGAAAACGCCCTTCCAGGCGGCTGTCCCAACAACGCTGCCAACTTCGGCTCGATCTACAACACCATCGGAAGCAACCGCATGATTACCATGGGCTTCCACTTTACCTACTAGAACGCAGATCCGTCTACACTTTGCGGCGGGTTTCCTTCGGGATCCCCGCCGCATTTGCATAGATATGCTCCGCGCCGAATTCCGGATTGCAGCCACGCACGAAACTGAGCCAATTCCACTTTCTTCACCCGCCGGTTGGAAGGCAAGCTCGGTCTTTCCACCCGATCTGCTACCTTATTACTCAGCTTGGTTACTTTAGTACGCACTACTGAGTACTAATTGTTGAAAATTCGGTGGAAATCTAGCTAAAGTGAAGTTTCTTCCAGTTTTTGCAGCGTTTGGCGTTCAAATCACTCGCGCCGAGGTGTAATTCAGTGGCTTGTCCAAATTGTCAGTCAACAGAGGTTTCCGTTATCGCGGCCGAGGTCCGCCTTTACCGCAATCGTCAACGGACCCTCAGCCACCCGCCAATGAACCCCGCCCCCGATATCCGGGTCTGCCGGGATTGCGGGTGGAGCGAGTTCTCCGTTCCCCGTTCCTGGCTTGCAGCCGGTTGGTTGGGTTCTACGAATCATGATGCAGTGCCCGGACCACAGCTCGTCGTTCGCACCGCCGTTGCCGCGGTTGGCAGGTAGCGTTCCGGTTGCCGAATTTCACCCCGTGGCCCAATCGCGCCGCCGGGAGCGATTACCGATGATCGGGTAGGAGGCGGGATCACTCCCGCCGTCCTCCCACACCACCGGACGTGCCGTTCGGCATCCGGCGGTTCATGAAGTAGACGGGAAGCGTTGCCGAGTTTCCAGCAACGAAACCAGCCCCATACGGTCGAACCAGGACTTCGGGTAGGCGGCATTCATGTGCGAGGCGCCGCTGTTCCACCACGGACCATGCCCGTTGGTGGCCGATTGCCACGCTCGCACTTCCCCCAGCCCCGCTCGCCTCAGGTTCTTCGCCCGTGTGTAAGTGCGCTTCCATTGCCGCCAGAGCAGAGCCCGCAGCTTGCGCCTGATCCATCCGTCGAGGTCTTCCAGCACACCTTTGACTTCGGTAAGCCGGAAGTACACGACCCATCCCCGCAAAATGGGATTGAGCCGCTCGATGGCCCGTTTCGGGCTTCCACCGCGTGCCTCCCGCATCGTCTTGCGGATTTTCTCCGCCAGCCGCTCGCGGCTTTGTTGCGCGATCTTCAGCTTCGGTTTCTGGTGCCACGTCATGCTGTAGCCAAGGAACTTCCGCTCCCACGGTCGCGCCACCGCGCTCTTGGACGCATTGACCTTCAACTTCAGTCGCCGCTCCAGAAACGCCGTGACCACTTGCATCACCCGCTCCCCTGCCCGCCTGCTGCCGACGTAGATATTACAGTCGTCCGCATAGCGGCAGAAGCTCAACCTGCGCCGCTCCAGTTCGCGGTCCAGATCGTCCAGCAGGATATTCGACAGCAGGGGAGACAGCGGGCCGCCTTGCGGTGTGCCTTCCGTGCGTATACTCGTTATCCCGCCTTCCATCAGACCCGCCTCCAGGTAGCGCCGGATCAGCTTCAACACCCGTTCGTCCTCCACCTTGCGCGCCACGCGTGCCATGAGCACGTCGTGATTCACCCGGTCGAAGAACTTTTCCAGGTCAAGGTCCACGACCCATCGCTTGCCTTCCGCAACGTAGCCCCGCGCCGCCTGAACGGCCTGGTGTGCGTTGCGTCCGGGTCGGAAGCCGTAGCTCGACTTGGAAAACTCCGGATCGAACAGCGGTTGCAGTACCTGATTGAGCGACTGTTGAATCAGACGGTCCAACACCGTCGGGATGCCCAGAGTGCGAACCCCGCCTTGCGGCTTGGGTATCTCCACCTTGCGCACCGCCGCCGGTTGATACACACCCGTCAACAGGTCCTGTCGCACCCGTACCCAGTGCCGTTGAAGCCATGGCTTGAACTCCGAGACCGAAAGTCCATCGACTCCCGGCGCTCCTTCGTTCTGCACCACGCGCTCGTAGGCCCGGAACAGGTTGCTGCGTTCCACCACGGCTTCCATCAGCCGTGATGCCTCCGGTTTCGGCATCCCAACAGCCGCCGTGCCCGACTCAGCACCAAGGCCGGCCCCGGACAGGTTCCGCCCATCCGCCTCCGATCTGGCCGCACTCGCGTGCGCTTCTGCTTCTTCGTCCTGCATCGAGGTCTGCTCTCCTACTCCCGTACTTCACGTTTGGCCCTTCATCCCGCTCACGCGGAACTACTATGGCCGCTGCTGACTTCTGGCGATTCATCCCAGCACCTCTCGATGCCGGTAGCCCAAGGGCAAACCGCCAGACCTCCCCGGGTATTACGCACTCACCTTCACGCTTATCTCTGTCGGATCTACGCCGCAGCATTCCGTGCAAGTATTGGGCTTTGCATCTAATGGCCTGCTCACCCCACTGCGTCGCCTCTATCCGCTGGCTGTTCGTCAGAGCAGCGCTTTGCCTACAGCTTCCTTCAGATTCCACCTCGCGATGGACACCCTTGCCGTTTGGCTAACACTTCCCCTTGCCGGGTGTGTAGGGGACTTCCACCCCCAAGTGAGTGCGCCCTGCCGGGCGCACCATGAAAAAGGCCCCCAGCCGAAGCTGGAGGCCTTTTGTTTAAATAGACTACTTCAGAAACAGCCGCCTTTACGCTTGGCTCCGCAATCGAGTTCACAGCGGAACCTTTTCCAGCGGTGCAATGAAACCGATTCCGGGAACGTTGAGCTTGTGCAGGTTCTTATCGTTCGTGATAAACAGGTCCACTCCGAAATGAGCTGCGCAGGCTAGTTGAATCGCATCCGCGTTGCGGATCGTGTGCCTGGCGCGCAGCGAGGCATAGCGCCAGGCGATTTGCACATCGAAGCTGATCACCTGCGCTCTCGTCCGGACGGCGTGATCGTACTGCTCAACAAGGGAGGTCTGTCCGAGTTTCGACGGCTTGACCAGAAGTTCGCCAAGAGTCATTGCCGAAGTCACCAGTTTGTCGCCCCTCTCGACCATCCTCCGCCAGACTGCGTCGACCATACTGCTGAAAGGTTCGTAATCCTCGAAAAGATAAACAAAAACATTCGTGTCAAAGAAGACCTTGCTCATTATTGCTCCCTGCGCAAGTTTTCTACGTATTCGTCGGCATGTTCGTCAGCCCAAATGTGGCGACCAGACCCGCGAAGCCTCAGCAATGGATCGTCCTCAATGTTATTGATAGAAACAACCGCGCCGCCAGGTTTGATCCATGCCTCATACCATTCGAGCAAATCCCAATAACCCTCTGGAATCTCTGCCTTCTTAGGAATTGTCTTTGAGGGAACTCTTGGCTGCGCGCGATCTGGATGAAAGTCATCGCTTGGGCGGTATAGCCTTCTGAAACCCGACCGCGTTTCATAGAGAATTCGATACGGCCCGCCTTGTAGCTTCGTGGGATCAGACTTCTTCCTCGACCTCGGTCGGTTTGCGACACAATGCGAATTGATGTTGGTTGGGAGCGAACTGGGGTTTTTGCCCCTCGGCAGGCCTTCGGAGAGAAACCGGGCTTGAATCTCCGATTCCGTGAAGTCAGGACGATCTGGATGCTCGCGATGGAGCAAGGCTGTTGCAATCCAGACCCCATCTGCAATCCTCAACGAATTTGTGGAAAGGTCAGTCACTGTTCAAACTCCCTTCGATGATTGGTTATACCTATAATACCAATAATTAATTGGTTATCAACCAAAAGATAAAAAGGCCCCCAGCCGAAGCCGGAGGCCAGTGGTTCTTGCGCCAGGGTCTCAGCGTCATCAATCAGAGAGGTCCTCTTGCGTTTCCCTGACCACTGACAACTGATCACTGACAACTGTCTTTAATACATTCCGTCCATGCCGCCGCCGTGGCCGCCCGCCGCAGCCGCAGACTTGGGCTCGGGCAGCTCCACAACCAGCGCTTCGGTAGTCAGCAGTAGTGCCGCGATTGAAGCCGCGTTCTGCAGAGCCGTGCGGGTCACCTTGGTGGGGTCGATCACGCCGGCCTTCACCAGATCTTCGAATGTGCCAGTCAAAGCGTTGTAGCCGAAATGCGCTTCCTTCGACTCCAGCACCTTGGCCACCACCACCGCACCCTCTTCGCCGGCGTTGGCAACAATTTGGCGCAGCGGCTCTTCAAGCGAGCGAAGAACAATCTGCGCACCCGTCTTCTCGTCGCCGCTGAGTGTGGCGATAAGCGCCTGGACTGCAGGCATGGCACGAACCAGCGCCACGCCGCCGCCAGGGACAATGCCTTCCTCGACTGCAGCACGGGTCGCATGCAATGCGTCTTCAACGCGAGCCTTCTTCTCCTTCAGCTCCGTCTCAGTCGCCGCTCCCACCTTGATGATGGCCACACCGCCTACGAGCTTGGCCAGCCGCTCCTGCAGCTTTTCCTTGTCGTAGTCGCTGGTGGTCTTCTCAATCTGCGAACGAATCTCCTTCACGCGGCCTTCAATGTCGCTACCCTTGCCGGAGCCGTCCACAATCGTGGTGTTGTCCTTGTCGATGGTGATGCGCTTGGCCTTGCCCAGGTCCTCGAGCTTCACGCCTTCCAGCTTGATGCCCAGGTCCTCGGTAATCGCCTTGCCACCGGTCAGAATCGCAATGTCGCCCAGGATTGCCTTGCGGCGATCGCCGAAGCCGGGAGCCTTGACGGCAGCCACATTCAGCGTTCCGCGCAGCTTGTTCACAACCAGGGTCGCCAGTGCCTCGCCCTCAACGTCCTCGGCGATGATCAACAGCGGCTTGCCACCGCGCGCAACCTGCTCGAGCAACGGAAGCAGATCCTTCATGGCGCTGATCTTCTTTTCATAGATCAGCACGTAGGGATCTTCGAGAACCACTTCAAGCCGCTCTGCGTCCGTCACGAAATACGGGCTCAGGTAGCCGCGATCGAACTGCATGCCGTCCACGGTCTCAAGGCCGGTGTGCATCGTCTTCGACTCTTCGATGGTGATCACGCCATCTTTGCCCACAACCTTCACGGCCTCGGCAATAATGTCGCCAATCTCCTGGTCGCCGTTGGCCGAAATGGCTCCAACCTGCGCCACCGAACCCTCATTCACCGGCTTCGAAAGCTTGCCGAGCGCGCCGCCCTCAGTCCACTTTCCTTCCTTGTCGCGGGTACCGATGACCGTCGCAACCGCCTTCTCAATGCCGCGCTTCAGAGCGGTCGGATTCGCGCCCGCCGCAACTGTCTTCACGCCCTCGCGAAAGATGGCTTGCGCCAGAACGGTCGCAGTCGTCGTGCCGTCGCCGGCCACGTCGCTCGTCTTCGAAGCAACCTCACGCACCAGCTGCGCGCCCACGTTCTCCAGCGGGTCCTTCAGGTCGATCTCCTTGGCCACTGTCACCCCGTCTTTGGTGATGGTGGGCGAACCAAACTTCTTCTCGATTACGACGTTCCGGCCCTTCGGCCCGAGCGTCGCCTTCACCGCGTCGGCGAGTATGTTCACGCCGCGCAGAATTGCCTGCCGGGAATCCTCACCGTGCAAAATCTGCTTTGCCATTTTCTTCAAATCTCCTTAGTACAGTTGTCAGTTGTCGGTGGTCAGTTATCTGTTGTCAGTTCTTTCCGTCTTCAGGCCAGCTCCGCGCACTTTTTCGCGGCTTGTGCTGACAACTGATAACTGAAAACTGACAACTCGCGCGCCAGCGCGCTTACTTTTTCACGATTCCCAGAACTTCTTCCTCGCGCATGATCAGAAACTCTTCGCCGTCGATCTTGATCTCGGTGCCCGAGTACTTGCCGAAGAGAATCTTGTCGCCCGCCTTTACGTCGAGCGGAAATACTTTGCCCTCGTCGTTCGACTTGCCCTTGCCCACGGAGATCACTTCGCCCTCCTGGGGCTTCTCCTTGGCGCTGTCGGGAATGATGATGCCTCCACGGACCGTCTCGCCTTCTTCCACGCGACGGACGAGGATGCGATCATGGAGCGGAGTGAAACTGGTTGTTACTGAGGTTGCTGCCATTGCTTCGCTTCTCCTTCATACGCAAACGGGTGTCCCCGTCTGCGGGGGTTTAGAGTGGTTTTGGATAAGAACGCTGAGGAATTTCCGAGTGCCTGCCAGCGACCCTGCCCTCGGTCTGGAACCGGAAGCGCCTCTTTAGCACTCGCGCCTTCCAATTGCTAACAATAGGCAAGCCCGCCTAGTTTTGTCAAGAGGAATAATGTCGATATATGAGCACACTACACTCATATTTTCTTAGTTTAATCTGATCTTCACACCGTTTTGTGATAAACCCAGTCTAATCGGTGCCTCTACGCCCGTTTCAGAGTCGCATATGCCCTCTTGATTACCAGCATGCAACTCTATGTCGCACCGCGCTACAATTGAAGCTATGTTTCGCCGTCCCCTTCTCTTCGCCGCAATCTCGCTCGCAATGGTGAGTTTCGCTGTCCTCCCCGCCGCTGCCCAGTCGTCAAAGAACGACGACTCCGGTTGGAGCCGCAAATATAAAACACCGCCTCAATCCTCGCGCATCGAAGTTACGGTGTTGAAGGCTTTCAACGGCAAGCCGGTTGTGGACGCTGCGGTCATCTTTCATCCCATCGAGGGCGACAAAGACAAGGGCGTACTCGAACTCAAAACCAACGAAGACGGCAAAGCCGTCATCAACGTAATTCCAATCGGCGATACTGTTCGCCTGCAGGTGATTGCCAACGGCTACCAGACCTACGGTCAGGACTACAAGATCAACAAGGCTGAGATGTCGATGGAGATCAAGCTCAAGCGCCCCGCCCCGCAATATTCCACCTACGGCAACAACCGCTCGTCGAACAACGGCTCCTCGAAGTCCGACTCCGGATCGGGCGCCAGCAAGTCACCGGACAGCGGAACGCCACCTGCTTCCTCCGATGGCTCCTCGAATTCCAACAGCAATTCAGACTCGAATTCGCAGCAGACTCCGCCGGCCAGCCAGCCAAAATAAGCCAGCCGACAGTCCATCCAAACCCCGCGCCAGATCTTACGATGACGACTCCTCCACTGAGTGGTAAAACGGCTATCGTCACCGGCGGAGCGCGTCGCATCGGCCGCGCCATCGCGCTCGCACTCGCTAACGCCGGCGCAGACGTCGCCATTACTTATCGCACTTCGAGCGAAGACGCAGCGCATACCGCGCGAGAGATCGCCGCCCTCGGGCGCCACGCGCTGGCAATTGAATGCGACGTCCGTCTCGAGACCTCCGTGCACCAGACCATTGAAGAAGTCATCGCCGGATTCGGCGGCCTCGATCTGCTCGTCAACAACGCAGCCGTCTTCACCACGGCTCCTCTCGAGTCGCTGAGCGTCGATGAGTGGGACGCAGCCTTCGACACCAACACCCGTGGCCCGTTTCTGATGGCGCGCGAGGCGCTGCCACATCTGCGCGCGACCGAAGGCCGCATCGTCAACATAGGCTCGCTGGGCGGCATCCGCGCCTGGGCCACGCACGGCCACTATTCGAGCTCAAAGGCCGCTCTTCACACCCTCACCCAGGCAATGGCAAAAGCATTCGCGCCCCAGGTCACAGTGAATTGCGTCGCCCCCGGCTTCATCGATTTTGACGAGGAAAGCGAGCCAACAGCGCAGCGGTTTGCCGCCCGAACTCCCATGCAGCGCAACGGAACAGCTGAAGATGTGGCCCAAGCCGTCCTGTTCTTTGCCACCGGCCCCAGGTTCGTCACCGGGCAGATTCTCGCCGTCGATGGCGGATTGGGCCTGGTCTGATCCGACGCAATCAGGCCTCACAGAAGCCTAATTCTTGCCTACCAATGCATCCCAAAGGCCCCGAATTCCACTCCGTTGCGGCGACTTCCGGCCATTCGTCTTGCCGCCGCTCCCTGTCATCTTGGCCGCCGCCTTTTGACGTACGTGCGAAGCATTGAACTTGAGTGGAACTTTGTCTCGAAGCCCGATCGGCTCAGGTTGCTCCGGGAAGCGCACCCCTTCCACCGCAGCCAGCGGGTTGGTAACACACAACTGTCGCGCCGTTTCCTCGCCCACCAGGTCCTTTACATATTCGTAGCCCTTCTTTAAATGCGGCGGACGCCAGTTGAGCCGATGCCCGTCCGTGGCGAGAAAATGAATCCAGTTGCGCTCCAGAAGCTCATTGGCAAGCGCTTCGGCGGCGGCGCCAAACCTTCCGTAAAGAGAGCTGGAAGTAACCTGGATAAGCATTCCCCGTTGCAGCCAGTCCGCCAGCAGGTGGGGATTATTCTGGACTGCCGGATAGCGCTCCGGGTGGGTGATGATGATCGTGTATCCAACCGTCTCCAGATTGAACAGCGCCTCGTCGAAATACGCGCCAATCACATTGTTGGGAAACTCAACCAGCAGGTAGCCCTTGCCGTTGATCGAATAGCGCAGCGGGCTAGCCACCGCATTAAAAACGTTGTCGGCCGAAAGATGAAAATCGCAACCCAGGCTGAGCTCGAGAATGCCGCCGAGCCGCTCGCGCAATTCGTTGTAACGCGCGAGAATGACCTTCTCGTTATACGGGTAATGCTCGCTGGCATGGGGCGTACATACTACATGGGTGATGCCTTCTGCCGCTGCTTCCGCTGCCATTGCCAGGGAAGTTTCCAGATCGGGCGCCCCGTCATCGACCCCATAAATCAGGTGCTGATGAATATCGATCATGTTTCAGCCTTCAAAAAAGACGATGAAGTAAATCGGGCGCTCGAGGAATTCCAACCTCCGGTGTTCCGGATCGTGCCTTCAGCGCGCCGCCAAAGCATAAACCATCGAAGCAAATATCTTCCAGCCGTCCGCCGAGCCCAGCATTGCCTCGCTTGACCGGTCCGGGTGCGGCATCATTCCCAGCACATTGCGCCCCTCGTTCAGTATCCCGGCAATGTTCCCCAGCGAACCGTTCGGATTCGCCTCCGGCGACACCTGCCCATCCGCAGTTGCATACCTGAACGCAATGCGGTCCTCTGCCTCAAGCTCGGCCAGCGTCTCGGAGTCGCAAAAATAGTTCCCTTCCATATGTCCAATCGGAATCTGCAAAACCTCGCCCTTTTCAAGCTGGCTCGTAAACGCACTGTTGGACGTTTCCGTCCGCAGATGAACCTGCTTGCAGATGTATTTGAGACCGGCATTGCGCATCAGGGCTCCGGGCAGCAGGCCACTTTCGGTGAGGATTTGGAACCCGTTGCAAATACCCAATACCAGCCCACCGCCGTTCGCAAACTTCTTCACCGATTGCATCACCGGCGAAAAACGCGCGATGGCGCCGGTACGCAGGTAGTCGCCGTAAGCAAAGCCGCCCGGAGCCAGTACAGCATCCACGCCCCTCAAGTCCTCGGAGTCATGCCAGAGAAATGTCACAGGCTGCTGGGCCACCTCTGCGATCACGTTGTAGGTATCGTGGTCGCAATTCGAGCCGGGAAACATCAATACCCCAAATTTCATGCCTATAGGTTAGCAGCTTCGCAGTGATTCCAAACCTCGGTCACTATCCGCCGCCGAATTTGCTCGTCATCGCTCCCGGCACAGCCCGGTGCCGATCCCCAGTCTTGTAATGATCAAACAGCCGACGGCTTCACCCTTTACTTCTGATAGAATGTAAAGAAAGGAGATTTTCCTCACATGCAAGCTACGCTTAGCAGCAAAGGGCAAGCAACGATTCCCAAGGCGGTTCGCGATCGGCTGCAAATTAAACCAGGGGATCGGTTCAAGTTCTTCTTTCACCCTGATGGCGTTATGATTCTGCCCAAGATTCCTACTGCTCGCCTCAAAGGCATTCTTCCAAAACCGGCCAAATCAGTATCTCTCGAAGAAATTGATCGCGCGATTGAAGCAGGCGCAACACAGAGATTCAGGCGAAAGAAATGATGGGTCTCGATACTAACGTCCTTCTGCGCTACCTCGCTCAGGACGATCCGGCGCAGTCCCCGCGTGCAACCCAGATCATCGAACGGCATTTGACTGAACAGGAGCCGGGTTTCGTAAGCCTCGTTAGTATCCTTGAAGTTGTATGGGTTCTCAGCAGTCTTTTCAAGCGGTCGCGGCAGGAAATCGCCAACGATATCGAAATGTTATTAGCGGCTGATGCGCTCGAGGTTCAGAACGAGCAAGAGGTTTATCACGCCGTTGTTTCCCTCAGAAATGGAATCGGAACATTTGAAGACGCCTTGATCGGCTCTCTGGGTACCTGGAGGGGTTGTTCGGCAACCTTGACGTTTGATAAAGATGCCGCAAAGCGGCTACACGGATTTCAGCTTATCTGATTGTTTAGAGCGGTTCTCCGGTGATTCCAAATCACGTCACTATCCGCCGCCGAACTTGCTCCATCGCTACACCTGTCCACTCGCCCGCCGGCAACAAACGGCTTATGCGTTAAAAAGTCGCACAAAATCAAAATAGTCACAAACTCTCACGGGCGATTCAATTTCTTCGAGGCAGTGCCGATAAAGGAGATACCGGTCCAACCCTTTGGAGCGTAGGATAAACGCAATTGAGAGGGACAGCAGGGCAGGGCGAGGACCAGTCAGGCCGGGCGTGACCTCGTTCCTGTTTTCGGGCTTAATGCTCCATCGGCGATTCTTGCCCCTGACTATCGCTCAGGGCTGCCCCTTGTAACTCGGTTCAATTGTCACCCATCATGCGACCGGTTCTTGCGCTGTCAATCATTCTCGGGTGCGCCTCGGTAGCGTGGGCTGGCGAGCCCGGCGTCCTCACCACCCTTCACGACGTCGCTGCCCTGTCCAACGCCGAAGCCAGCAGTGCGCTGCCGGTCGCATTCGAGGCGACCGTGACCTACTACAACCCCGCAGCCATGAACCTCATTGTGCAGGATCAAGGCTCGGCGATCTATGTATACGCCTCACTGAACATCAGGCTTGTTCCCGGTGATCGGGTTCTGGTGCGGGGAGTAACGCAAAACAGCTATCGGCCGGTTGTAATCAGCAGCGATGTAACCAGGCTCTACCATGGAGAGCTGCCCAAGCCTGTCGTCGCCGGCTTTGATGAGCTGGTTCGCGGAGATCGCGATTGCATGCTGGTCACCGTGCGTGGCATTGTCCGCGCTGCCGATCTAATAAGCTACGCGCAAGCTCGTATCACCGACCTGCAATTGCTCACCGACGGAGGATACATTGACGTGCTGGCGGATAGCAGCGATGCCAACGCGCTCAAGAATCTCCTGGACGCCGAAGTTGAAGTGACCGGCGACGTTTCGGGAAAGTTCAGCGGCCCGAAGGAATTGACCGGAATTGCGCTCTTCGTATCCACGCTGGCCAATATAACAATTCTCAAGCATGCCGGCGCCGATTCTAAGTCCCTCCCGGTCACCCCCATGGACAAGATTCTCAGCGGTTACCATATCCGCGATTCCTCAAGCCGGATCCGCGTGCAGGGAACTATTACCTACTATCAGCCAGGGTCGGCCATTGTTCTCGAGAGCGGCGCAACGAGCCTGTGGATCAACACGCAGACTGACCAACCCCTGCGTATCGGCGACCTGGCCGACGCTTCGGGCTTTCCAGATGTCATCAACGGCTTTCTGGCCTTGACTCGTGGCGAAATAGCAGATTCCCAAAAGCAAACGCCCATCGCCCCGCGCCCGGTTACCTGGGAAGAGCTGAGTTCCGGCTGGAACGCATTCGATCTGGTTTCTTCCGAAGGCCGGGTACTGATGGCAGTCCGGGAATCAACTCAGGATGAGTACGTCATGATCCTCGACGGCCACCTGTTCTCTGCCGTCTATCGCCACCCGAACGGAGTCGGCGAGTCACAGCTTCCGCGGATGAAAAAGGTTCCGGTCGGCTCCAAAATCCGCGTCACCGGGATTTGCACACTCTATAAGTCGGATCCGTTCAATGGCCCATTGGCCTTCGACATCCTGCTTCGTTCCCCCGAGGATATTACGCTCGTCGACACGCCAACCTTGTTCAACGTCTTCAACCTGGGTGTTGCTGTCGGCGTGCTCTTTATCCTTTTGCTCGCCGCCGGGGCCAGGAGCTGGATCCTTGACCGCAGGTTGCGGCGCCAAACCGCCGAACGGGCTTACATTGAGCGCCGCCGCAGCCGCATTCTCGAGGACATCAATGGCTCCCGGCCGCTCGCCGAGAACATTGAACAGATTACCGAATTGGTCTCATTCAAGCTGAAAGGAGCACCTTGCTGGTGCCAGATTGCCGATGGTGCGCAGCTAGGCAACTGCCCGCCCAAGGTCAAGGCCCTCCGCATCGTTCAGCAGGAGATTCCAGCTCGTTCCGGCCCTGCGCTGGGCTTCATCTTTGCCGGCCTCGATCCGCTCACTTCGACCCAAACCGCCGAAGGCGAGGCTCTTGCCATGGGCGCAGCACTGTCCGCCCTGGCCATCGAAACCCAGCGCACCTACTCCGATCTGCGGCACCGGTCCGAGTTCGACCTGCTCACCGACATCCACAACCGCTTCTCGCTTGATAAGCAGCTCGACAAACTGGTCGAAGAGGCGCGGCAAAATGCCAGTATGTTTGGCCTCATCTACATCGACCTGGACGGGTTCAAGCAGATCAACGACCTGTATGGCCACCAGGTGGGCGACCGGTATCTGCAGGAAGTTGCCCTGAGAATGCAGCGGCAGTTCCGTTCTCACGATATGTTGGCTCGGCTTGGAGGTGACGAGTTTGCCGCGTTGGTTCCGGTGGTCCGGAACCGAGCGGAAGTGGAAGAGATCGCGCGCCGGATACAGCGCAGCTTTGATGAGCCGGTTGTCATCGAGCGAAATTCCATAAAGGGCTCGGCCAGCGTGGGCATCGCGATCTACCCCGAAGACGGAAACAGCAAAGACAGCTTGCTCGGCACCGCCGATGCCGCCATGTACGTGGCCAAAAAATCCGCGCACCAGCTGGACTAGCCTGCGCTGCGAAAGATCGAGCCTAAATAAGAGTGTTGCTGAAATAGTTTTCCCAGTCAGCAAAGGTCCATTACACGCCTTGGAATCGGCCGCGATTTTCGGGTTGCGGTCGAATGACCGCTAGGTCTCTGACCGCTTAAATTTGCACCAATGTGGGTGCCCCATCCTTTCCGCAGTTCCATCGCGGAAAGGGTGGGAAAGCACAAAATCGCGCGGTCAAAGAACTAGCCGGACAGAAGTCAGTCTCAATTGAATCCGCTTCAAATCGTGAGCGTGCCAGGCTGGGACGAACAAATCGTGCCTTCCGCCGCCCGCTCTCCCACCTCGCACTCGCGCACCGCCCATCCGGCCATCAACAAACTTGGAGCCTGCGCGACCGGCGCTGAAGACAACTCGCCAAGCGTGGTCGAAAACACGCTCTGATCCGGCTGCGCGGCGCGCGATACGATCGCGCATGGCAACTCCGGCGGCAGCCCCTCAGCAAGCCATTGGGCAGCCAGCAGCGTCAGATCGCGGCCCGGCATATAGACCACCCGCGTAGCGTCTTCAATCGCCGGCAGAGCCGCTTTGTTGTGCGACTGCGCGTGATGCCCCGCGGAGAAGATCACGTTCGAGGCCCACTCCCGATCGGTCAACGAGCAGCCGATGGCCGCTGCAGCAGCGAAAGCCGCCGAGACCCCCGGAACAATCTCATGCGCCACGCCGGCCGCAGTGAGCGCCGCAATCTCTTCGGCCGCGCGGCCAAACAGCAGCGGATCGCCGCTCTTGAGCCGCACAACCGAACGGCCGTTGCGGGCATGCGCAACCATAAGCGCGCTGATCTCGTCCTGCGTAATGGTCTTCACGCCGCATCTTTTGCCAACGTTCTCAACCGTCGCGTCGGGCGCAGCCAGGTCGAGTATCGCGTGCGCGACCAAGTCGTCATGCAAAATCACATCGGCCGCTTGAATCAGCCGATAGGCCTTCACCGTGAGCAGACCGGGATCGCCCGGACCTGCGCCCACCAGTGCAACCCGGCCCTTCGTTGAAGCCGCGCCGCTAGCGCCCTCTACTGCCGCCACTTCCCCTTCGACTCCTGAATTGAGCACCGTCTCACATCCTGGCTCAACCGGCCTATTCGCCAATCTGTGCAGCAGCGCTTTCCGCGACTCCCCGGCCGGTAGCGTTGCCAGAATCTGGCGTCGCAGCCGTCCAAGATCTTCAAGCCACGGTCCAATCTCCGCCGGCAGCTGTGCATCGATCTCCCGCCTCAGGCGCTGAGCAAACGCAGGACTTTCGCCGGCCGTCGAAATTGCCACCTGCAGCGCGCCCCTTCCCACAACGGAGCCGAAGAAAAAATCGCAATTGGGAATGTCGTCGACCGAATTGGTCAGAATGCCCCGCTCGCGCGCCAGCCGGTAGACTTCGGCATTGACGTCTGGCATATTCGTCGCCGCAATCACGATGAACTGCCCGTCGAGGTCCGCAGGTTCAAAGCGACGCAGCAAAAGCTCAATCCGTCCCTGCGCCGCCAGCTCTTGAAATTCGGGCCGCGCCTCGAGCGCCACCACGCGAAGCCGCAACCCGGTCGGCAGCAACGACCCGAGCTTATCGAGAGCGACATTACCCGCACCTACCAGCAGTCCACACCGCGATTCGAGTTTCAAAAAGATCGGCAGCAAGCTCATCAGTCTGTGACTCCATGCGGAACCCGCCCCGCCGGCAAATCGCGCTCAACCGGCTCAAGCGCCCGTCCAGCAAGATACGCACGCAATTCTTCGTTCGAATGCCGCGCAAACCATGCGCGCAGATTCTCGCTCCCCATCTCACTTTTAGTGCGGCCTGCGAGGTACTGGCGCAGCAGACGCTCAATTGCCTCGGGCACGCTCGGCGCAGCGCAGCGAAATCCGACCGGCCGCGCAACACCCGCAAACTGCCCCACTGCGCCGCCAAGGCAGAAGTAAAAAGCATCAGTCAGCTCGCCGTTGTACTTTATCTTCTTGCCTTCGAGTCCAATGTCCGAAATCCAATGCTGGCCGCAGCTGTTGGGGCAGCCGGTCACGTGCAGCTTCAACTGCTGATCGAACTGAGGCAGCCGCTCCTCAAGCTCATCAACCAGCCAGCGCGTAAAGCCCTTGGTCTCGGCAATCGCCAGCTTGCAGAATTCTGTTCCCGTGCAGGCCACCGCGCCGCGCCAAAAGGGCGAGCCGTCAACATGCAAACCAATCTGGCCCAATTCTCGCGCCAGCTCACCCGATTTAGCGCGAGGGACATTCACAATCACCAGGTTCTGCGAAACCGTCGCGCGCAGCGAGCCGGACCCAAATCGCTCTGCCAGCTCGGCCGTGGCCTCAAGCTGCTCGCCCGTCATGCGGCCCCTCAACACTGACGCGCCAACATAATTCAGGCCCTCCTGCCGCTGCGGATGAATCCCCGCATGGTCGCGCAACACGTCGTCCGGCACTTCCTCCGGCTCTGCGGGATCGAGCGCAAAGCCGACGCGCCACTTCAGCTCGTCGAGAAAACTCTCGGCCGTCCACCCCTCACGCATAAACAGGTACTTGAGCCGTGCATGATCGCGGCTCTGCCGCAAACCGATCTGCTCGCGGAAAATCTCTGTCACGCCGCGAACAACATCAATTGCCTGACCAGGTCGCACGAATGCATTCAGCCGCACCGCTAGATGAGGCTCTTTAGACAGACCTCCACCAACGCGCAGCGAGTAGCCAACTTCGTTGCCACGGCGCACCGGCGTCAGGCCAATATCGTTGATCTCGGGATAGGTACACCAGTTGGGGCAGCCCGTTGCCGATATCTTGAACTTACGCGGCAGATTGTAGAAATCGGCGTTGGCAGTCAGCAAGCGCGCAATCTCCTGCGCAATCGGGGACGCATCAATCATTTCGTCCGCCGCAACACCGGCCAGCGGGCAGCCGGTCACATTGCGCACCACGTCCCCGCACGCCCCTTTGGGAGAGAGCCCGATCGAGTCGAGCGCATCCACCACCTCAGGCAGCGACTCGATTGTGAGCCAGTGGAGCTGGATGTTCTGCCGAACGGTGATGTCGGCCAGGTTGCGGCCGTATTTGCGCGCCAGACTCCCAATCGTACGCAACTGGTGCGAGGTTACAATTCCGTTCGGAATGCCGACGCGCATCATGAAGTAATCGGAGGCAAGGCCTTCACCGCCCTTGCCTCCGGTCGCACCAACCCCGTCACCCTGTGTGTAGATACCCCACCACTTGAAGTACACTCCGGCCCACTCGGGCAATACGCTCGAGCGGCCGGCGCGTGCAAAAGCGCGAACTTCGTCAAAGGCCTCCCAGGGATTCTTTTCGCGCTTCAAACGTTCAAGACGTTGGGCTTTGGTTTCTTTGGGTTGTACGGCGTCGGTCATGCAATTCCTTCCTGAATTTTTGGGGGCTAAAACAGAAAACCCGCAGCTGCGATAGCATGCGCGGGCGGTGGAAATGCTTGGATGGTCAGGTTCGGACTTTTAGACCCGCGTCAAGCTGCGCCCGCAAAAGAGCGTACAGCAGCGACAACAGGCCAAAACATCCATAAAGGAATAATACCCGCATGTGAGCTGGAACACAAGCGCGACTCTCTTCCAATACAAGATGAGCCTGAAGCTGGCGTCCTGATTTATTCGTGTTTTGAAATGGCACGGCTTCGCCGGCTGCGGAAAAATTCGACGGCACAGGGTTCTGTATCAGGGCACGAGTTTACTCGTGCCGATAAAGCCGCCAAAATGAATCCGGGACTCTAGTCCTTGGGGGAAGCTCTTGGCAAAAGTCTGACACTACAGCTGCGCCAGAGCAGCGTTTCACATCAGCTTCTCAAGTAGCGCGCTCAACGCGTGGCCCCGGTGGCTGATTGAAGCCTTGGTTTCCAGGTCGATTTCAGCCATCGTCCGGTTCAGCGTCGGCAGCAGGAACAGCGGGTCGTAGCCGAACCCTCCCGTCCCCCGCGGCGCTTCAAGAATCATGCCTTCAACAGCGCCCTCGGCCGTTTGCAGCAATTGGCCATCGCGCGCGCATGCCAGCACGCACCGGTATCGAGCCGTGCGGCGGGCAAAAGGAACTTCCGCGAGCCGCTGCAGCAACACCATGTTGTTCCAAACATCGGTGTTGTCATTGGCGTCGGGCGAGTCCACCAAGCCACAATCGGCAGCGAAACGCGCCGAGCGCACTCCGGGCGCGCCACCGATTGCGTCTACCTCCAACCCCGAATCGTCGGCAAGAATCAGCGCGCCGTGCGCGAACCGAGAGTAATAAATGGCCTTGAGCGTTGCGTTTTCCTCGAAGGTTTCGCCGTTCTCTGCGGGGGGATCAATGTCTTCGAGGCTCGACAGCGGCTCTATCTCCAGCGAATGAGTGTGCGCCGCCGCGCGAAAGTCGCGCAGCTTGCCCTGGTTTGAACTAGCTGCATACAGCCGAAAATCCATGGGTCGAGTGTAATGCCGTGGGTTAAACGCTGCTTCTCTAAATTACGATGGTTGCGTTGATCCTTGAGCTGTTGAGGAGTGTATTGGAGGAGCTCGACTTAGCAGTAGATTACTCGCGGATTCCAACGCGGATCATCGGTACCCTCCCACCCGCTGAGTAGTTCGCAATTTATGCTTTGACAAATTTGCCTCCGCCTGATTACTTTAATCCCGTCGCGAAATTGTTTCGATAATGAAATACCAACCTCCAGTCGACCCCTGAGGAGGACGCAAGTGAAACAAACCAGAACATTCCGCTTGCTGCTAAAGGAGCTGGAGCGAAGCTTCGTATCAATCCTTCACCAGCGGCTACAACCCGGGATGGATGAAACATCGGGGTGCCCCATCCATCGAACGTTTCTTGCTCGATGGGTGGGATGCCACGAAGCCCAAGTTGCAAGCGGCCGGTTTCGTTTCCTATCAGGGCGCGAGTTTACTCGTGCCGCAAATGCTTCCCTTTCAGCGTGGGGTTTTGCAGCCTGCGAAAAAACTCTGCCAACCGGCACCAAGTGTCAGGGACACGACTTCAGTGGTCCCGATATCGCCTTTTCGAAATTCGGGCTTTAACCCCTGCCGTCTCTCACGCCAGCAAATTCGTTTTTCAAACCAGCACACATTCCGCACTTTTCTCAGCCTTGGCTTTGGGTTGCTCCTAATCGCAGTCTCAGCGGCTTTGCCGGCACAGCAACCTGCCCCGATCCGCGGCCCAGTCGAATTGCGCGTTGACAATTTACCCGACCCGCTCGGCATCGACGATCCGGTGCCGGAATTCAGTTGGCAGTTGCGCGATCCCGCGCACGGAGCGAAGCAGACGGCTTATGAAGTTGAAGTCGCTTCTGCCGTTGCATCTCTCAAGGCCGGCAAACCCGACATGTGGACCAGCGGAAAGGTCGACGGCGCGCAATCTATCAACGTCAAGTACTCGGGACCCGAACTCAAACCAGGCACGCGCTATTTTTGGCGCGTCACGGTGTGGGGCGCGGACGGCAAAGCCTGCACGGCCAGCGCTGCTTCCTGGTGGGAAACCGGCCTCATGAGCGAATCAGCGTGGCGAGCGGAGTGGATTGGTTACGAAACTCCTGAGGAAGCCACCGTCCGCAACGCAACGGCAGATTGGATCGCCAGCCCCGACGCTGGATTGCTTGCCTCCGATCACGGAAACGAGCAGCAATTCGCATACCGAACCACCGTCAACTTGGCCAAGCCGATAAAGTCGGCAGCGCTTTACGCAACCGGCCAGGAATCCGCTGCAGCATGGATAAACGGCGCGCAGGTAATGCAAGAAGTGCCGTTGCCCCCCTACAAGCACACGCCGTGGAAAAAGTTCGTCCGCGCCGACGTGACCGCGAAGCTGACCCAGGGCGCTAACACTCTTGCCATTGAGTTATTGCATTACCGCGACAACTCCGACGGCTCAGAAGAAACAGCAGCGCCGCCAATAATCGCAACGCTGGTGGTGGAATACACAGACGGCACCTGGGCAAGCTTCGGCACCGACGCCACCTGGAAGACCGCGATCCACGCGGCTGCAGGCTGGACAGAACAACAGTTCGACGACAGCAACTGGAAGCCGGCCGTGGTTGTGCCCGACGGCGCTGATGTAAACGGCCATCCCTGGATTCCGGATTCCGTGAAGGAATTGGCGCACGGTTTTAACGTTCATCAGTCCGTCAAGTCCGCGCGTCTCTACGCCACAGCCATGGGCGACTACGAAATGTATCTGAACGGTAAACGTGTCGGCAGCCAGGTGCTCTCACCCGGCTGGACCGATTACCGCGAACACGTCTACTACCAGACCTACGACGTAACCGATCAGATAAAGACCGGCGACAACACGATCAGCGCTCTGCTCGCTCCCGGCTGGTACGCGACTCCGCTCGAATGGTTACAGCAACCCAACAACTATGGCATCACTCCGCCCGCGCTGCGCGCGCAATTGCGGATCCAGTACACCGACGGCAGCGTTCAATGGGTCGCAACGGACCCAAGCTGGCAGGCGACTCCGTCGTACATCTTGCACTCCGAACTCTACGACGGCGAAACGCAGGATGCACGGCTCAAATTTATTCCTACAACCGTCGGTGAACCCCTCGGAAGAGGCTGGAGCGATGCCCAGGCGATCCATCCCGCCCCCATCCGCATCGAAGCCCAGGACTTCCAACCAATCCGCATCGAGCGCATCATGACCGCGAAGAAACTCACCGAGCCCAAACCCGGCGTCTGGGTCTATGACTTCGGCCAGAACTTCTCGGGAGTCGAGCAGGTCAGCGTCACCGGCCCGGCAGGAACTGAAATCCGCCTACGCTTCGCCGAAGTGCTCAATCCCGACGGCACTCTCTACATCGAAAATCTGCGCACGGCAAAGGTGACCGACCACTTCATTCTCAGCGGCCGCGGCCCCGAGCAATTCACGCCGCAGTTCACCTTCCACGGCTTCCGTTATGCCGAACTCACCGGCCTTCCCGGAAAGCCCGAAATCAACTCCGTAAAAGCGAACGTCATTCACACCGACGCCCCATTCACCGCCCACCTCGAAACCGGCAGCCCGTTGATCAACCAGCTCTGGAGCAACATTCTCTGGGGCCAGCGCTCCAACTTCGTCGGCCTGCCCACTGACTGCCCGCAGCGCGACGAGCGCCTCGGCTGGATGGGCGACGCCGAAGTCTTCTGGCGCGCCGCCAGCTACAACATGGATCTGGCCGCCTTCTCCCGCAAATTCGCCGGCGACATGCGCGGCACGCAAGCCGGGACACCTTACTACGGCATCTACTCCCCGGGCACCTCGCACCCAAACATGGGCCATGCCGCCGGCTGGAGCGACGCCGGCGTCATCATCCCCTGGACCACATGGCTCGAGACCGGAGACACCAGCATCATCAATCAGAACTGGGCAGCGATGACCAAGTATCTCGATGCCATCGACAGCGAAAATCCCGACGGCCTTTGGAAAAATAACTCCGGCACCGCATTCGGCGACTGGCTCTCGCCCGAAGGCAAAACCGATTACCTCCTCATTGCGACTGCGTACTGGGCCTGGGACGTCCAGATCATGGGTCAGATGGCGCGCGCGACTGGGCGAAATCAAGATGCCCAACGGTACTGGGAACTCTTTGTAAGAATCCGCGCAGCCTTCGACAAGCAATTCATTCGCGACGACGGTTTCATCGCCGGCGCGGATAACAGCGCGTCGCAGTTCGGCCAGATCAACAACCCGAATGCCAAAAGCAAAGGCGGCGACACGCAAACCGGCTATGTGCTCGCCCTGCACATGCACCTCGTGCCCGAAAACCTTCGCGCCGCCGCCGCAAAACGCCTCGTCGACAAGATCCATGCCAATCACGATCTGCTCGGCACCGGCTTCCTCGGCACGCCGTACCTGCTCGAAGAACTAACCAGGGCCGGCTACTCCGATCTGGCCTACACGCTGTTGCTGAACACCCAGTACCCCTCGTGGGGATACATGGTTACGCACGGCGCCACTACCATGTGGGAGCGCTGGAACGGCGACCAGATGCGCAACGACCCGAGCATGAACTCCTACAACCACTACGCCTACGGCGCCGTCGCCGACTGGATCTACCGCTATGCTGCCGGCATTGACGCCTCGCCGCTCGATGCGGGCTTCCACACCATCGTGCTGCACCCGGTCTTCGACCCGCGCCTCGGCCACGTCTCTTTCGATTACGATTCATCGTATGGCCGCATTCACTCGGATTGGAAGCTGACCGGCACGACGGCCCTCTGGCACGTCACCATCCCCGCGAACGCTGAAGGCTGGCTGCCGCTCAGTCCCGTCGAACAGTCCAAGTACAAACTATCCGGAGCGCTAGGTGATGGTGGCGAACTTAAGCCGGAGTCACGCGGTGGCGAGAGCGGCTTCGTGCTGCCCTCCGGCAGTTATTCCTTTAACGTCGATCTGAAATAGCGAGGCGCGGAAACCGAATGCAGATGATGATCCTGGCGGGAATCGGATGGCACATTGTGGGCGCGGCCTGCGCGGCCTCGTTTTACGCGCCCATCGAGAAAGTCAAAAAATGGTCGTGGGAAACAACCTGGGCCATCGCCGGCTTCTTCTCATGGATACTGTTGCCCATCGGCATGAGCCTCATTCTGCTGCCTCACTTCTCCGCGTTCTATGCCGCTCTCGACCCGCACCTGATGCTCAAGGTCGCGCTCTTCGGCGCGATGTGGGGCGTGGGCAACGTGAGTTACGGGCTCACCATGCGCCATCTCGGCATGTCGCTCGGCATCGGCGTGGCCATCGGCGTCACTCTCGTCGTGGGCACGCTGGTTCCTCCGCTGATGCACGGGCAGGAGGCGCTGCTTTTCTCCACCCGGGGCGGACAGTTGACCATTGCCGGCATTGCCATCGCCCTGGCCGGCATCGCAGTCGTCTCCTACGCCGGCCACCAGAAAGAGCAGCAACTCGGCAGGGGCGTCGAGGAATTCAACGTCATGCTCGGCCTGGCGCTCGCCGTCATGTGCGGCATCTTCTCTTCGGGATTCTCGTTCGGGCTCGATGCCGCCACGCCGATTCGCACCGCAGCGCTTGCCGTGGGAGTCAATCCTCTTTACGCGCGCCTGCCCAGCTACGTACTCATCATGGGCGGCGGCGCAATCGTAAACATGGGCTACTGCTTTATCCGCCTGGCATTTCTCAAGCGCCTCAGCATCCGCGCCGATCTAGGCCAGCCCACGCCAATCCTCGCAAAAAACGCCACCCTTGCTGCCTCCGCGGGCATCATGTGGTATCTGCAGTTCTTCTTCTACGCCTGGGGCGAGGCCAACATTCCCGCGCAGGTGAGCTACGTGAACTGGATGCTGCACATGAGCATCTACGTGCTGTGCGGCGGACTCGTCGGCCTGGCCCTGGGCGAGTGGAAAGGCGTCGGATCACGCCCCGTCCGGCTGCTCTGGGTGGGCATCATCATCATCATCGCGGCTGCCAACCTTGTCGGACTCGGCACTGCGGCAATCGGCTAGCATTTCTGGTGACCCAAGCGTAGGCCGGGGGGACTCGAGGGCAAATTCGCCCCCCATATATACCCCCTTTGAGGGGTTAAACGGCTTATTTTCATGGGCTTATACCTTTTACCTTTTAGCGTATCCCAATGAAAATGAATGGCTTATGGCGTAAAATAGTCGCGAATAAAGGGTTACGGCAAGCATTTTGCATCGTTTTTTGGACTTCCGCCTTCCCAAGCTTTCTTCTGCACGCAATTGAATGTATCGCAGGGAGTGGAAATTAACTGCAACGCCGGCGGAGTTCTGGCTGTGGGAGGCCTGCGCGCAGTTTCCGCATAGCGTTTCGCGGCCGGATAGTTACAAAAGAGGTAACTCAGAATCGAGTCCCCGCGCAATCAACTCCGCGCGGAGACTTTCAACCGTCGAAAACTGAATCGCTTGCATGCCCAGCGCCGCGGCCGCCTCCACATTCACCTCGCGATCGTCGACAAACAGCGTCTCTTCGGCGCGCGTCCCAAGCTGCTCCAGCGTCAGCCGGTAGATCGCCGGCTCCGGCTTCGCCATCAGGTGCTGAAAGCTCCACACGCGCACATCGAAGCGCTGCGGCCACGTAAACGTCCGCTCAATGCTAGCCAACACGTTATCGCCCATATTCGACAGAATCGCAGTCAAAATGCCTCGCTCCTTCAGCCGCTCAACCCAGGCGACCATGGCATCGTTCTGCGTAGTCCACATCTGCCCGTCCCAGTTGTTTAGCTCGTCGACTGTGATCGTCGAAAGCCCCAGCGCGGAGTCATGATTGAACTTGTGCCAGAATTCAAGCCCGGTCATCTTGCCTTCGTCGTAGGCGTGCCGGTCGCGCCAGTAGCGGCTTTCGAACTCGGCCTCGGGAAGGCCCGTGATCCGCACCAGGGTCGCGTGCGCCGCGGGGTTGGGAGGGCCTGAAAGTACCATTCCATAGTCGAAAATTACTGCGCGCAGCGCCAATTCCCCTCCCCGTTCGATCCGTTCACAAGCCGGGCCCCCGTGTATGTTTGGAGTGGGCGCCTTTATTTATTGTGCACGACGGACTGATTGGGATGGATTGGGATGCCAGAACGGATGTCATCCTGACACACGAGCCCAGGAGCATTTTCGGGCAAAAATGCAGGAGCACGGATTGGCGCCCTAAAGACAACCGCGGATCCTTCACGTCGTTCAGGATGACAACACACAAAAGCAATGGCCGCCGATGCTAAGAGACCGAAATTGTGCGGGAGAACGCAAGTCGTTGCCTTGCCCAGTAACATTCGGTTTTAGACAACAACTCGGCTTAGGTGAAAATGCATTTTTCAAAACGCACAAACTGGAACGTGGAAGAGAGCGAACTGGCGCGGGCCCATCGCAAGCGGGTCGAGGCCGGCCTTCCGATCGCCGACCTCACCGCGTCCAATCCCACGCGATGCGGATTTGTTTACCCGGCCGATTTACTGAATGCGCTCGCCGATCCGCGCGCCCTCGACTACGATCCGCAGCCGCTGGGAATGCTGCCGGCGCGCCAGGCGGTCTGCGAGTATTACGCGGCACACGAAGTCAAAGTAAAACCTGAACAAATCGTTCTAACCACCAGCACCAGCGAGGCGTACAGTTTCCTCTTCAGGCTGCTCTCCGATCCGGGCGACGAGATTATTGAGCTGCAGCCGGGCTACCCCCTGTTTGATTTTCTGACCGCGCTCGATGACGTGAAACTGGGTGCCGCGCCGCTGGTGTACCACGAAGGCTGGCAAATTGAGTTTGAAGGTCTGGAGCGTGCCGTCAGCGAACGGACGCGTGCCATTGTCATCGTGCATCCCAACAACCCGACGGGGCACTTTACCAAGCCATGGGAGAGAGACCGCCTCGCCGGCCTTTGCCGCAGGCACTGCCTTTCGTTGATCGTCGACGAAGTTTTTCTCGACTACGGATTCCCAGGCGACGCGCAACCATCGAGCTTTGCTGCAGGCCTTGAGGGCGTATCGGTGTTTGTGGTGAGCGGGCTGAGCAAGATCGCGGGCCTGCCGCAGATGAAAGCGGCGTGGATTGTTGCCACCGGCCCTGAAACGCCCGCCGCATTGGCACGGCTCGAGGTGATCGCCGATACTTTTCTCTCAATGAACGCGCCGGTGCAGTGGGCGCTGCCCAGCTGGCTCAAGGCGAGCCGGGAGATCCAGGCGCAGATACGAGCGCGGGTCGAGCGAAACCTGGCTGCACTTGACCGGGAAATCGAGCAGGCACCCAGTCTGGCCCGCCTCAAAATCGAAGGCGGCTGGTATGCCGTGCTGCGCATTCCGGCGCTCGAGCCCGACGACGCTACTGTCCTCAAACTCCTCGAAAGCGGCGTCTGGGTGCATCCCGGGCATTTTTTTGGAATGGGGCCTTCGGGCTGGCTGGTGGTGAGTCTGCTGGCGCCCGAAATTGAATTCAGCACCGGAGTCACTGCGCTGGTTAACTATTTCCGAAGGCATCAAATGAGTAACAATTCTTACGATCGGCCTTAGGTGATACTTTAAATATATCCTGCAAGTCATTGAATAAATTAACAAATTGTCCGTCGCAAATTTTTGCGACTCACCGAGTCACAAGAAACGGATTTGACTCGCGTTCTTCACCGATGGTGGTCTCCGGGCCGTGGCCCGGAATCACCCGAGTCTCTTCGGGAAGAACCAGAAGCCTTGAGTGAATGGAACGGATGATCTGCGGGTAATCGCCGCCGGGCAGATCGGTGCGGCCGATGCTGCCGGCAAAAATCGTGTCGCCGGCGAAGAGTAAGTTTTGCCGCGAAAAGTGCAGACAGATGGAGCCCTGCGTATGCCCGGGTGTATGGATCACCTGGGCCGGGTAGCGCGCCAGGCCGACCACAAGTTCGTCTTTGAGCGATTCGTCGGGCGGGGCGACGGCAGGTGTTGGAACCCCGACCCAGGCGGCCTGCTCTTTCATCATGGCCAGCAACTCAAGGTCATTCTGGTTGAGCAGGATTGGCGCGCCGGTAAGCCGCTTGAGCTTGAGCGCCCCGCCCACGTGGTCGATGTGGCCGTGAGTGATGAGAATTTGCCTGAGGGTAAGGCCCAGCTCGGTGAGCCGCCGGTGAATGCGGGTGATTTCGTCGCCGGGGTCGATGACGATGGCCTCGCGCGTCTCATCGTCGCCGAGTATGGTGCAGTTGCACTGCAGCGGGCCGACGGCGAAGGTCTCAAGGATCATGGGACGATTGTAGAAGATGGTGGACGGTGAATGGTGCACGGTGATCGGTTCACTGCCCGCCGTTCACCGTTCACCGTGCACCGTGCACCGTCCACCGAATGCAGGGCAATCTACCAATGTCCACAAGAAGTAACATGCGTCTGACGATTCCGCTGCTGCAATTCGCTTTTTATTCTCTACACAGCGTACGTACTCATTCTAATTGACTTATATCCATGTCTCCGCTATGGTATCCAAAAAGGCCGGATCCTGACCCTTTTTGACGACCGAAAAACCAGAGAACAGGCCATGGCAAATATCACCGTACGACTCACGAAGCGCGTCAAAATCGCCGACGCCTACTCGAAAAATCTCCTTAACGAATTCTCCGCCAAACTCTCGCCGGAGGATTTCCGGTCCTTCCTGAGCAGTATGACGAAGATGCCCTGGCGCTACTGCCCTGTTGTGGTGGTTGGCAAGGGACGTCACGACTTCGGTCGCGTGAAACTGCCTGGCATCTCCGTGAAGATACCGAGCACGAAGGGGAAACCGACCGGTATTAAGAACGTGGATGGACCTGAGGTGGACATACCCCGCAAGATCGGTTCGTACCACCTGGACTACCGCGAGAACGGCGTTCGCCATTGGCCCACCGTTATCAAAGTTCTGATTGACGCAGGTAGGAACTGGGTTACGGCGGACAACCTGAGTCCCCGGGACATTACGGATGCTATCGGCATTGTGGAGCGCCGGCTCAATGCTATCCGGCACGGAGACATCCAGCCCGTCCAAAGGAAGCCGAAGAAGCAGAAGGGGTGTCGCGTACCTCTGCGCGACCACATTGCCAGCTGGCTGCTCGAGCGCACACCGGATCCGGGTCGCATCTCCACCGAAGAAGCCTTGACGAAGAGCACACTTTCCTCCTATGGCTACGCGTTGGAAATGTTCGCGGATTATTGCATCAGCCGGAAAAGGGAGTGTGTAGAGGACATCGCACGGGAAGATCTCAAGTTCTTCTACGGCTACATGGCGACGGTCCCAAATAAACGCTCCGAAACGGGTTTCGGGCTGAGCAACAATTCGCGCAATACCAAGATTACGATGGTCTGCACATTCCTGCGCACCGTGGGCCGGGGAGGCATCCTGGAAACCTGGGATGGCGTGCGCAACGTACCCACTGTGAAGCGGGCCCGCAGCGAAGACACAGATATTCGCGATTACTCCAACCAGGAACTCGAGCAGTTTTTCAGGGTTATGGACGAAGAGGAAGCCGACCTGTTCACCTTTTTCCTGGCCACCGGGGAGCGGGCTGAAGAAGTCGCGGTTGCAGAGTGGCATGAACTGGATGCCGAGTTGGGCATCGTCAAGGTTCGCAAGAAATGGGTCACATTGGGCGATGGGAGACGCATCTACTGGGTGCCAAAATACCGAAAGGAACGTGACATTCCTGCGCCACAAGCTCTGTTTGACCGAATGAAGGCGCGCCAGAAACGCCTGGCTCCTTCCAATCTGATCTTCCCTGTGAGTGTAACGTACCCCAAGGGCGTATTTCTTCGTATGATGAAGGCCATTGGCCGCCGCGCCGGACTAGCATGTGGGCACTGTCTGGGCTGCCGGAACTTTGCTTGCACCCACCGGGGTGGCTGCGATGATCATTATCTTCATCGCTGGCGCCATACTTTCGCCTGCCGGCATCTGCGTGGCAACCCAGATAGAACTGGGAAATTCGATCTAAAGACGGTCTCGGAATGGCTGGGACATCGCACGACGAAGATCACGGAACGGTACCTCTACGCCGCTGTTGGACCCGAGGTGCAGCAGAAACTGAATGAGGGCCCTCTAGGCCGCCCGTACCGAGTTCCTGCACCGCCCACCGGTTCTCTTACGCCCAAATCTTCCGAGGCAGCATAGGCAGCCAATTGTGCGAAAAGCCTGGCGAGCAAAAATTATTGATCCGGGTGTTAGGAATCCCGCCGATCCGCCCCACTAAGGTCGTCGCTCGCCAAATTTCATCTGGAACTAGAGTGCCCGGGTCTTAACCCTTAAGGCGGGCAAAACGGGCGATGCCTTGTAAGCGTGACGTTCTGGCCGTCTTGATCGTGGGGTGAGCATTATGCGAACAGCATCTTGTGAGGAGATACTTATGGCGGAATTGTTGCTATTAGACCGAAGGAGCAGCTCCCATCCATCTCGCTGAAGCAAGGGGCAACCATGAGCGCAGTCCCTCTTTTCGAACCGACAATTGTGCCACGCCGTTTGATTGTCAGCCCGCCGCTGTCGGATCTGGAGTTTGAGCGGTTCTGTCTCAAAAACGACAGCGTCCAGATTGTAAGTGTGACAACGGTCCCAGACGTTACCGTCGTTACCGGGCCAGACGCCTAAGTTACGGCCAGCGTGGTCGTCCTCGAGGTCTTGGTCTGCCCATTGGCCAGATTCAACGTCCCAAACAGTGCGGCGGCCAACATCGCGCACAACGCCGCAAATCTGCTTCGCCGCCGAGAATGACTTTTGAGTGGAAGAACGCTGGAGACGAAGTTCAACAGATAGGCACGCTCAGAGCCGTGAGACATAAAAGGACACCTCAAAACATCGGCACTGCCGATGCGATGGTGAGTTTAAGTGCCGAAGGACCGGACTCCACATACGACATCGTGGGGTGCGAGTGCGGAAGCATTTACGGCATGGAAAATGGCAGATTGGAAATCGCACGCAGTTGATCACGGCCATGGTTTTGCGGAATATGGCAAAATGCCAAAACCGGTTACGCGCTCCTCCGCGATTGCGGTTCTACACCGCTCCACAAATGAGCTTCGCTGAGCTAAGCGATTACTGCCAGACGGCCAGAAAGACACGCTTACGAACAGATCCAGTTTCTCCTCGGTCATGCCGGAGTGCTTCCGAATCCATGTCAGTCCGCGATAGTCCCGCATCGGCTTGGACATGAATGCGAACTGGACGCGATCGCGATTCGAGCACACAACAACAATCGGTTCATCGCAGAGTTTGGCAAAGCGGATGGCAGTCGCCGTCAGCGTGCGAATTGTCAGTTTCGATCTGGATGGCCGGCCGCTCAACTCTTGAGTCTGCGGGAGGAAGCCCGCCAATGCTGCCAGGCAAATGAATGTGGCGGAGTTTCGAACTTTCACCAGCGCACCTCCTGTATGTCTTGTTGAAATCTGTGCGATGGATGAGGCCGGCGAACGTTCGCAGGGCGCCTCTAGTGGGGCGCCGGCGGTGAGTCTACAACAGTGTGGCGAACCATCAAGCCGTAGAACGCAACTGCCACGTATCCCAACAGGGGAACAATATAACCCTGCGCCACACTGCCTGTCTGCCGCGCGATCCAACCCAGGATTGGAGGAAACACGGCGCCGCCGGCGACTGCCATCACCAGGAACGAACCGGCCAATTTGGTATTCGGCCCAAGCCCCTTTACCCCAAGTGCGAATGTGGTGGGGAACATGATGGAGAGGAAAAAGCTGCTGTATACAATCGCGTAGGCGCCTTGCAGCCCGGGCCGGGCAATGGCAAAGGCGAGAAGACCGATGTTGATAATGGCATAAATACCCATCAACTTGCTGGCGGAGATGAACCGCATCAATTGGGTGCCGACGAAGCGGCCCAGGGCCATGGCCACCAGGGTTGCTGTCAGGTAGCCTGCGGCCACGCGCTCGGTCACGCCGGTGAACTGCTTCATATAGGGAATCAGGGCGCTCCAGGTGGCGACCTGCGCGCCGACATTGCAGAAGTTGGCAACGACTGCCAGCCACAAGTGCGGGTAGTGTAGCAACGCGCGGAAAGAACCATGATCACCGGCTTCTTGCTCGTGCTCGCTGGTAATGGTAGGAAACTCAATGCGCGAGAGAAGCAGCGCAAACGAGAGCACGACCAAGCCGAGGGCGATGTAAGTGGGCACAACCCGCATGCGCTCCGCATGGAGGTAAGCGGCGTAGGTACCTGCGCTGCGCATGGCGGCGATCTGTGGCTGTTTGAGCTCGATGCCGGAGAAGATGAAGCGCGCGCCAATGATTACGCCGACAATGGTCCCCGGGGGATTGAACGATTGGACGAAATTCAGCCTTCGTTCCGATGTCTCCGCGGGGCCGAACTGCGCCATGAATGGATTGCAGGCCGTTTCCAGCATCGAGGCGCCGCAGCCGACCATGAACAGCGCGAAGAGAAACGGTAAATACACGCCACTCATCGCCGCCGGCCAGAACAGGACCATCCCTGTCCCGAAGGTCGCCATCCCTGCGATCATCCCGGTTTTGTAACCCCAGCGACGCATCAGCAGGGCCGCCGGAATGGCCATACAAAAGTAGCCAAGAAAATTGGCCGTCTGCACAAGCTGAGCGCTGAGCTGAGTCAATTCGAACGATTTCTTGAACTGCTGAACCAGAATGTCAGTGAGGTTATTTGACATGCCCCAAAGAAAAAACAGCACCGTGACCAGTGCAAAGAGCAGCCGGTGATCGAGAGGAAACATCCCCGGTTTGACATGGGGAGGTGCAGTTTGCGAACTCAGTCGATCGCCTTCTGAAGCCGGCATAATATCAGCACCTTCCTCTGAGAAGCGTTGCTCCGGAAGTCGTTACCGGAGGGTGGTTTTTGCAAAGATTCTCAGTTTGCGGGCACCTGCTGAACCAGGGGCAGGATCGTGCGATCCAGATCGTCATCTGTCACGGCGTCGAGCTTCACGTTCCGGAACAGGCCCCAGTGCTCGACAAGTTCCACAGTCTTGCCGGGAGCAACGTTCGTGAGCGGTCCCACCGTCTCCACCTCGAGGAATTGATCGTTGGTGAAGGTTTCAAACGAGCACCCGAAGTCAGGATATTTGCCGTTTGGATCGGCCGTGCTGCGCTTCACAAAAACTTCTCCGTTCAACAAGTAAGCAGCCCACGTGTTCTTGTTGAAGAGGCCCAATTTCTGAGCATCGCTGTTGTTCGGATCCTGTCGAAGCGTGAGATATTTGCGCGTCAGTTTCCATCGCGGATCGGAGAGATTGGTATAAGCCCACATGGTGAGCGGATTGGTTGCTACCAGGTCCTGCGGATGATGGCCACGCGGCGGAAAGCCGCTGACGACCATTCCGCCCTGCGCCATCTGCGTCAGCGCCCAAGGCGCGAACTCGATGGTGAACAGCCCGTGATTCGTAATGCGATGGGAAACAGTGACGGTGGTGCCTGTCGGCGCAAGGCTGACCTCAATCTCCTTCTGCAGCTTGGTGAGCGGCTCGACAGGTTCGCGCGCGATGACGCCGGTGGGCGTGATCTCGACCGCGACAGGGACATTGTCGGGCGCCCAAGTGGCGATCGGATCTTCCGGCGCCTTCCACACGCGATCGCCGCCGCGCATTACGAAGTCAGTCTCCCCGCTCTTTCCCAACTGGTCAGGGAATTCTTTGAAGAGGTTTTGACCACCCACAAAGCCGTAGCGGATGATGCGCGGCCCAACGTCGCCGGTAACGATCAGCTCCACTTCGCCATTGCTGATCCTGTAGCAATTCGTCCATCCTTTGTAGTCCACTTTTTGTACGCTCACGGCGGCCCTCATCACAGTTGCCAAGCTCAAGATTGTTGCCAGCACCAGCAGTTTCCTAACCATGGCATCCCCCCCTTTTGCAGAACCTGGGTTGCGTCGCGTGGTGCGACGACAGCATTGCGAAATTGGAGCAGCACCTCAGTTGGGCTGCAGATGATCCTTATCGGGCAGTTTCGGAAACGGCTTGTGCGGTTCAGTCTGATACCAGTAGGCGACTGAAGAGATATCGTCCATGAGCGGCAGATAGCGGCCGCCGCTCTGCCAGCCCAGATCCTGAATGGTCACACGTAGATCGTGATCGAAACGAATCGGGTCAGGAATATGCCAGCGATAGAGGCCGAACCGCTCTTGGGACTGATATAACCCATCCGGCTTGATGACCTGCGCCAATCCCGAGTAGGGCGAGGTGAAAGGCTCGTACTGGTGAGTTATCTGGTTCTCGAAATCGTAAGAACCGTTGAAGTAGTCTTCCGTGCCCGTTCCGTTGATGGTGGGGAAGTCGGTGTCGCCGTCGAGATAAAATTTGATTTCGCCTTCGCCCCACCAGCCGTCGTTGTGCACGCCCCAGGCAAGATAAGTGCCGACATACTGTCCCTTGCCCTCGACGCCATCGAGGATGGTGTAGACCTGCTTATAGGGGACAGGATTTAGGCGCCTGAACTGGGCATGAAAATAGGCCGAATCGGCTGGAACGGCGGTTCTTGTGTAGTCGATCTGGTAGTAGACCACCATGGGCTTGTCGTCCAGATTTTCAAGCGTGATGCGCGCCTGCTTCCGGAACGGCATGGGCCAATAAGAGTTGAAGGCGCTCCCCGGATTGACGCAAATGGCAAGAGACGAGATGGGCGCGTACTTGTTCCAGCCCATGGCAAAGAAGTCGCCCACCGGGACTTCAACAGAGGGATCGGTCTCGCCGTCCCAGTACATGCGCAGGATGGAGAGACGCCAGTTTCCAGTCGGCGTCATCCAGATGTGTTCAATTTGTCCCGAGCCATCGATGTCAGCCAGAGTGATTATCTGGCCCGCCTTCACGTCGATCGATGGGCTGACCTTCCATCCCTGCCCGAGGTCGCGAGACGCATAGGCCCCGGTGCCTTCTGTTGCTTTGCCGCCCTGGCCTTTTTCGCCGGTCAGGTTTTCAGGGCTGATCGAGTAGGTTCGCGCATCCGAGGTGCGGTAGATATTGCTGAGGCTGTTTGAGAGGCCGTCATACGGGGTGCTCTGGGACAAACCCGATGCCGGAAGTGCAAGCAATAAGCCAAGAAAAGCGAAACCGCGCATTGATGTCATCGTTCCTCCGTTTTTTCGCCCGATCGCCGTGAAGATCTATATCCGAGCAAGTTGAACCTTCAAGCGAGTTCCCTGAATATGAATTTCATCACCGGCCTTGCGCCTGAAGAAGGGGCGCATTCGTCCGGGCTCCGCCGGCTATCCGGTTGCAATGCGCCGCGATGAGTACTAATCTGTTGCCATCAACAATCTGCAGCATTCGCGTGAGCCTGGTCCGGTGCATTCGGATTAGGATCGGGAACTCCGAAATTATGCCAAGACGCCGGTATGCTTTTTAAATGGGCTGAGGCAGGTCTGTCAAGCGAAACGTTACGAAAGCTATCCAACTGCCTGCCCGGACGCCGTGTCGCAGTCTCTGAGCCTACTTTGCGGTTCATTCTAGCGGTTCATTCTATTTGATAATTCCTTATTTGCCGGTCAGCAGGTTATGAAGCGCGGGAGAGGGGGAGACTGCCGAAAACGTGGAAGTAGCTTTTCAATTGGAACGTTATGGGTGATACTGGATTTACCAGCACAACTTATTGACTGCGCGGGGGACTCAAACAAGTCAGCATGGCCGAAAGAACAAAGTACACAATGCGAGACGTGGCCCGGCTCGCTGGTGTCTCGACTTCAACAGTCTCAGCCGTCATTAATGAATCGGTGATTGTGAGTCCGCAGCGGAAGGCCCGAGTGATGGCGGCCATGTCGGCGCTCGACTACCAGCCCGACGCTATTGCGCGAAGCCTGAAAACTGGCCGCTCCAATGCGATCGGGGTCATCGTTCCCGATATTACCAACGCTTTCTATCCCGAGGTCATCCGCGGCATTGAGCTGGCTGCACAGGCTACTGGCTATTCCGTGCTGCTGTGCGACTCAAACGAAGATCGCACGGTGGAGGAGAGGCATCTCTCTGCGCTGTTTTCGCGCCGCGTCGATGGCGTGATCCTGGCTTGCTGTGCCGATTCAAGAGCAAACGAGCTCATAGCAAGACGTCATATACCGGTCATATTCATTGATCGTTTACCGCCTTCGACTGTAATCAACAGCGTGTGTACCGACAACGTGGCAGCAGGGCAATTAGCTGCGGAACACCTGATAGAGCTTGGTCATAAACGCATTGGCATGCTAGCCGGGCACCTGGGTCTTTCGCCGCACCATGATCGTCTGGAAGGTTTTCGCAAGGCCATGCAGGAGGCGCATCTGCCAATCCTCGACGAGTATCTGATTGAAGGGAATGTGCAGGTGGAGGATGGCGTCAGGGCGGGCCACCGCCTGCTCGATTTGCCCAACCCTCCCACCGCAATTATGGCCAGCAACAACAAATTGCTGCTGGGAGTATTGCAGGCTGTGGAAGAAAGAAACGTAGCGATCCCGAAGGATCTGAGTGTGCTGGGCTTCGATGACTACCTTTGGAACATGCATTTCAGCCCCAGTTTGACCGCTGTTGCCCAGCCAACGGCAGAGATCGGCAGAAAGTCATTCGAATTGCTTCATCAGCTCATTCAGGACCCTCCGACAGAGGACGCGGCCCCAATGCATGTGCTGATTCCGGCCGAACTGCGGATAAGAAATTCAACCGCCAGCCTCTGAAAAGGGGCGGAATAGACCGCTCGAATCTCTTTGTCAAATTATGTCAGCATCGTTCCGATAAGAGCCACAAATAGGGCTAAATTTAAAGCCATTTGTAAATCGTAACGTTTCTATTGCGCCGAATGACGTGTTGCTGTAAACTGGCTTCGTTTTGGAGAGGGTAGGTGTTATGTCTTCATCCATCTTCATCGTCGCCAGCGGAGATCTTCGCCCGTCAGCAAATAAAATGTGCTGGCCTGCTCAACAGTCAGCTGAGGCCGCTCTAGCGAACGCCATTAGCCAATTTGGCTATAACGTGGTGCGCGCGCATCCGGTAATTCCAGAAAAAGGACACGGTTTTATTGATAGCCAGCGATACGGTTTGGAGGTTTTTGGGCAAATTCCTCCCGATGCGCCGGTCATCGTGATTGAAGCGGTGTGGCAATACAGCCACCATGTCCTGGGCGGGCTGATTCACCATCGCGGCCCCATTTTGACCGCGGCCAATTGGAGCGGGCAATGGCCCGGGCTTGTGGGCATGTTGAATTTAAATGCCTGCCTGGCAAAGGCCGGGGTGAACTACGACACTTTGTGGAGCGAGGATTTTACCGATGCATACTTCCTCGACCGGCTGAAGGCTTGGCTGAGTGGCGGCCGAGTCATCCACGACTCATCTCACGTGAAGCCCCTCAAATCGTGCACTGTGTCCGACAGCGCGGAGCGCGTTGGCCGCTCGGTGGCCGAAGGTCTTGCAAAAAAGAAGGCCATTCTGGGCGTATTTGACGAGGGATGCATGGGCATGTACAACGCCATCATCCCCGATGAACTGCTTCATCCCATGGGATTTTTCAAAGAGCGCATGAGCCAGTCAGCGCTTTACGCCGCCATGCGCAAGGTTCCTGCGGAGCTTGCCCAGTCGGTTCGCACGTGGCTGGATGCCCGTGGCATGAAGTTTTCGACCGGCTCAGACTCCGTGACGGAACTGACCGATGAACAGATTCTGGAACAGTGCCGGATGTACATTGCGGCGTTGCGCATCGCCGACAACTTTGGATGCGATGCCATCGGAATCCAGTATCAGCAGGGTTTGAAAGATCTTACCCCGGCCTCTGACCTTGTTGAAGGATTGCTGAACAATGTCGACAGGCCTCCGGTGACTGCCGAGGGCAGCAACCGAGTGTTGTATGAAGGGCAAGCCTTACCTCACTTTAACGAAGTAGACGAGTGCGCCGGCGTCGATGCGCTCGTGACCAATCGCGTGTGGCGCCGGCTTGGCCTCGAGCCCGAAACAACTTTGCACGACATTCGCTATGGCGAGGAGTATGAGGGGCAGTTTGTGTGGCTACTTGAGATTTCAGGGGCCGTGCCGCCGCAGCATCTGGTTGGCGGCTACACGGGAGCTTCGAGCGAACGACAGCCACCGATGTATTTCCCCATGGGCGGAGGTACGTTGAAGGGAATCAGCAAGCCAGGTGAGATTGTGTGGAGCCGCGTGTTTGTGGAGGACAATAAACTCAAGGCCGACATGGGACGCGCGACCGTCGTCGACTTACCGAGGCATGAAGTGGAACGCAGATGGCAGACCACCACGCCGCAGTGGCCCATAATGAATGCGGTTCTGCACGGAGTTACGCGCGACCAGCTCATGGGGAGGCATAAATCCAATCACATTCAGGTGGCTTACGGCATCAGTGCGCAATCTGCCGATGAGGCGTTGATGGCAAAGGCGGTTACCTTCCGGGAATTAGGAGTTGACGTTTATCTCTGCGGCGGCGCAGCAAAATGAAGTAGCGTTAAAAGCATCGGGCTTCTCGCGGTTGGTTAAGAAATCCGGCTCAGGGATGTGTTGTGCCGGCTGAGCCGGATTTCTGCACCGCAAATGGCGCTACGTGCGAGGGACCGCGATAGAAATCCGATGGCTCCTGCTCGGTAATGCCGTAGATGAAGGTTTGGCCGGCAACATAGCGCTCGCGCACTTCAAAATTTTCGAACGCGATTCCGCCCAGCACCGGAGCTTTCGATGCCCAGTAATCCCTGCGGGCATTCACGCGCACGCGCAGATCAGGCTCGACATCGTGGCCGGGCACTCGCCAGTACTGCGTTAGTTTGGGCAGGGTATACACCCAGTGCGCAGTGCTGTTACCCTTTGTCTTTCCCGGGTCGCGCTCGTTTGAAGTGCAGAAAACGATTGCATCGCCGTCGCCCGACCGCAGCATCTCGGGCAGCGGATAGTTGTACTTCTCAACAAAGGCGTCGCCGTTATAGTCGGGGAAAAGCTGTCGGCTATCGACCACGCGGTCGTTCAGCCACAGCAGGCGCAGCCGCTCGTAGTTCCCCATCGTCGCCGTCAGCGTGAGTTCATCGAGGGGCGGGCTGTCGTTCTCCGCAAAAACTTCAAACCGCAACTCCTTCGGGTGATCGCTGTCGACAGATGCAATCACATACACGTGCGCGCCGTTCTCGGTGAACCGTTCCACGTCGATGCGGACTGAGAGCCGCTCTACCGTTGCCTTGTCGGTACGCAATGCCTCAAGAGTACCGCGCACATTGTCGTCACTTGAGCCCGATCCCTGGCCGACCCACATGCGCTTGCCGCGCTGGCCGGGATCGAGCTGGCTCATCTCAAGCTCGCTGAAGGCCATGCGGTCAAAGCGCGCTCCTGCTCCTGCAGCCACCGGTTCAACAGCGATGAAGTTCAGCAGTTCCCCGCTCGACGTCTCAGGCGAGAAGATACCAACGCGAATCAGTCCGCGCGGCCCGCGTATTCCACCTTGCGAATAAAGCCCGAAGACGATTCCATCGCGCCGCCCCCACACCAGAGGATCACCGGCCCTCTGCGGGCGAATCCACTCGGACTCCTGCGCCAGAGCATCGATTGCGCAGCAACCTATGACAAAACAAAGCGCAGCGGTGCGCACAAGACGATGCCAACAATTGCATGAGAGCGCCGTTTGCCCAGTCGCGCGTGCAGCAAGCTTCATCATTACCTCCCGAGGTTGAGAGCGCATGTGTACGCAGTCGTGGTGTTCGCGCCGCTACTCCATTGCGCCACTTACGCATGTTCTTCGCGGCGCGTATTCAGTTCTTTTGTTCCTCCACGGCGGAGGGGTCGTTGCCATAGGGATCAGCCGTGAGCGCTTTTTGAGCCTCGCTCGTATCTTTTGCCGCCTCTGATGTGTGCTTATAGGCAACGATCGCTTCGTTCATCCCCTGTGTGTCGCCGGTGTATTTGCAGGCCCGGGCCAGCAGGTAATATGCGGCAGAATCGGACTTCTCTTCCGCGAGATATCTCCGCAAGACCCTGGCCGCTTCGGAATATTTCTGCTGACTCAAATAAATCTGACCGAGAAATTTGAACGCCACAACGGGTGGCCGATCGAGAGTGACTGCCTTGGTCAGCAGCGCCTCGGCTTCTGCGTCGTCGTTGGCCAACAGATGCACGCGCCCCGCGCCAACGTAGGCTTCGGCGCTGTAGGGGGCGATCGCGACCTCTCTATCGCACTCCCGCATAGCGTCCTGAATCTGCCCAACCCGCGACATGGCATAGCACAGCGCGCCGTGAAGTCCGGGAAGACGATCGTCGTGCGCAAGCGCTGCCCTGTACTCGTTGATTGCATCGTCGAAGCGATTCGCGGCGACATCGGACTCTCCCTGAACCTGATGTGCCCGGCTGGAATCGGGATCGATCTGCGATACGTGCTCAAATGCAGCCTTTGCATCGCGTTCGTACTGCCGCACGCGGTCGTAGGCTGCATCTTCAGGCGCGGTGGGGCCGACGGGCCTCGCGTCGGCTGGTGGCACCGATCCACCCAAGGCGGCGATCTTTTCTTTCAAGGCTGCGATGTCGGGCCGGCGTTGGAGCGCGCCAAGGTACGCTCGCAGCGCGCCGCCCTTGTTGCCCTGGATTTCAAACTGCTCCGCTGCAAGCTGCCAGGTTCGTCCGCCATCTGGCGCTACGCTCCAAAGTTGGCGTATCGCTTCTTTATCGAGGTCAAGGTAGCACTGGCCGAGAACATACCAGATATCGGTGTTCTGCGCGTCACTCCTGCTGGCGATCGTCAATTGCTCGACGGCCCTCTCATAGTTGGACTGCGCGACGTACTCATAGCCAAGCCAGGTGTGCGGCAGCGCGTCTGCGCTGTCGATTGCGATTGCTTTCTTCAGTTCTGCTATTGCCGCATCGGACTGCGACAATCGCGCTTCAGAGAGCCCGAGGAACAGGTGAGGCGAATAGAGAGTGCGATTGAGAGCGATGGCGTGACGCATCACACGCGCGGCTCTTTCGAAATCGTTGTGGAAATAGAGAGCCACGCCGAGGTTGCTCCATACCTGGCCGTTGTCGGGCAGCCAGGTGGACAACAATGTGTACTCTTTGACCGCATTGGTAAAGTCGTCGCGAGCCTCTGCTTGTTGCGCTGCCTGCTGATGCTCCGCGATTGCCTCGGGGCTGGCCTGGCTACGCGCATCCGGGCCGGCAAAGGCAACCGCCAGCATGACTGTGAGAATCGCGATCATTGTGCGCATTTCTCCAGCTCCCCAAAACGCGGTCAGCGACCGCATCTGCGAAGTTCCATTGGATTGGAAAACAGCCACTGCATGTTGTCAACCTGAGTAGGCCGTAGGCGCCCGATTGAAGAACCGCCGGACCGCCGTGCTTTCACCCGGCGGCCGCGCCGGAAACTCAGTTACGGAGATGGCGCCACCTTCCCCTCAACGCGCCTTTCACCTTTAATTCCTCCGAGAAACTCAACGACGATGCGGGCATCACTGCTCAATCCTTCAGGACAGCTCTCCCTCTCAAGGTAAGCATACGATTGCCTCTTCGAGCCCTCGTTCCCAAAACGAATCCTTAGCCGTTGAAATTCAGTTTTTCGATATTCTCGAATCGTTCTTATTTTCGTCAAGCAGCTCGCGGCCGCAAGTCGAATTCTGCGGATTGAACTTTGGCTGTACTGGCGAAACCGCCAACCGGTTCCAGCATAACATTTCTATTATTTCTTGAGTTAATATATTTAATATCATTATGTTATGAGGGAGAAAACTTTCTTCATTCACGGAGTCTAGATATTGCGCAGGACTCCAGGAAAATCTGCTTGACAACGCAAATTTTGTTATGGTTAAATTCGACGTCTAAGTGAAACGTTACAAAACTGATTTGAGATTTAGGCCAGAGCTGCAAAGGAGATCGTCGATGAAACCCATCATGAGATCATGTCTTGCTGCACCGTTTGCGATCCTGTTTATCGCATTGCTGCAGTGCACGGCGTGGGGTCAGGTGAACCTCGGATCAATTAAAGGCGAAACACATGATTCGAAGGCTGCTGTCGTCCCCGGCGCTCACCTCACGCTGACGAATGAGGCTACCGGCGTTGTGGCGTCGTCGGAATCGGGCGCGGCCGGGCAGTTCAATTTTCTTGATCTCGCTCCGGGCAATTACACACTCTCGGCAACTGCCAGCGGATTCAGCACCGCCGTTCAGCAGCACATCGTAGTGGGCGTGGGGCAAACCGTTGCTTTAGACGTGCCTTTGCAGGTCGGCCAGGTGAGTCAGACAGTGACTGTCGCGGCCAATGAAGGCGAACTGGAAACTGAAACCTCTGACATGGGCACCACCATTTCGCCGGAAGCGATCAAGGATTTGCCGTTATCGCTGAGCGGAGATATGCGCAATCCTCTGAATTTTTTGATTTTCACTCCCGGCGTTTCCGGTTCTCAGCCGGGAGCCACGCCGGATTATCGGCTGAACATCGCCGGCTCCCCTTCATATGGCGACGAGGTTTACATCGATGGCGTCCCGCAGATGAACACGACTGAACCAGGCAATGAGGACAACGATCACGCCCCTGTGGACGCAATTAGCCAGTTCAAGCTGATCACAAGCAACCAAAGTGCGCAGTATGGACTTTCCGAAGGTACGGTTTCGTTTGCCTTCAAGTCGGGCACCAATGCTTACCACGGCACTGGATTTGATTATCTCCAGAACAGTGCTCTCGACGCAGCGGGTTTTATTGCGGACTATCTGCACCAACCCAAGGCGCCGCTCAAACAGAATGAGTTTGGTGGCACCTTCGGCGGGCCGGTGCGAATTCCAAAACTCTATAACGGGCACGACAAGACCTTCTTTTTTGTGGACTACACAGGCTTCGCCTATCGGCCGAGTGCGTATAACTCCACGCTGACCACATTCCCTTCGGAGTTTGCGCAGGGCAATTTCTCACAGACATTGGGAGCGCAACTCACAACTCCCGACGGGCAACTGGTGTACGATCCGGCCGGCAATCCGATCTTCTCAGGAGAAATCTACAACCCGTTTGCGGTTAGCACGGTCACGGGACCCGACGGAAACCCCTATCAGATACGACAGCCGTTCGGCTCGCCGTCGAACCCCTCAAACATCATCCCTTCCGGCACTACAGGCCTGAGCACTATTTCGCAGGCTGTGCTGGGCTACTTCCCGAAGGCGATTAACGATGCCCCCAATAACAACTACCTGCGGCTGGAAAGTTCGCAGATCGACGAATACCGAATGGTGGCGAAGATCGACGAGCATTTTTCCGGAAAGCATTCACTCTCGGGCAGCATTTTTACCGGTAACGTGAAGAACGACAATAACGGCACGCTGAATGAGTACGATGCCAGTGACTTTACGGCAAACAACTACGATATACGCCTGCAATACAATTACGTCCACTCGCCGACCATGATCAACAACGTCAACCTCGGCTACATCCGGGACGCGGGCTATAACGGGCCGATCGTGGCTGGTCCCAACCCCGGTCCCGGGTTTGGTCTCACGGGCTTGCCGCCCTATCCGGCCGGCACGCCACTGGCAGGATTTGCCATCGGTACCGTGCAAAACGAACTCGGTGGCGCAGATGCATCTGGCGATACAGAGGGACGTTTCTATATCGGCGAAAACGCGACGCTGATCCGTGGCAACCATAGCATCACCGTCGGTGGTGAAGGCCGCTATCTGCAGCGCGGAGAATATGGCGACCCAAACGGCGCCTTTACCTTTGAGCCCACTGAAACCGCTCTCAACGGCACCGGATTTACCTCCAGCGGAACGGCAGTTTCGATTCCCGCCGGCACCGGAGCCCCCGCCGCGAGCTTCCTCTTCGGCGCCGTCAACTACGTCAACATCACGTATCCCGGTACACCATCCTATCGCTGGTCGCAGGCTGCATTATTCGCTCAAGACGACTGGAGGGTGACAAAGAACCTGGTACTCAACGTAGGGGTGCGCTACGATATTCAGTTGCCAAGGTCTGAGGCGCACGGCAACATATCCACTATGGATCCCACGCTGCCTAACCCCAGCGCAGGCGGTCTTCCCGGCGCCTTCCTTTTCTATGGCCACGGCACCAACAGCCTGGGCCAGCCTCGCTCCGGCGGCAATCGAATTGGAGTCATCAACTATCACGGCTTCCAGCCCAGGCTTGGGTTTGCCTACTCGCCCGAAATCGCCCGCGGCACAGTACTTCGCGGCGGTTTTGCCGTGACCCGCCCCATCGGCAACGACAACAACGAGAGCGACATCAGCGGAGCTCAGTACACCTCTGGCTTTTCAAACCTTGCCATGCTTGATCAGCCTGAAGACTACCTTGGGTCGCCTGCATATTACTGGGATAGTTCTTACCCTTCCAGCGGAGTTGCGGGTCTAACCCTGAACCCCGGCGAGTTGGTTGGCAACGACAACCCGCCTTTGATTCACCCGAGTTCGGGTAATCCGCCGGTGCAGTTCTACTGGGCGATGCAGGTTGAACAAAAGCTTTCATCGAACATCATTGCCACGGTTGGCTACGTGGGCATGCATACCTACGGTCTGGGCTTGTGGGCGAAACCTAACGAGACAAATTACAAGCAAGTGATTCCCGAATACACGGCCGCGGCGCAAAAAGCAGGCCTGCCTCTCAATGTTTGGCTTGAACTGCCGGTCAGCGATCCCCGTGTTCAGTCCGCCGGCATTAACCCGCCGTGGAGCGGATTCGAGTCGACCTTCGGAGGCGGCGCAACCGCTGCGCAGGCCCTCAGGCCGTGGCCGCAATATGGCGACACTGACAATCCGCTCGATCCGATTGGCAGCGTCTCATACAACGGCTTGCTCACCAGTCTGCAAAAGCACTTCTCGAACGGTCTCACTGCCCTCGTATCATGGACCTTTTCAAAGACCATCGGCGACGTTGACTCCAACTCGGGCCCCAGCGCTGCCGCACAAAATGCCATCTACTCTGGTGGTTTCCAGCAGGACTTTTATAACCAGAAGTCCGAGCGGTCGGTCACCAGCTCCGATGTTCCACACGTTGTGTCTCTGACCTACACCTACGAGCTGCCTTTCGGCCCCAATAAGCGCTGGCTCAACCACCGGGGCGTGGTTGGCAAGGCAGTCGGAGGCTGGTCGGTCTCCGGTATCCAGCAATACCAAAGTGGCAGACCGATTCACATTGAGTACGACGCTTTCGGCTCCAACAACCCGTTTTTCGCGGCAGGCGATGGTTATGCTTTCCGCGTAAACACGGTTCCGGGTCAGCCGCTCAAGAACCCCGCGTACAAGAAGAGCTGCGCCGGCCCCGTACAGTCCACGCCGGGGCGCAATCCCTGCCAGTTCTACATCAACCCGGCCGCATTTACCATGCCGCCTGCAGCCACATTTGGTGACGCACCCAATTTGTTCTCTGCTCTACGTCTGCCACGATTCAGCGACGAGGACCTCTCGATTTCAAAGCGCACCCAGCTCTACGAGAACCTCGACCTCCAGTTTCAGGCCAACTTCTTTAACGCCTTCAATCGCGTGGTCTTCTCAAACGGAGGCGATGCACAAACATTTATCATCAACGCCGCACCGCCGGACCTGAGCAACGCATCGCTCGCGAATTCGAATACCGTCTTCGGAATCATGACGTCGCAGCAAAACGGGGCCAGAATCATTCAGTTCGGTATGAAGCTGGAGTTCTAACCGAACCGTACCCCAAATGCCGGCAGGCGCTCATGTCTGCCGGCATTTTTGCGACTGAGAGCGTTGCCGCACTGCGCCCCTTCCTTCAGTTGCTCATCGACGCGAAATCTACCGGGCAACCGGCCGACCCATTCACTAATCCACCCATCCACCGGCAAACGAGCGTCACCCATGCAATCCCGCCTTAAGCTCACGGCCCGCCCAGGCTTACTGCTTGCCACGTTCATTTTTCTGGCAAGGTGCGCGGCGCAAACGGTCACTCCGCCTGAAAGCACGCTGTTCTCCACGGTTGCCAAAGAGTCGTACTCGAGGAATCAAATAACTTCGGGCGCCGACGATCTGTGGCCGAGTTGCTGAGCCGATGACGGCAATCTCTACACTGCCAACGGCGGCGGCACCAACTTCGGCAGCATTTTTATCCAATGGCCGTTAGGCAGATCGCAGGCACTCCGCCGAGTTTGACCGGGGCCTTCGTTGTCGGCAATGCAGGCAACAACTACAGCGGAAGCCCGTACACCGATAAGCCAACCGGAATAGTCGGTGTTGGAGGGGCGATTTACCTCGCCTATCAGAACCTGAACGAGAACACGTTTGAAGTACCACGTGCGACGCTGTGTTGAATGGGACAGCGCTAGCCTCTGGAACCGCGGTCCTAAGTTCCGAAAATATAGTCTCGGTTGAGTCCGGTTGTGGAGGATCTGGCGCCAGCATACGCATTCCTAAGAACGGTAGTCAAATCTGGCCTTCATCGGGTTGGCAATTGACCTCATTCCGCGCCACGTCTGCGAACTGATGGCGGTACCGAGATCGAGTGGCCGGTATCGGAGCCAGAGTGATGCCAGCCAGATCCAGGACCGGCTGCTGGAACTGGCGCGTCAGCATCCCCGCTTCGGCTATCGGCGTCTGCATTTATATCTACGCAAGGAATTGAAGGTAAACAACAAGCAGGTGCAACGCGTGCATCGCGAACTCGGTTTCAGCGTGAAGGAAGCGCGATGCAAGCATCTGCGGCATATATTGAAGCCGCGACCCGCGCTAATAGCGCTCAACCAGGAGTGGGCTCACGATTTCGCCAGGGACATGACGGCCGCCGGACAGCCTTTTTGCGTCTTGGGCAGGTTCGACAACTTCATCCGCCAAAGCCTGACGCTGGAAACGATGTCCAGCTTTTCCCAGCCGGAGTGTCACCTGCGTGTTCGAACCCGAAGCGTGTATCGGCCACCGAGAACTCCTGCACGCGGAGCACTGTCGATACAGCACCAAAGATTCTCCGCGAGTAGTAGATCACAGTTGAATCACGCATCCCATTCTTGGCCTTGGAAATCTGACCACGAGGCTGTGCCCATCATATGCTGCCTCGATTCCGAGGGCCGATGGGTAAAGCACCCTGGCCGATTCCGCCCGTATTGGAATCGCGACCGACTCAGGGCCGTCCAATCGCCAAACGGCGAGCCAAGAGAAATCTGGCGCGCGCATTCCAAGGGCAACTGCAACATGGGAATCTGTAATGTTCGGCATTCCCAATGGATAGAACGGGACAGACAATGGAATATGTTTACGCAGGACCTTCTTATAAGTCGCGATTCCTTCGCGCACCTGGTTAAAGCCTGAATCCGACACTTGGTCGAGATGTCCGCTTTGATGGATGCGGCACATCATCGCCGTTACAAGGTTGAAACTCGCCTGATCAGCATCGGCCCCCGGGAGCGGGTACGACCATGAAGCGAGCTGCTCCGGCAATACGGCAGCGGAACACCCCGTGATGATAGCTGGCAACCTGAGATAATCCTCTTGATCGGTTGCGGACTGAAGCTGCATTCGCGAAAGCATCGCGTAGTCCATGCGTCCGCCTCCGCTGCCACAGTTCTCAATCACAAGGTCGGGAAAACGATCTGCAATTCGATCGAGCCAGGCTAGGTGAGCCCGATTGTGCTCCAGAAGCCCCTGACCAGGACTCTCGGCATTCTGGTCCGTACCTTCGAGAGAGTCGACGTTGTAATCCATTTTCAGATAACCGGCCCCGTATTCATTCACGAGGCGATCAATCACCTGATCGAGATATGCTGTCACCTCCGGTTTCCGAAAATCGAGCAGGTAACGCGAGTTCTTCAGCACTCGTCTGCCATGCCGCATAAAAAACCAGCTATCCGGCTGTTGGGCGAGTTGCGAGTGCACCCCCGCCACCTCCGGCTCGATCCACAGACCCGGGACCATCCCTGCATTTCTGATCTGGTCGAGCACGAACTTCAGGCCATGCGGCCAGCGGCGTGGGCATGGCTGCCATGCGCCGATCGTCTCACTCCAGTCCTCGCCAACTTCCGCATACCATCCCGCATCGATTACGAAATATTCGCATCCAGCTTTGGCGGCTGCAGCAATCAGCGGAAGCTCCTTTTCTTCCGAAGGGTTGCCCTCTAAGCAGTTCATATAGTCGTTGAAGATAACCGGGCACTGCAGGTTCAAGGCATGAGGACGTTCACAGGCCGTGCGCCGATAAGCAGTTAAGGCGTTCACCGCCTCTTGAAACCCGCCGCGAACGCAGCCCATGGCCACCGGAACCGTGTCATAGGCCTGCCCTGGCTTAAGGTCTTTCCATGCTTGAGAATGCAGATCGTCGGGCCCTCCGAGGTAGGCATAGACATCGTCCGCCACATTCCCGGTTTCCGAGTCATTGGAGAGCTCCCAATGCCACGATCCGTTGTGTTCGATTTGCCAGAACCAGGCGAGATCCCGCCGGGTGTTTTCGACTACGGCCATGGGCAGAAACTTCTCAGTTGACCAACTCCCGACGCTTCCAGCAGAGGCTTCTGACCGGCACGTCCGCTCATTCTGAACGAACCCGAGATCGGCTGGGGAAAGGTTGAGCCACTGCCCTTCGGCCATCCAACTGTTGACTGCCAAATGGATTCGAAGTTCGTCGTCGACTTGCTGGGAATCAGACAGACCATGCAGCATCGCCGAGCTGACGAATTCCACTCCGACGTGCTTTTCACCAACGTTGGTCACACGCGTCCAGCGTCGAATGAGTTGGGTCGTTTCAAAGGCGTCATAAAACGACTCTACCTTCAAATTCAGCACTGGATCGGTATGAACAAGAACGAGGCGGGAGCCTCCTCGGATCTGTTCCTCTCGCTTGCCCGAGAACTGGAGTCGCGCTCCGGGTTGCCCTATAGATTGCTTCATCCCCCAATCGGGTGAATTTTCGCCACTGCACTGGATAGCGACTTCGACACCGGTAGAGCCCTTCGATCTTTCCGCTTCCACACCCATGGGCAGCAGATCCCTCTGCCGCAGGCGCTGCATTGCATTGACTTCGAAGGTCAAATTAAGATGATCTGTTTTCCAGCCGAATGTTCTTGTCGGGCCAAGGGATGCAATGGAGTCAGCAGCGAACGCAATCCGCGGCGCCAACAGCCCCAATGCAGTTACACCGGTCGAGCTGAGAAAGATCCTGCGGTTCATCTTCATGTGAATTCGATTTCCTTCCCCAACACTTCAACGGATGGTTATCGGCGCCTTAAATCTCGGGCAAGAGAGGCAGATCGCAGTCTCCCACAACGGTTACGTGTTCCCCGCTCAAAGAGCGATTGGCCTCAAAGCGTGAGCACTCAACATTGTTAAGAAAAATGGCTTCCTTTTTGTGTGCCGCGTCGGCCATGAGTGACGAGTCCTTAAACGTGTTGCGCATCAGTGAGAGTCCAGAAGCGCGAGCAGCAAAGATCGCGCAGCCGCAGGAGTTTGTGAACTGATTGTCGTGAATCGAGATGTTGCGGTAGACCCGGGAAGACCGGGTATCGAGTTCGTGTGCATCCTCACTGGTGTCGATCGTGATCGCGCCCCGTCGATTCTCCATGTTGCCGTAATAATTGAAGTCGAAATGATTGTTGAATATTTCAATGTCACGAACAAGTGGACCCTCGAACCAATAGCTTGAATCGGCGCTGAGGAGAATTGCCGGGAGGGATTGACCGTAAAACCGATTCCCGTAGATCTTTGCGTCGTTGTGGACCAGGATCGCCCTGGCCCGGTTACCATCGAACTTGCAATTGCGGATTTCTGTAGTGGCGTCTTTGCGCATATCGCACGCCACGAGCCCGTCGAGCGGGGCCGAAGAATCCATCTCGAGGAGTTCAATTGGCACAAATCCGTCTTCTGGTTGACTTGAAGGTGAAAGGACTCGAGCATGACCTTTGAGAACCTGTGTAGCCGACTCAACAACCTCGAGGATCCTACCCGGCGCGGGAGGATAATCGGTCCTTGAGTCCAGCTTCCATTCCCCGTTCAACTCGGAGCCGGCGGAATGAGCAATCCTGTGATAGGCCGAATCGATATTGATCGCGTCGTCTCCCATTCCTCTGAATTCGCAGTCAGAGAAAACTGTAGTGCCGGAACAATCGTTCAGATGCACGGCATCGGCATTCAACGACAGCAATCGATTCGTACCCGGAGTGGGGATTACTCTCAGTTTGTTGAACTCAAATCCGTCCCCCAGATTTGCGTGGATTCCCATCCCCGGGGACGCATGGATCGTGACGCCATCGAACCGAACCCCACGGCATCGGTTCATTGCAAACACATTTGCCCCATACACCGGATGTCGGAGCACGACCGTCGCGCCTTTGTGAAGAGCGATCGTGTGTTCCATCTCGATCCGCAGCAACTGCGCAGCGACAAGAGAAATGGACTTGACCCCGTAATATTGATCGACACCATTGCGCGATGGCAAGCGCAGATCGGGATCATACTCACCGATGGTGTTGATCAGCTCATTTCCGCTCACCGGGAACTGCGGATCGACTTGGACGGTGAATTCGCGATCTTCGACCTGTTGAACAATTCCCTGGGAAAATGGCGGGCGAGGCCAGTCCACAGTTATTCCTGACACGGTCATCCTACTGCAATCTTCGAAAAAGAAACCGGGTGTATTCCCCGTCAACAAGAGTGTGGCACCTTCACCTTCAATTTGGAGGCCATTGATCTTCTTGAACTGGAAGATCGGCTCGAGCGAGGCCTCAAAACGGTATTTTCCAGGCGAAACAATCAGCCGCGCATCCACGGACGGCAGGGATGCAATAGCTTTCTGAAACGCAGCCGTCGAATCGTCAATCCCCGAGGGATCGGCGCCGGGTATGAGAGCAGGAAATAAATTGGACGCTTCCACCGGTGTGGCTTGCCAGACGGCAAAAAGACCTGCGCCTAAGACGCTTTCAATAAACTGCCTTCTGTGCATGTAGCCCTCGACCCTGCCCCAATCATGATTAGACGCGCGCTGGTCTGGCATTTCGAATAACCAATGCGGCCTCTCACAGTGCATTTTGAAACGCCTACTCTGAACGCGAAACTGTCCGCGCCCGAATGCGCGTTCTTGAAGTTTAGAAATAGATTTTTCCGCCTAACTGTATATTCCGGGGCGAGTTTTGCTGACCCACGTCGACAACTCCGAATTGCCCGCCATCCTCGGTCGCATTCGGGGCAAGGAATTGTGGGTGGTTAAACGCGTTGAAGGCCTCGACTCGGAATTCAAAGCTGGCCCCTGGCCGAAGAGCTTCCAGATCAAACGACTTGAAGATGCCGATACTCGCCGTGTTGATTCCGGGGGCTCGAACACTGCTTGAAAATCTGGGAACATTGTCCACGGTCTTACTGGGCACGGTGTAGTTCGGCGTGCTTGTGACAATTGAAGCATTGGCGAAGTAGGGGTCTCCCGGCTTTTTGAACACTCCACTCTTTTTCAGAACGCCGTTAATTGTCGGCCTTAGTCCGTATGTTGGTACTGACGCGCCGTTCTGCTGAGAGATGGCAAGTGGAAACCCGCTCTGGAAAACGAACATTCCGCTTGTATTCCACCCGCCCATGATTGCATCGACAAGATGATTCGTCGCGGATCCAAACTGGCGTCCATGCCCGAATGGAAGAGCGTACACGTAGCCAAACGTCAGACTCTGCGGAACGTCGAATCCGGATATCGATCTTTCGAGCTTCAGGTTGTTAGGGTCCACAGGCCCGGGGGACGATCCTCCAGACAGATAGGCGGTATTTCCATCAACCACTGAACTATCATCGATGGATTTAGCCCAGGTATACGAAGCCTGGACTTGCAGTCCGTGTGTTAGTCGCTTTTGGTATTGTGCTTGGAGCGCGTGGTAGATTGAGTTTCCGTATGGAGCGTTGTTAGTTGAAAGGGCATCGAATTGAGGAAACGGCAACATGTTTTGATACTCAGCATCATACGAATAGCACGTAATGTTATAGGACAGGCAGCCCTCCGGAACAGGGGCGCCATAGAAGGGGTAAGGCACGTAAGTGTTCGCTATAGCCGCGATCTGCGCAGGCGACATCGTGTCAACAGACGCCGGCAAGTGGTCCAGATTGCCGGCCGCCGCATCATATAGGTGCGTTCCTTTTGTCCCAACATAGTAGATAGTTAGGAGCGATTGTGCGGGCAGATCCCGCTGCACTCCCAAGGTCCAGGTCTGCTGATATGGGACTGTAGAAGTCCTGACCGCAATGGCGTTGTCATACAAGCCGACAAAGGCCAGAGGGGACGGGTTGAGCCCAAAAGGAACCAGAATGCCGCCGGGGAACGGATTGCTTAGCCGCGCAGCCGGTGTCGCCCCATCGTTACTATCGCCTGCGTTGTAAAGGTACCCACCTCCTCCCGTCCAGCTGTACCAAGCAGTCGAGTTGCCGCTTGTGATGCCGCTTGCCGAGCTGATGGATGGAAGGTAAAAGATCCCGTATCCGCCGCGCACCACGGTTTTATTGTCCAGCTGAAAGGCTAAACCGATCCGCGGCTGAACATTATTGAAACTAGTGTCCTCCGCTGTTCTTTTGCCGGATAGCTCGCCTGCGAAATTGATCGTACCTTTCAGATTAGGGAGCCCCGAATATCCGGCCAGCGGCGAAGGAGCGTTGGGATCGAACCACACGATCCGGTCGCCGGCATCCGTCTCAGGAGCTTGAATTTCATAGCGAACCCCAAGATCAAGCGTTAGTTTAGGCGTGAAACGCCAAGTGTCCTGCGCATACACATCGTAGTCGGGATTCGCGACATCGAGAGGCGTGGTGTTCTGATAGTCGTCCCCGTTTAGTGGTGATCCCACCATGAGGCTTGCTAGAGAATTGCCGCCCCCGGTCCCAGCGCTCGAGTCCAGCGCGGTTCCAGCGTTGCCGAAATAGAACTGTCCAGCCGGGACTCCGGCCTCAAAGAAAGCGTTGCTCTGACGCCGCCAATCCCCGCCAACCTTGATATCATGCTTGCCACGCTGCAGGTCAAGGTTGCCGCCGAGCTGCCACGTCATGAAATGCATATTCCAGGCTGCCCATGTCTTGCTCCCAACCACTCCCAATCCGTCGCCGGCGTAGAAAATTTGCGGAGCGGCCCTAACTCCGGCAGAATCCATATAGCTTGGCATGCCCAAGCTTGTCGATTGGTCGAAATCCGGATATTGCGACGCGATTCCGGGCGCAAGAAGATGGTTGCTGATCACGCCTCCCTGAAGTTGAAGAAGTGTACGGCTGCTGATGGCCCGAGAGTAGTTGAGGGCAACTTGATAGGTCAAACCGGTATTTGGGCCGTTACTGCATGGGTTCCAGAGGCCAGGCAAGCAGCCTGCTTGGTCCTGGTTCCCCCATCCATAGGCGAACTTCGCAATCAGGTTGTCTTTGTCTGTAAAGCGCTGATCAAGGCGCAAATCGGTTTCTTCTCCGCTGCCAGTACCGGAAGTGACACCGTAGTAGTTGACGGCATTCTCGGGGGCTCCTTTTATGTTGGGAGAAGGGAAAGCCGTGTTCATAATGATTTGCGCTGACGGGTCAATGATGTTTCCCGGTCCGCTTGGCAAGACGACGGAGCTATATTCATCCGCTGGCGGTCCTGGGCTCACGTACGTTGCGAGATTATTGTACGGAATGTACGCTTGCGACGTGATATCCCCGGTCGCACTGCTAATCTGTGCCGTATAGGGATCCCACAACTGGCCGAAGTTGGTCTGGGGGCTGGAGTCCATACACTTGCCAGAGCCGTCAAAGCCGGTTTGACAGATCTCTGCGAAGTTCCCCGCACGTTCGGCCGTGCTCGGAACCCAAGCCACGCTTGTAGAGTGATAGAACGACTGTGATCCATTGAATACAAGAAAGAAGAATGTCTTGTCCTTCTTGATTGGACCACCGATTACTCCACCGTAGATATTCGTATTCGACGGCTGATTATTCAAGCCAAAATAATTGTTGGCATAACTGTTCGCGTTAAAAGCTGTGTTCTGGTCGAAGTCGTAAAGGGTTCCGTGAACATTATTGGTTCCTGATCGAGTGACGATATTAACGACGGTTCCCCCGCTGAATCCCGTATCGGCGCGAATGATTCCCTGTTCTACCTGGAACTCCTGAACGGCATCCACGGTAGGTATGTAAAGCGGCCTAACCACTCCGGGATTCGGATCGCTTTGACTGGTGACGACTCCGTCGACATAGAGTGCCGCCGTCGCGTTACGCTGGCCATCCGACACAAAATTGAGATCATTTCCCTCGCTTCCCCCCGCGGCGTTTAACGTTTGTCCTTGAGCTTGCGTAACGCCGGGTGTTAAGTAGGTTAGCGTCAGGACATCTCGCCCAATCAGAGGCATATCGTTCACGAGGTCCCTATTGATGGTGGCGCCAAGGGTTGCATCTTGGGTCTCCAGGAGCGGAGCCTCGTTGACCACATTGACCGTCTGCGACGTCGAACCGACCTGCAGAGTCACATCCTTGGACGTATTCTCATTAACTTGAATGACAATCCCGGCAATGTCAAAGGTCTTGAATCCCATTTCGGTGACGGCAAGCCGGTAGTCGCCGGGGTTGAGGTTGCGCACAACATAACGCCCCGCGCTATCGGTGACGGAGGTGAAAACGTACGCCTTGTTGATGTCTGTGACAGTAACATGAGCGCCGGGAACCACAGCGCCGGAGGGATCGGTTACGACACCCGTAATGGAGCCGCTCAGGCTCTGAGCTGACAATCTGTCCAATCCGCCTATTGCGATTAGAAACAGAACGCTGGGAAGGATGAGGAAAAGTCTTCCCCGTAACTGGCTCGCAACACTCAAAAGTTGACTCATGGTGCCTCCTTAACAAACAGAATTCAGGGCTCTCAATAGCGAGAACCTATGGGCCGGCCATCTTCACTCCTCAGGAGAGTCAAAGAAAGCGCTTTCCCGGAAAGTCCTCATTCACGCGCCAAGATGTTATCTGCATGCAAAACTTTCTCCTGTAGGCCTTACGCCGACAAACACTAGTATAAGGCCCGAGAATCTGTCAATATTTATTTTCTGTTCGTTGGAACTCGCCGGTTTTCAATCGTTTGCAAATACCCATGGTGCGAAGAAGTGCGCTTGCGAGCAACCGCTTTCTCAAAATGAGTCACTCTGCATCGGCCTCCGCTGGGCACCTGAGGGTAAGATGGTCGCACGCCATGCCCGCAAACGGATTCAGACCGGAAAGAGTTTCGCATTTTGGGGAAGGTCGCTCGGCTCAGCTTCAAAAGATTGCTCCCATTCATTTCTTCGTGTATTTCTTTACAGGGATTGCCACTAACTTCCTGGGGCCGATTCTCCCGCTTCTGGTGCGGGCCTGGTCCATCAGCGACGCCCAGGCAGGCTCCCTGTTTGCCGCGCAGTTTGCAGGTTCCGCGCTCGGATCGCTTGTCTCGACTCGGAGACCGTCCTGGAGCTATGCAATCGGCTGTGCTTGTTGCGCTTTCGCTGTGCCCTTCATGGGATGGGCTTCATGGCCTTTAGCTCGCTCCGTCATCCTGCTCAATGGCATAGGAGTTGGCCTGATTATCAACTCGGGCAACATACAGGTCGCCGGCCAAACGCAGACTGCGGGAGGTTCTGGGAGCGCTTCACTGGCTAAGGTGCATTTCGCTTGGGGACTTGGAGCACTAGGCTGTCCGTGGATCATCCGAGCGGTCTTCCAATGGGTGCCATCGCAAGCCTTTTTCCTTTTGCTTGGCGGCTCATTCGCAACTTTAACCGTCGGGCTGCTGCACAAGCGGACAGGTGCTCCCGCGGCTGCTCCTCAATGTGCCATGCTTTCGAAGACAACCCTCCCGCCGCGCGTTCAGTTTTTCTTCGCGATCGCTTTGCTTCTCTACACGGGGACGGAGAATGCGATCAGCGGCTGGTTGCCATCGTTCGCGATGCGAATCTACACCGAACGAGGAAGAGGTGGGCTCGATGGATCGATGCAGTTCAGTTTTCTCGGAATGTTGTGCTTCACACTGCTTTGGGCGATGGAACTCATCGGGCGAGGGTGTGTGCCTGCGGTGCTGAGATACGTGAGCGAACCGAAGCTTTTCAATGGAACTATTGCTTCCCTGTTCGTGAGCGTGACTGCGCTGGCCACCATTCCCGGCCGATTCCAGGATCATGGTGCCGTGCTCTGCGCAGCATCGGCAGCCTGCGGAATGAGCCTCGCGGCGATTTATCCGCTGCTCATGGGAAACCTGCTCAAGCGGGCCGGGAGTCTGCAGGGCATCGGCTGGGTTTTCACCTGCGCACCCGCTGGCGCTGCGATTCTTCCATGGATCTCTGGAGGCGCCGCAACAGTATCCGGCAGCGTGCGTGCTAGCCTCTTGGTTCCATGCGCCGCTGCGCTACTGTTGCTCGTTCTGGCGCCGCATCTGTATTCCCGACCACCGGAGACCGCGATCTCCTGACTCCATCTGACGCCTGCGTTGCAGGCTTCAACACGCGTGGAACGGCAGTTGTACGGCGCAGGATCAATTGCGTGGGTACAGTGTGACGCACGTTCAATTTGCGGACCTCGATCTTGTTGACCAGGGCCTCGATCGCATGCACAGCCAACTGGTCACAGGACATTTCGATCGTTGTCAGGGGAGGAAATGTGTAACTCGCCAGTGGGATATTGTCGAAACCGATCACCGATAGATAATCGGGCACAATGAATCCATGATTCATCACAGCGTGGAGCACGCCGATTGCACCCAGATCGTTGGTACACACAATTGCAGTGGGATGATTTTTCTGCCTCAGCAATTTCTCCGTTAACTCAATGCCGCTCTCAAGCGTGAAATCACCTTCTAGTATCCAGGCCCTGGGAACTTCAACGCCAATTTCTCGCGTGGCCTCCCGAAAAGCCTCAAACCGTTCCACCGCAACCGTGTCTGTTCTGTCCAATGGGCCGGCCAGAAACGCAATCTCCCGATGGCCGAGGAAGCCGAGGTGCTGGACCGCCTGGCGGTAGCCGCTCTTGTAATCCACATGCAGCGAGGTTACATATGGAAGCGAGCGATGGAAATTTGCAAAGACAACTGGAACGTCCTTCCCTACCAGGTGCCCGATAATTGGCTCGTGGAGTCCGAACGTCAGAGCTGCAATACCATCCACCCTCCGATCGAGCATTCGGGTCAGACAACGATTGATACTGGTTTCGTCTTCTGATAAGCAGCCAATCAGAATCTCGTATCCGTGATTCACCGCGTGAAACTCGAAGCGGCGAATCAGATCTGGGAAAAACGGATTGCTGACATCGGTGACTATCAACCCCAGAAGCCGGCTCCGTCCGGAGCCAAGCGACCTGGCCTGCAGGTTCGGCCGGTAGTCCAGGTCGCGGGCAGCCGCCCAGACCCGCGCAGCGAGTTTTGCATCAACTGTCTGTAAGCCATTGATCACTCGCGACACGGTTGAGGCCGATACCCGTGCGCGCTTGGCAACAGCATAAATGTCGACGGTCTTCTGCGCCTCGGCTTCGTTCTTGCTGCCTGATGGTGTTCCCATGTGGGTCAAATTACACCCTACCACGAAACACCCCTTCTGGAAAGCGCTTCCTCGTTCAGTATTCGAGCGGAACAGTTGGAACCAGAATTAACCTTTCCTCTTGGGAGACAACGGAATCTCAATTAATGGCAAGAACCTATTCAATAAATATCTGATGTTGAATGTCTAAGGTCAGCCCTTTCGGCGCAGTTATCCAAGTGCGAGACGTGACGTTATTCTTGTCCTTTCAGAGGATTTCAAGCAAATGCTCAGGCATGTCCTCCCTGCCCTATCGGCGTCGTCATCGGCCCCGAATATTTACAAAAGTGCCGTAAACGGCATTCTTCGATGACGTATCAGAAGAAGGAATCACCTTCCATCCATAGGGAGTGCTGTCGTACACAACCAGGAGCACGCCCGGCTCTACTTCGATCAGGTCAGTGTAATGGGTGCTCATGCCCTCGAAGATTGGCGTGATGTTCGTCCACTTCTTTCCTTCGTCGGAGCTGAACATAATAGATACGGGGCCGGGCCTACCGTACGTGCATGCCAACAGCCCGTTACTCATTAACCTTAAGTGGGGTGCTACACCCTTGAAGCCGCTTGAAACAGGCGCGGTCCACGTCTTACCGTCGTCCCCGGACCAAGCCTCGCCCATGTAGTCGTCGCCGCCAGTTCGAAAAATGCAATACAGGCGGTCTTTCGATAACCGAACCAGAGCTGCTTCATTCGGCCCCTCTTTCCCCATCCACGGCCAAGGTGTCTCATTGGGCTTGATGGCGGCAATAATCCCATATTCTTCCCAACTCTGGCCCTGGTCAGTCGAACGAATCAACACCAGCCGCCGCTGCCGCGAATCTCGTTCTGTCATGTAGTAAAGCGTAGTCAGCCATTCTCCATTCGGACCGTTGACAATCGCACCCCACGGGTCGGCCTCATAAACTGCACTGAGGTTTGTTGCATCTTTTCTCCCCGTTACCATAACCGTGGGTGGCTTGGAGATGGCAGGTTGGGACAGGTGAATTCTCGCATCTCTGATTTGATCAAATTCCATTCCACCCCGCGAAAACCTCGTCAGAGCGGCGTGGAAATACGTAGCCTGACCGGGAGGGTTTGCCTCTAGCGAATCGTAGCCAGCCCCTAGCGCCCAGATTGTACCGTCTTCGCGAGTAACTTGCGTGTACGCGGCATCCACGTTGGCGCCAGTTCCCATCGTATAGCGCCGACTCCACGTCTGCCCTCCGTCCTTCGAGATACTATATGCAGAAAACTCTCCTTCAGGGTTCGTGTCGTCACCACTCATTCGCATGGTTGCGAGTATTTCGCCGGTAGAGAACCGATGCACTGTCGGATACCAACAATGGTTGATGGAAGAGGCTGTGATTTCCACTGTCTTCTGCACCTGGACCGTGAGTTCATTCGACCGGACTGTCTGTCCGCGGTACAAACTGGGGCTCAAATTGGTGGCAAACAAGACGGCAGACAATAGCTCCAACCAACGAAGCGAATTTAGACCTCGACCCGAACGAACCATTGATTCAATTACTCCCCATTCGAACAGGAGCAGTAGACATTCTAGATCGTCTTTGAGGGCCTCACTGCTCCTGCCATGATTACGGCGATGAATCAGATCTTCAGTTTCACCGCCACCTGTCCGACACGCGAATTACTTCCTTCCGTGCGAGGTGGTTGATGATTCGCTGGTGAAGCCGAATGTCAGATCTGCAATTTCATCCACCCTCCGATCGAGCCTTCGGGTCTGGCAACCGCATAGATGTCGACGATCTTCTGCGCCTCGGCTTCAGTTTCGCGGCCTAATGGCGGCGCACCGTCGATCGAAATACACCCTAACACGAAATATCTCTTCTGGAAAGCGCTTCCTCAAGCATTGCTCAAACGGTAAAGATTGGAATTGGTCAACTTCTCTCCGTGTTATTGTTGCGAATATCTGACCGGAGAGAATCCACAACGATCCGTGTTGCGCACCGCACTGGATGGCCCGCCGGCTGCGATCATTTCCAGAACAAAGCAGTCTTTATTCCCTCTTGTCGGTTAGTGAGGTGAACGACGCGGTTCTCTGATGGCGATTCGATAGCGCGGACTAAGGCCATCCAATGCGATCGTGAGCATTACGGCCGACATGCCAAGGTTGCGGACGCCCAGCGGTGCGCCCGTTCGCGAATCGTAGTGTTCGCTAATCCCCACTTTGATTGCATTATCGAGCAGGCGGGCCGCATAGCCGCCAGCGAGTTTTTGATGACCGTAGGCCGCGAGGCCGCTAATCGCCTGATACACCGTTGAAGGCCAAACATCTCCGCGCCAGAAGTCGTCGCTCTTGTATTTCGTATCTGTTGCGTCGACAGTAGGAATCGGCAAGGGCGTATTCCAGTTCAGTCCTGTGAGCGCTAGGGCCATCTTTCCCGCCTGACTCGCCGTGGGAATCCCTGCCTGCAGCGGGACCATTCCACCAATGGTCGCAGGGAGTACTTTGCTCAATCCATCTCGTCGCACGCCAAGGAAGCAGCGATGGCCATCATCCCACATGTATCGACGCATTGCCTGAATTCCCTTGTCGAGGATCGGCCTCCGTCGTTTCACGAGAGCGTCGTCGCCCGCAGCACGAGCAATGCGAATCAAACTACGCTCGGACAAAAGCAAATACGCCGTGTTCGCAGGAATATAGATACTCCCATACCATGAACCATTGTCGGCACCGGCGGGTCGGCGAGGATGTGGTGTGAGTTCCAATGGGTCATGGGTCGACTTCATGGTCATAGGTCTCATAGCGTGCATGTTGGACAACCCCATCGTAGGAGCCGACCGTCGCCATTCCAAACCCGTCCAGGTCACGCTCGCGCCAGTACCAATCGTGAAATGCTTCGAGATAGGGCAGTGCGGTGCGTACCAGATCAAGATCGTGGTTGCGCAGGTATGCGCGCTCTACGCCCCAAGCAAGGAGAGGGGCTTGAGAAAAGACTGGGAGTGTGCGCCATTCCTTGCCGTTGAATCCTGGTGGTCCGCTGTCGGGACAGATATGATTTGCAATCATTCCCTGTGAATATTCCGGCTTCTCAGCATTCCATTTCTTCTGAAAATCCCAATAGTTCTGATAAACTCCGCGGATGAAATCTCGCTGCGCCGGAAGAATAGAAAGCAGGTCAGTAAGAAATGTCGTATCCCAAATCCATTGGCCCACATACACACCGCCCGGGACGAACCATGCATGTTCGAGCGGGGGCTCAGCGGACTGCATTCTGCCAAAAATGCAGCGTTCATAAACGTCCAAGACAAACTTCCACAACCGCGGATCGTCGGTAGTCAGGATGGGTTTGAGCATTTGCTCAATTTGATTGCGACCGAACTGAAGCGGCTGGGCCGCGGACCTAGGCAGCGATAGGGTCACGATCGCGGCCCCTAAGTTTCCCAGGACTGTCCGTCGTGTCAGAGGTTGGCCAGCAGGAATTACAAGATGCGGATTGCGCAATTGAGAGAGCCTTTCGAAATCGCAGCGTGTCTCTTCAAAGAGGTCGCACAACGCAACTGTCCGGTTCTACAAGCCCCTACCGGGCGCAGGTAGTTTCTTGTCCGCGTCATCGAGCACCAAAACCCAATCCCCTTCTCCAGGCGGCGTGAACTCGTGAGTCCCGCTTGCCGGAAACATTCCGACATCTGATGCTTCCCCGTTTCCGGGGTCAAACCACCAGGCTTTGACCTGGCTCCCCGCGATCCGGGTCATGTCCACGCGAATTGTCCGGCTTGTCGGCAAATACGCAATCACCGTGGTACCGTCGGACGTTCGCCCCGCAGCCAGGTAGTCGTCGCCCTCAAATTCGCCAAGGCCCGCGGTAACCACCTCGTGCTTCTGGTCAGGAATCAAGTCAAACCAGGAGCGCGATCGGAAGAACCTGCCCCAATACATCATGCTCACTGAGCCAGGACCATCCATCGCCCGCTGCCAGGTTCCTTCAAACGGATAGAGAGTAGGTCCGTTGTAGTGCCAGAGAGGGTTGTTCCCGAAAACATGACCGAAACCGCCGCACAGCACGGACCAGTACGCTTGCCTGCGGATTTGTACAGCGGAAGAATTATGTTCGCCCTCATAACACGATTCGATTAAGAACGTGGGCATGACCGGCTGGGTGTTGTAGTCGCCCAAAACACGCTGATGGACGGCGTCACAGTTATAGCTGGAGTTGACGTCGAGCCATCCCCCGCTTGCGAACTGCTCGGGCGTGGAGGGCGACGAATTGCCGTGCGCTGTGAATAAGTGCCGCCGGTCAAATCCCCTGATCCCAAAAGCGATGAGATCAATCTTTTCCTGAACGTCTCTCGGATCGCGGTCGCCACCCATTACCCAGATGATGTTGTCGAAGTCCTTGTACCGTTTGCCCAGGTACTTGCCATACTCAAGACATTTTTCCGGGGGCAGCTTTTTCAATTCTTCAATCCATCCCTCATCGGTACCCTTGTATCCCAGATAGATGGGAAACAGAAGCACCTGGATGCCGTTCTCAGCGGCCTTCCTGATGACCCAATCCGCGTGGGCAAAGTACTTCTCGTTCGCAGTGGTGAAATCTCCAGGAATGGTGAACGGCGCTTCCCCGTCGAGGTTCAGAGGGGGATGCTGGCTGAACTTGTGCTCGATGAGGTTGATCATGATGGTGTTGAAGCCCTTTTGCCGGCGATTGCTGAGATACTTCTCGACTTCAGAGTTGCTCGCCGCCACCATCAGCGACCATGCGGCGTCGCCTTGCATGAGGAAGGGCACATCGTTTTGGTCGACCAGGTATCTGCTGTTCGCCGAGGGCTTCAAGGGATACGCAGGATCGGCAAAGCTGACTACACAAGAGATGAGGAGGCAAAAGGCAAGGGCCGCGAACTTTCTCCGGGTACTGTTGTGCCGGGTCTCGAGCATTTCCTGATACTGCATGCATTTCCTCCGAAGCAATTAGGAGCATGAAGCATCATATCGCGGCCAAGCCACCGTCGACCGTGAAGATCCCCCACGCAATACGACGATTCTTCCGATGCAAGGTAGACGGCGATCCATGCAAGATCTTCCGGTACGCCTAATCGACGCGCCGGCGCGATTTGAGCCCATTGCTCGCGAATCGCGAGATCGGTGAATTCAGGCGCGTTCATCGGGGTATCAATCGTCCCGGGTATGATCCCATTCACGCGGATATGTTCCGGACCATAATCGGCAGCCATCGCCCGCATCAGTCCAAGCACACCGCCTTTGCTTGCGCTATAGGCGGTCGACCGGGTGAAACCGAAAAGCCCGGTCGGAGAAGCGATGTGAATGATGGAGCCGCTCTTTTGGTGCAACATCGCCGGAAAGACATACTTCGAAGTCAGCCAATACCCGCGAAGGTTAACTGCCATCGTGCGGTCCCAGGCCTCAGTGCTCAATTCATGAGCGGGAGCCTCTTTATCGAACAACAGGACACCAGTGTTATTGCAGAGGACATCTATCCTGCCAAAGCGAGCGAGGGTCTGCTCTACCATGAACTTGATCTGCTGTTCGTCGGATACATCTGTTGGAAGAAAGCATGCGTTTCCGCCGGATTTGCGAATCGCTTCCTCGGTGCTCAACCCGCTCTGAGCGTCGACCTCGGCAATTACAACAGTTGCGCCTTCCGAGGCGAACCCGCTGGCGATTGCCCTACCAATTCCCGCGCCCGCGCCGGTAACAATTCCGACCTTCCCTTTGAGTCGCACGTATCACCTCTCTAAGATGCAGCAATTATTCGAATTCATCGCGCACGGCAGTCAGGACAGCTTGACTTATCACTCTAAGAGGGGCTTTGCCCGGCCTTCGCAATGTTACACCTTTGCTTACTACCGCATTTATTCTGCTGGCTGGAATGGCTCACAGAGGGGACGCAAAGTCGATGGACATGAAAGAATGCGGGAGCGATGGAAGAATTCCTGTCGAGGTCACTCCTGTCGTCACACGAGCCCCGCCGTCCCGCTGTACCCTTTTCCACACTACGGACTCGCGGGCGCAGGCAGGTTCGCCGCCGAATCATCGATTGCCAGTACCCAGTCGTTTGCGTCGGGTGGTGTAAAGTTCTTCTTCCCGGAAGTAGCGAAGTTCCCTATGTACTTGGCGGCAATAGGATCCATCAAATTCCCTTGCCCGGGAGGCAGTTGATAACCGGTGCCAGTCAGGTTGGGATTTCCGGGGTTTTGGTATGTTGCCATATTGTTATATGGGATGAACCCGGTGCAGACAGGGCCGCCCTGACTGGCGTTATAGACACCGGTATAGGGGTCCCACAGCTGCCCGCCCGCCGCCGAGCACATACCGGTCGCGTCGAATGTTCCGCCCGCATAGCCGCACAGCTCGCCGAAGTCTCCTGTGCGTTCTGCCGCGCTGGGAACGCCTCAGGTCTGGGTACTGGTTGTCGACTTCCGCGTACCATCGTAGTCACCGAAGAAAAACGTTTTATTGTGGCTGTCAAGTTCCTCCATGAGCGTCTTGACCCTATCAAAATTGTCGCGATTTCTGTTTCCATGATTGCGGGGTTGGCTCTGAGCAAAGAATGATACCTGTTGTGCGCAGCCAAGATTCAATCCGAGTCGCACAACAGTTCAATGCAAATATAGTTAAATTGCGTCGAGGGCTAGGCCGCCATCCTCCGCGCAAACGACGCGATACCCTCTGGGTTTTCGCTTCCTGACGAGCGAAGATGCTCTCATGGCAACCCCTTACTTTCATTAGAATGTGGTACCAGACGTTTGGATCGATGGGGTAAGGAAGCGCAGCCCTTTCTCCTTGTTCCAGTCGTGATCCGCAAGTCCGAAAATCAGCGATTCGTCCCAGACCCGCAGTCCGCCATACAGGCCATAGTATTGATTTTAAATGGCGTCCCCGACGGGATTTGAACCCGTGTTATCGCCGTGAAAGGAAGTTGATGAACATACCTCAGGTACCATGCTGGGAACCTCTTCCATGCCTGGAGAATCCCTCTCGCAGGCTACTGATGGCAAAGGAGTCATTAGCCGGCGCGATCGGCATAACCGGCCCAACTGGCACAATTTGACACCAAATTGACACCAAATCCAAACCAATTGGGCGTGGCTTAAAGTGGCGGTGCAGCCCAGCATTCTCAACAGAGAAACGCGCAACAACCTCTTACTGGTCGAGCTGAGATCGAATTGGCGCATAAAGGATTTGCATACCTCTCATAATTCGGAATGACCTTTTATTTATCAATAATCGGTCGCGCTGGTGACGACGGCCTCTACAGTTTCAATCCTCGACTGGCTCAAGGATCCAGTCCGTCCAGATCGCCCGTGGTCTAGCAGGATCGAGCGTTTTCAAGTGCAGAGGCGGATAATCTGCAGCAGAGCCATTAATGATTTGCAGTAAGCGCGAAAAATTCAAGAAAACTCAAATTCGGTTGACTGGTCCTGCGGCCAGAGACAATGGGCGGAAAAAATCGCAAATTTCCTGTGTTTCGTGAAAATCTTCAGGTATTATCATTTCGAGTTGGCATAGCCGCGGGTGAGGCAAGGCGGCATTCGTCGACTGGGCCACGTCTAACCTTCGCAAGGAGGACCAGAATCCTGTGGATGCTACCACCTCTCACACTGCCCCCACGAAAGAAACATTGGAAACTGAAAACCAGCGCATGCGCGCTCGTATCAAGGAACTAGAATCGAAGCTCGCTGAAAGGGGTGAGGGAGATTCTACTTCCCCCCGGCGGTCCCGCGGTTCTCGGACGCGGCCTGTGAGCCCGGAGACCGAAGAGCGGTTGCGCTCCATTCCCGGCCATGCGCGAGACGAGATTGATCGGCTGGCGCGCGGCTTATCGTATGCGGCTGCAGAACATCTGCGAGCGACTTCAGATGTGATCAACAGTTTCGCCGACGAGTTTTTCGCGCGCAACGCGGAGACGCGGACACACAAATCTTCAAAACGCCCAGCTCCGGGGACGGCACGAGAGACGGATCAGGACGAGGAATCGCATGTTCAGCGCGCCGCCGACAATGTTTCCCGGATGACGGACGATGTGCTGGCAGGAGTGTCGCGGGGGGTCCATGAATCCATCGAGACGCCGCGCCGGGTGATCGAGCGTTTCTTTGATGCCTACGAGACGGATTCGGCGTCAGCCGAGGATCTATCCCGGCGCAGAGCGCAGGCGAGTGCGGGACAGCAAAAGGTCACCCACTGATCTGATAGATGAGTGCCTTGGCATTTGATGGCAACAAACGCGACCAGGGAGATCGGGCTTGGGGGCGTTCCGTTCGCCGTTTGTCCATTATGAGCTGCCCTAACTTCCTGGAAGAGATTCTTTCGTTGGGAACCCGCCTGACGGAGTCGTTTTTTGGTGAGAGCCGGCGCAGCGGGCAGCCGGAGTCTGCCGTTGCCGCGGAAATTGAGGAGGTTATCGAGCGGTTCACCTCTTCCGACGAAGGAAGTTCGATGCTCGAGGCCTGCCGGCAGGCGTTGAACGAGGCCGGAAAGATTCCGACGCTACTGAACTGGAGCCAGGGGTTGAGGGAGGCGCTCTATGCCCTAACCTACAACGTCGTGATCCAATCGGAACGGTATGGCCCGGGTAGCGGAGAACTGAAGCGAAGATTCGCCATCGATTTAGTAACACGCATTGTGCGCGCATATGAGCCTACGCCGCTTTTCGAGGTTGTCGAGGACGTTACGTTTCATCCTTACATCGGGATTCTCATCGATTGGACGGTGGAGGCACTTAATTTTTATCAAGCGTGGCCTCCGATTTCACATGTCAAGCTGCCGGGCATCTACTCTGGCAAATATGGTCTACTGCTGCGGCTGCAGGCCTGGATGTGGACGCTATTCCAGGCGATTCGGAATGTTGTGACCTATCCGACGGCGTACGAGCGGAATATGCGGGATGCGCTGGGAAAGCTCAAACCGCAGGTTAATGCTTTGCACAGCGCGTTGCCGCCGGCGTCGGTACAGCGCAAAATGGATGAGATCGCGAATATCGTTGTGCGGCTTGGAAAGCTGACTGCACCCCATGTGCGAGCGATGATCTCGGTGCTGAAGATTGCCGACGAGCTCGCAGGAGAGACGCAAGAAGAGCGGCGCGAGGTGGCATTCGAGGTGATGAAGACACTGCTTTTGCAGGCGGTCCAGGACAACTGGTTTGCGGCTGAAGCGCTGTCGAGCGGGCTAGGAAACTTTCTGGTCAGGGAAATGACGAATTGCATCGACTGGACCCTGTCACGAAACGGCCTGCTTCCTTCTACCGCCAAGAAATCGGCGGGCATCTATGACGCGCTGGGTTCGGTAACCTGATCTCGCCAGTAGCCGTCGATGATATCGAGTACCGCTTCCTGTTCTTCGTTAAGGAAAAAATGCCCACCGGCGAACATGCGCAATCGAAAGCTCGACCTGGTGTGCTCGCGCCACGCCTCGAGCGCATCGGGGGAAGCGGCCCGGTCATCGATTCCGCCGAAAACGGTGATGGGACAATCCAGGGGCGGCTGCGGGATATATTGATAGTTTTGATCGAGTGCTAGATCGGAGCGGAGGATGGGAAGGATAATCTCTCTCATTCCCGGATCGTCGAGAACCACCTGGGGTATAGCGCCGTAACGCTGGGCTACGATCTCGATAAGTTCGTGGTCGCTGAGCAACCGGATGGGGATGTCGCTGGTCTTTACCTGGGGCGCTCTGCGGGCGGCAACCCACATTTGGCGCGGAGCGGGAAGTCCACGGCGACGGAGTTCGCGGGCAAATTCGAACGCGATCAAGGCACCCACGCTGTATCCGAATAGCGCGAAGCGATCTCCCAGGAAAGGGCCGAGACCGTCGAGAGCCGACTCGATCAGTTGTGGAAGATTTGAGATGGCCGGCTCATGTACGCGATTCCAGCGTCCGGGTAGTTGTACGGCGCACACTTCGCACTCCGCTCCCAGGCGGCTTTGCCAGTGCCGGTAGACCTGTGCATTTCCCCCGGCGTGAGGGAAGCAGAACAGCCGTGTAACTGAGTTCGGAACCGGCCGGCGAATGGGGAGCCACGGGTTCAAGTCGTTCACCATCTATCGCGCTTCCTGCACCGACGCGACCCCGTAGGCGTACATGGGGCTGGTGGATCTGGCGGTATCAGCGATGATCTCAGCCAGAAGATCGGGAGTTTCGTAATGGAGATTATGTCCTCCAGGAAGTGTGACCTTTCGCGCGGATGGCAAGCTGGAAGTTTGAGCCTCGACCTCTTCAGGACGGATGAGATTACTCGAATCGCCATACACCAGCGTTACCGGCCCCCGCATCTTTTCGAGCGAGCGTAACAGATCGGCCGGAGAGGCGCCTGCAAAACCTCCGAAGCCGATTCCGGCGCGCGCGCTTAAACGCGCGTCCCAGCTCCATTGCACTCCTTCGCCAGTGGCGGGTTCGGTAATGCGCGCCGCCATTGCCTCGGCAAGCTCCTGGCTGAGAGATGAAAAGCCTTGCTGCAGGCGGCGAGCAGCTTCTTCCACCGATGAGAATAACTGCTGGCGAGGCGAGGCTGCGAGATAGTCCAATTGCACGGCAATGCGGTCCCCAGGATCTTCGGTACGAACGGCGATTGTACCGGGAGGCTCCACGAGAACCAATGAGCTTACTCGCTGGGGGCGGGCAGAGGCGTACAGGGCCGCCAGGGCCGCGCCCATCGAGTGACCCACCAGATGCACGGGGCTCCCGGTTTCGTGAGCCAGCAGATCGTCGAGGTCCCCAAGAAAATCGAGGGGATGATAGAGAACTCCTGGGGGGGTATGAATGGAGCGGCCGTGGCCGCGCAAATCCGGAGCCAGGGCATGCAGCCCAAGCCGGTCCAGGCGCGCACCTACAAGTTCCCAAGCTCCGCCATGCTCCAGCAAGCCGTGGATCAAAACAACAAGGGGCTTATCGTCCTCTCCCCAGCAGCAAAGAGCATGGCGGCCACTGCGCAATTCGACAAAGCGCTCTTTCCATGAAGGTATATCTTCGCGAAGCGTCTCCGAGGCCGGCGGCAATTCGTAGCCGAATTCGGCGGCCAACCGGCGTGTCCGTTCGGCAAGCGGTCGCGGAAGGTCGACGGAGCGCCAGCGGTCGGCGAGATCGCCTTCGATCTTGCTATGTTGAAGGAAATTTGGATCGTTGAGCGGCGCGGATCCAGCATGAACGCCATCCGTCATGCGCGCGCCGTCGTATGGACGCACGATCGACTCCTCGTAGGGAATATGGAGGAAGTCGCAGATGCGCAGCAATTCCTCTTCCGGAGTCCGAACCAGATCTTCGTATCGGACTAAGAGAGAGCGTTCCTGGCCGACGCGTGCGCAGAGATCGCGGAGATTGGAATAGCTTCGATACCAAACTTCTTCGGCCAGATCGTAGGGATCGACATCTCCGGCGCCGATCAGATGCGAGAACCGCATGCGGACAAAGGACTCGATCACCGCGAGGGGATGGCGGACCAGGCAAAGGTATCGAGCTTGGTCGAACATGGCTTCTGCGCGGAGAAGAGCGTCCATGTTGGTTGCATAGGCCGGCGTCTTGTCGACTAGGACGCGTGGCGAAGCCTCATTCTGCAGCATAGAGTAAACATTTTGAATGGGCTCGTCGGCGGCTTCCATTTCTTCGAGGCTCTTTTTTGTGTTCTCTGGCGAGGCGGCGCGCAGATCCATTAACGCTCTCTGCAGGCCTTCGCCAAAGTAAGTCTTGTCCAGTTTGCGGCTGCGCTCGGCCATGGTGGCGAAAGGAAGAAGATGGAGTTCGGGAGGCGCGAAAAGCCGGGAATGGCCGGCCAGCATAATGCGCAGCAGCGTTGAGCCGGAACGTGGCGCCGAGAGAATAAAGATCGCGGGTGGATTTCGATGGAGCATGGGAGCAGCAGGCTTGCTTTCAAATTCGGTGAGAAGCGCCGAAGACAGCGCTGCGCCGGCATTGGGTCTTAATCCGTGGGAGCGCTCAAACACCGACACAATGTAGCTTGCGAGCCTGTCGACGGCGCCCTGCCCGAAGACTTCGCGAGGATAGATCATGATTCCAAGGCTTTGTCTAAGCGAGTTGAGTATTTCCATCACCGCCAGCGAATCGAGATTGAGGTCGGTAAATTTTGCTTGACTTGAAACCTCTGACTCGGACACGCCGAGAGTGACGGCGATCGTCCCGACCAGGTGCGAGGTGACCGCCGCTTCGCGTTCCTGGGGAGAGAGCTTCAATAGTCGCGATGGGAGATCTTCCAGCGGTTGTTGCGCGGTTGCGGAGAGAGCTGCAAGCCGCGAAAGAAGAGGCCGGATGTTGGCAGGAACCGAAGGCGAACGACTCACCAACGAAAGATCGACAGGCACCACCGCACACAGCGGCGTGGGGGCGGAGACGAGCAATTCGAGGGCGCATAGCCCTTCGTCGACAGAAAGGGCGGGCGCTTGAATGGCGGCCCGACGTTGTTCACGGCGGCTGCGGACGACCTTTGCCATTCCCACGTTCGACCATTCACCCCATGCGATGCTAAGCGCTGGACTGCCGTCCAATCGCATCGCGGCCGCCTGCGAATCGAGAAATGTATTTGCTGCGCAATAAGCCGCGGTGCCCGGCTCGCTGATGAGGGTCACGGCAGAGGAGAAGAAGATAAGGAAGTCGAGCGGAAGGTCGCGAGTGAGAGCGCAGATAACGGCGGTTCCGTTCACTTTCGGCGCCAATACTGACCAGAACCTGGACCAATCCTCGCTAGCGAGGGGTCCGGTTTGAAGCACGCCGGCTGAGTGAATGACACCCTTCAGCCGATGGCCGGAACTCTGGATGGTCTCGAAGCAACTGCGCATTTGAGCAAGATCGCAGACATCGGTCTCGAGCCAGGTGACGGTGACGCCCTCACGTTCGAGCCGGGCTTTTGATTCGGGTGAAGGAGGGCGGCGCGAAATGAGAGCCAGTTGACGCGCGCCCTTCCCGATCAGCCATTCGGCACTCAGCATTCCCAATCCGCCCGAGCCGCCGACGATGGCGTACACCCCCTCTTCGGAGATTGGTTTCAGAGCACTGTCCGGGGTTGGATCGGGAAAGCGATCGATAACGGCGGAGCGGCGGCGGGCGCCGCGAATTGCTATCAGAGGATGAGGCACATTGGGCGCATTGTCCAACTTGATTTCATCGAACAGAGATCGCGCATCCTCGCTGGTGGAGCTGCCCTCGAGATCGATCAGGCGGCAACGCAACTCGGGTCGCTCGCTGGCGATGACTCTGCCGAGTCCCCAGACAGTGGCATGGTGGGGCGACATCTGCTCTGAACTCGCCTCTACAGGCACGGCTCCGGCGGTTGCGACGGTAAGCCGCGGAGGGGAGTCGAGAGATAAGTCAGATAGTGCCGAAACCAGTTGCAACAGGCCCCCGCAGATGCGATGCTGCCATGACTCATCTGTAGCCACCGCGCCTGCCGGTAGCGTTTCCATCGCCCACATGTAGACAATGCCTGCGCACGCGCGCGGATTGCGACACAGCGTTCTATCAAGCACGGCGCGGAAATCGTCGCGCTGCGCGGGATCAACGATGAATGAGCCAGATTCTGTTTCTTCAAAGCCATCGCCGGGGCGGACTCGAATTACGCGATCACCGGATTGCTCGAGATCGACGGCAAGCTCCGAGTCGATGCGGCCATCCCCAAAGAGGAGCCAGTATTTGTCCTGCGGGGACGCGTCCGGAGCGCGGGCGACGATGATCGACTGCTGTATTTCGACACCGAACGACCGTGCTTGATCGCTATCCGGCACAGCACGCACGTCGACGCAGCCGAGTCCCTTGAGCAGCTCGAGCCACTTATGCTCTGCGAGCAGAGGGTGAGTGGGGCGAAGCTCTCGATCCCCGAAACTCCACCAGCCGGGGAGCAGTCCGAACATGATGTCGAGCCACCCTTGCGGGCTGATGCCTTCGACGATCAACAGCAGCCCCCCGGGCGCGAGGAGTTCCAGAAGGTGCGACGTGCTTCGCCGCACATCGCTCGTTGCGTGCAGTACATTCACGGCCAGGACAATGTCGTAAGAGCTAGGAGAGAAGCCTTGGGTAGAGCCATCGTATTCCAGGTCAAAGACCGCCGCCTGGAGGCCCGGGAATTCAGAGAAGCGATGAGCGGCAGCAGTGGTAAAGGCCGGCGAGACATCGGTAAAGACGTATTCGACACGGTCTTGAGGCATCAACGGAATCACCACTGAGGTGGTTGCACCGGTTCCAGCGCCGGCCTCTAAAACACGTATACGGCGTCCATCGCCGATACTGGCGAGGATTTGACGCGTCACCTCGCCAATGAGCTCGTTGAGAGCGCGATAGGCGCCGGAGTGGGTGTAGAAGTTCTCCAGAGTATTGGTTTCGTCGCGTGCGAACAGGAGTTCGAGCGCGTCTTGCTCGCCATGCAGTACCGCGGCCGCTCCTTCAGCGCATCGTGCCAGAAGCTGAAGCTCGACGAGGCCGCCGGGAAAGCGGTCGGAGAGCTGCCGAGCCATTTCAGTGATGCTGCGTTGCGGCGGAGTCGAATCTACATAAAACCGCTCGTCAACTCTCCGAACGTATCCAGCTTCGGAAGCTATTTCGATCAGACGGTTGAGGTACGGAGCGAAGTTGGGCAGGCATCGCGTAGAAAGACACAGTTCGTCCAGGGTCATCGAATCGCCGGCTTCGATTGACCATCCCATGCGGCGAAGGATCGTGAGCGCCGAGACGGTGGCCAGTTCCTTGAGATGCGGAGCGAGGTCACGATAAAGAGCAAGCTCCGGAGCCATGCGCTGGCTTAAACGTGGGATTATTTCGTCTGCGGCGTCATGAAGAGTTGTAGGTGAAGGAATCGCAGGGCTGGACGGGAGCAATGCTGCAGGGCCGCAGTCTGCCCAGGCGAGGTGATAGAGGTAGCCGGCTACCTTGGCTTTCAACTGACGGGAATCGCTTGCGTCCGATTGGACCTGGGGATCGAAGATGTCTTTCTGGATGGCCCAGTAGCGGGTGCGTTCAAAGGGGTAACCGGGCAGCGGAATGCGCCAGTATTCAGTATCGGAATAGAACTGGCGCCAGTCGATGGCGCTTCCCGAGACCCACTGTTTGCATATCTCGCGGAGGGAGGCTTCATCTCGGCCGGTTATGACCACGGACTTTGCGGATGCCATGGAACGGCCGGTGAAGACCGCGCTATTGCCAGATTGATCAAGAAATCCGGCGAGATTTCGGCGCGCAGCTTCTAGACTCGAGACAACTGTGGCAAGGCGAAACGGGAGCGTGGCTCTACCGACATTCAAGGTGTAGCATACGTCGGCAATTGAAGCGGCAGGATCATGATCAAAAAAGTTGACAAGATTGCCCGCGAAAGTGCGAAGCGCCGACTCGGTCTTAGCAGAAAGAGTGAGAATATGCGGGATGGAAGCGTCGGCGAGCGCGGGTTCGTAGAGCGGCGCCTCTTCAAGCACGACGTGAGCGTTGATGCCGCTGAGGCCAAAGGAACTGACCCCGGCAATCCGTGGTCTTTTGCCGCGAGGCCAGGGCAGCACATTGTCGACTACGCGCAGAGAAAAGTCGTTCCATGGCACATGCGGAGTCGGATTGCGGAAGTGTAGGCTGGGCGGGATTTCCTCGTGGTCAAGCGACAGAACGGTTTTGATGATGCTGGCGACACCCGCGCCCGCTTCCAGGTGGCCGATATTGCTCTTGACGGAACCGATGTAGCAAGGGTTTCGGTGAGAATGGCCCTGGCGCATGACCTGGTCGAGGGCGCGCAACTCGATAGGATCGCCGAGTGGTGTTCCGGTGCCGTGGGCTTCAACGTATCCCACCTGATCTGGGGCAACGCGAGAGTTGCGAAGGGCTTCCTGAATGAGAGCGTGCTGTGCGACGCCGCTGGGTACGGTCAACGCACCGCTCATACCGCAGTGATTGGTCGCTGAGCCGCGGCAGATTGCCCACAGCCGGTGGCGTCTCCGTTGCGCGTCCGAGAGACGCATCAGCACGACTGCGCCGCAACCCTCTCCCCGGACGTAGCCATCGGCAGAGACGTCAAACGCCTTAGAACGGCCGCTGGGGGAAAGAACCTGCGTTTTCGACAGGAGCACGTGCATTTCCGGCGACAAAATTGCGTTGACGCCTCCGGCGATTGCCAGGTCGCACTCATGATTCCGCAACCCCTGGCAGGCAAGGTGCATGGCCACCAGCGAGGAAGAGCATGCGGTCGCAATTACCATACTTGGGCCCTGCAAACCCAGGGTGTAAGACAGGCGGCCGGCCGAGAAGCTGAGGCCGTTCGACAAGGCGGCAAAGGGATCGATCGCGCTCAATTTGCCATTGCCCATGAGCAGGCGCAGATAGTCCACCGTCATTAGCCCGAAGTAGACACCAGTCTTCGTTCCGGTGAGGCGGTCGGGCGCAATGCCTGCATGTTCGAGGGACGCCCATGCAGTTTCGAGGACCAACCGCTGCTGGGGATCCATGCGCTCGGCCTCGTGCGGATGAATGCCGAAAAAGGAGGCGTCGAATTTGTCGATATCGGGGACGAACCCGCCGTGCCGGGTATACATCTTTCCGGGCGCCGTTGGATCCGGGTCGTAATGGCGGTCGAGGCTCCAACGCTCCGGGGGAACTTCAGAGATGCAGTCGCGGCCTGAACGAAGATCGTTCCAGAAGCCATCGATGCCGGAGCCGGAGCCGGGAAAGCGGCAAGCCAATCCCACAATGGCAATTGGCTCCGAAGCGCCACTCTTGAGCGCGTCAAGCTGAGCGCGCATTTCGCGAAGCGCGACGGCGGCTTTCTGAAGCGAAGAGATGTTCTCAGGGTCGGTCATCGTATGGTTCCTCAGGCATCGAATTGCCGCATCACCCGCGAGTACTCCTCGTCAATGATGCGATCTAATTCTTCGTGGATTGACTCGTCCGGCTCGGCTGGGCTCTCCGGTTCTGCTCCGAACAACTCGGTGAACAGGTAATTGGAAAGGAGCCGCGGAGTTGGATAGTCGAAGATCAATGTGGCGGGAAGATGGAGGCCAAACTCGCGCTCGAAATGCATCTTCAATTCGAGCGCCATGATGGAGTCCAGGCCGAGGGCAAAGAGGCGAATGTCGGGATCGACCTCGTCGGCGGACCCAAGCGCAAGCACAGCGGCGATGCGCGCTCTGATTTCCTCGAGCAGCAGCGCCGGGCGCGCGGCGGCATCGGCTTCGAGCAGACGTGCACGGGAGCTCGTGGAGGGCGCGGCCGTTTGACTAGAAGCGAACATAGCCAATAACGAGGGAACGCGGCCATCGGCAACGCGGGAGAGGAAGAGCGGCCAATCGACGGGAAGCACCGCAGCCTCGGTCTGGCCGGACCGAAGCAGGTGACCTAGCATGCGAACGCCGTCGGAGGCGGGAATCAGATGGACCCCGGATGATTCCCATTGGGAGCGCTGCCTTGCCGAGACCGAAGCCGTCATTCCGGCGTTGAGCCACGGTCCCCAATTCACGCTCAGAGTGGCCAGATCGTCGGCGCGCCTTGAGTGGGCCAGGGCATCTAGGCAAGCATTCGCGGCGGCGTAGTTTCCCTGCCCCGGCGACCCAAGCAGGGACGACGCCGAAGAAAACAGGACGAAGAAGTCGAGGACAATATTGCGCGTTGCTCGATGCAGATGGATGGCGCCTTCGACCTTTGGCCGGAAGACGGTTTCGAATTGTTCTCTTGTGAGCTCCGAGCAGGGAGCATTGTCGAGAACCCCGGCACAGTGGAGAATTCCGAGCAGCGGGAAATCCGGCAGGTGGGCAATCCGCAGAAGAGCGGCAACGTCGGTCTCGCGGCTGACGTCGGCGGCAAATGCTATCAGCTCGCATCCGGTCTGCGACAATTCCGCGGCGAGTTTTGAGACTTCAGGAGACTCGCCGCGTCGGGATGCGAGAATCACGCGGCGAGCGCCGCAATCAGTGAGCCACCGGCAGAATGCCAGGCCGAGCCCGCCGCTGCCTCCAGTTATGAGATAAGTCCCATCGGGGCGCAAGCGGGTGGGCTCCATTGGCGATTCTCGAAGCCGCTCAATGCGCGCACCGAGGCGCTCTCCGTTTCGAAATGCAACCTGGGTCTCGCCGTCGCCGGAAGCGATCTCGGCCAGCAGAGACTGGATGGCGAGTTTATCTTCGACCTCAGGATCAAGATCGATCAGGGTCGGATTGAGCGACGGTTCCTCGCTGGCAAGCACACGGCCGAGTCCCCAAAGCGCTGCAAGATCGGGGCGGGTTACGTAGCGCGATCCTCCGGCTGGCTGCGCCCCCCGAGTGACGATGTAGAGGCGCGTGCTCGATTGAACACTCCTGCAGGTGAGTTTCACGGTTTCAAGCAGTCCGGAGCAGCGGCGCACGGCGCTCGCGGTGATATCGATGTCGGACCCATCGGCTTCGGGTTCCGTACAAAGGTAGACAACCCCGCGCCCTGGGCCTCCAAGAGCCGGCTTAAGCTCGGATGCGAGCGCGCCACTATCTCCAGCGACAATCCATTCGCCAGCTTCGGATGGATTCCCAGGAGCAACGGTGGGAAGCTTGCGCCAGGCAACCTGATAGAGCCAGCCGTCGCCTTGGGTGTCAAGAGATCGCAAAAGGACTTCAGCCGGCGCGCGTTGCATTCGCACTCCTGAAGCCGCAACAGCGAGTACGCCATCTGCGTTGAAAAGAGAAAAGCCGCCTTCGATGACTCCCTTGTCCAGACTTTCCGTTCCCACGGTCCAGGCATGACACCACAGGCTGCCCCGGGGTGCGGTCAGGTAAGCAAGATGTTTTACGCTGACAGGCACGTAGATCTGGGGCTCCGCTTCGTTATGCGGGTAGTTGCGGTATGCGGCGGCGATCATCTGGAAACAGGAATCGATCAGGCCGGGGTGCAGCGCGTAGAGCCCGGCCTCGCTCTCCGGCGCCGAGAGAAGTCCGAGGGCCTGGCTGGTTCCGCAGGAGAGGGACTGAACCCAGCGGAAGCGCGGGCCGAGGCGGATTCCGACCGCATCGATCCTTTTGTAAAGCTCCGCGCCGTTGGCCTTCTGCCATTGTGCGGCGAGCCGGCTCGCGTCGCTCAAAGAGGCGACGTCCGGGGTTTGGTTGCTCGCTACCCTGCCTTCGGCATGGGCGGTCCACGCACTGGGATCGCGTTCCTGTCCCGATTTGCAACTTAGAACCTTGAAGAAGAATCGATCCTCATCCTTGGTGAGCACCAACTGGCTTACGCGAGTTTCACTTTCGGCGAAGAGATTGGCGCGCAGAAATTCGGCCTCTTCGATTGCGATCGGCGTGTCTCCCAACTGCAGCAACGCCGCTTGACAGACTGAAGCAAGATGCGCGGCTCCCGGAATCACGATGGTTTCCTGCACCCGGTGATCGGCGACCCAGGCAGGGGAATCGGCTGAAATCGTGGTCTCGAAGACTGTGTCGCGCATTGCCGGCGATGTGGTGAGACGGCCAAGCAGTGGGATGTCACCACTGCTGGCCGCCTCGCGTAGCGGCTGTTTTCGTTCCGCAAACCAGTAGCGCTTGCGCAGAAATGGAGTCGAAGGAATAAGCTGCAACCGATGTTCCTGCTGGGGGTAAAATTCGCTCCAGTCCACCGCAAAGCCGCGCACCCAATCAGCGGCAGGATGGGACGATCGCCCGGGTGGCGGAGGTGAATCGAGAGCTGTTCCCGCAAAGACACCCGGTCCAGATTGCTCGTTCAGAAAGCAGTCGAGCCGCTCGAGAGCTTGCTCCACGTCGCTTGCCTCAATAGCGAGACGATGGTCAAAGACAGCGCGGCGCGTATTGGCGGTAAAGCACAGATCGCCGAAGTGTTCAGGTTCGCAGGCCGCAAGATGCTTGTGATACGCGAGGGCCAGATTATGCAGCCGGAGCGCCGATTTGGCTGAGAGGGCAAGCACGTGCGTCTTCGACGGGGGAGATTGTTTCGGATGCGGCGAGGGTTGGGGAGGCGCTTCCAGCACCACGTGCGCATTCGATCCTACAAATCCGAACGAACTGACGCCTGCCATCCTGCGCGCACCATTGCCGGGAAGCGGCGTCGGTACGGTGGGAACTCTGATCGGGATCGTGTCCCACGGGATGTGCTGGTTTGGAGTGACAAATCCCGGTTGTGGCGGCGCTTCTCCGTGTTCCAAAGCGAGCGCGGTCTTGATTACACCGGCAACGCCCGCAGCGGCCTCGAGATGTCCGATGTTGGCCTTGATTGCACCCAACAAAAGGGGGCGCGAGAGATCTCGTCCCGGGCCGAAGATACCGGAAAGTGCGGAAACCTCGATGGGATCACCGAGCGGAGTGCCGGTTCCATGCGCTTCAACGTAGCTTATTTCGCCAGATTCTACCGCTGCGTTCTCGAGCGCAGCCCGGATTACGGCGCGTTGCGCGTTGGCGTCGGGAACCGTGAAGCCGGCGCTATGCCCATCCTGGTTTACCGCGGTGCCGCGTATAACCGCATAGATTCTGTCGCCCGATGCCAAAGCATCGTTCAGCCTCTTGAGGACCAGAACTGCGCAACCTTCGCCGCGGCCATATCCATTCGCTGACGCATCGAACGGCTTGGAGCGCCCATCGGGAGCGAGCATGCCAGCGCGGCAAAGGTGGACATTGCCAAATGGGGAAAGAATCAAGTTAACGCCGCCGGCTAGGGCGACGTTGCACTCTTGCTCAACAAGAGAGCGCGCTGCCAGATGAATGGCGACTAGAGAAGACGAGCATGCGGTATCTACGACCATACTTGGGCCGGCGAGGCCGAGATGGAAGGAGATGCGCCCTGCGGCTGCACTGAGAGAATTGCCCAGACCAATATATGCGTCGAGATCCTGAGGCTGAAGACCGGCGCTCATTCTCTGCAGATAGTCGTTGGTACTGATGCCGACAAAAACGCCGGTGCCGGGAATCCGCGCGGGATCGAGGCTGGCGGACTCCAGAGCCTCCCAACTCACCTCAAGCAATAGGCGCTGTTGCGGGTCCATGCTGGCAGCCTCGCGCGGCGAGATGCCAAAGAACTCGGCATCGAATTGATCCACGTCTTCGAGAAATGCCCCCTCGCGGGTATACATTTTGCCCTGCGCTTCGGGGTTGGGATCATACCAGTCCTCTGCCGTCCATCGGTCCGGTGGAATGGGGGTGACGGCAACCCGGGCCGAGCGAAGCAGATCCCAAAAAGACTCAGGATCGTGAACGCCGCCGGGAAAGCGGCAACCGATACCGACGATGGCGACGGGGCTCTGAGGGTCTCGCTTCGGAGCGATCGGCTGAAGTTCCGGCGCATGGCTGGAATCGAGCAGCTTGCTGAGAAAAGCAGTCATGCGAGGCACGTCGGGATTCTCAAAAACAAGGGTCGAGGGCAGCGTGAACTGGTGGCCGACGCCGGCTTGGAGAGCGTTGCGAAGCTCCATCGCCATGAGGGAGTCCATACCCATTTCGATGAAGCCCTGATGGAGTGGAAGGGGAGGCATGCGGCCAAGCACAGCCGAAGCCGCCAGCTGAACGAACTCGGTTACAGCCGCGCGTTTTTCTTCGAGAGACTTCACCGGCTCGAGCTTTTTGAGCAGTAGTGGCGTTGCCGAACCAGGTACATCGTGAGGGCAGATATCAGAGAGCACGGGAGGAATTTTGCCAACGGAGGCGGCGAGTTTCTTCCAATCGAACGCGGTGACGGCAATTTGCGGCGAAGCCGAGGCGGTTTGGGTGAGACGAAGAAAGACGGCCGCGGCCGCGCTACGTTCCAGTGACCTGAGGCCAAGCTCTTCGCGACGGCGGCGCATGGAGTCGTCGAGCGTGGCCATCATTCCTTCGCCCTGCCAGGGACTCCAGTTGATGGCGAGAGCGGGCAGCGAGAGGGCGCGTCGATAGTGGGACAATGCATCTTGAAATGCGTTGGCGGCAGCATAGTTGGCCTGGCCCGCGGAGCCAAGCAGGGACGCGGTCGAGGAGAACAGAATGAACCAGTCGAGCGGAATGTCCAGTGTGGCTGCGTGCAGATTCCATGATCCACCGACCTTGGAAGGAAGCACGCGGGCCAGCGAGTCCTGACTTTGATGAAGAACGGTGGCATCGCTAAGAACACCTGCCGCCTGCACTACGCCGCGGAGCGGGAACTCGGGGTCGTGGTAGCGTGCGAGCGCAGCTCGCAGTGCCTCAGCGTGGCTGATGTCTAGAGCCTCGAATACGATTTGAGCTCCCGAGGCAGACAGGGCGGCAATCTCCGCCTGCGCCTTCAGGCCGGGCTTTGAGCGGCCAATCAAAATGAGACGGCGTGCGCCGCTTTCCACTAGAGATGCAGCGATGGTGAGGCCAAGCGAACCTATTCCACCTGCGATCAGGTATGTTGCGTCGGGACGGACGCCAACTGAAGTCGCGGACGGGAGGGGTTGTTGAATTAGTCGGGGGACGAATCTGGTTCCACCGTGGAACGCCTGTTGCGGTTCGGCGCTGGGAACGACAAGCTGCGACAGAAGCGGCTCCAGGGAAGGTTCAGGCAGACTGGCATCAAGGTCAACCAACGAGACGGCCACATCGGGAAATTCGAGCAGAAGCGTGCGTCCCAGCCCCCAGAGCGGCGCATGGGCGAGATCGATATTCGATCGGTCGACGGTGCTTGCGCCCCGCGTGACAAGAAAGAGAGAACGCGGCGATGTGGACGGCGCCTTCGCCAGCGCCTGCATCAGGGCGAGGGCAAACCAGCAGGAATGCTCGATTGTTTCGTTCAGGTCGCGAATGCCCGATCCATTAGCGATGTATGCAACGTGGCTTGGATTCCACTGCGCCAGGTGCTGCACAAGTTCCTCGGCAGTGACACGGGATGGAACCGGCAGGACAACGACCTCTCCTGGCACATCGTCATTGAAATCGCGATCAGCAAAGACCAGCCATCGACCCGCAGCACATTTTTCCTGTTTGGTCACATTGCTCTCGCGCCATTCAAGGACCTGGGTCTCGGTCAATGCGGCGGAGTTCGATGTCGCAGATGGCGTCTGGGACGCGCGGTCATCAGGCCAGTAGCGTGCGCGTTGGAACGGGTAGAGCGGAAGCGGCACCCGCACGGTTTCCGGCGGTATGTTTGCATCGGCCCAATTGATTGATTTGCCGCTTGTCCAGGCAGCGGCGAGTTGCGGGAGCGGTGCGCGCGAAGAGATGACCTCAGGAGCGCGGTTCGACACGATCTGGCCTGTAAACAATTCCGGAACGCTGCGATTATCGAGGAAACTGCGCAATAGGCGTCCAGCTTCAGGCACGGTGCTTGCGAGCAACGCAAGCCGATGTTCGAATTCTGCGCGCCCAGTATTGGCCGACCAGCAGACAACAGGAAAAGGAAGATCCGCGTGGTCATCCGTCCAGGCGAGATACCTTGCGGCGAGATCGGGTAGCGCCGCCTGGGTGCGGGCGGAGATGCAGAGAAGAGAGGGGGCGGCGGGGATGGGATCGGCTGCGGCCTTGCGCGGCGCCTGTTCCAGCACCACGTGCGCATTTGTGCCACTGGCGCCAAACGAGCTCACTCCAGCCAGCCGAGGGCTTCCGTTTGAAGGCCAGTCGATCAAGGCGCGAGGAATGACAGCAGGTATCGATTCAAGATCGATGGCAGAATTCAAATTTTGTAAATGCAAATGAGGCGGGATCTGGCCCCGATCGAGGGCCAGTGCAGCCTTGATGAGTCCGGCGATTCCCGCCGCGGCTTCGAGGTGTCCTAAGTTTGTTTTTACCGACGCGAGGATGAGCGGCCGGTCCTTTGGTCGCCCTGCACCAAGGACACGCGCGGCGGCAGCCACCTCTACGGGATCGCCGAGACGAGTTCCGGTGCCATGAGCCTCAAGATACGATATGCGCGCTCCGGCTACTCCCGCGCTGGCCAGGGCCGAGGTAAGAAGTTGCTCCTGTGCTTTGCCATTTGGCACGGTGAACCCGCTGGTGTGTCCATCCTGGTTTACGGCAGTAGAGCGGATCAGCGCGATGATACGGTCGCCGTCGGCCTGGGCTTCGGAGAGACGCTTCAAGACCACAACACCGCAACCCTCGGAGCGCACAAAGCCATCCGCGGAGGCATCGAATGTCTTGCAGAGTCCATCGGGAGCGAGCATGTGCGCGCGCGAACCGGCAATGGTGATCTCGGGAGAGAGAATGATATTTACTCCTCCGGCGAGCGCAAGGTTCGACTGTTTTGCGCCTAGTGACTGGCAAGCGAGATGAACCGCGACCAGCGACGAGGAGCAGGCGGTGTCAACTACAAGGGACGGCCCGCTCAGCCCCAGCACATAGGAGATGCGTCCCGAGATAGCATTGCGCGCGTTGCCGGTCAATGCATATGCGTCCATCGCGCCTACGCCATGAGAAGAGGAGAGTAGCTGAATATAGTCGCCGCCGGTCACTCCCATGAAGACACCCGCGCGCTGCCTCTCGAGTCTGTGGGGCGCGATGGCGGCATCTTCCAGGGCCTCCCAGCAGACCTCGAGCATAAGGCGCTGCTGAGGATCCATGGTTATGCACTCGCGAGGAGAGATTCCGAAAAACTCCGCGTCGAACCGGTCGATCACATCTAAGAAACCACCCCAGCGGGTCGCCATCTTGCCCGACGAGTCGGGATTCTCGTCGTAATAGTCACCGATATTCCACCGGTCGGAGGGGACGCTCCGAATTGCGCTGCGACCCTCGCGCAGAAGTTCCCAGTAGGTATCCGCGGAGGATGCGCCACCGGGAAAGCGGCAGCCGATGCCGACGATCGCGATGGGCTCGTTGGCCCCCATCTTAAGGCGGTCGATTTCCGCGGCCTGCTCAAGCGCGAGGAGCATTAGCCGCTTCGGGGAAAGTCCGAGCAGGTCATTCTCTTTCATGTAATGCTCTCCTCCATGCGGGACTTGATCAGCCGATCCGAGATGAGCCCGTCCACTTCCTCGTCGCTCATCTCGCGGATGCGCAGCAGCAGACCGTCCGGCTCCGGTTGCGGTTCGGCTTCAGGAGGAGCGTCGGAAAAAACAGCAGACTGTGCTGCGCCAAGATACGCGGCCAGGGATTCGATGCTGGAATGTTCAAACAAGGCGGTGGACGATAGCTCGAAGCCGAGAGACCGCTCGATGCGGTTCTTGAATTCGATTGCCGTGAGTGAATCCATCCCCAGCTCAAAGAAACCCGATCGGGTATTGACATCGCCGGGCGAGTTGAAGTGGAGCACTTCGGCAGCGGCCTCGCAAAGCTTCTCGATCATTGAGGCTTTGTCGCCCTCCGCCAGCTCGCGTCCGACAGTGACCTCGCGCCTGATATTGACGTGCGTCACGGCTTTTCCATTTGCGGAGGGTTGAATCTCTTCAAAGCGTCTTTGTTGCCCACTGGCGCCCGCAACAGGCAGGAATGTGGACCAGTCCACGTCGGCAATTACGGCCTGTGTTGCTTGGGCGGCGACCAGATTTTCCATCGTGCCAAAAGCGACATCGATCGGTACCGGCCCGAGTCCAATGGATGCCAAGACTTTTTCTTCATGCTCCGCGAGCATGCCCCGAACCGAGAGCCGGCCCCAATTTACCGCCGTGGCAGGCTGTCCGCATGCTCTCCGATGATGCGCCAGCGCGTCGAGAAACTGATTCGCCGCGGCATAAGGGGCACTGTTGCGCGAGCCCCATACCGAGGCTGCGGAGGAGAACAGCACAAGCGCATCCAAAGCCATGGACACGGTCAGTTTGTGCAGGATCCAACTTCCCTGCACCTTCGGCCACATTACTTGCCGGAATTCTTCTTCATTCAGATCGAACAGACTGCGGTTGAGAGAAACGCCCGCCGCAAAGATCGCGATACGGAGATCGGAAATGCCATCGAGCAGGTCTTTGACTGCGGACTCATTGCCGGCGTCGACGGCGGCCACATCGACCCGCGCTCCCGACGCTTCCATGGCCCGCACCGCTGCAATCTTGCTCGCCCACTGGGAGTTTTCCAAAAGAGCCGGCCAGAGGTTGCGATCCGGCAAACCGTGGCGCGAAGTGAGAACGATTCGCGACATGCCCCGAGCGGCCCAGCGCCTCCCCAGACTGAGGCCGAGTTCGCCGAGGCCGCCGACAATAAGGCAAGTTCCGCTGGTATCGATAGCAGGAGAGGTCGAGCGAGCAACCTTGAGACGCGTGAGACGCGGCAGGTACCACTGGCCGGCGCGCTGTGCGGACTCTGGCTCAGGGCGTGCTTGACGGAGCCATTCAAAGAGCGACTCGGACTGAGCCGACGCCCGCGTTGCGGGATCGAGATCGATGAGGCCGCCCCAGAACGCCGGTTCTTCGAGAGCGATCACTCGGCCCAGTCCCCACAAAGGGGCCTGCGCAATGTTAATGGGTGCGGGGATTGTGCCCACGTCTTGCGCGCCATGCGTGACGACCCAGAATCGGGCCGGAGGATTGCCGCGGCGTTTGCAGTCTTGGAGGACCCGAACCAGGTCGAAGTGATCCATCACGGATTCAGGGGCGGTCGCGTCGAGGCCGCGTAGATATACCACGTCGGTCCAGTCCGATTCTTCCACTGGGGCAGGCGCAATCTGGCAATCAGCGCCTGCGGATTTAATCGATTCCTCCAATGCTTTGGCCGTTCCCCCGGAATCTGGAATAAGCAAGAACTGTCTTGAAGAAATATCTCTTGGCGTGGCTGCGGCTAGGAAAAGGGTTTGGAACGATCCTGCCTGGCCGAGCGCTGCAGCGTCTTGATCACCCGGCAAGGTTGCAATCTCCGGGAAGCCCGACGCGCGAAGCAGCGATTGCCACTGCTTGCGGTCGAGCAGCGGGTGCGCCTCGCGCAGGTCGCGATCTTCAAAACTCCACCACTCCTGGGTGAGGCCGAAGATTAACGTGATCCATGGCTGCTCGAGCGTGCTTTCGATCAACAGCAGCAGGCCTCCTGGAGCCAGCAACTGCCTGATATTGGCGAGGGCGGTGCGGAGATCGCGTGTCGCATGCAGAACATGGGCGGCGATAACTATGTCGTACGAGCCGGGTCGCCACGATGTCTCGAGCGGCTTGGCAATATCGAGTAACTGGAAGGATGTACCGGGAAAAGCGGAGAAGCGCGCGCGCGCCGCAGCCACGAAGCTGGACCCTTTGTCTGTGAACATGTAATGCATTCGAGCGGAAGCAAGCCGCGGCAGAACCGCGGCAGTTGTGGAGCCCGTGCCCCCGCCGATTTCGAGCACGCGCAGATGAGATTGTGGGCTCAGCGCCCCGATGATTCGGTCAACCGCTTCGGCAGTGAGACTGTTCATCACGGCCCCGGCTGGAGAATGGCTGTAGATGGATTCGACATCGCGGGCAGAACCATCGGGAAATAGCACGGAAAGAGGATCCCTCTCTCCCAAAATCACTGCGGCAAGATTATCTCCGCAGCGCTCGATCAGCCGCATCTCCGGCGCGAAAGTCGGATGAGCGTCGAGCAGAGAAGATAGGTGGGCATTCAAGTAGGCGAGACCATCCTGATCGGAAGCTGCGGTGGGAAACTGTTCGAGGATGGTTTCCATTCGCGCTAGAAGCCGCTCGTACTCCGGCATGACTCTGGCGCGGGTTCGGGGTGACCGGATTTCTCGTATTGCCTGGGCGAAGTAGTGGGCCGCTATGCGATTGAATTCGGGAAGAACGCTTAGGTATTCATGGAGCCTTTCGCTGGCCATCAGTGGCTCGATCGCAGAATCGAGCATGGAACGAAGCGCTGAGGGCTGCACTGCTTTGGGGGCGCTGCGCCACTCGATCTTGTAGGTAAGATCGTCGCGGGAAGGCGCGGCCGCGGTGGATGGCGTTTCAACCCAGTGGCGTCTGCTCTCAAACGGATAGGACGGCAAGACGGATTTGTGAACCTGACGGCCTGAATAGTAACGCTCCCAATCAAGAGAAACACCGGCAACATATAGCGCAGCGGCCAGCTCCTCGTCGCTTCTCTCCCGGGACAGATCGAAGGGCATGGGCGCGCCGTTGCGGCGAAGAGTTTCCAGAGCAGTCTCTGACAACGACTCGCCGTCAAAGGCTTCAGTCCAGCATTCGACTGATGCGAGTTGCTCGGCGTCGAGGAGTTGACCCGAGGAGCCACTCAGCAAACCACATTGTGGAGGGAGGAGTTGCGTTTGCCGAAGCGCTTCGGCGAAGCGGGTCAAGTCGCCGCTTTCGAGTTGCGCCCGGAGCCGCGTTGCATCGCTGATCTCGATCACGCCGGCGCAGGCTACGGCCTCGCAGAACTCCGGTCCGCATGCGACGACCCAGCCGGCTTCAACGCCCCACGATTGCAATAATCGGTAGCGGAGGGCGCTGCCCTTGGCGGAAATGAATAAGGTTGAGATCTGGCTGCGGCCCGGCTCGAGCACTCCGCGATGCGGCCACTGCGTGGGCGGGGCATCGAGTTGGCGCGCTGCCTCCAGCCGATTGCGCGCCACCACCGCGAGCCTGCATGCAAAATGCGCGCGCCCGACGGATGCGGTGAAGCAGTCGTCGGCGAAGGACAGATTTGGGTCTTGGAGAAGCGCCGATGCGTAGCGGTGGGCCATGGTTTCAAGTGCCGCCTCGGATTTCGCGCTCAGGACCAGCACGTAACTTTGGCCATTGTCGAGAGAAGAGGCACGTGGCGGCAGTGGATTCACGCTCTCAAGAACGGCGTGCGCGTTGGTTCCGCTGAATCCAAACGAACTGACTCCTGCCATGAGCTTTTCTTCGTTGTCATTCCAGCGAACCGCCTGAGTGGGAATCGTGAAGTGGCCGGTGTTCAGCGGGAGATGCGGGTTGGGCGTTTGATAATGCAGATTGGGCGGAATCTGGCCGTGGTTCAGCGCCAGCACGGCCTTGATGAATCCAGCCACGCCGGACGCGGCTTCGAGATGTCCGATATTGGTTTTCAATGCGCCAAGGTAGACCGGACGGCTGGAGTTATGCGTATCCCCAAAAACGTCGTCCAGCGCGCCTACTTCAATGGGATCGCCGAGAGAGGTTCCTGTGCCATGAGTCTCGACATAGGTCACTCGCGCCGGGTCGATTCTTGCGCTTGCGAGCGCCTTGCGGATCACCTTGGCCTGCGCAACGCGATTCGGCGCGGTAAGGCCGCTGCTTCGCCCGTCCTGGTTGACCGCGGTTCCGCGCAGGAGGGCAAGGATGCGGTCGCCATCTCGCAGTGCATCGCGGTGACGCTTGAGAACCACGATTGCACAGCCTTCGCCGCGCACAAAACCGTTGGCGCGGGCATCGAATGTCTTGCAATGGCCGTCTGGGGCAAGCATGCGCAACTGTGAGAGCGCGGCTGTTGTGCGCGGCTCGAGAGTCAGATGAACGCCGCCCGCGAGAGCCAGACTTGATTCCGACGACAACAAGCTCTGGCGCGCCATATGAATGGCCACCAGCGAAGACGAACAGGCAGTGTCAACTGATACCGACGGGCCCTCAAGGCCGAGCACATATGAAATTCTTCCCGAGGCGACACTGGACGCGTTTCCGGTAGGCATGTACATGTCCAGAAGCGCGGGATCGGCCAGCAGGCGCTGTCCATAATCGTTAGAGCATATTCCCACGAAGACACCCGCATCGGTACCCGCCAGGCGATTGGGATCGATGCCGGCATTCTCGAGGGCCTCCCAGCTTACCTCGAGCAACAATCTCTGCTGGGGATCCATGCATTCGGCCTCGCGCGGACTGATGCCGAAGAATTGGGCGTCGAACAGATCTACGTTGCGCAGGAAAGCGCCCCGCCGGGTAGAGATTTTGCCCGGCACGGCGATCCGCGGATCATACCACTCATCCAGGTTCCAGCGATCTGCCGGCACCTCAGACACGGCATCGGTGGCGGAAAGGAGCATGTGCCAGAACGACTCCGGTGTATTCGCTTCGCCGGGAAACCGGCAGCCGATGCCAACGACCGCGATCGCATCATCTTCGGCCGGGGTCTCGATGTGGGAGCCGGGGTCCGCGATGGCTGTCTGGTCGACGCAAAACAGTTCTGCGAATTCGGTTGCGATGTGGCCGGCCAGTGATTCGATGGTCGGGTAGTCGAACAGTACCGTAGCGGAGAAGGATCGGCCCAGATGTCTGCGCAGCTGGTTGCGGAGCTCGATAGCGAGCAGTGAATCGACGCCGTATTCGCTCAAAGGGCGCTCGGTCGCAACCGGCTCCTTGGCCCCAACGGCCTCAGTGGCGATGCGCTGAAGCTCGAAAATAAGCAGATCGCGGCGGAGGGCAGGCGGCGCGGTCTCGATGCGCGCCAGCAGAAATCCGCTCTCTCGCGTCTTGGTTTCTGCGGGCTGAGGAGTCGCCAACTGTTCAAAGAAAGCGGACGCAATCCCTGGGGAAATGCCGTCGCGTCTCAGCGGCACCACCGTGGCTTCGACAGCGTCCCGTTGCAGCAGCAATTCCAGGGCACGAACGCCTTCAGAGGGCATCAGTCGGCGCATGCCCCACTTTCCGAGCTGACCTTCCAGTTGTTGTCCGGCAACCGAACCGATCTCCGCCCACGCGCCCCAGTTGATGGCCATTGCCGTTTCGCCACGTGCCCGGCGCGATTTGGCGAGGCCATCGAGGAAGGCATTGGCCGCGGCGTGGCTGGCTTGTCCCGGAGGCGCCAGCAGGCTAGCGGTGGATGAGAAGAGCACACAGAAATCTAGATCCATGCCGGCGCTGAGGCGATCGAGCAGCCAGGCGCCATAGGCCTTGGGCGCAAGCACTTCTTCGAAACGTTCCCAGCTCAAGTTCATCAGCACCGCATCATCCAGATGTCCGGCGGCGTGGAGGATGCCCCGGAGTGGGCCGTTGCCGCAGATTTGCCTGAATGCGCTGGCCATTTCGACGGGGTTTGCGACGTCCGCCTCGATGACGGCGACATCGGCTCCCTGCCGCCGTAGGTCCTCGACTTTGCGCAAGGCTTGCGGATGGTCTATGCGGCGCGAGACCAGCGCCACTCGACTGGCCCCGTTCTCGACCAGCCATTCGGCGAACCGCAGTCCGAGGCCGCCGAGCCCTCCGGTGATGAGGTACGTTCCATTTGTGCGAATGAGGGTTTGAGCCGTCGCACGCTCGGGAGCAAGCACCATTTTGCCGATGTGGCGCGCCTGCGACATAAAGCGAAATGCCGTATGAGCTGCACGGAGAGGATAAATGCGGTGGGGCAACACGTTCCAGATCGATGCTTCGCATTCGGCAAGCAAGTGCTCCAGGTCTTCGACCAGGCGCTCGGGCTGGCTTCGAAACACCTCACCGAGATCGAAGGTGTGGTATGAGATGGACCGCTCGATTCCGTCGAGCGCTTGAATGCGTTCAGGGGTCCAGACATCCCTGTTTCCAAGGTCAATGAAACGTCCGCCCTGCCTGAGCAGGCGCAGGCCTCGTGGAATGGCGTCGCCGGCTCGCGAATTGAGAATCAGATCGGCACCCGCTCCCCCGGTGAGCGCGCGCACCTCATGTTCAAGATTTTCAGAACGCGAATCCAAGACATTCTTGAGGCCGAGGGATCGCAAAAAGGCCCGCTTTTCAGCATTGCCCGCGGCCGCAAATATATTGGCTTCGGCCCTGCGCGCAACTTGAATCGCCGCCAGGCCGACAGCCCCGGCCGCGGAGTCGATCAGCACCGTCTCGCCGCGGCTAATCTTGCCCAGCTCGTGCAAGGCATGCAAAGCGGTGAGGAACGCTACGGGCATGGTTACTGCCTGGTGAGGCCGCAACCGTCGGGGGCGATGGGCAGCCATTGCCTCGGGCACACAGACATGAGTTGCGAGCGCACCCGAAGCCAGGCACACCGCCTCGTCGCCGGCCTTGAAACGGCGAACCCCGGAACCGGTAGCGACGACACGTCCAGCGCACTCTGCGCCCAACCGCGATGCTGCCCCGGAATACGATCCCAGCGCCGTGAGGACGTCGCGAAAGTTCACACCGGCGGCTTGAATCTCAATGAGGATCTCGTCGGGGCCGGGAACCGGCATTGCCATCTGCGCAAGTTTCAACTCCGCTATGCTGCCGGATTCGGAAACTGCCAGCGAATATGGGCCCTCGGGTGCATGAAGCAAAGGTTCATCATGGACAGGCGCGAAGCGCGCGCAGTAGCGCATCGATCCGCGAAAGGCTATCTGTTCGCCGCTCTCACGAGTGGCGATTTCGGCGAGAATTGCTTGCGCTTCAAGGCATGGGTCCAGCCTTTTCGGGTCGAGGTCGATGCAGGTGCAGCGAAGCTCGGGATACTCCGCTGCGGCAACCCGCGCCAAGCCCCACGCGATGCTGCGAAACGGGGTGCAGTCCTCGTCATCCACAACCGACACTGCTCCTCGGGTGACAATCCACAAATGCGGCAGGGCGTCAGCGTCGCCGCGAACCACTCCCTGAAGGAGGTCCAACATGCGGCTGTACTCGGAGCGCAGGGCTTCACGGAATTCCGTAATATTTTGGGCGTGCGCAACGGGCGTGGTTGCGAGGTACACCAGCGCCTGCGGAGACGAGGAAACAATTCTGACATTGTTTTCTTCCAATTTCCGGGCCAACTCTCGAGCGACTTCGGCTCCGTCGCCGGCCACTTGCCACGTTGCGAAAGTCGACAGTTCCGCGGAACCGCGAACAGACGGCACCCGCGCCAGAAAGAGTGCTTGGCTCGAAAGGGCTGAACGCTCTGAGTCGGCTCCTGCCGCCATCTCAGGAGTTTCAAATCCCGTTTCCAGGAGCAAATCGACCCACTGCTGCGCGGCAAGGAGCGGATGACTTGCCCTGAGATCGGAATCGGCAAAACGCCACCACCCGGGGAGCAATCCAAAGGTAATATCCGCCCAACATTTGGGGCGTACGGTTTCGACCAGAATCAGGATCCCATTGGGAGCCAGCAGAGAGCGGGCATGGCGAAGGGATTGACGGATATCGCGGGTGGCATGCAATACATTGGCCGCCAGCACCAGGTCGAAGGATCGTTCTGCAAAGTCTTGCTTCGAGACCGCGTGCTCGATGTCCAGGGTCCGAAAGCGCAGACACGTCTCTGCGGCAAAGCGCGAACTGGCGGCATTGACAAATGCGTGAGACACGTCTGTGAACACATACTCCACGTGGTGTCCCTTTAGGGCATCGACAACTGCCATGGTCGTGGCTCCGGTGCCGGCGCCTATCTCCAGAATGCGCAGAATTCGGCCCGGAGGTATGGAACGGGCGGCATCAGCAACGGCGTGCGCAACAAGATTGTTAAAGACGTGAGCGGGAGGCGCATTGCGGTAAATGTTTTCGAGTTCCCTCGCGTCGCCCGAAGGAATCAGCAGTTCAAGGGGATCCTTCGTGCCGTCGAGTACCGCAGTCAGGTTGGAGCCGCACCTTTCAAGCAGCGCGAGTTCGCAGCCGAAATGCGGAAAACGCGCGCGGAGCGCCGTCATGGTCTCGATGCGGCCGGCATCGCCGCTAAGCGCGATGTCGCGAACTCGCTCGAAGAGGCGGCGGATCGCCGGTTCGGCGGAGAGGATGGGGTCTTGGCCCAGCCCTTCCAGAGCCGCCGCTGCATAAGCCTGACTCATCGATTCAAGCTCAGGCTCCAATTCCTCATACGAATCGAGCAGCGGATGGGCATGCAACGCCGTATTGGAGCGGATGCCTGCGGCGACTTCGGAAACGGGGTTCAGAAAGTCGAGGTGGTCTTGAGTGACCCGCCCGGCCGGCATCCAACGTACCTCAAAAAGGGAGGCTTCAACCTGGGAGTCATCTGCAACCGCGGACTGCTGAACCGGACGGAGAGCCAGGCCTTTGATGACAGCGATGGGCCGCTCATCGGAAGAACGCAAAGTCACCGAGAGCCGCACGGCCCCCGGGCTTGGTTCAACCTGAAGCAATGCGCTGGAAATCGATGAAGCTCTGGAAACGAGAGCGATGCTATCGATTGAGGCGGGCAGAAGCAGCCCGCCCGGTCGATCGTCAAGCGCTGCGCCGCTCGCCTGAAAGGCCGCGTCGACCAATGCCGGATGGAGAAGATATTGCCGGTCATTGCGTCGCAGCGTCTCGGGCAATTGGAGTTCGGCGATGGCAACGCCCGGGCCACGCCGGAGGCTGCGAATGCAGCGCAGTTCAGAACCATATTCGTAGCCCAGACGATTCAACTCGTCGTAGAACCCGTTCACCTCGACAACGCTGTTGGGCTGACTGCGCGGGTCCGGTTCCGAGACTTGATGGTCGGACGCCGATATACGTCCGCGCACGTGACATGACCAACTGTTGCAGCGAGGGGTTACATCGCTATAGATGGAGAATCCAAAAGAACCATCATCCTGATCCTGGTGAAGAAGCAGTTGCACCCGGCATTCTTCTTGCGCTCTTAGCCGAAGTGGCTGAATGAATACGACGTCGTGCAGAGTTGGGTTCGCGCCGGCCAGCGCATCCGAACCGGCGGCAAGTGCCATGTCGAGAAACACCGCCGCGGGAACCAATATCTCGCCTCCGATCCGGTGCGCAGCCAGCAACGGCAGCATCGCGATACCAAGTACCGTTTCGATGCAAACAGTGCCGTCAGCCAGAACCGTCCTGGAACCTGATAAAGGATGCGTTTGGTTGGCGTTTATGGTTGGCTGTATAGGTCCGGCCCAGTAGCGTTGACGCTGAAACGGATAGGTCGGTAGAAGCACGCTGCGGCTGCGCGGATTCCCATCGGCACGCCATCGAACGTCGACACCCGCGGCGTAGAGCGCTGCTAACGAATCCAGGTGCGCATCGGAGGATTGGTCCCGTCGCAGGGAAGGAAGCAGTAGGCGCGGAGACTCTTTCAGGCACTCGCGCGCCAGGTTGAGAAGCGTATTCCCCGGTCCGATTTCAACGAAGGCAGTGCAGCCAAGTTCTTCCAGGCTTCGCATTCCTTCCGCAAACAGCACTGGCTCGCGGACGTGATGCATCCAGTAGCGGGCTTCAGCGATCTCGTCGCCAGCCGGGCGGCCGCTGCGATTGCTAATGAGGCCGATTCGCGGTGACTGCCACGAAACTCGCTCGGCCTCGCGCGCAAATGGCTCGAGGACCGACTCCATCAGCACGGAGTGGAACGCATGGGAGACGTTGAGAGGGTGCGTCGCGATGCCGGCTTTCTTCAGCTGCGCAGCTAGGCCTTGGACCAGGCCCTCCCGTCCTGAGACGACGGTGTTGGATGGGCTGTTGACCGCGGCAATGGAGAGGGCGGAGAACTCGCCCTGAAGCCATTGGGTCACGGCGGCATGATCGGCAAAGACGACCATCATGGCTCCGCCGGCGGGCAACTGCTGCATGAGTTTCGCACGCGCAGCAATCAGCCGAATGCCGTCTTCGAGCGACATTACGCCGGCGAAGCAGGCTGCTGTCACTTCTCCGACACTGTGACCCATGACCCAATCCGGCTCAACTCCCCAGGCTTGCCACAGACGCGCCAAAGCTAACTCGACTGCGAATAGGGCAGGCTGCGTGATTCCGGTGCGGGACAAAGCCGCATCGGCTTCGGCCTTATGGGCCAGGTCGGGAAACAGCATATCGAGAAGAGGTCTGCCGATGAGCGGATCGAGTGCCTGGGCGCACTGATCGAGACAACTGCGAAATTGAGACTCGGTCTCGTACAGCAAGCGTCCCATGCCGGAGTACTGAGAGCCCTGGCCGGTGAAGAGAAATGCAATACGGGGCCGCGATGACCCCTGGTCACCGGAGACCGCCAGGCCTTTCGACTTCTGGCCGCGCACGAAGCCCCGGAGTTTCGACGCGGCTTCGGCGGCAGTTTCGGCCGTGACGGCCAGTCGTCGCTCAAAGTGGGCGCGGCCACGAGCGGCAGTCTGACAGATCGCCTGAAATTGCGCGTCGCCGGATTCGAGAGTGACGGCAAAATGTGAGGCCAGCTCGCGCAGCGCGACATCGTCTCTTGCCGAGAGCATTAGAAGCCCCGTTTGTTGGTCTGGCGACGAGGGCCGTGTATCGGAGGATTCCGGCGCTCTCTCAAGGATGACATGGGCATTGGTACCGCTAAACCCAAACGAGCTGACCCCGACGGCGCGATCGGGTGAGAGGGGAGTGAGGTTTAGCGGTACATTTAGGTTCGCCTGCTCCCAGTCAACGTGAGGATTGAGACGCGTGAGATGCAGGTGAGGCGGTATGCGCCCGTTCGCCAGCGCCAGTGCGGCTTTACAGACTCCGGCCAGCCCGGCGACAGCCTCGGTATGTCCGATGTTGGTCTTGATCGAGCCGACCAGAAGCGGCTTGCGGCTGGAGCGCCTTGGACCTCCATATTCGGCTGCCAGGGCTTCGATCTCGACCGGATCGCCCAGTGGTGTTCCCGTTCCGTGGGCCTCAACATACTCGACGCGCGAGGAATCCATGCGGGCATCGGCGAGTGCCGCGCGAATGACGGCCTCCTGCGCCTCGCGATTTGGCGCGGTGAGGCCGTTGCTGCGGCCATCTTGATTGACGGCGGAGCCGCGAATGACTGCGACGACACGATCGCCGGCGGATTGCGCGTCCGAAAGCCGTTTCAGCACTACGACCGCGCACCCTTCGCCGCGCACGTATCCGTCGGCAGCGGCGTCAAAGGTTTTACACAGGCCGTCAGCCGCCATCATGCGGGTACGGCAGAAGTAGATCATGGGCTCCGGTCTCAACATCAGGTTCACGCCGCCCACGATGGCCAGGCCGGTTTCACCCAGCCGGAGATGGGTGATTGCGAGATGAAGCGCCACCAGCGACGAACTGCAGGCTGTATCGATGGAAATGGCCGGACCGCGGAGATCGAGCATATACGAAATGCGCCCCGCGGCTACACTGGCGGCGTTGCCGGTGCCGCTGAAAGGATTGATCTCCGACATGTTTCCAGAGCCGAAACCCTGCGACGCATATTCGTTGGTGCTGATACCGATGTAGACGCCGGTGGCGCTGCCGCCAAGCGATTGTGGCTGAATTGCCGCTCGTTCCAGAGCCTCCCAGCTCACTTCGAGCAATAGCCGATGCTGCGGGTCCATGCTTTCGGCTTCTTTTGAATTGACGCCGAAGAAGCGCGCGTCGAAGTCCGCCACACCTTCTAAGAATCCTCCCCATCGCGAATACATTTTCCCGGGCATTTCGGGATCGGGGTGGTAGAAAGCATCGATATCCCAGCGGTCCTTCGGTATCTCCCGAATGGCATGGCGGCCGGCTTCGAGCATCTCACTGAGTTTTTCGGGCGAGTCGCACCCTCCGGGGAATCGGCATGCCATGGCCACCATCGCAATCGGCTCGTGCCTGCGCGCATCGGCTTCCGCAAGCCGCGCCTGGGCCTTCTTTACGGCGAGCACCGCAAGCTGCTGTTCGGTGAGCGGCGGAAGTTGCGATCTGCCTGGATTCATGTGTTGCTCTCGATGAACTGTTTGAGGAAGTGGTGCATGGTGTCCGCCTCCATCGTGGCGACCTCTTGCAGGAGGGCTTCGTCCTCGGGTGCCTGCGCCGCCAGGGATAACTCAGATTCGCGCGGCGTCTCTGTTCCGGGAAGCGATTGAGCAATGTAGCGCGCCAAGGCCGCTAGAGTGGGATGTTGGAACACAATTGTTGGCGAGAGACTTCGTCCAGCGATGGCCTCCAACTGCTGCACCAGCTCCGTCGCCGTAAAGGAATCCATGCCCAGTTCGCTCAGTGCAGTGTGCGGCGATAGTTCGTTGGCGTCCGCATTTCCGAGAACCGCGGCGGCGCGTTCGGTAATCATTTTGAGGATGAGTGTCTCCCGTGCGCGGGCGGGCGTGGCCAGGATTCGGCGAACTATCGCTTTATGCTCCTGAGACGAAGCGCGCGGGGCAGGCGGCGACTCGCGATCGATGTCAGCAAACAACTCGGGTTGCGCGAGCCATACTTGAGATTTGCGCACCTTGTCCCAGTCGACGGGCAGCACCTGGGCCTGGGGTACATCGGACTGGAGCAACGCCTCAAGCGCGCGGAAGGCATCGGTGGGCGCGAGCATTCTGAAACCTTGCCGCTCGAAAAGAGAACTTGCGCCCGATCTTTGGGTCATACCCGCGCCAGCCCATGGCCCCCAATTCACGCTGAGAGCGGTTTCCCCGCGCTGCCGGCGATCATAGGCGAGCGCGTCGAGCCATGCGTTGGCCGCGGCGTAGTTTGCCTGGCCGAGGGAACCCAGTATGGCGGACGCGGAAGAGTACAGCACGAACATATCGAGAGATCGACCCGAGGTGGCATCGTCAAGATTGCGCGCGCCCAGAATCTTGGGCCTCATGGCCTCTTGAAGACGGGGCCAGGTCAGATTGGCAAACAAGGCATCGTCAACTACGCCTGCTGCGTGAAACACGCCACGAAGCGGTGGCAGTTCGCGATCGATTTCCGCGATGATTTCGTCAAGCTGGGTCTTGTTGGCAACGTCGGCCGCGCGAAGAAAAACGCGCGCCCCGAACGCTTCGATTGACTGGCACTCTTCCAGAACCTCCGGCGATGGATTTTTCCGGCTCATCAGAACAAGATGGCCTCCGCCTCGGGAGGCAATCCATTTGGCGGTTGCGATGCCAAGAGCGCCCATGCCTCCCGTGATGAGATAGGTCCCCTGCGCGGTAAACCGGAATTCTTGCATAGGTGCGGAGCGGTAGCGAGTGAGGCGCGGCGCAAATACTCGATCGCCGCGAATTGCCATCCTGTGCTCGGTCGGGTTGACAATGGCCGCCACCAATCCGGACAGAGTTTTTGCGGTGTCAACATCCGCATCGAGGTCGATGAGGCGCGTGTCGATTTCGGGATGCTCAATGATGAGGCCTGTGATGAGGCCCCACACAGCCGCATGGGCCGGCGCAACCGGCGCCGTCAGGCCCGGTGCAGGCTGACTGCCACCCGTGATCACGCAAAGGCGCCGAGGACCGCTTGATTTTACAAGCGCCTGCGCGATTGAAAGGCAGGCCTCGCACTGGCGGCGCTCTTCGGCAAAGGAGACACCCCTTGCCGAACCGGCGCATACTGCTACGACTCCTAGATAGTCGCCGCCTGTCAGCACTTCGATCCAATAAGACGTGTCTTCACTTTGCTGCCACTTGAGGAGCGTTGCATGAAGCTGATCGCACAGCAATCGCGCCAGCCCCCCATCCGCTCCGATTACGAGCCACGGTATGGGCTGAGCGCTTGGCGCCTCAATACTGACGGGCCGCCACTCGACCCGGTAGATGCCCCCTGGAGAATCCGGCGCAAATGCTCGCTGGAGGGCTGTTCGCTCGAGCCGCCGGGTGGTAAATCCCTCGATGGTTGCGACCCTGACACCATTCCCGTCGCAAATCTCGAAGTCCGTTACGAAAACCTCGGGCGAGTGGCTGAGCTTTGAGTTGAGGCGGGCGCGGCTCCATAAGGTTGAGCCCGGACGTCGATAGACGATCAGAGATGCAATATGCACGGGAACGTACGGTGACGGTTCCCGGCCGGTTGGTGGAAGCGAGGCTCCGAATGTCTGCAGGCAGGCATCAAGCATGGCTGGGTGAAAAAAGTAATCCGCCATTGAAGCATCGAGCTCAGGCGCCTGTGCGACTTGTCCGAGCGCCTCTCCGGTAGAGCGCGCAACCGACTGGATGCCACGAAACGCAGGCCCAAATTGGAAGCCGTTCTCTGAAGCCCCGCAATAAAAATCTTCCGCTGAGAGCCGATCTCCATTGAACAACGAAGTGGGGTCGATAACTCGAGTGGCTGCTGCTTCAGGTTCCGCCCGAAGAATCTGGCCGCTGGCATGGAATACGGGTTCCGCCTCCGGTCCCGCAAAACTCGCGATCTTGAACTGCAGCTGGTCCTCGGTCACATCACTTAACAGGCATTGAATGGAGCGGGACTCTCCTTCATGAATCCCGAGCGCTTGAAGGAGCCTGACATCCTTCAATGCCAGCGCATCGCAGCGCAGGATCTTGGACCCTGCTGACAATGCAATCTCCAGAAAGGCGGTGGCAGGAACAACCGGCACTCCGTAGACCCGGTGATCGTCGAGAAATGGCGGACTGGATGCGGAGATTTCCGCTTGATAGACAATGTCGCGCGAGATACTTCGAATTCGGTGTCCGAGCAGTGGATGCGCGGGCGCGGGCTGCGGGTCGCGCGGCGTCGCGACAGTGTTCGCCGCAGCGAGCCAGTAACGCGACCGTTGGAATGGATATCGCGGCAGGTCCACTTTGCGGAACCTGTCGGGCGGTTGAAGGAAGTTCCAGTCCACGGGCACGCCAAAAGTAAACAGCCTTGCCAGCTCACGAAGGAACGCGGGGGCTTCGCCTTCCACTGGCAGCGCCGCTATCTCCACATGGTTGTTGTCTTGGCATTGGTCGGTATCGATGACAGAGCCCGCCGCACCTGCCGAACAGGCCAGCTTCATTGCGTCCTGAAGGCGTAGAGTCCCGTCCACGCAGGCCGCAGCCAGCCGGCCCGCGCCGGCGGAATTCAGTCTATCGGGAATGATTCCTGCGGCACGCCAAAGCCGGGCACCCGCCACTTGGCAGATGAGCCCGGCGAGTTCCGCCTGACAGTCGGCGGGTTGCATCTCCGACTCGAACCACTCAGAAATGTTGGGCGCATACTCAGCCGGGGCGGCCTTTGCGCACTCCTTAACCGTTTCTCGAAAAATCGCGTAATCGCGGTACAGTTGATGGGCCTCGGGCAGGTGATGGGGAGAGCATGAGCGGAAAGCGAGAGCGATTGCGGGCACATTTCCAGGAGAAGCATGGCCGGCCGAAACCACGTGGCGATCGCCGGCAGCAAATTTCGCCAGAAGATTCTGCGCGACCGATAACGAAGGCGTCACCAGCGCCAGCCGCCACGGATAGCGCGACCGGCATGTATTCGCGGTGAAACAGATATCGGCAAAAGCAGCCTCGGTGGCAAAGCGCGACCACTCGGCGGCCATGGCTTTGAGCGCCGATTCTGATTTTGCCGACAGGGTCAACACTTGAGCGGCGGGTTCAGTTGGCAGCGGGGCCGCGGTCATCGGCGCTTCTTCAATTACCACGTGAGCGTTGGTGCCGCTGAAGCCGAATGAACTGACCCCTGCCAACCGTGCCGTACCATCGCGCGCCCACGATCGCAGATTGTCATTCACTACCAGCTTCATCCGGTCCCATTCGATATGTGGATTGGGAGTGTGAAAATGAGGTTGAGGGGGCAATTCCTTGTGCCTCAGTGCGAGCACTGTTTTGATCAGCCCGGCGATTCCGGCGGCGGCTTCGAGGTGGCCGATATTGGCTTTTACTGATCCGATGCGCAAAGGAGCGGTGTCTCTTCGGCCATGCCCGAGCACCTGATTGAGAGCGCCTGCTTCAATGGGGTCTCCGAGGGCCGTGCCGGTTCCGTGTGCCTCAACGAACCCGATGTGAGCGGCCTCCACTCCTGCTTCAGTAAGAGCTTTTCCAATTACCGCTTCCTGCGCTTGCCCATTCGGCGAGGTGATGCCGCTGCTACGCCCATCCTGGTTCACTGCCGAACCCCGGATCACCGCCAGGATGCGATCGTGATCGGCGAAGGCCTGGCGCAGGGGTTTGAGCACCACCACGCCACAGCCTTCTCCACGCACGAAACCGTCGGCCAGAGCATCGAATGCCTTGCAGCGCCCATCCCGGCTCAACATGCGCAATTGCGAGATGATCAGTGTCGACATGGGCGAGAGCATAAGGTTGACGCCGCCGGCGAGCGCCAGTGAGGATTCGCCCGAACGCAGGCTTTGACATGCCAGGTGCACCGCCACCAGCGAGGACGAACAGGCGGTGTCAACCGCGATGCTGGGCCCCTCGAGACCCAGCAAATAGGAGAGGCGACCCGTGGCGATGCTTGCCGAATTACCGGTTGCGGTGTAGTTATCGATCAGTTTTGGATCATTCGAGAGCCGGCCGTAGTCGTTGTTATAAATGCCAATGAATACGCCGGTATCGGTGCGCGCGAGCCGGTCGGCCGGAACCGCGCCATCTTCGAGTGCTTCGTATGCCACCTCGAGCAGAAGCCGCTGTTGAGGGTCCATGGCTTCAGCTTCGCGTGGTGAAATGCCGAAGAACTGTGCATCAAAAAGATCGACGGCCTCGATGAATCCGCCCCATTGGGTGTTGATCTTACCGGGAGTGTTGGGAGTCGGATCGAACCACTCTTCGGAACGCCAGCGATCGCGAGGTACTGGCCGGATTCCGTCGCGTCCTTGCCGCAGCATCTCCCAAAACTGTTCCGGACTGTTTGCGCCGCCGGGGAATCGGCAACTCATTCCGATGATGGCAATGGGCTCGTTTCTGGCAGCCTGCGTCGCGCCTCTAGTAAATGCCATCGATGTATGCCCATTAGTCTGCCCTTGCAGGTATTCGGAGAGCGCGTTCACCGTGGGACGATCGAAGAGCAGAGTATCGGGCAAACTCAATCCATAACTCGCTGAGAGCTTCCTTGTGATGCTCAAAGCCATGAGCGAATCCAGTCCGTACTCTGCCAATGGAACATCGGGGTCGATGCTGCTGCTGTCCCGAATTCCCATGACCTCTGCTGCCGCCGAACGCACTCGATCGACGAGGGACTTGCTGCGAACGTCCTCGGAGAGATTAGCGATGCCGGTAAGCAGGCCCTCCTCGTTGGCAGGCGGGCCGGATGGGGAATGATTCTGGTGAGCGAGGTCTCCAATGAGAGTTGAGGTTCCGTCGCCCAGGTGGCGGGCATAACGGCTCCAATCAACGGCAACAACGCTTACATATCCGCTGTCAGCCACGGCCAGGCGGCCCAGGATCTCAGTTCCATCTTCGCCAGAAATGCGCTTGAAGCCCGACGCCTCCCATTGTGTTCCCTGCTTGTCTTCCATAGCGCGCGCCATTCCCACTCCGGCCCACGGTCCCCAACCGATGCTCGTCGCCGGCAGACCGATGGCGCAGCGGTATTCGGCCAGGGAATCAAGATATGCGTTGCCGGCGGCGTAACTGCCGAAGCCGGGAGGGCCAAGAACTCCTGCCGCGGAAGACATTAGCACAAAAAAATCGAGAGGCTGATGGGCTGTGCTTGAATGCAAATTCCAGGCGCCATACACCTTGGGAGCGAGGGCCTTTTCAAAACGCTCCCAGTCGTGTGTAGTCAACATGCAATCGTCCGTTATCCCAGCGGCGTGAATAACGCCCCGCAGAGTCATGCCTGTGACTGCGATCTCGTCCATGAGGCGCGCCATATCGGCGGGATCGGCCACATCGGCGCGAACCGGAACCACACGGGCGCCCAGCCGCTCGATGTCGGCGACGGCTTCGTTCGCTGCGGCGTTCACAGGCGAGCGTCCGGCGAGAATCAGGCAACCTGCTCCCTGTCTCGCCATCCAGCGCGCTATCACCAGCCCGAGACCGCCGAAGCCGCCGGTGATCAGGTAAGCGCCTTCGCGAGAGAACGAAGCGCCTTTTCCTTGAGAAGGCTTAAATGCCGTGAGTTGAGAAACAAATCGTTGTCCGTTTCGAAACGCGATCTCGCGCGATCCTCCATGCGGGGCTGCGTCAATATGAGCGATGATCTGCGATGCCGCGGCTTCGGGAGCATCCTCCGCGGCGAGATCGATGAGTCCTCCAAACGATTGCGGGAACTCCGCTGCCCATACCCGTCCCAAGCCCCAGAGCGTCCCACCGGCGGAAATAACGGGGCTCTCTTCGCACCTTTGCGCTGCTCGCGTGGTCAGCCAAACGCGAACGCTTTGCGAGGCTGCTTCCGCCGCGCGAACCAGGTGTAGTGCACCTGAGCAAACTGTGCGTTGGAAATCCCGCAAAGCTTCGTGCGTAAAGTCGCTCCGCGCGTCGCAGCCGCGCAGATCGAGGATCCGCAGTACACCGGATGCTTCAATGGATTCACATACCACGTCTCCACGCGCGTGCAACTGCGCGGACAGAGCGGTTGCGATACCGCCGGCGTCTGGGATCAACAGCCAACTCGCCGGTTCCCGCTCTGCTTTCCTGGCCAGAAATATCGACTGCCACTCCCCGCCGTCTCGTTTCGGATCCGGCAATGTCTGCACGTCGAGAAACTCGCGAGCCAGAACGTGCCGCCATTGATCGGCGTTGAGCAGAGGATTGCCTTGGGCTCGTCCATCCTCAGCCCGCGTCCACCCGTCAGACAGGCCGAAGGTCAGATCGAGCCAGGCAGCCGGCCGCGTGATTTCAAGCAGAACCAGCAGACCGCCGGGCGCCAGCAGTTGGCGCAGCCGATGCAGCGCATCGGAGATCGAAACCGTGGCGTGAAGAACGTTTGCCGCGACAACGACGTCAAACGAGTCCTCGGAGAATCCCTGGGCTGCGGGGTCAGCTTCGATGTCGAGCCGGCGGTACTGCATGCATTCGTATTGCGCGAACTTTGTCTTCGCCCGCTCGAGGAACGCCGCCGAAATGTCAGTGAACGTGTAGTTGACCGGAAGCTGACCAACTTGCTTCAGTATCTCTGCAGTTGTGCCGCCGATTCCCGCGCCAGCTTCGAGAATACGCACTGGTTGATCGGATCGGCGATGCGACATCCACGAGTGGAGAGCGCATGCCACCGTCCGGTTGAACGAGCGAGCCGGGGCAGTATGTTCGTAGACGGCAGCTACGAGCGACGTGTCCCCGCCCGGCGCAAGGACAGAGAGCGCGTCGCACTCCCCGCGCACCAGGCTTGCCAATGAGCTTCCGCAACGATGCAACAGGGCGAGTTCCGCAGTGTCATCGGGGAATTGACGGCGTATGTCGGCATCAATCCTTTCCGGGTTTAGCCCATCGTCTCCGATCTCGAGTGTGCCCGCGAGAGTGCGCAGCCGCGTAAGAAGCTGCACTCGCACCCGCGGGTCGCCTGTGGAAACTCCGTCGAGATCGCGCAGGGCTGCCCGCGCCCACGCCCGGGCTGCTCGCTCCAGGGCGGGAAGCAGATCTCGATACCGGCCCAGAGAGTTTAGAGCCGCGGCACGATCGAATTCCAAACGTACCTCATCGACAATCTCCGAAGGCGCCGGACCGTGCGGGGCAATCGGTGCTGGTGTCCACTCGACGCGATAACACTGGGGAGAGGCTGAAGCTTCCTGAGCCGCTGCAGCCGCCGATCTCTGCCTTGCAGGTTCGGGCCAGTACGACTCGCGCTCAAATGGATAGGAGGGCAGCGAGAGTATCGTCACATCGCCGCCATGATCCAGTTCGTGCCAATCGACCGTGTTGCCCGCAAGATAGGCGCGACTGACGCGTTCGATTGTCGAGCCAGGCGCGATGCAAGGGCTCACCGTTGCTCCACTGGCAAAGGCCCGCAACTCGCGCACCGCATCGGAAAGATTCTGCGGAGCAAAAGCAGCTCGATGTTTCCAATGGCTGCGTCCTGCGGCAGCCGTGAAGCAGACATCGCGCAGTGAGAGATATCCGTGGCATTCGAACCATTCGGCGTAGCGCAGTGCGAGTGCGCGGAGCGCTGGTTCCGATTTGGCTGAAAGAACCAGCAGCTGCGCGGCTTGATCCACGTCTGTTTTTGAATGCGGCGGAGCCGCGGCGAGGACCAGGTGAGCATTCGTTCCCGTAAAGCCGAATGAACTTACGCCTGCCAGTTTGGGCTGATCGTGTGGCCATGTCGTGCGGAGTCGAGGCACCACAACCCGCATGCGATCCCAGTCGATTTTGGGATTTGGATTTCGGAGATGCAGATGCGGAGGGATCTCCCCATGGTGAAGAATGAGTGCGGTTTTTATGAGGCCGGCGACTCCGGCCGCAGCTTCCAAATGCCCGATATTGGTTTTTAGCGAAGTGGTGTATAGCCTCGCCGCGGCCGGCGAAGTGCGCTCCAGGGCCGATGTCATGGCTTGCAATTCGATTGGATCTCCGAGGGGCGTCCCGGTCCCATGCGCCTCCACGTATCCAACATCGAGGGGCTGGACGCCGCTAGCCTCCAGGGCACGCCGAATCAGTTTTTGCTGGGCCGGCCCATTCGGAGCCGAGAGGCCCGCGCTCCTGCCGTCCTGGTTCACCGCAGAGCCGCGAATGACTGCCCATATTCTCCTCTTGCTAGCCGTCGCGCTCGAAAGCCGCTGCAACACGACCGCGCCGCATCCCTCTCCACGGACATAGCCGTCGGCCGAGGCGTCGAAAGTCTTCGAACGCCCATCGGAAGCGAGCATGTGCGCCCTTGCGAACGCAATGTGCATCTCGGGTCTGAGAATCAGGTTGACCCCGCCCGCGATGCAGAGGTCGCACTCGCCGCGCTGAAGGGCTTCGCATGCCAGGTGCGCCGCAACCAGTGAAGAAGAACACGCGGTATCGATTGACATGCAGGGCCCCTGCAATCCGAGCGCGTAACTCAGTCGCCCGGCAGCCGCGCTCGGCGAGTTGCCCGTGCCAAAATACGCATCGACGGCGGGCAGTCCGCCCTCCTCGAGCACCACACGCGAATAGTCATTGGTGCTGATTCCGATGTAGACTCCGGTCCGGGTGTCTTCAAGAGAGTCGGGAGGAATACCCGCGTTTTCGAGCGCTTCCCAGGCCACTTCGAGCAAGATGCGATGCTGCGGGTCCATCTTCTCGGCTTCTCTCGGTGCGATGCCGAAGAATCCCGCTGCAAATCGGTCGATGCCTTCAATCAGGCCGGCATATTGCGGAATGCCTTCGTTGTCCGCGCCCAGAGCAGAGGCATCCCAGCGCCCGGGTGGAATCTGTTGAATGGCATCTGTGCCAATGCAGAGCATCGTCCAGAAGGTTTCCGGGGTAACTGCGCCGCCGGGAAAGCGGCATCCGATTCCTGTAATCGCGACAGGTTCGTGTTCCTTCGCCTGCAGGTTTGCCGATTTCTCGCGCAGCCACTTGATCTGCTCATAGGCATCGCGAAGCAACGGACCGTAATCGGGATTGGCTGCTTTCATTTCGAATCCAACCGTCCCAGTGTTGATAGTTCATGAGCAAGCAGATCGGCCACCTGCTCGTCCGACATGGTGTTAAGATACGCCTCTTCATTCCACAAATGAGCTTTCTTCTCCAGATGAGCCGCCAATCGGTGTATGGTCGGATAATCGAACAAGGTTGTTGCCGCAATATCCACGCCCAGGGCCTGCTGAACTTCGTTGCGCAACTCGACGGCCATCATCGAGTCGAGCCCCATTTCCTGGAGTGGGCGATCGGGGTCGATGGCGGTGCCGGGAAGATCGAGGGTGCGAACGGCGACGCTGACCAGGTACTCGCGGAGTCGGACACGGCCATCCTCAGCCGGAAGAATTGCGAGCTCTTCCATCAGCGTTGGACCGGCGTTTATCTCGCACTCGCTTGCGCCAAGCTGTTCCAGCCAGCGTGGTCGTCCGAGCAGCGCAAAGGCGCGCTGGAATCGTGCGGGATTGGCGTGCATGGCCACGATCCGGCCCTCGAGCGAAGAAGAGAGCAGCGCCTCGAAATGATTAAGCGCTTCGCGGGCGGAAAACGGCTCGATGCCGTATCGCTCGGCCTTGCCTGATCCGCCACGAGCCGCCATTCCGATCTCCCTCCATGGGCCCCAATCGATGGCCAGCACCCGCGGCCAGCACGACTGCGAGAGCGCGTCCAGGAACTCGTTGGCCATGGCGTAGGCTGCCTGGCCTGGAGGCGCGAAGAGAGATGAGATCGAAGAAAACAAGATGATGCGCTCAACTCCCCGCGGCATCGAGCTTCTCAGCAGATTCCATGCGCCGGCAATCTTAGCGGTGGCTACCTCTTCGCAGTTTGCCCAGGAGATTCCAGCGAGTTCCCCGTCGCCCAGGGTACCGGCGGCGTGAATCACGGTCTGAATGGGCGGCATAGTCCGTGCTGTCTCGGCGAATACGGCTTCCAGTTCCTGCGCGTCCGAAACATCGGCCCTCCACACTTCGATATGCGCTCCCTGAGTGCGCAGCTCGGCAATTAGTGTGCTGGCAGCCGGACATGGAAGGCTCCTGCCGATCAGAACAAGATTGCGCGCGCCGCGATCGACAAGCCAGCGCGCGAGTTCACAACCAATTGCGCCGAGGCCTCCTGTGATGAGATGGGTTGCGCCAGCATCGAAGTCCGCTGCCCGCGTCTCGGGGCGAAGGACCAATTTGCCGATGTGTTTTCGTTGTGCCATCAGGTGAAACGCATCCCGGGCTTGAGCGAGCGGATAGACATGAGACGGAAGGGGCTTCAGCCGTTCCGCCGTCAATTCTCCCAAGATGTGCGCGAGAATGTCGTGAACCAGATCGGGTTCTGCAACAGCCAGCTCGCCGAGGTCGAAACGCGCATAGCGGATTCCAGGCCACCGGGCCATGATCTCGGCAGGCTCTCGCGTCTCCGCCTTGCCGATTTCGACAAAGCGTCCATTGCGTCGCAGGGTGTTCAGACCGGCGTCGATCGAGGCGCCGGCGAGCGAATTCAGCACCATGTCGACACCCGGAGTGACGGCAAGGATTTCCGCAGCGAAATCAGGTGTTCGCGAGTCGAAAACGAGAGATGCCCCCATCGACTTCAATAGAGTCCGCCTCTCGGCGCTTCCCGCCGTGGCAATGATCTCGGCGCCGTGCTGGAGCGCGAGTTGCAAAGCAGCCATTCCAACGCCGCCCGTTGCGGAGTGAATCAATACTCGTTCTCCCGCTGCGAGACCGGCCACATGGAACAGGGCGTAGTAGGCGGTGAGGAAAGCGACAGGAATAGTCGCCGCATCTTCAAAACTCATCGCTTCCGGCAAAGGCCAGACAAGTTTCTCGGATGCGATGGCAAAACTCGCCAGACTTCCGGCGGCCAGAGCCATCACGCGGTCTCCTTTTTGCGCGCTTATTGTCCCGGCGCCTATCGCGTGGATTTCTCCGGCGCATTCTGCGCCCAGTGGCCCCGGATTTCCGGGATACATTCCCAGCGCTCCCATCACATCACGGAAATTAACGCCCGCAGCGTGAACCTGGATCTCAACCTGTCCGGCGCCTGGTGTCCGGCGCCTGGCGGCGGTGATGCTCAAACTGTCGAGTTGGCCGGGCCGATTGTTTTCGAGGCGCACCGGCCCGGCACCCGGAATCTGTGCCTTCACCAGTCGCAGGACAAAGCGTCTTCCGTTGCGAATTGCAATCTGGTCTTCGGGTTGTTCGATCGCGGCATGGCTCAATTCGCGTTCCAAAGTGCGATAGCTTGATTCGAGCCCATCCAGGTCCACAGCTCGTGCTCGAAGTTCGCGGCCCTCGGTTGCAATACCTCGGCGCAACGCCCACAGAGTGGCG